>CAXTYH010000013.1:0-134320 GCA_964248405.1 uncultured Bryobacteraceae bacterium
CCGTCCCTTAACTCGTCTGTCTCACGGTACGGGTTCACTGCAATATTCACCGCCGACGATGCCCCTCCGGGGACACCCCGGCCGGATGTCTACGGACTGGCAAACACGAAGGAAGTAGGCGTGTCCCCAACCAAACAATATTCACCGCCGACCTTCCACCCTGAAGACAAACCCCGCAGACGAACCCCACTAGAGATTCTCCCTCTACTTCGCCGCCTGCAGACTCTTCAACAACGCATCCAGCCCAGCCTGCGCAACGGCCTCATCAATCTCCGACTTAGCGCCGCTCGCTGCTATCGCCCCAATCGTCTGCCCATCAATCTGAATCGGCAGTCCACCCTGATTTGGAAAAAATTGCGGATACGCCAACACTGCCAGGTCGCCCTTCTTAACCGCTTCAGCCCCACTCCGTGACGGGCTTTTATAAAACGCCGAGTGCCGCGCTTTTCTCTGCGCAAACTCAATCGTGTTTAACGGCGCACCATCCGCCTTCTGAAAGAACAGCAGGTTGCCGCTCTCATCCACCACGCAGATGCTCACCTGCACATTCCGCTGCGCCGCCTCTGCCTCTGCCGCTGCCACCATCGTTTTGATCGACTGCAAATTTAACGACTTCTTCGTCGCAAGCTCCGCACCAAAAACAAAGCTGCAGCAAACCACCCCGAGCACCATCGCACGAATCATAGGAGGAATGCTATCAGTTCGCTCACCGGCTAGGTAGCCCGCCATCTTCCGGCCCCCACTGTTTGAAAAACGCCGCTCTCCTCACCCGTTCACAACTCTTACAAATTTCCACAAAGGCCTGATTCACACCAACTTAGCCGCAGGCTTCGGCCTATCCAGCTTTCATACCTGCCCGATTGCCTGCTAGCGTGAAACCGCCAAAGGAGACCCATCCTCAAATGACCGAAACGCAACCCGTTTCCGCCTCACAACTCCGCGTGATGCCGACCGCAAGTGGCCACAACGTTCTGCTCAGCCGAGCAGACTTCGACCTCTACCATCTCCACGTCACACGCTTCTTCACTCACTACCGTCCCGAAGGCCAAATGGAATCTGAATTCGTTCAGAGGCTCGCCGATACTGAGTGGCGCATCAACCGCATCGCACGTTTGGAAATGTCTCTCTATGCGCATGGCCAGGTGGAGTTCGCCGGCCTATTCGCCAACGAAGACGGAAACGTGCAAACGCTTCTTCTCGAAGCTCACGCGCACCAAGTCTACGCGCGACAACTGAAAGAGCTGAGCGTCCAGGAGTCGCGCCTGCGCCGATACTTTGAAAAAGATCAGGCAGCTTTAGCCGATCTCCAGACAAGCCGTGAAAGCCGTGAAAGCCGTGAGCGAGAAGTAAGCCCGCCTCAGGAAGCAGACGGATCCACTGTCACCGCCGCTCAGCACGTCCAGGCCGCACCGGCACCGTCTCACCACTCGGTTGGCTTCGAATTTTCAAATGCACCCAGCCGATCAACTACCCATGTCAAAACGCCCGCACCTGCGCTCGCGAATGGCCAGTTGAACCCGCGCGACCGTTAGTGGCAGACCAGATGGTTGGCCACTCTTCTACACTTGCTTGAAGTTGGCAGTGAAGCGACTCTTAAGCGAGAGAATGCGCCGCTCAAACAGATCGTAACTAAGTACAGCAATCACGTAGCTGCAGACGAGAACCCCGAGCATGAACAGCAACGAGGCAACCGTCGCAGTGCCGATAGCAAGTTTTCTGGACAGTAGAGCCAGCCCAAAGCCCAGCACAGGCACGTGGTAAATGTAGATGCCATAGCTGTACTTACCAAAGGAAGTCAGCGGGGCAGAGCGCATCATAGTTTGGAACCAGGTGCTCTTATCTGCGGTGCTAAATACAAAAAGCACAAGCGCACCAAAGGCAGCGCCAAACAGAGTGAAGCCGATCAGATAGAACATGTCTCTGGGCCGGTCGAGATACAGCATGAGGAACGCAAGCAGGCCGCTCAAGCTGCCGGCTAGGTAGATGCGCCGGCGAAAACGCAAGAGCGCTTTAGGGTCTCTAACCAGGGCCGCAATTGCTGCCCCTGCAAGCAACGTGTCGAGACCGCGGAAGAATAAGTTCTCGAGAAGATCGGGCATCGATTGATGCCGAAAATCCTGGAAGTACAGAAGTACTCCCGAGCGCAGGCAGAAACCGATCAGAACACCAGCCGCAGCAACAGGCAGAATCTTTTTGCGCGGCAGTAGCCAAACGCATAAAGGCCAGAGCAGATAAAATTGCTCCTCAATGGCCAGGGTCCAAAAATGCCCGATGATGTTCGCCTGGCCACGCTGGAGCGGCAACCAGTTATTGAGGTAAACGAAGTAGAACGGCAGCTGTTTGGGAGGCGGAAAGAAGGACACCATGTGCCGGCCTAAAGGCGAGTAGTAGGCCAGGGTAAGGGCGGTTAGAACGAGGTAGAACACCGGGAATATGCGCAACACCCGGCGCATATAGAAGGCGCCAAAATAATTATCGGCGGACTTAGTGTCTATGAGAATGCCGGTAATGAGAAAGCCGGAGAGAACGAAGAAGAGATCGACGCCGGCCCAGCCCATATAAAGGATCTCCCTCAAGTGATGGACCGAAGGATGCGCGCTGGGCCAACAGCTTGCCGTCAGATGATGAACCAGAACGGCCAGAATGGCTAGCCCGCGAACGCCATCCAGAGACTTAACATGTTTTCGGGAGATGGCGGGAGCCGGCGCTTCTGGAACTTCTCTCGGCGCGTGGAGGGCCGAAACCTGGGCGTGAGTCATGGGCACGTGACAGTACAACTCGAGAGCGCCATAGCAGACGCTCTGTACTGTATATCACAGGTCTAAGCCCTTTGAACTGAGTTATAGCTTGTCCAGCGATAAATATGAAAAGAAAGCCCGATATTTGGCTGGATTCAGTTCAGTGAAGACGTGGAAACGCCTCTCCTGATGAGCAGGAAAGCCACGCAACCGCGGCCGTTACTGTCCCTTCGTCTCTTTCTTGATGAACGCAACCTCAGCTGGCCGGTACGGTTTGCCGTTCGCATAAAAAATGTCGTGAAACCAGATTGCGGGCGCCCGGTTCACGTAAGGCTGCTGCCAGGAATCCCACGGCAGATTAGTCTGCGTCTTTCCTTGCACGAATCCCCAGTTGATGGCGCCCACCTTACTTGCTTTCGCAATGGGCAAGCTGCCCTGGAACGTGCTGTTGACGCCGCGTGCCATGTATTCGGTGCAGATCAGGGGGCGTCGGTACTGCTGAAGGCTTTTCATCTTTGCCTCGAACTCAGCCGGCGGCCCGTAATCATGAAAGCTGACCACATCCGATTGGTCAAGCTGTATTTTCGCCACCGGGCTCAACTTACTCGGGTCCGACCAGTCACCCTGCCACACGCCGCTGGTCAGTGGCTGTGTTGCTCCAGCCTCACGCGCCCATTGGAAAGTCTGTGGCAGCAGCGCCGTTACCAGCTCCACCTTGTTGGTCGGGTCTTCCTTTCCGTAACTCGACGTATTCGGATTATCCGGCTCGTTCCACATATCCCAGGCCAGCACTCGGTCGTCGTTCCCAAAGGCTTTCATTACGCCCTGCACATACGCCTTCAGCCGCGGATACTGTGCCGGATCACTCAGCGCTTTGGCCCCCGGACTTTGCACCCAGCGCGAATTATGTACGCCTGCAACCGGCGGCTTCTGCTTACCCAGTTGCGGATTCGGGTCCCAGCACGAGTCGAAGAACACCAGCACCGGCCTGATCTTGTGCTTCTTACAAACATCCAGGAAGGTATTGATGCGTTGGGTAAAGCCCGCCTGATCCTGCTCCCATAGCAGGTCGTCCAGGAACACCCGCATGGTATTCATTCCCAGCTTCTGTCCCCAACGTAACTCGGTATCGATACGCTTGGCGTCGAATGTGTCAGCCTGCCACATTTCCAGCTGATTGGCGGCATAAGTCGGTATGTAGTTACTGCCCACCAACCACGGTTCAGTCGCATACCAGCTTTGCGCCTTCTGTTCAGTCCAACGCGCCGGCCCCTCTTGACCCCAAGCCGCTGCAGTTAGCACTGCGAACGCAGTCAAATACCGAAAACTCTTGATCATCGTCCTGTTATCTCCGTTGCAGCTCAATGCGCGTAACGCTCTCGTGGCGAAACGTATATTGAAACTGCTCGCCTTCTATAGCTATCTCTGACTGTACCGGCTTGATCGCATCCGGCTTGGTCTCGTCGTTCCCATCGTAAACGTCAGGCGCAGAGAGCGTCTGCACATGTCCGGTCCCACCTGCGGCAAAGTCTCTCAAATCGACCGTTGCCGGCGTGTCCTCGGTTAAGTTTCGATTTACACAGAATAGCGTCAGCTTATCCCCGCTCTTGCTCGTCGCCGCTACCACGTCAAGATACGGCACATGCTCAATGTCCGGCAAACGAGTGATCCCTTGCTCTACATCGTAGGATCTGCTGTTGGTCTTCACTTCCACCAGGCGGTCAGCTGCGGCCGTCGAATACATGCGAAACGCATAGTATGACGGGGTTGCATACACGCGTCCGCGCTTCTTCCAAATGCCGGCAAATTCCACGATCCCAGTGATATCCGACACCGGTACTATATCCGCATGCTGCAGCAGCATATTGAACATGCCGCCGGCTGCAATTGCCCCGCCCATATTGCTGTAGCTCACCGCGTCCTTGCGCTCCCGCTCGCCTGGATGAAACAGCCACTCTGTAAAGGCTAGGTGAACCTCGTTCTTATATCCGGGCCTCGAATTGATCTGCTCCTGCATCTCACGCAATTGCCGACCTAACTGCACCGGCAGCGCCAGGCTCGCGCTGGTGGAGAACGCTGCCGGACCTGGCTGCTGAACCTGCGTCGTCGTTACTACAAAGTGGGTTGACAAGTAGTTGTAAGTGCCTGGTGCATTCTCTAGTTGCGCTGCGTTCCACTTGCGGTATACATCCGGATCTTGTCCGGTAGCAATCAGCTGCGCCGCCGGATCCACCGCTCGTATCGCTCTGCTGAAAGCCGCCGTTCTCTTCGGCAACTCTCCCAGTGTGGGATAACCCAGATTCCACTCGCCCCATAACTCGTTGCCTAATTCCCACAGCAGGCCGGTCTTCTTCAAGCGCTGGTTCACATACCGCACCCAGCCCGCCGCTTCCTCAGCTGTGCCGCTGCCCAGGTTCAATGCAATCTGCGGGGAGGCGCCGATCAGATCGCAGAAACGCAGAAACTCGTCCGTCCCAAACGTGTTGTATTCGGGAATGCCCCAGGCAATGTTCACCGTGCTGATGCGCTTATCCATCGGCCCCACGCCATCCCGCCAGTGATAGCCCGAGGTGAAGTTCCCCCCAAACCGAACCAGCGGAGTCTCCATCTCCTTCGCCATGCGCACCATGTCGGGGTCGAGACCATCAATCGCATCAGCCGGCATCAGGCTCATCTGGTCCACCAGCACTCGCTCATCCTCCGAGACCTGAAGGACAAAGTCGGCCGGCGCCAACGCCTCCAGCTTTCCCTTTGGTACCTCAAGCGCGAAGCGGTGTTTGGTCCACTCTGTCTCGGGCGCTGATACGCTTGCCTCGGCCAGTACCTGGTCCGGCTGGTTCCTCACCCGAAGCGAAATGTTCAACGTGGCCGGACCACTCAGGTGCTTTGCATACACGCTGCCGAAGTACCGCAATTCGCGATGGATCGGCAGATAGACGCGTTCCTTGATACCCGTCGCTTGTCCGGGCACTCCCAGCAGCTCGAGTGACCGCCACGAATTCGCTGCATCGCCCCACCGCGGCTCATACCGATTCCCCTGTTTCGCGTTCAGCGGCTCCCACGGCAGCGGCAGGCCTAACTCTGAAGCTCTCCTCAACGTCGGCACTTCTTCCACCAGGCGAGCCGAATTTGCCACGCTCCACAGGTTCTCTTCCATACTTGGATTCAGCAGGATTTCCGCCCATAAACCGTTGTAAGTCGAGTTCCCAATGGGCTCTAGAAAGCTGCCGAAGATCGTTCGCGGAATCGCAAACTTATACGGCTTGTTCGCCCGAACCTCAATCCGTACCGCCTTGCCCTCTTCCGCTCCCGCCACGGCGCACCCGGCCAGTATGGCTAACGCGCAACTCCATCCCGCTCGCTTCATCGCTCCTCTTTCGCCCCTCTTGCTAAGGCTTCTCCTCGACAGTAACTACTCGACGAATAGCGGGATTCGTCAGTACCTGTCTGATCCCACTTGGCCACCGTATCTCGACATCGCGCACCGAGGCTTCCTCACCCAGGCCGAAGTAAACTCGCCTGTCCTGTGCCGATTGATAACTGCCGGCCGTTTGCGCGGACCCATACTGCACTTTGCCGGATGCTGTGGTCAACTTTAGTAGCGCGCCGATGCCGTCTCGATTGCTCTTTGTCCCGCGCAGATCAAACGCGACCCAGTTATTCTTGTTGCCGCCGTCGTTGCGCAGCACATGGGCAGGTCCACCGCACGTCGCCACAACAACATCTATGTCGCCATCGTTGTCCAGATCGCCGAAGGCTGCCCCCCGACTGGCCCACTTCTCCTGAAACACGGGACCCGACTGCCCGGATACGTCGGTAAATCGGCCGTCCACATTCCGCAGCAGAAGCAGCGGCTCCAGATACTCCAGGTGTGGTTGCAACTTGGCTACGTTGTCCATCACATGGCTATTCGCAAACAACAGGTCTTTCCAGCCGTCGTTGTCGTAGTCAAAAATCCGCATACCCCAGCCGCCCAGCAACTTAGTAGCCGCCCCTAACCGGCTGATGTTGGTGTCATAACTGAAAGCGCCATTGCCTAAGTTGTGAAAGTAAGAGTAAGTCTCGTTAGACAAGGCAGTCGACACAATATCGGGCTTGCCATCGTTATCCAGATCGCCTGCATCTGTTCCCATACCGGCGAATGTCTTTCCTTCGTCCGTATAGCCAGTACCCTCCGCCATGCCCGTCTCCGCAAACGTTCCGTCCTTCTGATTCAGAAATAAGAACTGCTGGAAGGAATCGTTCGCTATGGTGATATCGGGGTATCCGTCGCCGTTGAAGTCAGCAAACGCGACTCCAAGGCTCTTGCCCGGCGTAGCGCCAATCTTGCTTCTGGCACTGACATCGGAGAATGTCCCATCGCCGTTGTTGTGGAAAAGATAACTCCCAATCGGCTTGAAGTTGTCGGGATGGCAATAGGAGCGGCCGCCCTCAGTACGTGAACCGCAGAAGATGTTCTTAGCAAAGCTCCACTCAAGGTAGCGGCAGATGAATAAGTCCAGATGCCCATCATTGTCGTAGTCGAAGAAGCCCGCACTCGACATCCAGCCTTCCACGTTTAACCCCGCGCGTTTCGTAATATCCGTAAACGTCCCGTCGTGGTTGTTGTGGTAAAGAATCACTCCTCCATAGTTAGTCACGAGTAAGTCCTCGTAACCGTCATTGTCGATATCGCCTACCGCGACACCCATGCCGTAGCCGCTTCCACTTACACCGGCTTTGGTCGTAACGTCCGTAAACGTTCCATCGTGATTATTGCGGTACAGGCGGTTCCAATACTTAGGGTCCGTCTTTGGCAATGGTTCAGAGTCCGTCTGGCCATGGTGAAGCGCGGCGCCGTTTACCAGAAAGATGTCTTGCCAGCCATCGTTGTCAAAGTCGAACACGGCCACCCCGCCCGTCATCGCCTCAATTAAGTACTTGTCGGTAGTAGGTGAGTTCTGGTTGAGAAAGGCAACACCGCTTTGCTTTGTCACGTCAGTAAAGGTCACAGCTGGGGTAGAACTGAGGAGAGTGAAACCGGCCAGAACCATTGCTGTAGCGAGGGAAAGAAATACGCGGCGGTATGTGAACATCTTAGGTGTGAAACGGTGCTTGACCCTCGTTCTCTCGAATCTGATCGCGCTTTCTTCATGGTCTCAAACCTTCACTAATCCGTTGCTGCCCTCAGGGCCCGACCCCTGGGTGTTCCAAGATCAGGGCACTTACTATTACATGAACTCAACCGGCAGTAACCTGACAATCTGGAAGACCAAGTCGGTGGCTGACCTGAAGACAGCCGAGCGGAAAGTGGTTTGGCGGGCACCGCCTCACGGCCCTTTCTCCAAGGAGATCTGGGCCCCGGAGATCCATCGATTCGGAGATAAGTGGTACATCTACTTTGCAGCGGACAACGGTAGGAATAGAAACCATCGCCTCTGGGTAATTGAAACCGATGCGGCTGATCCGCTTGAGGGAACGTGGAGCAGGCCGCGTCCCATTGGCGCCGCTGACAATCATTGGGCCATTGACGCGTCGGTGTTTGGGAATCGAGGCCAGTTATATATGATCTGGTCCGGTTGGGAAGGCAACGACGACGGTGAACAAGACATCTATATCGCGCGCCTTTCTGATCCAGTCACTGTGGCAAGCCCGCGTGTTCGCTTGTCGCGGCCTGAGAAGGGCTGGGAGAAAGTGGGCGATTTGCCGGGCCACAATCCCCCTCATGTCAATGTGAACGAAGGGCCGGAGATACTCAAACACGGCGACAAGCTGTTTCTGATTTACTCCGCCAGCGGATGCTGGACCGATAACTACCAGCTGGGTGAGCTTACTGCTTCAGCTGATAGTGACTTACTCAATCCGGACAATTGGGTAAAGAATAAGCATCCCGTCTTCAAGGGCTCAAGCTCGGCTCACGCCTTTGGGCCGGGCCATAACGGCTTTTTCCAATCACCCGACGGCAAGCAGGACTGGATCATATATCACGCCAACCCCGAACCTAATGAGGGATGCAAGAACGAGCGTGCGCCCCGCGCTCAACCCTTTACCTGGAACGCAAACGGCACCCCGCACTTCGGCAAACCAGTGCCGATCGACCAACCTCTGCCTCGCCCCTAGGCTTTGACCGACCAGTAAGTCTGATACTGTTCATTGCCAATGGCATAGAACGGGCGCAGCGGAACAGGCGAATCCTCCAACTGCCAATCGACTCCTTGGGTCGGACGGATCGGAGGATTGCCCGCAGTCTTGGGCGACAGAACAACGCCCGTGTCGCTGATGGCAAACAACACCTGCGCTCCCCGCTTGATTGCAACCTGGTCCGGTGTCTGCGCATCGACGGGTACCGATGAGACACGCTGATCGATGTCGTACTCGATTTGATCTCCATCGTTCCAGGTGCGGCCGAGCGCCAGAAACTGACCCGCTGCGACAGCGCCGGGCCGACGTTTGCCGTTGATCGAGACAGATGTGTTTGCGCCTGCCCAAGCCGGAACTCGCAGGTACACAACCATGTCCGAAGGCTTCGAAGCGTTCAGCGTTAGGCGAACCAGGTTCGCAGTTGGGTAACTTGTCTCCTGGGCGAGGCTGTAGCGAGTTGAACCAGTTGTCCAACGGATGCGAGAGGGAACAAACAGGTTGACGTATATGCCGTTCGGGCTGCGGAAGTAAGTGCTGATGGTGTAGTCGGCTGCCATTTGCGGCAAGGTTCCCGAGCAGCAAGGCCAACGGCCATCGTGGTCCCACGACCAGCGCGCTTCCTTGATATCTCGCTTATAGATCTTCTGGCCAGGCACGCCATAGTCGGAGTAGTAGAATGTGCGGCCATCCTCACAAATTGGCTTGGCGCCCAAGACCGTGTTGTAGAGCACTTGCTCCATGCTGTCGCCATAGCGCATATCCTGCGTCACACCCAGCAGGTAACGCATGACCTTGAAATGCGCATAGGCGCCGCACGGAGTTTCAAAACTGCGATGCGTCGTTTTCAAACTAGCGCCCAGCAAGCCCTTGCCCGGCTCGACGAAGGATTCGTTTGGACCCCAGCCCCCGGTCGCAAAACTCTGGGTCGTCCAGATCATGTCTACCGCGTTGCTCACCGCCTGCAGATACTTGGGGTCGCCTAACTTCAAATAACCCTGCATGCCGGAGGAGAGCGAATTCATGTGGCTGTAAGCATGCAAGCCGGGCAGCACGTTCTCGCCTCGCGACAGCGGATCGAAAAAGACACGATCCTGCAAATACCGCCGGCCTAGATCGTAGTAACGTCGATCCCCCAGGCGCTCGTAGGCCAGGAACTGATTCTCCGCGACTGTATAGGGCTCGTCCCAAGTGTGCGTCTCGTCCAGATACGGCCGCCACGCTTTCTGCTCTTCTCTCGTCATAGCGTGGTCGGGCATGTGAGGAAGCGCAGCGTTGAGAGTCGCTCGAAGAATGGCGGCTGCATCGGGCTCGCCCAATAGCGAGTGAGCGTCAATCAACATGCACGTTAGTTTGTCGTAAGTGTAAGAGGGAAAGCGGAGGTCGACAAAGAACTTTCCGGACGGATCGATCGTCTGTGAGTAGCCGCGAATCAGCCGCTGCACTTTTGCTTTTGTCGGCTGGGATCCGGTTGACGCCGCAAAGCGCGCAAGAGCCGAGACATACTGGCCAAAGTGCGCCCCCGGGGAGAAACCCTCGTACCAACCGCCCATGTACTCTCCGGGCGCCGGCAAGCCTGCGCGCTGCCGATAGATCTTCAGCAGGCGATCCTCACTTAGACCGAGGAAGAAGGAATGGTTCTCATCGAACTGTCTCTTCAGGGGACCATCCAGCAACTCGGTCGCCCCGTATGGGAACGGCGTTAACTTCTGACTAACCGGACCAGCGGCCACTGCGGCAGAAGCCACCGTGCCGATAAAGCCGCGACGAGAGATGTTCATATAACCCCTTTTAAGTCTATCGATGGAGTTACTGATTACCGTAGATAGCGCCGGTATGATCCATTGGTGTAAGTGCTCCAGGCGGTGAAGTTGTTTCGCTCCCGGTAGAGCTGATAGGCAAAGTCGATGTTAGCTTTGCAATCGAGCAGGTCACGCAAATTCACACCAGAGCGCTTCAGGTGCACGGTATTGATTTGAAAGTAGCCCCAATCCAGCGTGCCGTCTGAGTTATGGTGGTAAGTCTCACAGCTGCCCTGTGGATTCTCGGCCCGCTGAATGGCAAGGGCCACGCGACAAGCCGATCCGAATTTTGCGCAGGCATACTGCTGGTATGCGGACAGATCCTTGCGCTGGTCAGACCGGGCTTGCACGGCGCCTTCGGTAGGTGTGCGGTGCGCTATAACGAGCGGCCACTGCAGATGAAGCACGAAGGGTGATTGCAGGCTCACCGTATAAGCAGCATTAAATTCAATTAGCAGGATTACCAGGACTGCACCTATAAGTAATGCAGTTACACTTAGCCAGTCTTGACGCCGTTTTGCAGAGGGCTGAAGCTTACGTGCCTCGACCGGTCTTTTAAGCACGATCGAGACACGTTTGCCCCTAAACATCCCGCCGCTGATTGACTGAGTAAGTTGACGGGCCATTCGGTGACAGTTTACAAGCTTTCACTCATGATGAGTTACCCGAGCCTTGGCGCTCTTTCAATTAGATCATTTGCCGGCGTCCTGCAAAAGCTTGCGGAATGGGCGCTGCCAGCTTAGGTTCGCCGCCGTACGGTTGCGCCCGGCGCACGCTAAACTCACTATGTCCATCCATAGATGGCCCGGAAGTGAAACGTCCTTCTGGCTGCGGTGCTCCATCGATCGCCGTTGTGAGATAAGCATAGCTGAACTCGCGATACTCATCCGACTGCGGAAAGGAGTTCGGAATTGGCAAGGTGCCGGGCCCGCCACCTAATTCTTCTATTACTGAGAGCCACTGTTCGGTGTGCATGGTATCCCGAGCAATCAGGAAGCTCAGCATATCCTTCATTCCAGGATCGTCAGTAAAGTGGTGAAGCCGGGCTGCTACTCCCCGATTCGTTACTTCTCCTTCGACGTTGGCATACATGTCGGCTGCGATATTGCCGCTCGATAAAACCCACGATCCGTCGAAAGCATTGCCTTCGCTGTCGGCCGCTAGTGCGCCCATGCCGCCGGACAGGAACTGCCTTGGGGACATGCCGCCCATCACTGCCGCGACCATAGGATTCTCTCGAGCCATCTCCTCTTGTAATAACCGCGGGCGACCCCTCCAGATTCAAGGCAATCGCAGTGGCCCACATCTCCGCGTGAGCCATATCTTCAGCACACGTATCGAGAAGCATCTTTCGATACTTCTCCGGCCCTCGATAGTTACAGGCTTGCAGCAGGTATTGAAGCGTGACACGAATCTCGCCATCCACGCCACCTAATCCTTGCTGCAACAGCTTGGCAAAGACCGGGTTTGGTTTCTCGACCCGCACTGGGTACATCAGTCGCGTTTCGCAGTAGAACATAAGTGATCCTCGGTTGTGGGTTAGTCACCCAAAACGCTGTCCTTGATGTTCTCGATAACCTGCGCAACGGGATGGATTCGCATCTGCTGCTTCTCTGCAAACGCCTGCGGAATGGGCGGTGCAAGAGCCGGTTCCTGCCCAAGCGGCTGAGCCTGACGAACGCTGAATTCACCACGCCCATCCAGCGAGGGGCCACTGGTGAACCGTCCTGAGACGTCGCTAGCGCCATCCAATCTGGTGGTGAGGAAGGTGTAGCTGAACTCCTTATATTCGTCCGCTTGCGGAAAGGTATTGGGAATAGGAAGAACACCCTGATAGCCGCCAAGCTCTTCAATCACGGCCAGCCATTGCTGCTGGTGCATGGTATCGCGAGCAATCAGGAAGGACAGCATATCCTTCATGCCCGGGTCGTCTGTCATAGCGTACAAGCGACAGGCGAGCGCACGCCCGGTCGCTTCCGCGTTGACATTCGAATACATGTCAGCCGCAATGTTTCCGCTTGAGACAATCCATGAACCGTTGAAAGGATTACCTTCCGCATCGGCTGCAAGCGCACCCATGCCGCCAGATAAGAACTGGCGCGGTGACATGCCGCCCATAATGGCCGCAACCATGGGATTGTTATGAGCCATCTTCTCCTGAGTGACGGCAGCCGAGCCTTCCAGATTCAACGCAATGGCCGTGGCATACATCTCAACGTGTGCTATCTCCTCTGTTCCCGTGTTCAGAAGCATATCCCGATACTTCTGCGGGCCACGGCTGTTCCAGGCCTGGAACAGGTACTGCAGCATTACTCGTATTTCGCCCTCAATGCCGCCGAGTCCCTGTTGTAGAGCCTTGGCAAAAAGGGGGCTTGGCTCATCGACACGGACTTTGTATTGCAGCTTTCCATCTTGATAAAACATTACGGTTGTTGAATACTCCGCCCGTGAGACTTCCCTATTGAGAAAGCGCGATCAGTGAGAAATACCGGTCCTGCGGGTCCTAATGCATTTCTCAACAACGACTGTGAGCACTTTACGCTGAAAGGCCAAGCAACTTTACTGGTGTAAGGGAATCATTGGGCTGACTGTCTAAAAGTCTGAATGAAAAGGGTTGTGGCCGTACAAGCGGGTTACTACCCCGGGACGTCTTTGCTGAGACATTCGAACTGTGCAGCAATCCTTCTGCTATTGGTCAGCGCAAGTTGCTCACGTTCGGGACAAGCACATGAGAATGAGCACAAGCCTTCGAGTTCAAGTGCGTCAGTTCCCATCTCGACACTGCGCCGTGTGCCCGATGATGGCCAATGGAAGATGGCTGCCAAAGACGATGGCAATACCCGCTTCAGCGATCTTAAGCAGATCACCACGGCTAATGTTAGAGGCCTAAAGAAGATCTGGTCTCACTCTACAGGCCTGAAGAAAGGGCACGAAAGCGCGCCGCTAGTTGTTGGCGACACGCTGTATGTGATCACGCCGCTTCCAGACCTTCTGATGGCTTTCGATTTGAACAGCCCGGACGGACGGTTGAAGTGGACTTACGATCCACATGTTGCGCCCGCATCGGCTGGTGTTGCCTGCTGCGACGTGGTCAATCGAGGCGGCGTCTACTCGAACGGCAAGATTATCTATAACAACCTCGACATGCACACGGTCGCTGTCGATGCGATTACCGGCAAAGAGGTCTGGCGCACCAATCTGGGCGATATCAGTAAAGGCGAAACCATGACGATGGCTCCCATTGTGGCGAAGAATGTAGTGCTGGTCGGCAACGCCGGAGGCGAATTAGGTGTACGCGGCTGGCTCACCGGCCTGGACGAGAAAACAGGTCGCATATTGTGGCGAGGGTACTCCGCCGGTCCCGATAAGGATGTTCTTATTGGTCTCAACTTTAAGCCGTTCTACTCGCTGGACCGCGGCAAGGATTTAGGCTCGAGCACGTGGCCGGGGGAAACCTGGAAGATCAGCGGAGGCGCGCCATGGGGCTTTATTTCCTACGACCCGGACCTAGACCTGATCTATTACGGAACCGCAAATCCGGGACCTTGGAATGGCAGTCAGCGGCCAGGAGATAACAAGTGGACAGCGGGCATCATTGCGCGACGTCCTGAGACCGGCGAAGCAATCTGGGCTTACCAATTCAACCCGCATGACGAGTATGACTATGACGGTATCAACGAGAACATTCTTGCTGATCTACCGATCAATGGACAGATTCGCAAAGTTCTGCTGCATCCAGACCGGAATGCGCGCATGTACGTGATGGACCGGCAAACAGGTGAAGTGCTTTCCGCCGAGCCGTTTGCTTATGGGAACACTGTTAATTCGGTAGACCTGAAGACAGGCCGCCCAATGATGAATGACCAAAAGCGTCCGAAGATGGGCCAAGTAGTGACTGATATCTGCCCTTCTGCCTCGGGCGGAAAAGACTGGAGCCCGTCCGCTTACTCCTACTCCACGGGTCTGCTGTACCTGCCTCACAACAACATGTGCATGGAAGAGCGAGCCGAGCAGGCCAACTACATCGCCGGCACTCCCTATGAAGGCGCCGAGGCGAAGTTCTATCCAGGTCAAGGAGGCAATCGAGGCATCTTCTCGGCCTGGGATCCGGTGAAGGCCCGAACAGTATGGGAGATCAAGGAAAAGTTTCCGGTTTGGGCAGGCGCCATAGCTACCGCGGGCGACGTGGTCTTCTATGGCACTATGGACCGCTGGTTTAAGGCGGTCGACGCCCATACCGGAGTACTACTCTGGCAGTTTCAAGTCAGCTCCGGCATCGTCGGCCAGCCAATCACGTTTCTTGGCCCCGATGGCAAACAGTACGTGGCGGTGCTCGCCGGAGTAGGCGGTTGGGCAGGATCGATCGTTGCCAACAACCTTAATCCAAAGGATGGTACCGGTGCCAAAGGATTCTTAAACGTTATGGCGGATCTGCCCAACTACACAGTGGCTGGGGGCGAACTGTATGTGTTCGGGCTGTAGGCTCTTCACAGCAGCCGCCGCCCTTTGCCTATGCATTGCATTAGCAGCTTGTAAACGCGAGAACCGCCAGCTTCGTAACTCCCCAGCTACCCGGGCATTCGCTGAAAGCTCGGTTTCCAATGCGCTACAACCCGGGGGCACTCCGCCCGCAGCGCAAGGCGGCGTCACAGCCGCGAATGAGTACAACCCGTTTGAAGGTAACGCTTACGCCATTTCAGAGGGCGCTCAGTTGTACACCATGTACAACTGCAAAGGCTGTCACATGGATGGTGGAGGAGATATCGGTCCATCTCTAATAAGCGCTACATATCGTTACGGACGAAGCCCAGGCGATATGTATAACACCATCGCGTTCGGGCGGCCCAATGGCATGCCAGCGTGGGGCGCGCGCATTCCGAAGTACCAGATCTGGGAACTGATCGCCTATGTTCGCTCGCTACGAGGCTCAGAGCCAACTGCCGCTACTCCAGCCCGTGATGATGCGATTGAGAAGACGCTGGAGAAGACGCAGTGACGCTATCGATGTTCCTGGAGGTGATGGCTTCTTCCTGGTCACCTTTGGCTTCCCAAGGTGCTCAATCGGCGATGAATCCGGCTGGGCCTCAAGCCGAGCGAATGGCCACCCTCACTGAACTGTTCGTCTATACCAGCAGTGCCGTCTTCCTGGCCGTTTTGATCTTCACTGGCTTTGCTCTGTACCGGGCCGGGCGGAACAAGGACGAGGAACCAGCTGAGATTCCTCAGCAACGGCGCGCTGCTGTATGGATAAGCGCTTCAATGGCCGTGACAGTGGGAATACTGGGAGTCTTCTTGGTGCAGAGCGTGGCTCGAGGTCGCGCCATCTCCACTCTGCCAGGCAAGGAAGCATTAGAGATCGATGTGATTGGACATCAGTGGTGGTGGGAGTTTCAATATGCCAATCCATCGGCTGAGATGCGCATCGTGACCGCGAACGAGATCCACATTCCCGTAGGCCGCCCGGTTCGCATCGTTACGGACAGTCGCGATGTCATTCACAGCTTCTGGGTTCCCAATCTGCACGGAAAGACGGACCTGATTCCGAATCATCAGAATGTTACCTGGCTTCAGGCGGCCAAGCCTGGCCAATATCGGGGCCAATGTGCTGAGTACTGCGGCCTGCAACACGCGCACATGGGATTCCTGGTGGTAGCCGAGCCGGAAGCGGAGTTCGATCGTTGGACTGCACAGCAACGTCGGCAGGCCGATCAGCCCACCACTGCTGAAAGGCAGTCGGGACAACAAGTCTTTCTCGCCTCCTCTTGCGTTATCTGCCATCGTGTTCGTGGAACGGCCGCTATGGGCAATGCGGCTCCTGACCTCACCCACTTCGGAAGCCGTCACTATCTGGCGGCAGGCACGGCGCCGAATACGCCCGGGTATCTGGCGGGTTGGATCACCGATACGCAACATATGAAGCCCGGCAATCGCATGCCGCCCATCAACTTGGAGCCGAGAGATATGCAGTCGCTGCTGGATTATCTGGAGAGCCTGAAATGAGCACTGCTCAACTGACCGCGCCTGTCGTTGATGTGAAGCGACACCAGGCTTCGCTGGAGTCTACCTGGGCCGACCCGCCCGGGGTCTGGGGCTGGCTTACTACGGTCGATCACAAGCGGATTGGTATTCGCTACATCGTGACCGCGTTCGGATTCTTCGCTCTGGCAGGCATTTTGTCTATCCTGATGCGAATCCAGCTTGCTCATCCAGAAAGCGGATTCCTGAGTCCCGATAAGTACAACCAGATTTTCACCACTCATGGATCCACCATGATGTTCCTGTTTGCGGTTCCAGTGATGGAAGGGTTGGGAGTGTATCTTGTGCCGTTGATGGTAGGGACGAGAAACGTCGCGTTTCCCCGCCTGAATGCTTTCGGTTACTACCTGTACCTGATTGGAGGCTTGTTTCTCTGGACCTGCTTTCTGCTGAACATGGGGCCCGATGCCGGCTGGTTTGCTTATACGCCGCTCTCCGGTCCTGCCTATTCGCCGGGTAAGCGCGTGGATGTCTGGGCGCAGATGATCACCTTTACTGAGCTGGCTGCTTTGATTACTGCGACGGAGTTGATCGTCACAATCATGAAGCAGCGGGCACCCGGCATGTCGCTGAACCGCATGCCGCTGTTTGTCTGGGCCATGTTCGTTCAGTCCTGGATGGTGGTGTTCGCCATGCCCTGGGTGATGGCTTGTACTTCCATGCTGATCGCAGACCGCTCCCTGGGCACCCACTTCTTCAACCCGGCCGAGGGTGGAGATCCACTGCTGTGGCAGCATCTCTTCTGGTTCTTCGGGCACCCGGAGGTTTATCTGATTTTCATTCCAGCCCTGGGTACTATTTCGCCTATCATCTCGGCCTACACGCGCCGCAAGGATTTTGGCTATCCGGCGCTTGTGTTGTCGCTCATCAGCACAGCTTTTCTTGGGTTCGGGCTTTGGGTTCATCACATGTTCGCGACTGGTTTGCCCCAAATGGGAGAGAGCTTCTTCACCGCGGCCAGTATGGTTATCGCTATCCCAACCGGCATTCAGATCTTCTGCTGGCTGGCAACGCTCTGGGGAGGCGCGCTGCGCTGGAGCACGCCTCTGCTTTATGTGCTGGGCTTCTTCTTCGTATTCATCATTGGGGGCCTGACCGGCGTCATGATTTCGTCTGTGCCGTTCGACCTTCAGGCTCACGATACGTACTTTGTCGTCGCGCATTTGCATTACGTGCTTATTGGTGGCGCAGTCTTCCCGCTCATCGGCGGCATCTATCATTGGTTTCCCAAGATGACCGGCCGCATGCTCAACGAAACGGCAGGCCGCTGGAGCTTTGCTCTGCTTCTGATCGGCTTTAACGTTGTCTTCTTCCCCATGCACATTCTGGGACTAAACGGTATGCCTCGGCGCGTGTACACCTATGGCGCTGAAATGGGCTGGGGCAGTCTCAATGCTCTGATCCTTGTGGGCGTCGGGCTGATGACGGTAAGCCTGCTTCTTTCCATTGGCAACATCGTTCACGCCCTCCGCTCGGGTCCGCAAGCTGGAGACAACCCGCACGGAGCGAGCGAGCTGGAATGGTCCACCTCATCGCCGCCACCGCCGTACAACTTCGACCACATCCGGCAGGTTAAGGGAAGGTATCCTCTCTGGTCAGAGAGCGGGGAACCTACTGTGTTGACCGGATTGCGCGAGGATCGCAGAGAGGTTCTTATTACCGATCCGCTAGATGCTAAGCCTGAACATCGGTATGTGCTCCCTCCCGGCACGATTTGGCCGCTAGTGGCAGCCCTTACCATCTCGTTCGGATTGATCGGCTCCGTCTTTCAACCGACCTGCGTTTACTACGGAGGCATCTTGAGCGCCCTTGCCTTTACTGGTTGGTTCTGGCCTCGTCGATCACAGGATGCTCTGTTGAAAGAAGAGTCTCGATGACCTCTGCCGCAGCTATCGATCTTTCAGTTTTTCCAGAGAGCTCGATCGACTCGCGCGAACCGCTCTGGTGGGGGCAGCTCATCATGGCTTCCATTGAAGGAACGCTGTTTATCATTCTCGGCATTTGTTATCTGTACTACCGGTCAAAAATCGATGTTTGGCCACCCCCAGGCGTTCAACAACCGTTCGTGCTCGCTACTGCCAATACGCTTCTTCTGATGCTTAGCTGCCTGCCTGTGTACCTTGCTGATAAAGCGGTCCAGAAGAAGGATCGTGGCCGTGTGATCTTCTGGGAGGTGGGGGTTCTCCTACTTGGGCTGCTGTTTTTCGCCCTGCGGATTGCTGAATTTAAGAGCTTGAACTTTAAGTGGAATAGCCATGAATATGGGTCTATTATCTGGGCCATTCTCTGGCTCCATAGCTTTGATTACGGGGCTGCTCTGCTTGAGGAAGTAGTCCTCATTGCCATCTTTGTGTTCGGTCAGGTGGGCGATAAGCAGCGCCTCGGCATACGCGTCAGCACGATTCTTTACTACTTCCTGGCGGTCATCTGGCTGCCTCTCTATTGCCTGGTTTACCTTTACCCCTATCTGCTGCAACGATGAGCGAAAACAAGATGGCCGAGCCCAAACAGTTCACCCGTCAGTCAGCGCGTTTCGCCCTTTGGCTAGGACCGACCATTGGACCGCTGGCATGGCTTATTGATCTGCAAGTAAGCTTTGCAGCGGATCGAGCGGCCTGCGAGGGCCACAGCTCAATGCTGCTTCACGTAGTCTCGATTACCACTCTTCTGATCGCACTGTTGGGAGTATGGCTGACATGGAAAGGGTGGCGGCAAGCAGGAAACGAATGGCCGGGCGAAGAGGAGGGCATTATCCCGCGTAGCCGCTTTCTGGCCTTCATTGGGTTCGGTACTAATCTCATGTTCGTGGCCGCCATCATTGCGCAGGCTGTTCCGAAGTTAATGCTGAACCCATGTCAGTAGCCCGTTTGTTTCGTGCGCTGATGTTGCTTGCTCTCCTGGTGCCCATTGCCTGTGCACATGAAGACGAGCCCATACAGCCGCACGATCTATGGAGTTCCTGGAGCTTCGATTGGGGCATTGTGATTCCCCTGCTGGTAACTGCGCTCCTCTATGCGCGGGGCGCCAGGAAGAGCCGAGGGTATCGGCGCTGGGAGATCCTATGCTTCTGGTCAGGATGGGCGACGCTTGCACTTGCTCTGGTATCGCCGCTTCATCCGCTGGGCGAGGTATTGTTCTCGGCCCACATGGTGCAACACGAGATCATCATGACAGTCTCAGCGCCGCTTCTGGTGCTTAGCCGCCCTCTTGTGGCATTCCTCTGGGCGCTTCCGATCGAATGGCGCAGGCGGCTTGGGCGTATCGTGCGGCCCGATCCCGTTCAATGGACCTGGCGGGTTCTCACTGCGGCATTATCAGCATGGCTCATTCACGCTGCGGTTCTCTGGGTATGGCACATTCCAGCACTGTTCGTCCTGACGTTGAAGGGCGACCTGGTCCACTCTCTCCAGCATCTGAGCTTCTTGTTTGCAGCACTACTCTACTGGTGGTCACTGATGGGCTGGCATCAGAGTAAAATTGGTGGGAGCAGAAGCTACGGGGTATCAGTGCTCTCCCTATTCACTACTGCGATTCATACAGTGCTGTTAGGGGCTTTGCTGACCCTTGCGCCATGGCCGATGTATGGCGCCTCTGCTTCCGCTACTGCCCCTTGGGGCCTGACACCGCTCGAAGATCAGCAACTGGCTGGACTCATCATGTGGGTGCCCGCCGGCATTGTTTACATCGGAGCGGGGCTCGTTCTCTTGTATCTCTGGATGCGGGAATCGGACCGAGTTCCGGTTGCCGGCGCTGGCAAGAAGACTTTGCAAGCAGTGGGAGGGAAGGGATGAAGCGGACTTGTCCGGCGCGAGCCAGCCTGGCAGTCAAACGCTTTGCCGTGGCCCTAGCGGCCGTGGTGCTCGCCGGATGCCATCAGCAACAAGACATCCAGTCCACAGCGGCGCGCCTCTCCGGAGGAAAGCCTGAACACGGCCCAGGGAAGATTCAATACTATGGCTGCGGTTCGTGCCACACCATTCCGGGGGTGGTCGGCGCAAACGCGCTTGTCGGGCCGCCTTTGACAGGAATAGCCAATCGGGTTTACATTGCCGGCGTATTGCCGAACACGCCGGACAACCTGGTGCGGTGGATTGAGCATCCCCGGCGCATTGACGAGAAAACGGCCATGCCCGACTTGAATGTCAGTCAGTCGGATGCCCGGGACATTGCTGCGTACTTACTCACGCTGCAATGAGTTTCCTGGTCCGCCCCGTTCATGGCAGCTTTGTCTGTTTGTGGCAGCATGGAGTGGATGAGTACTTTACCTATCCAGGTCGAACCCGCGGTACAGGCGCTTGATCACCGATCGAGTGACGCCGGGTTGCGCGCGATTGCAACTCTGGAAGCAGTCAAGGGATCAGCAGTCGTGCTGCTTGGCCTGGTGCTGGTATTCGTTCATGAGCATGCAGAAGACTTCGCGGAGAGCCTGCTGGATCACCTGCATGTGAGTACTGAGCACCACGTTGGCCACTTTGTGTTGGAAGCAGCTTCGAAGCTGGACGATGCCAGGCTCTGGACCATTGTGGCCGCCTCGCTCACATACGCAACGGCCCGCTATGTCGAGGCTTGGGGTTTGTGGCATCGACGTGTCTGGGCGGAGTGGTTTGCCTTGCTTTCCGGTGCAACGTACCTGCCTTGGGAGATCTTGAAGGTTACGCAGCGAGCAACCTGGGAGCGAGTTGGGCTGTTAGTCATTAACGTGGTGATCATCCTATACATGCTTTTCATTCGCATTCGCGAGCAGCGGGTGCAAGCGCGACTTCGTTCAACAGTGTAGGAATACAATCGTGGGTTCCACGCGATGCTTACAAAAAGTCTCTGCGCTTACGCTGTTGTTGCTTGTGCTGCGGCTCACTCCCTGGCTCTGGGACAGGTTGTAAAGAATCGGAGCCCGCTACAGCCAAACCACTTTGATCCTTTGCCGCTAGGTGCAGTAGCGCCTGAGGGCTGGCTGAAGAGTCAGTTGGAGATCCAGGCAAATGGGTTGACAGGCCATCTGGACGAGTTCTGGAAGGACGTCAGTAACGATAGCGCCTGGTTGGGGGGCAAGGGCGAAGGATGGGAGCGCGGGCCTTACTTTCTGGACGGCTTGCTGCCGCTGGCTTATGAGCTGAAAGATCAAAAGCTGATTGCGAAGGCTGACCGATGGGTGGATTGGACTTTGACTCATCAGCTGCCAAGCGGCCAGATTGGTCCCACGAGCAATGATGACTGGTGGCCGCGCATGGTGATGCTGAAGGTGCTGACACAATACGCCGAAGTTACAGGCGATAAGCGGGTAATTCCGCTGATGACTAAGTACTTTGCCTACGAGCTTCGGGAACTGCCCGGCCGGCCGCTGCGTGACTGGGGTAAGTACCGTTGGCAGGATAATGCCTACACTGTTATCTGGCTCTATAACCGGACCGGCGACAAGCAGTTACTTGACTTACTCAGGTTGTTGCACAAGCAAGGCTATGACTGGGAAGCGCAATTTACGAGCTTCCGTTATAAAGGCAAGGTATCGAAAGAAGAACTAGGGCTCAGCAAGGGCCCACCGCCCGACATGGCCATGCAAACACATGGCGTGAATAACGCAATGGCCTTGAAAACAGCACCGATCTGGTTTACCGTCACGGGCGCCAGGCAGGACAGAAACTCCTTTGCCCAGATGATGGTTTTATTAGACAAGTATCAGGGATTGCCCAATGGCATGTTCAGCGGAGATGAGCACTTTGCCGGCATTGACCCGTCGCAGGGCATTGAGCTTTGCGCGGTAGTGGAAACGATGTTTTCCTTTGAGGACGCGTTTGCAATCCTGGGTGACCCGCGCATCGCTGACCGATTGGAGAAGGTAAGTTATAACGCTCTGCCGGCGACTTTATCGGATGATCTTTGGTCGCATCAGTATGACCAACAGCCAAACCAGATTGCCTGTTCATTGGCGCACCGGCAGTGGTCCACCAACGGCGACGCATCCAACCTATTCGGATTGGAACCGAACTTTGGGTGCTGTACGGCTAATCTCCATCAGGGGTGGCCGAAGCTGGTGTCGAGCTTGTTTATGGCGACCCCGGACGGCGGGCTGGCTGTGACTGCCTATGCGCCGAGCCGTGTGACCATGCGCTTAAAGAATGTGGCGGTTGAGTTAGGAGAGCAGACCGAATATCCGTTCCGCGGCGACGTTCAGTTTACCGTGAAGGCACAGCAGCTGGTGGAGTTTCCGCTGGTTCTTCGCATGCCCGGCTGGGCTGAGAGTGCAACCGTCAAAGTGAATGGCGCGCCGGTTCAAGGGTGGACCAAGCCTTCCTGCAGCAACACAGACCAATATGGGGAAAGTGAGTCGTGCAACCCTGCCGACGCCTTCCATACAGTGCGACGTACATGGAAAACCGGGGATACAGTTCAAGTTACCTTTGCTATGCCGGCGCGGGTTACACGCTGGTTTCATAACTCAGCCGTAGTGGAGCGCGGGCCGCTGGTATTCGCACTGCCGGTAAAAGCGGAATGGGTGAAGTTGAAGTCATATGCTGAAAAGTCAGCAGACTGGGAGTTAAAACCGGAATCCAAGTGGAATTACGGACTGGACTTAGGCGATTGTAACTTCAGCGTCAAGCAGAACAGTATAGGTAGCGTCCCATTTAGCAGCGCTCAGCCTCCAGTTACTCTGGGCGCGAGCGGGCGTCAGGTGCCAAGTTGGACGATACAGGAAAACTCGGCAGGGCAGTTACCAATTAGCCCGGTAGAGTCCACCGGTCCGGTTGATCAGTTGACGCTGATTCCTTACGGTGCCGCCAAGTTACGGATAACTGCTTTTCCGGTGGTTGGTAGGGCAAACAGTTGCGGCGGTGCAGCTGCAAAAGAAAGCAGGCATGCCGAGTAGGGCACTTACAGCACTACTTGGGCTGACGGTAGCCTGTTGGGGCGCAACTGACTTAGCCCCGACGCCGCCCATGGGCTGGAACAGCTGGGACTCTTACGGCACAACGGTACGCGAGGCAGATGTAAAGGCTAACGCGGATGTAATGGCGCGTGACCTGAAGAAGCATGGTTGGCAGTATGTGGTGGTCGACATTCAGTGGTACGAGCCAAATGCGCAGGGTCATGGCTATAAGGCTGGCGCGCCGCTCCAGATGGATGAGTACGGGCGATTGACTCCGGCCATCAATCGATTCCCTTCGGCAGCGGGAGGGAAAGGGTTTCAGCCACTGGCCGAGTATGTGCATCGGCGTGGACTGAAGTTCGGCATTCACATCATGCGCGGCATTCCAAGACAGGCCGTTGACCAGGGCACTCCGATCTGGCATAGCAAGTACAAGGCTTCGGAGATCGCTGACCGGAGCAACCTTTGTGAGTGGAATCCGGACATGTACGGCATTGACATGACAAAGCCGGGTGCACAGGATTACTACAATTCGCTGGCCCAGCTGTATGCGTCGTGGGGCGTGGATTTTGTGAAGGCGGACGATATGAGCCGGCCGTATGAGAAGCGGCGACCGGAAGTGGTGGCGCTCAGCCAAGCTTTGGGTAAGAGTGAACGTCCGATTCTGCTGAGCCTGTCACCTGGAGCTGCGCCAATCTCGGCAGCTGCGGATCTGGAACAGCAGGCGCAATTGTGGCGGATCTCTGACGATTTCTGGGACGACTGGAAGCTGCTGAGAAAGCAGTTCGACTACGCGCGTGACTGGGCGCCTTACATCGGCAAAGAAGGCACGTGGCCGGACGCCGATATGCTTCCGTTTGGGAAATTGCGGGTTAACGACAAATCGGGTCCGAAAGCGAGTAAGTTCACGGCCGACGAACAGAAGACGGTAATGACGCTCTGGAGTATGTTCCGATCGCCCCTGATGTTTGGAGGTGATCTGCCAAGCAACGATGCGGCTACGAACGCGCTGATCACAAATGATGAAGTGCTAAGGGTGAACCAGCATAGTCGCAACAATCGGCAGGTTATCGATGGCGATACCGCTCGAGCTTGGGTTGCGGATGCGCCCGATGGCAAAGTGAAGTATGTGGCAGTATTCAACTTGCGAGATACGGCAGCGCAACTGAATCTAAGTTGGGATGCACTGGGCATAAGTAAGAAGACAGCAACTGTTCGGGACCTTTGGCAGGGTAAGAATCTAGGGCAAAAGACAGGAGTTAGGGAGAACTTACCGGCACATGGGTCGCTGTTGTACGGAGTAAGTTCAAAGTAATAGGTGCAGCGTCTATCAAGTAAGTGAGCGAGACCTACTACCGAAATACCGAGCGTGTTCCGTTTGCGTCGCGGCTGGGCATGCATGCACGTCGTAAGATCTACGCCGCATTCTCCGAAGCTTTACGACCCCAACCGGAGCATACGGTGCTCGATGTGGGAGTGACGAGCAATACGGAGCGCGAGGAATCCAACTTCTTTGAGCAGTTCTATCCCTATAAGGATCGAATTACTTGTGTAGGAACCGAGGATGGATCGCATTTGGAGTCGCGCTATCCTGGGCTGCAGTTTCTAGCGGTAAAGGGCGGGCAAGCGCTGCCGTTCGGTGACGGGGTGTTCGACATTGCGTTCAGCAATGCCGTGCTGGAGCATACGGGTTCGACAGCCGAGCAGGCACGATTCATTGCTGAAATTGCAAGGGTGAGCCGGCGCTTCTTCGTTGCGACTCCGAACCGGTGGTTTCCGGTGGAGCACCACACCGGGCTGCCTCTGCTGCACTACTTGCCGCAGCCGCTGTACCGGTCGTTGCTGCGGCATACGCAATATCGGTTCTGGGCCGATGAAGCTAACCTCAACATGCTTTCCCGACGGCAGCTGCGAAGCCTTGCACCCAAGAACCTGGATTGTGAAGTAGTCTTGGTACGGGTGCTGGGGATGGTCTCAAATCTAGCGCTGTGGAGCCCACGGTAGTGCGCGAAGCGCCTGTCCTGTGATAGGTCAATAGGCTATTTATGGCCGAGTCAGGAAATCGGTTTACCTTTCAGGCTGCAACTGAGCCTTCGATCGGAGCTTCGGCTAAGCGCGGAGTCCTGTCGCTGATCGCTTCCCGATTTGCCTTCACTTACCTGATCTTTTGCTGCTATTTCGGGTTGGGAATCGTTCCGTTCGTTGGTGAGTGGGTGGGTAAACCGGTCGATTTTGCCTGGCGTCACATCTGCCCCTGGGTAGCCGTTCATGTTTTCCATCTGAGCGGGTCCGTCACACAGTATCATCCAACCGGCAGCGGCGACACAACGCTTGATTACATTCAGGTCTTCTGTTATGCGCTGCTCTCCGCAATGATTGCGGTAGTCTGGTCGAGCTTGGATCGCAGCCAACGCCGCGACCGATCCTGTACCCCTGGGTACGCTTGATGGTCCGCTTCTACCTGGCAAGCGTATTACTGTCTTATGGCTGGAGCAAGATCTATCCAACGCAGTTTCCCGCACCTGATTTCACTCGATTGACATCGCCGTATTACCAAAGCTTCGGCGGTTGGGCAGAGGCCGTGCCCGGGCTGCTGCTGTTGTTTCGGCGAACAAGCACGGCAGGCGCACTGTTTGCAGTCGCTGTCATGGGCAACGTGGTGGTGCTTAACTTCTGCTATGACGTGCCGGTCAAGCTGTTCTCCTCACACCTCTTGCTTATGGCGCTATTCTTCCTTATCCCGGATATCGCGCCGTTGTGGAGGTTCCTCCTGTTGCGCAAGGCTTCTAAACTGGGAGGAATTTGGATACCGCGTTTTGAACGCCGTTACCTGCGTATTACCGCCGTCGCGCTTCAGATACTAGTCATCGGGAACGCGCTGTATGGAAGTTTAGACGCCTATCGATTCTACAAAAAGAGAACAGCAGCTACGGATCAAGGTGGTTTTCTAAGTGGCATATGGGATCTGGATAATCTCGCTACTTCGGTTGCGGATCAACCTGCTCCCGCAAGCAGCGACAATGACTGGCGGCGGCTGATGGTGCCTGATGTTGTAGCTTTTGGACGCGTCGGCGTACGTGTCGCAAATGGCAAGCTTCTTCGCTTCAGTTCCAACCAGGATAAAAGGAATCGTAAGTTGCAATTGAAAGGTTGGCGCAATGAGCAATCGGCCGAACTCTTCTATCAACAACCGGACCATGAGCACCTGGTTCTGACTGGTACGATTGACCGCAAGTCAGTCAACTTGCACTTTCATTGCTTCCACGCGGATCAATCCTTACTCACAACGCGCGGCTTTCATTGGATCTCAGAAGATCCGTACCTTCTTTAAGCTCGTTGAGCGATAGCCGTTCGCTAACAGGCAAGGGCGACAGGGTTGGCCAGCGACGCCGGAACGGCCCGAGTGAGGACAGCACGCAGTTGTCCCTCGGTGAAGGGCTTGGACAGATAATCGTGCATCCCGGCTTGGAGGCAGCGCCCCTCATCCTCTGCCATCGCATTAGCCGTAACAGCAACGATGCACGGTCTGAAATCCCGCGGGCGGGAGGCGGTATCAAGCAAGATCTGGGCTGTTGCTTCGAACCCGTCCATTTCAGGCATCTGGCAATCCATAAGGATCACGTCGAAGTTCGATTCACGGCTGAGCGCCACAGCCTCACGACCATTTGTTGCCAGAGCAAATCGACAGCCCAAACGCTCCAGCATCTTACAAGTGATTTTTCGATTGACCGCGTTGTCCTCCGCAACGAGAATGAATAAGCCCAAAGACTGTATTGCGGTCCTAGCAGCCGACTCGGTCTTAACCTGTTGAGCAGGCGCGGCAGGAGCCGAGACAGCAAGCGGCAGGCTGAACGAAAAAGTAGAGCCTTGGCCGACGGCGCTTCGGACCTCGATTGCCCCGCCCATCTGCGAGACCAATTGCTTACAGATAGACAGGCCAAGACCGGTCCCGCCGAATTGTCGCGTGGTGGAGGAGTCGCCCTGGGTGAATGGTTGAAAGAGCCGCTCAAGAACCTCGGGAGGCATGCCGATACCGGTGTCAGTAATGCAGAAGCGAATGCAGTCAGGAGCATGGACGTCTGGGCTGACGGCAAGGCGGACAAAGCCGGTCTGGGTGAACTTCAGCGCATTGCCGACCAGGTTCATCAGGACTTGGCGAAGGCGGTCGGAGTCTCCTACCACCTCAAGCGGCAAGCTGGAATGGAGATCGACTTGAAGGCGAACGGTATCGCGGCGCGAGTGCTGACTGAAAAGCCGGGCGAGTTGGTCGATTTCGGAGCGGAGCTTAAAGGGCGATAGATGAAGTTCGAGTTTGCCGGCTTCGATCTTAGAGTAGTCGAGCACGTCGTTGAGCAGCTTGAGGAGTATGCGCCCGGAGTCTTGGACGGTAGCGGCATACTCGCGCTGCTGGGACGTGAGATCAGTGGTGAGCAACAGTTCGTTCATGCCGAGTACGCCATTCATGGGAGTGCGCAGTTCATGACTCATGGTGGCGAGAAAAGAGCTCTTGACGCGCGACGCTTCTTCCGCTTTCGAGATCAGGTCTTCCAAACGTAGCCGTTGGATCTGCCAGCGTTTGGACCACCAGGCGGCGAGGGCGATGCCGCCCATCGTGAAGATGACAACCAAAGCGATGGCGCACCAGGCTGCCATTCTCCAACTTGCAACTGAGTCAAGCACCTGCTGTTTCAGCAAGCGGTCGCCTTGCAGCGCAAGAGCATCAGCTAATCGGGCAGACGCAAGCCGTGAGGTTCCCAGCAGAAAGGCTGCGACGACCAGGCCGGCAGTACCAATGGATGTCGCCACAAACAGAAAGGAGACCGGACGTATAGGCGCATCGGGAAGGAAGCGAGGCCGGACTCGGTACCACTTGGGAAGAAAAAACAGGAAAGGCGCAACGAGTAGGATGGCGCCCACATAGTCACCGAACATGGAGCCTAACCAGGCTTGCAGCGTAGCGTCCGCACTCAATCGAAGAGCCTGACTATGCACGAGGGAACTGATGGAACTGGCGATGGTACCGGCCAGCTCTAACAAGAGAAACCAGCAGATGGTCTGCGGAGTGCGAACACCAAGGGAGTTAGGACGAAGACGATAAGCAACGGCAAGAAGGGCGAGACACAATGGATCGCCGAAGCCTACCAGAAGGCTCCAGGAAAGCGGCAGCCCTGTTTGTGTGCAAACATAGACTGCGGCGAGATACGAAGGGACGATGGCCCATTCGAAGCCGAAGCCGAAAAGCAGGCATTCGCAAAGAGCAATGGGCAGGCAGACCGTGATCTCAGAATGCCAAGTGCCGACTGTAAGCGGGAGGCGCGTAAGTGAGTAGCGAACTAAGACATCGCCTGATAAAACGGTGAGGGAGGTGAAGGCGAGCCAGCTCATTAGGAAGAGGAGAAGCTTTGGGCTACGCCATCCCCAACTTTTAACGAGCAGCGAGAAACCGATCGGGTTCCAGGTGGATGCGACCGGTTGTTTTGATTCAGAAGGCATGCTGGGCCGTGTTTGTCTCGGTAAGTAAGTGAGATTCCGCGGCGATAAATCGCCAAAAATCTGTATGGCCGGCTCGGCAGGAGTTCAGCGGGATCTGCTGGACAAACTGACGAGTTGAGGTATCAATGGTGGACCAACATACGGGGCTGGTGGACGATAGAGGCGTGTAGCGATTGCGGGACACCGGTTCTGATCGTGGCATTATTTCAAGTAGATATGGCTGAACTGAAAGAAGGCGATCAGGCACCTGAGATCTCGTTGCAGACGCATGCAAGCGAGCCATTCACGCTCTCTTCGCTGAAGGGCAAGAGCGTGATCCTGTACTTCTATCCAAAAGCAGATACGCCTGGGTGTACCAAGCAGGCTTGTGCGTTCCGCGACGCGGGCGAGAAGTTCTCGGCAGCAAACACGGTGATTGTCGGCGTGTCACCGGACGCATCCCCGGCGCAGGCTAAGTTTCGCGCCAAATTCAACCTGCCCTTCGCTCTTCTGGCTGATACCGAACACAAGGCCGCAGAGGACTATGGAGTCTGGGGCGAGAAGAGCATGTACGGGCGCAAGTACATGGGTGTGGACCGCGTGACGTTCGTGATTGACCCGGAGGGCAAGATCAAGAAAATCTTTCCGAAGGTAAAAGTAGACGGGCACGCTGAAGAAGTGCTGGCAGCGGTACGGTGACGGCCGGAACTCCCGCTTCGAGTGCCAGCAGGCGATATCCTGCGCGACCGGTAACTGGAGTGGGTGCGCTGCTGTTTCAGGATGACCAGGTGCTGTTAGTCGAGCGCGGGCATGCTCCGCTGATGGGTTACTGGGCACTGCCCGGCGGAGCGGTGGAGACCGGTGAGCGGCTGGAAGAAGCAGTGGCTCGCGAGGTTCTCGAGGAGACAGGCCTGGTGGTTTCGGTAGGGCCGATTGCGACTGTGTTTGAGCGCATCATGCCTGATGCGGAAGGCACTTGCGAGTATCACTACGTTCTGATTGATTTTTATTGTTCGGTGACCGGTGGATTGCTGCAGGCAGGCGATGATTCGAAGCAGGCCGAGTGGTGCTCTTTCGATCGCTTACCGAACATGCTGTTAACGGCGGGAACAGGCGAAGTGATTGAGGCGTGTCGGCACGGTCGGGCGACGCTGCCGCATGTAACGCGGCCTTAACGCTACTTTGTCCCATGTCATTGGGCTGTATGGCGGCATGGTAAAGCGCCTAGCCGGAGAAGTTCAGGGCGCGAAGTGGAGGAGGGATGAGCGTGAATTTACAGATCACTCAAGAGCAACCGTTTTGTCCGCTTTCGGTTGGCGACTACGAACGGCTGGCGAAGGAGCGTTTATCGCCGGTCGGCTGGGCTTACTACGAGGGCGGATCGGGCGACGAGATTACGCTGAACTGGAATCGCGACGCCTTTCAGCACATAGCGCTTGCGCCGCGTGTCTGCGTGGATGTCTCGTCCATCGACACGAGCACGACATTACTAGGGCAGCGGCTGGCGCATCCGATACTGCTGGCGCCGACCTCCACTCATTTGCTGGCCCACCCCGAAGCTGAGGTGGAAACGGCACGCGGGGCCAATGCGGCCGAGGCGGTGTTGATCGCCAGTACGGTGTCCAATCGCAGCATAGAAGAGATGGCAAGCGTGGCGACGGGACCACTCTGGTTTCAGTTGTACGTGGAGGATGATCGAAGCTCAACGCGAGCGCTGATCGAGCGGGCGCAAGCAGCCGGATGCAAGGTGCTGTGTATCACGGTGGATAATAACGCGCACTATGCGCGCAATCGGCAGGATCATGCAACGCAGGCGCACCCGTCCCGGTTTCCGTTCGCCAATCTGGGGCTTTCGGCCGGCGTTGGGGGCGAGGGGCGCAAGGGTGGTCGCAGCAAGCTGTTCACCTGGAAAGACCTGGATTGGATTTTGTCTTTTGCCAAGCTGCCGGTAATTTTGAAGGGCCTGATGCACCCGGACGACGCGGAGTTGGCGGTGCAAAGCGGCGTGGCCGGGCTGGTGGTGTCGAACCATGGCGGGCGAGCGCTGGACACCGCGCCGGCAACGATTGACGCCTTGGAACCGGTGGTGGAGCGAGTGGCGGGCCGGATGCCGGTGTTAATTGACGGCGGATTCCGGCGTGGCGGCGATGTGCTGAAAGCGTTGGCGCTGGGAGCTTCGGCGGTGTTGATCGGGCGGCCTTATCTGTACGGCCTGGCGGTGGCGGGGGCCGATGGTGTGCGAGATGTGGTTGAGATTTTGCGGGCCGAGTTGGAAGCAGCGATGGCGCTCACGGGTCGAACCTCCATTGCGGCCATTGATCGCACAGTGCTTTGGTAAGAGTCGAACCGTTCGGTTCTGCTTCTAATAAGAAGTAGTCTTCGCAGCGGATGTCTTTCAGCAGCATTGCCCTTTTACAATTCGACGAACTGACCGATTTACTGGCAGGCTATGCCGGCAGCGCGGCGGGCCGTGAGCTTATCTACGAGCTCGAACCGCACAGTGATCGGGCGGTTCTACAAGCAGACCTGGCGGAGGCCGGGGAGGCGATCGGCTATGCGCGGGAGGCTGCAGGCACTCCGACCGGTGGTCAGGGGACGGCCGTGCGGCTGCGCTTCGATCAGCTGCGTGAGATTGGTCCGGCCGTACGGATTTTGAAAGTGTCAGGAACGCGGCTGGATGCGCGACAGATCCTGGATTTATTCAGTACGCTGGCGCTGGCCGGTGAGTATCGCGGCTATCTGCTGAACGTGCAGAACCGGTATGGACGGCTGGGTCAGTGGGGTCTGCGTCTGGCGGATCTGCGGAGTCTGGCACGGCGCTGGGAGCGCGCATTGCTGCCGGATGGAACGCTGTCGGACGAGGCAAGCGTGGCGCTGCGCCGCATCCGGCGTGACATTGAGAAGCAGGGGCGGAGCATTCAAGATTCGCTGGATCGGTTTCTGCGCGCGCATCGCAACGATGGGCTGCTGCAGGAGGAGTTCGTCACCGTTCGCGACGACCGCTATGTAGTGCCGATTGTGGCGGGCCAGCGCGGTCGCGTGGATGGAGTGATTCATGGCTCGAGCGGTACGGGGCGCACGCTGTTTGTGGAGCCGCTGGAGACTATCGATCTGAATAACCAGCTGGTGCGGTTGCGCGAAGAAGAGCTGCGCGAGATTGACCGCATTCTGCTGGAGATAACCGATTCGTTGCGTGAGCACGATGAGGATATTGCGACAACAGCTGAGGCGCTGGCGCATCTGGATTTCGTATTTGCCAAGGCCGGCTTTGCTCTGGATTATGACGCGATCGTGCCGCGGTTCAGCCAGGGTCCGCGCAGGCTGGTGGTGCGTGGGGCGCGGCACCCGCTGCTGCAATCGGTTCTGCGCAAGGCGAAGCGGACGATTGTGCCGATCAACTTTGAGCTGAGCGAAGAGAATCGCTGCCTGCTGATCAGTGGCCCTAACACGGGCGGCAAAACGGTGACGATGAAGACGGCTGGGCTGCTGGCTTTAATGGCGCATGCCGCACTGCCGGTGCCGTGTACCGAAGCGGAGTTCCCCGTGCTCGATGACGTGCTGGCCGACATCGGGGACCAGCAATCAATCGAGGAAAGCTTGAGCAGTTTCTCCGGACACCTGCTGCATGTGAAGCAGATGTTAGAGGCAGTCACGCCGGACTCTCTGGTGCTGTTGGACGAGCTGGGGCGAGCGACCGATCCGGAAGAAGGCGGAGCGCTGGGGGTGGCGATGCTGGACCAGTTTCGGCAGTCGGGTGCGTTCTGTTTAGCGTCAACGCACTTGCTGCCCTTGAAGCTGTATGGCACGCAGACGCCTGGCGTTGTGAATGCGTCCATGGGGTTTGACGAAGGGACGCTGCAACCGACGTATGAGCTGCGGATCGGCGTACCTGGGAAGTCGGCGGGGCTCGATATTGCGACTCGGCTGGAGATGCCGGCGGAGATTCTGAAGCATGCCCGGGCAGTGATGCCGAAGCTGCAGGCGGACTTTCAGGAATTGCTGAGCCAGTTGCATCGGCAAGTGGCAGAGAACGAAGTGCGGGCGCGGGAACTGACCGAGGCTTCGCAGACATTGCAGCAACGGCAAGCGCAAGTGGAGCGCGATGCTATTCAGCGAGAGCAGAAGCGGCAGCGCGAGTGGCACGACCGGTCAGAGATGATTGTGGCCGATTTTCAAGCGCGGGCGCAGATGATGATGGAGCAGTTCGCCGAGATGGCCGATCAGCGAAAGGCATCGGAACAGGCGCAGCGATTGCTGAACCAGACCAAGCGTGAGTTTCGGGAAGAGGCAGCGGTGGCAATGGCGCCTCCGCCCGAAGTAGCGAAGGCAGTAATGCCGGCGCCGCTGGTGATTGAGGAAGGCGCAAGGGTGAGGCTGAAAGATGTGCGCGAGGTAGCGACGGTGCGGCGGCTGCTTAAGAACGGAATGCTGGAGGTAGAGGCCGGGCTGCTGCGGATGCAGGTAGCGCGCGAAGATGTAGCGGCGATAGTGCCGCAGCAGACCGATACGCGCAAGCTGCCGAAGAACGTGCGGGTGGAGATGGGGCCGCGCTACGACACCTCCTATCGCGAATTGAATGTGATTGGGCAGCGGGCGGAAGAAGCCATTGAGCAGGTGGATAAGTTTCTGGATTCGGCAGCGGTGGCAAGTGTGAACCGCGTGCGGATTGTGCATGGGCACGGCATGGGAGTTCTGAAGCGGGCGGTAAGCGATCTGCTGACGGCAAACCCGCACGTCAATCGTTTCTATCCGGCAACGTCGTCAGAGGGCGGCGCTGGGGCGACCATTGTGGAACTGCGGGACTAGAGTCAGATTAAAACGATATGTCGACAACGGCACAACCGCTCGATGTGGAATGGGCTCAGTCCTTTGCTGAAAACGCACAGGCTACACCTCGGCTGAGCGATGAGATGGCCGAGCGGATTGCCCCTTACGGGAGCGAAGAGTTGCTGCCTAAAGGAACGCTGATACTCGAGCGTGGGCAACGCGGGGTGGATTTCTTCCTTGTTCTCCAAGGCGAGATCGAGATTTACAACTTCGATTGCGACCGTCAGGAAGTTGTTTTGATGGTTCATGGTGCGAATCAGTTCACCGGGGAGCTGAACCTGTTCAATGATCAGGAGATCCTGGTGTCCGGGCGAGCGCGCGTAGAGAGCCGCGTGGTGCGAGTCAAGCGTGGCGACTTTCGCCGGCTCATTGTTGGAGAGCCGGACATTGGCGAGATTATTATCCGTGCGTTCATCTTGCGGCGGATTGGACTCATCCGGCACGACCAGGGCGGAGTGGTGCTGGTAGGGCCGGGACATGGCGCCGCGACCACTCGCATTCAAAGCTTTCTGACTCGCAACGGCTACCCGCATCGTTTGCTGGATACGGAAGTGGACGACGAGGCGGCGAGCTTTCTGCGCACCATCGAGGTAACGCCGGATGAGTTGCCGGTCTTGATTGCGCCGGGGAAGCAGGTGTGGCGCAATCCGTCGAACAGCGCATTAGCCGATGGCCTGGGACTTACCGAGCGTTTAGATGCTGAAAAGGTGTTTGATGTTGTGGTGGTAGGTGCTGGTCCCGCGGGCCTGGCGAGTGCAGTCTACGCTGCATCGGAAGGTTTGGAGACGATTGTGGTGGAAGCGTTGGCGCCGGGCGGGCAAGCCGGTACCAGTTCGCGTATTGAGAATTACTTAGGATTCCCCAGCGGCATCTCCGGATTGGAACTGGCGGGAAGGGCGCAGACACAGGCGCAAAAGTTCGGGGCGCGCATGGTTGTCTCGCGACCTGCGGTGGCACTCGAATGCAGGAAAGATTCGTATCGGCTGCGGCTTGAGGATGATCAGTATCTTTGCGCGCGCGTGATTGTGATCGCAACGGGCGCTCGGTATCGAAAGCTCGGCCTGCCCAAGCAGGAGCGCTACGAAGGCACATCGATTTACTATGCCGCGACAGCGCTCGAATCAAAGCTGTGCGCGGGCGATGAAGTGATCGTGGTGGGCGGCGGTAATTCGGCTGGGCAGGCCGCGCTGTACTTATCGCGAACGGTGGCGCATGTCCACCTGCTGATTCGTTCAAGCGGTTTGGCTGCGACGATGTCCGACTACCTGGTGCAGAGTATTCATTCTTCTTCGCGCATTTTGCTTCACCGCAATACCGAGATTAGCGGTCTGCAAGGAGATCCCAGTCTGGAGCGGGTTCAATGGACCAATCGCCTGACGGGTGAAAGCGAGTGGCGCGACATCGGCAATATCTTCGTGATGATTGGGGCCGAACCGAATACGGAGTGGCTCGGCGGTTGCTTGAAATTGGATAGCAAGGGATTCGTCAAGACTGGTCAGGGGGAGGATGGGAAGCCGCTCGCGTCTCCTTACGCGACTTCGTTGCCGGGAATTTATGCGGTAGGCGATGTGCGGTCGGGGTCAGTCAAGCGCGTGGCCTCAGGGGTTGGGGAAGGGTCGGTGGTAGTTCAGGCGATTCATAAGTATCTGAATCCGGATGCGGCTTAGGCGCGAGAGAGCGGAGCGGTAAAGTGTTGGGCAATGGCTAGGCCGGAATCTTCTCTTGCACTTCCGCGAAAGGTGTGGACCCGGGAGGAAGCCCATGCTCTTGTGGACTCAGGTTTTCCGAATGCAGCAAAGCTGGAACTTGTTGAAGGAGAACTCATCGCCCGCATGGGTAAAAAGCGACCGCATGTGATCCTACTTACGCTGGTAGCGGAGTGGCTGCGGACGGTTTTCGGTGCCGAGAACGTGGAGACTGAATCGCCTACCGATGTGGCGGAAAGAGACAATGCACACAGTGAGCCGGAACCTGCTCTAAAAGTACTGCGCCGCCCGGTTCGCGAATACGCAAAGAACCCGCTGCCGCAAGATCTTTTACTCGTGATTGAAGTTTCCGATTCAACCCTTCAATTTGATCTTAGAATCAAGGGTCCGCTATATGCCAGGGCCGGGATTCTGGAGTACTGGGTCATCGATATTCCGCACCGCCAGGTACATGTTCATCGCGATCCGTTAGGTGGCGCTTATCAGCAATTCGTGCGGCACGGTTTTGATGAAGGGATCAGTCCGCTTGCTGCTCCTGACGCTTTGTTCTGTGCTGAGCGGCTGTAAGCATGAGCAACGGCCGTTACGTACGAAAGAATGAAGGACAAATGACGACTACCACCCTGACCATAGACGAGTATGCAGCATTGCCGGAGCAGTACGATGAGCACGGAAATCAGCTCAAGGATGAGTTGATTGAAGGAGAGTTGATCCCGTCACCTCGAGCATCTTGTACACATGCTGAGATCGTTGAGAGAGTAGGGGAGGCACTAAAGCCATTGGAGCGATGGGGTTGCCGCGTGATCAAGGAGGGAGCGCTGCCCATCTTTAATGACAAGAACTCGGTGCTTGGCCCAGACGTGATGGTTGTACCCGCCGCGGAGTGGTACAGCCAGTTAGCGAACCGAGCTTACAACCCTATCAAGCCTTACTTCGCTATTAAGCCTTACCTCGCTGTTGAGGTTGTTTCACCAGGTAATCGGTTATCCAAATTGGTGAGAAAGACTGAAATGATGCTTGGTCTTGGAACAATGCAGGTTTGGTGGATCCACGGAGAACAGCGCCGTGTTGATGTTTACACAAGGGCCGGCGTCCAGAGCTTCACGAGCGAAGTACGAGTGCCCCATCCGGATGTTCATCTCGTACTGGAATTGGCGCCGATCTTCGATTTCAGCAAGGTTGTTATCCCGGCGCATGAGGAGTAATCGCCGTACTCAGATTTCGATGGCTTAGACTCAGACTAGTGGCTTGCGTGCTGTTGCGATGTGTCTTTGCCGCCCTGCTGACGCTGGGGTCAGTCGGTGGCGTTGTACCGTCAGCACGCGTTCAAACAGCCTGCGTTTTTGTTTGTCAGGCTGAGGCTAAACAGCGCGTTGTTCAGCAAGCCCGTTATCTTGAGAAGACGATAGCTCGGGCCGCTCCGGTCTGTTACGTTTCACGTAATCACTCGGCACCGGCTAGCGCTCCTCAATTGCAACGTCCTCCTCCTTTCTCTCTTTCCTTTTCTTAAAGCAGATTTCTGAAGTAGAAGAGAGGGGACCTATGTCTCTAGCGAGAGTAAAAAGCTTTCTGGGCATAGCCGGCGGTACGCCCAAAGCCGAAGTAGCAGCGATCAACGTGCGGCGGGAGGAGCTTTCCCGATATGCGGATGAGCAACTGCGATCTGCGGCTCTTGCCGTTCGGGGCAAGCCGGAGGTAACGGAAGTGTTTGCTTTGGCCGCGGCCATAGCTGAGCGCGTGCTTGGGTTGCGGATGTTCGATGTGCAGCTGGCGGGAGCGCTGACGCTGCAACGCGGTGAGATTGCCGAGATGCAGACTGGCGAGGGCAAGACGTTAGCCGCTGTTCCGGCCGTTGTCTCCTATGCCTTGCAGGGCAGGGGCGTGCATGTACTCACCGCGAACGACTATCTCGCCCAGCGCGATGCGGAGTGGATGCGAGATGTTTACAGCTGGTTTGGGCTGTCAACGGCTTGTCTCTCGCAGCACTTGAGCGCGGAGGCCCGCCGGTCAGCCTACAAATGTGACGTGACATATGGGACGGCGAATGAGGTTGGGTTCGACTATCTCCGGGATGGGCTGGCGCGCAGTATAGACGAACTGGTGCAGCGGCCGTTCGCGTTTGCTGTGATCGATGAGGTTGACTCCATCCTGATTGACGAGGCACGGATTCCGCTTGTGATCGCGGGTGGAGGACGGCAAGACCCTGCGCTCGCTGAGCAAGTCGATCGCGTGGTGGCGCAGCTTCGGCCGCCTTTTGACTATGTAGTTGAGGAGTACCGGCGCAATGTTCGCTTGACTGACTTTGGCGCGAGTCGGGTAGAGCGTGACCTTCGTTGCGAAAACTTGTACCAGCCGGAGCATCTGCCTGTGCTGACCGCGGTACAGGACGCATTGCATGCGCACGCTTTGCTGAAGCTGAACGTCGATTATGTGATCAAGGACGGGGCTGTTGAATTGGTGGATGAATGGAAAGGGCGGATTGCACAGAACCGTCGATGGCCGGCAGGGTTACATGCAGCGATCGAAGCCAAAGAACATGTCCATCCGAAAGATCAGGGCCGTATCTTGGGTTCGATCACAGTGCAGAATTTGGTGGGGTTGTACGAGCGAATCTGCGGCATGACGGGTACGGCGGCTACGCAGGCTCGGGAGTTTTGGGAAATCTACAAGCTGTCGGTGACAGTTATTCCGACACATCGACCGATCGTTCGAGAGGATTTGCCTGACGCGGTGTTTGCGACGCGACGAGATCGCGACCGGGCGGTTGTCGAGCAAATTCGAAAGCTGCATGCCACCGGGCACCCGATTCTCGCAGGGACAGCCAGCGTGGAGGACTCGGAGCGGTTGAGTGCTCAATTGCAGATGATCGGGGTGCCGCACTCGGTTCTCAATGCTCGCCATGATGCGCGTGAGGCGGAGATTATTGCAGGGGCAGGTGCGCTGGGGGCAGTGACGATCTCGACCAATATGGCAGGCCGGGGAACCGATATTGTGCTGGGCGGCGTGGAAGGCAAGGATCGCGCGCGTGTTGCTGAGCTGGGCGGTTTGTACGTGATTGGCATGTCACGGCATGAAGCCAGGCGAATCGATCACCAGTTGCGGGGCCGTGCTGGGCGTCAGGGTGACCCAGGGACATCGAGATACTTTCTCAGTCTGCAGGATGATCTACTCGTGCGGTTCGGCATTGCCGAGAATTCTGATATCGACAGCGTGCAGCGGACCGCCGAAAGCCAAAACCTCGAGATTCGGCAGACGTTGTGGAAGTACGAATCTGTTGGTGAACACCAGCGTCGGGAAATCGGCGAACTGCGACGTAAGATTTTGCTGCGATCAGGCTGGAGCATTGCTGAGTTACTGCCCGAGGAACTTCACGGTGAGTTAGCGAAAGCTGTTGAGGCAGAGGAGCTAGAGCAAGCCGGGCAGAGAGTGGCGCTGGCTGTACTCGATGATCTTTGGGCCGATTACCTGGCGAATGTGGCGGAGTTGAAAGGCGGCGTTCACTGGGTCTCGTGGGGCGGTCGCGATCCGCTGTTTGAGTTCCTGACGCGGGTGAAAGAAATTTATGCCGAAATGAAGGCCCGTTTCGCTGAGGAGGTTGCCGATGCGTTCAGGGCTGCCGAGGTTCAGGATGGTGAGATTCGTTTTCCGAACGAAGAGATCTTTGAGCGTGGTGCAACGTGGACGTATCTGACTACCGACCAGCCATTTGGCCTGTTGGGCGAGCGCATATTGAAAGGTCTGCGCAGGCGAATTATGGGCCGCAGATGAGACGGACTTCGAGTTAGACTAAGGCAATGCGTGCGTTGTCTATCGGCTTTATCCTATTCGCGATGTTGCTCACCGGGGCTGACTCCACCCCTGCCAATTATGCAGATACGATACATGCTTGGCAGCAGCATCGCATTGATGGGCTTAAAAAGCCGGACAGTTGGCTGACGCTGGTTGGTTTGTTCTGGTTGAAGCCGGGCGCGAATACGATCGGTTCAGCGGACACCAATGATTTCGTGTTGCCGAAAGGATCGGCGCCGGCGCACATTGGCACTCTGCACCTGGATTGGGGCAAGATTACGCTCACTGCTCCGGGTCGGCAGCCAAAGGTGCTTTCTTACGATGAATCGAAGCCTGATGTGATCACCGCGAATCGTGTGTCTTTCTTTGTGGTGAAGCGTGGAGACCGGTTTGGGGTGCGGGCCAAAGACAGCGAAAGCCCGGTGCTGAAGGGTTTTACCGGACTCGAGTTCTTTCCGGTTAACCCGGAGTTGCGGTTCCATGCCGCCTTCACCCCGGAACAAAAGAAAATTCCCATTCTGAACGTACTGGGCGAAACGGAGATGCAGGAGAGCCCGGGCTTGGTTCGCTTCAGCTATCGCGGCCATGACTACCAGTTGCGGCCGGTGTATGAGGAGGGACCGAAGGGCAAGACGCTCTTCTTTCTGTTTACTGATCCAACGAACCGGGTGAGTACGTATCAGGCGGGACGGATGCTGAATACTCGGTTGCCGGAGGATGGCAAAGTGGATCTGGATTTCAACCGCGCTTACAATCCGCCGTGCACCTTTACGCCCTATGCGACATGCCCATTGCCTCCAAAAGAGAACCGGCTAACGTTTGCGGTGGAGGCTGGTGAGAAGCGGTACGCAAAAGGGCGTGCCGAGGCGAGTGGGAGCGTTGAGTAATTGGAGATCAGCCCGCGATTACTGCTCAAAGATGGTGGCTGAATCGGAGTTCAAAGATGAGTTACGATGTTGCCATGGGACCGACAGGGTCAATGTCAGCCCCATGTGGATTAGGTTAGAGGTTCAGTTTTATCTTGATCTCTAGCTTTATCCGCTTTCTAGCCCAGAGTAGGGCCAGTGCCGGCATTGCTTGAAGGCTCAGGCAGACACCTCCTTTCTACTCCGCAGTAGGCGACCCCACTCTATTCAGTGGGGTTTTGTTTTTCGGAGTCCGAAGACTCCGCGCAAACCGACCTCACCAGCAGCAAAGCAGAATTTTTCAAGGTAGCAGGAGGCTGACCGAGGAAGCCTTTATAACTTCGCGAAAGCGCAAATGCTGCAAAGTTATATCTGGACGTCGATGTCCTATATACGACAATGGGCCGCTAGGAAGCGGATAGCTCCGTGTATTTCCTCGCAAACCCGGTCAGCTGCCTCTCCATTGTCTTTGGCGATAAACTCCCACACATTGAAGAGGTCGTTGTATGCCTCAGGGTGCAGAACATATGGAGTCTATCGGAAAGCCTCTGGCCTTAAGATCACCGTTCGTTTCGGGTCTTCATCGGCGACCAGCGAGAAGGCGGTATGTGCGCTGCTGGGTGCGAAGGAGGTCGGCAAGCGCCTTGGTACTCTCGATGGCAGATGACCTTTTGGCATCGTGCCTCTCTATTCGTATTTGTAACTGCACTCCCTGTTTTCGGAAGTTCAGTTAGCGTATCCTGCGATCCGGATACGGCGCCTCCGCCTTCTTATGACGGCTTTCTGCCGCCACCTACGCCTCTAGGTTTGTATGCCTCATGCAACGGACTGAACCCAGATGGATCCAGGGCATCGGCAAGCGCTCAGGTTTACTTAAGTCTATCGACAACGGGCGGCTACAACATCCTGTCGGTCAACTCAGCAGGCTCTGCTGTATTTCCTGGGCTTGGTGGCAGTAGCGCGGTCTCTCAAAGTACCACAGAATTTGCAGAGTATTTGCAATCCGCTGGTCCGGTCCGGGCAGGTTATCTCGAGGTTTTGCCCAATGAATTTAGCGGTATCGGTGCTGGTTTTGGAACTGATCGCTTCAACGTTTCAATTTCTTCTGGGTCCTCGCTTTACCCTCCGGTTTTGGCCGGAGCTGACAACGTGACTCCGACGTTCCCCTATTCCCTCTACAACAACCCAGATGGAAGTCCGAAATTAGTGCCCACTCTGCTTGGGGTGCCACTTCTTCTGTCGGGTATGACGACTGCCTCCGCTGCCGCGGATTTCTCGGACGGCTCTGGTGCAGGGCGTGCCATCGTGAACTACGGTTTTCGATTTTTTGAAGCCGATGGCACGACTCCAGTTGCTGTCTCTGAGACCCCGGAGCCCTCTACGCTGTTGCTGGGCATTCCCGTCTTGGGTGCGTTTCTTCTTCGGCGCCGGGCGTGATCCTAACGGCTGGGCTGGCCGATGCCGGCAAGCGCCTCGATGCTTTTCTGCACGGGCGTCTGCCGGAGTACAGCCGGTCTCGTTTGCAGTCTTGGATTAAAGCGGGGCGTGTGACCGTGGGTGGGGCGGTCCTGCGCTCTTCGCATCTGCTGCATGGGGATGAAACGATCACGGTCGAGCCCGCCGATCTTCCTCCGTTGAACGCCGAGGCCGAGGAGATTCCACTTCGCGTTCTGTATCAAGATGCTGATGTGGTGGTTGTGGATAAGTCTGCGGGCATGGTGGTTCATGCGGGAGCGGGACATTCGCGAGGCACGCTGGTGAATGCGTTGCTGCATCACTTCGGTACGTTGTCGGGCATCAATGGCGACATGCGGCCGGGCATTGTGCATCGGCTCGATCGTGAGACTAGCGGCGTGATTGCGGTGGCACGGACGGACGCTGCTCATCAATCGCTGGCGGCGCAGTTTCAGGATCGGACGGTGGAAAAGGTGTATCTGGCTCTGGTCAACGGACACCTGAAATCGCAGACTGGTCGCATCACCAACCCGATTGCGCGCGACCCGGTGCGGCGCATTCGCATGACCACCAGGACCGGTGAGGGGCGCTCTGCTCTAACCGAGTATGAGGTGCTGGAGACCGTGGGACCGTATAGCTTGTTGCGGGTGCGGATCGGCACGGGGCGGACGCACCAGATTCGTGTGCATTTGGCGAGCCTGGGCCATCCGGTTGCGGGTGACCGTATCTATGGCGCGCCGGCTCTCGCACTGGGGCGATTCTTTCTGCATGCGCACCGGCTGCGGTTTACTTCGCCTTCAACGGGACAGGCGATTGCTGTAGAGAGTCCACTGCCGCCGGAGCTGACCGCGTTCCTGCAGGAGGCACGCGGGATAGAATAAGGGCACGCCAAATGAAGTCTGTTGTATTGACCGCTACAGCGGTTGTTTTGCTGAGCACGTTCGCCTGGTCTGCCGGTCACCAGCAGGGGGACGAGTCTGCGCCGATTCGCGCGGAGGTCACGCGGGTCAATATGTTGTTCACCGTCACCGACAAGCGCGGCCACTTTGTGACCGATCTGAATCGGTCTGACTTTCAGGTTTTTGAAAACAAGAAGCCGCAGGAGATTACCGAGTTTACGTCGGAGACCGATCTGCCGTTGCGATTGGCGATCTTGGTAGATACCAGCAACAGCATCCGCGACCGCTTCCACTTCCAGCAGGAAGCGGCTACCAACTTTGTGAATAGCGTGATGCGCAAGCAGGATAAAGCCATTGTGGTGAGCTTCGACACGGCAGCCGAGTTGGTGGCTGACATGACGGACGATACCAATAAGCTGGAAAACGCCATTCGCGGTATGCGGCCCGGCGGCGGGACGGCGTTTTTCGATGCGATTTACTATGCCTGCAAAGACAAGCTGATGCTGGACCAGCCGTTATATAAGTTCAGGCGCGCGATGGTGATTTTGAGCGATGGCGAAGACAACGAAAGCCACACCAGCCGGGAGCAAGCGTTGGAGATGGCCCAGCGCGCTGATACGGTTATCTACACGATCTCAACCAACATCAGCCATGTGGAAACCGAAGGCGACAAGATCATGCGGTACTTCGCTGAACAGACCGGCGGAGCATCGTTCTTTCCCTTTCAGGCGAATGATCTGAACCAGTCGTTTGAGAACATCGCGAATGAGCTGCGGCACCAGTACAACCTGTTTTACCGGCCGGATCCAGGAAAAAACGATGGCTTGTATCACTCGGTGCAAATCAAGGTGAAGGATCGAAGGAACTTAGTGGTGCGGGCACGGCGCGGGTACTATGCGCGGCGTGAAAACACGTAAGGCGAAGGGTCGTTTAAAACAAAGCCCTTCGCCTTTGTTTCGGTTATACTGATAGGTGATCTTCCCCCTCTGACGGCACTCGTCAGCATCTTGCTCTCCCGAAAGGATCTCGCCATGGTTGATGAAAAAGAGCGCGCGCGGACATTAGGCGTCACTCTCGGACAGATTGAGAAGCAGTTTGGCAAAGGCTCGATTCTGCGTCTTGGGTCGAAAGAAGCAATGGTGGCGGTGCCGGCCATTTCGACCGGATCAATCTCTATTGACTATGCGCTGGGCGTGGGTGGGCTGCCGCGTGGCCGTATTTGCGAGATTTTCGGACCGGAGTCTTCGGGCAAAACAACCATCGCGTTGCAGGTTGTGGCAGAGGCACAGAAGGCCGGGGGTATGGCTGCGTTTATCGACGTGGAACATGCGCTGGACCCGATATACGCCAAAGCGCTGGGCGTGGATGTGGATAATCTGCTGGTCTCACAGCCTGACTTTGCCGAGCAGGCGCTGGAGATTACGGCGGCATTGGTAACGTCGGGTTCTATCGATGTGCTGGTGGTGGATTCGGTGGCGGCGCTGGTGCCCAAGGCCGAACTCGATGGCGAGATGGGCGATTCGCACATGGGGGTGCAGGCGCGGCTGATGTCGCAGGCAATGCGCAAGCTGACCGGCATTGTGTCGAAGTCAAATACGTGCCTGGTGTTCATCAATCAGATTCGCGAAAAGATTGGCGTGATGTTCGGCAATCCCGAGACCACGACCGGCGGACGTGCGCTGAAGTTCTACTCATCAATCAGGTTAGACATTCGCCGTATTGCTGCGATTAAAGACGGCGAAACGGTAACGGGTAACCGGACGAAGGTGAAAGTGGTAAAGAACAAAGTAGCGCCGCCGTTTCGCGAAGCTGAGTTCGACATTATCTACGGCCAGGGTGTCTCGCGTGAGGGGGATCTGCTGGACCTGGGTGTCGTGCACAATGTTGTGGAGAAGAGCGGTTCGTGGTTCAGCTACAAGGGCGACCGGATTGGGCAGGGGCGTGAAAATTCGCGGCAGTTTCTGCGTGACAATCCCGATATTCGCGACAGGATAGATGCTGAGCTGCGGCGCACTTTGGGATTGGTTAAAGGGGGAGAGCAGGCAGAGGCAGTAGCGCCGGTTGTTCCTACGCCCATTGACGCAGTGAAGCAGACGGCAGCGGGACGCAGTCGCTAGCGGCATCTCTCTCGCCAATAGCAGCGCAACCCAGCCCTTGGGGTCTAATCGGCTGGGGTAGCCGATAGCGGAAAAGGTCTCACGGGAAGTAAGGGCCATGCGTACGGCTCGTACTTCAGACCTTTCCGGTTTTCCCTTCAGAAGACTCCGACGCAAGTGGAATCGATTTTCGGTCGATATAGCTGGTGATGGAATACTTTGCTCGTCACCCAACCCTCGACATGATTGAACTTTACATCCTGAACCAGCTGCACTTTCAGGATCAGCAGATAATGGCTCACCACCTGGATGGCTGTCAGGCTTGCCAGAAGATGACCGGCGATCTGCAGGAGCAGATTGAGATTATCCGCGAGACCTTGATGGTTCAGTAACCAACATTTCGTAGCAGAGCTAGGTGAGCAGGTCGCGGAAAACGTCGGCTAACTCTTCTTGAGCAGCGTGCGAAGCGGGCATGAGCGGCAGTCGCGGAGGTCCGCCGTAGAAGCCGTTCAGATCCATGGCGTACTTAAGCCCGGCAATACCGTGCTTGCCTCCGACAATCTGGGCAGCATGGGCGATCCGCGCCTGCCAATCGGCGCCTGCTTCCGGCTCACGACGGCGGAATGCCTCCCAGATGGTGAGGCAGGCGTACGGCAGCGCATTGGCGATAGCCAGGATAGCTCCTGTTGCACCCAGGCGTAGTGCGTCCCAGAAATTGGCTCCGGAGCCGGACACGATTTGAAATCCGGGCTTTACCAAGGCGAGGTTCTCTTTGAGGCTCATGAGATCGCCCGAGCTATCTTTCATGCCGGCGATGTTCGGGTGATGAGATAGTTCGGCGACGGTTTCGGCCGGTAGACTATACCCGGTTACTTGCGGAATGTTGTAGAGCAAGACCGGGATCTTAGACTGGTCCGCGACTGCTTTGAAGTAGAGGGCCTGCGTATCGGGGCGATGCATCTGATGGCGGAAGTAGAAGGGGGTCAGTGCGAGTGCGGCGTGGTAGCCCAAATCGGCAGCGATGTTTGACAATCGAACGGTCTCGGCCACGCTCTCCGCGCCCACACCGGCAATCAACGTTTTACCATCGCCGCTGGCTTCTTTGACCCAGGCCATCAACGTTGTGCGTTCCTCTGCCGAGAGCAGCGGCGCCTCGCCGGTGGAGCCGCAGACCAAATAGCCTGCGAGCGCGACATCGTTTAGCTTCTGGACGTTGTGGAAGACCTTGGCCTTATAAAGAGCGCCTTCGTAGTTGAAAGAGGTAGTGAGGGCGGGGAAGATGCCGTTCAGCTTGATGGATGGGGAACTCATATGCAGAAAGGGCCTGTGAACGCAGACGGGTCACAGGCCAGTTTAGACGGATTACTTGCCGACGATGAAGGTGATGATGAGTGTGTATAGAGCTAGTGACTCAATCAGCACAAGACCTAAGATCAGCGCGGTACGGATGGCAGCGATCGCGCCGGGGTTTCGTGCCATGGCTTCAGCGGCCGAGGCAGTGGCACGGCCTTGGCCAATACCGCACAGGCCGGAAGCAATACCCATCGCCAGATAAGCGGCTGCGAGGTGAATCTTACCGTTACCGCCGGCGGTTCCGTTGGGATCTTGCGCGAAAATAGGGCTTGCCAGAACCATCAGCATCATGGCAAGGAAAACAACTTTATTCTTCATTTCTCTCCTATATATGACCCAGGAGGTGGTTCGCACCGTACGTTGGGACGCCGGGCGCTCACGCTGGAGTCAAACCTGATTAGTGCTCTTCGGACACTGCGCCACCAACGTAGACCATAGCGAGCAGCATAAAAATGTAAGCCTGTAGAAATGCCACGAACATGTGCAGCGCGATGAAAATTACCGGAAAGACAACCTTCGTCAGCTGAATGAAGGTGAGATAAACCTGCTCTCCTGCAAACATGTTGGCCCAAAGACGGACGGTGAGGGACAGCGGCCGGGCCAAGTGACTAAGGGGCTCGATGATGATCATCAACGGCGCCATCCACCAAATTGGTCCCAAGAAATGCTTCAGATAACCCGGTCCACTTTTCGCAAAACCGGCAATGTTATAGAACAGGAACGTAATCACCGCTAAACCGAGCGGCACCATTGGATACATGGTTGGCGATTCGAAGCCTGGAATGAGTCCAATCAGGTTCATGAACAGGATGAACACAAAGATTGTGCCGAAAAAGGCAACGTACTTGTGTGCATCGTGACCTACTATTTCTTCTGCAGAGGCGTAGACGAACTCGTAGACGACCTCAAAGATGTGCTGGGTCTTACCGGGCCTATCGACAGAAAGACGGCTGCGCAGGAACCCAAAGAGGGCCACGATCACAGCGACTACTACAATTTCGCAGACAAGCCAGTCGGTCCAGGGATGGGCCGCATCCCGGACGGGAACGTGGATGCCGTGCAGGAAGGCGTTGGCCGGTCCGGCAAGCAGCCGATTGAAGAAACTTGTAATCCAGAGTTCGTGTGACATGCAATCAGGTTCGCCGGGTCCCGAAAGCGGTACTGACCAACTCCAAGATCGAGGAAGAGAGGACCGCCGCAGTACTGGCGAAGAGGCCCAGCGCTACTGGCAAAGGACTAACGCCCAAAGCATTGACGATAACATAGCCGACGGCCAGGAAGATGAGATAACGCGTAGCAAAGGCTCCGGCCTGCCACGGTTTGCGGGATGTAGCTCCGGGCTCGATACCGCGGGCCAGTTTGTGAAAGAGCCAGAGATTGCCCACGCTGGCGCATGCACCCAGAAAGAAGGCAAGCGCTGGGCGTGCTCCACCGAGCGTGAACATCCAGATGGCGCCGGCTACCGCGAACACCGCAGTCAGTAGATAGAGTTGCCGGACCGAGACCGTGCGTGGGGTGAGTCTCACCGGCCTGACCTCGTGCGCCGCTCATCCCGCAATAGTTCCTTGAAAATCTGTGTGAGCCCTGCGACCATGCCCAGAAGGATGCCGATTGCGCGAAGTAGGGGAAGGTGAAAGTAGTTGTCACCGGCAGACCCGACCAGATAACCGGCAACCACCGAGGCAGGTAAGGTCAGTCCAAGCGAAAGGTACTTGGCCAGCCAGGTTATAGGGCGCTCGGGTTTGGACGGGGGTGGCAGACCGGTAGCTCGCTTTTACGGTATCGCAGGAGAGCAGGATCGTGGGATGTAAATTGGTGGCCAGTTGTTTGGTTGCATACGTGAATCCGACTCAATTCAACAGCTTGACTCTTGGAACGGTCAAATGTTAATACAATAACCCTTGAGGGGAGGGGCTCAAATGCCAACTGCGAAGGACGTTGCAGCTTACATTTTAGAGAAGCTTGGCAGAATGTCAGCAATGAAGCTTCAAAAGTTGGTGTACTACTCCCAAGCTTGGTCTTTGGTTTGGGAAGAGCACCCTTTGTTCATTGAGCCTATTGAGGCTTGGGCAAACGGGCCTGTCGTCCCGAGCTTGTACGAGGCCCATAGGGGGCTATTCGAACTGTCGCGCATGAAATCTGGCTGCAGCCAAAACCTTAGTGCTTCCGATAAGGACACAATCGACCAAGTTTTAAAGTTCTATGGCGACAAGTCAGGGCAATGGCTAAGTGACCTTACTCATGCCGAGACTCCGTGGATTGAAGCAAGAAAAGGCCTCGCACCGCACCAACGTGGAAACGAGCAGATCAGCCATGCTGCTATGGCTGAGTATTACGGCAGTCTTTGAGTTTTGTCCAGTAAGAAAATTCCTAAAACCAGATTTAATCCTCAGCCGACTAAGTCTCCCAAGATAGCTGCCGATCCTGAAAGCTATATGTCTCTGCATCCAGCATGGCGCGTATCCAGGCTGGAAATGTGCGACCCATTTGGCTGGCACAACATTGACGGCGCATTGCTCCTTTTCATCTGGGAAAAGTCAGCCAGCTTCGAATCGATGGTTTGGTCAGAGATTTTGATTGTGGGTAAAAAGTTTAACCATCACGTGTCCACTAATGATCTTTGCAAAGAGGCGAAGAACCGGCTCGAAGATTTGCACTTGGATGACTTAGAAGAACTGCTTTCTTTGCGGTTGCAAGGTAGCGGGCGAGTCTGGGGCTATGTTGTAAACGGGATTGTTACTTTGCTTTGGTGGGACCCGGAACACAAGGTCTGTCCTTATCTCTTGAAGAATACGTAAGTACGTTCCACCTTCAGGGCTGAGCGGCATTCCTTATCGGCCGTTCTTGTCAAGGCTGAGGTGCAAATGCTCGGTGAAGAACTTGGCAATCAGCTGGTTGGCTTCAGTTGTCTCCGGTAGCTTTGCGTTATTCCAAAAGGCGTGCGGTAAGGCTTCGAAAACGACCAACTGGGCGGGAACGTCCGCTCGCAAAAAGGCGCGGTGGAGGATGGTGGTTCCACTGAGAAGAGCGTCTCGTGTACTGGTCAAAAAGAGCGTCGGCGGCAGGCCATGCAGGTCGGCGTATAAGGGCGAGAGACCTGGATTTTTAGGATCGGTCGAGCCGACGTAAGAATCAGGTTCGGGAGTGCCGGTGGCTACCGGCAAGTGGCCGGAAAGGCCCGCTAGTGCGTAGATTGAGTTGGAGTCGCCAGGCTGGCTGTAATCGCCCAGCCCCGAGAAGATACCGAGAGCTGCAGGCAGAGGGAGTTTGGTCTCTTTCATCCGTACGGCCGATTCGGCTGTCAGGATGGCGCCGGCCGAGGTGCCATAGAGCACCATGTCGGTTGGTCGGTAGGTCTTGAGCAGATCCTTGTAAACCGCTACCGTATCGTCGACAGCTGCAGGGTATGGATGCTCGGGCGCCAGTCGATAGAGAATCGCGATCACTTTGGTTTGCGTAAGGCTGGCGATGGGGATGGTTTCGGTTAGCGAGCCGGAGTCGGCGGTGAATCCACCGCCGTGGACGTTGATCAGCACGCGATTCTGGTGAGCGGCGGCCAGGTTCGCCGGCGTGATGATCCGTACCGGTACACCGGCAATCTTGGACTCTTCCACTTTCACTGGGTACAGCCGCGCAAACTCGGCGCCGGCACCGGCCTGCCAGCGGTCCGTTTTGGCCCGGCGCTCCTCGATTGTGTCGTGATTCGGTGCATCCGAAGCCGGGCGGGAGAGCTCGGCTTGCGCTTGTGGGCTGATCGTTTTCGGGACTGGCACCACACGTGTGACATGGGCGGTTCCGTCCGAATCAATTACGCTCGAGTTGGTCTTTTGCATGGCAGAGACTCCTATTGTGCAAGCGAAGGCCAGAGCCAAGCATTTCCTGCCACCTCGTACTAGATCCCGATTGAGCGTTCTCATGCTAGTGAGTTTATCCCTGATTGCTAAACTGTTACTTTCGCCGTAAGCGAGCGCTACAATTCACTTCCGGCGCATTCCCTATCCAAGTACGAGGAGTTCTTGCCCTGATGAAATACATTTTCACGTCCGAATCGGTCACCGAAGGTCATCCCGACAAAATCGCCGACCAGGTTTCCGACGCGATTCTCGATGCTGTTCTCACTGATGATCCTGCCGGGCGTGTAGCTTGTGAAACACTCGTTACCACTGGGATTTGTATCGTAGCGGGCGAGATTACCACGTCCACTTATGTGGATGTACCGAAGCTGGTGCGGGGCGTGATCGCCCATATTGGCTATACCAATGCAGCCATGGGATTCGATTCCAAGACTTGCGCGGTGGTCAACATGATCCAGTCGCAGTCGCCCGATATTGCGATGGGTGTCGACACCGGTGGCGCGGGCGACCAAGGACTGATGTTCGGCTATGCGTGCGACGAAACTGAGGAGTTGATGCCGCTTCCGGTAATGCTGGCGCACAAGCTGGCGCGCCGGTTGAGCGATGTGCGACGGAATGGCACGCTGCCCTACCTGCGGCCGGACGGCAAGAGTCAGGTGAGTGTGGAGTACGAAGACAACAGACCGAAGCGCATCGACGCAGTGGTGGTTTCGATCCAGCACGATGACGATGTCACCAACGAAGAGCTCCGGGCAGACGTGAAGAAGCAAGTCATCGACTTCGTCATCCCGGCGGGCATGGTGGACAGCAAGACGAAGTTCCACATTAATCCCACTGGTCGATTCGTCATTGGCGGACCTCACGGCGATACTGGATTGACGGGCCGCAAGATCATCGTTGATACTTACGGCGGCATGGGCCGGCATGGTGGGGGCGCGTTCTCGGGTAAGGACCCGACGAAGGTTGACCGCTCGGCTTGCTACATGGCCCGATATGTTGCGAAGAATCTGGTGGCTGCGGGACTGGCTGAACGGGTGGAAGTGCAACTGGCTTACGCCATCGGCATCGCCGAGCCGGTGTCGGTGATGGTCGACAGCTTCGGTACCGGCAAGGTGGAGGATGCCCGGTTGGCTGAGTTGGTGCGCCAAAACTTTGCCCTGACCCCCGCGGGGATGATCGACTCGTTGCAGCTGCGACGTCCGATCTATCAGAAGACGGCGGCCTTTGGACATTTCGGCCGCACTGAAGAAGAGTTCACCTGGGAGAAGACCGATAAAGCGGCCGTGCTGCGAGAAGCTTCCGAGCTGACCGGCGTCGCCGCGGTCTAAATATTCATGGCAACAGCTGTCGACTGTAAGCGTTCGGTCGAGATTGAGATTCCGCTGCTCGAAGTGGAGCAGGCCAGGGAGCGCGTAACCAACTCGATTAAGGAACGTGTGCGCCTGCCCGGGTTTCGTCCAGGCAAGGCCCCTATCAGCATTATCAAGACCCGCTTTGAGAGCGAGATTCGTAATGAAGTTCTGGAGCTGCTTCTCCCGCAGGCTTTCAAAGACCGGGTACAGCGCGACGATCTGAAAGTCGTCGGCACCCCAGACATTACCGACTTAGAGTTCGAGCCGGGTCAGCCGATCCGATTCAAAGCGGCATTCGAAGTCGCGCCCGAAATTGAGATTGGTGAGTATCGGGGTTTGCCCGCGCAGTACGAAGATCCGGCGGTCCCCGAAGAAGAAGTAGATCAGCGGCTCGAGACCATGCGCGAGAACAAGGCGGAGTATCCGAACCTGGATCCGCGGCCTATCGAGAACGGTGATTATGTACTGGTGCATCTGCGGTCGTTGGCCGGTATCGCAGAGGCGATTGACCAGGACGTGCAGATTCAGGTGGGCGGGGAAGATACCTTGCCGGCCTTCAACGAAGCGTTGATTGGAGCTTCGCCCGAGGCTGTCATTGAACTGGATATTACGTACCCGGAAGACTATGGGCAGGAGAAGCTGGCCGGCAAAGCCGTCCGATTCGAACTGACGCCAAAGTTTGTACGGAAGAAGGAACTGCCGGCTTTGGACGACGAGTTCGCCAAGGACCTCGGCGACTTTCAGAATGTCGGTGAACTGCGCGAGACAGTACGGAAATCAATCTTTCAAGAAAAGCAGTACGCAGCCCAGCAAACTGCTAAAGAAGAGCTGGTGGACCGACTGGTGGAGCGGAACGAATTTCCGGTACCGGACGCCTACATTGACCGGCAGATCGAAAACCAGGTGCGGATGCAGCTGCGGAGCTTGGCCGGGCAGGGCATTGATCCAAATACGATCAAGCTCGATTGGGACAAGGTCAAGGAGAACCAGCGCGAGAAGGCGACCCGGAACGTAAGGGCTTCGCTGCTACTGGAGAAAGTGGCAGAGCGCGAAGGCATCAAGGCGAACCAGGATGAGATTGATCGCGAAGTGCAGCGTATTGCGCAGAAGGACCGAGAAGCTGTGGCCGTAGCGCGGGCTCGACTGGATAAGGACGGCACGCTGGAGCGCATCGCCGGCGGCATTCAAACGGAAAAGACTTTGCAGTTTTTGTTTGACCAGTGTGCCAAACAGCCTTATGCAGAGAAGGCTGAGGTGGCAGAGGCTCCGGTGGCCGAGTAAGGCTACCTAGCGTTACTCGTGCCGTATGGCGGTCATCGGGTCGATTCTCGAGGCTTTCCAGGCAGGCACATACCCAGCTATAAGCGCGGCAGTGAGAAGTGTGATTACCGCCAGCGCGAGCGCTAATGGATCGTTGGACTTTAGCCCATACAGAAAAGACCGTATGAGTTTCGAAGTGACTAGAGCCATGCTTATGCCTAGCGCCAGCCCCACTGCAGTGAGCACGAAAACGTCACGCAAAATCATCCGCATCACTGCCCTTCGCTGTGCGCCCAGTGCCATCCTGATACCGACCTCGCCCGTGCGGCGAACTACGTCGTAGGAGACCGTGCCGTACAGTCCAACGCAGGCGGTAACAAGAGCGAGAATGGAAAATCCGCTGCACAGTTTCGCAAGAACGATGTGCTGATTGATTCCCCCGTCGATGTCGGCTACCTGCGTTCTTACTTCGGAAACCGGCACGCGCGAGTCCGCCTGACTGACGATTTCACGCACGGAGTTTATATACCTGAGCGGATCACCTGCCGTGCGTAGCGCGTACACCATCTGACTCGGTTGCGGATAGCCCTGGTCGTACGGCATGTAAACGACAGGTGGAATGGCTCTCGTCAGACTGCCATAGCTTGCGTTCTTAGACACGCCGACAATTTCATATCGCGCATGACAGCACCATTTTCTTCGAGGAGTAGGTGTTGTCCCAAAGGGTTCCGATTACCGAAGTTTGTTCTGGCAAACACCTGATTGATCACTGCAACAGACGGCGAACCAGGCCGATCACTGGTTCGGAAGTCACGACCAGCCAGAATCGGAATCTGCATGGTAGTGAAGAATGCAGGCCCTACCATTGAGTATCGGTTCGCAGGGTTGGGTGGTGACCCGGGTAGGCTGATCGGTACTCCATTCTCACCTCCGACCGGCGAACCCTGTTCGAGAGTTGCGGCTCTTACCCCTGGCAATTCACTGAAGCGGTTGCGTAACTCGCGGTAGAAGGTGAAAATCTCAGGGTCTTTGTGGCCAGCCTTTCGGGCGTTCACCTGAAACAGCAGCAGGTTCTCACGATTGAAGCCAGTATCAATCGATTGTAGGTTTGAGAGCGTGCGCACGAAAAGACCCGCTGCCACCAGCAGCAGCAAGGAGATCGCAATTTGCGCAATCATGAGCAGGTTCTTCAAACTCATCCCGCCGAAACGGAATCTCCCCTTGGTTTGAGCGCTCCGTGTTGCTTTGAGGGCAGGCATCACGTCTAAACGTGTGGCGCTGAGAGCGGGAGCAAGGCCAAACAGAACACTCGTCGCCAAAGAGAGCACGGCTGCTGCGCCCAGCACGTGCCAGTTCAAGTTCGCGTGCATCTCGAAGTTATTCTGGCCGTTAGCTAGCAATGTGGTGAGGAGGCGAATGCCCCAAACTGCGAAAACGAAGCCGAATAATCCACCCAGCGATCCTAGAAGAACGCTTTCAGTCAGCAGCTGCCTGATGATACGGAATCGGCCTGCTCCGAGGCTCAACCGCAAGGCGATCTCACCTCTACGGGCAGCAGCCCGTGCCAGTAGCAAGTTGGCAATGTTGGCGCACGCCAAGGCCAGGATCAATCCGACCAGAGTCATAAGCACGGATAGGGATTTTGAGTATTGCCGACGCAAAGTGTCGGTTCCGCCGCCGCCTGCATCGACTACCAGCGCGGGAAGGTTGGAACGCTCCCGATCGTTTTCCGCTGTGCTCGCTACCTACTGCTGGAACATTGGCGCAAGCACGGCCTGCGCTTGAGCGCGACTGACACCAGGACGTAGTCGGCCCATGATCTGAATCCAGTAAAAGTTGTTATCCCGGTAGCCTTGCGGCCGAAAGCCAAATGGATCGCTCGCGCCTAGCAATTCATTGGTGTGCAGGGGAAGATAGACGTCCGGAGCAGCGGCGGGATCGGTGCCAAAGAAACCAGGCGGCGTCACGCCCACCACTGTGAAAGGCAAGCCGTTGATGCGAACTGCCTACCTAACCGCATTGGGTGCGCCTCCGAAACGCCTCTGGCTAAGCCCATAGCTGACCACTGCCACAGGCGGCGCTCCTGGCCGGTCGTCGTCTGGATGAATCAGCCTGCCTGCTACCGGAGCGATGCCAAGTGCACTGAAGTAATTACCTGAGACTGTCCAGCCATTAGTCAGGTCGGCTTGCCCCTTCACCACAAAATTAAGTTCTTGTGCCTGACCGGATTGATAATGGCCGAACACACTGGAAAAGATGGAGCTCTGTTTTTGGAAGAGCTCGAGTGCCGCAAAAGGAAAGATTCCAGCCGTCGTCCCCGTCTTTGGATCGTCATACGTACTGCCGCTTCGTCCCCTTGCGACGAAGTCACGCCCCATGGGTTTCGAATGCCAGTTCAGCAAGACAAGCGACTCGGGGTCGGATACCGGAAGTGATTGCAGCAGGATGGAATCCAATAAGCTGAAGACCGCGGTATTCCCTCCAATGCCAAGCGCCAGCAACAAAACAGCAAGGACTGTAAATAGCCGGTTGGCCGCCATGGTCCGGAAGGCGTATCGCAGGTCCTGGCCGAGTTGCTCGATCAGTACCCATCCCCAGACTGCGCGAGTGTCTTCCCCAATCAGAGTGAGATTGCCCAAGTCGCGTTGGGCAGCCTGGCGAGCTTCCCCCTCCGCGACACCTCCTAAGCGATGCTGTTCTGCTTCCGTAAGGTGGAATTCGAGTTCTTCCCGCAGTTCGGCTTCCTTGTTGGGCCGCTGTAGCAGCCAAAGTACTTTGCGGAAAAACTGCTTCATTTGCCCTCCTGATCGGCTGGATTCAAGACGAGTCCCATAGCGCGCGAGAACGATTCCCACTTCGAACGTTCCGACTGAGCTGCTTCCGTCCTAGAGGCGTGAGTCGATAGACTTTGGCCCTTTTGCTTTTGTCGGACAACTCCCAGGAGGCGGCAACCCAACCTTTTGCCTCCAACCGATGAAGTGCCGGATACAAGGATCCAGTTTCGACCTGGAGCAGTTCTTCCGAGGTTCGCTGTATGTGCTTGGAGATGGCGTGGCCATGGGTAGGTTCGGCTAGTAAGGTGCGGAGAATGAGCAAGTCGAGCGTGCCTTGCAGGAGCTCTACACGGGACGGAGTATTGCCGGGCATCCTGTAGTCATTCTACTAAGCCTTTTGTAGAGTGTCTACGTCAATGTTCCCGTGAGTGATCCTGAGGCTTACAACTGGATTTATGCTGTGCAGGCAATAACCAGGACAACATGCAGGCGCCCTAGCCGCGCTCTCACGCAGCCGGGCGCCGTCAATCTACTGCGCGCCCAACGACGCACCCAGAGGCAAGCCAAACCACCCATAGCCAACCGCCGTCAGATGGCTTTGAATGTTGGCGAAGATGGCATCCTGGCCGGCGTCATTCATATGAATTCCATCTTGCAGAAACGCCGACTCAGCTGCAGCCGAGCTGAACGGGGAGGAACTCGGCAGCGGGTTGTAATCAAGCCCATTGGCTGCCGCCAGTTGCGCAGCGGCCGCGTAGATTGCCGCTTGCGACACGCCGTTGTCTGAGGCCGTGCTCGACCACGGTTCGCTGCTGATCAGCACCGACGCGCCCAGGCTTAGCTCATGCGACACGATAGCCGCCATGTTGCTTTGATAGATCGGAAGCGTTCCATGCAGATAGTCATTGGTGCCGAGGAACAACAGATCGAAGTTGGCCGGACTGGTTGCCGCCACTAAATCAGCCATCGACAACGAGCCGGGCCCGGCAAAGCACTCCGCACGGCAAGCCGCGACGGCCAGGTCATCCACCGATACGCCGGTTGTCCCGATCGTCCACTCAGCCGCATAAACATAGCAAGCGTCCGAGGCACACGTCAGCGTCATCGTGTGGCTGCCACGAGTGAGAGGAATGGTGACCATACGGCTGGTCAACGCAGGAGAAGCGCCAGCGCCATAGTTGGCTGCGGCTCTGCCGTCAACGGAGACAGTGAAGCCAGCGCCAGAGCCCTGATTGGTGCCGAACGTGTAAGTGACGAAATATACATTCAGCGAATCGGAATCGTGCGGAACAACGTTACTGACCGACTGGCCGTTTGACAGCTGCAAGCCAGCTGAGCCGGCGCTGGCAGGCCCCTGCTGGGACGGCACATTCACAGGAAAGAAGGCAGGAGTTCCCGAAACTGAATACTCGCCTTTGCCGATGCTGTTGATGCCCGTAGAAAAGGGAAGGACGCCAGAACCATGGCTCGGATACGACGAGTTTAGCCAGCTCCGCAGCTGCTCCACCCACAGACGCGAATGATTGACTGGTCCGATACCAGGGCAATTCGATACAGGGTTGCTCGCAGCGCCCCAGCACTGGCTCATTGAATCGCCGAAAATGCGCACGCGAACCACCTGATTTCTTGCATTTTTAAGAGCAGCAGCCAGAGAGCGCCACCAACCGCTGTAGCTGCTGAGGCACACCTGCACCGATTCACCCGCCGAGCCAGCGACGCGACGCAGCGCGCCATCAATCGGAGCGGCACAGTTCATCTGCGACAGATCCAAGCTCAGGGCGTTGGCCCGGGTCGGCAGCGTCTGCGCCAGTTGCGCGACGCTACTGGCACCAGCTGCCGGCACACGCCACTTGAAGGCACTCGGGTGCGCTCCACCTTGCACCAGCACTTTGTAAACATAACCGGCGTTGTCGCTCGCCGAAAGGGTGACTGATAGAAGGCCGTTCGCAATCGGAACGTGCTTTGAGCCACCGGGAACCAAATTACCCGAGTTGTCCAGGAACGGAGACCAGTTCACGTACGCATCGCCGGTCAACACCGGACTGCCTACGTCATCAGTGGCAGGAACGCTCAGGGTGACAGACTGAGCCGCCAGCGGCACAGCGGCCGCTATCAACGCAAAGAGAAATCGACGCATGTGGCGCGATTGTGGACAACTCTGGAACGCAGCTGATGCTCAGCGTCGGCGTAAAGTGAGGTGAGGCAATGATTTAAGACATACTTGCCCAGTTGTGACTGCCCAGGAAAGTGACTTGCATCCTCGTAGGCCTGCGTCTTCTGAGGTCGCCCGAGCCCATCCACTGCACCGTCGCCAAAGCACCTAGCAGCGACGGCTAATCCCTCCCGGCCCGGCGATGGTCTTGCTTACCCGACGACCCGCGCGTATGATGCGTTAGGTCGGCTCGTTGCTAAGGCGGAACCAGCATCACAACTGTATTGCCAGCGCACATTTTTGAAGTTACGTCTATGGCTTGCTACAGCCGGGACAAACAATCGTAGACATACGACCGCACCTGACCCTCTTGATTGATTCCGACCAATGTTATCCAACGCGTAGTTTTGGTAAGTCGTCTGAGTATTGGTCCCGTTTGGATTTTCTTGCACCCGAACCAGTCCACCTAGAGCGCCATACGTGTTCTTTGGGGAAACTCCCGGCTGATGTAGGACCACTGTACTGCGCTCGCCAGCATATCAAGGTTCTCAGTAGTATCTGTTCCGTTAGCCCCAGGCATGCTACTAGCGCTATCCTCTTCCCACAGGGAGGAGAGTCGGACTTTGCGTATGTTTACGTTACGCCGGCTTTACTCGTAGACGTACTGATCTATAGCTGGCCGGTGTTTTGGCTGATACGAGCGATGAGATGAAAGCTTACAGCATCAAACGAGCGAGCGTTCAATCAGAACCCGCTCTGTACGATCTGTGCCCGCATTCGGCACGAACGCCGAACAATGGGAACTCGGTTGGGTACGACGAGGTGAACCGGCTGCACACGGTAGCCGATGGCAGCGGCTGGTCACGGACGTTCAGTTATGATGCGTTCGGAAAGATGTGGGTATCGAACGTGCATTTCAGCCGTCGTTCACGCCTTTAAATCGTCGTACATGCTGCCGCTCCTGATGGACTGGATTTACGAGTAAGTCCCATTGCGTGCGAGGATGATTCCCATTTCGAGCGTTCTGACGTTAGCTGCTTGCGTCCGGGAGGCGTGAGGCAGTACATTTTGGCCCGTTTGCCTTTGTCGGATAACTCACACGAAGCGGCAATCCAGTTTTTTCCTCCAGCCGGTGGAGCGCCTGGTACAGTGACCCGGTCTCAAGCTGAAGCAGGTCTTCCGACGTTCGCTGAATGTTCTTGGGATGGCGTGTGAGGAGTTAAGAAGACGGAGCGTAAACATCGATTTTGCTGAGCCCGGATAGCACAAAACAGTGCTTGCTTCGGGGCTATGGGCCTGAGCCCGTTCTTTTCAGGCGTACAATCGAATCAAAATTGGCTAGTGATGATTGCCCCTGAAGTTCTAGAAGCCGCCGAGGAATGTAAGCCCTTGCCGAAACGACTACATTCAATCGTGCAGCAACGGATCATTGCTCTTTTGGTCAGAGAGCTTGGCTTGGATGTTGCTCTACCGGAGTTGGCCGTCGGGGTGCTAGATGCAGAAAGGAAGCAAATTGTGCCGGATGTGGTGGTAGTTCATCCTGGTGCACAGTACGAGAGAGGCGTTTTGACCAATGGTGCTGTTGCCGCGGTGGAGATTATGAGCCCGGAGCAATCCTTCGCCGGAATGGTCGACAAATGCGAGAGAATGTTGATTTCCGGTATTGTTCCGGTCTGCTGGTTACTGTGGCCAGAACATACGGCAGCATATACCTTCGACTTGAGACGAGGTCTCTTTCAAGAAGCTACCAAACTTGGGTTCACCTACGATTCGAGGAATGTAGTCCTGGCCCTGACTGATATCCTCGGCAATCTACCGACAGAACCATAACTCACTTCCCTTTGTAACGGGTGCGCTGCCAATCCGCTTCAAGCCATATGATGGCATGTATTAGGGAAGGAATGTTCATGGGTAAGTCCGGCGAGCAATGTGCGAAGGATGAGAAGGTCGAGCGTACCCTGACAACTCTAGTCTGGACGAGAACTGCCGAGGCATTGGGAGAAACCTACAGGGAATTTGGTAGAGTGTCCACTCTCGTGGGCGCACGTTCTTTGCTTTGTCCAGCGAAGACAAATGTCTGGAAGTAGTTATGATTGAGAAATGGCCACAGTCCGTATCACAGAAGCCGAACTGGCTCTCGATGTTGGTGGCGTGCTTAAGCAGGTCCAGGAGGGTGGCGAGGTGATCGTGGAACGAGAAAATCACCAAGCTTTGGCCCTCATCAGGCGGCTACCGCCGATAAGCCGGAACATCAGCGAGTGCATCGCGCTGGCCAAGGCGTACGAACAGGAATTTGACTCTGCACCTGTACCGGATAGTGATTTCGACAGAGATGTTCAGAAAAAGGTTGACGCTCAACTGGAACCTATTTACAACGTCTGGGACGATTAACTGGTGGGGATAGTGCTGGATTCGAGCGTGCTCGTTTCCACCGAGCGTGAAGCCTTGCCCGTCAGCACACTGCTGAGCAAACTCCAACGCCAGCACACGGTAACGGAGATCGTCGTTTCCGCCATTAGTGTTGTTGAACTGGAGCACGGCCTCCATCGTGCCCAGTCACCCCAGCAAGCCCTTGCAAGGCGTCGTTATCTGGATACTGTGTCCGCCTCTATTCCTACCGAATCTTTCACCCGCGAAATCGGCAAAGTGGCCGCTAAGATTGATGCCGAAGCACGTTTGAAGGGGATCGTCATCCCGTTTGCAGACCTACTTATCGGCGGAACTGCGCTTTACCTCGGATATGGCCTCATAACGTCGAACTTGCGCCATTTCCAGAAGATCCCAGGTTTGGATGTTATCCCGTTTTAAGAGCGGCAACTTATCCAGATAAGCGGCCAGTTATGCTAGCCTTTGTAAATAATACTTGGTTCCAGGTAACTCTGTCGTTTATCTGAACACGTCTTTCAGGAGTCTGTCGTGTCTCATAAACAGGGGGCTGTTGCCTCGGCCCTGTTCTTTTTACTTTCCTCTTTTGCTTTCGCCCAGAGTTTTCAGGGCGGCATTGCCGGTACGGTGGTCGATCCGACTGGAGCGGCTGTTCCAGGTGTGGCGTTGAAACTGACGGGCACCGGTACGGGCCTGACTCGCACTGAGCAGACAGGGGGTTCCGGAGATTTCAGTTTTCCTGACCTGCCGCTCGGACGCTACTCACTCAGTGTGAATGGCGCGGGCTTTCAACCGCAGGAGATCAACGATATCTCGGTCGAGTCAGGCCGTACCTTTAATGTCCAAGCAAAACTGGCGGTAGCCAATCAGGCCACCAGCGTTCAGGTGGAAGCGTCAACGGTGGCCGTGGAAACTACTTCGTCCACTCTGACCAGCGTGATTCCGACGCGGACGATTATGGATGTTCCGCTCAATGGGCGCGACTTCACTCAACTGCTGAAGCTGACTCCGGGCGTGAACGGCGCCGGATCGCTCAATGGGACGCGCATCAACTCAATTAATTGGCAGATCGACGGCGCCGACAACAACGATCAGTGGCATAACACGAACGCGGTTAATCAGGGCGGGGTGTCCGGCATTGCCGGTACCGTTCTACCGATCGATGCCATTGACCAGCTTTCGGTGCAGAGCAGCAGCGATGCCGAAGCGGGACGCAATGGCGGCGGAGTGTTCAACATTGTGATCAAGTCGGGCACGAACGATCTTCATGGTTCGCTCTACTACTTCAATCGGAACGAATTTCTCTCGGCTCGCAACTGGTTTGTGCCGGAGAATACCAAGGTCCAGGAGTTGCGGAACAGCCAGCCGGGTGGGTCGCTGGGTGGGCCGATATGGAAGAATCATACGTTCTTCTTCATCACGTACGAACAGCAGAATTATGTAGCGGGAAATACGGGGCAGGGAACGACGCCCTCGGCGGCCTGGGTGGCGGCAGCAACGGGCGTGCTGAACCAATATAATGTGCCGGTCAATCCTGTTTCGCTCCGGTTAATCAACGCGCTGTGGCCGTCCAACAGTCTGACTGGACCCGCGACGAAAAATAACTTTTTCAGCAGCGCCAATACGACTTCGGATTCCTATAACGGCATTATGAAGCTCGACCATATCTTCAATGACCGAAACAATATCGCGGTGCGTTACTTCGGCGGTACGGGTTCGCAGACTGCGGAGATCGGGTCAGTGCTGCCCTACTACTACCAGGTGGCGCCAAGCCGCATGCATAATTATTCACTTGTTTACAACGGCGTAGTCTCGTCGCGCTTTGTCACCCAAACCACGGTTGGGATCAACTATTTTAAGCAGGTATTTGGCGATGCGGACACCGGGTTTAACGTGGTGGCATTGGGGCTGAACACGGGCGTGACGAATCCATCGCTGCTGGGTGCGCCGCGCATTAACATAAGCGGGTTCGACAACACCGGGCTGACTCCGCCGCTAGGCCGGATTGACACAACCGGCGAACTGAACGAAGTAATGACCTATACCGCGGGAACCCATACGATTCGATTTGGTGGCGGCTATCGCCGGTCCCGCTTCGACGTGTTCTACGAACGAAACTCGCGTGGGCGGTTTAACTTCAACGGCTCGGCAGGTCCTTGGGCGAAGGATACTACCCTGAGCCCTTCGCTGAAGGCGTTGGCGGACTTCCTGGCCGGCGATGTCAATACCAACCAATCCACGATTATTTATGGCAACCGGCAGCGGAACTACTACTTGAACGGCACCAGTGCATTCGCTCAGGACAGCTGGAAAGTCAAACAGAATCTCACCTTGAATTACGGTTTGAACTGGAATTTCCAGAGCCCATTAAGTGACCCGACCAATCGGATTTCGACGTTCATTCCGTCACTGGGCGGAATCACCTATGTCGGGCAGGGAATTACGACGCTCTACCCGCGTGATTGGAAAGACTTCGGTCCGCGCTTCGGCTTTGCGTATACGCCCGGCAACCAGAACCGGATTGTGGTGCGGGGCGGGTACGGCATCTTCTATCAGGTTCCAAACGTAAATTACTTCGGCGACAACAATCCTGGCAACAATGGCGCGACGGGCGTTCTGTCGAACCCGGGTGGCCTCTCCCCGGTATACACGCTCAGCAATCAGGCGCCTTACACGATTCAGGACGGAGTACCCATCTTTGGGAATGCGGCATTTCCGAAAGGGCCGTTCGGCGCTTTCTCGGTCAGCCAAAACTTCCGGACCGGCTACGTGCAGAACTCGAATCTGAACGTGCAGGTTCAGCTGACTTCAAGCTCTATTTTAGAGGTTGGTTATACCGGGAGTCTCAGCCGTGCTTTGCCGGTAACCCTCGACATCAATCAGCTGCCAATTGGGTCAACTGTTCGGCCCTACGCGGCGCAATTTCCTAACCTCACAACCATTAACCAGGTCTCGTCAGTGGCTAACGGCTACTACAACGGGCTAATTACCTCGTTGCGAACCAATAACTTCCACGGTCTCAACACAAAGGTGAACTACACGTACGGGCACTCGCGCGACGATCTGTCCGCGACCCGCAACACCATTCCCCAAAACAGCTACTGCCTACGCTGCGACTACGGAAACTCTGACTTCGATGTGCGGCATTCGTTTACGGCCTTTATCGGTTATGATCTGCCGCAACCGACACGCTACAAGTCGGTTCTGGGTGGGTGGCAGGTCAACTCGCTTCTCAACTTCTACACCGGGCAGCCATTTACCGTGTTCAGCGGAGAGGACACCAGCGGTACGGGTGAGAATGCAGATCGGGCTGAGGTTTTGAGCAATCCCTTTGCTAACGTTCCGGCAAGCAGCAAACCTGATTACGTCTCCTTCTTCAACCCGAACGCTTTTGGGCTTCCGGCGCAGGGCACTTACTCTAATCAGGCTCGCAACTCTTTCAAGGGTCCCAACATCTACCAAGTAGATCTCTCGGTATTTAAGACCACACACATCACGGAAAAGCTTAGCCTGCAGCTTCGGATGGAGATGTTTAATCTCTTCAATCGGAGAAATCTGGCGCCTCCCGACAATGTTGTCACAGATAGCGGTGTTGGACAGGTAACTTCGACACTCGACGCCTATAACGGCGCGAATGGAATAGGCACAGGCGCTCCCCGCAATATACAACTAGGGGCCAAGCTGATTTTCTGAGTAGCAGATTTTACGGTACCCGGTTTACAGTGGTCTTAGGCGAGCAATTTGAGAATGCATCTGTCCTGACACCCGTTAGTAGGTAATCTTGATATACTCGAAAAGTAAAAGTAACCGATCGGGGCGTGGAAATCGACTGATTCCCCGCTACGTAGGAGCACAAGTTTGAAGCGCGCTGGATCTGACGATTCTCTCCGCTGTTCGTTTTGCCACAAAAGCCAGGACGTTGTCGGAAAACTGATCTCTTCCCCTAGCGATTACCCGCGTGCTTATATCTGCGATGAATGCATCGCGGTTTGTAATTCCATTATTGAAGATGATCGGCATGATCAGACATACGGGGCTCCGGGTAAGCTGCCGCGTCCGCTCGAACTGAAAGAGTACCTGGACCAATATGTGATCGGCCAGGACGCGACTAAGAAGAAGCTCGCGGTGGCAGTTTACAACCACTACAAGCGGATTCAGTTAAACAAGCAGCGGAACGGCGAGGTAGAACTTTCCAAGTCGAATATTCTGCTGATTGGCCCAACCGGGACGGGTAAGACTCTTCTGGCCCAAACGCTGGCGCGAATACTGGATGTTCCCTTTGCTATTGTCGACGCCACGACTTTGACGGAAGCCGGCTATGTGGGCGAAGACGTAGAAAATATCATTCTGCGGCTGCTTCAGAATGCAGACTGGGATGTGACTCGTGCCCAGACCGGCATTATCTATATTGACGAGATCGATAAGATCGGTCGTAAAGATGAGAATCCGTCGATCACCCGAGACGTTTCGGGCGAGGGCGTGCAACAGGCGTTGCTCAAGATTCTGGAAGGCACGGTAGCGAATGTGCCGCCGCAAGGTGGGCGCAAACACCCGCACCAGGAGTTTACTCCGGTTGATACCACTAATATTCTGTTCATCTGTGGTGGCGCATTTGTCGGTCTGGAGAAAGTGATCGCAAGGCGGGTTGGCACCAAATCGATCGGCTTCATCACGCTGGATGAGAAAGAAGTTGGGCGTAGAGGCATCAACTCGGTCCGGCGCGATGGCGACTTGCTGGCCCAGTGCCAACCGGTTGATTTGATAAAATTCGGCTTTATCCCGGAGTTTATCGGTCGCATGCCTGTGGCTGCGGTGCTGGAAGATCTCTCCAAAGAGGCGCTGGTTCAGATTCTGACCAAGCCCAAGAACGCCATTATCAAGCAGTACCAGAAGCTGTTTGAGTTCGAGAATGTTAAGCTCAAGTTCAGCGAGGATGCTCTAGAAGCCGTTGCTCAACTGGCAATGGAGCGAAAAGTAGGCGCGCGCGGGTTGCGCATGATCTTGGAAGATCTGATGCTTGACCTGATGTACTACCTTCCGACCTTTAAGAAGGTGAAGGAATTTGTAGTCACCAAAGAGATGGTGTTGACTCAGAAAATCAACATGGCGGTTCTCGAAAAAGCAGGTTGACATTGAGAGCACGGGTGGCTGGTTCTCGGCGAGACCTTGCAGCAGCCGCCTTTCCCCAATTGTCCCCGCCTTCCTGCTTGAGAAATCCGCCTAGAAAGAATAAATGGTCACGACGAAAGATAAAACGGATACTAAACGACTGCCGATGATGCCCATTCGGGACGTCGTCATATTTCCGTTCATGATGACGCCATTTGTAGTGGGTCGCGAGTCCAGTGTCCGTGCCTTAGAAGAGGCACTGCTGGGCGACAAGAAGATCTTTCTTGCCACTCAGCATGATGCTTCGGTGGATGAGCCGCGTCCGGACGAAATCTATTCTGTTGGAACGGTAGCCAATATCGTACAAAGCCTGAAGCAGCCCGACGGCAACATTAAGGTTCTGGTCGAGGGTGTCGAGCGCGGGAAAGTGATTTCGGTTGGCGAGGAAGACGGTTACTTCCGTGCTGTCGTAAAAACTACTTCGTTCAAGGTGGAAGGCGGCAATCAGCTGGACGCGCTGACCAGCCGGGTTACGACTCTGTTTGAGCAGTACGTCAAGCTTAGCCAAAACCTCAACTACGAGACGATGATCGCGGCCATTCGGGTGGACGATGCCGGTAAACTGGCCGACACAGTTGGCGCGAATCTCCAGCTGACGATCGAAGAGAAGCAGGAACTGCTGGAAATCTTTGATCCAGTTGACCGGCTGACGCGCGTGGCTGACTTGCTCGATATCGAAATCGAGAAGTTAAGTGTGGATCGCACCATTCAAGGGCGCGTGAAGCGGCAGATGGAGCGGGCGCAGAAAGAGTACTATCTTAACGAGAAGATCAAAGCGATCCAAAAGGAACTGGGACGCGGCGAAAAAAGCGAGTACGACGAGCTAAAGAAGAAAATTGACTCGGCGGGGATGACCAAGGACGCGCATGAGAAGGCTACGGCCGAGCTTAAGCGCCTGGAAGGCATGCCGCCCATGTCGGCCGAATCTACCGTTTCGCGTAATTATCTCGATTGGCTGCTGGCCGTGCCGTGGAAAAAGCGGACCAAAGAGATCCGTGATCTTCGCTATGCACGCCAGATTCTGGAAGGCGACCACTACGGACTGGAGAAAATCAAAGAGCGCATCCTTGAATTCTTATCGGTTCGGCGTCTAGTCGCCAATCCTAAGGGTTCAATTTTGTGCTTTGTCGGACCTCCCGGCGTCGGCAAGACTTCGCTCGGTATGTCCATCGCGAAGGCGACTGGGCGTAAGTTTGTGCGCCTCTCGCTCGGCGGCGTGCGGGACGAAGCTGAGATTCGTGGGCACCGGCGTACCTACATCGGTGCGTTGCCCGGCCAGCTGATTCAAATGATGAAGAAGGCTGGGACTAAGAATCCGGTCATCATGCTGGATGAGATCGACAAGATGTCGATGGACTTTCGTGGCGATCCGTCTTCGGCGCTGCTCGAAGTGCTCGATCCTGAGCAGAACAGTACGTTCATGGATCACTACCTTGACGTCGAGTACGACCTGAGCCAGGTATTCTTTATTGCTACGGCAAACGTACTGCATACGATTCCGCCGGCACTGCAGGATCGCATGGAAGTGATCCGGCTCTCCGGGTACACCGAGATCGAAAAGCTGGAAATCGCCAAGCGGTTCCTGGTTACCAAGCAGCGCAAAGACACCGGTATCTCGGAAGAGCAGGTTGAGTTTACCGACGCTGGCTTGCAGGCGTTGATCCAGTCCTATACGCGCGAAGCCGGAGTACGGAATCTGGAGCGCGAAGTAGGTAACTTGTGCCGTAAGGTAGCTCGCAAACTGGTGGATGCTCAGACTCCGGTTGGGGAAGAAGCGGCAGCGGCGATTGCGATTGGCGCCGAACAGCCGATCGAAGTGCTGGAAGATGAGCCGGTGCTGCAGGCCGAAGATGCCGTGGTTGAGCCGAAGAAGTCGCGCAAGAAGGCAAAGGCTGCCATTGAGATTCCGCTCATTCCCATAGACAAGATCACGGTAACGCCGGAGAAAGTCACCGAACTGCTGGGGCCGGCTAAGTTCCGGGACCTTGATCTGGAGAAGAAAAACGAGATTGGCGTCACCACGGGCCTTGCTTGGACCGAAGTTGGCGGCTCGATTCTTACAACGGAAGCCGCGGTAATGGAAGGCCGGGGCAAAATGATGACAACCGGCAAACTTGGTGACGTGATGCAGGAGTCAGCGCAGGCCGCCATGAGCTACGTTCGATCTCGAGCACAGTACATTGGTTTGCCGAAGGACTTCTATCGTCACCTGGATATCCATGTTCACGTTCCGGAGGGAGCAATTCCGAAGGACGGTCCATCGGCTGGCATTACAATTGCAACCAGTATTTGCAGTTCGCTCACGGGTATATCTGTTCGTGGCGACATTGCAATGACAGGCGAAATTACAGTTCGCGGCCGGGTTCTTCCTATCGGCGGACTGAAGGAAAAATTGCTGGCGGCGCATCGGCAAGGTGTGTTCGAAATTGTTCTTCCGAAGGACAACGAGCGCGACTTGGCCGATATACCGGAAAATATTCGAAAAGAGATGAAGCTGCACTTTGTGACATCGATGGACGAAGTATTGAAGATTGCTTTGGAGCGGGAGATTGTTGCTCTACCACTCGCTACCACAGCAACCGCTGCCGATTTGGTTGGACGCCCGGAAGACAACCTTACACATTAAAGCGTAGGGTTGTATCCGCATAGACGAGCGAAGGTACGCAGGTGGGAATTGCTGTAACTGCAAGTCCGAACTCAAAGGGCTCTAAAGCCGGGAGCCGGCGTCCCGATTGTACGTTTGTTACCAGTGCTGCAGAATCGGAGCAGTTTCCGCCGGATGCGTCCGGGCCGGCGGAAGTGGCTTTTCTTGGGCGCAGTAATGTGGGTAAGTCAAGTCTGTTAAACCAGTTGGTTAAGCGGCCGCAATTGGCTTACACCAGCGCTCGTCCGGGCTGTACGCAGTTGATCAATTTCTTTCAGGTCAACGACGGATTGCATTTCGTTGATCTACCCGGCTATGGGTATGCACAGGTTCCTCTGATAGAGAAGGATCGCTGGAAGCAGTTGATAGAAAGCTATCTGGTTAGCCGGCAAAGCTTAGCGTTATCGCTCCTCCTCATTGACGCCAGGCGAGGATGGATGGACAAAGATCTGGAACTCAAATCCTGGCTCGAGTTCCATAACCGTCGATATCAGGTGGTCGCCACTAAGATCGACAAACTGAAAAGCAGTAATCAATTGAAAGCAGGGTTGGCGATGATCGAGCGCGAGTTGCACGATCAGGCGCCGATACCATTCTCGGCTGTAGACGGCCGGGGAGTGAGGGAACTTTGGCAAATCATCTCGAAGATCAAGAGCAAGTAGCAGTCCCCGCGGCGGCCACCGAAGGCACGCCCTCCGAGAGACCTCAAGATTCTGACGGCCCAAATCCGCAGTCGGATTTATTCGAAGAAGAAACGGTAGTGGCCGAGGCGCCCGAACCGAGGGCAGCGGAGCCAAGAGCGGCGAATGAGCCTAGAGCTGCCGAGAGTAAGACGGCGGTGGCGGTGGTGCCCGAACCTAAGGTTGATGGCAAAGCGCCTGAATCCAGACATGAGCGAGTCGCTGCAGTGCGTCACAGAAATGGTTCGGAAGCCAAGTCGAACGGTGTGAAGCCGGCGGGTGAATCCGCCCGAAAGATGTCAGGTGGCGATACCCGGCCCCCCACGGAATTGCGGCCTCCCATTGCAGAGAGCCGGATTAGCGACTCGCGATCGTCTTCTGAGACCAGGACGCCGGTCGATATCAAGCCGGTAGAGAGTCGATCGGCTGAGCACAGGAGTTTTCCTGACGGCGCTGGACAGCCGAATGGATCTGGCGCAAACGGCAGCCCGAATCCTCCCACGAACTCTACGGCGGCAGCCGTGTTGCCCAACAACCAGCCGGGTGGAGGAGCCTTTCCGCGTCGCGGTCGTCACTCGATGGGCAATACCGGCCAGCAGAGCGGCAAAAACGGCACCACGACTCTTGACTTAGTCGAGTTGAAGGACATGCGCATCGAGGCGCTGAACCAAATTGCCAAGGATCTGGGCGTTCTGGGTGCGGCGGGTCTACGCAAGCAGGAATTGATCTTCAAGATCTTGCAAACGCAAGCAGAGAAGAGCGGGCTTATTTTCTCAGAGGGCGTGCTTGAATGTCTGCCCGACGGTTTTGGGTTCCTGCGTGCTCCTGAGTACAACTATCTTCCTGGACCTGACGATGTGTATGTCTCGCCGTCGCAGATTCGCAGATTTGATTTGCGCACCGGCGACACTGTGTCGGGGCAGATTCGACCCCCAAAGGAAGGCGAGCGTTACTTTGCGCTGATCAAAGTCGATGCCATTAACTTCGAACCGCCGGAGGAGTCGCGCAACAAGATTTTCTTCGACAACCTGACGCCGCTCTATCCGGATGAGCGATTGAAACTGGAGATTGCGAAAGACGGCTTCTCTGGGCGGGTAATGGATCTGCTGACGCCTATCGGCAAAGGGCAGCGTGGCCTGATTGTGGCACCACCACGCACCGGCAAAACGATGCTGCTGCAGAGCATCGCCAACTCGATCACGACCAATCACCCGGAAATCAATCTCATTGTCCTGCTGATTGACGAGCGGCCGGAAGAAGTCACCGACATGCAACGCTCGGTTCGCGGCGAAGTGATCAGTTCGACGTTCGACGAGCCGGCAGCGCGTCACGTGCAGGTGGCTGAGATGGTCATCGAAAAAGCCAAGCGGCTGATCGAACACAAGCGGGATGTAGTCATCTTGCTCGATTCCATCACGCGTCTGGCGCGCGCCTACAATACGGTTGTCCCGCCATCCGGTAAGGTTCTTTCCGGTGGTGTTGATTCGAATGCGCTGCAGCGGCCGAAACGGTTCTTTGGCGCGGCTCGCAATATCGAAGAGGGTGGCTCGCTGACGGTGGTGGCGACGGCTTTAATCGACACGGGCAGCCGCATGGACGACGTGATCTTTGAAGAATTCAAGGGCACCGGCAACATGGAAATTCATCTCGATCGCAAGCTGGTGGACAAGCGTGTCTTCCCGGCCATCGACATCAACCGGAGCGGCACGCGTAAGGAAGAGTTGCTGATGGCCAAGGAAGAGTTAAATCGAGTCTGGATCTTGCGCAAGGTTCTGAATCCGCTGTCTCCAGTGGATTCGATGGAACTTCTGTTGGACAAGCTGGGCCGAACCCGTAGCAATGCCGAGTTCCTGGCTGCCATGAGCGGCTGATAGCCGACTCTCTGTTGTAGTTAGTCAGCTGTTCGATGGGCCGTATCCGCATTCTCTCTGACCATGTTGCGAACAAGATCGCAGCAGGCGAGGTGGTGGAGCGGCCCGCTTCTGTTTTGAAGGAGCTGCTGGAGAACTCTTTGGATGCGGGTGCGACCGAAGTTCGGGTCGATGCGGAGAATGCGGGCCGTCGTTTGATTCGCATCGCTGACGATGGGCACGGCATGCTGCGCGACGATGCACTGCTGGCTTTCGAGCGCCACGCCACGAGCAAGCTGAGCGATGTGAAGGACCTGCTGGCGATTGCAACACTGGGCTTTCGCGGCGAGGCGCTGCCGTCAATTGCATCGGTCAGCCGGTTGCTTTTAGAAACACGAGCCGCGGATGAGACCACTGGAACGGCAGTTGAGATCAGTGGCGGCAAGCTGTTCCGTTGCGACGAGATTGCGCGGGCTACGGGAACGACCATCACGGTGCGCGACCTGTTCTTCAACGTGCCGGCGCGCAAGAAGTTTCTCCGGTCGGACCAGACAGAGCTGGCGCATCTCGGTTCGCTGTTGACGCACTACAGCCTGGGCCATGCCAACAAGCGGTTCGAGTTTTTCCATGAAGGACGCGAACTGTTGAATGTGACTCCGGTTGAGACTGTGCGAGACCGCGCTTTCCAAGTCTTTGGTTCGGAGCTGATGGGGGACCTGATTGATATCAGCCCGCGTACCTTTCAGCTGCGCCTTCCTCCGCCGTATGTTCCCTTTGGCCAGCGTGACGCGATAGCCGAAGAGCCTGAGCCGGACTTGGCCGAGTTTGTTTTGGAAGGCCTCGTCTCCGGGCCGCATATTCAGAAGCTGAACCGAAGCCAGATTTTCCTGTTCGTCAACGGGCGGCTGATCCGCGACAAGGTCCTGCTGCATGCGGTGCAAGCTGCTTACCAAAATCTGATGCCGCCCGGCTGCTACCCGTTCGCGCTGCTATTCCTTAATTGCGATCCCGGTCAGGTGGATGTCAATGTTCATCCGTCTAAGACCGAGGTGCGTTTTCGCCACGGTTCCGCTGTGCATGACTTTGTGCGAGATGCACTGCGCACCGTGCTGATGGAGAGCCGCCCCGTGTCGAGCATCCCGCTGCCGGTTTCGCCGACGATCATGCGGGAGCCTGCGCCGGAGTATCAGGGTGCGGCAGACCTGCCTTTCTCTGAGTTCACAGAGGTGATGGAAGGCAAGGCGGAACTGCCGACAGACCTGGGGCAGCCCATGCGGGAGTGGGGAGGTGAAGCTTTCCACAATGCTGCCGTGAGCGAGGCAGCAGACGAGGCATTACCAGAAATTCGTATGAACTCGCCCTCGGCGTCAGCACGATCAGTTTCGCCGTCACGCGAGGAACCTGCTCCCTCGCTTGCGCGAGCGCAAACCCGTCGCATCCCAGATACCCATGGTGCGCTCGATCAACTACCTGCCGAATGGGATCGCGTGCAGACGATGGCCGCGCTGCCCGACCTGCGACCGCTGGGTCAACTACATGACAGCTTCATTGTTGCGGCCAGTCGCGACGGTCTTTGGATTATTGATCAGCACGTGGCGCATGAGCGAATTCTCTTCGAGCAGGTGCTGCGTCAGCGTGCGGCAGGAGCCGTAGAGATTCAACAGCTGCTGATGCCGCTCGTTTTGCAGTTGACCCCGAGCCAGAATTTTGAATATGCGCGCATTGCCGATGAGCTGAACGCTTACGGCTTCGATACCGAGCCGTTCGGTCAGCGGACGATTGCGATCAAGGCAGCGCCGGCTGGGGTAGGCGCCGGGGACATTGAAAAGGTTGTGTTCGAGATTTTGGAGATAACGGAAAGCGAACTGCGCTCGGCATCTCTCGATGAGATTCGGCGCAATCTTTGCGCAACAATTGCGTGCCGGGCTGCGATTAAAGTGAACATGCGGCTGGAGCCGTCGAAGCTTGATTGGCTACTGCGCGCCTTGAGCCGGTGCGAGTATCCAATGACATGCCCGCATGGTCGACCGATTGCGTTGCGTTATAGCACGCGCGATATTCTGAAGAGCTTTCATCGAATTTAGCCTGAAACGCAACGGAGAACGCCTTACTGGAACTCCAAATCAAATTCATAGAAGCCTTCGTTATCCTTGACCCTATTAGCGAGATGGCTGTTTACCGAAAACCGGGTTTGCCCTCCATCGGTCTTCATTATCAATGCGCCGGCCTGTGCGTTCGGATCAAGGAAACCTAGACCGGCAGATGTGCCGTTGCCAACTGGGCCGCTACAAGCACCCGGAGCATGTACTGTTGAGTGCTGGCACACAATACCGTGAGCGTCTTTGACGATGACTCTGCGTCCGAGCGGAGTGGGAACACGGGCGTCCCACTGTAAGTTGCTGGGCGAAGTAACGTGGTACCCTGCCTCACGGCGCTCCACAACCGCGCTTTCGGGCGTGCAGAGTTTACGATTGGGCAGACAAGCCGACATCATGAATGTGATCTGAGATGAGACCATGCCCGAGCCAACATTCGTACTCGTAAAAGACCAGTTGAGGATGTCGTGGTTTTGGTAGCCTCCGCCGGTAGAAGCAGTGAATCCCGCCCAAGCCTTGAAGCGACCGATTGTTTATCTCGAAACCAAACCGCGCCTGAAAGGTTGCCATGAGCCTCGGTCAGGCGCAGCGATTTGCTGGAGATAGAGGCATTTCCAACCAAGCTGCAAGCTTTCAGCCGCAGCGAAGTTCTCAAAGGCAATGGCTCCGGGCAGTGTGGCAGCCCCGAAGGTCATCACAGCGGTCCATGATAGGAATTTCCCAACTGTCGCCACACGACTAGATACGAAGGCGTTGCCGGCAAAGTTCTGATCGGGTAAGACGGGTGTTTGTTAAACGCTGACCAGTAGGCGTGTGCGACAAACAGCGCTTACTGGTCAACAACTGCGGCGAGGCGGCAAAGCCCCGTTTACTGGTGAGCCGGCAACGGTTTTCCACTCTGTGCGAATTCCCGCAGGTGGCCCATCAGAATGCCCCAAAGCGTGTTACAAGTTGCCAGTGTTTCGTGACCTTCTGGCCAGCCTTCGTGATCGCATGTGACGAGGGTATCGCCGTCGCCATCCTTGCGCAGACGGAAACTTGCGGTGGTTCCTTTTGCAACGCCGGGACCCTCAATGCATTTCCAAACAATCTGAGAAGGTGTGAGCTCAGTGAAAGTCCAGCGGAAAGTCTCGTTTTTCGGGAACTGAAAAGTGGCAGTCTCCCCCTGGCCGACTGTGCCCTCGATTCTTGAGGTATACCAGCCTTTCAGTCCTTCTTTGGTGGCCAATGCCTTGAACACGGTCTCTGGGTCCGCGTGAATGCGAACCCTCTGAATACACGATGCCATCTAATTTCTCCTCCTAAGGAGTTCTCGTAAAAATTGTTGACTACGGGACGCTGCCTGACATGGGATCGGCAGTAGCAGAACGCTAGCTGGGGCCACCTCTACATGGATTTGAGGTCAAGTGGAACCGAGATGGAAGCGTTAGTCTCTCGCTGAGCCATCTCTTGTGGACGGTTCTTACCAGCTCCCTGCCAGCGAGGAAACAAATCTTGGCCAAGTTCAATGTCGAGCATGTCCAAAGCGCGATTCACTGTCTGGTCTATGACAGCTTCAAGCGAAGTGGGCCGATGATAGTAAGCAGGCACAGGGGGCATGACAATCGCTCCCATTTCCGCAACCTGGACGAGCAGCCGCAGATGACCAAGGTGCAGGGGAGTCTCCCGAACCAGAAGCAGCAGCCGCCGTCGCTCCTTGAGGATCACATCGGCTGCTCGCAACAATAGATTGTCCGAGTAGGAGGTCGCAATCCCTGACACCGTCTTCATCGAACAGGGAGCAACAATCATGGCCGTGGCCCGAAACGAGCCTGAAGAGATTGAGGACGCAATATCGGCTGGCCGGTAGACTACGTTGGCAGATTGTTCCACCTGGTCGGCGGAAAAATCTGTCTCGAGTGCTATCGTCCGTCGAGCTGCGGGCGTGAGGACCAGATGGGTCTCAACCCCCGCTACATCCCGCAGCACCTGCAGCATGCGAATTCCATAGATGGCGCCGCTCGCACCCGAAATTCCAATAATGACGCGCTTCATTTCCCTTTGTTCCCCGCTTCTGTCCATTCGAGGAACGTAATGGGAGTTCCGTCTGGATCCTGAATTTGAAAAAGACTGGCCCCCCAGGAAGTAGCTGCTGGGGGAGGCGCCGGGACGCTCAGCTTGTCCCACGCAGTCTGTATGTTATCTACTTCCACAACCACGTGCACGCGCTCGCTTTGATCCAGGCGCATCGGATTCCTCTCTCGTGCATTGTCTAGAATTTCAAGGCGCAAACCGCCTCCCAGCTCGAAGCGCCGTCCGCGCCCGTGAGTACGATCCCATTCGGCGACTACCGGGAAACCAAGCGTGTCGCCATAGAATTGCGAGACTCTATCAAAGTCGTTCGTTGCGAAGGCAATGTAACTCACCGATAAGCTCCAGCGAGCGCCTGCGACCGTACGGTCTCCTGGCAGAGAGGAAGAACCTCCTGCGTCAGGAGCCGGAGACTTCTGGTCCAAGCCTCCTCTTCGTCCCGGGCGTCGTAGGAAACAATTGTCAGATTGCCGAAGCCACCTACCTTCTCCTCGAAGCGTCGGATGCGGCGAGCGACGGTCTCGGGCGCGCCGACAAACCACAGCCGATCACAGAGGTATTCCAAGTCGATTGCTTCGTCCGGCATGGCCGGGTCGTCCTTGAGAAGTGGGCCTAAGCCAAGCCCCAGGTAGAGCGGCAGCAGAAACTCACGCCAGCAGCGACCCATCATCCCGTTGATTGCGCAGTCGCGTGCTTCAGCATCAGTGCGAGCTACATAAACATCACGGATGACTCTCCAGTCGTTCCGGTCGGCGGTTCGCCCGGTGCGCGCTGCACCTTCGGTAACAGCATCCCAGTGCCTGGCTGTCACCGCAGGATTGGGGCTGATGCTCAGACTGACCGGCAAATATCCTTTCGCGCCCGCGAGCTTGTGATTCTCAGAGCCCGGGGTAAGCGCCGCTATCGCGATCGGCGGGTGCGGAAATTGGAACGGTCGCATATGGTAGCCGAGGCTGTTAAACGAAGACTCGGTCCGACCTATACTCCAAAACTCGCCCTTAAAATCCTGCGCTCCCTCGCGCCACAAACCGGTCATGATCTCTAAAGCTTCGAAAGTCATGCGCCGATTGCGCCCACCGGACGTATCAAGTCCGAAGATCTGATGGTCGGTGGGCAGGGCGCTGATCCCAACACCTACTGCGTACCGGCCCTTAGCGAGATGATCGAGATAGGCCACCCGATGTGCCAGTTCCACCGGATGGTGGTAGGGAAGAAGATGGCCGAGCGAACCCAGGCGAATACGTTTGGTGCGCTGGAGCCCCTGTGCGATCAGTAAGTCCGGCGCGGGACAGGGCTCCCATGCTGAGGTGAAATGCTCGCCAAGCCAAGCCTCCTCAAACCCGAAGGAGTCGAGACGTTCCAACTCTTCCAGGTCCAGAGTTTGCCCTTCGCTGACGCTTCGTTCAGGCGGATGCGAAGGCATGAGGAACGCACCAAGTTTCATCGACGTGCTCGCTCTACGACTTCGGCTTTCCGTTAAGGACGAAGTTGTGGTCGGAGAACGTATAAGGATAATCAGGGCGCTGATCCGCCATGCGGCCGAGCTTCGGACGCAATTGGCCAAAAGCTCGATAAACAGGGCGGTAAGGCTGATTGGCGAAATGCTGCAGGATATCGTGCCAGCTCCGCGGCTTGTCGCGGATGAGCTTCTCCATTTCCTTGGCAATCTCGTCGTCTGACATTGGCTTAGCGGTGGCATCCACCTTCAGCGGCTCGGCCACTATCGCGGCCTTGTAAGAGAACGGGTCGACGTTGCCCACCAGCGGAATGGTGCAGTCAAAGCCTACCTTCGTTACCGCGTTCGGCGGGTGATCCGAATTCAGGGAAGGATCGAGGGGGAGCATATTCTGGCCGGGCAGAAGCATGATTCCAGTGGCAGGATTGAATCTCCAGGCCTGAGCCCACTTCACACGCTCGTCGTTATAGATGTCAACATCGTCATCGAAGACCCAGGCAGTCTTCGGCATCCACTGCCGCGAACCGGACAGCATAACGGCAAGCGCCTGCTTGGCATCACCGCCGGATCGTGTCTTAATGCTGACGTAGCCGATGTTCGAGCAGCCGCCTGGCGGAAGGTAAACATTCTGTACTAAGATTCCTGCCTTAGTCAGTGCGTTGTAGAGATCGCCTTCAATCGCAGGCTGGAACGCAAACATATCCGTGCGCCCCGGATGCAGCCCACCGATGGAAGCGTACTGATAAATGGCGTTCTTGCGATGCGTGACGCAATCGACCACGAAGCGATTGTTATGAGGCAAGCCGCCCCCATATGTGCCGGTGTACTCGCCATACGGACCTTCGTCGTGAACCCAGCCTTCCGAAGTAATGATTCGGCCTTCCAGGACAACTTCGGCATTCGCTGGAATCGTTAGGTCGTTAGTCAGGCACTTAACAAGTTTGGCCGGCTCGCCGTAGTAGCCGCCCATTACTTCCCAGTCATCGCTGTCCGGGTTGCTCATCATGGAAGCGATATGGTCCAGCGTGGGGCTGCCAATTAAAACCGTGATGGGCATGTCTTTGCCCTGCTTGGCATAGTATTCTGCGGCAATGCGGGCGCGATGAGTTGCATTGCGCATATCGACGTTTGTCTCGTTTTTCGAGCGATACATGAATCGATAGATGCCTTGGTCGATCAACCCCGTCTCCGGATTGCGGCTCACTACGTTCGTATCGTTCAGGTAGGCCTGACCATCTTTCGGATGGTAGTGGAAAAGCGGAAACATCGTGAGATCGACATCGGCGCCCTTGTACACGACCTCCTGGCAAGGAGCGCTATCGACCATCTCGGGCTTGAAGCTTTTTTCAAAGCGCTTGGCGATTTCCAGCCCTACCTTTTTCTCGTCGCAGTCCAGCGCCAGGGCGTATTGGGCCCGAACACCATAGCCGTTGGCATAGAAGGGGAACGGGCAATCCTTCACCTTCTCGACAAGCACTGCCTGATCGGGGTTATCTTCAATCAGCATTGGCAGTTCGTCAACGCGCTTCTCGTCTGTGTACCGCTTAACCAGACCCGCCTTCTCCAGATCGGCTATGTTGTCGCGTAAACTTTGTTGGGGCATAAAAAATCCTTTCCTGACACAAACTCAAAGCACTGTTCGCAGCTACCAATTCAATGGCAGATCTCGTTCAATCTTGCCGAGTACTTACTGGAAGTTGCACCCATAAGACTTTTGGAGTCACATGAGTGAGCAATAAGTTTTGCCGACTTCCAAGCTGCCAGTAGGATCTCAAGAATCGAGCATAGGATCTGTTCTGTTTTGCTCACCGGATCATTTGCGCATTGGATGCTCTTCGACAAATTGCCGCAGCACCTGAATCAGCTTCGCCCCATCCTCAGTTAGTAGATCGATATGACCTGCCTTTGGCACCAGGTAGATATATTTCGGCTCATGCGCTTGCTGAAAGATTGCCGATGCCATGCGGGCGGGCGTCAGAGTATCGGCTTTGCCCGAAACGATCAAGAGCGGTGTATTGACCGACTTGATTGTCGATAGTGTATTGAAGTGTGTTCGAAGCAAGACACTAACCGGGAAAAGTCGGGCGTACCAGACGGCAGCGGCTGCTTCGTCAATGCTGGTGAAGGGGCTTGCGAGAATCAGGCCGGCTAGTCCAGGATTGGCTGACGCCAGGTACGCCGCTGGTCCGCTGCCGATGGATCTACCAAAGAGAAAGATATGCCGTTCGGCAATGTTACGGACGCGCAATAGATAGTTGAGGGCAGCTTTGGCGTCTTCGGTGATTGTCTTTTCGTTCGGCTTAATCGAAGAGCTTCCTCCATACCCGCGATAGTCAATCAGCAATAAGTTGGCGCGTATTTGATGGAGAGTCTCGAGTTCGCCGCCGACCATATCCTCCAGAACATAGCCGTTGCCGTGAAAGACGAGAATGGCAATCTCCGATCGACTCGCGGCCGGAACCCACCAGGCATGCACGTGATCTCGCCCGCCAACTGGAATCTGCAGATCTTCAAATGCCAGCCCGCCATCGGCAGGAGTTGCTTTTTCATACGTTTGAGGCGCCGGAAAGAGTAGCTTGTCTTGCATGAAATACAGCCATGCCGCAACGACAACGTAGGCGACAGCAAGATAGATCAGAAGGTGAAGGGCGACGGTTCTCACTCAGGTACGACAAGCGCGAGCCCATGCTTTACACTGATTAAGTTCTGCCCATCTTCCTCCACGTGGATAAACCCCGAAATCGTGTTTGGCTGCGGCCGGTTTTGTTCGTTCTTGCATTGCTGGTGCTGTGGCAGGTTTCGGTTGTTTATGCGCCTGGCCATCTGCTTCCCGGTCCCCTCGGCGTAGCCGGCGGACTCATCGATCTGGCTCGGCACGGATTACTGATCAAGTACGTGGTCGCCTCTCTGTTCCGCGTGACCTGGGGCTTTGTCCTTGCCGCGGTCCTTGCCGTGCCGCTCGGTTTACTCATCGGTTGGTATCGGCGCGCGGAGATGGCGTTCAATCCTGTCATTCAAGTCCTACGCCCGATCTCTCCCTTAGCCTGGATTCCGATGGCCATTTTGTGGTTTGGAGTCGGTGATCTCGCGGCTATCTTTCTCATCTTCATGGGCTGTTTCCTGCCTCTGTTGATTACCGCGGTGAGTGCCGTCCAAAGTATCCCGCAAGTCTACGTTAACGCTGGGCGCAACTTCGGCCTTAGTTCGAAAGATTTGTTACTCCGCGTACTTTATCCCGCCGTTATGCCGCAGCTCGTGGTGGGGTTACGAATCACCCTCGGCGTTGCCTGGCTGGTCGTGGTAGCGGCGGAAATGATCGCCGTCAATTCTGGTCTCGGCTTTCTCATCGTTGACGCTCGCAACGCCGGAAACCGCTACGACCTGGTCGTTGCCGGCATGGTGCTGATTGGAGTGATCGGCCTGCTGCTCGACCTGGCTATGCAATCGCTCGAGCGAATACGGTCCCTCCAGTGGGGATATGCGGAGAACTAAACCATGTCTGTAATGGAGACTGTGTCCAGGCCTCCTGCCCTTGCGACAAAGCTGTGTACCCGGAACATCCACATGGAGTTCGACCGCGACGGTACAAAGATAGCGGTTCTCGAAGGCATCGATCTGGAAGTGCGCGAAGGTGAATTCGTTTGCCTGCTGGGACCTTCGGGCTGCGGTAAATCTACTCTCTTAAGCATTCTGGCCGGGTTCCTGTCTCCCACAAGTGGAGAAGTCAGAATCGACGGAGAAGGGGTGCGCGGGCCTGACCCTCGCCGCATTTTTGTTTTTCAGGAACGCGGCGTTTTTCCGTGGCTGACTGTCGAGGGCAACATCGGGTTCGGCTTGTTCAAGTTGCCGGCCGCCGAACGTGCAAGGCGAATCGAACACTACATTAAGATGATCGGCCTGCAGGGTTTTGAGAAGGCCTATCCGCCCGAGCTTTCAGGCGGTATGAAACAGCGGCTCGAAGTAGCGCGCGCGCTCGCGGTGAATCCCGATATGCTGCTTCTCGACGAGCCGTTCGGAGCACTTGACTCCATTACGCGCCTGATCATGCGAGACGAGTTACTCCGCATCTGGCAAGCCGAACGCAAGACCATCATCTTCGTAACACACGATATCGACGAGGCCGTTCAATTGGCCGACCGCGTCGTGATCTTGAGCGCTCGCCCCGGCAGGATCCAGCAGATTGTCGATATCGACGTTCCCCATCCCCGCCACATCAGTTCACGGCGCTACGTTGAGCTTCGTGACAGCATCTTCAAGCAGATCGGTCTTGCCCATAAGCTATGAGCACGCTTGCCGTACCGCGGAAATGGGAAAGATTCTTCTGGCCGCTGCTGGCCTCTGCGGCGCTGCTTGCGTTGTGGCATTACTCGGTCCTCTGGAGTGGGACGAAAGTCTTTCCGTCGCCGCTGGATGTGCAGAAGGGGATAGCGGAGCTGGCTCGCAAGAGTCTTCTCTGGACCTATATTGGCGATTCGCTGCGGCGTGTCGCGATGGGCTTCGGCAGTGCCGTCGTGCTTGGCATTCCGCTCGGATTAGCGCTCGGCTGGTATCCGGCGGCGAACCAGGTAGTCAATCCGGCGTTGCAGTTGTTGCGTCCCATCAGTCCCATCGCCTGGATTCCGATTGCCATCATTCTCTTTGGTGTGGGCGACCGCGCCGCGACGTTCCTGATTTTTCTTGGGGCGTTTTTCCCGATCGTAGTGACCTGTGTCAACGGCGTATCGAACGTGCCCGCGGTGTTCCGGCGAGCGGGCCGCAACTTTGGGTTGACGCCTGTGCAGTTACTGGCTAGAGTGATCTTCCCCGCGGCGCTCCCGCAGATCCTTATCGGGTTGCGAATTGCCTTCGGGATCGCGTGGCTCGTCGTTGTGGCCGCCGAGATGATCGCGGTGGATTCCGGACTCGGCTACCTGGTGATAGATGCCCGCAATTCAGGCAAGCGCTACGACCTGGTGGTGGCCGCGATACTCCTGATCGGCATGATTGGCCTCGCGCTTGATTTCATTTTTCGGCGGCTTGAGAGAATGAGATCTGTTCGCTGGGGGTTCCGCCATTCCGCTTAAGAAAAGATTCGTTTTGGGTGCGCTCGGATGGCTGATCTGCATCTCGGTTCTGCACGGGTTCATGAACGTCAATTGGGGCGCGGTATTGAATGATTACCGTCCCGCCGCTAAACGGAAAATCACCGTTGCCTATATTCCGGCTACCTGCCAGCTGACTTGCCCGGTTACAGATTACATCTCCAAGTATTTGGAATCAGGCGAGATCTTTCTGCCGCGCATGTTCCAGGGCTTCCCGGAAGTGAAAGAAGCGCTGATCTCAGGCAAAGTGCAGGCCGCTTTCATCGTGGCGCCTATGGCCATCGCTCTCAAAGCGCAAGGCGTGCCGATCAAGGTGGTCTACCTGGGGCATCGCTACGGCAGCGCCGTTGTCGTCCGTAAGAACGGTCCCATTAAGACGTTTGCAGATATGCGCGGGCACACCGTTGCGATACCAAGTCGCTTCTCCGATGAGCGATTGATCCTGTTCCGCGCCATGAAGATCTGGGGAATGAAGCCAAACGAAATCAAGATGGTCGAGATGGCGCCGCCTGACGTTTCGGGCGCGCTCGCTGCCGGAGCCATTGACGCTTTCTCGATGGGCGAGCCGTTTCCATCGCAGGCAGAACTGGGGGGCTTCGGCCGCATTCTGTTTGGGGCGCGTGAATACTGGCCTGACTACATGTCATGCATCCTGGTTGTCCGCCAGGATCTGATCGACACCCGTCCCAATGTCGTGCAGGCATTGGTGGATGGCGTCGCACGATCCGGCCTTTGGCTGGACAAAAGCAAGCCCAACCGCGAAGATGCCGCCGATTTCGTGGGACGTTTTTACTATCATCAGAAACCCGCCTTACTGCGTTGGGCTCTTACCAATCCGATGGATCGCGTTACGTACAGTCCACTGGCGCCGCGCAAAGCGGATTTCGATCTCGTTCGCGACATGATGATGCAAACGGGCGTTCTGAACAAGAAAATAGCATTCGAGGACTACACCGATACTCGGTTTTCCGACGGCGCGAACTCTTTAACCGCCTGGAAGTATCAACCGGGGATCGCCACCGCGCATTGAAAGGGGCAGACTATGAATGTATTTCGCAGACGTTTTTTGCAGAGCATTACCACAAGCGCCGGTAGCCTCGCGTTCGCAAGCTCGAATCGGAGGAAATCGGTGATCTACGGCATAAAAGGCTTTACGTGTGTGACCTGCGCCGTCGGATTGGAAGTATTGCTTCGCAAGCAGGAAGGCGTATTACAAGCATAGGCGAGCTATCCGAAAGCAACCGTGCAGATCGACTTCGACCCGAGTGTTGTGTCCGAACGCGCCTTGCACGAATACATTGCTGAGATGGGATTCAGCGTAGCGACCGAAGCCCGCTGACTATGTTGGACGGGTTGCTGGAACAATGCCGGGCGCCCGACCAAAGCTCTCGCCCTAAAACACGCGCCGGCCTTTGTTGATAGGCTCTTTGCGCCTTAACGGCCATGCCCCGCGAGTTGCGGCAGCCTTCACGGTTGTACCGAACGTCGTCTTACTGTTCATCGATAGCAGCCAGATGCTGATGAATTGGACAGTTCTCACTCGGTACCACGGTTCTCTAATGATATTTGTCGAATGAGGATCGGTTATTCTGCTTTACACAGATGAGGAATGTGTTCTTAGTGATCAGCGGTCTGCTGTTGGGTACAAACATGCCGGGACAGCAACCCGCGACTGAGCATAAGTGGGCTGTTGTGCTGCATGGCGGCGCAGGTGTCATTGAGCGCAATTCGATGGACGCGAAGACCGAAGCTGAGTACCGGGCGGGAATGCAGGAGGCTTTGAACGCAGCCGCGGAGTCGCTTCAGAATGGTAAGCCGGCGTTGGATGCTGTGGAAGCTGCCATCAAGCTGCTGGAAGACAATCCGCTGTTCAACGCAGGCCGAGGCGCTGTGTTCACGGCCGATGGTGTGAATGAACTCGACGCAGCAGTGATGGATGGCAGCACGATTGGCGCGGGCGCTGTAGCCGGTGTTCGGCGCACGCGTCATCCCATCAGTCTGGCGCGTGCGGTCATGGAGAAGTCGCAGAACGTGTTGCTGGTAGGGCCCGGTACTGATCAGTTTGCAGCCGAGCATGGCCTGGAGCAGGTACCGCCTTCGTTCTTCTTCACCGAACGGCGCTGGCAGGGCTTGGTCAAAGAACTCGAGAAAGAAGGGAAGCCGATACCGCCGCGACCAGCTGGTGTGGGGCGTGCGCCTGCGAAGCCGGTGGCGATGCTGGAGCCAGCGGAGGCGCATAAATTCGGAACGGTCGGCGTTGTAGCGCTTGATCGTCAGGGCAATATCGCAGCCGGCACCTCAACGGGTGGTTTGCAAGCGAAGAGGCCGGGACGCGTTGGCGATTCGCCTATCATCGGCGCGGGTACGTATGCGGCCAATCAGTCCTGCGCCGTGTCCGGTACGGGCACAGGTGAGTACTTTATCCGTCTTACTGTTGCACGCGAAATCTGTGCGCTGGTCCAATACGAACACATGCCTTTGCAAGCCGCTGCAGACGAGGTGATTCAGCGGCGCTTAACTGCTCTGAAGGGAGATGGCGGCGTGATAGCGATTGCGCCCGATGGGCAGGTGGCCTGGAGCTTCAACTCGCCTGGCATGTATCGCGCGCGTCAGAGCGAGGGCGGCAAACAGCAGATCGCCATTTACAAGGACGAGCCTTAGAGCCCCGGGTTGGGCTGCCTATCTAAGACCGGAAAGGGCCAGGGCAGGCGCTGGAAACTGCTCGTTAAACCAGAAGGCTTCTGGCGTTGCGCCATGCGTTCCATAACGCTCCAGTTTTTCTTTTCCTTCGGCAACGGTAGGTTTATGTCCCGCCGGCACCCACCAAAGGCAGTAGTGAGGCAGTGACGTTTTCTCAAACCAGTTGCGCCGATCGCGAAATGCGGCCATGTGCTGTCGTGACTTGTAAACAAACGCCTGCAACGTCTCAATCGACTCCCACACCGATATGTTGACGATCATCAATGGGTCGTTGTTGTAGGGCACACTTGTCGCATTCCCCGACTCCGTTTGCAAGCGCCAGACAAAGCCCGGGGATTGGTCAGCAAGCTGGTTTACAGGCTTCAACTGCGCTCGCAATCTGATATGGAAGGCATTATTGCACCATCTTCAGCCAGCCCACTTCACTCTGCGTGTGCGGAACAGATTAGTTTCCTTGCCTTGTGGGAACACGTAAAGATCACGGCAGAAAGCAGTATAGATCCCACTGCCGAAGGCTCGGGAATCGAAGTGGGAGGCGCTGGTTGCGTTGTCAGCACGAGGGTGTTAGTAAATGCATCAATCACTCCGGGTGTCGAAAGACCGTAGACATTCTGTGGAAAGGTAATATCAGCGCCACCTTCGTGAGTAATATAATCGATGTCCATCAATGCGGGTCCGAAGTTCGGATTGGAACTTGCAACAGGAGTTGCGGTAAAGCTCAGGTCAGTGAAATCGGTAGGGATGCCGATGTTGTGGTAGGTGTAGTCGAAAGCCGTCAAATCAGCAAGTCCAATGGAAAAGTTTGTACTTGGTGTCGGAACGGAACCAGCCGTCGATAGACCCGCTGTGCCCGTAAGGCCGAAGGTGAGAAGATCCGGAAGCCGGATGCTGACATACGATCCCGGTGATGCTTTCTCAAGGAGAGAGTAGTTGAACGTGAAGGTTGCTTCTCCAATAGCGTAGATAAAGGTAGGAGCTTGATTCGTAATATTCGGTCCAGCAAAAAAGAACGTCAGGCTGGCGATAGTGTCGGCCCGTGCGGAATTATTCGCTACAGCTAGCTCTGTCTGGTCGAAAACTGGCTATGGAATGCGGAATGGTGCCTAGGCACTTACTCCCACTCAATGGTGCCGGGCGGTTTATGTGTGCAGTCGTAGAGCACGGCCGCGATGCCGGGGAGGGCGAGCAGTTGACCGGATAAGCGGGACAGCATGTCGCCGCTCATCAGGACAACGTCGGCGGTCATGCCATCAACCGATTGAATAGGCCGGAGGACGATGGAGTCGCGGGCTGTTTCGATGCCGAGCGGAAGCAGCACAACGGGGAATTGCCAAACTAATTCTTCAAAGCCACAATCGAGGCAGTAGCTTCTCACGATTGCGTCTGCTTCGCGCAGCAGGTCCAGCCGCTCTCGGGTTATGGAAGCTTCAAAGACCTGCAGTTCATCAATTGGTGCTTTGGCGCCACAAACGGCCACTACTCGGTTGATGTCGCTTCGTGTGTTGGTCAGCGCAGGAGCGGTTGTCCGGATTATCGTGGCGGAAGGCGTGTCGTTCAGCACAAGCACGCCTCGATAGCTGCGGGCATCTCCCTGCACTCCTACTGAGCGCAGAGGTAGAAGAACGCCCTCTTTGATTGGCTGAACTGCGGCCGGAGACGCTGCGCACAAACACCGAATCGCCAAACCCGGACCAGGGAACGGATGTCGCGCCAGAAATTTGGGCGAAATGCCGAGTTCGCGTCCAATTTCACGCACTTCGTCTTTATAGAATGCGGTCAGCGGTTCGATGATACGGCCTGCATCGATCAATGCCTGAATTCCAGCGACTCGATTGTGATGCGTCTTAATCAGGTCGGCTTTGGCCGTGCCGCCCGATTCGATGGTGTCGGGATAAATGGTCCCTTGCCCAAGGATCCAGCTGCCCTGGAGAAAGAACTCGGTCTGAAGAATCTGCTGCTGTATCTCGACAAAGCCTTCTCCGATTGCACGGCGCTTTTCCTCTGGATCATGCAGACCGGCCAAAGCTTTGAGGAAGTGAGTCTCTCCATCGTGCACGAGGAAGTGCTTTGCTCCCAACTCGCGGAAGACGCTGCGAACAAACTGCGTTTCGCCCTTGCGCATCAGGCCGGTGTCGACATAGATGCCGTACACGCGGTCGGCTCCCAGTGCCCGAAGGCAGAGCGTAAAAGCAACTGTTGAATCGACGCCGCCACTGACGAAAAAGAAGACCTTATCATCGCCGGCGGCTTGACGAATCTGCTCTTCCACTAGCGGAACTCGCTGGCTAATGTCCCAGTCGGGCTCGACGCCGCAAATGTCAAAGACGAAATTACGAAGTATCCGGGTACCGGCGTGCGTGTGAACCACTTCCGGATGGAACTGCAGTCCAAAGAGCTTTCGTTCCGGATGAGACATGGCAGCGACGCCTGAAATGTCAGAGGATGCTGTGATCTGAAAGCCGGCGGGGATGGCGCCAACCGTATCGAAGTGGCTCATCCAAATTTGGGAGGGCTCCACTCCCGCCAGCAGCGCATCGGGTTGGGTAACGGTAAGGTGAGCAACGCCGTATTCGCCGCGCTCGCCTTTATTAACTTGTCCGCCCAGGTAGTGAGCCATCAATTGATGGCCATAGCAAATTCCGAGAACGGGAAAGCCGGCAGAAAGAGTATCCGGGTCTACTTGCGGACTGCCGGGTTGAAGAACGCTGGCCGGCCCACCGGAGATAATTACGCCTTTGCGCGTGACCAGAGTGTTCGCGTCCGTATCGCTAGGCAAGACATCTGCATAAACGCCTAACTCGCGGACCCGGCGGGCAATCAGATGAGTGTACTGACCGCCGGTGTCCAGGACAGTGATTTGGGGCGTGGTTAACGCCTTCATCTCAGAGGGAGCAAGTGTGGAAGCGAAAAACTATCGGCTTGCACGCTGCTTTTCATATCGAGCTTTTGAATCCGCCAGCAGGTGAGCCGCTTTCGGCATAGCTGCAATGGCCCGTTCGATTTCCGGATCCTGCTCTACGGCGACACGCTGAGAATCTTCATAACTAAAGGCGGTGACGTACATTTCGGTGCGCAAGGTGCTGCGCAGCCACGAGTGGTCACGCGTCCAGTCAGCTTCGGTGAACGTCAGCCCTTGTTTCATCAGCCAATCGTGAAAATCATTCAAGACTGCTTCATCAGGAGTCCAGTCCTTCGAAAACTTGGGCTCATGGGTAGAGAAGTAATGCGCGGAGAAATTGAAGAACGCGTTCTTCCGAATCACACTCAGCTCGAAGGGGTCGAGCTTGGGCGGCTCAAACTTCTCATCGGGCGTGATACCGCCGCCGCCATACACAACACGGCCCAGGTCAGTCTGTTTTACATCGGTTGGGTTGCTGACCTGATTGCGCTTGCCGTAGTAGTAATCAAGGAAGGAGAGATTGGAATAGTCGCGTTGAATCAAGCGACCGCTGGGAGTGTAGTAGTGCTGAGTAGTGAGAGCAAGCCCGGTGTTGTCGCTCAGCTGATATACCGTCTGCACGAGGCCTTTGCCGAACGTCGTGTCACCCAGTACCCAGGCGCGATCATGATCCTGCAGTGCGCCGGCCACAATCTCGGCTGCCGAAGCAGAAAACCGGTTGACCAACACAACCACTGGATAGGATTCCCCAAACTCACTGCCATGTGCCAGATAGGGCTTCTCGGCATAAGCGCGGCCGCGATGCGAGACTACAACCTGCCCGCGATCGAGCCAATGCCCGGCAACGGAAACGCCTTCCGAGAGCAACCCGCCAGGATTCTCCCGAAGATCTAAGATCAGACCTTTGATCGAGCCTTCCCCAAGCCGCTTCAGATTTTCTTCCACTTCCTTGCCCGTGGTTTCGGTGAACTGCTGAATGTGCAGGAACGCAATACCGGGCCTGACCCAAAACGCCTCGTCGACGCTATTACGCGGAATCTCGCCACGCTGCAAGTTAAACGTAATGGGTTTGGCCGTGCCTTCGCGATTGACGACCACCTGTACCTTTGTATCCTTCGGTCCACGAAGAAGGTCGGCTACCTGGGCGGTAGTCATGCCGTCTACACGCTTGTCGTTGACTTCAATCAGCAGGTCGCCCGGACGTAAGCCGGCCTTGTATGCGGGAGAGCCGCCAAATGGATGCACCACCATCGGCTTACCGGTGCGCGGCTGGCCACCCAGCATCATGCCGATGCCATAGTACTTACCGTGCTGCTCCTCACGTAAACCGGCAAACTCTTTTGGATCGAAGAAGTTCGAGTGCGGGTCCAGGGTCCGCAACATGCCGGGTACCGCACCTTTGAAGATGGCTTTGTCTGCCGAGAGCTTCTCAGCGCTGTTCTCGCCTACGATGTCGTAGACCTTAGTAAACGAGTTCAGGCCGGCTTTCAGATCCTCATCGGAAGTCATAGCCGGCGCGCGTTGAGCAGCACGGACAGATCGGGTAGCCGGGCCTAACAAGCCGCCGGCAAGGGCACAAACAATGATGCAAAGTGGAGCGAGGAAAAAAAACCGGCGCTGGGACGACAAACAAACCTCCGGGGATCCCCTTCATTATAGATGTTGTGAAACAGGAGCGAAGTTGAACAGTGCTGCTGAGAGGAGCGTAGCGCGTTGTTCCTCGGAACGAACCAACCTTTGTAGAGCAGGTTTAATCTAGTAAGAGAGCGAAATGCTAGCGCAGATCACAAGCAATCCTATTGTGGTGATTTTTCTCGGCACCCTGCCGGTCTTAGCAGGTATCATCTGGGCCATTCTTTCAAAACAAGGAACAGTTCGGCTTCATTCAACAAAGGCTCGAACGAATGGAAGATCGGCTAGATAAAATCAACGTGAGATTGGCCGTGGTAGAAACGCGCCTAGATGGGCCGAAGCTGGTCGGACGATAGTCCTATTGCTAGCAGGGATGCCGAGTCTGGTCGTTAGCTGACCGCCCGGATTCGCCTGTTCCCCACTGTTTCGCCACGAGCCGGTTTCTTGCGGGCCTGATCCAATCGCCGAACCTGATCGCTGACGCAGACCAGAAACATCGCCTGCTTTGCATTCTTCAGCAAATCAATAATACGGTCCTGCTGGTCTTCTAAGTAGATCGACTTGCCGTCAGTCAGAAGGTGGAGGCCGGATTCGCTGGAAAGAACGTCGCCGAGACGCCTGCCCATTTCGCGTTGCAGGAACCGAAGAACCCGGCGGATCTTCTGGAGAGAGAAGCCTTTGCGCCTCAGCTCCGCTATAACCGTGATCTCAATCACTTCTTCGGGTAGGTATATCCGCTTGTGGCCTTCGTGCCGGGGTGACACAACTTTGCGCTCATCCCACCACTGCAACTGGCGCAAACTGACATCCGCAATCCGGGCCACATCCGTACTGGTATAAGTTCGTCCAGCCGGCAAATCAGAACGGACTTTTCGTGTTTTGAACATGAGTGTCGAGTTCCGTTCGAACCAGCAACGGCTGCCAAAATTGTACTAGACCCGGAGAAAGAGTCAAGTCCTATTTGGGTAGATCTTCAGCCTCCGCCGACAAACTCGACAATCTCCAGGTGTGCTCCGTCCGGTACTGCCGTGGTATGCCAATCGCGTTTACGGACCAGGATTTTGTTCAGTTCTACAGCAACCCGGTCAGCGGGCAACTCAAGATCTTTCAAAAGCATAAAGATCGAGTCTGCACAATCGAGCTCGGTAGCTTCGCCATTAACGGTGATTGCCATCTGATATTCCAGACTCCTTAATCTTTCCTTCATTATAAGGAACAATGGTTGCTAATCTGGTACTTCGCTAATGCCAACTACCTATGCCGAGACTTGGTTCCCGGTACTAATTCAGATCATCATCGCCGTGGGTGTGGCGACGGCGATGATCGGGCTTTCTGCCATTCTTGGCCGACGACTCAAAGATCGCGTGAAGTCTATGCCGTATGAATCGGGCATGGTGCCGGTGGGCAATGCTCGCGAGCGATTTAGCGTAAAGTTCTATCTTGTCGCAATGGTGTTCATCTTATTCGATATAGAAGCAATCTTTCTGTATCCGTGGGCGGTGGTCTACCGGCAGTTGAAGCTGTTCGCGTTTTTTGAGATGTTGCTCTTTGTCGTTCTGGTGCTTTGCGGGTTCTACTACATAGTGAAGAAGGGTGTTTTGAACTGGTCGGTTGCGGAACGTCAGACAGTCCGGAGCAGGGAAGGGCGTCGTGCTGCCTGAAGTAGTCGGAGAAAATCCAACGGCTCTGCTGATTCAAGGCCGCTTGCCTGATGCCATTATCGGTGCGGTGTTAGCTGTCGACTGTCCGGTTTTGACCATTGCTCCAACCTTTATCGTCCCGGTCTGCCGATTGTTAAAAGAGACGGCCGGCTTCTTGCGCTTAAGTGCTGTGACCGGAGTCGATTGGTGGCCGGAAGAGCCACGATTTGAAGTTGTCTATTTCCTCCATTCGCCGAGTGATTCACGACGACTTCGTCTGTCGATGCGGGTCGGCGAGCGGGACGAAGTGCCTTCGATTTGCTCCGTCTGGCGGGGTGCGAACTGGTACGAACGGGAAGTTTTCGATCTGTTCGGGGTTCCATTTTCGAACCATCCGAACCTGGAGCGCATAATGATGCCACCTGATTGGGAAGGGCATCCTTTGCGCAAAGATTATCCGGTTCACGGAAACAGGTACTCCTACAAGGATGAGTAGCTGGTCCGGGTTCCTTCGAATCCGAATCTGAAGGTGTAGTGATGATTGAGGGTAAGTCTCGTGTGGCGTCTCTCGACGCTACGCACGAATTAGCGGTAGAAGATCCGTCTGAGCTTTCCATTCCGGAGGACGGTTCGGGCCGAGCGCGCAAGATGACGCTCAACATGGGCCCGCAGCACCCGTCGACCCATGGAGTTTTGCGCGTCGTACTGGAGCTGGACGGCGAGACCATTCTCCGGGCCCGGCCTGAGATTGGATATCTCCATACGGGGATTGAGAAGCAGGCCGAGGGTCGGAAGTATCAGCAGGTGGTGCCGCTGACCGATCGCGTCGATTACCTGTCGAACCTGATCAACAATCTTTGCTACGCGCTGGCAGTGGAACGGCTGCTTCAGCTTGAGATACCCCCCAAAGCCCAGTGGATGCGGGTTCTGCTCTGTGAGCTGACACGCATTGGAAGCCATTTGATCTGGCTGGCTACCCACGCGCTCGACATGGGCGCGATGTCGGTGTATTTTTACTGTTTCCGGGAACGGGAAGACATCATGAAGATCTTCGAAATGTTCTCGGGCCAGCGCATGATGACCAGTTATATACGTCCGGGCGGCTTAGCGCTGGAGCCGCCGCGCGGATGGCAAAAGGCCGTAGCTCGTGTGATAGCTCGCCTGGCTACCGGCATTGACGAGTACCAGAGTCTACTTGCTTCCAATCCCATTTTTGTCAATCGCACCAAGGGCGTAGGCGCTCTGCCGGTGGAAGACATGTTGGAGCTGGGTGTAACCGGTCCCATGATCCGTGCTGCCGGATTCAAAATGGATGCGCGCAAAGACTGCCCGCACAGCAGCTACGAAAAGTTCGACTTTGAAGTGCCGACCCGCACGGAGAATGACGTTTACGCGCGTTTCGAAGTTCGCATGGAAGAGATGCGGCAGAGTGTAAGGATTGTGCGTCAGGCGTTGGACGGGATGCCGGAAGGACCGTGGCAGGCCGATGCGCCGCATGTGGTTCTGCCCGACCGCGAGAAGATGAAGACCCAGATGGAATCGCTCATCTATCATTTCAAGATCGTGACGGAAGGCTACCGGGTGCCGGCCGGTTCTGTTTATCAGGTGGTGGAATCGCCGCGCGGTGAACTTGGCTATTACGTGGTTAGCGATGGCACAGCCAACCCGCATCGCGTGTTTATGCGAACGCCCAGTTTCGGAAACCTTCAGTCGTTAGGGGCGATGCTCGAGAACGTAGTGATTTCCGACTCGATAGCGGCTATGGGCAGCATGGACTTTGTTCTGGGAGACGTGGATCGGTAGCCGTATGACTTTCTCTCCGGCGCTGGAAGAGCGTTACGCGAAAATTTTGAGCAGTTATCCTCCTGGCCGGCAGCGATCTGCTGTCGTGCCGATGCTGCTGTACGGGCAGGATGAGTTAGGCTATGTGTCGCAAGACCTGGTAGAAGAAGTGGCGCGCCGGTGCGGTATCACGCCGCTGCAGGTGGATGAAGTAATCGGTTATTATTCGATGCTCCATCGCAAGCCGCTCGGCAAGTATAACGTCCAGGTTTGCACCAACATTGCCTGCCAGGCAGTGGGCGGCGAAGAGCTCTACACTTATGCGAGCAAGCGGCTGGGCCTCGGCAATAAGCAGGTTTCCCCGGACGGCCTGATTTCACTCGAAGAGGTTGAGTGCATGGGTGCCTGTTCGTGGGCGCCGGCGATTCAGATTAACTACGATTTTCATCACTTTGTTACTCCCGAACGCTTTGACCAGCTGATGGCGGCGCTGCGGGACGGAAGTTATCAGCGGAAAGCATCCTAGAAGAATCATGCGTTACAACGAACCGAGTCCGCTGGAAGTCCGAGTGATCTCGCAGCGGTTCGATCTGCCCAATGCGGGCTCTCTCGATACGTACCTGGAAAACGAGGGTTACGTTGCCATCAAGAAGGCTTTGGGGATGACGCCCGAAGCGATTATCGATGAGCTGAAAGTCTCATCGCTGCGCGGCCGTGGCGGCGCCGGGTTTCCAACCGGTATGAAGTGGAGCTTTGTCCCGCGCACCACCGGCAAGCCGACCTACATCATCTGCAACTCGGATGAGAGCGAGCCGGGCACCTGCAAAGATCGGCTGCTGATGGAAAACGATCCGCACCAGCTAATCGAAGGCATGATGATCGCCGGCTGGACCATCAAATCCAACAAAGGTTACGTGTTCATCCGCGGCGAGTATCGATACCAGATTGAGTCAATGGAACGGGCCATTGCTGAAGCATATGAGCGCGGCTATCTGGGCAAGAATCTGTTCGGGTCCGGCTGGGATTTTGATCTCTATACGCATACCGGCGCAGGTGCGTATGAGTGCGGAGAAGAGTCGGCGCTGCTGGAGTCACTGGAAGGCAAGCGGGGCATTCCTCGTTTGAAGCCTCCTTTCCCGGCCGTTGTCGGGGCCTTTCAATCGCCGACCATTCTGAACAACTGCGAGACTTTTGCCAGCGTTCCGGTGATACTACGCAATGGCGGCGCCTGGTATGCCGCACTGGGTACCCCCAAAAACGGCGGTACGCGACTCACCTGTGTTTCCGGTCATGTAAATAAGCCCGGGGTCTATGAACTGCCGATGGGCTTTCCGCTCATGCGCTTGATTGACGAAGTTTGCGGCGGCATGCGAAATGGCAAGAAGTTGAAAGCGGTTATCCCAGGCGGTTCATCATCGCCGGTTTTGAAAGCAGACGAGTGCACCGACCTGCTGCTCGATTTCGATTCCATCGCTAAAGCCAAGAGCATGGCGGGCTCGGGCGGATTGGTGATACTGGATGAAGATACCGACATTGTCGCCGTTGCGTTGCGCACCATCAAGTTTTACGCTCATGAGAGTTGCGGCTGGTGCATTCCCTGCCGTGAAGGTACAACCTGGTTGAAGAAAGTGCTGGGCCGGTTCCACGACGGCAACGGGATTGCGAGCGACATCAATTTGATTGGCGAGTTGGCGGACAATATGCTCGGCCGTACCTTCTGCGCCTTAGGCGATGCTGCAGCGATGCCCACCACCGGTTTTATTACAAAGTTTCGCGGCGAGTTTGAGGAGCATCTGGCCAAGTCGCAGGGCGTTGTAGCGCCGCAGCGCATCGGTTCTCCTGAACTCGTTGTTGTTTGAGAAAAGGTATTCGAAGTAAACATCATGGCTGATCCAGTTCATTTCACAATCGACGGTCACGCGCTGGAGGCGGCGCCCGGTACGCTGTTGATCAATGCCGCCAAACAAGCCGGCATCTCGATTCCGGCTTTCTGTTACTACGACGATCTTTCCTTGCAGGCAGCCTGCCGCATGTGCCTGGTGGAAGTGGAGAAGACCCCGAAGCTGCAGGTGGCCTGCACGCTGCCGGTAGCCGAAGGCATGGTGGTTCACAGCGATTCGGAGATTGTCCGCAAGGCCCGTAAAGGCACGCTGGAGTTTCTGCTCACCAACCATCCGCTGGATTGCCCGGTATGCGACAAGGGCGGCGAGTGCGAGCTGCAGGATATGGTCTTCCGCTATGGGGCGGGGGAGAGCCGCTTTCGCGAAGCTAAGATTCACGTTGACGAGAAGCAGTGGTCACCCATTGTGTTTTACGATGCTCCGCGCTGCATCCTCTGCTATCGCTGTGTTCGAATCTGCGGCGAAGCGCTAGGGGTAAATGCGCTGGGTGTGGGCAACCGCGGTGCTGCTGCGGAGATCGTTCCGAATAAAGGCGATCACCTGGAGTGCGACGAGTGCGGCGCCTGCATCGATATTTGCCCGGTGGGCGCGCTGACCAGCGGTACGTATCGCTACAAGACGCGGCCTTGGGAGATGGAGCATGTGGGCACAGTCTGCACACACTGCTCAAATGGATGCAAAGTTACGCTGGGCGTGCGCAATGGCGAAATCATGCGGTCCAACAATCGCGACCGGTCCGGCGTGAATGGCGAATTTCTTTGCGTCAAGGGCCGCTTTGCTTACGATTTTAATGAGCATCCGGACCGTCTGACTGCGCCTCTGATGCGCGTGGATGGTCAACTGAAGCCTGTTTCGTGGGCCTTGGCTCTAGCGACTGTCGCTAGAAAGTTCAACGAGCTTCGGGGGCGCAACGGCAGCTTTGGGGTGATCGGTTCGAATCACACAACCAATGAAGAGAACTACCTCTTGCAGCGATTCGCACGCCAGATTCTCCGCACCAACAACATCGATCACCATCGAACGGGCGATCTGCCTGCCTTAATGGACGCGCTGGCCGGACGCACCGGGGCGCTGGCGTCGACGCAGGATGTGTCAAAGAGTAAGGCTGCGCTAGTCATTCATAGCGACTTGGCGCAGGAGCAGCCGCTGCTCGCTTATCAGCTGCGCAACAACTGGCGCCTGAACAAAGCGCACGTCTATGCTGTCACGCCCGGGGTGGTTCGGGAAGATAGTTACGCCAGCTGCGTTCGCGCAGAGGTTGGCCAGGAGTTGGAGGCGCTGGAGTCGCTTCGCGAGAAGCTGGCGGCTGAACCTGAGCTGGTGATTCTCTTCGGCGCTGCCGTGAAGGGAGACGCGGTTCGTCGACTGGTTGCCTTCGGCGATTCCCTCGGTACTCCCGTGAAGTATGTGTGCCTGCTTGACTACTCGAATTCACGGGGTGCTTCGGATCTTGGCGTGTTGCCTGATCTTCTGCCGGGCTATCACCCGGTAGCAGAAAGCGGATTGGAAGCGGGCCTGAATTACGACGAGATTCTTGGCGCAACGAACCTTGACGCGCTTTGGATTATCGGTACCAATCCGGTTTCGCGACAGCCTCTAGCGACGAGCAATGCCTTTGTTGTCGTGCAGGATTTGTTTCTCACCGAGACGGCAAGCCGCGCCGATGTGGTTTTTCCGGCTTCGTCGGTCTATGAGAAGAGCGGCACGGTTACCAACGTCTGCGGCGATGTTCAGAAAGTCATGCGCGGCCCCAAGACCATGGGAACCAAGCCAGACAGCGAGATCTTTGCCTTGCTTGCCAAGGAGATGAATGCTGACCTCGGCCCGTCGCAGCCGCAAGCTGTTTTTCAGCTGATTCGGCAGGCTGTGCACGGCTACAACGTTCCACTCGCAGTGATCGAGACGGGAGGCGCTGCGCCTACTGCACCGTTAAACGGCCAAGTCCAATTTCGGCCTGCACCCGAGTTGGTCCGATCGGCCAACAATACACTTTTCACGTCTGGCACACTAGGTAGATTCTCAAACATGCTCAACTCAGTTATTGAGTCTCCTGGCGAGCTCTATCACGAACCCATCAAGCACACGGGCATGCGCGATGGAAGCGTTCAAGTGGAGACACGCGGACAGGAAAAATGATCTTCAATTTCTTTGTCGTCAGCCTGATTAAGATTGCCATTGTTTTCGGCGTCTTCATGACGACGCTAGCCTACCTGCAGTGGGTGGAGCGGAAAGTGCTGGCGCACATTCAATCCCGGACTGGCCCTTTGCGGGTCGGTCCTCACGGGCTGATGCAGCCCATGGCGGACGTCTTTAAGCTTCTTACCAAGGAAGATCTGCTTCCGCCGTACGTAAATAAGTTCTTCTACCTGCTGGCTCCGTTCATAGCGGTGTCGCTCGCGCTGATCTCTATTTCGATCATCCCGTTCGGACCGGAAGTGACGGTGTTCGGTGTTCGCACATTCATGCAGATCACTGACTTAAACGTCGGCATTCTATTTGTGCTTGCCATCAGCTCGGTAAGCGTGTATGGCGTTGCCCTGGCTGGGTGGTCGTCAAACAATAAGTACTCTTTGATTGGCGGCCTACGCAGCAGCGCTCAGCTCATCAGCTACGAACTGCCCCTTACTTTGGCAATTGTTTCTCCGCTGCTGCTGAACAATCATCTGAGCTTTCGCGGCATTACCGATGCGCAGGCCGGTTACTACCTAGGCTTCCTCCCGCGCTGGAACATCTTCCAGATGCCATTTCCCCAGATCTTTGCTTTCATTATCTTCATGATCGCTGCGTTCGCGGAAACTAACCGCATCCCGTTCGATCTGCCTGAAGCTGAAAACGAACTGGTGGCCGGCTTCCACACTGAATACAGCAGCATGAAATTTGCCTGCTTCTTCATGTCGGAGTACGCCAACATGGTGACCATCACCTGCGTGGCGACGCTGCTGTTCCTGGGCGGCTGGCATCCGCTGTTCCCGGCACCCTGGTCGAATTTCGTGCCCGTGCTGTTCTTTTTGGGCGCCGCACTACTCTGCTTCTGGTTCGGTTTCAATCCCGCTCGGAAGGGCGACGCCCTTAGTTTCTCGCTGTTCACTCTGGCCTTCCTGGTCGTCGCTGTCTTATTTGCGATTCCACTACTGCAGCCGGTGCTGACCCCGATCTTCTGGTTCCTCAGCAAAGTTGGCGCGCTGCTGTTCACCTTTATCTGGATTCGCGGAACGCTGCCGCGCTTTCGCTACGACCAGTTGATGAAGTTTGCCTGGACGTTTCTGTTTCCCTGCGCACTGATCAACCTGCTGCTGACGGCTTTCTGCGTAGCTGTATTCTGAGTCTTTCATGGGCACGATTCTCTTCATCGTTTTCGCGACCGTCTCAGTAGTGTGCGCAGTCAATCTTGTTCTCCAGAAGCACCCAATCGCTAGCGCTTTATCGCTGATCGGCGTCATGGGATCGCTCGCCGTACTCTATCTTTTGTTGGGTGCTGAATTCATCGCGATGGCGCAATTGATTGTGTATGGCGGCGCCGTCATGGTGCTGTTTATCTTTACCATCATGCTCTTGAATGCGGGCGCGGAGAAGGCCAGCAGTAAATCGTGGTTCGCACAGGTTGCCGGTCTGCCTCTGCTGCTCGCCTTTGTTGCCCTGTTTGTTTTCTTGATTCGCAGTGATCTTGGCCCGATGCGGACGGTTGGCTTCGGCGCCTGGGTGGGCGGTACCGCCGAGCGGATCGGTCAGATGCTTTTCACCGAATACCTGCTTCCCTTCGAAGTTATCTCCGTCCTGATTCTGATTGCTATTCTGGGCGCCGTAGTCCTGGCCCAAAAGGAAATTGACTAGCTGTGCCTTCTATCCCGCCGGTTCCTCTGACCTGGTATCTGATGTTGAGTTCCGTTTTGTTTGCTCTTGGCGTCGCCGGCTTCGTCTATCGCAAGAGCGTAATTACGGTCTTCATGTCCATTGAACTCATGCTCAATGCCGTGAACCTCAGCTTTGTTTCCTTCTCTTACCAGCTACAACGAATTGACGGCCATATCTATTCCTTCTTTGTGATGGTAGTCGCGGCAGCAGAAGCGGCGGTTGGTCTTGCCATCATCCTTACCATCTTTAAAAATCGCGGCACCTTACAGATCGACGATATCGATTCGCTGAAACTCTAGTTCCCGCTAATGACACTCTGGCTTATTCCGTTCTTTCCTCTTCTTGGCTTCCTGATCAGCAGCATGTTCGGCCGCCGGTGGCCGAAGCAGGTGGCGGGTCTGGTCGCTGTTGGCTCCGTGGCTCTCTCTTTCCTGTACGTTCTGGCCGTTATTTTCAAGCTTTATCCGCTTGATACTGCCTACGCTGAGCACGACTTTACCTGGATGCAAAGCGGTTTCCTGAACGTCGGCTTCGATCTGGTGGTTGACCGCCTTACTGCGGTGATGCTGCTGGTTGTTACCGGCGTCGGGCTGCTGATTCATATCTATGCAACCGGCTACATGGATCACGAAGAAGGCTTCAATCGTTTCTTTTCTTACTTCAACCTGTTCGTGTTCTTCATGCTGGTCTTGGTGCTCGCCTCAAACCTGCTGGTCATGTTTGTGGGCTGGGAGGGTGTGGGCCTGTGCAGTTATCTGCTGGTAGGCTTTTACTTCAAAGAAGACTACGCAACGAATGCCGCTAATAAAGCATTTATTGTAAATCGCATTGGCGACTTCGGCTTCATGCTGGGAATCTTCTTAACCGCGCTTACATTCAAGACTCTCGACTTCGGCAAGTTGGCCGCCGCTGTTGCTTCTCTACCGGTTGAGGCAACGATGGGCGTGATTACTGCTATCACGCTCCTCTTATTTGTGGGCGCCACCGGCAAGTCTGCTCAACTGCCGCTTTACGTTTGGTTACCCGATGCCATGGCCGGCCCTACGCCTGTCTCTGCCTTGATCCACGCGGCAACCATGGTTACGGCGGGCGTTTACATGGTGTCTCGTGTCTCATTCTTGTATAACCATGCGCCTGTCGCAATGGGTGTTGTCGCGGTTATCGGGCTCCTGACGGCCGTCTTCGCTGCGACTATCGCCATGACCCAGAATGACATCAAGAAAGTCTTTGCATACTCTACGGTGTCTCAACTCGGCTACATGTTTCTTGGTGCTGGCGTGGGTGATTACTCGGCCAGCATCTGGCATCTGATGACGCACGCCTTCTTCAAGGCACTGCTCTTCCTCGGTGCCGGCAGTCTTATCCATGGCCTAGGGGGTGAGCAGGATTTGCGTCATATGGGCGGGTTGCGAAAATCACTGCCTATCACTTTCATTACGCTGCTTTCGGCGAGTCTCGCCATCTCGGGTTTTCCGGGCTTCTCCGGCTTCTTTAGTAAAGACGCGATTCTCTCAGCTGCTTATGAGCGCGCACCCTGGATGTTCTGGGTTGGCGCGATCACGGCCGGCATGACTGCCTTCTATGTTTTCCGCGCGTTTTTCCTGGCCTTTTTCGGCTCCTACCGCGGAGACAAGCACGCTCATGAATCACCGCTAAGCATGACCGGCCCCTTGATGATCCTTGCTGTACTTGCCTTCGGTGGCGGATACATCAACATCCCACGCTGGCTCTCACCAATGTTTGGGATGCCTGAAAAGGAGAACACGACAGCGATGTTTATCTCGGCCAGCCTCGGCATTATCGGAATCCTGCTTGCCTTCTTCCTTTACGTAATGCGTCCCGCGCTAGCCGAATCGATGAGACTGGGAGCAGGGCCGGTCTATGGTCTGATCTCGAACAAATATTACGTGGATGAGATGTACGCTGCCGTCATCGTTAATCCTTTGAAAGGCATCTCGCGGGTCTTCCTCTGGCATGGAGTAGATGAGTCGCTGATTGACAACTCGCTCGTAAATGGGCTGTCCCGCGTCGTTCGAGGCTGGGGTTCGCTGTTCAGGCAGTTGCAGTCGGGGAGTATTCGGAACTACGCTACGTGGATTCTGGCGGGTTCGCTGCTGGTGATCTTAGTGATCGGCCTGGCCGGAGGCAATCGATGAGCCTTTTAGCTGTTACTCTTGCGCTTCCCATGCTCGGCTTTATTGCCGTGCTCTGTACTCCCCCGAAGTCGCGAACAGCATTTACCGTCGCGTTCTTCACCAGCATTGTTACCTTTCTTCTGTCGCTTGGTTTAATTGGCCCAGCCCTGGCCAACCCGGCGCAGTTTACGTCCGTTGTTGATACGTTGTGGATCAACAGCCCAGGCACTCAAATCCGCTTTCACCTTGGCGTAGACGGGATCAATATCTGGCTGGTGCTGCTCACCACGTTCCTCCTGCCGATTGCTGTTTGGATTACGCAGGAGCTCATCCCTGAGCGCCGCCGAAACTTCTATGCTTTCCTGATGCTGTTCGAGTTTGGACTGATCGGTGTCTTTACTGCGCTCGACCTCTTCGTTTTCTACGTATTCTGGGAGGTGGCGCTGGTGCCGATGTACCTGATGGTGGGCGGGTATGGCGGACCGCGCAAAGCACAGGCCGCAGTTAAGTTCTTCGTCTATACGTTCCTTGGCTCCGTGCTAATGCTTGGCTCTGTGATTTACATTCACAGCCTGACCGGTTCGTTCGACTACGTCGACATCATGAACGGCTTTAACGCAGGCCGCCTCGCGCTGACTCCCAGCCAACAACTCTGGTTGTTCCTTGGATTCTTTGCTGCCTTCGCCGTCAAGGTGCCTATCTTTCCCTTTCATACCTGGCTACCGGAAACGTACACGCAGGCACCAGTGCCGGCTACCTTTCTTCTGGCCGCCGTTATGTCCAAGATGGGTGCATACGGGTTGATCCGCTTCTCTCTGCCGCTTGCTCCAAACGGTGCTCACCGCTGTGCCGGCTGGATTGTCGTGCTGGCCATTATCGGCATTATCTATGGTGCTTTGCTGGCTTTGATTCAGCCCAACGTCAAGCGACTGATTGCTTATTCGTCAGTCAGCCATCTTGGCTTTATCGTACTTGGGATTTTCTCTTTCACTCAACAAGGTGCGGACGGGGCGGTTTTCCAGATGATTGCGCACGGCCTCTCTACCGGAGCTTTGTTTATTCTGGCGGGCTATCTGGAACTCCGCCGCGGCTCTATGGAGATCAACGATTTCGGAGGTGTCGCTACGCATGCGCCTCGCTTCGCTACTTCGTTTATGATTGCGCTTCTGGCAAGCATAGGCCTGCCGACTCTCTGCAATTTCATCGGTGAATTTCTGGTGATGCAGGGAGCTGCCATTGCTCATTTTTCCTGGGCGGCCTGGGCCGCTGTTGGGGTGATTCTGTCTGCGGCTTATATGTTCTGGATGTACCAGCGTGTTTTCCTCGGCAAATCAGCCGTTGGCGCCAGACCGCTGGCCGATCTTCGCCTCCCTGAGTGGGCTCCCATCGTACTGCTTTGCGTAATGATGGTCTGGCTCGGCTCCTATACCCAACCCTTCTTGCAACCCATCTCGTCAGCTACCGCTCATCTTCTTGACCAGACCAGCATGAGTAACGAATACAGAGTTCAGACGAACGCTCCGCTCTCTAAGCAGATCGCCGAGGGCCTGCATGCTCGGTAATTTTCAGCCGCACCTGATCGAGTACCTCCGCTTTCTTCCAGAGATCCTGCTTACCATCTTTGGTATCGCCATTATGATGCTGGAAGCCGGTCTGCCTGCCGGCAACAAACGCATTCTCGGCGGTCTTGGGCTGGTGGGCATTGCCGCAGCGTTTGTAGCTAACGTCTGGGTCTTCGGCAACAGTGGCTCGGCATTCCAGAATATGATTGCCAACGACGGTTATGGCACATTCTTCCGTGGATTGGTGTTAGTTGTTGGTTTTCTTTGCATTCTGGCGTCGTTCACTTATCTGGAACGCGAAGGCGCTCAATCGGGAGAGTTTTACTCTCTCATTTTGTTCTCCCTGGTCGGCCAGTGCGTGCTGGCCACCGCAACCGATCTGATCATGGTGTTCATTGGCCTGGAGATATCGTCCATCGCCACCTATATTCTGGCCGGCTTTCTTCGTGACGATCGTCGAAACAACGAGTCGGCCCTGAAATACTTCCTGCTCGGCTCTTTCGCTACGGCCTTTTTTCTCTACGGCATCGCATGGATCTATGGTCTGCTTGGTTCCACGAACCTGGAAGCCATCCGTCGGACGCTTGATGAGACGCAGCATCCATCCATTTTGGTCGGACTAGCGCTGGCGTTGCTGTTTGTCGGGCTGGGCTTTAAAGTCTCAGTGGCGCCATTTCAGATCTGGGCGCCTGACGTTTATCAAGGTGCTGCTGCCCCGGTAAGCGCGTTCCTGTCAGCCGGCCCAAAAGCTGCTGCCTTCGCTGTGTTCTTCCGCATCTTCCTCTACTCGTTCCGGCCTTTGAACGAAAGTTGGCTCCCGCTCGCTTGGGCCTGCGCCTTGCTTACCATGGTCATCGGCAACTTTGGCGCGCTTCTGCAAACGAACTTGAAGCGGATGTTGGGCTACAGCTCTATCGCCCATGCCGGTTACGTGATGGTTGCACTCGCGGCAGGGTCTCAGATTGGCATGACGGCTGCTATGTTCTATCTTGCTTCCTATGCCTTGATGAACATTGGCGCCTTTGCCGTAATCAGCCACATCGCGTCCCGCAATGAGAAGTTCGTGAAGATTGACGATCTCGACGGTCTGGTTCGACGCGAACCAATGATGTCGGCACTGCTGGCCGTTTTCGTGTTCTCACTGATCGGCGTTCCGCTCACCGGCGGGTTTTTTGGGAAGTTTTATGTCTTTCAAGCTGCGTTGGACTCGCACCTTGTTTGGCTTACCGTATTCGGCTTATTGAATAGCGCGATTGCGGCTTATTACTACCTAAAGATCATTGTTGCGGTTTTCATGCGTGAGCCGTCGGCGGACACCGTCCGGCTCTTACCTGCCTCGCCAAGCTTACGAATCGCGATCTGGGCCAGTGCTCTGGGGGTGCTTATCCTAGGCATCTTCCCATCTACGCTGCTTAATTTCGTCAATGAATCCGCCGCGGCGTTTCACTAGGGTTTATTGCGTCGCCGCTCCCTGACCTCAGAAAATACGGCGCAGCTCGGTGATGTTGTCAATGCGGATCAGACCGGAGTGGGCTTCCGGAACCAGTTCATGTTCCAGACTCCAGGTACGTGGATGCGGAATATACACGGCTTTCATTCCAGCCGCCAACGCCGGATTGATATCGGACTTGGGTGAATTTCCTACCATCCAGGTTCGTTCCGGAACCATACCCTGATCTTCCATCAGGCGGCGATAAGCGCGCTCATCTTTCTCATGAACTATCGCTACATGACGAAAGTAAGAACCTAATCCGGAGCGATCCACCTTGATCCGTTGCTCATCCAAATCACCTTTGGTGAAAAGCGTCAATTCGTGCCGCCTCCAGAGATCCGCGATTGTCTCCTGCACTCCGGGTAGCAATTCCATTGGTTGCTCCAGGATCGCCATGGCAAATTTCCGCACAGCCGACAAGTCCTCCTCGCTGATATTCCGTTCCGCCAGGTGCTGCATGCACTGAGTCAGGCTACGGGCAAAGTTCCGGGAGCCGTAACCGTGAATCTTGACATTGGCTATCTCGATCTCATCGAGCACTTCACGCACTTGTAGCGGCGCTAGCCTGGAGTGCTGAAGGTATCCGCAGAACTGCGTGAAAGCCGACTCGAAGTAGATATTGTTTTCCCAGAGCGTATCGTCGGCATCAAAGATCAGGCTTTGCCGTTCCAACAGCAGCTCCTCTACGAGTTCACAACGTGCTTGGCGTGCCCGTTCAGCGGCCCGAGGCGTTTCGCTAAGGCGGTCCGTTCCCGTTGCACCGTGTACTCGGGAAGCATCTTCACCAGGTACTCTAAACGCTCCACTTCTGATCGAAGCGAAAGCAGTAACTGCCGTCGATCAACATCGGTAATCAGTTGCCCGAGTTTGAAGCTCAGACGGGGGCTGTCGAAAGGGGAAAGCTCGCTTCCGGGCAACGTTTCGGTTCCCAGCAGCGGACGGCATGCATCGATGGCTCTGGTTCGCAGCTCAGCTGAGGGCGCGGCACTGTCTTCGTCATCGAAATAGCCCACCTCGGCACGCAGGTACGCTTCATTTTCGTCCAGGGACTCAACTTCGAATCGGCGCTGCCCAATCGCTACCAGATCTAACTGGCCGTCCGGGTACCGGCGGATTACTTCCTGTACCACAGCCGTGCAACCAACATTGACAATCCCTTCCTCTTTCGCCAACACCACGCCGAACTCGCGCTTGTCAGGTATTACGTCGGCCATCAGCTCTTTATAGCGCTCTTCAAAGATATGCAGCGGTAAAGGCATTCCCGGCAGCAACACCAGTGAGAGCGGGAAGAGGGGCAGCAAGGGTGCGTCCATCCCTTCATTATGGACATCGATGCTTCCAGCGCGTTATGCCTTACGCCCAAGGACTTGGATCTGCCTTGGAAAGCGCACGGTCCAGATAGGTTGCTGCACTGATCAAAGCCAGGTGTGTTAAGGCTTGAGGGAAATTCCCAATCTGGCGCCCGCTTCGACTGATCTGCTCTGAGAAGAGGCCGAGATGGTTTCCGTGGGCTAATAGCTTCTCGAACAGCAGCTGGGCTTTATCAACCTGATTGGCACGCGCCAGGCACTCCACAAACCAGAACGAGCAGCAGGTAAAGCTTCCTTCCTCGCCAGTCAAGCCGTCCTGTACTTCCCGGTTCCGATAGCGATAAACAAAGGCGTCCTCAGCAAGATCCGACTCGATGGCCGCCATGGTGGAAAGCCACTTGGGATCGATTGGACTGATAAAGCGCATCAGCGGCATCAGCAGGATGGAAGCATCCAGCGTTTTACTTCCCTTAGCCTGAACGAAACTCTGCCGCTCCTCGCTCCAGAACTCTGTGTAGATCTCGTCCACAATGTCGTCACGGTGCTTGTACCACTCTGCGAACGGTGCCGAGAGTGACCGTTTGTGGGCCAGGCGAATGGCGCGATCAAATGCCACCCAACACATGAGCCGCGAATGGAGCATCTCGCGCTGTCCTCCCCGAATCTCCCAGATGCCCTCATCCGGCTTTCGCCAATTACTTCCCAGCCAAGCGAGTATGTCTTTGATGCTCGTCCAGCCCTCGTACGCCAATGCCTGCCCATATTTGGAATACAAATACGTGGCGTCGAACACCTCGCCGAAGATGTCCAACTGGGTTTGATCGTGAGCGGCATTTCCCGTTCGGATCGGCTTCGAATCGAGATAACCGCTAAGGTGATCGAGGTTCGTCTCCACCAGATCCGTTGAGCCGTCAACGCGGTACATGATTCGCAGAGGTGCGCCCGAGCCATCGCTATGCTGGATGCGCGCGTGCAGCCAGCCCCAGAATTGATCAGCCTCTTCGCGGTAGCCGAGCCTCATGAATGCGTACAGGGTGAACGCTGTATCGCGCAACCAGGTATAGCGGTAATCCCAATTGCGCTCACCACCGGGCACTTCAGGCAGACCAAATGTTGGCGCCGCAATGAGTGACCCGTACTTCCTGCTAGTCAGCAACTTTAAAATCAGCGCTGACCGGCCAACCGTTTCGCGCCATCGACCCCGGTACAGTGACCTGCCGCTCCACTCGCGCCAGTATCGGAGCGTGTCAGCGAGTTCACGCTCCGTGGTGTCCAGATGTAAAGATGAATAGGTAAGTTCATTATCGGCACCCAGAAGGAACGTGGCGCACTCACCTTTGCGAAGAGTGAACTTCGCCCTCGCGGTTCCGTCATCAACGGTGAGCGGTTCAGATCCTTGCAATCGGAGTGCTTGACAGTCTCCACCCTTCGGTACAAACACCACATCGGACGTTTCTATGCTGGCCGTGTGGTCGACCCGCGCATAGTCAAAAGCAGGACGGCACTGAATGTGGACATTCACTTCGCCATGGATAGACCGCACCACGCGGATCAATACGTTACGGTGGTCCGCGGCAGCTACCGGCATAAAATCGGCTACTTCAGCTGACATCTCGCCGGAGAGGAACCGCGTAATCAATACGTTGGTTTCCGCCACATACATCTGCTTGCAGACCATGTTGGTCATTTCAGGTATGACACTGTAGGATCCGCCCTTCTCGCTGTCCAGCAGCGCGGCGAAGATGGTGGGCGAATCGAAACGCGGGAAACAGAAAAAGTCGATAGAGGAATCCAATCCGACCAGCGCAGCAGTGGACATGTTTCCCACTACACCGTAGTCTTCGATTTTCTTGAGGGCCATTGTCTCTATCCTCGCTTGATAGTTTGGCGGGCTGTCTGGAGCGACCAGCTGGCACAAGGCAAACCACTTACTGCAGCGCACCCGGTCGAAGCATCTGCTGAAAATCGTGGGGCAATATCCTGCTGCAACGGACTTCTCGCCATTATCAAAAGTGATGGAGGAAGCCTGCAAGCGTCGCGACCTGCCGCTGCTCCTGAAAACAGTTGGCCAAGCACTACGCCGCTGAATGAACCGGGCAGCTGATCGCTTGCGGAATGGTCCAGCAATCACGGCGCTGCCAATCGCGTCGTGATCGCCCCATCCACCCGTAGCTTTGCGGAACAGATTGCAACAACTGCCAGCGCGGCTCAATGGAACGCATCAGCGACCAGGTTGGAACCCCTTCAAAGTCTACTGACCATTCTGGGTCTACACTGTGCCAATGTGCCTTTTCGCTGCGGTGCCGAATACGCACCGGGCAGATACGTGTCCCGGAGAACAGGCAGAATGAAAGGTTGAAGGTGGTCTGAAGGTGCACGTCAGGGAAGCTGGCATTGGCTTCAAAGCGGTAGAACGTGCCGGTCGCCAAGCGGCCCTCAGCCATCAGGTTGGTCAGCCACAGCTTCCCTTCGGATGCTGTTTCGGCTGCGTATGTCGCTTTGCCTAGCAGTTGCAGAGCCCCATCTTTGTTAGTCTCGAACAGTTCAAAAGTACGTAGGGTGAATTGCTGCATGGGGGTTTCGGGTCTCCTAACGGCGCAAACAAATTCGGGCTGTTATGTTTCAAGGGCCGCTGCTAAGAAGGTGGGATGAATTCCATTTTTCTCGCAAAGCTTACGATCATAGACATGCACCTGAAGCTGAAGCGTACGCCAGGGCTCTACCTGGTGGGCTTCATGGCCTCCGGGAAAACCACCGTTGGCTGCATGCTCGCCCGGCATCTCGGCTGGGAATTCATTGACATCGACGCAGCAATCGAGCGCGTGGAGAACCGCTCGATCGCGCAGATATTTCGGGAGGAAGGAGAAGCGGCATTTCGCGATCGTGAGACCTCCGCTATTCAGCAGCATGTGCAGCAGATACAAGCCGGTGCGCCGCGCGTCATTGCGTTAGGCGGCGGCGCTTTCATTCAGGAGCGGAACTGGCAGATGTTGAAAGATAACGGCATCACGGTCTGGCTTGACTGCTCTCTCGATACGGTGCACCAGCGACTGGGCGCAGATACGACGCGCCCTCTTGCAGCCGACCGGCAGAACCTGGCGCGCTTGTACGAGGATCGCCGACCGCTCTACTCGCGAGCCGACTTCCGGATCGAAGTCGATGGCGAGGACGTCTCCTCGATTGTGGCCCGGATCGCGGCTCTCTCCATCTTCTAAATGGCGCTGCCGGTCGGAGAGGAGCGACTTAAGCGCGATGCCCTCGCGATTGTTCAGGCTGCCTTGAACGCAGCCGATGCACGCGCGGCCGTCCAACGAAGCCTTGAACTGGAGGGTGATCTTTTCCGGATCGGTTTGGACCAGTTCTCGCTTCGCGATTTCGATCGCGTGTTTTCGCTCACCATTGGGAAGGCAGCCGTTCCCATGGCGGCTGCGATTGAGGGCATTCTTGGCTCTACGCTGACAGCCGGTTCGGCCGTTACAAAGCACGGTCATGCCGGTCCCGCACTGGCAAAGACAAACGTGTTCGAAGCGGGCCATCCCGTTCCTGATGAGGCCGGACTCGCGGCTGCAATGGAGGTTGGCCAACTACTCGGCGGCCTGACAGCCCGGGATCTACTGCTGGTTGCCATCTCCGGCGGTGCGTCTGCTTTGCTCCCTTCGCCGGCAGGCGAGATCACACTCGCTGAGAAGCAGGAGACTACGCGCTTGCTGCTGCACTCGGGCGCGACCATCATTGAACTCAATCAAGTCCGCAAGCATCTCTCGAGATTGAAGGGCGGTCAACTCGCCGCCCTCGCGCACCCGGCCTGCGTTGTGGGGCTGCTCCTCTCTGACGTGGTCGGCGATCCGATCGACGTGATTGGTTCTGGGCTCACGGCTCCTGATCCTTCAACTTTTTCCGATGCGACTGACGTTCTCGACCGTTACAAGTTATGGCAGCGAGTTCCACCGAGTGTGCGGCATCATCTCGCCTCTGGAAGCGCAGGTCACTGGCCTGAAACTCCGAAGCCGGGCAGTGCGATCTTCAGCCGCGTACATAATCACGTGATCGGCAGCAATCGTCTTGCTCTGGAAGCGGGGCTGCTGCGGGCCGGGGAACTGGGTTATCACTCGCAAATACTAGCTAGCACAGTGACGGGCGAAGCACGCGAAGTGGCCGGCGTTTATGCATCCATTCTGCGCGAGATTCGGCAACACGGTTCGCCGCTGCCCCCACCTGCTTGTTTGTTAGCCGGCGGCGAAACCGTTGTTCTAGTTCGCGGGGCAGGCAAAGGGGGCCGCAATCAGGAGCTCGCATTAGCGGCCGCCCCTCACCTTGTTCTTCTTGATGATGTTTTATTGCTCAGCATAGGCACCGACGGCACAGACGGTCCAACCGATGCAGCCGGTGCTCTTGTTACAGGCAGCACAATCAGCCGAGCCTTCAGCCTCGGTTTAGACGCATCAGTTCATCTGGCCGCCAATGATGCTTATCCGTTCTTCGACGCCCTTGGCGATCTGATCAGAACCGGCCCCACCGGGACCAATGTCATGGATATTCAGGTGTTGCTGGTCGCCTAGCATTCGCGTCGCCCTAAAGGATGAATTGGCTTGGTGAGGGGCGTCATCAGTTGTTGCCGCCAGCCATTCTTGGATGACGCTGCGGACAGCAGGGGAGGCGGCAGGATTCTCAGACCTACTATTTCACGACATGCGAAGGTCGGCCAATAAATACCTGCGTGATATTGGAACTCAGCAAAACACGAGAATGAAGGTCATTGCGAGTAGGTCCAGGCGATCATGTCCGCCTACAAGATAGCTCCTAGGAGGTATTGTGCAGGTGCTGGAGAGTAGTAGAATGACAGCCATGGAATCCAAGCCTCTTAACCCGACGCCATTTTGGGTTATTGGCGTCCTGATCAGTATGTGCTGCGAATACGCCGGGATTGGCTGGCCAGCCACTCTTGCAATCTCCCTTTTCGCCTTATTGGTTCTGGTTGCTATCGGTGCTGCTGCTACCATCGAAGTTAGAGCCTTTAGAATAACCGCCTGTGGAGGATGCGGCAACAGCCAAGGCTGTTGGTGCAGAAGGCGTCTCGGCTAATAATGGTGATGCGAACACTTGGCTACTAACAGGGATAAGCTGTGAGATGCGCGGGACCACTTACTGCCATTCATGACGTACATGTGGCCAGGGTTTGTGGAGAGCTGGCATCACGAAGAGCACACGGTAGAGATCCGGGATATCCCGGATGCTGAACTGATCGAAACCAGTGACGTGCTCATGCGTGTCACATCCACCGCTATTTTGTAAAGGCGTCAACAGGCTTCACTGAAGAGACAGCAACTGAGCGTGAACACTCTTTGAGCATGGGTTCCAAGCCATCACCGCTGGCGATCTTCGACGGCCCCAATCCGGCTCAGTAGTTCGGTGCGAAAGGCTCTGATATCTGCCTGAAGAATCTTCTTTGTATCGCTTATTCGTCTTTCAATAGCGTCAAAGCGTTTATCTATCATTTCTGTTTGAGAGCAATATCGCCGTTGCATTGACAAGCACCCCCATGAACACGGCAAACACCGGAATACCAATTGCAAAGTAGAGCTGTTGGTCTGTCATCGGGACAACCTCCCTGTTTTGACCGCTCTTATGTGATCTGCCTTGAAGTCTGTCATGACGTACCCAGCGGAATTAGTTCTCCTCCTATTCTATGGAACTAGGAGCAGAGTTGAAGAGCTTCACATGCATCACCACCTTGAACACGCCGTAGTACTCCGCTAGAGTGGCATTTCTATTCTGGGCCCGGCTCGTAAAAGCTCAGCGCATTATCACCTTGCCGAACAACCCGAACCTTACTGATTAGACCTAGTTGTTCTGGCAACATCATGCGTGATGGATGCTGCACGATCACCAACGGCACGGGCGTAGCACCCAGAATAGCCATAGAATCGGTGTACTCACTCGACCGTTCGTAAGGAGGATCAAGAAACAAAATATCCGGTGATTGAGCAGCCAAAACGTTCGGCAATTCTTTTGTGACGCTACCGCGAATCAGCGTTGTCTCGTCTTCAATCCCCAGAGTCCGCACGTTCTCTTTGATTACTGCCGCAGCCTGCCCGTTCTTCTCAATCAGCACCGCATGCCTGGCGCCGCGACTAACCGCTTCGATCCCGACCGCGCCGCTCCCCGCATATGCATCGACAAAGAGCGCTCCGGCCAGCCGCGCCATGAGAATACTGAAAAGCGTTTCCCGCAGCCGATCCGGCGTGGGCCGCACCTGCAAGCTGTCCACAGTTTTCAGCTTGCGGCTCCGAAAGCGCCCGGCAATTACCCGCATCCTTCAGCCGACCTGCACCAGCCCATACCGTCGCTGCCAATGCTCCTGGATGTAGCGAACCGCATCGCGCCATTCCGCGTTACTACCGTCGCGCTCCAGCAGAGCACGCGCTTCGTCTCGCGCCTGACAAAGAATTTCATTGTCCCGCAAAATGTCTCCCAGTCGCAGCCCTGGCACGCCCGATTGCTTGGTGCCAAAGAATTCGCCAGGTCCGCGCAGCTTCATATCCATCTCCGCAATATAGAAGCCATCGTTCGATTCCACCAAAGTACGAATGCGCTCCTGTGCCGTTTCGTTCATCTTCCCCGTGACCAGAATGCAGTAGCTTTGATGCCTGCCCCGGCCGACACGCCCCCGTAACTGATGGATCTGCGCCAGCCCGAAACGCTCGGCTTGTTCAATTACCATTACCGTCGCGTTCGGCACATCCACCCCGACCTCAATCACAGTCGTTGCAACCAGAATCTGCGTCTGCCCCGATTGGAAGCGAGCCATGGCTGCTTCTTTGTCGTCCGGCGTCATGCGGCCGTGCAGCAGGTCAACGCTCAGGTTCGGAAACACTGTTGTTGAAAGATGGTGGTGCATCCCCTCCGCGGCCTTTGCTGCAATACTCTCAGACTCCTCCACCACGGGATAAACGACATAGGCCTGCCGTCCCAGACCTACCTGTTGCGCGACAAAGCTATACACGCTTTCCACTGCGCTTTCATTCACCTGGCGCGTGGTGATCGGCTTGCGACCGGGCGGCAGTTCATCGATAGTTGAGACGTCCAGATCACCATAGATGGTCAGCGCCAGAGTGCGCGGGATGGGCGTCGCTGTCATCACAAGAACGTCGGCCTGCCCATCCTGGCCTTTCTGAAATAGCTCCCAACGCTGGCGAACCCCGAAGCGGTGCTGCTCGTCCACAATCGCCAATCCTAAACGATGAAAAGCGACATCCTCCTGCAAAAGCGCATGGGTTCCCACTACCATGTGAACGTCTCCGGCAGCCATCTTCCGTTTCACGCTTGCTTTATCGCGCGTCCCTGCTGAGCCCGTGAGCGCCGCAACCAGATATCCAACCTTGCCCAGCAGCCGATTGAAGTAGACCCGATGCTGCGCGGCAAGTATCTCTGTAGGCGCCAGCACCGCTACCTGAAAGCCATTCTCAATTGCGATAATCGCGGCCTGTGCAGCCACCATCGTTTTGCCGCTGCCGACATCGCCCTGCAGTAAGCGATTCATCGGATGCGGCCGTTTCATATCGTCCGCAATCTCCTGCATTACCTTGCGCTGTGCACCGGTCGGTTTGAAGGGCAGCATCTGCTTGATTTTTTCGCGAACCGGCTCGTTCACCGAAAATGGGATGCCGCGCACCACCCTCGCCTTCGACTTCTTCAGCGCCAAGCCACACTCCAGCCAGAAGAACTCCTCGAAGATCAAACGCACTTGAGCCGGCGAGCGAAATTCATTCAATAGCCGCAGATCTGTTCCGCTTGGAGGGAAGTGTACCTGCTCTAACGCCTTAGCCAGATCCGGCAGTCCAATGCGCTCTTTGACGCTCTGCGGCAGTTCATCGGCCGGCATCTCAGCGTCTCTCAAAACCGCATGGATCAGCCGCCGAAACGTTCGTGTGTTTACCTTGCCGGCTGCTTCGTATACGGGAACGATGCGGCCCGAATGCAGAGTCTCCTCTTCGTCGTCTTCATCCGACAGGATCTCGATTTCCGGCTGGACCATCAACCGGCCTCCTGCCGAACGATCCAACTCAACCTTGCCAAACAAAGCCACTCGTGTTTGCTTCTGCAGGCTGTCCCCATACCGCTCGCCATGGAACCATCGAGCTTGCAGGTCTGCCCCGGAGCCGTCGCTGAACACCACTTCCAGCAGACCCTGGTTGCGTGTTCGCAGACGAGACAATTTGGTTTCGCAGACGCGTGCGATCACGGCCGCCTTTTCGCCTGGCGCGAGATGTGCAATCGTTTTGACGTTGCTGCGATCTTCGTAGCGGAACGGAGCGTAGTAAAGCAGATCGGCAACTGTCAGCAGCCGCTTGGACGCCAGCATCTTGCCACGCGCTGGACCGATCCCTTTAACGAATTGCAGAGGTGTGGAAAGGTCCAACTCTCTAGACTAAAGCAGACTGGAGAGACCAACGCTTGTCCGGACTTACTACTTATCGGCCATTGCCGGGAGCGGGGGCAAGGGAGGAATGGGCGGAGTCGAAGGTAGCGAAGCAATTCGGCCATTGACTACTTCCCCGGTCATTTTCCGAACGGAGATCCTGCCGCGATTGGTGACCAGGCTAACGTCGGGCCCATCCCCAATCATGCCTTCCAGCTTTGCCCCGCGACCATCGGGGCGCTGCTGCAACCCGGACCCGAAATCATTTTCAATTTCCCCGCGCTCGGTGCTGGCCTTCAATGCGAAGCCGGCTTGCTGAGGCAGTGTTAACTCGATGTTCCCCGACCCGGTGTGGATGTTCATCCGCCCTAAGGGCAGACGTCCCGGTCGGAGTTCAATATCACCCTTATCAGCGCTCAAGTCCAAAGCTTGGGTGAAGTTGTCGAGCGTCACGTCTGTAGTGCGGGTAGTTAAGTGGATCGGGCCGATGACGTTCTCCATGCTCACGCTCCCTCGCTCCAGCCGAATCTCGCCGGGCACTTGCTGCACGCTGAAGTCGGTCCGAAGATTCTCTACCTTTACTGACTTGGCAAGCTCATGGAATGAAATGCTGCCCCCAAAACTGCCGCTCATGGTTACCTGGCCGGCAATCTTAGTCAGTTCTACATCCGTTCCGTGTCCACGCAGATCCACCGTTCCCCGAATGTTGGTACAGCGGATCAGATCGCTCCGGCGCGTATCCAGCTTTGCGCCGCCCCCCAGATCCTGCAATCGGATACCAGCGTTCTCGCTGCTGATATCTACATTGCCCGTCAACGAGGAAACGTCGAAGTCACCTTTGGTGCCGGTAGCCTCCACGCTTGCCCCCTTCGGTATCGAAATGTCCAGATTCGTCCCTACAATCTCCCGACTATTGGCCCGGTCCTGATGGCAGCGAATCACGACCGTGTTGCCCTTCAAGACGACCTCAACCGGCGTCTGACTATTAGTCCGTTCAGCGTCATGAGTGTTCATGGACTGGATCGTTTTATGTCCAGCGACAGTAAGTGTTTCGCCCTCCGTTCCGGTGATCTTGGCATCCCCCCGAAAGTTCTCGATCACCAGGTGCGGCGCTCGTCCTACGGCCCGCTGCATCGGCTCCACTGAGAATTCATGTTCCTCCCCGAACGCTTGAATACTACGATCAAAGCCGGCCTGACGCCACCAGGTATCCGGGCGATGCAATTCGGACGCCGAGAAACCCAAGACACAGATCAGGAAAACCAGGAACCAGCCGCCTCCAGAGACGCTGTTGTTTGGAAGCGCACGGTTAAGGGAGAACTGAACGCAGACCTCGATCAGTCCGACTACTCCCCAACCGATCAGCAGCCACGGCCAATACTGGACAAATAAATCGAACCACCGAAGCCCGGGCGATAGAGTCTGCAACAAAAACACAACCCCGACCAGGATCAGCACCAACGGTCCGGTCACCGAACGGTATGGTCTCATCGCGGAAATCCTCCCGCAGGCGGTGGCGGCAAGGAAGCGTCGGGCGAGGCTATACGTTCCAGCAGCCTCAGGATTCCAAGCACAATCAGGATCAATGGCCAGGTCCGGGTAAAGCTGATCACGTCGGATTGCTGCCAAACGAACAACGTGCCAACCGTGATCAGGAGGATCGGCCCCCGAATCGCCCGAAGAAACATCGCGCGGCGGTTAATCATGACGAAACTCCGCGCTATCAGACGATAAAGGCTGAGAAGAGGACGGGCCCGGTCCTGGCGGGGGCGGGGAAGCGGGGGATGGGTACGGCGGCACACCGGCACTGGCCGGCGATACCCGCGCGTACAGCATATAAGCCCCTACCGCGATCAGCAAAACCGGCCAGAAGCGTCCGATCTGTCGGAACTCGATCAGGTTCATGGTGTCCAGCAGGAACAGCACGCCTAGAACGATCAGAACAATGGCGCCCACAGGCGCTCGTCCAGCACCGGGAAGTGCGCCGCGCCCAAAGCTCGACCACTCTTCTTGATAGATTCCCAACTGGCGCTTCTTGGCTGTGTGGTACGCCTCGAAAGGCATATAGAAGATAAACGCAGCCAGCAGAAAGCCGAGAAATGGCTGGAGAGCGTGATCTTCCATGCTGGCAATCAAACTGGCCAGCATCCCGAAAATCCCGGCATGGACTAATCCCTTGATGTACTGGCCGTTGTAGATGGCGCCGACTCCAGGAATCCAGCCCAGGATAAAGGCAAGCGCAGGATTGCCTTGTACGAGGGAGCCACCTACGGGCGGGACCGCACTGCTCTGGCCAGGCGCGTAAGGGTTTGGATCGCTGCCGACTCCGGTCCCGTACCCTCCCCCCGCGCTCATGGGTGCATGGTCAGCGCAGTACACTGTGCCATCGGCCGGGCGCCGGCAAGCAGCGCACATCGGCTTACCACAGCTGCGGCAGTAGCTGATGGCCGGAATCTCCGGATGGTTGACACAATTCATTTGCTTTCTCCGTTTTTGCCATCGCTCGACTGTGCCGAAGCCGCTGGCTTTCTATTTTGATGTGCTGGAGCCCCCTGCTGCTGTGCGCTCAAGGCCGCATCCTGCTGCTCCTGTAAGGTCCTGATTCGAACTTCAATCTCGTACACCCAACGCAAATTCTCGTAATATCGCAATGCCCGATCTCTGACCCGGAGCACCTTGTCCTCCGCCGCACCCCAGATTTGGACTGGATTCATATCGGCCACCTGCAGGTGCTGCACTTTCACTCCGGTGCAACGCTCCAGCATGGCGAAGGAAAGAATTGTCATTGCCATACTCATGACCAGCCTGGGTTGAAGCACAGGCTGCAGCCATCTGGAGAGCCACCGACTCAGCAGAGCCTGCCGCACCCCGGGATCCCGAAGGCGGCCAAGCGGTGCCTGGTAGGCAATGCGCGTAATCAGATCCGGCGGTGGCTCAATGGCGCGTGCCTGCCCTAAAACCTGAACCGCTCCGGTTACATCTTGAGCGAACGACCGGCAACTTTCGCACCCAGCCAGATGCTCCTGGAGGCGCGACCGCTCAGCTGCGGCAAGGGTGCCATCCAGGTAGTCGGTAATCAGAATCTCTAACTCAATGCACGTCATCCGGGCTCAGACACTTACGTTGTTCCGCCTGAGGACACGGGCCAATTCCGCGCGCCCACGGCTCAACCGGGACTTTACCGTACCTTCCGGCACGTCCAACACTCGCGCAATCTCGCGGTACTCCATATCCTGCAAGTCGCGTAAAATGACCGCCTCCCGCAGTTCGGGAGACAGCTTCTGCAAAGCCGCCTGCAACAGTTCACCGGCTTGGTTACCGACGGCCAATCCATCTGTCCGGCTCAATTGAGCGCCACGGGATTCCAGCACCGCCAGCTTGTCTTCCAGCGCATCGGTCACTCGATCATGCTTTGTCCGGCGGTAATGGTCCACCAGAAGGTTACGCGTCAGACGGGTCAGCCACACCGAGAAGCACCCTTCTCCCGAACGAAAACTGCCCAGCGTCTTGAACACCCGGAGAAACACTTCCTGGGTCAGATCCTGCGCCTCGTTCTCCCGGTTGGTGAATCGATAGCAGAGCCCGTAGACACGGCGGGTGTAGCTCTTAATCAGCTCGTTCCACGCAGCCTGTTCCCCGCTCAAGCAGCGCTCTACCAACCGTGCCTCCGAATCCAATCTTGCTGCCGTCCCCCAGACCTGTGCTGTTTCTGGCTGCGCCCCGGCTAACGCCGCAGGAGCGCCTTGTGCTTTAGAGCTTAACGAACCTGCTTGACTTAACAATACCGGCGCAACAGCAATGGCTGACATGCGGCTCCCTCACTGTGGCCGCTGTCCGCTCTTCCCTGAATGGCGTTCTTCTGATTCCATCTCGCGTCGGCCACACCAAAGGAACGCGAATGGCTCCTCTGAAGTTCACTCAATTTGAAACGAGCATGCCCTTTGGCGAACTTTTAGCGACAGAGGAATGGGATGCCTCGAATTTGCTGTTCTTCTCCTGGTCTGGCGAGTCTACCCGGTAGCTTGCGGCAAAATAGGCGGAACGTATGACATGCCCCTTCTGCGGCCATCGTGAGGATAAGGTAATCGATTCCCGGGAGAGTAAGGACGGCGATTCCATTCGTCGGCGCCGTGAGTGCCTCGCCTGTGAACGCCGATATACCACCTACGAGAGGTGCGACGAGGTACCCTACATGGTCATTAAGAAAGATGGCCGACGCGAGAAGTTTGATCGCCAGAAAGTGCTGGCCGGCCTGATTCGAGCCTGCGAAAAGCGCCCGGTCAGCATGGGAAAGCTGGCTGACCTGGTCAACGAGGTGGAAAGCCTGCTTCTCGACAACTCCGAACGGGAACTCTCTACTACCCTGATTGGCGAGCGGCTCATGGAGCGCCTGCGGGCTCTCGACAAGATAGCCTATGTCCGGTTTGCCTCGGTTTACCGTGATTTTCAAGACATCGAAGAATTTCTGAACGAATTGAAGAACGTAATGCTGCAGCGGAAAGTCTAATAAGAGCAGGTAAAGAGTTCTTGACGAATCTGGTTTGCAGGAGTGCTGATGGATGGCTGTTTTATCACACTTTGATCTTTTGTGTAACTAAGAACTCTGCTGGACATCTTCTTAGTATGTAGTATTTTCCGGGGGGACCGGTTATACTTGATGCTCAAATCAGGCATTCAGGTTGGGTCTGCTGCGGTTTCTCGGGCCAGTTCGGCAATCAAGTCTATCCATGCTCGCCCTTTCAGGCTGCCGGGTAACGCGGCTGGTAAGGGCTTCCTCATGGGTGCAGTCACCCCAAGTCGGTTCAAGGTTCTTAAAGTTTGAGTTGTAAGTAGAGGTGAGTAGGTAAGGTGGATCAATTCGAAGATCAATATTTAGCTGAGGGACGAGAGCCGCTGGGGCTTCCGTTCGACGAAGAAGCTAACTTCTTCCATCCTGAAGAGGTTCAGGACGAAGAGTTCCAGGGTGCTCAGCAAGTAGAAGAGTCGATTTATACCGACGATCCGGTCCGCGTGTATCTGCGGGAGATGGGATCGGTACCGCTTTTGACACGCGAAGGGGAAGTAACCTTGGCGCGCAAGATGGAGCGCGGCAAGCTGCGCATGCAGAAGGCGATCAGTCGTTCTCCGCTGATTCAGAGTGCTGTTCTCGAGTTTTCGGACTTAGTCAGGCGCGGCGCCGAGGACGTGGACAGCTATATCGATTTTCCACCGTCCGAAATAGAAGAGGGTAGTCCTGCCGATGTGAAGCGGCGCACGGAGATGGCTGAGCTGTTTCTGACTTTTCTCGCGTCGGAAAAGAAGCTGGCTCAAACGAACGAGAAGCATTTAGCGGCGCCGGCCGCCAACAAAAAGCTTCGGCGAAAGTGGCAGGGCAAGATTGCTCGCTGCAAGGTAGAGCTTTCCCGCTCACTCCGGGCCATTCCTTTTAATTTGGCTCGGTGGAAAGAGTTTGTCCGGATCATCGAAGCCAGCGCGGATGAGATGTCATTGATGGACGCCGAGGTCCGCAAACTGGAGCTTCGCCCCCCATCCCCGGCTATTCAGTTGCGTGTAAAAGAGTTACGGCGCGATTTGAAAAAGAAAGAGACCGAGGCTGAGGCTACTCTGCCTGACTTGCGCCACAGCCTTTCCGTTATCCGGCACGGCGAAGCGGAAGCCGAACGCGCTAAGAAAGATCTGGTAGAGGCAAACCTCCGCCTGGTTGTTTCCGTAGCGAAAAAGTATGTCAACCGCGGCTTGCACCTGCTGGACCTGATCCAGGAAGGCAATATTGGCCTGATGCGGGCCGCCGATAAGTTCGAATATCGGCGTGGCTACAAGTTTTCCACCTATGCCACGTGGTGGATTCGGCAGGCCATCACCCGCGCCATTGCCGACCAATCCCGGACAATTCGTATTCCCGTACACATGAACGAGAGCATGAACAAGTTCCTCCGGGCTACCCGGGAACTCGAAAAAGAGCTCGGGCGCGTTCCCACCAACGAAGAAATCAGCCGGCGTATGGATATTCCGGTGGAAAAAGTCCAGAAGCTGAAGACCATCTCCCGTGACCCAGTCTCGCTCGAAACTCCGGTGGGCCGTGATGGCGAATCGGCTCTCGGCGACTTGATCGAAGATCGCTGGGTGGGTTCTCCGGTCGATGCTGTCATTGATTCGAATGTCCGCGACGAGACGGCTAACATCCTGAAAACCCTTTCTCCGAAGGAAGAAAAAGTGATTCGGCTTCGTTTCGGAATCGGCTGCGAGCGCGAGCATACGCTGGAAGAGATCGGCCAGGAGTTCGACGTAACGCGCGAACGCATCCGCCAGATTGAAGCGAAAGCTCTGCGGCAACTGCGTTCTCCGGAACGCGCCCGGCATCTACGGGCGCTCTTAGCTGCTCGCTGAGATCAAAGCGATAGCTGAAAACAGGCTCAGATCTTCGGATCTGAGCCTGTTTTGTTTGTGGGATTGCATATCCGGTTTGTCGTATTGCCTGTATAAACGCTTTGCAAAATCACACAAATAGTATGTCTGACACTAGTGTGTTTGGCCTAGGAATTGCTACTATAAGCAAATTCAATGGCAAACAGCGTACTTGTTAGGGTTCTTACCCTTTTCCTTGCAGCCACAGCTCTGTGGGCTCAGACCGAAACCGGCCAGATTACGGGTACCGTTAGTGACCCAACTGGCGCGGTCGTTGGTAGCGCGTCCGTAAAGGTGACTAATGACGAAACCGGTGCTGAGCGAGTGGTGACAACGAACTCGTCGGGTGATTTTGCTGTTACCAACTTGCAGCCAGCACAGTATACGGTAACCGTTCAGGCTCCCGGCTTTTCTTCTTTCAAACAAACAGTGCCGGTTACGGTTGGATCGAAGATCGGCTTACCCGTGAAACTTGAAGTAGGCAACACTGGCACTACTGTTCAGGTGACTGAAGCCACAGTTCCGGTGAATACCGAAACGCAGACGCTGGCCACCAATGTCTCTCAGCAGCAAGTCCGGGAGTTGCCGACCTTAACTCGAAATCCCTACGACTTGGTTTCAGTGTCTGGAAACGTGTCCAGCGCCGGAGCGGGGAATAGAGGTGTAGGATACGCCATTAACGGCCAACGCGAAGCTTCGACGAATGTTTTGCTGGATGGTTCTGCGAATAACGATGAGTTCAACGCTAGAGTTGGCCAGCAGGTTCCGCTCGATTCCGTCCAGGAGTTTAGCGTCCTCACCAATAACTTTACAGCTGAATTCGGCCGTGCCTCTGGCGGCATAGTTAATGTGGTTACCAAATCGGGATCTAACGACTTTCACGGCACTGCCTATGAGTTCCTTCGCCTTTCGCGCTTTTCTTCAAACAGCTTCGACAGCAACGCGAATGGCGTTCAGAAACCGGTATTTACCCGAAATCAGTTTGGCTATTCCTTCGGAGGGCCCATCAAGAAAGACAAACTCTTCTTTTTCAGCAGCACCGAGTGGATTCGAGTTCGAAGCACAGCCAATGACTTAGCAGTCGTGCCTTCTCCTGAGCTGATTGCCGCCTCATCCGCCAGCACACAGTCGTTTTTCAATGCTTACGGCAAATTCGGACCTTCTACTTCTGTCTTGCAAACATATAACAACTCGCAGGCGAATATCTGCGGAAAGAACGCTGCCTGTGCCGCCTTCGCTAATGCAAATCCTGGTGTGCCGCTTTTTGACAGAGTCCTTTATAGCATCCCGGGCGACGCCGGCGGCGGCTACCCTCAAAACCACTACGAAACGAACAATCGCGTAGACTGGAACATCTCCGATCGCACACAGGTCTATGCTCGGTACGCCCTGGAGAGCATCAATTACTTCCCGGGATTCGTTTCAGCGAGCCCGTATAACGGCTACAACACCGGTGAAACGGACTTCAACAACAATGCTCTGGTTTCAGTCACCAAAACAATCACGCCGACCTTTGTTTCCCAATCCAAAGCCGTCTTCAACCGATTAAATCAACAGCAGCCATTTGGAACCGCCGGGGCAAATATCCCTACCCTTTACACCGGCTCGTCTGGTGCGACTACGCTGTTGAACCAAACTGTGCTTATGCCGGGTTATGTTCCGAACGCTCCGGGTAGCGGAATACCGTTTGGCGGCCCTCAAAACTTTGTCCAGCTTTACCAGGATTTCTCCTTGTCGGTAGGAAAGCATCAGTTGCGTTTCGGAGGAAGCTACGATTACCAGCGCGACAACCGCACTTTCGGCGCTTATCAGACTGGCGGCTATTACCTGGGTGCCGGGGCCGGCACCACCGGGGGGACCGTAGCTAACCTGCTGGCCGGAACTGCCTACGAATTTCAGGCTGCTGTTTATCCTCAGGGTCAGCTGCCGGGTGCCACGGTGAACTTGCCATTGACCCAACCGAACTTCAGCCGCAGCAACCGGTACAACGAAGGCGCAGTCTATGTCCAGGACTCCTGGAAGCTGATCCCGCGCTTTACCTTAAACTTGGGTCTGCGTTGGGAATACTTTGGCGTTCAACACAACAAGGACCCTCAGCTCGACTCTAACTTCTACGATCCGGCCAATCAGATCGACACGCCTCTGGGTATTCGGGAAGGCACTGTGCAGCTAGCCCCCAATGCTGGGGGGTTGTGGAAGCCTAGCGACACCAACTTTGCGCCGCGGGTCGGCTTTGCGTGGGACGTAACGGGCGACGGCAAAACCGCAATTCGCGGTGGCTATGGTATCGCGTACGAGCGGAATTTTGGCAACGTGACGTTTAACGTCATCCAGAACCCGCCGAATTATCAAACGGTGCAGATCTTTAACAACACCGATGGCACCCCGATTCAGATCAGCCCCGCTAACTTCGGGCCGTTTTCTGGAACATCCGGCACAGTGAAGCTTCCCAGGGCCAGCTTGCGAAATGTGGACTATAATATTCGCCAGGCCTACTCGCACCTGTGGAGCTTTACGGTTGAGCGCCAAATTTCAGGTAGCGTCACGGTAGGGCTCGACTACACCGGATCCCGTGGTGTTCACCTCTACGACATCGAGGTTCTTAACCGCCGAGGCTACGGAAATTACTTTCTCGGTGATCCCTGCCAAGCCAACGGCGGAACAGGCGCCTGCACTTCCTACTTGAACAATCAGTACAGCGGAATCAATCGCCGCGGCGATAAGGGCTGGTCTAACTACAACGGCCTGAATGCTCGAATCAACACTCGTGACGTCGGTCATAGCGGCGTTACGCTCACGGCGGCTTATACCTGGTCTCATGCGCTTGACAACCTGAGCAGTACCTTCAGTGATTCAGACGCTTTTTCAAATAACAACGGTCAGTTCAACACCGGCTATCTCGACCCCTATGCGCCAATGTTGGACAAAGGCAGCTCTGACTTCGACATTCGCCAGCGAATCTCGGTCACCGCTGTTTGGGACATTCCGGCTTTCCGGGACGGCAAAGGAATTAAGCGTCAAGTCTTAGGTGGGTGGCAGTTGGCCCCGATTTTCATAGCGCGAAGTGGTTCACCGTACTCCATTTTCGATAGCAGCAACCCAACACTGACCGACACGCCCCGAGCCGTTTTTGGAGGTCCAGTCTCGGTAAACGGAAATGGAACACTCCCCTTACAGGCACCTAACCAGTTCAGCTTCCTGACCATTCCAACATCCAGCATTTCGAGTTACACGTCACCTTATGGTTATGCTGACCTGCCCCCGTTCTCACCTGGCATGAGCGGTAGGAATTCATTCCGTGCACCAGGCTTCTGGGAACTGGACCTTGGTGCGTACAAGTCGCTGGCACTTACTGAACGCTTCAACCTTCAGCTACGGGCCGAGGCATACAACTTAATGAATCATGCGAATCTGTACGTGAATGGCTCAGGCGCTGATCTCGCCAACGGGAACATTATCACGGCTTGCCGGGGATGCACGGGTTCGGTCGCTGACCGGCGCAATCTACAATTAGCCCTTAAACTTCTCTTCTAATCAGCTCGGGGGAGCAAGGGCCGCTCTTGTAGCGCTCCTTTCTGTCTTTCAGCTATTTAGAATCTCAAAACCGGAAGCTACAACCACAGCGTCTTCTACAATCGGAAGACCCTGAGTTAAAAGTCCTCCTAACCTGTTCATTGTATTGAGCTAACGTTCGTGGTATTCAAATTGCTTGCTACTCAGCAATGATTGCACGACCTAAGCCGCTTCTCACTTTTGAAACGGATTCCAAAAGCCTTTTCTTTGGTACTCTTCGTCGAGCCTTGTTTGCTTGCGGTTTACTAACTCTGGCCCCGTTGGCTATTTCTCCCTCCCTCTTTGCACAGACTGTCACCACCGGCCAAATTACCGGCATTGTGACTGACCCGGCCGGTGCTGTTGTGCCGAACACCAAGCTGACGCTGACAAGTGACGCCACTGGCGAAGCCCAGACCGCTACCAGCAACAGCTCTGGTGAATTTCGGTTTTCGCTGCTGCGCCCTGGCTCTTACACGCTGCTCGTGAATGCCGCTGGCTTTCAGGAGACTACTCAGAAAGCGAGTGTCGATCTAGGCCAGTCGCAGAGCCTCAACGTCCAGCTTGGAGTTCAGCGCCAGTCAACCACCGTGGAGGTGTCTGCGGCGACCCCGCTCCTACAGAGTGACAACGCGAATTTAGCTACTAGCTTCAATACCCAGCAGCTTGAAAACCTCCCCGCGCCGGGCAATGACATGACGGCGTACGCTTTTAATGCGCCCGGCGTTACGGTTAGCACGGGCGGTGGCTACGGAAGCTTCTCGGCATTCGGTTTGCCGGCGACTGCAAATTTGTTCACCATCAACGGCAACGACAACATGGATCCGTATCTGAATTTGAACAACTCCGGTGCGAGTAACCTAACCTTGGGCGCGAATGAGATCTCCGATGCGGTCGTTGTATTAAACGGCTACACGGGCCAGTACGGACGCCAAGCTGGCGCGAACGTAAACTACGTGACCAAGTCGGGTACGAACATGTTCCACGGCAATGCTAATTGGCAATACAACAGCCGCGTAATGAATGCAAATGATTGGTTCAACAACGCAACGGGCACCCCCCGGCCCTTTGCTGTTTCGAACGAGTGGTATGACTCCATTGGCGGTCCGGTAATCATCCCCAAACTGTTCGACGGTCGTAATAAGCTATTCTTCTTTGTCGATAACGAAGGGCTTCGCTACGTTCTGCCCGGTGGCGGTCCAGTGTATGTTCCAACGCAGAGCTTCTCCCAATACGTCTTAGGCAACCTCGCAGCGACAAACCCGGCAGCTGTTCCGTTTTACACGAAGGCCCTGAGTTTATACAGCAATTCCACCGGGGCAGGCCGGTTGCAGCCTGTTACATCCTCCCTTGACCCTGCGCTTGGTTGTGGCGACTTCTCCGGAGGCGGGTTTGGTGCTGGCGGCGCGGCTTGTGCTGCGACCTTCCGGAGCACTGTTAATAATCTAAATACCGAGTGGCTCCTTAATTCGCGCGTAGACTACAATCCTTCGAGTAGAGATCAGATTTACTTCCGCTACAACACCGATCACGGTGTTCAGGCAACAGGTACAGATGCAATCAATCCGGCTTTTAGTGCTAATAGCGTGCAGCCATCTTACGGTGGTCAATTTGGCTATACTCGTACGTTTACGCCGACTGTGACCAATCAATTGCTGCTTTCGGCTTCTTACTACACTGCTATTTTTGGTCCGTCCAATTTAAGTGCTGCATTGGCTACTTTCCCAACGACCTTCAACTTCCAGGATGGACTCTACACCAACCTTGGCGGATCGGACTACTCTTACCCTCAAGGCAGAAAGGTTCGGCAGTGGCAGTTAGTCGATGACTTTTCGGTCTCGCGCGGTACTCACACCATTAAGTTTGGAGCGAATGTTCGTAAGAATTTTATTAGTACGTATGCCTATGGTGCAGGTACGAGCGGGCTGTATACGTTTAATTCGATGACCGATTTCGTCAACGGCAGTCTGGGTAACGGATCGACGTATGCGCAAAGCTTTTCCAATATTGGGGCTGAGCCACTGACTCTCTACAGCGCCGGCTTTTATGCCCAGGATGAGTGGAAGGTTCGCCCCAACCTTACCCTGACGCTTGCTCTGCGCATGGATCGCAACGGCAATATCCGTTGTGCCAGTGGATGCTTTAATGAACTGGCCACACAGCCGTTCTTGCAGCTTGTGCATGATCCGACAATCCCGTATAACACTGCTATCAAGACAGGGTTGACCGAAGCCTTCCCGAATGTAGAGCCAGTTGTTCCTGCCCCGAGAGTCGGCTTTGCCTGGAATGCCCGCAAGACTACGGTTTTTCGTGGCGGGTTCGGTATCTTCTCCGATCTTTACCAAGGTTTAATTGCTGACCGCTTGATCACGAACGCCCCCGGGGTTGCGTCATTCACTGAAAGTTCCGGCAATGTTTCGCTGAGCAACGATCCGAATAGCGCAGCTTCCGCTGCTCGAAACTCCTTTAATGCCTTTCAACAGGGCTTCGCCAGTGGAGCAACGGTCGCACAGCTCTCAACGAGTGTTCCCGGCTTCTCAAAACCGAACTTCAATACAATCGGCAACGAACTGTACAACCCTAAGTATTACGAATGGAACTTTGAGGTTCAACAGGATCTCGGCAAAGTGCTGGTTTCAGCAAACTATGTTGGAAACAGTGGCTACCAGGAGCTGAATCAAAATCTCTTGCGTAATGCCTATGCGCCGAATGGCTTTCAGGCATTGCCAACGACGGTACCCGATGCGCGCTTCGGAGAAATCCGCGAGCTCACCAACAACGGGTTCTCCAACTACAACGGTCTGGTTGGAGCTGTCAAATGGCGTCTCGGGTCCAGCTTCACGGGAAGTGCTTCCTATACCTGGAGTCACGCGTTGGACACTTGTTCCAATGAGTGCCTTGAACCGTTCAATGCGTTAAGTGCGGTCAGCTACCGCTATCAGCTCAGCCCACTTTCGGCAAAGGCCCAAAATTATGGTTCTGCTGATTATGATGTGCGTCATTCGATGAACGCTAATTACGTCTATACAGTACCGACTTCAACTTTCCACAACGGCGTTCTGAAGAATGTCCTCGGAGGGTGGACGGTTGCCGGAACATTCTTTTTTCACAGCGGATACCCGTTCACAATCGTGAACAGCAGTATTCGTGGGACTCAAGGAATTAAAAACGCTTCGGGTATAGCTACTCAGCCCATCATTGCTGATTACATAGCCCCGGCCAGTGTCGCAGCGTGCTCCATTCCCAATGTCTCCTGCTACTCCGCTAGCGAGTTCGCTTCGGCCGCAAATCAAACTGATTTCGGTAACCTGTCACGGAACGCCTGGCGTGGTCCGGGCTACTTCGACACCGATATGAACGTCAACAAGGTGTTCACCTTCCATGAGCGTGCCCATCTGCTCATTGGCGCCTATTTCTTCAACATCTTAAATCATCCAAATTTCGATCTGCCGACAAACAATGTCGCTTCCGGCAGCTTCGGGTCAATTCTCAACACCGTCTCTGCACCCACCAGTGCTTACGGTTCCTTCCAGGGTTCAGCCGTCTCCGGTCGCGTCATTCAAACCCAGGTGAAGCTCAGCTTCTAACCTGGCCTCCCCTAAGCGAAAAGGGAGCCGAAAGGCTCCCTCTTTCTTATTCTGCAAGCAAAACCGCTCGGCTTTTCCCTATTCCGGGAAACCAGCATCTTCCCGCCTAGTAGATCATCCAATAAGCACCATGGTAGCCACAAGCACCGTCGCTGACGAAATCCTGGAATGGAAAACTCGCCGCCACGCTGTGATTTTGGCGCACCACTACCAGGACGCCGAGATCCAGGACATCGCTGATTCAGTCGGCGATAGTCTCGAACTTGCGCGCGTTGCCCAGCAATTCGACGGTGAAGCGATTGCGTTCTGCGGTGTTAAGTTCATGGCTGAAACGGCCAAAGTTCTGAACCCCACTCGCACCGTTGTTCTTCCCGACCTTCATGCCGGCTGTAGCTTGGTTGATAGCTGTCCGGTTGAAGGCGTTCGAGCGTTCCGACGTAAGAATCCCGACTACGTTATCGTCAGCTACATCAACACCTCCGTCGAGGTAAAAGCTGAGAGCGACATCCTTTGCACATCTCGCAATGCAGTGAAGATCGTCAACTCCATCCCGGCAAACAAACCGATCTTGTTTCTGCCTGATATCAATCTCGGCAACTACGTAAAGGCGCAGACTGGCCGGCAGAACATGAAAATTTGGCAGGGGGCGTGTATCGTTCACGCTACTTTCCCGGCGCGGCGTTTGGCTGCCGTCCGCGCAGAGCACCCGCAAGCTTTGGTGGCTTCCCACCCTGAGTGCCCCAGCGACGTCTTGCGCATGTCCGATTTCATTGGCTCTACCTCCGCAATCATTGACTGGTGCACCACCCAGTCGGCTGACGAGTTCATCATCATGACCGAGAGCGGCGTCCGTTACTCGCTGGAGAAGCTTGCGCCCGGCAAGAGATTTCACTTCGTAGCGAACGAAAACTGCAACTGCAGCGAATGCCCCTACATGCGAATGAATAGCCTCGAGAAGCTGCGCGACTGCCTCATCAACCTGCATCCCCGCATTGAACTTCCAGCTGAGATTATGAAGCGGGCGCTTCTGCCAATTCAGCGGATGCTCGCTGTCTAAACTTCCTTTTTCCAATAGTCCATGATGGAGAGGTAGCTCTTCTGCCGTGAGTACCCTCGTCCAACTCAGCCCGCCGTCGTACCCGGTCCAGCCTTCTCAGGTTCCGGCGCACGGACCCCTGGTGGACAGTTTTGGCCGAGTACACTCCGATCTGCGCATCAGCGTTACCGATCGCTGCAACATTCGTTGTTTCTATTGCATGCCCGAAGAGGGTGGGAAGTTTTCACCGGTATCCCGCCTGCTTTCGTTCGGCCAGATTATTGATTTCGTTGCGGCCGCGCTGCCCCTAGGGATCTCCAAGATCCGTCTCACAGGAGGCGAGCCGCTTCTTCGCCCCCGCTTGGCTGAACTGGTGTCTGCCCTGGCCCCCCTCCCTGCAGTAAACGATTTGGCGCTGACCACCAACGGCGTTTTGCTCGCCGGTGCGGCCGCGTCTCTTTACCAGGCGGGTCTGCGTCGGCTTAACATCCATCTTGATACGCTTAACCGCGAACGCTTTCGCACCATCACGCGTCGGGATGATCTGCCGAAGGTTCTCGCCGGAATTGCCGCCGCGCAGGCCATAGGTTTTCGGAACATCAAAATCAATGCTGTCGCCATTAAGAATTTGACTGAGCCTGACATTGTCAGTCTGGTCCAGTTTGGAAAAGAGCATCAGATTCAGGTCCGGTTTATCGAGTTCATGCCGCTTGATGCCGACCAGATCTGGTCTCTCGACCGCGTGCTCACTGCTGAGCGCATTCTGACAATTCTCGCCGATGCTTTCGGTCCGCTTCAGCCGGTTCCCGAGGCTAATCTAAATGCCCCGGCTACCCGCTACCAGTTTGAGGGCGGCTTTGAGGTGGGCGTCATCGCCTCGGTCAGCCGCCCATTCTGCATGAACTGCAACCGACTTCGGCTGACCTCGGACGGCAAACTTCGTTCTTGCCTTTTCTCTCGAGAAGAAACGGATATTCGGCAACTGCTGGCCATGCCAGACTCCCGGCTAGAGGTGCAAAACGCCATTCGCTCAGCAATCTGGAGCAAGTGGATCGGCCACGACATACATCAGAACACCTTTTCCAGTCCTGATCGCGGCATGTACTCCATCGGAGGCTAGCTTCCGTCCTCGGCTACAATCGGCATTCCTGGCTGCATGGGCGCCAGCGAGTTTACGTTGTAACGCGCCCTGGCCGTGAAGAGCTTCTCCACTTCCTGCCGCGGCAGCGCTTGCGCTCCACCCAACATCTCGGCGACAAAAGTGATGCGGGCAAGATGCTCAACCATCTCCATCCGGAAAAATGCCTTCCATACATCGGTGCCCCAGCACGTACACCCATGGTTTTCCAGCAGCAAGGCGTCGTAATGCGCGACATACGGCATCATGCCATCACTCAGGGCTGCTGTCCCTGGGATGCCGTACCGTGCCAATGGAACCGCTCCTAGCTGGATCACCACTTCCGGCAGTAACGCCTTGTCCAGCGCCCGGCCAGCCGTAGCGAACCCGGTTGCCACCGGTGGGTGTGCATGCACGACCGCCATCACATCGGGCCGGTTCTCATAAACGGTGAGGTGCATTGCAATTTCACTGGTGCATTCGTGCGGCCCGTCGATTTTGCAACCCTTGCTGTCACAGATGATCAGATCTTCCAGCTTCAGAAAGCCTTTGCTCATCGCCGTCGGCGTGCATAAGAGGCGGCCATCCTCCAGCCGGATGCTGATGTTGCCATCATTCATCGCCACCCAGCCCTTTTCGTACACCAGATGGCAGACCCGGAGGAGATCCTCGCGGTGCTGTTGCTCACTTCTACTCATGCAAACTCCCGAGTTTATCAGGAGGAAGGCCGCGCACCGCTACAATGAAGCGGTGGAAAAGCGCCGAATGTGCCCGAACTGTCGGGCGTTCATCGAGATAAGCGACCGTGTGTGCCCCTACTGTGACGTCCAGTTAGGGCCGCGCGCTATCGATATGCGCGACCGTCTTGCCGGCTCCTTCATGCCGCGCGCCAACATCACCGGCGCAGTGGTTCTCACGCTGAACGTCCTTTTCTTTCTACTCGAAATTCTCGTCAACACCACCGTTTTCCACGGATCGGCCCAGAATATCAACATTCAAACGCTCGTCGGCTTGGGCGCTAAATACGGTCCTCTCATTCAGCAAGGTCAGTACTGGCGCTTGATCACCGCCGGCTTTCTTCATGGCGGATTCTTTCATCTAGCCATGAACTGCTGGGTCTTGTTCGACTTGGTGGGCGAAGTGGAACAGTTCTACGGCACCCCGCGGCTGATTTTTACGTACATTGTGTCTACCATCACCGGATTTTGGCTAAGCTTTTACTTTCTGCCCGGCACTCCTTCAGTTGGAGCGTCTGCGGCCTGCTTTGGCTTAATCGGGCTGATGCTTGCCATGGGAATGCGGCGGCGTACTGACCCGCTCTCACAGTCAGTTCGCAGCTACTATGGCCGATGGGCGGTGTACGCCCTCATATTCAGCTTTCTCCCTGGATTCAATATCGACATCGCCGCGCACGTGGGCGGACTAGCGGGCGGCTTTGCAGTCGGTTGGCTGGGTGGTCTTCCCTCTTTGCCCAACACGCCGCGCGAGAAGGTCTGGAGAACTCTAGCCGGTCTTGCCATTGCCGCCTCGCTGTATGCGCTTACCCAGGATTTCCTGTTCTATAGTAGTTTTGCGCGTGAGTTGAGCAATAATTGAGAGTAAACTATCGCTGCGCTAGGCCGTAGCTCTGCTGTTCGTGGCGCAAACCATTCTATTACGGGGAGCCAGCCAACTGCTTACGTTGCGCGGTCCAGCTGGTGCCCGTCGTGGGTCCAGCCTTCAAGATCTCGGAGTGATCCCTGATGGATCGGTGCTCATCCAGGACGGCTTAATTGTCTGTGTTGGCCCCACCCGTCGGATTGAGAACCTGAAAGCGGCAAAGACCGCCCTGGAAATTCCAGTGTTCGGCAAAGTTCTGATGCCGGGACTGGTTGACGCCGCTATCCACCTGAGCCTTCGCCGCTCGCAAAACCTGCAGCGGTTGAAACGTGTGGCCGACTTTCACGACGACACCTTAACTCTGCTTCGCTCCTGCCTGCAGCACGGCACAGTCACCGCGGATATAAAGGCGAGTGCCGATGGCCGCGATTTTCATTCGGACATTGCGGTTATCCGGAAGCTGGTGCGAATCGGCAACAATCCCGTTCGCACCGTCCGGACTTGGCGCATCGGCCATGCTGAGAATTTCCCGGAGCCGGTGAATCCGGAAGAGTGCCGAATTACCTTCGACACCTTAGTCCGGCGCAAGTTCATTGACGCGATCCTATTGGCGCCTACTTCGGAGATTGACTTCGACCGCGAACTGGTAGTAGCTGCTCAGGATGCCGGCGTGGCGGTAAAGTTCCGCTCCACTGGGCAGGATCCCTCCCTCTTCTGTAAGCTCCTGGAACGGCTTCATCCCCAAACCGTCGCCTTCGCTGAGACCCCTGACAAGCTGGCGGTTAACGCGGTTGCGCAAACGGACGCAATTGCCGTGCTAGCCGCCGGCAAGCAGGTATTCGAGGGATCGAAAGGCACAAGCGGGCGCGAACTGATTGACGCCGGTGCAGCCGTTGCGCTCTGCAGTGGCTACGACTCCACTTTCGTCGCCAGTTCCAGTATGCAAATGGCAATTGCCCTGGCTGTGGCCCGGCTCGGCTTTACTCCCGAAGAGGCTTTTACGGCTGCGACAATCAACGCGGCTTACGCGTCTGGATGCGGTCACTCAACCGGCAGCCTGGAAGCCGGGAAGCAGGCCGACGCCCTGGTGCTCAATATCAGCGACTACCGCGAGTTACCTCTTCAGTTCGGAATCAACCATGTCGCAATGGTCTTCCGCGAAGGCAAAATCGTCTTAAATAGAACCCGATGGAGAGCGCCGACTGAACCGCAAGCTATTCGAGTGCGTACCCAACTTCGCTGAAGGTCGTAACTCAGACACAATCGGCGCCCTGGTAGCCGCTATCGCTTCCGTACCGGGCTCGATGGTTCTGCATGGTACAAGCGATGCGGATCACAACCGCACAGTGATCACTTACGCGGGTACTGCGGCCGCCGTGGAGGAGAGTGCTGTTCGGGCAGCGCAGATTGCCCGTGAACGGATTGACTTGAGGGAAGCCCGCGGCGTTCATCCGCGCTTGGGAGCAATGGATGTGCTGCCCTTTGTTCCCTTGGAGGGCGCCTCGTTAGCCGATTGCGTGGAATTAGCTCACCGGACTGGCCAACGCTTATGGAATGAGCTTTCCCTCCCTGTTTATTTCTATGAAGCAGCAGCTCTGCGCCCTGAAAGAAGGAAGCTGGAGGATGTTCGTCGCGGTGAATTTGAAGCGCGAAGCGTTGCCGTTCTGAGCGATGCCGGCGCGCGACCGGACATAGGCGGCCCAGCGCTTCACCCCACTGCCGGAGCAGCTATCGTCGGAGCCCGTCCCTTCCTGATTGCTTACAACATTAATCTGCGAACCGATGACTTGTCTGTCGCCAAAGCGATCGCCCGTGCCATTCGCACCAGCAGCGGCGGATTGCCGGCTGTCAAAGCACTCGGGTTGCCACTTACCTCGCGCAATCTGGTGCAGGTGTCTACCAATCTGATCGACTTCGAGATCACGCCCATACAGGTGGTCTACGCCGAGGTCGAACGGCTTGCCTCGCAATACGGCGTATCTATAGAGGAGAGCGAGCTGATTGGTCTGGCGCCACAAAGGGCGCTGAACGCAACGGTAGCAAATGCTATCAAGCTGAGGAAGTTTGCAGATAACCGGATTATTGAACATTGCCTCGGGCGCTAACGACTAGATTGAAGATTGCCTTCAGGCCTTTATAGAGACGAAAGGACTCATCAGTGGTAATGGACTGGCAACCCTCTTCGATCTTGCCCGTGCAAAACGTATCCCATAGCTGAAAATCAGCAAAGGGGAAGACGAGAGTGGAGAAGTCAAAGCGGGCGCGGTATACGCAAGAGTTTAAGCAAGAAGCAGTTCGATTGGTGGAGGGGGGGCCAGAGTATTGCGGCGGCAGCACGGAGCTTGGAGTTAGTCGAGCAAACGCTCTACAACTGGATCAAAGCACAGCGGCAAGGCAAGCGGCTGGGCTCACCGGAGAAGCCGGTGAGTGCCGAGGGGATGGAGATTAGCCGGTTACGCGCGGAGCTGGCACGAGTGAAGATGGAGCGCGACATCCTGGGAAAAGCGACGGCGTACTTCGCCAAGGAACAGAAGTGAAGTACGCCTTTATCCGCGATCATCGGCAGGTGTGGCCGATCCGCATTCAATGTCACGTGCTGGGCGTCAGCGTCCCTGGTTACTACGAGCACTGGGCACGCCGGACACGGATGGAGGTTCGTCGTCATCGAAGCGACGAGGCGCTGTTGGTGCACATACGAGCTGTCCACCAGGCGCATCGCGGCGCCTATGGGTGGCCGCGTATCTGGCGCCAACTGCGCGCCCAAGGCGTCCGCGTCGGCAAGGAGCGGGTGCAACGGTTGATGCAGCGACACGGCATTCGAGCACGCGGCAAGCGGCGGTTTCGCCCCGTCACCACCGATAGCCGGCACCGCTTACCGATAGCGCCCAACCTGCTGAATCGGCAGTTCACAGTGAGCGAACCGAACCGTGTGTGGACCGTTGACATCACCTATATTCGGACCGACGAAGGATGGCTGTTCCTGGCCGTGGTGGTGGACCTGTTCAGCCGTCGCGTGGTCGGGTGGTCACTGCGGCCGGACCTACGCTCGGGGTTGGTCGAGGATGCATTGCGCATGGCTTGGGGGCAACGCGTGCCCGGCTACAACAGTGGCTTGCTGTTCCACAGCGATCGAGGCAGTCAGTATGCCAGTGACGGGTTCCAGCAAGTTTTGCAACAGTTCGGCATCCAGCCATCGATGAGCCGGAAAGGCGACTGCTGGGACAACGCCTGTTCGGAAACGCTGTTTGCTTCCCTGAAGGTGGAACGACTACATGGGCACAAGTTTGCAACTTTACGTCAAGCCAAAGATGAAACACTGGACTGGCTGCCCTGGTATAACCACACACGACTGCACTCGACGCTGCACTATGTCAGCCCGATGCAGTTTGAAACAAACTGGCAACGCAAGGCGGCAGCCATGACCTGTTGAGGTGAATCAGCAACAAGGCTGTGGAAAAGCAGGAAAGCCAAAACCGCTTTCCAACTTTCCCACAGCCACGACGACGACGATAGAAATAACTGGTTATGGGATACGGATCCTAGAGGCAAGATCTCTTCCAAGGCCGCCGATCTTCGGAGACATCAAATTCTTCCCTGATTTCACAGGCTGGCTTGTCGGAGGCGTGAACGGCGATGAGCTCTATAAGACGACAGATGGAGGACGAACTTGGGTCCGGAAGGTGATTCAACTACCCGAGGGGGTGCGACCGTATTCCATGCCTGAGGGTCAAGGGCTGACTTACACAGCGCCCGTTCAATATGCAGCACTGCACTTCTCCGATGAGGCGGACGGAATAATCGAAGTCCTAGTCCCGGTGAAAGAAATCGGTGATCTAAGACAGTTGATCTACATCACAAGTAACGGTGGCGAGACCTGGACGCTTCAGACAAAGCCTAACACTCAGTATGACGGCAGCACTCTCGCGTTTTTCGATTCAACGCGGTTGAGTATAACGCACTCCGACGCCAAAGTTTTGGTCGATGGCCCTTCTCACAGTGCTACATTCGGTCTGCCGAAAGAATTGCCTAAAGACTTAGCGATCGCGAAAGCCGTTTTTATTGATGCAGAGCACGGATGGTTGCTTACCAGACAGGGAGACTTAGTAGGTGTCAGTGGTGGCACTAGCGTAGTTGTTTTAACCAAAACCTCTCGTCCCACTACGCATAGCCTTACGATAAAGCCACATGCTGAGTTGTCTCCAGCTACTCCGCAACCAATGATCGGTGGCACGACGTCCACGTCCACAGTAGCCGGACTTGATTCCTGTCAAGCCATTCCTCCTCAGTACGTCAACTCATTGCATGGACCTTACGGGCAAGAGATTCCAAATGGAAGCAGTAATGTTATCTACGGCTTTTACCTCGGCGGTCTCCAGGCTGTACACACCCCGAATCCGAACTGTTATATCGCAAATGCCGCGTATATCAACCAGACCGCCTGCCAAGGCTGGCATATCTTCCCATATGGGATGGCTATCAAGCCCCCTGTGGTCCAGATAGCGTGACAATCTCGACAACCCTGTCTACCGCCGCTGCGGAAGGTACCGGAGATGCTGATAGCGTGGCGGCGGAATTAGTTAATATCGGACTTGCAGGCAGTGTTGCTTACCTCGATATCGAAGCATACCCGACGGGAAATTCTTCCTGCTCTCAGGTTGTAAAAACGTATGTAAATGCCTGGGTAGCCGAAATGCATCACCACGGACTTGTGGCGGGTGTTTATAGCAGTGCTTCCAATATCAACGCCGATATGACGCCCGGTAACGATAAAGCAACAATGTTTCTGTAAATTAGGTTAGTCTTGATCTGGCGAGTACAAG
>CAXTYH010000014.1:0-128937 GCA_964248405.1 uncultured Bryobacteraceae bacterium
TTACGGGAGCTCGGAACCCGACACGCCTTCAACACAACGATTCAATCCCGTCGAACCCGTTGCGCCCCCATTACCGAGGATTAGCTTCTATGATATCAGTAAGGATCAAACAGCCAAAGCGTGTTTTCACTTGCAGGCTTTGCTCGTAAATGTTCCAATAAGGGAATTGTCAATGTCGAGCGTTATTGCGCCCAGCGCCACCCCCTCCCTACTCAAGCAGGAAGATGAGGAGCAAGGGCGTCTTTTCCATGTCGTGCTTTTAGACGATGACGAGCACACATACGACTACGTCATTGAAATGCTCCAGAAGTTGTTTGTGCTGCCTAAAGACATCGCCTTTCAGCATGCGGTGGAGGTGGACAACACGGGGCGCACCATTGTCATCACGTGCGAGGAGCCCGAAGCACAGTTTGCGCGCGATCAAATTCAGAGCTATGGGGCGGATCCGCGAATGCCTAAGTCGAAAGGCTCCATGTCGGCAATACTGGTGCCCGCGGGCAACACCGCCCTGGCTTAATCAACCGAAAGTTCGGCTTACTCCTCGCTCCGGAACGTAGGGAACGTGCTGGAGATGTGGTCATGCCACGTCAGGTGATCTTCGTCCACCAGTGACCAGATAAGGCCGATGCCGGCGGCAGACAAGCTCAATAGACTGCCCAGGCACCTCTGGTAGCGGCGGGTACTCGATGGGGGGTTTCCGTCGAAATCTACCAACTGCAGTCCGGCCCGACGCATGCCCACGCTGTCGCACCCGGCAAAGGTGAAAAGAAGTTTGTAGAACAAGGGGATTGTCGCCAGCGCCGCCAACATGAGCGGAAGCAGGTGCTTATCGGTTGGGATCTGGCCGCCTACAAACAGGAACAGCGCAATGGATAGGGCACAAGGAATGGCAATAAGGGCAGCATCGATTGCTGTTGCTAACAGGCGGAGGCGTGCTGGAGCAACCGGGGCGTCGCAGATAATATCGGTTTGCGGCAGCGGTAAAGCGTCATCCTGGCCCTCGAATTCCAGGCGGCGTTGCGCGGCGGCACGGGCCCGGGCCGCTCGCGCGTGTTTGACTTGGACCTTTTCGGTCTTCAAGGGAGCAGGACGGCTGATGCCGGCAGCCCGTGCCTGAATTGCCTGGCGCTCCACACGAGTAGTAAGCGACTCAAAAGCAATCACTCGAGAGCTGGACTGGGGGCCATCGAAAAGAGGTTGCTGCCCCGGCGCGTGCGGCTCAGCTACGTGATGGGAAACGCCTGCTTCCACCGTGGGTGCAGGCGCAAAGTCGTAGGCACGTGCTGCTGCAGAACTGGACACCGGGAAAGAGGCCGCTGGGGGGCGGGATGGAAAACTTCTCACCCTTCTGCCGCAACGCCGGCAGCGGTAATCGTCGTCAAAGATTTCAGTCTGGCAATGCTGACAGGTCATAGTAGCTCCCTCCCCTTTAGCATCCGTTCTTTCGGGAAAGCATTGCGGCTCCAGCGGCCGGCATGTTACGGTTCTCGGTTGCGGTCCTTTGTAGCTTCACCTGACCTGATTCCTCTACCTAGCAGTTATAGTAATAAGACCGCCCAACAAATCACAAGCAAATTGTTCGCCAAGTTTTTCATCGGGCTTACGCTGGCAGCCGCCGCCATTGCCCAAGTCAACGTACATCCCCTCAAGGCCGACCTGCCCCCGGATGACGAGATTCGCTTTCATGGCTCGACGCAGGATTCAAGCGGCAACATGCGCTACCTGCATAAGCCGGCCAGCATTGAAACCTCTGAAATGGTGATCTCGGCCGACGAAATTCGTTACGATTCCGATACTCACTGGGCGTACGCGCAAGGCCACGTGCGCATGGAGCATTACGTTACCGGCGACAAAGTGAATGCTGATCACGCTGAGTACAATTTGAAAACGCAGAGCGGCAGGTTCTATCTCATCGACGGCACTGCACCAGCGAAGATAGTCGCCAGCCCGGCTGTTCTAACCACGACCAATCCGTTTTATTTCAAAGCGGCCTGGGCAGACCGGATCAAGACTCGCTACATACTTCACCACGGCTTCCTGACCGATTGCACGATCAAGAAGCCGTGGTGGGTCTTCGAAGCTCCGGTGTTCGACGTGGTACCCGGGCAGCGCGCCATCGCTCGTAACACGGTATTTCGATTCAGAGGAGTGCCTGTTCTTTTCCTGCCTTACTTCTATCGTCCGCTGGGAAAAAATCCTCGTCATAGTGGCTTTCTTACTCCGAATGTGGGCCATAGTTCGCTGTTCGGTTACATCTATGGCAGCGGCTACTACTGGGCCATAAACCGCAGCTTCGATATGACGGCGATCGGTCAATACTATTCCAGCCGCGGACCGGCACTCCGGTATGACTTCCGCGGAAAACCGAACAGGACCACAGACTTCGATTTCAACTACTATGGGGTTGACGATACGACCGGTGTGAACAATCCCTTTCTGGGCCCCCATGGAGAGAAGTTGCCGAATTTGAAGCAGGGCGGCCAGGAGTTCGAGTTAACGGCGAGAACGCAGATCCTGGGCTTCAGTGGGCGTCTGGATTACAACTTTCTTAGCTCCTACCTGTTCCGGCAGGCTTTCTCGTACTCATTTGTCAGCGCAATCTACTCGGAAGTGTATTCAATCGGCTACCTGCAGCGGCATTTCAAGAACGACGTGTATGCAGTCAACCTGGTCTTCCAGCGCGACCAACTGTTCAACAATGTGACGCAGGCTTACGAGAAACCTAACCAGGTCATCATTCAAAAGCTGCCTTCGGTTGAGTTCATCGGGCGTGATCAAACGGTGGTGAAAGGTCCAGTTCCGCTTTGGTTCTCCTTCAACTCCAGCGCCTCCATCCTAGATCGTCAGGAGCCCACCGGGCCTGTCGTCACTTTCGGACCACCACCCAACACCATAGGAACCGGCGCCCTGCTGCGGCTGGACGCGCAACCGCGCGTAATGACTGAGTTCAGCTTCAAAGGCTTTTCGCTTGAGCCAAGCGTAACGTTCGGAGCCACCAACTACAGTAACTCCTACTCAACTAATGTAACGACTTATACTCCGGTTCCCAATTGTCCTAACTGCCCACCGGGCCTGATAAACAACGTGGCGCTTGGGGGTGCGAACTTGTTTCGTAAAGACGCCGATGTCGCCGTTGAGTTCCGACTGCCGACACTCGAGAAAATCTTTGAACCTCCTAAGTGGCTGCACTTAGGCGCAAAGGTGAAACACGTAATCGAGCTTGGTGGTACATACGAGTATGTGACCGGGGTCGACCAGTTTCAGAAGGTAATTCGCTTTGACGCTTTGGATCTTCTGTCGAACACCAACCAGGTGCTGCTGCAGATGGTAAACCGGTTCTACCGTAAGGAGAAGACTGGCGAAGCACGGGAGTTTTTCACCTGGCGTCTGGCGCAGGAGCAGTACTTCAATCCCACTTTTTCAGGAGCCGTCTTGCCGAACCAACGCAACGTCGTGCTTGCATCCGAAGAGTTCTCTGCCTTCGCATTCCTGAACCGCCCGCGCTCCTATTCTCCGGTCATTTCGGCTCTGACCATCAATCCTTACTCCTTCTTTGGCGTTGAGTGGCGATCCGAATACGATCCCAAGCTAGGTCGTTTTGTAGACCACTCAGTTACCGCTACAGTCCGGCGTGGAAAGTACTTTTTCTCCACATCTGAAACGGTAATCTCAACCATCCCGTTGCTAGTTCCGCGCGCAAACCAGCTTGGCTTTGGAGGCGGTTATGGAAATACAAATCGTAGAGGATGGAACGCCGCAGCGACATTCGACTATGACTTGATTCTAGGCAGGCGCTTATATAACTTTATCCAGGGCTCATACAACACAGACTGTTGTGGATTCAGCCTGCAATTGCGGCAGTTTAACTTAGGAATCCGCAACGACAACCAGTATCTATTCTCTCTATCAATCGCCAACATTGGAAACATCGGAAGTCTGCAAAGGCAAGATCGCCTTTTCTAACCTAATTCGCCCCAGCAGTTATCTGGCATCACTCACCATACACTTTATCCAACTCTTCCCAAATTCGCGCAACGGAGATTTTAGCTAACTCATGAGTCAGGATGAAGCTGCCATCGCGCCACTCAGAAACAGAGCGGTCTGATGGATCTACCGCATAGATGAAACGACAACCCCACTCTTGATACTTTCGGCACTTCTCGCGTAAGTGCTGGAACTTGTCGTCTTCGGATATCACTTCCACAACTACTTCAAGACCTTCAGTCGGATACGGTTTTACAGGAAATTTTGTTGCTCTGGCAATAACATCCGGCCTGGGATGTGCCTCTGGGTCAACCCTAAGCTCCACCTCAGAGGCAGAAATCAGCCCAGCATCGTACAACAGCCGCATGATGATCTGCTGTAACAGTCCATGCACCACAGTGGGCATACTTCTGGGAATCGCCTCCCCATACCAGAACTCATAAGGGCGGTCGCAATCCCTGTACTTTTCTAAAAACTGTTCGAAAGTTAGTAGTGTTGCGGTCGCCATCTTGCCTTCAGTTCGAAATTTATTCGAACTTACCACGGCACATAGTCGCTTGTCTCATGCACAGAAACTTCTGTGGAAGAACCTTAACTTCGAATTAGCCCCAGCGATAGAGTCGGTTTTCATGCCTGCGCCAGATTACAAGAATTATCGGATCGTCATCGCGCTCTGCCGAGTACTCGGGGTACTTTCATAGCACCAGAATATTCTGGATTCTCTACACAACTTGAAGCTGATAGCTTGGCTGAGGAGACAACGTTGCATGAGAAGCCTTCCGATCACCCTGGCCATTTTGGGACTGGCAACCATATGCCACAGTGCCGAGCCGACCGGGGCAGCGGGGCTGCTGCGGAAGACCGCCGAACAATATAGGAGGTTAACCCTCTATGACATTCGTGCGCGAATAACGTTTGTCGTTGCCAAGTCTGGCCAAAGCGTCTCCGGCGAAAAGAAGATCGAGCTTGCGGTCGGGAAAGACGGAGCCTTCCGGGTCGAGCAGGAGTCGAACGGAGTTGTCGAGCTTCGTATGAGCGATGGCAAGACTACATGGAAAGCCTTACCGAGTCAGAAGGTCTGGTCCAAGGGAGAGGCGGCGCAGACCGTTAGCATCGATGACGATGATGCAGAAGCGCCTTCGGCAGATCCCTCACGGCAGGACCTGTTTACACAGACGCAACAGGCGTTTGTGCGGCGGTACTCGGGGTTAGATCGTTATGCAACGACCGCGCAAATCGAAAAAGAAGACAAGATCAAGCTGAATGGCAGCAAGGTTGAGTGCGCTGTGGTCCGCATACGCTTCGGAGGATCGGATAATCGGCTGTGGATCGCCAAGGATTCTGGGCTTGTGCTCCGCCATTTGGAGTCTACTGTAAGACCTGATGGAACGACGGTTCAAGTGACCACTGACTTCACCAGGATGGAAACCGAAGCGCCTGGTGCTGAGAACTTCACCTTTGTCGCCCTGCACGGAGCGCGGGAAACAAACGACGTGGCGCTGCCAAGCGAGCGCAATATGAGCTTGGTGGGGACGCGAGCTTCCGATTTCACTCTCAAGAGTTTGGATGGCGCTCCGGTTCACCTCGCAGACCTGCAGGGCAAGATTGTTCTCTTAGACTTTTGGGCTACCTGGTGTCCGCCCTGTCGGCGTGAACTGCCGACCATTGAAGCGCTGAGCCGGAAGTATAAGGATCAAGGGGTGCTGGTTTACGGAGTGAATAACGAGGATGCAAGGGTGGCCAAGAGTTTCCTGGCTCAGCATCACCCGGACCTCGCAACGTTGCACGACGATAGAGGCAAAATTCAGCGAAGCTATGGCTGTTACTCGATTCCAACCGTGATGGTGATTGATCGCTCTGGCACGGTGGTTGCACATTTCATCGGAGAACGACAGGAGAGCGAGTTGGTGGCCGCGCTGAAGCAAGCCGGGTTGCAGTAGTTGCGGCAGGGGTTTGTCCAGTGAAGTGGCGGTACTCGGCGATGAAGTGCGACTGGTCGAAGTACCCGGAGTCGGCAGCGATTGCGGCGTGAGATTCTCTCCCCGTGTGCAGCCGCATGGCAGCCCGACGGAAGCGAAGGATACGGGCCAGCAGTTTGGGCGAAAGTCCTGTCAATTCCCGAACTTGTCGACGAAGTTGCCGCGTGCTGAGTCCGGCCTGAAGAGCAAGCTGGTCGAGGCCGACATACTGCGAAGTGCGTTGAAGATGGGACAGAGCAGAGGAGACGCGACATCGCGGTCCGGGCTTAATAACGGCCGCGATCGTGTGGGCCATGCGCAGCGGCTCGAACTCGTTTATGAGCTGCTCGCGTAAACGTCGACCTTGTTCCGGCAAGAAGCTCTCGAATGGGAGAATACAGTCGGTCAGGAGATCGGCATCTGTGCGAACCAGGTGAGTCCAGCAACCAGGATGAAATCGCACGGCAACAGAAAGCTGTCCCGATGGAATTGTAAACCGGGCAAACGTCGTCATTGGTCCGACAAAATGAAGAGTCGATCCATCACAGTCGCGGGTGAAAAGTAGATCGGCACAGCCATCCGGGCAGACTAGCTGTACGTAAGGCGCGCAAGACGACTGTTTCGACACCCAAAAACATTCGACCGTATCGGCGAGCGCTGGAGGAGGCGGAATCTCAAAGTACTCGAGCATGTCCGCTTTTTCCTATACGTTCTACAAGCATCCCTACTAGGATGATCGACATGAAGATAACACCGGTTTTGATTGTGGAGGAGATTGAGAAGTCGCTCCCATTCTGGGTAGAGCGGCTTGGGTTCGAAGAGATTGTGCGTGTACCCGACGGCGAGCGCATTGGGTTTATTATGCTGCAGAGACAGGGCGCAGAACTCATGATGCAGACTGCCGCAAGCGTCTCGAAAGATGAGCCGAAATTTGCGCCCCGTGCAAACATGCCCGTGGCCTCGCTGTTTATAGAGGTCGATGATCTAAGGGAGGTCGCAGGGCAGTTGGAAGGGTATCCGATTGCCATGCCGGAGCGGACTACCTTTTATGGCATGCGGGAGATCGGCGTCTTTGAACCGAGCGGAAACATTGTGGTGTTTGCCTGCAAGAGTTGAAAAGCAAGACTGTCAAGGCGGCGTCACCGGGTGCGAGTTTCGGCTTTGAGCAAGACCGGCTTTGCGGGCTGTAGTGTTCCGCCTCGGCCAGCGATACCGATTTCTTCAGCCCTATCGCTGTGTAACCGAAAGCGGTTGGCAAGCGCGGCCAAGATGAGCGTGCCCTCCGTCCTTGCAAAGACGTCACCGATACACATCTTGCTTCCACCGCCAAACGGGAAGGAAGCAAACTTGTGAGGGGGTGGAGCACCGGGCAGCCAGCGAGCGGGATCGAAGAGTGTCGGATTGGGAAAGTAGCGTTCGTTTCGGCTGGTGATGTAGGTGCTCAGTAAAACGGAGGCGCCCTGGGGCACGGTATAACCGGCCATCTCTAACGGCTCAACTGTCCGTCTGCCGAAGATCGGCACCGGCGGATACAGCCGAAGCGTTTCGCTGAACAGACTGGCCGCATACGGAAGTCGCGGAATGTCGTCGATTGTTGGAAGGCGATCGCCCAGAACGGCAGTGGCTTCAGCAGCAAGTCGTTCCTGAATTTCTGTGTTCCTGGCAAGCAAATAGCAAGCCCAAGTCAGAGCACTCGCAGTTGTCTCGTGGCCGGCAAGGACGAACGTCACAATCTCGTTCAGGATTGCTTCATCCGCCAGCGCCGACGACGGATCATCCTGCAGCATGAGCAAGAGCGAAAGTACATCACGAGATGTCGAACCGCGACGGCGAACGATCAGAGGATGTAGAATCCGATCCAGTTCCGCTCGCTCGGCTGCAAAGAACAGGCTGCGACCTGCTGGCGAAACACGGCGGTAACCGCGCGTCAGCGGCTTACAGAGGCTGACGAAGGGAGCGATACGGCCGGCACGCTTGACCACCCGGCTCAGCACCCCGGAAACACTGTTCGCGCTGTCGCGAAACTCGGGGCCAAACAGTGTCGCTCCAATGATGGCCAGCGTGATGCGGCGCATCTGGACACCCATATCGAGTGCCACACCCGCAGGCCACGTATTGAGAACATCGGCACATTGGGCACTCATTGTCTCGACATACGAAGCAATCTGCTCGCGATGAAAGGCCGGTTGGAGCAGACGGCGCCGTTCGCGATGTTGCGGCTCGTCCCGTGTGATGAGCCCGTCGCCCACCAGTTCCCGCAAGATAATTGCGCCAAGATCACGGCTGAAAGACGCTTGCCGCGTGATTAGAACGTCTTTGACGATGTCGGCATCATTGACCAGGTACATGCGCTGGTGGGCCAGGCGAAAGTAGGAAAACGCCCCGAATCGGCGGGCTGTCTGCTCCAGAAATCCAAGCGTATGCGGTGCGGAGTGAAAGCCGAAAAAGCCCAGTATTTCAGCGCCGCGGGGACCAGGTGGAACGTGCATTGCAGCCAATCGAACGTGCTCAAAGTATGACATCGCGCTGCGCCGGGGGAGGCGATCAGTCACAATAGGAAAAGGTAGACCGCTAGAGCAGGTTCTCCTGCGACTGACGGCCAACGCATATCCCAGAGAAGAGAGGAATACCAATGGCAAGTCTCTTAGAGCAACTGCGCAAGATGACGATTGTGGTCGCGGATACCGGTGACATTCAGCAGATCGAACATTACAAGCCGCAGGACGCAACTACTAATCCTTCGCTGATTACGGCGGCTGCTCAAATGCCGCAGTACCAGCAGATTGTGGATGACGTCTTATTCAGCGCCAAACGTGAATTGGGCGCGGACGCGAAAGATCAGGATGTAGCGACGCTTGCATTCGAGCGGTTAGCTGTCGCATTTGGCACCAAGATCCTGAAGGTGATCAAAGGCCGAGTATCGACAGAAGTAGATGCGCGTGTCTCTTTCGACACCGAAGCAACGCTGAAGAAAGCGCACTCCATCATTGAGCAGTATGACAAGATCGGCGTTTCGAAAGAGCGCATCCTGGTCAAGATTGCCTCAACGTGGAAAGGCATCAAAGCCGCGGAGCAATTAGAAAAGGAAGGCATCCACTGCAACTTGACGTTGCTCTTTGGCCTTCACCAGGCTGCGGCTTGCGCCGATGCCGGTGTCACCCTGGTGTCACCGTTTGTGGGCCGCATTCTCGACTGGTACAAGAAAGATACCGGCAAGGATTATCAAGGGGCAGAAGACCCCGGCGTTCAGTCGCTAACCAACGTCTATAACTACTTCAAGAAGTTCGGTTACAAGACGCAGGTGATGGGCGCAAGCTTCCGCAATCTCGGAGAGATCAAGGAGCTGGCCGGCTGTGACCTGCTGACTATTTCACCGAATCTGCTGAAAGAGCTGGACGCGACCGAAGGCGAACTGCCGCGCAAGCTGGATCCGGAAAACGCCAAGAACTTGCCAATCGAGCGGCTCACCATCGATGAAGCCAAGTTTGAACAGATGCATAAGGCTGACCGGATGGCGAATGACAAGCTGGCCGAAGGCATCAAAGGCTTCACCGACGCGCTGGTTTCGCTGGAGAAGCTGCTGAAGGACAGGCTTGCTGCGATCGTAGCTGAGCACCCGCAGGAGCTGGCTCATCAGTAGTCTCCGTTTCGTCTTTTGATAACATTCGTGGGCCGTTCGTTTTAATAGACGGACGGCCGTTCTTGTTTGGGTTGGAGGATTGGATGTTATCGAGACGCGGCTTTGGACAGACAATCTTAGCGGGGCTCCCGGCGACAATGGCATTGGGGCAGTCCGGCGGCGCCAACGGACGGGGCGTCAAGCTGGGCGTCTGCACGTATAGCTTTCGCGAAATGCCGCTGGAAGCCGGCGCCACAGATGCCGTCCCTACAGTCCTGGGCGCCATGAAGGCCTGCGGAGCTACCGATTGCGAACTCTTCTCGCCGCAACTGGAACCGGAAGACCCGGCGGTGACGGCGTTCTCAAAGCGGGCAGCCCAGATGAATGGCGATTCCAAAGCCATCGCGGCCGCTTACCACAAATTGCAGACTGGTCCCGGAGCAAAGGCTCGCCGCGATGCTCTGCGGCAGTGGCGGCTATCCACACCGGCGGACCACTTCCATGCGGTGCGAAAGCAGTTCGACAATGCCGGCGTGAACATTTACGCTTACACCATCAACTTCGGCGCCGACTATACGGACGAAGAGATCGATGCCTGCTTTAAACAAACGCAAGCGCTAGGCGTGAAAATCATAGCGAGTTCGACATTACTGTCAGTCGCACCGCGGTTGGCTCCTTATGCTGAGAAGTACAAGATCTATGTATCGCTGCATGGGCATAGCAACAAGAGCAATCCGGATGATTTCTCGACCCCTGAGACATTCGCGCAGGGCCTGAAGCTCTCAAAATATTTTCGCGTCAACCTGGACATTGGACACTTTCACGCCGCCGGTTTCGACCCCGTGCCCTACATTGAAGAGAACCATCGGGTGATCACCCATTTGCATATCAAAGATCGCAGGGCCAACGACGGACCGAACGAGTCTTTCGGACAAGGAGATACTCCAATCAAGCCTGTCCTACTGCTGCTCAAGCAGAAGGGCTATCCGATACCTGCGTTTGTCGAGTACGAATACAAAGGTTCAGGAACGCCGGTGCAAGAGGTAAGTGCATGCCTTTCATATATGAAACAGGTGCTTGCGTGATTGGCCCACGTTTGAAGAAGAATTTAAGCGGGCATCTCACACTCATTTAGTGCAACTTGGACGACTATCACGCACTTTGCCCCACGAGTTGCTATTACTTAAAACGCAGCCCTGTGCCCATACTTGCTTCCTTAGAGGCGCGGTGGGGAAGCGAATTCTTTAACTGGAGGCTGCCATCTTGCCAAAGCTCGCTGAGTCGTCTGAGAAAACTCCTTTCGACACCATCGAGAGCGCCCTGGAATTTGTCCAGTTGCTGCGGCACGAGTCAGAGCGGACGCGAGCAGAGATAGAGAGCCTGATGGGTAGCGATGAAAACGCGAGTTCACGCAGAGTCGAGGCACTGCGGCTGGTGCTTCATAAGCTGACTCAGCTGCATTCATATATGGATTCCAGCGCGCGCGTCTTACATGACTTGCAAGCTCTACGAACGCTTCTACTTCGTTAAGCTGCCGGTACTCCGTAGGTTATTGTCGGCTTATGGAACACGTTCGTTCCGGCAAGCACATCGCCCAAGCGCCGCCCGCCAACCAGCACCAGTAGTAGTTCGACTGGCACAACAATGAGCAGGCCAATGAACCAAAACAGTATCCCGGCAAATGGAATCATCTCGAGAAAGACGGCGAAAGCAATTGGGGCATTACGAATGATTCGCTGGGACGTTGTGGAAGGAGAGCCATCGGCACTTAGAACAATGCTTCCGGTAAATGACTTCCCGAGGCTTGCCCCGTTAATGTCCCGTAGCAGCCAGTAACAGCCCGTGATCAATCCAAACATCATCCACCCGAGTATCGGCAGGAAGTGAAGAACCGACAGAACCAGGCACGGCAGAAGGTCGATCAGATAGGCGAGAATACGCCGGCCGAGGTTTTCTCGTTCGGGTAGAACCGCGATCGGCGCGGGCCTGTATGCAGATGGCGTTCCAGGCTGGTTGACCGAGGATGAACCAGTAGGTTCGAGTGCCTGTCCGCAATTGCTGCAGAAACGGATTCCATTACTTTGTTGAGTTCCACAACGGGAGCATTGCATGGTGGTTGATCTCTGTAAGGTTGCTCTTAGAGTACTAAATGGGTGGAGTGGATGTTCCCGTTAGTCCGCCGTGCCATACTCAATGAAAATTCAACCGTGCGAATACTTTCAACCCTGATTCTGGCTGGCGTTGTGACGATTGCGAGTCCGCTGCTGCAAGCGCAGGACGCAAACGGAAACGCCGTGGTGCACTGTGGTTCGCTACTGAATCCGGCGACCAATCAGGTTGTGCACGATGCGGTGATCGTCGTTGAAAACGGTTTGGTTAAAGATATCTCTACGGGCGCTTCAGGGCGAACTGGGGCTGACTCAACTGCCATCGACTTAAGCCGTGGCTTTTGTCTTCCCGGACTGATCGATGTGCATGATCATCTGACGGCAGACCCGAAGCACTCCGGTTATGCATCGCTGGGCGTATCGGTCCCGCGGCAGGCGATCACCGGTGCTAGAAATGCACGGCTGACGCTCTTAGCTGGGTTCACCACGGTGCGCAATGTGGGTGCCGAGGGCTTCAGTGATGTGGCCTTGCGGGATGGAATTAACGACGGAGAAATACCCGGGCCCCGGCTGTTTGTGTCCGGCCCGGCATTGGGCATTACGGGCGGTCACTGCGACGAAAATCTTCTGGCGCCTGAGTTCAAGTTCAGCAGCTCCGGTGTGGCGGACGGCCCTTGGGCAGCGCGGGCCAAAGTTCGCGAGGTCATCAAATACGGCGCCGACGTGGTCAAGATTTGCGCCTCTGGCGGAGTACTTTCCAAAGGCGATGCGCCGGGAGCCGAGCAGTACACACCAGAGGAAATGAAGGCCATTGCGGACGAGGCGCACAAGCTGGGACGCAAAGTAGCCGCGCATGCTCACGGCACTCAGGCGATTAAGGATGCCATCCTGGCGGGCATCGATTCCATTGAACACGCCAGCTTGATTGACGCCGAAGGAATCCAACTAGCCAAACAGCATGGGACTTACCTGGTATTCGATATCTACAATGACACCTACATTCTGAACGAAGGACCGAAAGTCGGTATGCTGCCCGAGTCCATTGAGAAAGAAAAGGCTATTGGCAAATTGCAGCGGGCTAACTTCCGGAAAGCTTACCTGGCGGGTGCTCTGCTTGCCTTCGGCACCGATGGCGGCGTCTATCCGCATGGAGACAATGCGAAGCAGTTGGCCACCATGGTTGAGTTTGGAGCAAAGCCGATTGAAGCAATTCAATTTGCTACTGTCAATTCCGCCAGGTTGCTGAATCTGGATGGCAAGGCAGGCGCGATAGTACCGGGCTCGTATGCGGATCTGATAGCGGTGGATAGCGATCCTCGTGTTCGCGTCGATGTTCTGGAGAATGTAAAGTTCGTCATGAAAGGCGGGCGGGTGTATAAGAATGAATGGCAGGGCGCCCCGGCTCTCTCCACAAAGTGACCGCCGCACTGCGGGGCGGTGGCAAAATTGAAAGATGTCCCGTTTCTATCACGAACTTCACGACCGCGAACTGCTGGTTCAAGCCGCCATTACCGTGAGCGAATTGCAGCGGCGCGGCTTGGTGGATGTCTTGATTCCAGAGGTGGATAAAAACCAATTTGAGAAGCAGCAATCGACTGCTTTTCCCAGGCGTTTAGCCAATGTTTGCAATGAGAATGGCCGGCTGATGCTGGTGGTGGAAGAGAGCTTCTTTCACTAAGCTCGTTGTGGCTCTTGGCCGAAAACGTCCACTGTGGTACTACTTCACATCAGCAAGGGAACATCCCACGGCGCGTGTTTGAGGCTCGGCGACAGGCGTTCCACGCAGCGTGTCGTTGATAGCATCTTCCAGGTCGTGCACCGTCGCGGCAGGTCTGCTTCGGCCAACGTCGACCCAGCGGTTATCGATGCGTCCGTGGTACACCAGTTTGCCGGAAGCGTCAAAGACTGCCGCTTCGGGAGCAACGGCGGCGTGGGCGCGAAGGACCAGCTTGTGATCTCCGTCGAGAATGGGAGTGCCTGGGAATCTGTATTGCTCCACGTGTTTGCCGATATTCGTCACCGTCTCGGTAGAGTCCGGGTAAACCAGCCAGAACCGCACGTGCTGACCTGCAAACTCGGCGCTGATGCGTTGAAGCTCCGGTGCGTACCGATTGGTTATAGGACAATCCGTACGAACAAACAGGAGGACATAAGCTGGCGCAGGCGTTCGGAATGGATCTTGCTGGACGCTTTCGAGACGAGTCGTGTCACTGGCCAGTGCTGCTAAGGCTGCTGCCCAGAGCAAAAAGAGCGGGCGATGCATATAGCAAGGTTAGAATGTGAAGTTCAGGCCGCCGCGCACCGAGCGAGGAGCCTGGACAATCAGCATCTTCGCACCGTCGGCGCTGAAGGGGAGGTAGCCCTGCGCCAGTAAGTTACGCATGTCGGCAGTTAGTTCCACGCGGCCGGGCAGTCCGAAAATTCCGGGCACTGGCTGCCGGAAGTAGATGTTCAAGCCAGGGGCAGCGTACTCCTGCTGAGTAGTAAAAACGTGACGTGGCATGAGAGCGCCGGTATCGACCCAGCCGTAATCGGCGGCCATGCGAGTGCCTGTTTGGCGCACCACGGCTTTAACGTTGACGGCGGCAAAATTAGCTTCGCGATTACTGAGCGCTGAATGGGGAAATGAATCCAGGCTTAACAAGCTGACGGGAGTAGCGGAGAAAGCTCCCATGCGGCCATAAGCCACGCCAAACTCGACATTGTCAGCGACGCGCTGGTTGATAGACCCAAGAAATCCGACTCGGCGATAGTTTCCGATGTTCAAAGCAGATGACCGGGACAACGTATCGGACAGCACGTCAGAAGCAATGGTCGGAGATACGTCTCCTGCAAGATTGACCCGTTCATCGTTCACGTTCTCACCAAAGGCACTGAATGCAAGTACGTGGGATCCAATGGCCTTGTTATATCCAAGCTCGACACTTTGGGTTCGCTGCAGAGCCATGCGACCATTCCGATTCGAAATTTGCGGGAGCCGTTGCAGCAGCCCCATCGAGCGAGCAAAATCATCGAGATCGGCATCGAAAGTAACCGTTTCAAGGTCACTGGTTTGGGCAAGCGTTTGATGACGAAGAAGCTGGTCGGGGCGTCCGCCATCGACGTATGAAGCAATCCAGACTCCGGCCCCGCCCGTATCAACAGTTGCGCGAGCGAATCGGCTCAAACGATTGGAGTGCTGGACATAATCCACTGATTCGCCAGTCACACCGTACTCCAGATGGAGGCGCTCAAGAGGATCCATGGTCTGGTACAGACCGAGTGACATGGTCCGAAGGGTGACCGAACCGGGTGAATTGATTCCGGCGACACCGCCCTGCGAGGCCTGGAGCAGCGGCGACCCGATGCCGGCCACCTGAGTAGCTGAAAAGGTAACTTCCGGGGTCCGTCCAGGAGAGTCGCCGCTATAGCTGTAAATAGCGGTTACAGCGATAGCTGGGGGTCCCGGGGAGCTTTCTTCCCCTAAACTGCCGCTGATCTGGATCAGGTTTTTCTCATAGAGTTTTGTGGAAAGAGCAAAGCCGGTACCAATCTCACCCAGGGAGTTATCCGATACCAGGGACGCGCTATCACCGCCACTAAGGGAAAACAGAGCATGAGTTTCAGAGAAGACCGGAGTTGTCAGCTCAGCGGCAGAGTCTGGAGCGGGATCCAAGGGCAGAAAGCGGTTAACCGGGCGGGTAGTCGACGAGGAGCGAAGCACCCACTTCCAATCGTCGCTCATGATGGCGGAAGGCAGATGATAGGTAACCTCAACGCTGCTGAAGAGGGTAGCAAGATGAATCTGCAGCACGCTGTCGGTCCCGGGCTTCACGCTTAGCTGCTCCCGAAAGGCCGGGAGAAAGCTGGACAGCGAAGCACTTAGAGAGTACGTATCAGCCGGTAACAAGGCAAAAGCAAAGCGCCCGTCGGTGTCGCTGACGGCTTTGCTGATTGCCTGGTGATACTTGTTGAGCAGAAGAACGGTCGCCCCCATCTGGGGTGTGCCACTCGCATCCATCACCGAACCGACAAGGTTGCCCGTAACAGGCAAAGAGAGATCGGCAGCGGAAGTCGGTTGAGTCAGCAGGAGCAGGCTCGAGATCAACGCTAATCGGCTTAAGTGTCTCCCCGTTAAGCTTGCCGTGTGAGTTCTCCCTGCAACACTAGTCTTAAGAGCTAACTACGATATTACCGTGAACGGAGCCGAGGGGCTAATGCTCTTGTTCTTCAGCTTGTCCGTCACCGTCATCTTCAGCGTGTACTTACCAGGAGTAAGTGATTTGAGAGGCAGTTTCTTCTCTACCGTGACCAGGAATGAAGAAGCATTCTGAATGGTCTGCAGTTCTTCGGTCTGAGTCATTACCGTCTTATTGGTAGAGTCCACCACGTCGTAGGTGATGGTGCCCTCGGGCTTCTTGGTCTTTTCATCCATCCCGAAGTTGTAGAACTCGGTGTAGATGCCCATCGTCTCAGCTTGCTTGAAGTTATCGCCGACGCGGGGACGAACCTTAGAGCTGCGGATAACAAAGGGACCACCGCCGATGCTCTTGGTTGGTACTCGCTCTAGCTGATCGGCCAGGATAACCGAACTCGAGCTCAGCTGATCCTCTTCGTAGTGAGGAACCGTCAAGGCCATCTCGAAGTTGTTCATCGTGTTTCCAACGGTGTCCTTCGCAACAATGTTGAGCCGATAGGAACCGGGCGCCAGCGGAATCGTCTTGGAATAAATTTGGGAACCGGTCATTGCCTGCTGCAACATTTCCGCCGGCACTTCGGAAGAAACGGTATCTTCGAACCAATTCACCGGGCGCCGAGTCAGCGAAGTGATACGCCCGTAGAGGTTTACTGTTGTCTTGGCGATCTTGTCCTTGGTGGCGTAGTTCAAGTCGTTGTTCTTGAAGAGAAGCGTCAAGTTGGTCAGAACTGTGGAATCGGTAATGCGGACATAATCGGCGCGCACCTGCATCGGCAGGCTGTTGTAACGAATGGTGGAATTGACTGCCGCTTCCAGATCCTTAAACTTGATCACCGGCGCTTTCTGGAGCTTGGCGAGCTGCTCAAGCCGAGTGAACTCGTTCTGGCTTTCTGAGAGCGGCTGACTGCCAGTCCCAAGGTGTGTACCGTCCGAACGGGTGAAGCGCTGCGACTTGTCGGCTAGGCCCATCTGCTCGGCCTGGGTAAGACCAGCCCCGGGAACATAGAGAAGCGCATCCTTGGCTTCCGGATCAGTCTCGATCTTGTATTCGCCGCTCATACTGGCGTCCACAAATTCGATGTTGATGTTTGTGCCAATTCCCTCCAGGTAGCGGTAACGCCAGTCTTCAAACGGGTAAGTAGAAGTCTCGCCACCCCCTTCCTCATACGGACGGGTATAGCTGCCGCCTGAGGGGTGGGAATCGATTTCGTCCGGCGCGCCGTACTTGATGTAGATCATGCCGCGATCCGTCTTCCAGCCAGGAATACCGGAAGCGTAGTGGTCGTTGGCGTAGGCGATGCGGCGGTAGTGCTCTTCTTTGTACTCGTTCTCTTCGGTATCGGGCGTCGGGTCGCGGCGCATCCAGAACTGCTCCACGAACTGCTGCCGCTCCTCATCCGTCTTCAGACGCTTGAAGGCAGTCTTCTCTTCTTCGGTGATGATGTAGATGACGTCCTCATTCATCCACTTCTTCCAAGGCCCGGCCAGTTCCCGCTCCAGTTCCTTCTGCTTCCTCGCTAACTGGCGTTTAGTCAGCGGCTTAGAGACAGTTTCGCTCTGGGTGTCAGACTGGGTCTTGCTTTGGGCTTGGGCCAGGGTGGAACAGGCAAGTCCGGCAGAGATGCCAACCAGAAGGCGTAGACGGTGGGCAGGGAAGGACTTCATAACAGGGAGATCACCTCGGGTCAGACTTCGACCGCTATATAAACAGTCTAAGTTCTATTCAGAATAGCGTCAACGGCACCGACGCAACATGTTAAGACTGCGTTTCTCCGAAGTTTTATTTGCCCGGTACATAATTCTGAATCTGGGATCAAAGCTTTCGGTATATGGAGGCGATGGCTGAGCCGCCTACAAAAGGCCCGTTTGCACGTAGAACTATGAGCGACTTACCGAGAGACATAGGTTGGCTACTGACGTGCTTGTCAAACGTGTTCGACGTAGAAAAGATTCAGATAATCGGAAAATAGTGAGCGAACCCAGAACTCAGTTTGCAGGAACCCTCCTGCTGATTGCCACGGTAGCCGCGTGCATCTGCGCGGTCCTGAGCCTTCAGCACCTGCGAACGTATCCGCTCCACGATGACGGCGTAACGTGGGTTGACCGAATCACCGCCGGCGGTGAGAACTGCGTGGTAGCCACTTACGTTGTGGGAGGAAGCGCCGGGAGCCGGGCAGGGATTCGGGTTGGCGACCAGTTACTGAAGATCAAAGGCTTTACCATCCATCGCGCGGTGGATGTGGCGGAAGCACTGTGGCAACTTCCCCTGCTGGGGCAGACGCGCTACACGCTTCGACGGAATGATATCGAGTTCGTTAAAGACAACATTTTTATTCAAGCAGCGCCGCGGGACTCGGCGATCTACTACCAGTTTGCTGTTGGACTGGCTTACCTGGCGATTGGACTCTTTGTCTACTATCGACGAACCAGCGCCGCCAAGTCCCAGCACTTCTTTATTCTTTGCCTGCTGTCTTTCATCGCGTGTACCTTTCATTACTCCGGGAAGCTGAATACCTTTGACGAGGTGATGTATTGGGGAAATCTGGTCGCGAGCCTGTTTGCGCCGGCGATCTTCCTGCACTTCTGCCTTACCTTTCAACCGAACCCGCGCGTGTTTCGGACCCGTGTCGCCCTGGCTGTCCTGTACTTGCCGTCGCTGTTAATCCTCTGCTCCTTTGCGGCTGCGGCGTTCGGCATCCTGCGGTTTTCATCGCTGCTGGAGGTCAGGTGGTTTCTTGACCGCATTTCGCTCGCCTTAGCTGTGCTCTTTTACCTCGGCGGGGCCTTGGCGTTGGCCTATGACTATCGCCGGGCCGAAGACCCGATTGCGCGCCGTCAATTGAAGTACCTGCGGGATGGGGCACTGGTCGGCGTATTACCATTTGCGCTGCTTTACGCACTCCCTTACGCTTTCGGAGCGGTACCCAGCCACCTGATGAACCTCAGCGTGTTGTCGCTTGGCTTGATCCCGTTGACCTGGGCTTATGCGATTACGCGCTACCGTCTGATGGATGTCGACATCATCTTCCAGCAAGGATACGTCTACACACTGGCAACCCTGGCGGTGATCGGAACATTCTATGGGCTGATCTTCCTGGTCTTCAATACACGGACGATTGCTCCCCCGGCGTTTGTGGTGCTGATCGCGTTTGCCACGTTTGTCTTTCAGCCGATTCGGCGGTGGATGCAGGAGCAGCTCGACCGGCGGGTGTTCTACCGCGACCGCTACGATGCGCGGCTCACTTTGCTCGAGTTTGCCCGGGAACTGAGCTCGGAGACCGATGGTGACCGCATGCTGGCGAAAGTGTCAGACCGGCTAAAGCGCACGCTCTCCATCCAGCGGATTGGTTTCTTTTTGCGGGAAGCAGGGGGAAGCGGCTTTGCCCTGCACTCGGTGAGCCAGGGTCCGATCCGAGGCGGCAAAGTTCGAGCTCAAACCCCTGACCTGGCGTTTCTCGCGCAATCAGCGGATGCGCCGTACCTGTTCTTTGAGCGGCCGAAACATCTGCGGGATATCGTATCCCAGCAGTGGCCGCAGTCGGTTCGCGATACCATCGCCGACTTGGATTTCACCTATTATGTCGCTTGCAAGTCGCGTGGCGAGACCATCGCCTTCTTCGGCGTGAGTCGGACCACGGAAGGAGATTTCCTTTCCAGCGACGATATCGATTTGCTGGTCGCGCTGTCGAACTACGTCGCGATTGCCATTGAGAATGCGCGCCTGTACAGCTCGCTGCAGCAAAAGGCAGATGAGTACGAGCGGCTGAAGGAGTTCAGCGAGAACATTGTTGAGTCGATTAGTGTCGGCATTCTCGCCGTGGGCTTGGACGATCGGGTAGAGAGCTGGAATACTCAGATCGAAAAGCTGATGGGGATCACGCGAGCCGAAGCCATGGGCCGGTCGTTGTCCGAGCTTTTCTCTGATGAGATGCTGCAGAAGTTTGAGGGCGCGCGGGAGAAGCCCGGTATTCAGAATCTGTACAAAGTGGAGCTCCATGCGCGGCGCGAAGCCGTGGGGGAGAGTGCCGGTGCCCCAAGTAACAGCTACGGAGGGCTTGAGCTGGCTAAGGGTTCGGGGACGAGCCGGCATTCGTTGGTGAATGTTGCGATTGCGCCACTGGTGTCCAAAGACCTGCAGCAGATTGGCCGTCTCATCATTCTGGATGACGTGACCGACCGCGATGATCTGGAGCGACGTCTGATGCAGGCCGACAAGTTAAGCTCGATCGGGCTCCTGGCGGCTGGGGTGGCGCACGAGGTGAATACTCCGTTGGCCGTGATCTCGACTTACGCCCAGATGCTGTCCAAGCAGGTGGCGGGAGATGAGGGGCAGTCGAAGCTGGCCGAAAAGATTGCCAAGCAGACATTTCGCGCCAGTGAGATTGTCAATTCGTTACTGAACTTCTCGCGAACGTCGCCGACCGAGTTTGGTGAGCTGGATCTGAATCGTGTCATGCGCGAGACCGCAGGGCTGGTGGAGCACCAGTTTGATAAGGCGGGTGTGAAGACGGAGCTGAGCCTGGCGGAAAGTCTGCCGTGCATCCGGGGCAACGCGGGCAAGCTGCAGCAGGTGTTCCTAAACCTGTTTATCAACGCACGGGACGCGATGGTGGGCGGAGGCACGCTGCATGTGCGGTCCTGGGTAGAAGGAGGCTTCGTGCATGCCGAAATTACCGATACCGGTCAGGGAATTCCGCGCGAATTGATTCCGCGCATCTACGATCCGTTCTTTACCACTAAAGGTCCGAAGAAGGGTACGGGTCTCGGGCTGTCGATCACCTACGGCATTGTGCAGGAGCACAACGGCATTATCGAAGTAGATAGCGAACCCGGCCATGGAACCCGTTTCAGGCTCGAGTTTCCGAGCGTGGCTGCCCGGTCGGCGCATCTGCCCGAGGCACAGACCGCATAGAGCGCAAACGGGTCTGCTACAACGGCAACTGTGGGTTTCAACAATCAAAGTCTTCCGGCTGATCGACTGGGTCCGCCCGCGCAACGGCGCATTCTCGTTATCGACGATGAGGCTGATATCCGCGAGAGCCTGGAGATGCTGCTGCTGGGCGAAAAGTATCTGGTCGATCTGGCCGAGAACGCGACGGTTGGTTTGCAGAAGTTCGAAGCCGGCAACTATGACCTGGTCTTGCTGGATCTGATGATGCCGGACCGGTCGGGGCTGGACGTGCTGGCCGATATCCGGGCGCGCGATGTGGAGACGCCGGTTTTCATGCTGACCGCGTATGGCTCGGTCGAAGTCGCGGTGAAGGCGTTGAAGGCCAAAGCCAACGATTACTTTTCGAAGCCCTGGGATAACGACAAGCTGCTGATCGAGATCGACCGGATGATTGCCAAGGGCAACCTGGAGCGCGAGAACACCCACCTGAAGCGCGCGTTGAAGCAGCGTTACGCGTTCCCCAATATTGTGGGTAAGAGTGACCGCATGCTGCGCCTGCTGGACCAGGTTGCGCAAGTAGCGCCAAGCCGGGCCACCATTCTGATTACGGGTGAGACTGGTACCGGCAAGGAGCTGATAGCCAAGGCCATTCATGCCTACTCCACGCGGGCTGACCAGATTTTTGTGCCGGTGAACAGCGGGTCGCTGCCGACCGAGCTGCTCGAATCGCTGCTGTTCGGGCACGTGAAAGGTTCGTTCACAAGTGCGAGTACGAATCACAAAGGCTACTTCGAGACGGCGAATCGCGGAACGATCTTCTTCGATGAAATCGGGACAATCGGCCCGGAGATTCAGATTAAGCTGCTGCGCGTGTTACAGGACCGGGAGTTTATGCCCCTGGGCTCAAACGAGCTGGTGAAGGTGGATGTCCGGATTATTGCTGCAACCAATGCGGACCTGCGGCGGTTGGTGGAGGAAGGCAAGTTTCGCGAAGACCTGTACTACCGGCTGAACGTGATCAACTTGAATCTGCCGCCCTTGCGTGAGCGCAAGGAAGACATTCCGCTGATGGTGGACCACTTCTTCACGCGCTTCTGCCGGGATAATGAGAAGTTTCTGAATGGGGAGCGTAAGTCCGTGCTCAGCTTTGAGCCGGAAGCGATGCAAATCATGTTAGAACACGATTGGCCTGGCAATGTGCGCGAGCTGGAGAATGCCGTGGAACGATCGGTGGTACTGACCACGACCCCTTTGGTTCCAGCGCATGTGCTGCCCGATCAGCTGCAGCATGCCAGCGGGTTGCGCATCTCGCGTGATGTAAACGGACAAGTGGCGCCGGACGCTTCCCTGCCCGAGGTTCTGGCCGACTTCGAGCGGCGCAAAATTATCGAGGCACTGGAAATGGTGAACTATAGCCAAACCGAGGCAGCCGAGGCATTAAAGATTCCGTTATCCACGTTGAACCAGAAGATCAAGCGGTTGAGTATCGATATCAAACGCCGCGGTGCTGCGTAGGCAGCCGCTCTGGTGGCGAACATTTATTGCACCCTGCGCTAAGCTCCTTCTGATACCCCTATGAGACGCTTTCTTCCTTCTGCCGTTGCGACCCTTACGGCAGTGGCAGTTTTCCCTTCGGCCCGGGCGCAGGCCGACCGGTCGCCCCGACCCTCGGCAGCGGCTGTTCAAACATTGCAGGAGCGGCTGGCCAGAGATGAAAAGACATTGCAGGATTGGGCGAACTTGAACCGGTACCGGACCGAGAACGCGCAGTTGGCCATTCCCGCTGAGAGCAGTGACCGGGTGGTGTTCATGGGTGACTCCATTACCGACGCGTGGGGGCGAGGACGCGGGTCATTCTTCCCGGGCAAGCCGTATATCAACCGGGGTATCAGCGGCCAGACGACGCCGCAGATGTTGGTTCGCTTTCGGCCCGACGTGATTGCACTGAAGCCTAAGGTGGTGGTGATTCTGGGAGGAACGAACGACATCGCGGGCAACACGGGGCCGGAGACATTGGAAGAGATTGAGGGCAACCTGCAGTCGATGGCCGAATTGGCGAAGGCCAATGGGATTCAGGTGGTGCTGTCGTCGGTGATGCCCGTTTGCGATTACTACCAGCAGCAGACTACAAAGCGGCCGCCAGGCAAAATCATCACCCTGAACGCCTGGATCAAGTCGTACACGGCCCAGAATCAGATGACCTATCTGGACTACTACTCGGCGATGGTAGATGAACGAAACATGCTGAGAAAAGGTCTCACCTACGATGGGCTGCATCCGAACGATGCCGGGTATGAGGTGATGGGGCCACTAGCGGCGCAGGCGATTGCAGCCGCCCTCACCCCTCGATAGATCCGAGCCTTCGTTGGGGTTAGGACAACTTTGATTCGCGTAACAAAGCGTCGATCAACCTCTCTGTTCTAAGCCGCAGCTTCGGGGTAAAACGCTACTCTGGGGTGAGCATGAGTGAGCAAAGCGAAGCGTATCCCCGACCCCAACTGAGGCGCGATACTTGGATGTGCCTGGACGGGGCCTGGGATTTTGCTTTTGACTTGGAACGTAGTTTCAGCGACCCGGAGAAGGTGCCGTGGTCCACGCAAATACAAGTTCCGTTCAGTCCGGAGACAGCGGCCAGCGGGGTGGGCCGAACAGACTTGTTTCGCACGGTGTGGTACTGCCGCCGATTTACCGCGCCCCCGATGCCTTCCGGCCATCGGCTGATCCTCCACTTTGAAGGGGTGGACTACACGGCCGACGTCTGGGTCAATAACGTCAAAATGGTTCGTCATCACGGGGCTTACACGCCATTCGAGATGGATGTGACCGATGCCTTACGCGGGGGTGAAGAAGAGATTGTGGTCCGGGCAGACGATGACCCGGCCGACTTGGCCAAGCCTCGCGGCAAGCAGGACTGGAAGCTGGAGGCTCACTCGATCTGGTATCCGCGGACGACAGGTATCTGGCAAACCGTCTGGCTAGAGCCGGTCCCGGCGGTTCGGATTGAGCGGCTGAACTGGACCTCGAACCTTCACCGCTGGGAGATCGGCTTCGAGGCGGTTGTGTCGGGCCAGGCGGCCTGCCCACTGCGGCTCGGCGTCGTTCTAAAAGTAGGAGAGACGGTACTCTCTGAGGACACATACTCGGTCATCAGCGGCGAAGTTCATCGGCAGATCGCGCTCTCGGACCCGGGCATTGACGACTTTCGCAATGATTTGTTGTGGAGTCCGGACTCTCCCACCATCATCGATGTCACGCTGGAGCTTCGCGATCATCAGGGAGTCTTGCTGGAGACGGTGACCAGCTATACGGCGCTCCGGGCAATCTCACTGGAAGGCAATCGCTTCGTGCTGAACGGGCGGCCCTTTCCTTTGCGCCTGGTGCTCGACCAGGGCTACTGGCCGGAGACTGGCCTGACGGCGCCCAGTGACGAGGCGTTGATGGAGGACGTGATTCTGGCCAAGAAACTCGGGTTCAATGGGGTCCGGAAGCACCAGAAGATTGAGTCGCGGCGTTATCTTTATTGGGCCGACAAGATGGGGCTGCTGGTCTGGGAGGAGATGCCGAGCGCTTACCGCTATACGCGCAGAACCATTGAGCGAGTAACCAGCGAGTGGATGCAGATCCTGAAGCGGGACATCAGTCATCCGTGCATTGTGGCCTGGGTGCCGATCAATGAATCGTGGGGCGTTCCTGATTTGCCGGAGAGCCCGGCGCAGCGCGACTATGTGCAGGCGCTTTACCATCTGACCAAGTCGATGGACCCGACGCGGCCAGTGATTGGGAACGATGGGTGGGAGAGCGTTGCGACCGACATCATGGGCATCCACGACTATGATGAGCTGCCGGAACGGATTGGCAAGCGGTACGGTCATGTGGAGGTATCGCGGCTGTTGCAAAGGGAGCGCCCGGGCGGCCGGATATTGATGCTCGACCCTAAAATGGATACGCAGCAGCCGATCGTGCTGAGTGAGTTTGGAGGCATTGCGCTTACCGAGCAAGAAGGGGCGTGGGGGTACGCTCGGGCGCATACGCCGGAGCAGTTTCTAGCCAGCTATACGGCTCTTCTGGAGGTTGTGCGCTCGCTGCCGGCACTGGCGGGCTTTTGCTATACGCAGTTTGCCGACACCTATCAGGAAGCGAACGGGCTGCTCTATGCAGACCGCCGTCCGAAGGTACCGCTGGAACAGATAGCAGCGGCTACCGCCGGCCCTGACTACCATTACAATGCAGCGGTGGACTACTACTGGCGTGACTGCATGATCGAGCGCCAGCGTTGAGTGTACCGGGCGACCTATGCCTGAGCTGATTCTGCCGCCCTTCGAAGACCCGGACGCAGCCGCGCGCAAGGTGCAGATAGCCGAAGATCTGTGGAACACACGCAATCCCGAGAAAGTGGCAGCTGCGTATACCGAAGACAGCTGGTGGCGGAACCGGAGCGAATTTTTCACTGGTCGCCCGGCAATTATCGACTTCCTGCGACGCAAGTGGAGCGAGGAGTTGGACTACAAGCTGAAGAAGGAGTTGTGGGGCTTTCGGAATAACCGCATGGCCGTGAAGTTTCACTACGAGTGGCGAAACAGCGCCGGCCAGTGGTTCCGCAGCTACGGGAATGAGCTGTGGGAGTTTGCGCCAAGCGGTCTAATGCAGCGTCGGGAGGCCAGCATCAACGACTTGCCCATTGGGGAGTCGCAATGCAGCCTGAGGTAACCGAGTGCGGCGCCCTCCCTCCCCATAAAACTTGGCCTGAGTAAGCGCGGAGTGCTTCTTCGACCGACTACCCGGGGGCGAATAGGTTCAGACTAGTCCAAGCTTCAAAGCATTTGCCCTGATGCGGCTGTCCGGATGTAAATTGAGAAATGACTGATCTTTGAACCCCATCACGGTATAACCATTCGGCTTTAGAATCAGATCTAGAACTCGGTACTTATCTGAAAGTGGGAGTGACTCATAGGCTTCGCGCACTGTTGGATTTGTGAAGTGTTGCGCTATGGGCGTGACGGGAAGGCGGGAAATACCCGATGGACTGATCCGGCTTTCGAATAGCCCTCCTGTGCTGCCGCACGTGACGCCGTAAACCAGGAAGCTGTCGAGTTCCATTCCATCGAGTAGGTCGATCAAACCATCTGCATCAAACAACTTTTCGTTAACATGAAGATAAGCGTCCACAATCATTGCGTCCCGGGTCGTCTCGTCGTCAACGTTCTGAGTCCACCCGTACTCGAAGGTGTCAAACCCCAAGCCCTTGATAAGGCTGATGCCGCGTTCGAAGTTCCTGCTGTCACTTCCTTGCAGGAGCGAGACAATTTGCTTTCGGCGCGTCCGCTCCTGGCCTCCGGTACTGCCGTACAGATACAGAAAGATGATCCCCGCCGGGCGTAGTTGAGCGACTAAATTGCGGAGACCGAGTTGCGGGTCAGACAGGTGATGAATGACACCCATGCTGAGTATGATGTCGAATCGTTCAGGACCAATATGGCCGTTGGTTAAGTCCGCGAGCCTAAATTCGATATTGCGTAAGCCGCGCTCGGCAGCCGCCTCCTTTGCGATTCCAAGCGCTACCTCACTGACGTCAACGGCGACAAAGTGCGTTTTGTTCAGGACGGCGGCAGCCTCGATGAGACGCGATCCCGTACCTGTTCCCGCATCGAGTACGGTCTTTCCTTCCAGGCTGTAAGCTGCTTCGATCGAAAAGAATTTCAACAGATTCAACAGTTCGAAGTACTTTTGGCGGCCGCCCTGAGGCGAAGGATACGGAAATTGAGCGTACATGTCCCTTACGCTCTTTGTAACTGCGTCCATGTCGAGTAGTCAATCCACGCAGGCACACCTCTCAATGCACTTGGGATCACAATTCCGCTGGAGGATTAATAACGTTTCAACCTGAGCCGCCCTGGCCACATAGCCACTCTGGAACCAGGGGACCTACCGGACAGATAAACTCAAGCCGTGACCCTCGGGACGTGCAGCTTGGCGCGAAGTTTGACTTTTAACGTTCTAGCTCTGCGCCTGATGACCGCCCTTGTTCTGCTTTCACCGCAGGCAACAGCGGCCGTTTCTTCCCCTGCGCAACTTTTCCAGGGAGGTACCGAGGCATTACAGCGCCAAGACTACTTGACTGCCGAGACTAGTTTCCGCCAAGTTCTGAAGCTGGAGCCACAGAACGTCGGCGCACTGGGTAACCTGGGCGTCATCTATTCACGAACGAATCGCCTAGCGAAGGCCGTGTCGATGTATCAGCAGGCACTCCGAGTTGCGCCCAATGAGAAAGGATTGCTGCTGAACCTTGGTCTCGCCTACCTCAAGCAGCAGGAGTACGGAAAAGCTACTCCACCACTCGAGGCGGTGGTGGCGGCCGATCCCAGCAATCTACAGGCGCAGGAGTTGTTGGCGACGTGCCGCGTCTACACAGGAGATCTTGCGGCAGCCATACCGCAGCTTCAGGAATTACGCTTAGCTGATCCGCATCGCTCCGCCATCCTTTACTTACTAGGTGCGGCTTACACACGCGCCGGGCAGCCAGAGATGGCCAAGCCTATTTTCGCGGAGCTTCTGGATTCGGCTGCCGATCCGGCGCAGTCCAATTTCTTGATGGGCCAAGCCTACTTCCACATCGGCCGGTTTGCTCAGTCAGCAGATTGCTTCCTTACAGCCCTGGCAACCAACCCGCATTTCCCAGGTGCACGGCTGGCTTTGGCGAAGGTTTATATCAGCGAACGCGAAACTGCCAAAGCGCTTCAACAACTGAGCGAACTGATTAGGGACGAACCCGGTAATGCCGAGGCCTACTATTTGCTGGGCGCCTTTCAAATTCAAACCGGAGATTTTGCCAATGGAGTCACCCATCTGTCTGTTGCTGAGAACACATATCCGAACTCCTGGGGCGTTCATTTTTATCTGGGCAAAGCGGCGCTGCATAACGGGCAAACAGCGCTTGCGATCAAAGAACTGACTGAGGCAGGCGAGTTGAATCCTGAAAGCCAGCAGGTGTACTACCTGCTTGCACAAGCCTATCGCTCCTCCGGGCAGAACGCGCAGAGGACTTCGGCGCTGGCGAAAGTGAAGGCCCTCAACGCGGGCAAGTTGGGTGAAGAAGAAGCTGCTCTTGACGCGATTCCTCCACCGCAGGAATGACCCCTTCCAAACCGCTTCGAGGTTTCGTGCTGTCACAAATTCATTTCAGTTAATCCGATATTTACCCGGTCAGCCTAGGTCTTTCGACGCAAGATGCCTCCGGGTTTTAAGTCGCTGGGAATGCATACTAGAGTGGTTCTATCCCGCCCAGTGTGTAAACCAGTAACCCAAGCCTTGCGACGCGCCGGATTACTGATTTGCTTAGCTGGTGTGCTGCTAGGGCAAGGCAGTGATCCTGCGACTTCCTCCGGAACGGAAGACTTGCTATTCTTCAATCGCTTCTGGCTGTCTGCCCAGGCTAACTTCATTCGGCAGCAGCATGGCGCGTTTTATGCCGAGTACTCGGGCCCCAACAGTTTCTCTTCTGACAAGCAACACGCGACCTCCAGAGTTGAAACGCTATACACCGGCTTCCGAATCACTAAACAGCTAGAGATCCTGTGCGATGTGGAGAGCGCCGGTGGCGCGGGTCTTAGCAACGCGCTGGGTATTGCTGGTTTTACCAACGTCGACGTTGTCCGAAATCCAACTCTCGGGGAGACGCCTTACATCTCCCGAGTGCTGCTTCACTACACCGTTCCGCTTAGTCACCAAACAGCCGAGACCACGCGTAATCCTCTGTCGCTCGCCCCTAGGGTTCCGGTCAGAAGATTAGAATTTCGCTACGGCAAGATGAGCACGGCCGACTTTTTCGATACAAACTCGGTGGGCAGTGACAGCCATCTGCAATTTATGAATTGGGCAACGGTTAACAATGGCGCCTTCGATTACGCGGCCGATACTCGCGGCTACACGTTCGGCGCGGTCGTCGAATACTACAACAGAGCCTGGGTAGCGCGGTTCGGCGAGATGCTTATGCCAACGGTGGCCAACGGCATCAACCTCGATTGGAATATCGCCCGCGCCAGAGGCGAGAACTTCGAGATTGAGCACCACCCTTCCTTCTTTGGCAAGCGTGCCACGGTGGTGCGTGCGCTTGGCTTCGTCAACCATGCCAACATGGGCAAATATCGCGAATCCATCAACCGTTATCTATCCGGCCAGGACGCTGTTCCCGACATCATCAGCACTCGCAAGCAGGGGCGCATCAAATACGGCTTCGGGTTGAATGCTGAACAGGAATTAACGCACGTGGTCCGCGCTTTTGGCCGCCTCGGCTGGAACGACGGACGCAACGAGACGTTCGCTTACACAGAGATCGACCGCACGGCAGAGATTGGGATGGACTTCCGTGGTACACCATGGCGTCGATCGCAAGATAAAGCCGGCGCAGCCTTTGTGGCGAACGGACTTTCGGGTGACCACCGACGCTACTTGGCTCTGGGCGGCTTGGGATTTATTCTGGGCGACGGCGCTCTCAGCTATAGCCTTGAGAAGATTGTCGAAAGCTACTACACCGCCCACGTCTGGCGGGGCATCTCGGCTGCTTTCGATTACCAGCATGTGAACGACCCGGGCTATAACATCGTCCGTGGGCCTACGGACGTGTACAGCTTCCGCATTCATATTGAAGATGCCTTGCCCTTTGAGCGGTTTCGAAGCGGCAATCAATCTACTTCCCAGTAACTCAGGCGGCTCCATCCATCACTGAGGCAGAGCTTTCGGCGGCGTGATTGTCTGCCAGCCTTCACCGTTTAGAGAGTCAAGGAATGCGAGAAGCGCTGCCTTGCTCTTCCCGTTCATGTAAAACTGCAGCAATCGTTCATCTACATGCGGATTGGGAATGCCGCCTTTTGCGTAGAAATCAAGCACCTCGTCGAGAGTCTTGAAGCGGCCATCGTGCATGTACGGTCCCCGGCCGGCAAGGTCACGCAGCGTAGGCGTTTTGAATTTTCCAAAGTCGCCGCGCTTATGCGTAACTGTTTCGCGCCCGGGATCAGGGTTCGGTCGATCCATTCCAATACCCAGGTTCTCAAACTTCTCGTTTGTGAAGTCAGGGCCACTGTGGCACTCGGCGCACTCGGCTTTGCCATTAAACAAATCAAGACCCTCCCGTGCTTCTTTGGTCAGAGCTGACTTATTACCGGCAACAAAGCGGTCATACGGAGAGTTGCCGGAGACAAGCGTGCGCTCAAAGACGCCGATGGCTTTAGCAATGCGGTCGAAGGTTACGGTGCTGTCTCCGAAGGCGGCAGTGAAGAACGGGGCATATCCGGGAATGGTCGCAATTGCCTTTACGGCATCGTCGGCTTTCATCCCCATTTCGTCCGGATGAGTAACCGGGATGATTACTTGTGCCTCGATGGTGGGCGCGCGTCCATCCCAGAACTGCGATTTGCCGAACGCACGATTGATCAGGGTCGGCGTGTGGCGACCGGTGAGGCGGCCTGTTACTCCCGGCGAGAAGGCGCCGGCGCCGGAGTAGGCGTGCGCCGGATCATGACAGGAAGCGCACGACACTTTACCGTTCGAGGATAATCGCCCATCGAAGAAGAGCAGTTTGCCGAGCTCGGCTCGTGCTGGGGTATATCGGCTGTCCTCAGCAAACGGGATCGCGGGCAAGCCAAGTGGGGCCGGGGGCGCCGCAGTTTTCGTGTCTGCAACATCCGGAGCCGCGGCGCTGGGAAGAACCGCCGAGAAGGCAAACGCACACACGGCAGCAAAAGCCAGTGCCATTCGCATGGGACTAACCGGCTCCCGTAGCGACCAGAGTGCCGTTTTCCGACGATCGGAAGCGGCGTAAAGCTTGACGCACTTGGGGAGTGATAAAGCGAAAGCGTCGCCCAACAATCATCTTCAACAGCAGATGATCGGTACTGTGGGTGATACCAATGCCCATGCCGATATTGAACTCCCAGTTCGGGCCAAAGTCGTAATCGATGGCGGGCACAAGTTGCTCCTGCTGAAGAGCAAACTGATCGAATCCAAACACCGGACCAACCGATCCGTAATACTCGAGGCCGGCGGTAAGCTTTCGAGTTACGTTGTAGCCGACCTTAAATCCAGGAGAGAACCCGACACCTTCTTTTGACGCTAGGCCCATGGAAGGATCGCTCCAGGGCCGGATTGAACGACAGATACCAGCGGCCCAACTGCTTGTCGATGATGGGCCGAATCTCCCAGGTCCAGGTATCAGACGAATAGATAGGACGCTGATAGCCGACCTCCGTTGACAGACTGACGCCGACGGGCCAGCCCCAGCTTTCGGGCACCCGGACGCGCGGCCGGATATGGTCGCCGACCCACTTATACCCGATACGTGTATCGGCGCTGGTAAAGACATAGAAGCCCGTCTCAAACCAGTTGTTGATCCCCTGAGTGATCTCCAGAGTCTCATGCAGTTGATGCTCATCGGGCAATACGCCATAGGCAGTGGTCTTGAACCCTGAGAATGTGAAGTTGCTGTGCAGCTCAACCATCGTTCGCCCGGGCGCAACGGTATCGGCCCCGTACACCTGAATCTCATAGTTGCCCTGGGCTTCCAGGAGGACTCCGGCAGAAAGAGCGATGACAAGCAGCAGCGTCCATCGGGTAAGAATTCTGCGCATACGCTCACTGTTCAGAATAACGATTTAACCTCCAAGCCTTGCCCAGTACTGCGAGGAGAAGCGCCGGCTTCTGCTTGGGCTGGTAAGGAGGGTCTCTGAGGCATGTGAAAGAATTCCAGGGCAGATATGCGACGACGAGATTGGTTGAAGGCAGGCGCCGGTGCTGCCGCGATGATGGCAGGAGCGAGGCTGCTGCCGGGGCAGAATCACCGCTATGAAGCAGACTGGGCATCGCTCGATGCCAGGCCCATTCCCGCCTGGTACACAGACGCGAAATTCGGCATCTTCATCCACTGGGGCGTGTATTCTGTTCCGGCCTTCGCGCCCACGAACGCCAAGGAAGGCCAGCGCTATGCCGAGTGGTATTGGCACTCTCTAGAACAAGGCAAGAGCAAAGCAGCCGATATCAGCCCGGCCACCTGGGAGTATCACAAGAAAGTCTATGGAGCAGACTTCCCCTATTTCGACTTTGCGCCCATGTTTCGCGCCCAATTGTTCGACCCGGATCATTGGGCGGATGTCTTCGTGCGGTCAGGCGCCAAGTACGTGGCGCTTACTTCCAAACATCACGAAGGCTTCACGTTGTGGCGCAATGAACAGGCAAACCGGTCCTGGGGTCGGCCTTGGAATAGTGTAGACGTTGGGCCCAAGCGCGATCTCCTGCTGGACTTGACAGAAGCGGGCCGCCGCCGCGGCTTACATATGGGGATTTACTATTCGCTCTACGAGTGGTACAACCCGCTGTGGCTTTCCGATAAGAGGAGGTTTGTCGACGAGCACTTATTTCCGCAGTTCAAAGATGTGGTGAACCATGCAACGCCCGACATCATCTTCTCCGATGGTGAGTGGGAGTTGACCAGCGACAAGTGGCGCTCTCCGGAATTGCTGCAATGGCTGTTTACCGAATCGCCGGTTGCGGGCCAAGTGGTTATCGATGATCGCTGGGGCAAAGACACCCGGCACAAGCACGGCGGCTACTACACCACCGAGTACACCTCCGGCATGCAGGCGTCTCAACATCCCTGGGAAGAAAGCCGGGGCATGGGCTACTCGTACGGCCTCAACCGTGCCGAAACGCTGCAAGATTATCACTCCGAACGGCAACTTGTCCTGATGCTGATCGATATCGTGAGCCGGGGCGGGAATCTACTGCTCGACATCGGACCAAGTGCAGATGGCCAGATTCCGGTCGTAATGGAGGAGCGACTGATCGGCATTGGAAATTGGCTGGCCGTGAACGGCGAAGCAATCTACAGAACAAAGAGTTTCAGCACGCCTTCACAATACAGCGAAGGAAGCCGGCCGCATTTGGAGCAGAAAGAATTCATGGCCGAATACGACATTCTGAATCTAGTCGACGGCCCCAAAGAGGGGTTCGCCCGAATCGATGCATTCTTCACTGCCAAGGGAGATGCCGTGTATGCGATCCTGCCGCGTTGGCCGGAGAAAGAGATTGTTCTCCGCGGGCTTCGGGGGCCTTCGGCCAAAGTGACACTTCTGGAAACAGGTGATCCGGTGCGAGCGACTCCGCGGGGCGATTCGCTGGCCATATCGTTGCCCTTAGAACTACGCTTCAAGCTTCCTTACCGGCAGGCATACGTGCTGAAGATCAGTGGTGTAAACGTGTAATGAGCCGGTGCGGGTGACACTCCTAGCGAGACGACGGCAGCTCGTTCCGTCCACTCGTTAGACCCTGCTGCTTCCTAATCTCCGAGTCCTCACGACACTGGAACCATGCAAACACGGCCAGCAAACGCCAGGTCGTCAGCGGGTTTTTTCACGAATTGGCATGGATGCGCTCCGGATTACGACACGCGCAATCAGATGTTGCAGGTCTTCACTGTTAGATTTACCCGGCAAAGCTGCAGATAAGTATACATTCCTGCAACTTTTACTAGGTGCCCAACATTTACACAGGAGAAGAGAAAGATCCGTGCCTCATAACGTACCGTTTAACCTCATAGACTTTCTTGCCACGAGTGGTCTAGGGCGCAAGATCGTCCGCTTAAATAGCAAAGAGGCTTTCTTCAGCCAGGGCGACACTGCTGACTGCATTTACTATCTGAAGGCCGGGAAAGTACAGCTTACTGTCGTGTCAGACCGCGGCAAGCAAGCCACTATCACACTACTCTCTCCCGGTGATTTTATTGGCGAAGAAGCTATGTTGGGCTCAGCTCGGTACCGCTTGGCGACGGCGACCGCGATGAGCGATTCCACGGCGCTTAGGATTGAGAAATCCGAGATGATTCGGGTTGTTCAAGAGGAGCACACCTTTTCCGATCTGGTGGTGAAGTTCCTTCTTACCCGAAGCATTCGAGTGCAAGCCGACCTGGTTGACCAGCTCTTCAACTCCAGCGAAAAGCGGCTGGCACGAGTTCTTCTTCTAATGGCGGAGTTCGGTCAACCTGGTGAACCGCAGCCTTTGCTCCCAAGAATTTCGCAGGAAACCCTTGCGGAAATGATTGGCACCACACGATCCCGCGTCAGCTTCTTCATGAACCGCTTTCGGAAACTGGGCTTTATCTCCTATAGCGGGAGAGTGCGAGTACACGAATCGCTGCTCAATGTAGTCCTTTACGATCAACCATCCGCCATCCGCTCCTTTCACGGTCCTAGCTTGACTTCCCCTAACGCTCTACCGAGAACCACTAGCCGCGGCACTATGCTTTGAGGCTTTGTTGGCGTCATGTTGCCGGTACGGTTCAGCGTAGCTAAAATAGCTGCGAACGCTCGTTTGGTTTATGAAAACACCTGTCCCGCCCGAAGCTGCCTCGGCACTCATCGATGCGAGGATCAAGGAACTTGGGGATTGGCGTGGACAGATGCTGGCGAAGGTGCGCGAGATCATACGGTCGGCAGACCCTGAGATGGTCGAAGAGTGGAAGTGGAGGGGTACTCCCGTCTGGTCCCACAGCGGCATCGTCTGCACGGGAGAGACGTACAAGAACGTGGTCAAAATGACGTTTGCCAAAGGAGCTGCCTTGAACGACCCGTCAGGTCTATTCAACTCCAGCCTCGACGGGAATGTCAGGCGCGCCATCGACATCCACGAAGGCGATAAGGTCAACGAAGCAGCTATGAAGGATCTCATCTGCGCTGCAGTGGCGCTCAACCTCAAGAGCAAAAGTAAGCCAAAGCCCCGGCCAGCGACCAGCAAGCAGACCGACTAGCTTCGCCGGTTGCCGGGCCTATCGCTACCGACTAGCTTCGCCCCAGTTCCCTTCCCCCATCGCCCCCTACGTGGAAACAGCTTTAGTAGCTGCCCAACCCATCACATTGGTTACCCATTTGCCGCCTCCGGCACGGAACGGCGTTCTGGCGCAGTTACGGCTTCGTCTTCCAAGAATCAGGGGCCTTTCTTGCTCATCCTTCTTGACAGTTCTTCACTCATATTTTATATTGGTGTTGTACCCAATGAGGGAGAAGGAGAAAACAAAAATGCCAGTCGTAAAATACAGCAATTTCGGTTCTGATGTCGAGGATTTCCCAGCCGGTATCCGCCTGTTTCAAGATTCGTTGTCGCGCCTGTTCAGTGAGCCCGCATCCCGGCCCTGGTCGCCCGCTGTGGACATCTTCGAGAATGAAAACGCACTGATTCTGAAAGCGGATCTTCCCGAGATCGATCCTAAGAACGTCGGCATTCAACTCGAGAATGGAACATTAACTCTGAAGGGTGAGCGCAAGTTCGAGCACCAGGACAACAACAAGGGTTTCCATCGCATCGAGCGCAGCTATGGTTCGTTCGTCCGAGCCTTCAGCCTGCCGGACACGGTAGATGGCGAGAAGGTCAAAGCCGACTACAAGAACGGCGTTCTGACTGTCACTTTGGCCAAGAAGGAAGTAGCGAAGCCAAAGATGATCAATGTTGAAGTGAGCAGCAACTAAGAGTTGCTCTTAATCTGCTGTTTAGACGGTGTTGATGTCGCCTCGCACGGGTGCACATCAGCACCGTTTCCATTTAGGAATCAAACTCAGCGCCTCTGACCACCCGTTTTTCCCAGTAAGCTCGCAACGCCATTTGAACAGGCCGACAGGCGTCGATGCCGGTCGCCAATGGCGCCTTGACAGTTCTGTTCAGCAGCACCGCATCCAAGAAACTCTTGGCATGGGCCCTCTCCAGACTACCCGTTGCCTCCACGCGCACCGCCGAGCCCCTATTCGGCTGCCAGGTGTATCCATCCCGTGCCAAGTCCAATGTTCCTTCGGTTCCTTCGAAGAACACACTAGGTCGCTCGCTTGCCACCGGCGTCACCGACGATTCGAAGCTCAAATTCCAGCGGTCGTACTGCACCACTGCGTTCACTGTGTCCGGATTCTGCCGGCCATCGGGGTAAGCATAGATGCCCCCCAGGGCCACAGCCGAGACCGGCTTTGCATCGCTTTGCATCCATTGGGCGACATCAGCCCAGTGCGTCAGAATATCTGCCAACACGCCTCCCCCGTAGTCAGGAAAGTACCGCCAGGAATCGTAGCGTGCCGTCTGGTAGGGCACAGCCGGCGCCGGTCCTAAGAATCGGGGCCAATTCAGCCCGGCCGGCTTCGGTTCGGCTGCAATGTGGCGCTGCTGCCAAGCGAAATTGCTCCAGACTGCACGAGCAAAAACTACCTGCCCCAGCTTCTTGGCTTCGAAAATACTCTCTTTAGCCTGCTGATAATGAGCCCCACTCCGCTGCTGGGTGCCGCATTGCAAGACGGTTCCAGACTCGGCGGCTGCCTTCTCCAGCGCCGCCCTTTCTTCCCAGCGATGGATGATCGGCTTCTCCAGGTATACATGCTTTCGCGCCCGGAGTGCCGCCTCCGCTACTGACAAGTGCAGGTGGTCAGGCGTCGCAATCAGAACCGCCTGGATGTCGCGATCGTTCAACAGCTGTTCATGTGCCTCCGTGAGACGAGCTTCCACCGCCTTCAAGGTGCTCCTGGCCCGCTCCCGATGGACATCGTACACGTCGCAAATGGATCGCAGATCTGCCCGCCCGTCTTGTTGAAAAGCCGCAGCGACTAGACATCCGCGCCGGCCGGCCCCAATGAGCCCTAACCCCAACCGCTCATTGGCGCCATCAATTCGCCGGTACGAAGCGGCCGTGAATGCAGGAACAGTTGCGGCTCGAAGAAACGATCGACGATTCACTCTCCTATTCCAGCACATAATCTTAATCCCTATCGATAAGATTGGGTTTGGCTGTTTCCGTAGTGGCGCCACTCCAACAACGCAGCAACAGCGGCATGTCGCGTGGACGTTGGCTCATCCTTGCGCTGCTGCTCACAGTGACGATCGTCAACTTTATAGACCGCCAGACGCTTTCTATTCTCGCTCCAAAGATCCGCGAGTCCATGCACCTGTCTCACCAGGCTTATGGGCGGATTGTGGCCGCTTTCCAATTCGGCATGATGGCCGGAGAACTCCCGGTCGGTTCGCTGATGGATCGCTGGGGCGTACGATTCGGGTTGAGCCTGGCAGTACTCTGGTGGTCGCTCGCAACGGGCACACAGGCCTTTGTCAAGAACGGCCTGCAACTCGCCGCCACCCGCTTTTGGATGGGGACTGGCGAATGTGGAAACTACTCAGGCGGCGTAAAAACCGTGAATGAATGGTTTCCCAAAGCCGAGCGCGCATTTGCCATTGGCATCTTCAACGGCGGCAGCATGCTGGGCGCCATCATCGCTCCGCCTCTGATCGTCTGGCTCGCCCGTACCTATGGATTCTTCTATGCTTTTCTTTTTCCTGGGGCATTGGGGCTTCTCTGGGTGCCGCTGTGGTGGCGAAGCTACCGGGTGCTCCGTCGCGAAAAACCGACCGAAGACAGCCGCACAGAGGATATGCCATCCCTCGGCAATCTTCTTCGCCTGCGTCGCACATGGGCCATCATGGCCTGCCGCTTGCTGGTCGGCCCGGTCGCGCAATTCTATCTTTATTGGACCCCCGACTACCTTTACAGCGTACGGGGACTCAGCTTGCTCGAGATTGGCCAGTACAGCTGGATTCCGTTTGTCCTGGGCGATATCGGCAGCGTCTCCGGCGGTTGGGCAGCGGGCCTTTTGATTCGTCGCCACTTCAGCACAAGACTGGCGAGGCAGGCGACTATGTACACAGGCGCGATACTGTGTTTGGCAAGCGTACTGGTCCCTATTGTGCCCACTGTGCCGCAAGCTCTGGGCGTGATTGGCTTGGTTCTGTTTGGACACACCTTCTTGTCGGCTAATATGTTCGCCTCTGTTACAGACATGTTTCCGGACGGAGCCGTGGGCCGCGTGACCGGTTTGCACGGCTTGTGCGGCGGCTTTTCAGGACTGCTGTTTCCGCTGGTGGCTGGGCTGCTGATTGATCGTGTCTCGTATGCACCTGTGTTTGCGCTGGCCGCCGCCATGCCGTTGGCCGGAACCATTGCGCTGTTCGCGCTGGGAGAAAAGAGTAAATAGTCAATGAAGCTGTTCTGGTTTATACCGACGCAGGGCGACGGCCGCTACTTAGGCACCACCCACGGAATGCGGCAGACCGACCATCGATATCTCAAGCAGATCGCGCAAGCAGTCGATCAACTTTGCTTTGAAGGCGTTCTGCTGCCGACCGGCAATTCCTGCGAGGATGCCTGGGTTGTCGCGTCCACGCTGGTGCCGGTAACCGAACGGCTGAAGTTCCTGGTCGCCGTTCGTCCCGCAGTCATGTCGCCCACTCTGGCTGCCCGCATGGCCGCCACGTTCGACCGCTTTTCCGGTGGCCGCTTGCTGATTAACGTTGTCACCGGCGGGGATCCAAACGAAGCCAAAGGCGACGGCATCTTTCTTTCTCACGACGAACGGTACGAAGTCACCGACGAGTTCCTCACCGTATGGCGGAAGTGCATCACCGGTGAACCGACCACCTTTCGCGGCAAGCACATTCACGTCGAAGACGCCCGGGTCATCTATCCCCCTTTGCAGCAACCGCATCCACCGCTTTACTTTGGCGGGTCATCCGAAGCAGCCATCGACCTTGCTGCGCGTCAAGTCGATCTGTATCTAACATGGGGCGAGCCTCCGGCCCTAGTCGGAGAAAAAATTCAATCTGTTCGTAAGAAAGCATCAGAACTCGGCCGCTCTCTGCAATTCGGCATTCGCCTGCACGTGATTGTGCGCGAGACCAATGCCCAGGCCTGGGGAGCAGCGAACGACCTGATTAAGTATGTCGATGAAGACACCATTGCGCGCTCTCAGAAGGCACTGGCCCAGCTCGATTCGGAAGGCCAACGCAGAATGGTGGCACTGCACGGAGGAGATCGCTCGCGGCTCGAAATCAGCCCCAACCTGTGGGCCGGCGTCGGACTTGTCCGCGGCGGTGCCGGTACTGCACTAGTAGGAGATGCGGAAACGGTGGCCAAGCGTTTACTCGAGTACAGCGACCTCGGCATCGACACATTTATCCTGTCCGGTTACCCGCACCTGGAAGAGGCTTACCGGGCAGGGGAGCTATTGTTTCCGCTTTTGCCCATCTCGAAAGACGGTGACGAGTTGAGTAATCAAAGATCAAGGGCAGCAGGCGCCGTTGTAGGGAATGAATTTCGGGTGGTCAAGTAACTTGTCCATGGTGCTTCCACTGCTATTAGCCGCCGCTATTAACTACACGCTTCACGCAAAAGACATCTTTCAGCCGCCAAAACCGCCGGCCATTGAAGCTTGGAAAGCAGAAGGGGCAAAGAGTCGAGAGCCGATTGAGTTTGATGCGAGCGAAGGCTATAAATTGCGCGGCTGGATTTATAGGTCAGATCGATCCAATGCGCCGTTCGTCTTGTTTTTCTATGGGAGCAATGAGGACCTTTTGCATGAGAGCAACCGACTGGCCTGGCTTCGAGATAGCTTTCACGTGAATGCGGTGAGCTTTGACTACCCCGGCTACGGCTTCAGCGGCGGAACGGCGACGGTAGAGGCGATCTTCTCAGCGGCTCTGCAAGAGTTTGACTACGTTCGGAATCACCTCGCCCCGGCGACGACTCCGATTGTTTCTTATGGCTGGTCGATCGGTACGGGGCTGGCGATTCATGTTGCGGCAGAAAGAACAGTTGCGGGTTTAATTTTGCAGGCTCCCCCGGCCAGTTCGGAGGAGATGGCGCGTTGGTCATCAAGCCACGATGTACCGCGATATGCCCGCGCGTTCGTAAAGGTTAAAATCGATCCGTCGGTATTGAAGGTCTACGAAGGCGCGTCACGTATTCAAAGAATTCGCAGTTCTTTGCTGGTGATCCATGGATCGCTTGACGATGTGGTTCCAATTGAGCAAGGCAAAGAAGTATTCGCTGCATCGCCAGCTACTCAGAAGCGTTTTAGGGAGGTACCCGGCGCGCATCACAACGACTTACGTTTTACGCAACCACCGGCTTCTGGTGCAGTCGCCGAGTTTTTGGAAACTGTTGGAAGTGTTCAGAAATAGACTGAAGACTATCTACCAGTTGTTGACCACGAAAACGAATGTTAATTGTTCTTTCGAAAGTTCTTCAATAACTGGTTCGATCAAATCCGGTGAATAGCGGAAATTCGTAGTCAACGAGCGGCTTATTGCCAGCTCAATATCGACGAGGTCAACGCTAGCGGCCAACTTCAGGATTCCAAGGGTGCCGGTTACGACAAGCCCTCGATGCCTAGCTGCATTTATACCTGCGCGATCATCTATCAGCAGCAATGCAGCGCCCAGTAACATGGCTAACTGAATCGCCGCTCGCTCTCCCTCGTCTAAGGGTTCACGAGCTAAATCCAGCGCAATGGAACCGGGTCGGGCACGACATGGAACCAGTCTGGAGGAGTTGTGATCCACTCTCGTACGGCATTTGGAGTCTTCGAATCAAGCATCTCGTTCCGAACTGTTTCCGGAATGAACACGCTTGTGAACAGTGCAGGAAGTAATGAAATCTGACCAAAGAGGATTTGATAGTGAACAGGGCCAGTGTCGGCAACGACAACCCGATCAAGGGACATCTAAAATCCCGCTTTGAGCAAGTCTTCCCACTCGCGATTAAATTCCTGTATCGAATAGTCCATGAATTCACCATGAGCCTTCAAAAAGCCGTCTAGTTCGTAGCGCGTAGAAAAACCAAGAAGCCGTCGCTGTGCGACTTGCGACAAATGTTCCGCCCGGAACTCTTGCAAAGCAAAGCATTCAAGGACGCGTCGAGAAAGGTTGCCCTGACAAGCAAATGCTTGGGCGATGTCGTCCGGGAGCTCAATGGTGACGATCATGCTGGCAGATTAATACCTTTTCCGCTCACCGCGACGATTACGGACTGGCAGGCAGAACCGCCGGCAAGGTCGAAGGGCGCGAGAGTCTTCCATTCAGTACCTCTCCCACCGTTATGTGATTCTGCTCCAGGGTTAGCCCTACAGTCTGGTCAAGCGTGATCCTTGCATTGCTGTACGCTACCAGTGCGGCTGTTTCTGCTGACTGCGCGGTCGTCAGGTCGCGCTCCTGCTGAACCACATTGAACGAAGTCGAAGCACCCAGGGCAAACTTCTTTTGTTCTGCAGCCAGCAACTGCTCAGAAAGCACTCGGCTCTTCACCGCTGCCTGGTAGCGAACCCGCGCCTGTTGAATCCCGATGGCGGCGTTCGAAACAGTTACCGCAATCTGGTTGGTGCTGCGCATATTCTCCAGTTCGGTCTGTCGCAATGAAAGCTGATCGATGTTGTTATCAGCCTGCGCGCTGCGATTCCGCAGCGTCGCATTGAAGTACACCCCTAAACGCTGGCTTGGAAAATCGCGACGGACCATTTGTCCCAGTGCTGTTCCAATACCGCCTACGAAGTATTTATCCGGAACCAAACAGAATTGCCCGGGCTTGCCAACTCCTTGCGGGCAAGCAATGATGCCCGGGACTTCGGCAAGATTGCTCCCGAATTCCTGTGCCGAACCCCCTGACAGTGGAACTGCTTGGGGTTTTCCGCTCAGGCCCTGGACCGTAGCGCTCCCCGAGCCGGCCAGTTGGGGCAGCACACCATTGGCTGTGGCCAAAGCCGTTATCTGACTGCTGGTGAAGTTCACATTTTGTGTAGCGATGTCAGTCCGGTTGGCCAGAGCAGTTTTGAATAAGGTCTGGACTGAGCCGATATCTTCCTTTTCCGGCACAACAATCTGGTCAAGCGGAATGATTTCCACGTTAGCTAAGACCGGGTCAGCCAGGCCGGTTCGGCTAAGAACGTTCTTAAGCTCAACCTGTTGCTGAGAAAGCGCTGTTTGCGAGACAACCAAATCCTGCTGGCTGGTCGCCAGTTGCGATTGGGCGGTTGTCACATCGAGCGGGGCCATCGTGCCGATCTCTACCTGCCTGCGATTGTCTTCAGCAAACCGGCGCGCTACGTCTACCGCCAGCCGCTTTGCTTTCACGTCCGCGTAGTCGGCTACCAATGCGTAGTATTGTCCTAGAACGTTAGCAACAATGGTGATTACCTCTGCTTTGAATACGGTGTCCGCCAGCTTGAGATTCGCCTTGGCTACGGTGATCGTCCGCGCGTTGACGGCCGTCCCAAAACCTTGCAGGAAGTTCTGTTGAACTGATAACTGGGTCCTCACACCATTGGAAGGGTTCAAAAGGTCAGAGGGAGCATTCTCATTCAGGTACGTGTCTTGATAGGTCAGCGTCGCTTGCCCGCCCGTAAGGAATCCTTGCTGAATGGAGGTGGCGTAATTACGCGTGTTCTGGATGAAATTAAGAACCTGGCTTTGCCGACTGTTGGATTGCGGCTGACTCTGGTGTGAATAGGTCTGCGTATCCTGAAAAGCGGGATCGAGGGTTGGTGTGACAGGCCCGATTTGTGTGATAGTCGTGTTGTTGGAAGCGTTATTATTTCCCCCGCCGTTGCTGCTTACGCCGGCAGCTGCCTGGCTACCGGCAACGCCTTGTCCAGCCTGCACTGAACCCGCTTGCGATCGAGCACTGGGGACACCGGCCAGCGCTCCACCGGCTTGAGCGCGCCGTAACTGCGAGGCTTGAATCAAGGGATTATAGCGGGCAGACTCGATATCTATGTTGTTTTCCAGCGCGAGCGCAATCGCGTCCTGCGCGGTTAAATAGAGCTTCCCTGCCCGCACTAAATCCCGAATGCGCAGTGAGTTACCCAACTGTATGGGCGGCGTATACTCCGCTTCATAAGAGCGCCAGAGAAACGGTGCGCTCGGCCGTTCTGGAGCGATCTTGGATTGCTGCGAGAACGCGGGCAGTCCGATGCCAAAGCATAGAACACATGCCAACGTCCGCCTCAGTGCGCCGCGAAACGCTGTCATTGTTTCTGCTCCGGTTGTGGCTCCGGCAATTTCGCCGGCAGACTCGAGCGCCTTCCCACTCGGCCCGACAACGCCTCGGTCACGGAAATGTCGTTCACTTCGAGCGTACTGCCCATTGCTTCGTCGAATGCAATCTGCGCATGGCTGAAATTGGCCAGCGCCTGCGTCTCGTTACTCTCCGCCAGGGCAAACGCCTGTTGATCCTGTACAACTTGGAAGACCGTCGACGCACCCAGCGTGTACTTCTTCTTGTCGGCCTCCAACGTCTCACGCTGCAGGTCACGCGCTTTCACAGCAGCGTCGTATCGCGCCCGCGCCTGCTGTAGCCCAATGGTGGCGTTCTGTACATCAACCCTTACCTGGTTGATCGCCTTCTGCAGTCCGAGTTCGCTTTGTCGAAGGGACAAGACGTTGGTGGTGTAGTCAGACTGCGCGGCGCGATTGCGTAAGGGCACATTGAGACTGAATCCAGCAGAATAACTTGGATAGTTTCGGCGGAATATCTGTCCCAGCAGATTGCCGTAACCGCCCACTAGAAACGGATCAGCAATCAGGCCTGGAACCAGAACATTTGAGCTTCCTGATAAGCCATTGTTCGTCAAATCAACAAAGGCCTGTAGCGATGGAAGGAGCCCGTTCTTGATGCCCTTCAAGTCCGCTTTATTGCTTTCGAGGTTTATCCTGTTTTGCTGGATTTCAACTCGGGCCCCGATCGCCTTCGTGACGAGCTCTTCCAGGGGTTTCTGTTGTTCTTTCCCGGGTACTTTGAACGTGTCAAGAGGTATTACGTGCACCTCCGCAATTTCCGGGCTCGCCACGCCGTTCCTGCTTAAGGCATTTTTCAAAACAATCTCCTGCTGCAGTAGATTGGTTTGCGAAACCAGCAGGTCTTGCTGGCTGGTGTAGACCTGGCTCTCAGCTCGCGTCACTTCAATCGGAGCAAGGGTCCCAATCTCCACCTGCTTCTTGTTGTCTTCGTATAGCGCCTGGGCCGTTGCCAGTTCGTCCCGCCTCGCTTTCAAGTCCTCATTGAAGCTCACCAAATCCCAGTAAAGGTTTAGAACAGCGGAGATAGTGGTAATTAATTGCTGCCTGAATTGCAAGTCCGAAATCTTCTCGTTATTCTTGGCGACTCGGATGTTCCGGCCGTTGACGGCTGAACCAAATCCATTGAGCAGGTTTTGATAAATCTGCAGATCGAGCGACCCGGATGTATATGGGTTTACATTGAAGCCCTGACTGTTGTAGCGATTGCGGGAGCTGGCGAAAGTCAATTGAGCCGATGTGCCATCTACCCAGTTCTTCAGAATCTGGGCCTGATAGGAGCGCGTTGAATCAATCAGGGCCGTAGTGCCGGTGAGGAATGTGTTGCTTTGGGGGTTGGTGGTGTGGCCGAACGAGCCGGTGAAGTTCACAGTAGGGTCAAGAGGTAGCAGAGCGGGGCCTACCTGGGTCAAGATACCGCCCTGAGAAGTAACCGCAGCCGTCGATCCAGTACTGGTTGCGTTGGTAGTGACCCCGGTTAGGCTGACACTCTGGGGACCGGCGGCAACAGCCGCTCCAACCGATCGCAGAACACTTCCCGCCTCCGCACGCATAGTTACCTGCTTGTAAAGCAGCGGCCCGTAACGCTGAATCTCAATATCGAGATTGTTCTCCAGCGCCAGTGCAATTACATCCTGCCCAGACAGATATAAATTCCCTGCCCGGATCAACGCTTGCAACCTGTCGGAATTGCTCAGGTTTACGGGCGGAATCACCCGGCGCTGGTACGGTCTTGTCAGCCAGCCCAATCCGCCCTGTGGCGGATCGACGCGTACTGCATTGCCATTCTGCGCTGTACCGAAACCGGCAAGCAGCAACATACTGCACAACACCCGAAGTGGTGTTTCGAATCGTCCCATCAAATTTGGCCAAGTCCCTTCGTTCACCGCACATACGCGCTGCTCATGCGGGCGCAACCGCTCGGTGGCCGCACGCCCGTTTGCCCGCCCCTTGCTTCGTTAGTAACAGAACGAGCAATAAGCCGAGAAGGTTCCCTAATTCCTTTCGAGCGATATTCATGGTAGCGCAGCAAAGCGTGCCTCTACCTGCTCAACAAACCGGTTCCCTTTAGACTCGCCGCTCGCCAAAATGGACCGGTTGTTCGCAGTATTGTTATTCTTTCGGCTGTGACGCAGTCTTCGGTTCTGGACCTCTTTGCCGCAACCGATGCTTACTTGCAAGGTCACTTCCGGCTGACCAGCGGTCTGCATAGCGGGGAGTATTTGCAATGCGCCAAGGTTCTCGCTTACCCGCAATACGCTGCCCAGTTTGGGGAGGCTCTGGCGGCTGGGCTGAAGCGGCTGCGTACGTCAACAGCAAGCGTGGTCGTCTCCCCTGCCATTGGCGGCATCGTGATCGGCCATGAAGTCGCGCGCGCCCTGGGTGTGAGGAGCTTGTTCGCTGAGCGTGATGCTGTCACCAAAGAGATGGCGCTTCGCCGTGGTTTTCAGGTGAAAGAGGGAGAATCAGCGGTTGTGGTCGAGGACGTTATCACCACCGGCGGCAGCACTCGGGAGGTAATTCAGTTGCTGCAATCGCTGGGTACCCGCGTCGTTGCGGCGGCCTCCATTATCGACCGAAGCGGCGGGTCGGCCGAGGTCGGCGTTCCTCGATTCAGTCTCGCCACCCTGCATCCGGTCACCTATCAGCCCGAAGATTGTCCACTCTGCCGGCAGTCTATTCCTCTGGTTAAGCCCGGCTCTCGGCCCACCTAACGTCCCCTTCCCATGCGCCGTTTGCGTTTCGATGTCGCCTACGACGGCACAGACTTCCACGGCTGGCAGGTGCAACCCCATTTGCCGACGATCCAGGGACTGCTTGAGACCGTGATCGCCCAGATCGAAAAGGGTCCGGTTCACGTTGCCGGCTCCGGGCGTACCGACGCCGGCGTCCACGCTCATGCACAAGTCGCCGCTGTCTCTCTAGAGAACCCCATCCCGCCCGACAACTTCCGCCATGCCGTCAATCGCCTGCTGCCCCGCTCCATCCGCATCAGCAATGTTTGCGAAGTACCGTCCGACTTTCACCCGCGCTTCGACGCCGTGCGCAAGCTGTACGAATATCGGATCTACCGCGATGAGATCTGCCCGCCCTTCCTCCGCCACTTCGTGTACCACCACCCTTACCCGCTCGACCAACCCTCTATGGCTTCTGCTGCTCTGCTGTTAGAGGGCGAGCACGACTTTAGCGCCTTCGCTGCTGCCGACGAGAGTGACTCGCCGGCCCGCTCCCGGGTCCGTCGCATCTTCCGGTCACACTTGTTCCGCGATGGACCGCAGCTCATGTATCAGGTACATGGTTCTGGATTCCTGAAGCACATGGTTCGCAATATTGTCGGCGTACTGTTACAGGTAGGTCGAGGCAATCTCAATTCGGAGGAAATCCTCGCCCGGCTTGACCCTGCAAACAAGATCGCGCCCGGCCCTACTGCAGCGGCGTCCGGCCTCTTCCTTATGTCAGTCGATTATGACTCTGCGAAGATTTGAGCCACGGCTGCAATCTTTGAGACTATTAATTGTCACTGGAGAGAATTCAAATGCGAATCAAAAGACCGACCCAAGGCTGGAACACCAAGCGAGCACCGGTTCACCCTGGTGAAATGCTGCGGGAAGAGTTTATGGTTCCACTCAGACTCACTGCAAATCGCCTTGCGATTGAACTTCGCGTTCCGTCATCTCGGATTGCCGATCTGGTGCATGAGCGTCGCGCTATAACCGCCGATACTGCTTTGCGGCTGTCCCGCTACTTTGGAATGTCCGCTGATTTCTGGATGACCCTGCAGACAAACTACGACCTGCAGACTGCGCGGATAGCCGACGGCGCGACAATTGAGGCCGAGATTAGACCCCGGCCAGCAGCTATTGCCAGCTAGCGAATTTGAGTGACGTCCCTTGCTGTAATACAGACAGCAATGGCGAAACCGGATTGTAAGTTATGCAGCGGAACAGGGTGGACCGTATCCGAACAGGACGGCATCAGCTCCGCCGAACGCTGCTCCTGTGTCGCCGAGTCCCAGGCCGAGCAAATGGAAAAGCTCGCCCAGATTCCTGAGAATTACCAGCGCGCATCGTTCGAAAACTTCCATCTCCCTGACGACAACCCGACCGCTCGCCGGGGTCTCTCAGACGTCATGCTGGCCGTGTCCGGCTTCACGCGCATTTATCCCAAGAATCCAAAGCCCGGTCTGCTGCTGGTAGGACCGCCAGGGACCGGCAAGACTCACTTGGCTGTGGCTGCTCTTCGGCTTCTACTGGCTCGGGGACACGAAGGAGTTTTCTTTGACTACCAGAATCTGCTGGAACGTATTCGGTCGTCTTACAACGAGAAACTCGGCACCAGCACGCGTGAAGCATACCGGAGTGCGCTCGAAACGGAAATCCTGTTGCTCGATGACCTGGGCGCACATCGCGTCACCGACTGGGTGGAAGACACTGTTACGTCTATCGTTAACTTTCGATACAACCATCGCAAGCCTTTGATTGCGACTACAAATCTAGTTGATCCGGATATCGGCGGCACAGGGCCGGAGAAGTCGCAAGTTCCAGGAGCACATTCATTCCGCACGACACTCGAGGAGCGTGTGGGCGAGCGTGCCCGCTCTCGTCTGTTTGAGATGTGCCGCGTGATCCGGATGCCCAGTGTGAACGACTATCGAATCAAACCGCAGCGACCGGACCGCTGAGCTCTGGGTTAGCTAAAAGAGCGCGGCGGACCGGCCCGCTCCATTGCCTGGCGCAGCAAATCGTTGATTCGGGTTTGATAGTGCCCCTCCTGTGATTGCAGCCAGAGTAATATGTCGACATCCAAACGCAAAGCGATGGCGCGCTTGTTCGGTCGATACACCTCGTGGAACCGTTTTCCCTTGGCCCATTGTTCTGGACTAAGCGGACGAGAGTCAGGATCGGTCACATCGATTTCCTCATCTCGGGTCGCGTCGAGTCGAGCAAGCATTTCACGGCGGTCAGCCGCAGTTAGAGATGTAGACTTCTTGTTCATACTTTGTGGCCTTTCTAAGTGAGATAACCCTTGGCAGATTGACTCCTTCGACAACCCGGTCAACAAAGGCGATCAGCACAAGACGGCCCTCCAGCATGGCCAGTGCCTGATACCTTGTTTCGCCGTTCTCATCGAGGTAATCCTCGGCTATCAAGGCGTTTGGATCTTCCAGTGCTTCCTCCGCCAAGCTGAGGGAGAGACCATGCTTGCGGAGGTTAATCCGCTCCTTGCCCGCGTCCCACTCGCAACGCATCCCATCTATACAGAACTGTATAGACTTCCAGGTGAAAATGCAACTATGTGAAACGCACCGTCTTGGAAGCCAAGTTGCCCGAGCCAGGCTACTGCTGGTGCTCCCGATTCCCCTCCAGATACCTTTCTCGGTCGGCGAGCGTAAACGATTATCGGGTCAAACCGTAGCGATCCGACCGCTGAATAGTGGGCAATAATCGTAGTGAAATGTCCACTCAGCCAGAACTCACTTTCACGCTGGATGAGTACCTGGAGCAGGAACGAGGGACTGATGTTCGAAGCGAGTATTGGAATGGGAATTCATTTCCGATGGAAGCCAGCACCTTTCGTCATTCACGAATCGTCACAAACGTAGCAGGGTACCTAAACTCACAGACCGAAGGCTTTGACTGCTATGTAGCGGTTCAGGGAGTAAGAGTCTACATCCCGAAAACAACAAGAATGGTTTATCCCGAAGTCCTAGCGGTGTGTGGTCCACGCGAGTACCTGGACGATCACACAGACACGCTCTTGAATCCAACATTGGTGATTGAGGTGCTTTCCCCATCGACAAGAAACTATGACCTTGGAGACAAGTTCAGGAGCTATAGAACCATTCCCTCACTGCAAACCTACGTGACGATTGAACAGGATGAGTACGAAGTTGTTGTCAGGGAGAAACATAGCCCTAGTTCCTGGACCGACCAGGAGACCAATGGATTAGAAGCAGTCGCGAGATTTGCATCACTTCATATCGAGATTCCCTTGCGTGCAATCTATGCACGGCTGGAGTAGCGCGTTGGGCAGAGGACTCTTCCAATAATCCTGTGCTAGCCTGATAACGTTTCGCTTACACACCCTCAGCCTGTTTCGTTTCGCAGGCCGCTACGACCTCTTTTTCCATGTCGCTGCAAGTCTTCCTGCAAGCCCACCTCGTTGGTGCCCACTCCTTTCTAGCCACCGCTAGTGCTCCCGATTCCTCTCCCGATCCCTTTCTTGGTCGCTGCGCCTGGCTAACTCTCTATGCTGAGATCCTGCCGCGCGGCTTGTTGGCTGAGCTCAAACTTTCTCCTATGCTGCTCGGCTCAAGCAGCGCCGAACAGTTTCTGCTGGTTCTGGCCGAAGAAGATGTACCGCGTGCCAACACGCTGCTCCAGCAAGCTTCCGAAGCTCTTCGCCATCTGTCGGGCAATACGCTCACTCTAGTCTGGTCAAGCACTGAGAATCTGGGAGCATGGCCGGTGGCTCGTAAACGACTGGACGACGCACTCGACGCACAGACGTCTACTCCACTTGGCGTTGCCGATATTCACTCCGTTTTTCAGCCGAGTCTTGATGAGCCGGAGCTTGAGTCTGCAAACGAGTATTTCGCTGCGTTCGCCAGAGGTCAGGTCGCGGCAACCCGTATCGGCTGGAGCCCGAACGAACCGGCCAAGCTGCAATGGGACGGCGGTGAATATAGCTGGACCATCAACGAACACACAGCGCTAGAAGTCAGTGGCATCCCGTTTCCGCGACGCATCGCGCTGGACGATAACGGAGTTCGTGCCGACTTCCAGGAGCTGGCAGCCCGAGCTACAGGAGCCGCACGCTGGGGCATTTTGCTGGGCGACATCGACCAGTTTGAGGCGCAACTGAAGCAGGTACCAACCGTGGAAGAGCACATTCAGCTTTCCATGTTGCTGAAGGATTTCTTCGCCGGCGAACTGGCGCTTCTCTGCACGATGCCTGATTTCTGGCGCAAGGTGACCGTGCTGTATCGGGGCGGCGATGACTTTGCCGTTCTCGGATCGTGGGATGCCCTGCTGACCTTGGCTCGGGAGTTTCAGCGGCTGTTCGACAAGTTTTCTGAGCACAACCTGCAAGCCGGCTCCCAGATTGAGGGCAAGACGGTCAGCATGAGTCTGGCGATTGCGCCGGAGACCGACGCTGACCCAGCCGCCGTTTACGAAGAAGCGTGGACCGAACTGCAAGCGGCTAAAGCCACCGAGGCCGGCACTTTCCGCTTATTTGGCAGAGCGCTGGAGTGGAAGCGGCTGGCTGATGCCGAAGAGCTGAAGTCGAGCTTGATGCGTCTGGTAGAAGACTTCGGTTTTGCGCCGGAGTACATTCACGACCTGGTTTCCGTTTACAGGGAAGCAGGGCCTGTACGGGCGACTCGGCGTAAGGCTGCGCGGGTTGACAGGCCGTGGCGACTGTATATGCGGCTCGCCTCGGTGATTCCACAGGCGCGCGGCAAGGAATTGAATAATGTTCGGAACAGCGTGATTTCCAGTTTGATCGGCAAGCGCACAGCGTCGCTGAAGCTTCGTCCATCCGGACGTATCGGACTCGAGTGGGCGCGACTGGCGAGCACGGGCAAGCGGTAATTCACACAGCTAGAAAGTGACAGCAATGGCAGAAACCGAAGAGAAGAAACCAGAAGAACGTCGCGGGGGTGAAGGCCGTCCGCCGCGGGAGAATCGGGCTGGTGGACCGGGCGGAGGCGGCGGAGGTCGCGGGCCGGGTGGTGAGCGCGGCGGCGAGGGCCGAGGCGGAGAGAATCGCGGAGACCGTGGGGGAGATCGCGGCCGTGGTGGCCCGGGTGGCGGACCGAATCGCGGTGGATTCGGAGGCGATCGTGGGCGTGAGGGTCCGCCCGAGATCGACCTGGAAAAGCTGATTGCTGACAGCCTCTATCTCGACAACCAGGCGCACGTTGTTGTCAGCCGCATGCGCGATATGGATTCGGGCACCCGCAGCCAGTTGCGCCGCTTGTACAATTCGGTACGCCGGGCCACGCGTACGCCGGAGAGCGAACGGCAGCACGAGTTTGTGATGGTTCGGGCACGGCTTGCCTACACGATTGCGCGCCACTCTTTGCGCAGTCTGGACGCGCTGGAGCGCCTGCTGCTGCAAGTGACCCGCAAGAACGATATCCGCGGCTATGAACGGTTTCGCGATCTGTTCGAAGCCATCATTGCCTACAACGAGTAAGGCTTTTAACGAGTAGGGCTTACCACGAGTAAGCCGTTTGGGAAATAGGAAACACCACAGAATGAGTTCTCATACAGCCACAACCGAACTAACGTTCCTGGGCAAGCTGATCATCGAAGGCGAGCTGCATTGTCAGACAGGTCTGCATATTGGAGCGGGCAAAGGCTCGCTGGAGATCGGCGGCGCCGATAATCCGGTGGTCAAGGACGCTTTCGGCATCCCTTATATTCCGGGCAGTTCGCTGCGCGGGCGCTTGCGGGCGCTGCTGGAGCAGACACTTGGGCTGGCGGTGCCGAGCGAGCTTGTGTATCTTTCCAAGCGCCGCGGGCAAGAAGTGCGGATTCATCATAGCGACCGTCCCGACGATGAGGTTTGCATCTTATTTGGACGGAATCCGGGCCGGGTGGAGAAGGTATCCGGGGAGTTTGTAGAAGCGGCGACGGCCACCCCTGCGCGCTTAACGGTCTACGACGCGCCGCTTGTGGTGGACAGCATCACTCCGCAGATGCGCGAGAACCTGGATGACGAGTTGACCGAAGTGAAGAGCGAGAATGCGGTGGACAGAATCACCTCGCAGGCGAACCCGCGCACACTGGAACGCGTGCCGGCTGGTGCGCGTTTCAAGCTGCGCATGGTTCTAGATGTTCTCTGCCCGGAAGACCGGCCGTTACTGGCGCGCGTCGCCGAAGCGCTACGGCTGCTGGAAGACGATGCGTTAGGCGGCGGCGGCAGCCGAGGCAATGGACGAGTGACGGTCAGTGGCCTCACGCTCACCTGGCGCGGCAAAGACTACTACGCCAAGGGCGCGGGTGAATCCACCTTATTGCCCGCTTCTGACTTGGCCGCCTTACAGCAACTAGTGACTGCTGACGACTTCGCCGAAAAGCTGACCTAAATGACTCCGGCAGTTCTTATTCGCCTTCGTCCGCTGGGACCCTGGCGCTACGGCCCTGGCGATGGTGGAGTCAGCCGCGTCGATTCGCTGTTTCGCAGCGATCGGCTGTACTCCGCCGTTGCGCTTGCCATGCAGCAGCTAGGGCATTTGGATGAGTGGCTTGCTGGGACAGCGCGGGCAAAAAGTCCGGTTGTAGTCTTCAGCTCGCTGTTTCCGTTTCAGGGCGACACGCTGTTTGCGCCGCCGCCCGCCACGCTCTGGCCGCCTCCGCCGACGCTGGTGACCAGCCCTAGTCCGGTCTTTCTGGCCAAGATGCGTTGGGAGGCAGCACGGCTGCTTCCGCTTGGCTTGATTGAGTCGCTCCTTACCGGCCAGAATATACTCGCCGATCAATGGACTGTCGATGGGGAGAGCGGTTGCCTGCTTCGGCGCGATCGCCCGAGTCAGAGTCCTTTTCGGATGGTGCGACGGCCGCGTGTGCCCGTGGATCGGCTCACCCAGGTTTCCCAGGCGCCGGACAATGCTGCTTGTATCGAGTTCGAGGCGGGGGCTGGTCTTTGGACGGTCCTGCGGTTCGCCGATGCAGCGGCTGAACAAGCATGGAGCGCACGGATTCAAAGCTGTTTCCGATTGCTGGCCGATACAGGTTTTGGCGGTCGGCGTAGTTCGGGCTGGGGGCAAACGGCGGAAACGGAGTGGCAGAGCGGAACGTGGCCGGGTATCTTACTGCCGAAAGCTGCGCGCAGCCTGGCTTCTGATGAGGAGAAGTCGTCGCTGTTCTGGCTTCTATCGCTGTACGCTCCGGGCGCTGCTGATCGTGTCAATTGGAAGAACGGCTCGTATCGATTAACTCAGCGCGGCGGACGCGTTCAGAGCACCGCCGGCTCGGGAAATCTGAAGAAGAAAGTGCGGTTGGTAGAGGAGGGCTCGGTGCTGAGCGCATCGGCCGATCCGGTTGGAAGTGCAGTCGATGTGGCGCCGGACGGGTTTGCACATCCGGTATACCGGGCGGGCTTCGCGCTCGCGCTCCAGTTGCCCATCGTGCGTCAGAAACCAATTGAACCGGTAGAAGAGACTCCAACCGAAGGGGTTGTAGAAGCGTCGCGGGAGGCAGAGGCTGTGCCGCAAGCCACAGGCGGCGAGGAGACTGCGCCTGCGCCTGACGTCCGCCAGGAGGCGACTAGCGCGGATCTGATCGGCACAGAAGCGGCCGCTGAAATAGAGCCGGCAACCGAACCGGCTAGCGAAGTAGATTTAGTGGTCGAACCAGTGAGTGACGGAGAGGGAACCCCGGAGTCAGCCGGGGAAGCGCCCGCCGCTGTGATCGACACGGAAGAACTGCCCCTGGTGCCTGCCAGTGAGGCAGACATTCAGAAGGAACCGGACGAAAGCGAACGTTCGAACAATGAACTATAAAGTCACTGCCCTTACGCCGATGCTTGTTGGAGACGGTCGTGAGTTGTCGCCTATCGACTACATGGTGTGGAAAGACCAGGTCAACGTTCTCGATCAGGCGCGTATTTTCAAGCTGCTGGCTCGAGGTCCGAGGCTGGAAGGATACCTGGCTCAGTTGCGCAAAGCCACTAAGCTGGACTTTGCGTCGTGGGGCGGGTTTGCTCAAAACTTTTCGCAACGGCGCATTCCGTTTGAGAATGCCGAGTCGACCAACATTTGGAATGCGGCTAACTCTGAGTCGTTATTTATCCCGACATTTGCAGCTACCTATCGAGGGCCTTACCTGCCTGCTTCGGCGCTGAAGGGCGCCCTGCGGACGGGGTTAGTGTTCTCGCGCTGGTCACCGGCAACGATGGAGCGGGTCGCGGCGGCACTGGAAAACGACCGGTTGCCACGGCGGACCAGCGAGGCAACGGAGAACGCAGCGGGTGCAACCCAGGTTCGAGTGCTGGCTGTCGCCGATAGCCAGAGTATTACGCCGGCAGCATTCAAGGTGTACTTAACGCGCACGGCTTCGCTGAACAACTCGCAGCTTTCCTGGAAGGTGATTGGCCGGGGCAGCGTACCTCCCCAGCGCATCAACGATGCGACTCCTGTGTTTGCGGAAATGGCCTCGCCGGGCACGACCTTTACCGGGAGTTGGGAGGAGCGGACGTTTCTGGAAAACCCGGAGTTGACGCGCGCATTGGGTTGGCGGTCTGCGCCCAGTCCCAAGGTGATCGTCGAAGCAGCGAACCAGTATGCAGCGGCACAGATGGAGTTGCATCGCCAATATGCTGAAGCGGCGGCTCTACCCGCTCTACAGAGAGCAGTGGATCGGCTGACCGGCGAATTGGATACGGCTTCGAAAAGTTCGCTGAGCTGCCTGGTGAACCTGGGTTGGGGCGGAGGCTTTCTGTCTAAATCGGCTTTTTTACAGACCGGCAACGAGTCTTCACAGAAGATTCTGAAGACTGTACCGGCTTTACGCGGCGGTTTGCGGCCGGGCGCACTCTTCCCCAAGACACGCCGGATTGTGTTTACAGGCGGCCAACCGGCAACGCTGGCCGGCTGGGCGCGTGTGCAATTTGACGCTTAGCGCTAAAGCTTTGGGCGCCAAGTGTCGATAATTCCTCTATCATGGGGATATCTGGAGAGATCTGAAGGGGCTTTCCGACTTTCTTCGCAGAACCAAGTTATCTGACAAACATGCACAACGCGATCTACAACGCGTATTTCGGATTCGCGGAAAACCCGTTTAACATCAGTCCTGATCCCGAGTTTCTGTATCGCAGCCCTCAGCATGAGGAGGCGCTGGCGAACCTGATCTACGGTGTTCGAAGCCGGAAGGGCTTCATAGTGCTGACCGGCGAGGTAGGAACCGGCAAGACAACCATGCTCGAGTGCCTGCGCGACTATCTGGAGTCGCAGCGGACCGAGTTTGCGTTCCTCTTCAACTCGCGGCTGACACCGGACCAATTCTTTGAAATGATGGCGTTCGACTTCGACTTGCAGTGCAATCGCAAGTCAAAGCCGGAGATTCTGGTGGCGCTGAATACATTGCTGGTGCAGCAGGCCGAGCGCGGACGGACGAGCGTCCTGATTGTCGACGAAGCGCATAACCTGGACTGGGAAGTACTGGAAGAGATCCGGCTGCTGGGCAATCTGGAGAACCGGCAAGGCAAGCTGTTGCAGATTATTCTAGCGGGTCAGCCTGAGCTTGACCGGAAGCTGGATGCGACGAATCTGCGGCAGTTGAAGCAGCGCATTGTGCTGCGGTGTTCGCTCCATCCGCTCTCGCCCGAAGAAGTGGCGGCGTATGTGGAGGCGCGTCTGGCGCGGGCCGGCATGCCTGATCAGCAAGTCTTTTCGCCTGAACTGCTGGAGGAGATCTACAAGCGTTCCCGCGGCATCCCGCGTCTGGTGAATCTGCTTTGCGACAACCTGCTGGTGACGGCTTTCGCGATGGAGCAGAGGACAGCCAACATTGACATGCTCGATGAGGTCTGCGAAGATCTGCGGCTGGAGTGGCCCGGAAGTACACGGGATCGGCGGGGACGGTCACGCTACGGCATGACCGAAGAAGAGTACCCGGAAGCTCCGTATCCAGCACGCGGCGACTGAGCTTGCCGGGACTGATTCAGGTTCGTGGCGCAGTACGTTCGGGTTGAGCAGTTCGGAGAAGTAGCGGTTGTCACGGTCGACAATCCGCCGGTAAACGTTATCAGCACAGCGGTCGCGGAAGAGGTTGCGGCAGCGGTGGGTACAGCGGCGGATACTCGGGCCACCTCATCTATTGTTCTGATTGGGGCTAACGGCACGTTCATAGCCGGAGCTGACATTCGTGAGATTGCCAGGATTGCGGCCGGAGAGCAGAGTCGGCTTGATCTGTATTCACCGTTGGAGGCAATCGAAGGCACCCAGAAGCCGGTGGTTGCCGCCATTGGAAAGCAGGCGCTGGGCGGCGGTCTGGAGACGGCGCTGGCATGTCATTACCGCATCATCGAAGCAGGCGGGCAGGTCGGGATGCCGGAAGTGAAGCTGGGGCTGATGCCGGGCGCTGGTGGGACGCAGCGGCTGCCACGCCTGATTGGGGTTCCCGAAGCTGCTCGGCTTTGCTTGTCCGGCGAACCGGTGCCGGCTGCCGAGGCGCTACGTCTGGGCATAGTTGACAAGCTAGTTGCGGGCGACCTGCAGGCTGAGGCTGTTGCTTTTGCACGAGCGCTAGCAGGTAAGCCATTAGCTCCAACTCGGAAGAAGACCGCGAGAGAGGGCGCTGTCACTGGCGCAATCAAGTCCCAAGCTGCGGCTCTGGCCGTAGAGGCTATTGCAGCCAGTGCTCGGTTGGCGTTCCAGGAGGGGTGCGCACTCGAGGCTCGGCTGTTCTCTCAATGCGTTCATTCGACCGAATCGAAGGCGTTGATCTATGGCTTCTTTGGCGAACGGGCCGTGGCGAAGATTCCGGGTCTGAGAAAAGACATCGTACCGCTTCCTGTGGCTCGGGCGGCAGTCGTAGGGGCCGGCACAATGGGCAGCGGCATCGCCACTGTTTTTGCAAGTGCAGGCATTCCGGTCTTGCTGAAAGAGACTTCCGCGGAGGCGCTGGAGCGAGGCATGGCTGCTATTGGCGCGCAGTATGATCGCGCGGTGGCGAAAGGCCGCCTGGCTGCCGAAGCAGCAAGGAAAATGCAGTCTGCCGTCACCCCGCAACTCGAGTGGGACGGATTCGACGGAGTCGATGTGGTGGTGGAGGCGGTGTACGAGAACCTGGACGCCAAGCGCGACGTGTTCAGACACTTGAATCGAATTGCCAAACCGGGCGCGATACTCGCTTCGAATACGTCATCACTTGACTTGGATGAGCTGGCTCGAGCGACGGGCCGTCCTGAGTCGGTGGTCGGGATGCACTTCTTCAGTCCGGCAAATCTCATGCGGTTGCTGGAAGTGGTGCGCGGAGGAGCGACTTCAGAGCAGGCATTGGTGACCGCAATGGCGCTGGGCAAGCGGCTGGGCAAGACGGCGGTGTTGTCGCGGAATGCTCCGGGCTTTATCGGTAATCGAGCTTTTGCGCCTTACCTGCGGGAAGCGCGGCTGCTGGCCGAAGAGGGTGCTTCGGTCGAACAGGTGAATGTAGCCTTGCAGGACTGGGGCATGGCGATGGGTCCGCTGGCGGTGGACGATTTAACCGGGCTTGATGTGTCCTTTCAGATTGAAGAGCAGCTGCACAAGGCGGGTACGCGCAAGCCGCTGATGACTGAAGCGCTATTTCGGGCCGGACGGCTGGGGCAGAAGTCGGGTGGTGGCTGGTCGCGGTACGATGAGGCCCGACGCGCCTGGCCTGATCCTGGTGTTGCTGCTTTGGTCCAGCAGGTCACAGCGGAGCATGGCTTGAAGCGTAGGTCAATTGAGCAGGACGAGATTGTCGAGCGCTGCGTGACTGCCTTAATTAATGAGAGTGCGCAACTGCTGGGTGAGGGCGTGGCGCTGCGGCCAGTTGATGTGGATATTGTGTTCCTGAAGGGCTTTGGCTTCCCCCCATACCGTGGCGGGCCTTTGTTCTATGCCGATACGTTGGGGTTACCCGTGGTTTTAGAACAGGTAAGGCGATACGGGTGGGCTGCGGCTCCGCTGCTTGTCTCACTTGCCGAGAGCAGACGCAGTTTTGCCTCAATGAATGATAGTCGCTAAGTTAAGCGGCTGACGCAGGCTGATTGGCTATATCCGACGGTTGCGAAAGGCAAGGAATTCGGCTCTTAAATCCCTACCAAGCAGGCTGCTGAAGTTCTAACTGGGGCAGTGACTTCGGAGTCTGAGTTCGTCTTTTTTGTATGCGCGGAGAAGACCACAACAGCAGCACTAGTTATTCAGCTACGGATCGTTGGAAGAGCGGATATCTGCCCATCATCCGTTGCGTTCGGTGCGGCTGATGGTGGGAAGCGTTGAAGGCGCTGGATGGCCGGTTCAACGAGATGTACGATGCTGATGGACGCAAGTCGATTGCGCCCGAGCGTGTTCTGCGGACGCTGCTGATTCAATTGCTTTACTCGGTGCGAAGCGAGCGGATGTGATGGAGCAGCTGCGATACAACCTGCTGTTCCATTGGATTGTCGGCCTGTCGGCGGACGAGCCGGTGTATCATCCGACGGTGTCCACCAAGAATCGCGACCGTCTCCTGGAAGGCGCAGTGGCCGAGGAGTTTTTCACGGTCGTGCTGGAACAGGCAAGGCGCAAGTGCCTTTTATCTTCCGAGCACTTCACCGTAGACGGCACGTCGATTCGAAGCGTGGGCGGGACAGAAGACGTTTCAGCCGAAAGCGGAAGGCGATGACCGCGTGAAGCCGCCACCACCGGAGACGGGCAGCAATCCATCGACGGGCGGACGGTCAGGCACCAGGGTTACCGATTGAGTCAGCGCAAGCGGAAACGCTTGGAAGAAGTTTTCGGATGGATGAAAAGGTCGGACTGCAACGCAAGACTCGCTTCCGCTGAGACGGATCCTTCTCCAAGTCACTTTGAACTGAGACACGAAAGCATAGTCGAAGTAAGTTCCCCCTGATGGTGCGCGGGAGGAGCAGGTGCGTTCACAGACTTTGTGATTGTGCGGTTGTCTTTGCGGGGCACTCACTTAGCGGGAGCTAAAGCAGAGATGTTCTCTGCTCCGCCGATACGTTGAGCCGTGGAGGAAGCACGGCTGATGGAGCATGGAAAGCGCGGACAAGAGGTACTCGATTGGCAGTGTGGGCTGGCGCGGGCGGGCGTATATACGGGCGATCTGGATGGATGTTGGGGGCCGGTGACGGCGGCGGCAGCCAAAGCTTTTCAAAGCGCTCGTGGGTTAACGGTCAGCGGGATCGTAGATGGGAGCACGGCAGCGGCGATGGGTTTGCAGGGGCAGAGCCCGGTGGCGAGTTTAATCCAAAATGTTTCTGCTCCTCTGATTGCTCCGTTGTTTCCAGGAGCGCAAGCGGCTGACCTTCAGCGCAATTTGCCTCTGGTGCTCAACGCGTTATTGGAGGCGGGGCTGGGCGACCCGCAAATGATAGCGATGGCGCTGGCAACAATCCGGGTCGAAACGCAAAGTTTCCTACCGGTGAGCGAGCAGGTGTCGGCATTCAACACGTCCGCGGGAGGCAAACCGTTTGACCTTTATAACAGCCGGCCTGGGTTGGGAAATACCGGCACTCCGGATGGAGAGCGATTTCGTGGGCGCGGGTTTGTGCAGTTGACCGGGCGGGCCAACTATACGAGTTGCGGAAAAGCGATCGGGTTGACTACAAAACTGGTGGACGATCCTTTGCTGGCGCATGACGCGGGCATCGCAGCAAAGCTGCTGGCGCACTATCTGAAGGACCGGCAAGCCAAGCTTCGATCTGCGCTCGACAGCGGAGATGGAGAGAAAGCACGGCGTTTGGTGAACGGCGGGGATAATGGGCGACAGCAGTTTGAGCAGGGCTACCAGGCTTTCCTGCTGGCCTTGCCTAAACAGTTGGTGGTGACGCCTCGGATCGCCGCCTGACCGGAACGGTTATCATGCAGGCGTGAAATTCGTTTTTGCCGTTCTCTCTTTGACTTTGCTTTCGGCGCAGTATGCGGCGGGAGCTGATGCGCTTAGCGCAATCAAGGGCGTGCTCACAGCGCAAGCCGAGGCGTGGAACCGGGGCGACCTCGGGAGCTTCATGAATTCGTATGAGGAAGATTGCACGTTCATGGGATCGCCGGTGATGCAGGGACGGGCGCAGGTGGAGGCGCGCTACCGCAAAGTCTATCCAACGGGGGCAGCGATGGGCAAGCTAAGCTTCACCGGCCTGAATGTTCGACTTCTGGATGAGCGGTTTGCGATCGCTACTGGAGATTGGCATCTGGCTCGGGATACGGCGGGTGGGGGAGACGTCGGCGGTTACTTCAGCCTGGTGCTGGAGAGCCGCGACGGCCGGTGGCAAATAGTGTTGGACCATACTTCATCAGTGAAGCCGGCTGCTCAAGGCCAGTAGACAGGGAACGCCGCTAAAGAGGAAGACCCGACGCGGGCTCGGCGGCAGCAGCGGGAGCTTCAGTCAGGATGCCGAGGCGCAGGTAGATAGGCCGAAGCTCTGCCCGGGCGCGGCGCAGTTGAAATGCAAAGAGGATCGCGCCGAGAAAACAAATAGCTCCGGAGAGAACTACCGTGGCAGGCGCGCCAAATCGGGCCGCTGACCATCCGGCCAGCAAACTTCCAAAAGGAGTCATACCGGCGAAAGCCATGGCGAGAAAAGACATGACGCGGCCTCGCTTATCTTCGTCCACAATGGTTTGCAGGATGGTATTGCTGGCGGCGAGATGGCGCATCATTCCAAAGCCGCTTATGGCCATGAAGATAGCCGATAACCAGAGAACGTGCGACAGGCCGAAACCGATGAGCGCAAGCCCGAACAGGCCGGCAGAGATTGGGATGATGAGACCGAGGCCACGCACAGACTGGCGCAGAGCGAGATTAGCAGCACCGATCAGCGCCCCGACTCCTGCAGCAGCCATTAGATAACCAAGCGTATGTGGGCCGCCACGAAGAATCTGCGCGGCAAAGACCGGTCCCAGGACCGTACTCGCGACGCCCAGCAGGCTCACGAGCCCAAGCAGAAGCAGGATGGATCGGACCGTCAGCGAACCCGCTATATAGCGCCAGCCTTCGCCGAGCTCGCCCCAGAGATTTTTGGCGGCAATGCGCGCGGGCTGAGGCGTGATGTGCATGGCCAGAAGCGAGACAATCACGGCAATGTAGCTGACCCCGTCGATCAGGAAACAGTAGCCCTCGCCGACAGCCGCAATCAAAACTCCAGCTACGGCAGGGCCGATGAGCCGTGCGCCATTCACCAGCGATGAATTTAGCGCTATGGCATTGGGCAGATCTTCGCGATGATCAACCATCTGGATCACGAAGCTCTGCCGCGCAGGCATATCGAAAGCGTTGACCAGTCCGCCCAGGAAGCCCAGCAAAATAATCTGCCACACGGTGATAGTGCCGGAAAGCGCGAACGCCGCGAGACAAAGTGACTGGAGCATGGAAAGTATTTGGGTAACTACCAACGTCCGGTGCCTGCTCCAACGATCGACCCATACACCGGCGAGAGGCGCTAGAAAGAAGAGCGGAATCTGACCTGCAAAGCCGGCCACTCCGAGGAGCATGGGCGATCGGGTGAGGCGGTAGACAAGCCAACTGGTGGCGACGCGCGTCATCCACGTGCCGATGAGCGAGATGCCTTGACCAGCGAAGAACAGCCGGAAATTGCGCGAGCCAAGCGCGCGGAAGGCCGTCTTTAGCGAAGCGGCGGGCACACTTAGAGAGTACAAAGCGGGAGTTTGAATACTCTTTAGATTGAAGAGTATTTCTTCCCTGAATTTCTAACGATCGGCAGCCCACGCAAGGCTCCGCACATGGTTGAAGTTAATCGAGTCATGGCCGAGAACTTCAAGCGCAAGATGAAGCCGAACATCGGCTGTCACAATTACCACGTTCTGCTCACGCTGCCGGATAAGTTTGCCGTCGATACCCGGAAAGTATGTAAGATCGCTAACTTGGCTAAGGATATGAGATGTTGCTACGAGCGGTTTTCCAAGGTGCCCGACCAGCAGCTCCAATAAAATGAATTCGTTCTCGGTGAGGTTCTGGGTCCGCTTGAACGTCCTGATTCGCTCAGAATTGAGTCCCGAACCAGCAATAGAACAAGAAGGTTCGCATCCAAGAACACGCCGCGCCCACGGTGCTTCTCGATCAGGAAGCCGCGTTACCCATTGCTAAGGGGCGGCAAACAGTCTGATCTACAAGGAAAGGGTCTCGCCGGTCGATCTCAGCAGGGTGAATACTCGACATTCCCGGGATGCGTTCGCCCCAAGTGGAGCCGCCAACGCTCTGACCGTATCTGATCCTTTTGGCAGATTGCTAAGGGTGACGAGCCACACAGCATTGCCGTCCACAGTAGACGAATCGACTTCTTCGAGTCGGACGTCAGCAGCTCGTTCCCCATCGAGCAAGTTCTTGGCGAAGTCGGTTGCATTGGCAACGGCAGTCTTGATCTCGATCATCTGCTCGAACATAACACCCCGGCGGCAGTCTTGAGCCAGCCGCAAGGAAGCATCTGCCTATCTAAAAACAATTGAGCCGAAGCTTGTCAACACTGCTGTTAGATCGTCCTGCTGCGCCGCAGCCGAGGTCTCTCGGAAGAGCCGCTCGACGAAGGCAGCCGGCTTGAGATGTTCGTGTTTAGGAGGAGGCGCTCAAGCCTTTCCAGGCCGAACTCCTGCCATCAGTTCCAGCTGCTTCGGTTATGCTGAAGCACCAAACGCCTTTGGTCCTTCGCGACGCGAAAAGCGATCCACTTTCCAGGCCCGTGTTCAGCCGCGGTGACGGCGCCCTCGTACTATCGAATTTACCGGGTCCTAACGTCCGGATTGCCGACTAGGTAGACACAAAGATTCGAAATCGTAGCCAGTCCTGTGATTCCCGAAGGAATGTTATCGTTCTTTCGTGGCCAAAGACCAAGGTGTCTATGTCGAGATCTGCATACGCTCGACAGTCGACGAGATCTGGAGGCGTACTCAGATTCCTGAACTGCACCAAAGATGGGACCTGCGCTTCACAGGAATAGAGTATTTGCCCAGACATTCGGACTCAGAGCCTCGAAGCTTTCGCTACTCGACCCGCATTGGCTTCGGATTGAAAATCGAAGGCGAGGGGGTGAGCACCGGGACACGCGCGGATACCAGCGGCACGCGGACTTCTGCGCTCTCGTTCTGGTCAAGTGATCCGAAGTCGCTCATTGCGAAGGGATCCGGGTATTGGAAGTACATTCCTAGGGAAGGATGCGTTCGCTTCCTGACTTGGTACGACTACGAGAGCCGATTTGGCGCAATCGGAAGGCTTTTTGACAGATTTGCGTTTCGACCACTGATTGGTTGGGCAACAGCCTGGAGCTTCGATCAACTTCGGTTATGGATCGAACTCGAAATTCCACCCGAAACCTCTTTCCGAATGGCGCTGATGCACTCGGGTGCACGCGTTTGCATTGCATTCATTTGGTTATGGCAAGGGTTCATTCCGAAGTTAATGTTTCCTAGTGCTGATGAAAATGCAATGACCAGGGCTGCGGGGCTGCCGCCCGGAATGCTACCCGCGATTGGCGTTCTGGAAGTTGCATTCGGCGTACTTGCTTTTTCGCTTTGGCGCTGGTGCCCGTTTTTTGTTATAAACGCGGCGCTAATGCTCGGAGCGCTCGTGAGTGTGACACTGCAATCGCCGTCGTATTTATTCGCTGCGTTCAATCCCGTTACGCTGAACGTCGCGATGATCATGTTATCTGCGCTCGGCTACCTATCCGGGAGTGAGCTTCCCTCGGCTGCGCATTGCCTCCGGCGGCCGCCGAAATGAGTGAGTAATCATGAGATCCATATACGAGCGCGTTTTGGGTTCTGATTTCGCACGGCTCCACCCCGAGATTCAGCGGCGTTTCGGTTTCTCCAGTGCGGATAAAGTAGCTGCAATTGGCACCGGCGTCATGGAACAGGTATGGCACGGTCCGATCTATACGCTACCGTTCCTCTACATCGGGTCCTGGCGGAGCATCATGTTCCCGGAGAGCGGGCAAAACATCCCATTTCAGATCCTGAATTACGCCTACGTCGATTCACTTGGGCGAGAGACGGTCACATGGATTAGGACTTTTCAAACTAAGCGACCGCGCCGATTCGATGCGTACATGATCTACAGCGAGCAGCGGGGCCGAATCGTCGATTATCTTGGTACGCATCAGCACTTAGCCATAGACATCGATTTCAAGGTTGCTCCGAATGGCGGTGTTGCGTTGCGTTCTGATTTACAGCGATTTTACGAAGGGCCGGTGGGCTTCTCATTCCCTATGTTGTTTTCAGGTGTGGCCAACGTTTGCGAATGGTACGACGAAAGTGCCCGTTGTTTCCGCATCCAAGTCGACGTGCGAAACAGAAAATGGGGTCCGCTGTTTGGGTACAAAGGTAGCTTTCAGGTTAAATGGCAAGGTGTCGAGCGTGTTCCTCAGAAATACCTGCCGCTAAGAACTGAGCATCGCGAGTAGCAGAGTCTTCCGCGCCTCGCTCCTGCAGGCCTCCGCTGCGCTCCGCCCTTGCCACCCAAGCCTGAATATAAACGTCCACCGACCTAGCCGAAGCTTGTCAACACTACTGTTAAATCGTCCTGCTGCGCCGCAGTTGAGATCTCTCGGAAGAGCCGCTCAACGAAGGCAGCGGGCTCGAGACTGTTCGTGTTTAGGAGAAGGCGCTCGAGCCTTTCCAGGCCGAACTCCTGCCCATCAGCTCCAACTGCTTCGGTTATGCCGTCGGTATAGAGCAACAGCTTATCGCCGCTTGCGAAAGGAACCGAAACGTTGGAGTAGGCCGCCTTGGGGAAAGGCCCGATGAAGAGTCCGTTCTCAGCCAGCCGGACAATCTCGTTCGAGTGCCTTCGGAGTAGCAGGCTAGGCGGATGGCCAGCGCCGGCGTAGGTGACCGTTCGGCCTTCGACATCAATAGCAGCACAGGCGGCCGTAAGGTACTGGCCGCCAAGACTATCCCGGAGCATCACGTTCAGACCCGCCAGAACTGCGGCAGGATCCCTGGCTTGTTCCCGCTGGGCAGCGAAAGCGATCTTGAGCGTCGAGGCGACAAGAGCGGCCGGCACTCCGTGTCCTGAGACATCGGCCACCAAAATTGTGAGGCGGCCGTCGCCGGGCTTTAGAAAATCAAAAAAGTCTCCGGCCACGGACGTCATTGGCTGGTATCGAGTCTTTACCTGCAAAGGAGGAATGTCCGGGGCAGAATGCGGAATGATTGAACTTTGGATGCGCCTCGCGGTGGCTAGTTCTCCTTCGACGTCGATTAGCTTTCGCTCTTTCGCCAAGGCATGGCGCGCCGCCGTTGAGCATAGGCCTGCCAATAGAATCAAGAACCCTACCGGCTCAATATTGAAGCCGCCGGGCCGGAAGCCTCGGTTTGTGAGCACGACAAGAACGCCGAAGATGATCAGCGGCCATTTGAGAGAGTTAACAAAGTAATCCGAGTTCTTGCCTGCGGCTAGAACATGCAACAGAATCAGCATAGTTCCACCGATGACAAGAACGCCGTTGATGAGGTTGGTCCAGAACTCTTGATGAGCGAAAAGAGCAGTAGGAATAGCGACCACAGCAAAGGCGACCTCAATCCAAAACCAGATAGAGATGGACCGTTTCCAGCCGTGGCCGAACAGTTCACGTGCGAACAAGGCAAACGGAATCGGGATAAGGTAGGTCAGCAAAAGGACCCATGGACTTAGCTCATGGCCATGTATTTGTAGCGCACCCTGAACCAGATCGTTGTCCACGATCAACCGAACAGCGTACAGGACCGAGAGGCAACCCACCCAAAGCAGCAGACGATCCCGAGACCGGAAGATGGCAAGCAGGAGCGACGCAAGGCCGACAATTAGGGCTACACAGGCGATTCCGAAAAAGGGGAGGTTGGCTCGCAAGGCAGCGTCGACGACCGTGCGAGGAATGGACTCAGGACCCACGCAAGTCAGCCTACCTCACCAGGCGAACACCACTCGGCTTTGGGCGGATGGTTAGGCTGATGAGCGATTAATCATGGCAGTCGCGGTGGATTCAAAGTAAGCGCGCAGGATGCTTTCGACTTCTCCTGGCATCTCGACTTTCGAGAGGGCATGATCCATCAGTTTCATCCAGCGATCTCGGGCAGTTTGAGTTACCGGGAAGGGCGCGTGGCGCATGCGCAAGCGGGGGTGGCCCCGGTTTTCGATATAGCGCTGCGGACCGCCGAAGCGGCCGATGAGGAAGTCGCGGAGACGTTCTTCGGCAGCGTCGAACTCGTTGGGCGGGTAGAGCGGGCCGAGGATGTCGTCGAATCGGATTTGCGTGTAGAACTCGGCTATGAGTCGATGGAAGCCCTCTTCGCCGAGGACTTTATAAACATCAAGTTCTTCCACGGGCCGATGCTAACATCTCAAGCCTGAGAACGCCGTCAGGCTTTCACTTGGCCCGGGGTTTCCGGCTTGACCCCGATGTAGCTTTCCACCTGTTCACGAAGGGTGTTGAGCGTAGTGGTAATGCGGTCGGTTCCCAGGACGATCGGCTCCTGTGCGGGACCGAGAGCAGTGCGGGCCTGCACGAGACGGCGGTGATCTTCGCGCAGCCTCGGCAGCACTTCGGCAGCCGCAACCGATCCGCGCAGAGCTGCGGAAAGATAGTAGAGCGTGAACTCGACGTCTTTGGCAAAGCTTGCTAAAGCCTCTGAATGACCGACCGTCATGTGGAACGTACCCGCTTCCATTCCCATGATGGATTCGGCCAGGGCGTGGGAACTGGCCAGCATAGAGCTGAGAAGACTGAGCCGCCCGGGCGTAATACTCGGTTCCGAGCCGATGCGTTCAACTGATCCTTCGGCGTCCGAACGGGTCCGGCGCAAAGCTTGCCGCACCTCGGCGGTATTGCTTTCGCTTCTGCCCTGTAACAAATCTTGCATGAGGCGCTGAAAGTAGAGTCGCAAGGCATCGATGGAGGCGGCCAGAACTTCAGAGACGCGGCGTCGCTCCCAGGTAGGCCAGAGCAGGTAGGCCACAAGCGCCAGCAGTCCGCCCACAATCGTATTCGTCCCGCGAAGTAGTACCACCTGGGCAGGTGCGACGCCGGTAGCAGCAATAAGGAACACAATGAGGCCACTGACCGCGACGCTGAAAACGCCATAGTTGGCCGGTCCATAAAGACGAAGCGCAAAAGTAAAGAAACCGACCAGCAGCAGCTGCGTCAGAGCAGAGTTGGGCAGCGCATGATAGAGCCCAGTGGCAAGCAGCAGGCCGATCAGGGTACCGGTCAGACGCAGCAAGCCCCGGCTGAGGGTGGTTGTGAAATCAGGCTTGAGTATGACGGCCAACGTCATGGGAATCCAGTACGATCGCTGCCAGCTGACGGCACGACTAATCGCGTCGGCAATGCCTACCCAGACTGCCAGACGAAGAGCATGCCGGCAGATACTCGATTGCAGACTGAAGTTCGCACGCAGCGCGTCCGTCCAGCTCTTGAGCTCACGACGCCACGGCTTGTTGCCCTCCTGTTCGAGCTCGACGCCGAACTTCTTCCCGGTTGCCGAACCGGTCAGTCTGGCCACTGAGCGCACTTGGCCTGCGAATACATCGGCAGCTTTGCCGAGATCCTGAGCACCGGAATCAGCCGTCGCAGTAAGGCAGTGGATGGTGTCCATCTCGGCTTCCAGCGCAGCGCTCCATTGCTTAACAGGTGAGCTTTCACTTCCACTCGCCAAGCTTTCGCTTACGGCCAGCATCAGCTGTGAGGCAACGGAGAACAGCCTTTGCACATGCTCCAGCAAAGTGGGCGTGCCATCGCTGGGCAAGTGCGAATTCTGATGATGACGAAATTGCGATAGCTGCTGCAGATGGAAGGCAGACAGGCGGATGCGGTCGGTCTGATCGAATAGGTAGCGGAAGCGCTTGCCGTTAAGACTGAAGTCGCGGTCGAGAGCTCGCAGGGTGTCCTGGACTTCAACATTGGGCTGCTTGAGCGGCGCGGCGAGAAGGTCGCTGGTGGGCATTGCAATGCCTTTGGACAGTTCGGCATAGACGGAGCTGACCGCACGGCGCTCGGGCTCATCGCGGTTCACCGGCCACAGCAGAAGCGCCAAGGTGGTTTGCAGCAGGCCGCCACCCAGCACCAGCAAAGTTCCATCGACCGTGCCGCGCATGCCGCTGGGACCGCGCGCAGAAAAAACAATCAGCGTCACAAGAGTATTCAGGCCCAAGTCGCCTGCTTTGACACTGATTGACAGTTGCATGCCGGCCCAGAACGCCCAGGCCATTGTGATGAGCGTGGCAAGTCCGTAATGTGTGCGGGTGACAGAGCCGGTGAATACAGCGATTGCCCCAATGAGTGACCACGCCAGCATGCGCCGCGCTCTCTGTGCATAGGGATCCGAACCATCGGAAAAGGAGACGTTCAGCGCACCGACGGCCATAGCAGTTCCACCAAGCGGATTGCCGATTGCGATACCAATGCCCAGAGGTATGCCGACCCCCAAAGCGTTCCGAAAGGCGATAGGAAGGCTGTTGATCTTGCCTTTATCGACTTTCTTTAGGACCTGCCAGAGTGAAACCCAAAAGCCCGGGTGAAGGTGGTCTCGCAAGCTCCGCCATAAGGCGGACCGGACCTTGGGCTCGAGTTGAGTGGTTTCCATCCTTAGTTCAGATAATCAAGACGTCGAGTACGAGTTCAGATAATCAAGACGTCGAGTACGCGCGGACCATGCACTCCGCCTACACGCGTCATCTCTATATCGACAGTGGCCGAAGGCCCGGAGACGAAGGTCAGCGGCTTGTCTTTAAAGGGCGCCAACTTGCTTATTGCCTCCGGAACCAGCTCCACTAAATCCTCCTTCCGAAGTATGCACAAGTGGTAATCGGGAACCAGAGTGGTTGCACGACGGCCCTGTTCGCGGCTGCTCGTCAAGACAACGGTGCCGGTGAGCGCGATGGCCAGAGTGCAGAGAGTCAGGACCCCATCGCTCGAATCAAGCTGCACTTTGGTCAGGTTCTCATCTGCAATAAACGTGAAGCCACTGGGAAGCCAGTCTTCTGGGAAGGCGGGTGGGGTAAGGAGAACGCGCTTTTCACGAGCAGTAAGGATACCTGCAATGTTGGCGCGCGTGTCTCCCGTGCCGTAGATTGGGATGCCGTGATAGTGGCGGAGGCGTTCCTCAAACAGTTGCAGCAGTTCGGCTTCAGCCAGTCTGCCAATGCGATTGTAGTGCCGAGGCAGACTCTGCCATTCGGCACCACACTGGGCTTCGCGCCCGGCGCCGGTTGCTTTAACGGCCGCCTTCACACGATGGAGAATGTGGCTGCGTGAGGTCATCTCAAGTTACTCCGGCTTGCCCGGCTGCTGTGCCACCATTGTCGGAAAGATTGTCGGGGGATGGGCATCAGGTCGCGTGTGTCAGTCCAGCCGGCGAGTACTCCAGGCAGGTGTTGAATGACGTCGCCCTGTACGAACGGAAACTGCAGGAGTCTTGCCGTGGCTTCGGCCGCGGTCAGCAAACCCGCTTGGGAAAAGACGAGAGCCATTGCTTGCATCGCGAAGTTTTCCGGGCTAAGCCGACCGAGCAGGGAGTTCTGCTCCTGCCGAACCACCTGCCCGCGCAAGTGAATAAGAATCTCCGGGATGTTGATTTTGACTGGGCAGACATCGTAACAGGCGCCGCATAAGGAGGATGCGTAGGGCAGAGACTGCGAATGTTGCATGTCCTGCAACTGTGGAGTGAGGATAGCGCCGATGGGCCCTTGATACACCGAGCCATACGCGTGCCCGCCGGTCTGATGGTAAACGGGACAGACGTTCAAGCACGCACCGCAGCGGATGCAGTTCAGTGTTTCGCGGCTTTCCTCGTCGGCCAATACACCGGTTCGTCCGTTGTCGAGCAGCACCACATGCATCTCCTGCGGTCCATCGCCCGGAGTCACGCCGGCCCAGATGGAGTTATACGGATTCATGCGCTCGCCGGTAGCTGATCGAGGCAGGCTTTGCAGGAAGACTTCCAGGTCCTGAAAGGTTGGTATCAGCTTTTCGATGCCCACCAGACTGATGAGCACCTTGGGCAGCGTGAGGCACATGCGGCCGTTGCCCTCGCTTTCTACCACCACGAGAGAACCGGTTTCTGCCACCGCGAAATTCGCTCCACTGATGCCGACGTCGACGGTGAGAAATTTCTGTCGAAGGTAGCGCCGTGCTGCTTCTGCGAGCTGTTGCGGGTCATCGGTAAGCCCGGTCATGCCAAGGCCTTCCAGCGGCATGTTCTTTTCGAAGATCTCGCGGACCTGCATTCGATTGATATGGAGCGCCGGGACTACGATATGCGATGGCCGGTCATCGCCTAACTGCACAATCAAATCCGCTAGATCTGTTTCCAATGGCCGCACGCCGTGCTCTTCCAGATGACCGTTGAGACTTATCTCGTTGGTGGTCATCGTCTTCACCTTGATGACCTCCCGGGCGGCGTGCTTTTGGATGATGCTCAGGATGATGGAGTTTGCCTCATCGGCATCCCGTGCCCAGTGCACCTGGCCGCCATTGCTCTGGACGTTGCGCTCGAACTGCTCCAGATACACGTCCAGATACTTCAGGGTGTGCGTTTTAATGGCGTGGCCGGCGCTTCGGAGCTCTTCCCAGTCAGGCAGCTCGCCAGTCATTCGCCTGCGTTTTTCCTGAATTACATCGGTCGCCTTACGGACATTGCGGCGAAGCTGGGAGTTATCCAGCGCTTCGTGCGCCAGTTGCGGGAATGGTGATGCTGTTGCGGCTGACCCAACGTGAACGCTCACTCGGTGCTCCCTTCGCTTTCGGTGACATGGGCGCCGGTTGGCTTGTGTGCGGCGGCGAGTCTGGTGGACGCAAGGATCTCGGCGATGTGCAGCACTTTCACGCCCGTCTTCTGGCGATGGAGCGAACCATAGATGTGCATCAGGCAGGAACTGTCAGCCGCCGTGCACATCTCTGCTCCCGTATTCAGGATGCAGCGAACTTTGTCGGCCAGCATTGCCGAAGAAGTCTCGGCATTCTTGATGGCGAATGTGCCGCCGAACCCGCAGCATTCACCCTCTTTGGCCAGTTCAACCAGATCGATACCACCTACTTTGCGCAAAAGACGGAGCGGCGCGTCGCCTACTCGCAGGAGACGCAGCGAGTGGCAGGAAGGATGATAGGTCACCCGGTGCGGATAGTAGGCGCCAACGTCGTCAACAACGAGTTTGTTTACCAACAACTCAGTCAGTTCGAAGACTCGCGGAACAATCTCGCGCACCTGCGCTTCGAGTTTCGTATCGCCAGCCATGCGAGCGGCCTTAGCATAGCCATCGCGAATCATCGCTACGCAAGAAGCTGAGGGACAGCAGATCACGGTGTCGTCTGCGAAAGTGTCGGCGAACTTGCGAATCAAAGGGATTGTCTCGCGCTGGTAGCCGGTGTTGTAGTGCATCTGTCCGCAGCAGGTTTGTTCGGGACGGAAGACAACAGTGTGGCCGAGGCGTTCGAGCAGGTGGACAACCGCTACACCTGTTTGCGGGAAGAGCAGGTCGTTGTAACAGGTGATGAAAAGGGAGATTTCCATTCCGTCCGAGGAGGTGCGTCACTGCAAGTATCGCCCACACAGGCCGACGTCCGGAGGAAAGTGCTTCAATCAGGATATGAGTCGGTTCTTTGCTCTTTTAGTTTTCGCCTGCGTGGGCTGTCTTTGTGCGTTTGACAGCGCACCGGAGGTGAAGAATCCGTGGCCGGCGAGTGCTTTGGTTGAGCCGCAGCATTTTGCCGAGATGCTTTCGAGCAACGCCGAGCACAGGCCAGTAATTATCTATGTTGGCTTTCCGCCGCTGTACGGCGGAGCGCACATTCGCAACTCCATTCTGGCTGGACCGGCCTCCAAGCCGGAGGCGCTCGATCAGCTACGGCAGGTGGTGAAGTTGGTGCCGCGCAGTAAACAGATCGCCATCTATTGCGGTTGCTGCCCGTTTGATCGCTGCCCGAACATCCGGCCGGCATACACGTACCTGCGCAACATGGGTTTTCAGAATATAACGGTGGTACATATACCTATGAATTTGCATACCGACTGGGTGGCGAAGGGCTACCCGACCACGAAAGGTTCGGGCGCGTGAGGCGGGCGGCGGCGGTCCTATTGTGCGCGTTGGCTCTTGCGACAGCGAAATCAGAGCCAGTGGTAGTGACGGCTGAACGGCTGGCAACTGAACCGCTGCTGGGTCCACGGCCGGGTTGGGCGGAACTGGCGCTGTTCAACCCGACAGCCATTCAATTTGGGAAAAAGACGGTGCTGCTGTTTCGTGCTCAAGATGCGCAGCGGACATCCCGTATCGGTTATGCAGAAAGTACCGATGGGCTGCACTTTACTGTTAGGCCGGAGCCGGTGTTGAGCCCGGAAGCGGCTTACGAGCGCAATGGCGGAGTGGAAGACCCGCGAGTGGTGGAGATCAACGGGCTGTTCTATCTGACCTACACTGCTTTCGATACGCACTCGGCGCAACTATGCCTGGCCACGTCGCACGACCTGATCCATTGGGATCGCAAGGGAGTCATCCTGCCGGCCTATCGCGGCACCTGGAATACGCAGTGGACCAAGTCAGGGGCAATTATTCCGCAGCAGATTGGGGGCAAATGGTGGATGTACTATCTGGGCACGCGCACGGATACTGATGGTAAGGCGCGCGACTACATGGGCATTGCGAAGTCTCAAGATCTGCTGCATTGGGCAGATGCCTCGCCGGAGCCGGTGCTGCCGCGGCGGCCTACTGCCTTTGATTCGCGGGTGATGGAACCGGGCCCGACTCCGATTGTGACCGATGCAGGCATTCTGTTGCTCTACAACGGAGCAGACGAAAAGCTGGTGTACGGCCCTGGGTGGGCGCTCTTTGACCGGCAGAACCCGACGCGCTTGGTTGCACGTAGCGAGACTTCTTTTCTGGCACCTAAATTCGATTGGGAGAAGAGCGGAACTGTACCGAATGTGATCTTTCTGGAAGGCGCCATCGAGAAGAAGGTCACGGCTGATGCAGTTGAGTTGACCGGCTACTATGGCGCCGCAGATAAGTACATTGGCGTTGCACGAATCGACGTCCGCTTGAGGACGAAGTAACATTGGACTACTAAGAAGCCCGCTCTTGTAGTGTGTATGCAAATGTATGCTGCGCTTGTCCTGGCTATTAGCTTCATACCCATTTTGAGGGCCGAGTCTCCTTCCGATAGCCATCGGTTTCTTACGATTGATCTCGACACTGCCTCTTTCCCTGTTGTTGATACGTTTGGCGATCCAACTTTGAGTGGTGGTACGCAGGTCTGGTCTCCATGGTTCGGTTCGCTTATAGGCGATGCTACCCAGCAAACTACAATTCCGGTAAAACAAGATCCTGGTGCGACTGACCCCTTTACGGCCTATATCTACCGTCGAGGGTGCAAAGTCGGCTACTACGAGGTCAAGGATTTGAGGGATGACTCTTTGCATCGCAAGTTTCGATGCGAACCGGCTGGACAACAGCCAGTCTCCGTAACCATCCAGAACTTTGATGTTCTCAATCTTGGCGGATTGTTTGCGCGAGTGTCGTACGCCGGCCTCTGGCGCTGTTATTACACGACTCCTGATTCGATTTGCAGTCTTCAAGCTGTGCGCTTCACTATCGGGGTTTTTCCGATTGGGAGCGATGGTCGATTTACCTTTCCGATGCCGGATTTCGGTCACGATCCGAACCTTTCGAGGACCATTGGCGTCGATTTAGAAGGGAGCGTCATGAGCCGAGAAGCCACGATAGACTTCGTTGTAGGTCCGCTACGGGGCGGTTCAACCTTTGGTCATCTTGTCGTCGGAGACGCACAATCTGGAAGAGCTTTGCGCGTAGCTCAAGGCTATGCGAGCAGACTCAGCCTGACCTTTGTTGCGCAACGCTGAGGAGACTTATATTTTCTTCAAATTCCGGCAGCGATGAAGAGCTCGGGCATTACTTCGATTGGTTCCCGAGCGATGGAGAGCAGGAGGTTGGCGATGGCTTCGGCCTGCTTGCGAAGTTCTGGAACAGCTATGGTTTCGAAGAGATCACCGAAGCGAGGTGGTTTGAGAGTCAGAAGCCAATTCACCAGCCTACCCTCCCTATCGACAACACTACCGTTCGCTGCGGCTCGCAATCCTCTACCGGTCGCCCCCAGTGCAGCGTACCCCATCTCGAGCAGACAGCGAATGACCACGTTTTCTGAAGCGGACTCGCTCTATCAGCAGAACGTTCTTGTCAGCAGCGAGGTTGGATAGTGCATCGCGGTCCCAAGGTGAAGAAAAGTAGCCCGGCACGCGCTTTCCCAGGGTACGAGGGGCTGGATTGCCCAGGGCTAAAACGACGTTGCCAGCTTCAAGCTGTTCTCCGTTTTGCAAGAATACGCTAGCTGATAAGCCCATCGAGGATGACGCGGGTAGCCTGTGTGAGGTGGTGCCGCCGCCTACTGTTTGGGTCGGCTGAACGGACAGTGGTCTCGAGTAAGTCCTGAATGTAAGCACCGTAGAGTTTGCGCGATTCAAACAGGCCTGGATCGGCCGAAGGCATTCCGTGGGAATGTAACCAGTCAAGAAAGTGTAAGGGCGCGCCGCCGAAGGCACTCATGCGGATAGCGGGAACGTTCAGCAGATGCTCCCTGTAAGAAGTGGAGTATGCCAAACCCCGGCCCAGCAAACGTGGTTCCACGATGTCGACCTTGACTTCTGGCGTAACAGGTCTGGATTATCTGCGTGCGCAGAGGTCATCTGTTGTTTCCCCACTGGTCATCTGTTATCGTCTCATGTAGGGAAGCCACTGGAACATCGATGAAGGACAAAGCTGATGTATTGCAAGGCACTGCAGCGTTGATGGTGCTGAAGACGCTGGAAGTTCTTGGTACTCTGCACGGCTATGGCATCGCGCGACGTATCGAGCAAATAAGCGGAGGTTTGCTTACTGTCAACCAAGGCACGCTCTATCCAGTCCTGCTGAAACTGGAGCAAGAGGGTTCCATCACCTCTCAATGGGGAACCTCGGAGAACAACCGCAAAGCACGGTTCTACCGGCTTACCAATTCCGGGAAGAAGCAGTTACGTGCAGAAGCGCTGGGATGGCAGCAAACTGTCGGCATCATGGAACGTTTCTTCGCTGCAAAGGCAGAGGATCTGTAATGGGAGGATTGCGCCGGCTTTGCAAGCGACTGACTTCATGGGTGACTGGGAACCAAGATGATTCGCGCCTGCAATCGGAGATCGAAGCGCATCTTGCGATGCAAACGGCAGAGTACATTCAGGCTGGTTTGTCTCCGGTTGAGGCACGGCGTCAGGCGATCTTGAAGTTTGGAGCGGTGGAGGCAATTCGTCAGGAGTATTGGGATCAGAAGGGGTTACCGTTCGTGGAAGCACTGGTAAAGGACATCCGATATGGGATACGGCGTTTAAGGAAAACGCCTGTGTTCACGGTCTCGACGGTACTGACTTTGGCGCTCGGTATCGGCGCAAGCACGTCCATCTTCACCTTGGTTTATGCCGTTCTTTTAAAGTCATTAGCCGTGGCTAAGCCGGCAGAACTGTTGCGGCTGGGCAAGAGCGCGCAGTGTTGTTACTACGGCGGTTATAGCCAGTCGCCTGAGTTGGCAATGGTCTCCTACGATTTGTACAAGTACTTCCGGGATCATACACACGGGTTCTCAGAACTGGCTGCTTTTTCCGCCAGCGAACTGGGCGTCGGCGTGCGACGGAAGGGCAAATCAGAAGCGGCCCAGAGCGACATGGGTGAGTTGGTCTCGGGCAATTACTTCAAAATGTTCGGTGTTCGGGCGTATGCGGGTCGGGCACTCAAGCCAGCCGACGACCAGCCAAATGCCGCGCCCGTCGCTGTCATGAGTTACCGGCTGTGGCAGGATCGATACGGCTCCGACCCGTCGGTAGTGGGAAGCTTATTTGAGCTGAATGGACGACCGTTCACCATTGTTGGCATTACTGCACCGCGCTTTACTGGCGACAGCCTCCGGTCTCCTCCGCCCGACTTCTTTCTCCCTCTGGCAGCGGAGCGAGTGGATAGTGACAGTGCTCTCGACGAACCCGATACATCCTGGCTGCAGTTGATCGGGCGAGTGCGGCCCGACTTCAAAACGGAATCGATACAGGCGGAAATGCGAGTGCAACTGAAACAGTGGTTGCGCTCCCATTGGGCAGATATGAGCGCAAATGATCGAGCCGCTTTCCCGTCGCAGACTCTGTTTTTGGCGCCGGGCGGGGCTGGCATAACTGGAATGCGTGATGAGTATGAACACTGGCTGCAGGTGCTGATGATGGTGGCAGGGTTTGTACTGCTGATCGTATGCGCGAATGTGGCAAGTCTGATGCTGGTTCGCGGCGTCGAGCAGCGGCAACAAATTGCTTTGAGTATGGCCCTGGGAGCACGGCCATGGGGATTGGTACGTCGAGCTCTTACCGAAAGCGTTCTGCTTTCGATACTCGGTGGGTTGTCAGGCTTGGCCATTGCCTATGCAGGAACAAGTCTTATCTTGCGCTTTGTCTTCCCGCGTCTGGAAGGGATGGGCGACGTTCCGATCGACGCTTCTCCTTCAATGGCTGTTCTGCTCTTTGCATTCTTAGTCTCGCTTCTGACGGGTGTGGGCTTTGGTATCGCTCCGGCATGGATGGCTACCCGGGTAGCTCCGACTGAGGCGCTGCGGGGAGCGAATCGATCCACAGCGCGGAGTGGTTCGGTGGCGAGAAAAGCATTTCTCATTCTGCAAGCTGCCATTGCGCTAGTTCTGTTATCGGCATCGGGGCTGCTGACCCGTGCGCTTCAGAAACTCGAGACACAGAATTTCGGATTCGATCAGAACCGGCGCACCATCGTGAAGTTCGATCCACGGCTGGCTGGCTATCGGCCTGAGCAACTCACTTCGCTATACCGGCGGATCGAGCAAGCCATTTTAATTGTTCCGGGCGTTGAGCGCCAAGCGCTTTGTGGTTACTCGCCATTAAGCGGAAATAACTGGGGCTTCGATGTCTGGATACAGGGGCATCCGGCTCCGAGACTGGGCGAAGATGCGCAATCTGGATTTGACCGAGTCAGGGTGGGCTACTTTTCAGCTATCGGAAATCCAGTAGTAGCAGGGCGCGTATTCGACGACAGAGACACAGCAGCTTCACAACATGTAGCGATCATCAATGAGACATTCGCTAAGAAATTTTTCAGGAGTGAAAACCCTGTGGGCAAGTATTTCGGAAGGGCCTCAATCGGGGAACCCAGCCGGTATGAAATTGTGGGTATCGTCAAGGATGCGCGGTATCAAATCTTTGATCTCGACAGGCCGATCGCGCCCATGTTTCTCCTACCCGAAGCTCAGCACGACTTTGCTGCCGGAGCCGGCTCGAAAGAGTTAGATACCGCAACGCATTATATGCGGAATCTAGTGGTGGTCGCCAAGCCCGGCGCGAGCGTCTCAAACTTGGCACTGCGCCATGCGATTGCTTCCGCCGATCCCAATTTAGCTATCACTTCAATCCAAACCTTTCACCAGCAGGTAGCAAACGTATTCAGGCAACAGCGGTTGCTGGCTCGGCTAACCTCATTCTTTGGATTGTTGTCCCTGCTGTTGTCTTCGGTCGGGTTATACGGTGTGACGGCATACAACGCAGGACGGCGCACAAACGAGATCGGCATTCGGATGGCTTTAGGAGCAGGCCGTAAAGACGCTGTGGCTCTTCTGCTGCGAGAATCTTTTGTTCTGATCGTGGTTGGACTCCTGATTGGGCTGCCGTTGACCCTTGCTACCGGCCGGTTTCTCGGCAGTCAGCTGTACGGTATGGATCCCTATGACTTAGGAGTGACTTTGTTTGCCATGACAACCCTTGCTTCGTGTGGTTTGGCTGCGGCACTGGTTCCTGCGTTTCGAACGAGTCTTGTTTCTCCATCAGAAGCACTGCGGGCCGAGTAACCGGATTGACTTGCGTACGGTTCGCCGCCGCAGTTAGCAGATGTCGGGTACTTCCATCCATAATTGGCCGGGTAAACGGCCCTTGTGCTTGATAATTCGAAAGTGCCAAGAGACCGATTGCTAAACGAGCACCGCATTGCTATTCTAAGAGTGCCCCCCGCCCACATTCGTCCTTTGTAAGCGGTTGTTCCTGCTTATCTCGACTCTCGGTTTTGTAAGTTATACACGACTACAGATCTGTGGTTCGTTTTCTCAAGGACGTCTTTACCCGGTACCCGGCGCTTTGATTGTCCTTGATTATGACTGAATTTTCTGAACTAACTCTTTCTCCGGCGCTTCATCAAAACCTGCTCCGGAATAACTTTTTGAAGCCAACGCCCGTTCAGGCAGAGGCAATTCCCCCTGCTCTGACAGGGGCTGACGTTGTTGCGACGGCGCAGACCGGCACTGGCAAAACGCTTGCCTTCCTGCTGCCGATTATGAATTCGCTTCTAAACCCGGCCGAAGCACCCGCTCAAACTGCGGGACGGCCCATTGCAACTCAGATTCGAGCGCTTGTTCTAAGCCCAACCCGCGAACTTGCCATCCAGATTGCCGAAGCTTTTTCTAAGCTGGCGGTAGGAACTGGGTTGCGAGCAGCGGTGGTTGTTGGGGGCTTGAGCGAACAGACACAGCTGAATGCCATTAAGCGTGGCGTTCATTTGGTGATAGCCACTCCTGGCCGGCTGGAAGATTTTCTGAGCCGCCGGTTGGTTAATCTGACCGCCGTGCAAACGCTGGTGCTGGATGAGGCTGACCGGATGCTCGATATGGGATTCCTGCCTGCTATCGAGAAAATCTTATCGATTTTGCCTTCTGACCGGCAGAGCTTGTTCTTCTCCGCAACCATGGAGAAGACGGTGGAGCGGCTGATCGCACGGCACTCGAAGAGCCCGGTGCGGATTGCCGTTGGTGGTAGCGGCACGAACAAGACGCCTGATCAGGTGGACTTGCACGTTTATGAAGTCAACAACGACCAGAAGATTGGTCTGTTGAAGCATCTGCTCGGGCTGGAGCAGGGATCGTTCCTGGTGTTTGCGCGGACCAAGCACAGCACTGATCGTCTGGCTAAGAGACTGGCCGGGCTGGGTGTTCGAGCGGTTGCGATGCACGGCGACCGGACACAAAGCCAACGCAATCAAGCGTTAGCCGGTTTCCGGGATGGCCGGTATCGCGTGCTGGTAGCCACCGATGTGGCTGCTCGCGGCATTCACGTTGATAGTGTCGCGCATGTGGTGAACTTCGATCTGCCACAGGCACCGCAGGACTTTATTCATCGCGTTGGACGGACAGGTCGTGCAGGCCAGCGTGGCTCTGCTTCGACGTTTAGTTTACGCAGCGAGCGCGGCGAGATCAAGCGGATTGAGCGTGAGTGCAGAGTACGGCTCATGCGTCAGGATCTATCGCCGGCTCTCATGGTTGAGCTGATGGAAGCGGCCGCTCAGGTGGACAACTTGCCTGAGACTTCTAGTGAGGCAAAGCGTTTTCAGCCCATCTATCGCGCAAGCGATCGGGATGAACGCCCAGACTCTAGCGGACGTGGACGAGGCGAGTTCTCTTCTGAGAAGCGCAAAGGTGGATTCAGACCGGTAGCAAAACCCGGTGGTTTCGGACCGGGCGGAATGAAGCGTTCATCGTCGAGACCGGGCAGTTCCAGCCGCGCTGTATCGGCCAAGGCATAGCGCTTACGGCGTAAGTGCTGAATCCGTCGGTCATGACGGATTCAGCGCTGCATTCATCATTGGTCGAAATTCCCCTAACGGCCTTGGCACGTGAATCAATAGATCGCGACAAGCAGTTTGTCTGCAATCGTCCTGACCCAGACGGCTTTCCGATATACGGTCACGTGAAATCTGCGCGTTCAATTCAGCGGCGCCGCACTAAGCTCAGGCTTTTTCCGTCTGCGGTTGGGGTTGATGAGTGACAGGGGGCAGCCAGAACTCGAGGATGCGCTTCAGGGCGTCTACTTGTAAGGGCTTGCTGAGGTAGTCGTCCATCCCCGCAGCCAGGCATCTCTCTTTGTCACCGGGCAGCGCATGCGCAGTCAGCGCGATGATAGGAGTTCGCCTGTCGCCGTTCTCCTTTTCCAGGTTGCGGATGCAGCCCGTCGCTCCATAGCCGTCCAGTTCGGGCATTTGCCCATCCATCAGAATCAGATCGTACTTCGACTCTCGCCAGCGCTCGATGGCCTCTACTCCATTTTCCGCAATATGAACGCGGCACCCGAGTTTCTGGACGAGGCGGCCGGCGACAGTTTGGTTAACCGGATTGTCCTCGGCAATCAGGATGAGCCGACCTTCCAGGTTCGGGGACGAAAGGAGCTTTCCCGTAGCCGGCTTTGCTCCGACATATTCCCTGCCTCGAGTCAATGGCAGCTCGACCCAGAAGGTGCTTCCGCCGTTTGTATTTCGTTGCGATCCAACTGTTCCGCCCATCAGTTCGCTTACCTGTTTGGCGATATACAGGCCTAAGCCTGTGCCTCCGAAGCGCCTGGTCGTGGACCCGTCAGCCTGGCTGAATGGCTTAAAGAGGAAATGCTCGGCTTCGGGCGGAACGCCTATGCCGGTGTCGATCACAGCTAGACGAACACGCAAGTCACTTGATGAGAGGTTCTCGCCTGAAACTTGGACGGTAATTCGGCCGGAAGGGGTAAATTTGATAGCGTTCGCCAGAAAGTTAAGCAAGACTTGCCGGATGCGAGCCGAATCGCCCACCAGGTAGTTTGGCACTGAGTTCCCGTAGTCGACTGTGAGTGTCAGGCCTTTGTTCGAGGCCTCGGCCTGAAGCAGTTCGGAGCACTGCTCGACGGTGCGACGCAGATTGAACGAGATTTTCTCAACGTTCAGTTTGCCGGCTTCGGCTTTGCTAAGGTCGAGCACATTGTTCAGCAGGCCGAGCAGGGCCTCGCCGGATACCTGTGCCGTTTCCGCCCACTCGCGCTGTTCCGGGTCTAATTTGCTGTCGAGAAGGAGCGATACCATTCCGAGAACACCGTTGAGAGGTGTGCGAATCTCATGGCTCATGTTTGCCAGGAATTGCCCTTTCGCTCGCGCGGCAGCCTCGGCAGCCTCCTTAGCCCGCTGTAACTCGTTCTCCTTACGCTTGTGCTCACTGATGTCTTCGTAGGTTCCAATGATGCCAATAGTCCGACCTCCTTCATCTTTCAACGGAATCTTAGAGGTGCGAAGTGTCTTAGTGCAACCCTCCGGCAGCGGCAGCTTTTCCTCGTAATCACGTCTGGGGGCACCGGTGAACATAACTACACGATCGTCAGCTTGGTAGCGAGAGGCGTCACCAGCGTTGTGGAAGTCGTAATCGGTTTTACCGACCAGCAGAAGGGGGGACTTGAGTCCGAGATCGGACGCAAATGCCTGATTGCAACCTTGAAATCGACCCTCACGATCTTTCCAGAACACTCGCTGCGGCATCGCATCGATGGCAAGGCGCAGCAGATTCTGCAGGCGGCTCAGTTCGCCCTCGGCCTCCTTGCGAATGGAAATGTCATCAACTGTGCCGACACACCCGGCCGGACGACCTTCGCTGTTGCTGACCGGGGAAGTGCGTAACTCAATCCAGCGATAGGCGCCGTTCGGCAGCTGAATACGGAACTCGGACTGAAAAGGCTCCCCCTCCCTGCGGCTTTGTTCCCACTCCGCGATGACTTGCCGCTGACCAGGCGGCACCAGAGCGCAATGCGCATGGTTCAGGATCTGTTCGCGGCTTAAACCAATAATCTGCTCAACGCGCGAATTCAAGTAGACGATTTTGCCATTCGTGTCCGTGCGAAAGATACCAACCGGACTGGCTGCATCAAGGCCGCGCTCCATTTCCTGACTACGCCGGAGGCGCTCTTCAGCGTCTTCCAGATCAGTAATATCCCAACAGATTCCGACGACATTAGGGACAGATCCATCGGGGGCTAACTGCTGCCGAGCGCGAGCGGCCAACCGACGAATTGTGCCATTAGGCTGAACAATGCGGTACTGCATGCTGAAGTCTTCCTCGCCCCAAGCGCAGGCATGCAGCCTCCGCAGGACTTGCTCACGATCATCCGGATGAAGCCTTTCTTCCCAAGCGCTGAAGGATGATTCAAACTGACCGGGAGCAAAGCCGAACAGGCGATCAGCCGCGGACGATCGAATGACTACATTGTTCGTACGATTCCATTCCCATATATGTAAGAGGCCAGCTTCCACGGCCAGGTTGACACGCACCTGCAACTGCAAGGTCTGGCGGCGCTGCTCTTGCAATTCGCCCTCGCGGCGCTGTAGATCGGCGTCGACCTCAACCAGCCTCTTTGCCAGGCGCGCTGCTTCAAGTTGCTCGATTACGCAAGCGGCCAAAGTCTGGAGGCAAGCAACCTGTTCGGGCGTTGGCTGGGGGCGTGGCTCGGTATCAACAACGCAGAGCGTACCAAGGCAATAGCCATCGCCAGTGATGAGAGGTGCGCCTGCGTAGAACCGAATGTGCGCAGCACCTGCGACAAAGGGATTACAAACGAAGCGGGCATCGCGCGTGACATCGGGTACGATCAGCGGCTGATCTGACATGATCGCGTGGCCGCAAATTGTAAGATCCCGAGGCGTTTCCGCCCCGGCGAAACCAAAACTGCTTTTGACCCAGACCCGCTCCGCATCCACAAGACTGATCAAAGCGACCGGGGCCTGGAAGATAGAAGCTGCTAACCGGGTCAGGCGGTCAAAGGCTTCCGTCGGAGGTGTATCCAGTACTTTGTAGCTGTGGAGCGCAACCACGCGTTCCAGCTCGTTGCTGGGAATCGGAAACGTACTCAAAGGCACCTTCCGGGACAGCCGTAATCAGCGCGAGTTGGAAAGGGGCGAGACACGGAAACTTGTAAGAGCTTGTCGGCTTAGTGGTCTGAAACTCTCGTACTTATAGTTTGGCATACCCGAACAATCTCTTAGTACTTTGGCTGCCTCTCCCTAGTCCGATAGGCGTGGCTCATAAGCGTTTCTTATTCTGACATGCTCTTGCATAAAGAGAATTTGTAGGATACGGTAAGTCTATGGACCGTCGCCTCTGACCAGGCGTTGACGTCTGCACCAACCGTCGATCCCGCAGCACAGTGTCAGTTCGCGGCTCGCGATGGCTCAATGGCGGTTTGGAGAGCAAGGACTTTTCGATGGCAACCAATCTTCTATCCGGCGCAAAGATTCTGCTGAACTGCCTCGTGCAGGAAGGCGTTGAGTGCATGTTCGGGTATCCGGGCGGAGTAACGCTTCCGCTCTATGATGCTTTGTACGAACACCAGATTCGCCATGTGCTGGTGCGGCATGAGCAGAATGCGGCATTCGCGGCGCAGGGATATGCTCGGACAACCGGCAAAGTAGGCGTTTGCTGCGCCACATCCGGACCGGGTGCGACCAATCTGGTAACGGGCCTGGTGGACGCCATGATGGATTCGATTCCGATTGTGGCCATTACCGGGCAGGTGTCAAACAAGCTGATGGGAAGCGATGCGTTCCAGGAAGCGGATACGTTCGGGATTACGCGGTCAGCGACGAAGCACAATTTCCTGGTTAAGAACGTTGCGGACCTGCCGCAGATTGTTCATGAGGCGTTCTACATTGCCGCTTCCGGCCGGCCAGGTCCGGTATTAGTGGACATTACTAAGGATGTCTTTCAAGGGCAGGCCCATTATGCGCCGGTGACGGAGATTCATCTCCCCGGTTACCGCGTATTTGCTGAAGGACACGCAGGCCAGATTCGGCGGGCAGCACAAATGATGTGGGAAGCCGAGCGCCCGTTCGTGTATGCAGGCGGGGGCATTATCGCAGCCAATGCGCATGAGGAATTGCGTGAGCTTGTGGAGACGCTGGACGCCCCCACGGTTTGCACGTTGATGGGCCTGGGCGTACTGCCCTCTGACCATCCGAGGTTTATCAGCATGCCCGGTATGCACGGCAGCTATGCGGCCAACATGGGCATGACGCACACGGACCTGATTATTGCGTTGGGCGTTCGTTTTGATGACAGAGTGACCGGACGGCTCAACGCGTTCGCTCCCCATGCCAAGGTGATCCACGTAGATGTTGACCCGGCCGAAATCGGGAAGAATCGGTATGCTGATCTGCCGATTGTAGGCAATGCCAAGAAAGTGCTGCCGAAGCTGATGGCGGCATTACGGGAACTGAAGCCTGAGATGGAAGGGCAGAAAGCCGGGGCGCGGGCCGAGTGGCGGGGCCAGATCCAGGCATGGAAGGACGAGAACCCGCTGGTGCCGGTGCAGTCCGAAACCGAGATTAAGCCGCAGCATCTGATGGCCGAGATTGACCGCTTGTCTGGTGGACGAGCGATTATTGCCAGTGACGTAGGCCAGCATCAGATGTGGTCTGCCCAGCTGATCCGTTATAACGAGCCGCGGCTTTGGATTAACTCAGGCGGGCTCGGTTCCATGGGCTTCGGACTGCCGGCGGCAATCGGCTGTCAATTTGCCCGGCCCGACAAACTGGTGTTCGCCATTGTTGGTGATGGCGGTTTTCAAATGTCTATCCCGGAGCTGGCAACAATCGCTAACCATGCGCTGCCCATTAAGATCATCGTGATGAACAACGGTTATCTGGGAATGGTACGGCAGTGGCAGGAGTTGTTTTATAACAATCGGCTGAGCCAAGTGGAGCTGACGTCGTTTCCCGATCCGGAGAAACTTGCGGGCGCATACGGGTTCAAGGGCAGCACAGTCGAGGATGTCAGAGAAATGCCGCGGGTGCTGGAGGAAGCGGTGCGTGCGCCGGGGCCGTATTTGTTGAATGTCAAGGTTTCATCCTTTGAGAACGTGTTTCCCATGGTGCCGGCAGGCGGAGCGCTGAACGAGATGGTGCTGCGTCCGCCGCAACCAGTGGAAGTGTAGGGCAGCGCAATGCAGCAGGTTATATCGCTGTTGATGGAAAACAAACCCGGGGCGCTGATGCGGGTAACCGGCTTGCTGAGTCAGCGAGGATACAACATTGAGAGTCTGACGGTGGCGCGGACCACCGACCCGACTCTCTCGCGCATGACAATCACGGTGGACGTGGAAGCCAATATCCGAACGCAGGTGATCAAGCAGATGAACAAGCTGGTTAATGTGTTGCAGGCGACCGATGCCACGGACGGGCCGGCAGTGAATCGCGAGTTGATGTTGGTGCGGGTGAGGACCCTGCAGGGTACGCGAACAGCGGTGTTGAAAGAAGCCGAAATGTTCGGGGCGCGCTTGGTGGATTCGACCGCGGATGAATTGGCGTTAGAGGCGACCGGCGACAGCGAGAAACTGGATGAGTTTGTAGATGCGATGCGGAGTTACGGCGAGATTGAAATTTCGCGTTCGGGCACTGTATCAATGACGCTGGATAGCAAGAAGCTGCGATTATCTGCACCAGTGCCTCTAGGAGCAGCACCGGAAGAAGTGCTTGAATTCGAAGAAGCGGAATTAGGATAGAGATGCCAAAACGTTACTACGAGGGAGACGGAGATCTTACTCCTCTTCGCAACAAGACCATTGCGATTGTTGGCTACGGAAGCCAGGGGCATGCGCATGCGCTGAACCTGCGCGACTCGGGCTTACAGGTGGTAGTCGGGCTGCATGCGGGAAGTAAGAGCAAGGCCAAAGCAGAGACGGCCGGACTGCAGGTTCTGACCGTAGCAGAGGCAACCAAAGCAGCAGATGTGGTGATGGTTTTGTTGCCCGATCACTTGCAAGGCGAAGTGTACCGGAACGAGATTGCGCCGAGTTTAACTCCGGGCAAGACACTGATGTTTGCGCATGGGTTCAATATTCATTTCGGTGAGATCAAGCCGCCGGAGAATGTAGACGTTTCAATGATTGCGCCCAAAGCTCCGGGGCATCGCGTGCGTGAGTTGTTTGTGGAGGGCGTAGGTGTGCCGGCGCTGGTAGCTATTGCGCAGGATGCCTCCGGGCAGGCCTTACCGAATGCATTGGCTTATGCGTTCGGGCTGGGCTGTTTAAAGGCGGGCGTGATCGAAACAACGTTTAAAGAAGAGACCGAGAGCGATCTGTTCGGCGAGCAGGCCGTGCTCTGTGGAGGCGTTAGTGAATTGATTCGGGCCGGCTTTGAGACGTTGACTTCGGCCGGGTATGCGCCCGAGATTGCATACTTCGAATGCTTGCATGAGTTGAAGCTGATTGTCGATCTGATCTATGAGGGCGGGCTTGGCTACATGCGGTATTCCATCTCGGATACGGCTGAATACGGCGACTACACTCGAGGTTCACGTTTGGTTACCGAGCAAACCCGGGCTGAGATGAAGAAGATCCTGAGCGAGATTCAGTCTGGCGAGTTTGCCCGAACGTGGTTGGCCGAAAATCGCGAGGGCCGAAAGAAGTTTCTCGCTATGCGTGAGAGTGCGAAAGACCAGCCGATTGAGAAGGTGGGTGCGGAACTGCGGGCGATGATGCCGTTTCTGAAGAAGCGGAAAGAGGCCGGCGTTCCGGAAGAGGTGGGCGTCGGGGCGTAGGCGCCTCACACTAGCCGGCTATTCGCACGCTACAGTTGTAAGCCAAGGTACTTCGCACAGCCATCGAAGTCCCGGTCCTGATGGAGAAGCTGAAGGCCGCTCTCGATGCAGAATGTAGCGATAATTATGTCGATTGTCTTGCGAACGGTGATGCCACGCTTGCGCAGCAAACGGAAGTTCTGGGCGGCCTGAACTGCTATTTTCAGGCCGCCTAGTTCGACAATCACTAACGAGGTCAGAAGGGACTTAGCCTGGGCGAAGTCGCTTTCATTTCCAAACCCTTGTAGAACCTCGGTCAGGATTAGATCACCGATCACCAGCGACTCCATGCCCAACAGCGTGTCGAGCTTGTCCGTCTGAGGTGTTTTTGCCCCGTTGAAGTAGTCAATCCAGACGCCTGAATCGACCAGAATCAATCGTTTCTCCGGAGTGACTCGATGTCACCTTGCCAATTCAACTTTCCCCGAAATTGCCGAATCTTTTCCTGCTTATTCAGCCGTAAGATGGTTTTCAGGCCCAGTTCGACAGCTTCGCGCTTGGTTGTCAAACCTGTTGCACGGAGAGTATCTTGCATCAGCTTGTCGTCGATTACGATATTGGTTCGCATGATGTGTAGGTCCTGGTTAGAGTATACACATTGGGTTGCTTTGATGCAACTGGGTTAGAGGCAACTCGGCACAGAGCATTATTATAGATCGATCCGGCGATCGGTATGGCGGGTCAGGTACCAGCACGGCTTCGCGCCAGAGTGCGGGAAGATTGAGTTGACACAGGTTTCCGCTTTGGGATCGTCAGCCATATATTCGGTGCGATGATCTTTGCGAGGCACAGCGAAGTAGGGCTTGATAACGACAGTTTGTACCGGATTGCGTTTGGTGTTGAAGCGCCACCGCAAGATGGCAAGGTCGGTCAGGTAAGTCAGACAGATGACTGCGATTGTGCCAAGCAGGCACCAGAATAAAATGCGCTTGATCACGCCCTGAGCCTTAGCCGTTCGGGGATAGCGTGGACGATTTCGATTCGGACCATCTTTTCAGAATAGCCGCGACGAACTAAGGAAAACAGGGGAGTTTATGACTGAAGCGAAGGAACTGGGGAGCTTGCGGAAGCAGCTTGTCGCACTGTTAGGCGCGCAGGAGGCTCACCTCGATTTCGCATCGGCGGTTGCGGATTTTCCGTTCGAATTGGCTGGAGCCAAGCCCGGGGTGCGCCCCACTCGGCGTGGGAACTGTTAGAGCACCTACGTATTGCGCAACGCGACATCCTGGACTTTTCGCGTCCGGGAAACTACCAGGAGCGGAAGTGGCCGGATGAGTACTGGCCATCGAGCGCGGCGCCTTCAGGCCAGGAGGATTGGAACGGAAGTCTGATGAGCTTTGAGCAGGATTTACAGGCTGTTAAGGAGCTTGCACAAGATTCGAGCAACGATCTTTTCGCGCCGCTGCCCCATGGCGCCGGGCAAACGCTTTTGCGCGAGCTCTTGTTAGTGGCGGACCATAATTCCCATCATCTGGGGCAGTTCTTGTTTTTGAAGAAGATGCTGGTTGTTTGATGCTCACGGGTTGGCATCAAGAGCGGCTTATAATGGACAAGTACGGTTCTCGGACAAATGATCCTTCGCCTCATTGCGACTTTGATTAGCGTGGCCATTACGGGCCCCGCCTGAGACCTTCTGTATCACGTTCGTTCAGAGGCCACCAGCGGGAATAAGATCCCGGGTGGCCTTTTTGTTGAGCCGCAACTTCAGTCAGTGAGTCTGGTCCGCAATTTATGAGAGTCTTTACATTCGATACGACACTTCGCGATGGCACGCAGGGTGAATCGGTTTCTTTCTCGGTAGATGACAAGCTGCTGATTGCTGAGAAACTGGATGACTTCGGCATCGACTACATTGAGGGCGGGTGGCCAGGTTCAAATCCGAAGGACAAAGAATTTTTTCGGCTTGCCAAGAAGCTCAAATTCAAGAACGCCAAGCTGACCGCGTTCGGCTCTACCAGGCTTGCCAAGAATCCAGTGGAGCAGGACGCGAGCATCGCCGAATTGCTTGGGGCTGAGACTCCGGTTATCTCTATCTTTGGAAAGACCTGGGACTTTCATGTGCACCGTGCGTTAGGTATCACCGAGGAAGAGAACCTGGCTCTGATCACCGATACGGTGGCCTATCTGAAGGCACACGGCAAAGAAGTGGTTTATGATGCAGAACATTTCTTCGACGGTTACCTGGCCAACGCAGGCTTTGCTCTGCGAACGTTAGAAGCGGCCACGAACGCAGGCGCAGATGTGCTTTGCCTTTGCGATACCAATGGCGGAACACTGCCGCAGCAGGTGGGCGATATCGTCAGCCGGATCCGCAAGCAGTTCGGTGGAACAATCGGCATTCACTGCCACAACGATTCAGAGTTGGCAGTAGCAAACACTTTAATGGCGGTACAGGCAGGGGCTGGCCATGTGCAGGGCTGCATCAATGGCTATGGCGAGCGCTGCGGGAATGCGAACCTGTGTTCGGTTCTGGCAAACCTGGAGTTAAAGCTCGGTTACTCGACCGTTGGGCCTGAAAACCTGCGCAAACTGACCGGGCTTGGACGCTTTGTGGCTGATCTGGCTAACCTGCCCGTCCGCAATGAGCAGGCCTTTATCGGAGGCAGTGCCTTTGCCCATAAGGGGGGCATTCATGTCAGCGCCGTCCTGAAAGATTCGTCGACTTACGAACACATTCAGCCGGAGCTGGTAGGCAATCGGCAGCGCGTTTTGTTGAGTGATCTGTCAGGACGTGGCAATGTGAGCTACAAGCTGGAGCAGTTGGGCCTGAACGCGAATCTGCCGGAGAACGCACGCCGCGATTTACTGGGGCGGATCAAAACGCTGGAGTATGAAGGGTACGATTTCGAGGCTGCCGAGGGAACCTTCGAGCTGCTGGTGAGAGAGGCGACGCGCCCAGACTTTCACCCATTCGAAGTGGAAACATACGAGGTGTCCACAAGGCTCAATCGGGTCTCCCCGCTCCCTTCAGACAGCGACGACACAACTACTGTCGCGAGCGTAACCTTACGGGTGAATGGCGACGTTCACTCGCATTCGGCCACTGGATCGGGCCCGGTGCATGCGCTGGACATCTGTCTGCGGCAGTGCTTGGCGACCATTTATCCGGAGATCACCAGTGTGCGGCTGATTGACTACAAGGTGCGCGTGCTGGGAGGAAAAGGCGGGACTGAGTCGAAGGTTCGCGTTCTGGTGGAGTGGAGTGATGCAAGCACTAGTTGGTCGACCGTTGGCGTTTCGGACAACGTGATTGATGCAAGCTGGCATGCGCTGGTGGATGCGCTGCGACTGGAGTTGATCCGTCTGCGAGACGGAGGAGCAGCACCGGCGAAGACGCAGGATTTTAGCTGGGCAGTGTAAGGCCGCGTTACTATCGGCAGTTATGAAAGCGATCGTCGCAGACCCGGTTGGCGGGCCGGAGAACCTGAAGCTCATCGAGGTTCCGCGCCCTGAACCGAGCCCAAGTGAAGTGCTGATAAAAATAGAAGTCAGTGGGGTGAACTACATTGATGTTTACTTCCGTGAAGGTTTCTATAACGCTCCGGAGAAGCCGGTGCGGATTGGAAGCGAGGCTGCGGGCGTAGTGGAATGGGCGCCTGCCGGCTCAGCGTTTACTGCCGGGCAGCGCGTCTCTTATGCAATGGCACGGGGCTCTTACGCTGAGTATGCGGCTGTGCCGGAGAAGTTTCTGGTCAACGTTCCTGACAGTGTGAATGCCGGCGATGCTGCCGCTTCGATGGTGCAAGGCATGACTGCTCACTATCTGACCCATTCGACTTTTAAGCTGGAGCGTGGACAGACTTGCCTGATTCACGCAGCGGCCGGGGGTGCGGGCCTGATGCTGGTGCAGGTAGCCAAAATCCTTGGTGCAACGGTCATTGCTACGGTTTCGACAGAAGCAAAAGCGCAACTGGCCGCCGAGCATGGTGCGGATCATACGATTCTCTATACGCAGACTGACTTTGTCGAGGCGGTGAAGAATCTCACGGGCGGCAAGGGCGTACATGTCGTTTACGATTCGGTGGGTAAGGACACGTTTGCCAAGAGCCTGGACTGCCTGCGAGCACGCGGATTGATGGCAACGTTCGGTCAATCGAGCGGCCCTATCGGTTCGGTTGATCCGTTGGTGCTGAGCCAGAAAGGCTCTTTGTTTCTCACGCGCCCATCGCTGGCAAACTACATTTCTGAACCCGGCGAACTCCAGTGGCGCTCAAGAGATCTGTTTGGGTGGATTGCAGAGGGGCGGGTGCGGACCCTGATTTACAAGCGGTATCCACTGGCTGACGCGGCAAGCGCCCATCGTGATCTGCAGGCTCGAAAGACTTCGGGCAAGCTGCTGTTGGAGCCGTAGGGTCGAATGGCGGAACACACCGAGTTCAAAGCTCGCAGAAATCGTTTAGCGGTAAAGGTCCGCGAGGATCGGATTGATGCGGTCCTGATAACTGCTCTGCCCAATGTTCGCTATTTGAGTGGGTTTACGGGCAGCAATGCGGCGCTGCTTCTCACTCGCGATAGAGCAATGCTTTTTACCGATCCAAGGTACGGGGCACAGGCGCCCAGGGAATCGGACTGCCAGGTGAAAGTTGCCAGGCGGCATCTGCTGAAAGAAGCATGCGCGTCGATCAATCGGCTTGGCTTGCGCACGGTCGGCTATGAACGGAACCGCATAAGCCTCCAGGCCTTCGAGCAGTTAAAAGAGTACGGGGAAAAGCTGAAGCTAAAGCCTTTGGACGGCGCCGTAGAAGCTTTGCGAACCGTGAAGTCCGAGGGAGAGATTGCAAGTATTCGCGCTTCAGTGCAGCTAAATTCGGCCGCGCTTGCCGAAGCACTTGGGCAGTTTAAGAGCGGTATGACGGAGGTCGACCTGGCCGCTGAAATTGATTACCGGATGCGGCGGCTGGGAGCAGAGGGAACGGCCTTTGAAACGATTGTAGCTTCCGGTGAGCATGCAGCCATGCCCCATGCCCGGCCTGGTGGACAAGCAATAGAGGCTAATCAACTATTATTGATTGATATGGGAGCCAGTGTTGCCGGCTACGCCAGCGACATGACTCGAACCTTTGCGGTAGGCAAGCTCGATGGGAGGAAGCGCCAGATGTACAAGGCCGTCCTTCAAAGTCAAATGGCTGCGATTGCTGCGATCAAGCCGGGCCTTACTTGTGCAAAGCTCGACCGCGAGGCTCGAAGTACTCTGGCTGGATTCGGCATGGATAAACTATTTGTTCACTCAACCGGACACGGTTTAGGGCTGGAGATCCACGAGCAGCCGCGAATAGGAAAAAAAGAAAAAGTCAAGTTGGAAGCCGGGATGGTTATCACGATAGAGCCTGGCGTCTACCAAGAGGGCTTAGCCGGCGTACGCATTGAGGATACGGTCTTGGTAACCGCGTCAGGCAGTGAGATATTAACCCCTACGAGGAAGGATTTGATTGTTCTGTAACAATGTGGCGTGGTGCCGACGGGCAAGAACGCAGTCATGACAATTGACGAGATAAAAGAATTAATTCAGGTAGTAAACGAAACCGGCATTGCCAAGCTGATGGTGCAGCGGGGCGAGAACACGGTTGAGATTACCCGAGCTGTTGCGCCTGCCCAGGATCGTGTGGTTCCGCTTTCCACGGTGGTGCCGATGGCGGTTAGTGCTGCACCCCCAACTCCTTCTTTCACTCACGTTGAGCCAGCGCCCCCAGAGCTGCTGGCGGCTCCGGTCGTTAACCAGACCTCCAACGATGTGCAGGTGAGCTCGCCGATTGTGGGGACTTACTACGACGCGCCTGCCCCGGATGCTCCCAAATTCGTCAGGGTGGGTGATCGCGTGGAGCCGAAGCAGGTTCTCTGCATTATTGAATCAATGAAGTTGATGAATGAAATTGAGGCGGAGATTGCCGGGACTGTCGTTGCCAAATACATAGAAAACGGGCGTCCCGTAGAGTACGGCGAAGCGCTGTTTTCCATCCGGCCTTTCAAGCTCTAAGGCATGTTCCGAAAAGTTCTTATTGCTAACCGGGGCGAGATTGCGCTACGCATTATTTGTGCCTGCCGCGATCTTGGAATCAAAACAGTAGCGGTTTACTCGGAAGCGGACCGGCATAGCCTGCACGTGCGATTTGCGGACGAAGCGGTGTGTATCGGGCCGGCTAAGAGCGCACTGAGTTACCTGAACATTCCGTCGGTAATCAGCGCGGCGGAGATCACAAATGCAGATGCCATTCATCCAGGGTATGGATTCCTGAGTGAGAACCCGGACTTTGCGGAAGTCTGCGACCTGTCGCGGCTGAAGTTTATTGGTCCGAGGCCTGATGTGATTCGGCAAATGGGGTTAAAGCAGCGAGCACGGGCGCTGATGAAGGCCGCAGGAGTGCCAATCCTACCCGGCTCTCAGGGTGTGCTAAAAGATGCCGACGATGCATTGAATCTGGCTCGCGACATTGGGTTGCCGGTGATGCTAAAGGCAGCGGCAGGCGGCGGTGGCCGGGGCATGCGAGTGGTCCGCGCTGAAGCTGAATTGCCCGCACTGCTGGCCCAAGCTCAAAATGAGGCACAGGCGGCTTTCTCTAACGGCGATGTCTACATGGAGAAGCTGGTAGAAGCACCACGTCACATCGAGTTTCAGGTGCTGGCGGACGAGCACGGGAATGTGGAGATTCTAGGCGAACGCGAGTGCTCCATCCAACGCCGGCATCAGAAGTTACTGGAAGAGTCGCCGTCTCCTTCGGTACCGGCGGATCTGCGCCGGAAGATATCGAAGAGCTTACGGACGGCTATGAAAAACATCGGCTACAGCAACGCAGGTACGGTCGAGTTTCTGATGGACGAGCGCAAGAACCTGTACTTTATTGAAGTAAACGCGCGCATCCAGGTTGAGCATCCAGTGACGGAGATGGTGACAGGAGTTGATCTGGTGCGGGCGCAAATCCGCATTGCGGCTGGAGAACACTTGAAAGATATCCTGATCGATCCGGTAGCATTAACCGGTCATGCTATTGAGTGCCGCATCAATGCAGAGCATCCGGATACGTTTGCACCTTCCCCAGGGCGCATCACAGGGATGAATCTACCCGGTGGAATCGGCATTCGAGTTGACACCGCAGCCTATACCGATAGCGTTGTACCGCCCTACTATGATTCGCTGATTGCCAAGTTAATTGCACACGGAAAAGATCGCCAGGAAGCAATCCAGCGAATGCGGCGCGCCCTTAGCATGTTTATCGTAGAGGGTATTCACACCTCTATCCCATTGCATGAGCGAATACTGTCCGACGTCGATTTTATTGGTGGACGGTTCGATACATCATTTATGACCAAGCTGCACGAGAAAAAATCAGTCAGCGCGGCCTGAGACAGCGCAATAGCTCGACGGCAACTTTCGGCAGGGCAAAGACGTCTTAGGAGGGAATACGTTTGCTGCGGCTTGTGCCCGTCGCACGTCAAGCAGAAATGGGAGCATGACAGACTTGGGTGATGAGACAGATGGCGTAGCTCCAAGCTGGAAAGCAGATTCAATGACAGCGACGTCTCATCCCTGGCAATCAGCGCTCAAATACTACCTTCACGACAGCACGACAGCTTTACGGTTCCAGCTGTTGGGAACGCTGAGCGAAGGCGACATTCGGGACTTACAAGGCTGCTGGATAACAGCCAAAACGACGGTTGCGGGCCGTAGGCTTGTAATGGATTTAAGAGCGCTGCGCACGACCGATGAAGCCGGCAAGCAGTGGCTGCTTTCCATGGCGCACGAGGGAGCTGAGTATCTGCCTGAATCGTACTTCCGGAGTGGGCTAGCGGGCCAGGATGAGGACAAGACAACCAGGAGGCCGTCTCTACTCCTCCGCTTGGCTGGTCTGTTTCGAGGCCGCAGCCTTCCGGCAGGGTCGTCTACACGAGTACCGTAAAGCTGGACTCGACGCGCGTGACGGGTTTGTAAGTGGTGTCCCGCTCGACTGGCTCACGACCCGTTTCGCGAATCAGTCGAAGCAAATCCTGACGGCGTAGATGCTGGGCAGTGGTCGCACCTGCGTCGTGGTAGATCTTCTCCTCCACAACGGTGCCGTCGATGTCATTAGCTCCGAAGCGCTGTGCAATCTGGGCCATGCTCGGCGTCATCATAATCCAGTAAGCCTTGATATGCGGGATGTTATCGAGCATCAGACGCGAGATGGCGATCTGTTTCAGATCGTCAAAGCCGCTGGTGGTAGACAGGTGAGAGAGCGCGGTATTCGCGGGGTGAAAAGCGAGTGGAATAAACGTAACGAAGCCATTGGTCTCGTCCTGAACTTCCCGCAGGCGCACCAAATGGTCAGCCAGGTCTTCAGGCGTTTCCAAATGACCGTAAAGCATGGTGCAGTTAGTTTTCAGGCCAATCTGGTGTGCGATGCGGGCGGTCTCTAACCACTCGTTGCCGTCAATCTTGTGATCGCAAATGATGCGGCGAACCCGCTCGGAGAACACTTCCGCGCCGCCGCCCGGCATGGAGTCTACGCCAGCATCTCTGAAGCGCTCCAGGGTCTCTCGGATGGATATCTTTGCGCGCTTGGCCCAGTACGCGATCTCCACCATGGTGAATGCTTTCAGGTGTACGCCGGGATAACGCTGCTTCAGTCCGGCAATCATTTCGCAGTACCAGTCCAGGCTGAGTTCCGGATGCAGCCCGCCTACAATGTGGAACTCGGTCACAGCTTCGGCGTAGCCCTTACCCGCAACTTCCCAAACCTGTTCCATAGACATGGTGTACGAATTGGGATCACGCGCCTGCTTGCCAAAGGCACACAGACGGCAGCTGGCGACACAGACATCGGTGGGATTGATGTGCCGGTTTACGTTGAAGTAAGTGACGTCACCGTGCCACCGTTCACGGACCAGATTGGCCATGTAACCCAGCGAGAGAATATCGCTGCTACGGTACAGGTTCACACCGTCTTGGTAAGAAAGGCGCTCCCGAGTCTCGACTTTGCGAAGAATGTCGCGAAGCTTTGGATCTTCAATGACAGGCGCGGATGAAGTAAAGGGGGAAGAAGTCATTTGAGTAGGTAGGAGCGGTGGACCAGAATATCGGCTGTCCAAAAAGCGAAGAACAGCAGACCGACATAACCATTCACAGTGAAAAAAGCGGCGTTCACGCGTGACAGATCGTGAGGCTTGACCAAACCGTGTTCGTAAACCAAAAGCGCGATTACGACGACAACACCGGCTAGGCTCAGCAGATGCAAGTGGAAAACGGCCACCAGCGCAATCAGGCAAATAATCATTGCCACATGCAGCAGGCGCGCAATTTGAAGGGCGTTGGCAACGCCGAGCCGGCGTGGGATGCTGCAGAGCCCTTCCGCGCAATCGAAAGCAAAGTCTTGGCAGGCGTAGATGATGTCGAAGCCGGCGGTCCAGAACATCACAGCGGCCGTAAGCAGCAAGATGCGCGGATCAAGGGAGCCCCGTATCGCGATCCAGGCGGCAGCAGGAGCAATGCCCAGGGCGAAGCCGAGCCAGAGGTGCGCAAAGCTTGTGAAGCGCTTGCTGTAGGAGTAGCCAAGAAGGACGGCAAGAGCAAAGGGAGACAGTTCCAGGCAGAGCGTACCGAGTCGCCACGCCGCGCACTCAAACAGGGCGATGCTGAAGGCGGTGAACGCCCAGGCGAACCGCAGGCTCAGTTGCCCGGCAGGCAGGGCGCGTGCCGCAGTACGGCGATTCCGGCTGTCGATAGGCGCGTCGAGTATGCGATTGAACGTCATTGCCGCCGAACGCGCCGAGACCATGGAAACGATAATCCAGGCCAATCGCCAACCCAAGCCGGAGATGACAAAGCTGCTTTCCCGCCAGGCGAGAAGCGCACCCGTTAAAGCGAAGGGCAGCGCGAACACAGAGTGCTCGAACTTGATCATCTCAAGCGTAAGGCTCAGGCGTCGCCACAATCGGGTCATAGAGAGGATAACGCTACCATTTTAGGAGATGCGCGAACCCTGCCGTTTGGCTTAAGAGAGATGGACACCAAAGACCTGCAGTTGCTGCTCGAACGCGTTCGGGATGGCGAAACACCCGTTGATTCCGCACTGAAGGAGTTGCGAGACCTTCCCTTTGAGGACTTGGGCTTCGCCAAAGTGGACCATCACCGGGCGTTGCGCCAAGGTATGCCGGAGGTGGTTCTCGGAAAAGGCAAACAGCCGGAGCAGGTAGAGGCAATTGCGGCTGCGCTGCTGGCGAAGTCGCCCAATCTGCTGATAACGCGTGCGAGCGCGGAGATGGCAGAGCGAGTAAAGAAGCTGAATGGTGAAGCAGAATACTTTCCGGCTTCAGGCGTGGTGCGGGTTTGGCGCGATCGTGCCCTGAAAGGCAAAGGCACCATTGCTGCCATTTGTGCGGGCACCAGTGATCTTCCGGTGCTGGAAGAAGCGCGACTCACCGCGGAAGTGATGGGCAACACAGTTGATGGCATCTACGATGTTGGCGTGGCAGGCATTCATCGCTTGCTCGATCAGCGGCACCGGCTGGCGAACGCACGGGTGACGATCGTTTGTGCAGGCATGGAGGGCGCGTTGCCCAGCGTGGTGGGAGGACTGGTTTCGTGCCCCGTAATTGCTGTTCCCACCAGCGTTGGATACGGAGCTAGTTTCGGCGGGCTGGCGGCGCTGCTCGGCATGTTGAACAGCTGTTCGAGTAACGTGACGGTTGTGAACATCGACAACGGCTTTGGCGCCGGCTACGTGGCGAGCCTGATCAATCGACTCTGAGGGGCTCGCTATCCGCGACGAAGTTTCTGCAACCGTTCGCCGGCAGCGTCCAGGGTTTCTTTGCGTTTCGCGAAGCAAAAGCGGATCAAGTGTGCGCCGTCAGCTGGGTCACGAAAGAAGCTGGAACCGGGCACGGCAGCAACCCCAATGTCCTCGACCAAGTGCTTGGCGAAGGCAACATCGCCGGTAAAATCGAAGGGGGAGATGTCGCACATTACGTAGTAGGCGCCCTTCGGCAGATACGTCCGCAGGCCGACGCTTTCCAACATAGCTACAGCTTCGTCGCGCTTAGCTTGATAAGTGGCAGCAAGCTCCTTAAAATACTGGTCCGGTAGACCTAAGGCCGTAGTGCCGGCCTGCTGCAAGGGCGCGGCTGCTCCAACGGTTAGGAAGTCATGAACCTTACGAATGGAGTTGGTCAGCGCGGGCGGAGCAATCACCCACCCCACACGCCAGCCTGTCACAGAGAACGTCTTACTCAAACTATTAACCAAGACGCAGCGCTCACGCAGGCCTGGAAGCGTGATGGGCGGAACATGCCGCTCGTTGTCGAACAGGATGTGCTCGTAGATTTCATCAGTGATCAGAAGGCAGTCAAACTCCTGGCACAATTCGCCCAGAAAGGCTAGCTCTTCTTGCGAAAAGACATGGCCGGTCGGGTTGTTGGGAGTGTTCAGGATCACTGCCCGGGTGCGTTGATTGAAGGCCGCTCGAACCTCAGCCGGGTCAAAGGTCCAGTCCGGAGGCTGGAGCCGGACAAAGCGGGGAACGGCGCCGCTCAACTGCGAGTCAGGCCAGTAATTCTCATAGAACGGTTCGAACAGCACCACTTCATCGCCGGCATTAAGTAACGCAAGCAGGCTGGCGATCATGCCCTCGGTAGAGCCGCAGCAGACAGTTATCTCGCGCTCCGGGTCGATGTCGAGTTGATAGAAGCGGCGGTAGTAGTCACGCAGTGCCTCACGGAACGGCTTAGCGCCCCAGGTGATTGCATACTGATTGACATCGGCCGCGATCGCCTCTTGCGCCGCCTGTTTAATCTCGGCAGGCGCAGGAAAATCCGGAAAACCTTGTGCCAGATTCACGGCTCCATGCTGAATGGCCAGGCGGGTCATCTCGCGTATGACGGACTCTTTGAACTCGGCTACTCGAAAGCTTTGGAATCGATGGACCGGAGCGCTCGTCATCCCGCCATTGTAGCCGTCAGTGGTGTACGCCAGGGCACGGCTTTCCACGGGCTTGCGGGGTCGTTCAACAGCGTTCGCAAGGTAAGGTTGGCGCGCTCAGCAAGTTGTGGGCGTTTGACTTCAGAGGCCCATGCCCGAAGACCTAATTCGTAACTGGCGGCCGCTTCAGGCCAATCGTTGAAAGCATTCTGCAACTCGGGGCCGATATCCAGAAGAACGCTTGCGAACTCAGCGGGGGTGATCCAGTCCAGATTGGCGCCCGCCCAGGCAAGCAGGATGGCGCGCATGAGATCCCAAGCGAGAAAGTGGGAAGCGGGCCGCCGCATGGCTTCAGCGAAGCGCTCGCGATGACCGATGATTTGCAGCTCTTTGATCTGAGCGAACAGTCCAGCGCGATCGTGGATTTTCCAATCGTTCGCCAACATCGGTTGGAGCGCGCCCGTTCTTCGAAAGCCAACGATTCGAAAAGAATCCACCGGCAGTTCCACTTCCATCAGGTATCGAGCAACGATGGCCAGCGTCCAGCTCTGCGAAGGAGATGGGTTTATTGGATCTGCGTCAGGCCCGGCGCGTTTGAAGTGAGTCGAGTTGTAGGCGATACGTCTGCGGAGGAAGATGGTCAGTGCGGCCATCAGCACCGCCAGCACCAGCAGGATGATAAGGCTTACTAATAAATTCCGGTCCACTGTGCCATGCTAGCGACGTCTGATGGCGCGCTTCTTCGTGCTGACCTTTGTCTTAGGCGGAGGTTTTGGATGATAGACGGGAATTTGCGGAACAGTCCCGGCATATAGGCGGCGGTAGATATCGGCATTGCGCAGCACCACCTGAACGTAACCGCGAGTCTCATGGAACGGAACGGTCTCGACAAACTCGGCCTGTTCGCGAAACGGGCCCCAAGTCTGCCAGAGCTTGGCACGACTCGGTCCGGCGTTATAGGAAGCCAAGACGTACTCTTCCTGACCACCAAAGGAGTTCAGGAGACTGCGAACATATTGCGTGCCTAACTGGATGTTGCGATCGGACGTAAGCAGTTGAGACGCGCGAAACGCCCGGATGCCCGACCGATGCGCCAGATCTTTGCCGGTAGCCGGCAGAAGCTGCATGAGCCCGTATGCATTGGCATGAGAGATAACCGCCACGTTAAACTCCGACTCCTGCCGGATAAGAGCAGCAACCAGAAACGGATCCAGGCTCTGTTCATGGCTGTGCGTGTCGATGGATTCACGGTAAGGAAGCGGGAACGCCATCTGCCAGAACTGAGTGGGGGCCTGATCCAGCGGCATATACAAATACCCGGGAGCGTACGTTTTGATGTAATGCAGAGCCTGGTCAGGAGCATCGCGCGCGGTCGCCAATTTTGCCAGCTCGAAAGCATAGACGTTGGCCTGGTCCCCATCATTGCGCGCGCCGAATTTCAATTCGCTCTCAGCAAACGCGTTCAGGCCGGTCAATTGCAACAGATTCGCCCGGACCAGGCGAGTGCGTGCCAGATCGCCGGGCGTAAAACTTGGAAACTCAGGGCGGGTCGGCCATGCGATCGCTTGCAAGAACTCCTTGGCTGCCGGGCTGGCGGTGGCCGCTTGCAGGGTTGGCTGCTTCAGCCGTTCGCGGGCAATCAAGGCGTAGTAGGTGTTCGGAAAGCGCGTCTGCAGCTCCTGGTAGCAAGCCTTGGCATACGCGTTGTCATTCTTGCGCTCCTGCAGGCGCCCGAGGAAGTACAGCGCGTCGTTGATGTCCTCTGAGCCTGGATACTTCTCCACATGGCTCCGTAGCAGGTCGTAGGCGTCTGTGCCGTCCTTGCGGTAGCTATCAAAAGCTAAGCGCCAATGACACCGGGCGGCCAGCGGCTCTTGGGGGAAGCCGGCAGCACAGGCGCCATACAGCGGGAGATAGGTCGTAGAATCATTTTCAGTACGTGCCTGATCGGCGACAAAGATCAGCGCGTCCAGTCGCCAATTCGATGCAGCATGCGCGCGCTCCAGCTGTTGCAGGTAAGGCTTGACATCGGCATGACGATCTGCCCTTCGAGCGCTGTGGATCAGATAATTCAGGCGTTCGGCGTCAGCTTCTCCATCCTCAATTTTCAAGGCCAGAAGATAGGTGAAGGCGGCCTGGATCTGTCCCGAAAGGTAGTCGGCGACACCCAATCGAACCCGCGCGATGTCACCTTCTCTGCCGGTTAGTTGAGGGATCGCGGCAGCTAATTCTATACGGGCTGCCGCCGGCCTCTTCGCATCAAAGAGCTTCTGCGCACGAGCAATCAGCGTAGCCGGCAATATGGGAGGGTAGGTATCACCCAATCGCGCTTTCAAATCCACCAGCGCGTCGGCTGCATCGCTGGCTTCCTTTGCCACCGGATACTGGTAGTAGACGCGCTGGAAGTAGTCGGCAGCCGCCGGCAAATCGCCCGTCTCGCGAAAGCAGCGTGCCAGCAGCAGATCAGCTTGCGGCTGCGGCACAACATCGAAGTACTTGCGGATGAGCGCGAGTGCCTGCTTAGGGCTGTTGCCATCCAGGTCCGCCCGCACGGCAAGCGCAGCTGCAGCACCCACAAAGGGCGAAGGCGGCGCATGGCTGAACACATGCGTTGCAGATTCGCCCACCTCATTGTAGTTGTGGAGCCCGTACTCAGCTTGCGCCCGTATGTAGTGGGCGTAATCGGCCAGGATCGGAGCTTTGGAAACCGCAGCGGAAGAGTAATCGGCTGCGGCAGTGAAGTTCTGCGCGTCGAGTTCATGCTGAGCAGCCGCGATTAGACCTGCCGCTCCCACCACCTTGGGACTTTCGCTCTTAGGGCGGGCCGGCTTTGGAACTGCCGATCTGGGAGGGCTCTTCCTGAGCTTCTTGGGATGCTGTGCCGGTAGGAGAGGCAGGGTGCAAACCAGCAACAGAACCGCTGCCGGCCAGGCGGGCACTTGAGTCCGCAGCACGCGCCTAAACCATTGCTCCGGAATATTCGGCCCCCATCAAAGTTTCGTCGCCTCCTGCCAGGGCACGGACAATCTCCAGATGAAGGTAATCCACCATGGACGGAACCGTCATAAATTGCTTTCGATAGCTGTCGCGAGCCCGGTCAATCTCAACTTTCAAGAACATGTACAAGTCGCCGGCAGTTCGCCCCGCGGCGCAAGCTTCCGGACGCGCCAGCTGCGCCTCGGCTACGGCGACTCTGGAGAATCGCTGCGCCCGCAGATGCAAAGTCTGATCAGTCGCGCTTAAATCAGACCAGTCAGGCCGAGGCACCGTTCGGCTGGCGGAACTCTCCCGAGCGCTACCCGCACCCGGCGTGCTGGTAATCTGTGCATGCAAGCTCGCATTCCCCCCCCGTTCAAGCACAATGGACGCAATGCCTGCAATCAGTTCCAACCCATTAGCATCCAACTTGTCGTCTTCAGGCGCAAAGAGGACCGCCACAACGCGATCGCCATTGGGAACCGGTATCAGCCGCACACGTCCCAAGCTGCCGGCGCCCGCCAATTCAGGGCCCACCTCTGAGGCAGTGCACAGGCTGAGAAGCGTATCTTTAGCTGATATACAACCGGCAAAGGCGGGTGCAGAAGCAGTCGAAATCACCAGGCCAGGAGGAAGCTGCATCCGCCGCTGCCCGCGCAAATACAGCGCGTCTTTACGAACTTCAAACACTGCCAGACGTCCTGCAAATCGGGAGGCACCTTCCAAAAGCGTGTTGACCCATTCGCTTTCGCTGCCGTACTCGCGCAGTCTCCGCAGCAGCTGATTCAGGTCTGATGTGAAAATATCTCGCGCCGCTCGCGTCTGCCTCGCGACTGCGTTCTCCAACTCGCGCCTCAGCGAATCAAAGGCCTGCTCGAAACCATCCATCTTGCCCCTTGATTTTAGCGTGAGCTCTGCGACACCCATATCAGCCGTCAATGGTTGGACGGATCTGGAGGTGAAACGGCAGTATCGGGATTGAGCGTGCCCGGTGTAGCGTCTTCCTGACGTTGCCTTTCTGATGTGGACGCCTTTCTGATGGGGACAGCCTGACTTGAGCAATTCGCCAAACAGTCGAACTTGTGCCAGCCGTCTGCTGAGTTCGCCAATCTGAGCTTGATTTGATGAGCGGTGGACAACACACCGCTAACTCCATCAAAACGGGTGAGATTTAACTTCGGGCGAAAAGTTGATCTTGTATTGTGAAGGGCCGGTCGCTCCAGGAGCTCTTGCCCTGGCATGCTTCGGAGGCATGCGTCCGTCTGCTTGCTAACTCCACTAGGGCTAGGAACCGTCAAATTTTTCTCAAATTTGCCAGGAAAGTCCACGTTTAGATTAATCTAGCGAACTGCTCAGTCGGCTATGCTGGGTTGGTGTATTTTCCCAATCCCTCAAGTCAGGCTGTCCCTTTCGGAATACCCTTTCGGAATACCTTCCGGAAGGCTGCGCGAACGAGAAAGCTATCGACAATTCATCAATGGCTGGAGGGATCCGGAGGCCGAACGGCGGTATGAGGGTTAAGCGTACTAATGTAACGGCGTTGACGCCCTTCCCGCTCGAGATCGACGACAAGCCGGCCATCACTATCTGCGGCTCCTGCACCGCTCCAGTCGCTTTCACCATCCGAGGCCTGAATCTTGGTAAATGTCAAATCCGGCCACCCTTCTTTATAGGAAAACCTGAATAGGCCAGAAATCTCGGAAAAGGAGCCCTCTGGAGCTAATTGCATGTTGGTTCCGTTGAAGAGACCCGAAGCCCGTAAATTGCGCAAGCCTTCCTCACCTATGCCCGAAGTCTCTACGTCAGCATCAGCAGACAGCAATCCCCCTCGCCAGGGGTAATTATGGAGGTTTGCAACAAACGTGAAGTGAGGCCTATACGAAGCCAGAGTTGCAGTGCCTTTCGCTTCCAGGCTGCCTGACGGCATGATTAACTTGATGGACGGGAAGTGCAGGTTCGTGCCCTGCCACAGAACCTGCGAAGTCAGGGAGCCAAGCGCTGTGTCGCCGGCCGAAAATTGCCGGATGTCGAGTTCAGCTTCCAGGTTCCGATCGGCTAGCCAGGCAGGGATTGTGCGCGAGAGGACGCCCAGACGGGCCAGCCAACTTTGCACTTGCAACGATGGAGAAAGCACCGTCTGCAACTCACCTAGGTCGGCTGCCGCCATTTCAATACGCAAGCGCTCGGTGTGTTTAGCTGCTGGGTTGTAGTGATAGCTAGCCTTCAAGGTGTGCTGCTGCAGATGTGCAGAGATGCGTGGGATGTCCAGATTTGAACCGGCAAAGCTGACCCGGCCTTCCGCTTTTGTCAGAGGAACAGCCATGCCCGCGGTTTGGAAAGTTGCATCGGCGAATTGAAGTCTGCCGGACCACACTGGCTCGTGGCGCTCCTCACAGTCGTAAAGAAGAGCGCCGGTTACCCGCCCGTCACTCATTGAGTCGAACACCGGCGGAGTACCAAACCAGGCGTTCAATGTGGGCTTGAAAGCAAAGACAGGAACGTCCTGCAGGCCAATGGAGGCTCGCGCGCGAGTATTGGCAAGCCAAACTTCACCGCTTACCTGGAACGCGCCTTCCGTTGTCTCCAGGAAAGTTGGACGAAACACTAGCCGATCGTCCAGCACAGCAATTTCCAGATGATCGGTGCGCCAGGGTAGTGTAGCAGGTAAAGTGGCGGTGGCCTTTTCCAGCAGCAGGTTGCCTCTTAGCCCGAGGTCGGTGGAAAGGTTCAGATTACCGCTCAAAGCGCCAACTAAAATCAACTGCTGCGGTACAGACAAGCCCATCCGGCGCGCCAGTGGCAGGACCTCACCCGCCGAAACAGCATGAAGGTGTGCATCGACTGAGAAACGAGGATTGGCCAGCAAATCGGTAACTGTCAACACCAGGTTGACTGGATTCACTTCGCCCGCCCGTGCGGCAGTGGTGCGCAGCGTCAGGCGATTGCCTAGCAGGTCCGCCTCACCCTGGTAAGGCACCGCCCACTCATACCCGCTAGCAGGCATCAAATCCCAGCGATGGACGTCGGCTACCTGCATCGTGCCCGTCACCTGCAACGCAGATAAAGATCCGGCAACATGGGCTCGCGAACTGACCGTTCCATGAACGCCCACGTCATGACCTTCCACCAGAGTTGTCACTTCGCTGAGATTACTCGGATCCAGGACAATATCGGCATCCAAGTTATTGCTATTCAGATACCAGTTAGCTGCTCCGTGGAGATGACCAAAACCGTTCCCCGCGCGATCAGTACGGGCAGGAGATCCTGAAAAGCGCAGGTTCAATCTATTTGCGTATCCAGGATAGATTTGTAAATCCGAATCCAGTATGTATAGCGTAGTCTTACGCTGCCCGAACTTAAAATCAATGCGTCCCCCTAACACTTCAAACACTGGAAAGAAGTGCAACGGAAGACGACGGGGTACCCCAAGCCGCTTGATCAATTCAACGACATTCCAGGTGCCATCGTCACGCTTGACTAAGTTCAGCGACGGTTCCAGCAGTCGAAGACTGGAGAGTTGAATATGCCCAAACAGCAGCTTGTCCAATCGCAAGCGCGCTTGCATCTCTGGAACGTACGCAAATGGCTCAGCACCGAATTGCGGATCCTCACTGATGGTCACTCCTTCCAAGACAAAACCCGGGCCGGCAAACAGTGTGAAGTGGATGCTTTCAAATTGGACGGTCCGGCCTAGGGTCGCTTCGATTGCTTTTTGAATTGATGGGCTATAGCCAGATCCATCAATGAACGGGGCGGCAACTCCGACCAGCGTAAGAAGACAGGCAGCGATTCCTGCAACCAGTGTTATCCGGCGGATAGATAGACCGAAATTACGGATTGAAACTAAATCCAATAGGCTGAACCACGAATAGACTAGAAGCGGGACAAACCCGTATGTGCCCCGATTATAACCGTCGGCTGAGAGTCTTCGAAGCAGTCATGCTCCCTTGACCTCGACATGCTATTCTCACGCCTTGAGCGCGACTGACGTGCCGCTGTTGAACGGCGCGAACACAATTCTGCCTGGCTTGGCTATGGTGTTCGACATGGATGGCGTGCTTGTCCATTCCATGCCCCTGCACGTGACTGCCTGGGAGCAGTATCTACATGGCCTGGGCGTTGACGTCACCGATCTGGAGCAGCGGATGCACGGCAAGCGCAACACTGAACTAGTTTGGGATTTTCTGGGTCAATCTGTGCCGGAAGAGATTGCTTTACAGCACGGGGCCGCCAAGGAACGCCTCTTCAGAGAGTTGATGAGCGCTGATCCGTCTCAAGACTTTACTATTGCCGGAGTCGATCGGTTCCTGCAACGATATGCCGATGTGCCGAAGGCGATAGGCTCCAATGCCGAATCGGAGAATATTGAGTTTATTCTCGACCGCTTCGGCCTGCGCCGCTACTTCCCAATAACGGTGAATGGCTTAATGGTTGACCGTCCGAAGCCGTTCCCAGATATCTATCTAAAATGTGCCGAGAAGCTTGGGATCGCACCCGCTAACTGCATCGTGTTTGAGGATTCGCCGACCGGAGCCAATGCCGGCCTTGCCGCCGGTATGCGCGTGGTCGGGGTAGAGACAACGCCTACCGTCTTCAGCGGCGTTGACCTTCAGGTGAACGACTTCGAAGATCCCCGGCTCGAACAATGGTTGCGCAATCAACGCCCGGTTTGAAGACACATCAGTTCGGCGAAAGCGGCGGGCTGTTACAATCCACGTGAATGTTCAAAGGTATTGAGCACTTCGCTATCGCCTCGCCGGATCCCCAGCGTCTGGCCGAATACTACGTGGCCACTCTTGGCTTCAAAGTGAGTTATGCCTACTCAGGCAACTTCTTCATCGAAGCTCCCGACGGCAGCCTGATCGAGATAGTGCCCTCAGAGGGTGAACGGCCTTCCAGTGGCATGCGCACCCCGGGCCTGCGGCACGTGGCGATCGCTGTTGACGACTTTGATGCGGCGTACCACCAGTTGATGGGACAAGGCGTTCGGTTTGAGGCTGAGCCCTATGAAAACAAAGGCAACCGGCTCGTATTCTTCAAAGATCCCGATGGAAATTTGATCCATCTGATTAAGCGACAGAAGCCGATACGCTGATTGCTACGGCGAACTTTTAAGGCGTTTCAGTATCCGGATTTCCGGCTCATGTGGCTGGGCGCGTGCGCGTCCAGTGTCGGAACGTGGATGCAGATTCTGGCCCAGAGCTGGCTGGTTTATCGCCTTTCCAACTCGTCCGTCTACCTCGGTCTGGATGCCTTTTTCGGGCAGATTCCCATTTTTCTTTTCTCCATTTTCGGTGGAGTCTTCGCTGACCGAAACAGCCGCCGCAAGCTCCTCTTGATGTCGCAATTTATCCAGATGACCTGCGCCCTTCTGCTGGCCGCTCTGGTTGTGACCGGAGCCGTGCGCGTCTGGCATATCTGGTGCCTCTCGTTCGTGGTCGGGACCGCGCAGTCGTTCGGCGGGCCGGCTTACTCGGCGCTGGTGCCGACGCTGGTGGACAAAAAGGATTTGCAGAATGCAATCGCACTGAATTCCATACAGTTCAACCTGGCTCGCGTGGTTGGTCCGGCACTTGGTGGCATTGCGCTGGCCAAACTAGGAGCCGGCTGGTGCTTCACCCTAAATGGACTCTCCTTTTTGGCTGTGATTGCTTCCCTGCTGGCGATCAAGACTCAGTTCGTGCCGCAACAAAACAGTGATTCAGTCCTGGACAGCATGCGCGAGGCGGTTGATTTCGTACGAAAGAAGGAAGGCATGGTAAGTCTGGTGGCCCTTGGCTTCTTTCTTACTCTGCTTTCTTACCCGCTGATCACGTTCTTGCCGGTAATTGCTCGCAGCGTGTTTCATGGCGACGCAAACACTTTTACGCTGTTCCTTTGCCTATCCGGTGCGGGTTCGGTCTGCGGAGCGCTGATCGTGGCATCTGCAAAGAGTCAAGGTGGGCAGTCGCGGAAATCCCTGTTCGTGATGCTTCTCTTGGGTGTGCTGATCGCCGGCATTGGGTTGTCTCACGTGTTAGCTCTCACCAGTGTCTTAATCTTCTTCTCCGGAACGCTGTTACTGATGGTCTTTGCTTTCAACACGTCGCTGGTCCAGATACACGTATCGGACGTTATGCGAGGCCGGGTGATGTCAATCTACAGCGTGGCTTTTCGGGGAGGAATGCCGATCGGGAGTTTGCTTGCGGGCATACTGATTAAACAGACTTCAGCATCGGCGGTAATGGCTCTCAATGGAACGCTGGTTATCTTCCTATCGCTCTATTACTTGCTGGTCCAACGGAAGCTTCTGAAGTTGTAAGAATCTGCCGGCACTCCAAATTAAAATAAGGACGGATGTTGAGTTCACGATTCTCTTTTTCGTGCGTACTGACCTGGGCGCTCTGCTGCTTCCTGTCTGGCGCAACCGTGTCAAGCATTGATCTGATTGCGGCTCGAGATCGCGGAGACAGCGGCGCTCTTGACATGATGATCCAGCAGTCCGCTGCTTCCGCTTCGGGCAGCAAGTCAGCTGACGCAGAGTATCGCTTAGCACTGGCTTACTCCTATGGCGCTGAAGTGGCGATGGAGAAGCGAGACAAGGCTAGATCCGAACAGCTTGCCGAGTCCGGTTTAGATGCAGCAAAGAAAGCTGTTGCGGCAAATGAGAATAATGCTGAGTACCATCGCATTCTGGGCGCTCTTTGCGGTCAGGTGATTCCCGCAAATCCCTTTATGGGAACGCTTAAATATGGCCCCTGTGCGCGCGACGAGATCAATCGAGCTATTGAGCTGGACGGGAAGAATGCACTAGCGTATGTAAGCCGAGGGGTTGGCAACTACTATCTGCCTGCCTCAATGGGGGGTGGGCCTGAGGTTGCCATTAGAGACTTCGACAAAGCAATTGCCTTGGACCCGAAGTCTTCAGAAGCTTATCTTTGGAAAGGCATTACGCTCCGTAAAGAGAAGAAGAATGCTGAAGCTCACATAGCCCTTCAGCAAGCGGTCAACCTTTCTCCCAATCGAATTTGGGCGAAGGAGCAGCTACAAAAAACGCCTGCGCAATAGATGAGCCGGGCACTCCTGTTTTTCGCGGGAATCATCGTACTTACTTACTTCGAATACACTTACTATCCCGGCCATACTTACCTGGCCGGAACCAGTCAGATAACGGTTGCTGCCCTCGATCGCTTGGATCAGCCCGGCTTTCTATCTCGCGACTTAGTAGCCACCAACCCAGATTTCACGTACACAATCTACGACGAAGTTAGTCTCTTTCTGCACAGGGCAACTGGCAACAGCATCGAGTCGGTGCTGCAGGCGCAACAGATTGTTGGACGCGGCGCCGGCCTGCTGGGTGTGGCTCTGCTTTGTCTGGCAGCCGGCGCCGGTGTGCTTGGCGCACTTGTTACTACCGCCCTCGTGAATCTTGGCGCGTTGCTGCCCGGCATCTCGCTCCCGACGGTCGATCGCGAACCAACCGCCTTTGGCTTCGCGCTCTCGTTCACGATTCTTGCCTTGGGGCTTGTGGCCAATCGTAAACCCTTGCTGGCCAGCCTCGCTGGAGGAATCGCTTTCGCGTACGAGCCGTTCATTGCAGCAGTTTTCTGGCTGCTTGTACTGTCCGAATCTATCTTTGACAGGAACCAGCGTCCTCTTCTTCGCGCGACGTTTCCTGCCTTCATCGTTTTCGCTCTGCTACTAGCTAACGCCTCACAGTTGCAACCGGGTTTGGCGGAGTCGCAGCCTGTCTTTGGAAGAATGTCGGCAGAGTGGGCGCAACTGCAACGGTTGCGTATCCCTGAGCTTTGGGTTTCCACTTGGCCCTGGCTGACTGTCCTTTTTTATTTAGCCGTGGCCGGAATTGCCATCTACCCCTCACTCTCGCTTCGAAGAACAAACCCGCTCGTCACCAACATCCTGCTCTTTCCAATAGCAGTCGGCGTTGTCAGCTTGCCGGTCTCTCTTCTGCTGGTTGACGGTCTGCGGTGGTCTTTCGCGGGCGAGGCTCAAATACTGCGGAGCCTAACGTTAGCTGTCGTTTGCGCACTGACGCTCATCGCGCTTGCTGCTATGCGTGCATACAATCAGAGGCGTTGGCGACCCCTTGTCCTCTGGGCATTGCCGCTCCTTCTGGTGCTGCTTGCCTTTCCTCAACGCCGACCGGCGACTCTCGAGAAACCGGGGTTTTCAGATGAGGTGAGAGGCATCGCTGAGTGGGCTCGCGATAACACTTGGGGAGCCTCTCTCTTCTTATTCCCTGACGCAGGGCGATCCCGCCTGCCTGGCGCCTTTCGCGGGTACTCGATGCAGGCCGTATACATTGATTGGCAGAGTCGCGATCTCATACGCGTCTTTCCTGAATTCGCTGGAGACTGGAATCATCGCTGGCGTACCGCTGGCGACGGACCGTACTCGCTTCCTTTTTTGAAGGATCTACTCACGCTTCCGATCGACTATCTCGTGCTCAGCCGTACCCACGCATTGCCGGGCGTGAAAGCTGAATTAACAACGGATCATTTCGTTGTCTACGATGCACATCTACTGCAGTCAGTACTACGGCACTAGCCATTCAGATTGATACCGAGCTTCTTAAGCTCTTCGGAGTAGTAGCGTCGATGAAGGATGTCGTACTCTTCGCCGCCCTCAGGAATGTCACGCTTCTGGGTTCGTACCTTCGCGCGCGCAGCCTTGTCGATGCGGTCCTCCATTTGCAGTAGATCCGTCATCTCCCGGACTAGCGCGAGACGCAGCTCATTGGGATCCTTGCGCACCCGAAACTCGCGCGATTTCCGCATCTCCGCAACAATCTTATGTGCCAGCTCGTTGACCCGATCACGAGAGATTTTCATCGGATCGCCCGTATCCCGTCCTGCGGCCCGACTAATTTTCCGCTGCGCCAGCATCTGATTCTTGATCTTGCGGAACATGTCCTGATACGAAATGCTTTCCCGGCGCATGTAGTCGCTATAGTCGTCCAGCAGATCCCGCACTTCATCGTTCAGACGGTCTTCAGCAGAGAGATCCTCTTCAATCACCTGGGCAGTCAGTTCAGCCGCATAAGTCGGATTTGATGTTTCGAAGGCACTTGGACTCAGCCTCTCGACTAGTTGCCGGGAGAGAAATCCAATAAATTCGCGAGCCAATAGCATCCGACGGCTAGTGTAACAACCAGGGGCGTTGAGCCATACCGTGCTGTCAACACGGAGCGTCGCCTGCTTACCCTAAGATGTGCGCATCGGCATACATACGTCCACCTCGGGTGCCCTGGAAAAATCGGCACTCAAAGCGCACGAACTGGGAGCCAACACCTTCCAGATCTTTTCCGCAAGCCCGCGTATCTGGCGAGCCAAAGCTCCCGATGTCGAACAGGTCAAGCGCCTCCGCATGCATCGCGAGAAGCACGACCTGCACCCGCTCAGTATCCACGACAGTTATCTAATCAACCTTGCAGCGCCCGCCTCCCCTTTTCGCGAACAGTCCATCAACGCATTTACCGGTGAGATCGAGCGGGCACTGATTATCGGCGCAGACTACTTAGTTGCACATCCGGGCAACTACAAAGGGCTCACGCTGGAGCAAGGCATCCTGAACGTAGCTGAAGCGCTGGCACTTGCCTGGCGCGGTGTTGACGAAAGCCTGCAGCAAAGGGCGAACCTCCAAATCTTGTTGGAGAACACGGCCGGCGCTGGGGCACAACTCGGTGGCAAGCTGGAAGAACTCGGGACCATACGTCAGCTGGTGACGCCCTACCTGGACATCCCGGTCGGGTTTTGCCTGGATACTTGCCATAGCTATGTCAGCGGATACGATATCGCTACCGAAGCAGGCTTGCAACAACTCGTCGAGTTGGCGAGCGAGACACTCGGCCTTGAGAACGTCCCCGTCTTTCACGCAAACGATGCGAAGATGCCGCTCAATTCACATGTGGATCGGCACTCCCACATCGGCGCTGGTTATATTGGTTTGGAAGGCTTTCGCCGCATCCTGAACCATCCGGAGCTGCAATCGAAAGCATTCATTCTTGAAACACCCGTGGACAAGCCGGGTGACGACCTTCGGAATGTGAAGGCACTGAAGGAGCTCGTATCCCAGAACAAGCGTTCGACCCAAAAGAAATCGAGCCCAGGTGGCACGCCCGCTGGACGCAAGACCCGGCGCTCTACGTAGCCAATGAGCCGCAGAAGCCAAAGTACTACGTGCTTGAGATGCTGCCCTATCCAAGCGGCAAGCTGCATATGGGGCACGTGCGGAACTACTCCATTGGCGATGCGCTGGCTCGCCATATGTGGATGCGCGGGTACAACGTGCTTCACCCGATGGGCTGGGATTCCTTCGGCCTGCCTGCTGAAAATGCGGCGCTGAAAGAGGGCCGCGACCCGCGCGAGTGGACGCTCAGCAATATCGCTCACATGAAAGTGCAGATGCAGCGGCTGGGCTTTGCCTTCGATTGGAACCGCGAAATCACCACCTGTGAGCCCGAGTATTATCGCTGGAATCAATGGTTTTTTCTGAAGATGTTCGAGCGCGGGCTGGCCTATCGCAAAGAAGCGCTGTTGAACTGGTGCAACGAATGCGGCACTGTGCTGGCCAATGAGCAGGTGGTAAACGGCTGCTGCTGGCGGCATGAAACAACGCCGGTGGAACAGCGTGCCATGCAGCAGTGGTTCCTGAAAACAACCGCATACGCCAACGACTTGCTCGGGGACATGGGCAAGCTGGAAGAAGGTTGGCCCGAGCGCGTGCTGGCCATGCAGCGAAACTGGATTGGCCGCTCCGAAGGCGCAGAGATCGATTTCACGCTGGAAGGCTCGACTGAGAAGATTCGTATCTTCACCACGCGTGTCGACACAATTTATGGCGCGACGTGCCTGATTCTGGCACCGGGTCATCCGCTGATTGACCAACTGATCACGGACGAGAACGATCGGCTAAAGGTAAAGGAAATGATCGACTCCACGGCACGCCAAGGTCCGGGTGACGTGGAGAAAGTGGGTCTGTTCACCGGGCATCACGCGGTCCATCCTTTCGGAGGCGAACGCATTCCTGTCTGGGTGGGCAACTTTGTCCTGATGGGTTATGGAACCGGCGCGATTATGGCAGTCCCGGCCCATGATGAGCGGGACTTCGAGTTCTGCCGCGCGTACGGCATTCCTGTGGTTGCTGTTATCAGGCCAGAAAGAGGCGAAGTGGCTAACGGCGCAACCATGACCGAGCCTTTTCTGCCATACGGCATCCTTGAAAACTCAGGCGAGTGGTCGGGCTTACCAAGTGCCGAGGCGCGTCGCAAGATGGCAGCCAATGCTCAAGCCCATGGGTTCGGCAATGAGACCACCACCTATCGCCTGAAAGACTGGGGCATTTCGCGGCAGCGCTACTGGGGCACGCCGATCCCAATCATTTATTGTCCGAAGTGCGGAGCTGTGCCCGTTGCCGAGAGCGATTTGCCGGTTCGTCTGCCGGCCAACGTGAAGATTACTGGCAAAGGTCGGTCGCCTTTGGAGAACGTGCCCGAGTTCATGAATGTTCCCTGCCCCAAGTGTGGCGGCCCCGGTCGACGCGAGAGCGACACCATGGATACGTTCGTTGACTCCTCGTGGTACTTCTACCGCTACTGCGACCCGCACAACGACACGGCCCCATTCTCATCGGAGGCAATAGCGCAGTGGTTCCCCATTGACCAGTACATCGGTGGCGTTGAGCATGCGATTCTCCACCTGATTTATTCGCGCTTTTGGACCAAGATGATGCGCGACGTCGGCGTGATTGCAAACGATGAACCAACGCGCCGGCTCTTCACGCAAGGCATGGTGATCAAGGAAGGCGCGAAGATGTCCAAGAGCCTGGGCAACGTGGTCTCTCCCGATGACATGATTGCGCAGTACGGGGCCGATTCAGCACGGCTGTACTCGCTATTTGCTGCACCGCCGGACCGTGATCTTGACTGGCAGGAGGATGGCGTTTCGGGTATCAACCGCTTTCTCGGACGGCTCTTCCGCTTTGTAACGCGCAATGCCGACCGCGCTAGTGACAAAGCTGAGCCGGTGCCCGCAGCTGATCGGCAGGCGCTTCGCAAATTACACCAGACCATCGACAAGATCACGCAGGATTTCGACAATCGCTGGCACTTCAACACCTCAGTTGCCTCGCTCATGGAGCTAGTGAACGAGCTGTATCAACTGGAGCCTGGCCTGTCCACTAGTTGCGTGGCTGAAGTCAGCCGAAGCCTCACGCTTCTGCTGGCTCCGTTTGCCCCGTACACAGCGCAGGAGCTCTGGGCTGTCCTGGGACACTCCGGCCCTGTCTTCCGCCAGGACTGGCCGAAATTTGACGGACAGCTGGCCGCTGAGGATGAGATCGAAATTCCGATTCAACTGAACGGCAAGGTACGCGGGCATCTTCGGGTCGCTGTTGGAACGCTGTCTGCCGAACTCGAGCGCTTGGCACTGGAGAACGACAAAGTACGGCCGTTGCTGGAAGGCAGGCAGGTAGTTAAGGTGATCGTTGTTGCGGGTAGGCTGATTAATGTGGTCGTCAAGTAGCCGCAGTTTAGTAGTGCAACTCCGCTGATACGAAAGCTGCCGACACGGCTATTTGAGCCTTGGATCAAAGACGAACGGTTTTGGCGGGCTGAATTGAATGAGCGCGAAATCAGGATGCAGCGGATTTACCAAGTAGTTGCGCTCATCGGGCACTATCGCCGAGAGAACGGCGATTGCAAGCGAGCTTTTCAGTTTGGCCCACGTGATTCCCGAATCCTTGGTCCAGGCCAGCGGCACAGGAGCATTCCCACCTATCGGGAGATCGGCCTCAGTATGGGCCGGTATGGACACTCGGTTGGGAATTTCAGCCGCAATGGACACCATATTTGCTGAAAGTTTTTCAGTGTTGGCGAGCACTTCAAGAGCGCAAAGCGAAATCGTCGAACCGAAATATAGAAGAGGAGTTCCTTTGTGGTTCCATCGACCTCCGAAGAGCCGGGCACCTTCGCCATCATTGTTTGAATATCTAGAACCGCAAATTCGGTAGACGGTCACTCGTTACCAAATGCCGTGTTCCATTTGACCCAGAATGTCGTAAACGCGCATCTGCCCGTCCTCTGTTGCCAGAAGGGATATGGGGGTTGCAAAGTTAAGTCCACGGACCGCCGTGCCGAGCCAGCGCATAGCCTCCTGGCGATCACCTAATACCTCTGTCGCGCGATCAATGACTGGATCGACAGCACTATCCGACAAGGCCCGTTGCCGGTCTGCAACAGGTTGCCGCGAGATCGTCTCAATTGAGATGTTCTCGATAACGTCATCCTCTTGGAATGGGTTCGCGACTATGACGTAATCGCCTCGTTCCCTTATGCGCAACAGCACATCTTTGAGGGGCGTCGTTGACGGCAAGAGAAAGCGCCCCGTTCCCGCGTCTTGTATAACCGACGAACCATTCTTTTTCTCTAGACGTTGCTTGGCCAATTTGCGGTTTTTTGGTGAAGGTCGCTTCCCCATTCACTTCATGATACCGGGAAAATGTGACTTCCAAGCTAGAGCTGTTCGTCTCGGGACAGCCATTTTTTGGCACGGTCGTAATCGCAATCCCGGCGCGAGAGCGACACCATGACCACTTTTGTCGATTCCTCCTGGTAGTTCTGTTGCTACTACAATCCGCATAACGACGTCGAACCCTTGGACATTTCTGCGACTAGCGCGTTACGCGGCCAAGTGAAGAGTAGAGTCCCACAACGGTTAGGTTTCGGGACCGCAGATCGGTCTCGGGATGTCAGGTATCAGGGAAAGTCAAACGGGCGATCTACCCGGCGCGGTATTTCGCGATCTATGAATCCTGTGTGCCCAGGTTCCGAATCGCTCGTTAGTTGTCGCGAATCGATCCGTTAAGAATGTGCGCGAACGGGACGAGACCCGCCTTCTGTAGAGTCCCGCGTGATGCGACGTTGCCGGGATTGCAGCGGGCACACGGGATACTCCCCAGCGCGTACGCAAAGCGTTTGAGCTCCTGGACTAGATATGACCCAAAACCGCGGCGCCTGAATAATTCGACGGTCTCCATGTAAATGTCCGTGTACGGCACATTGTAATGAAACATGAGGCCGCCGGTGGCGACGGTCGCGCCGTCCAGCACAAGTTGATACTCTGCCCCGCCCTGTCGCTCAGCGATGGCGTTCCAGATTTCCTGATCAGACGTCAGTTGCTGAACGGTCGCGCCATTCGCCGGCAGCGCAGTCGTGATTGCGTCGCGAAAGACAATCTTCTCGCTCCAGATGTCGCGCGCGTACGTATGCAACATCACCGCCGACAGGGCGTCGCTCGACTCTATCTCCATAAATCGCGCGTTGCTAGCAGTGAGCAGGGCCTCGAACAGCTTGAATGAGTGTGCCCGGTGCTCGGGTAGCACGTAGAACTCGAAGATGGAGGGCTTGTCCTTCCAAGGGCCTGCCACGGCAATCGAACCGAAACCGGCGGCGACGTCGTCGACATTCAACATGTAGATCACTGTCCAGCCATCACGCCGGTGAATCGAGTCGTGCACGATCTGGCAGTTCATCTCCTGGCGATAGCGAACGCGTAGCGGAAGGACAGCGTCTGCCGTCGATGTTGTGGCCAAGGCAAGCATAGGGCGGTCAAGCACAGTCTCCAGCATAGACATTGTTCCTGTCGAAGGTAATGTCGCGACCTTGTCCCGCGTTGTCATCTCCGAAACCGAAAACCGGAACATCGCGGGTGTTTCTGCCTTGTCATCATCTGGAGGTATTAGGCTTCAGGGCCAGACGCACCTCGTCTCAAAACGGGTAATTTATGAACCGTGACGATTTGGTCACCGTGCTTTTAGAAAATCCAGTATTTCCCGCAGGACGCGGCCAGCGCTTTCTGTCTGAAAAAGAAATTGCGCGTGCGCGGACCCGTCCAGCACTAAAAGGCGCTTCGGCTGAGGAGCCTTTTCATACTGTGCCCGAATTCCCGGAAGCCGCAGGCTGCCAGTACCATCAGCATCATTACGGGCAACGATGAATAAGGAGCGTGATTTCAGCTTCTCTGCCGGCAAATTAGGTGCTGCGGCAAGAAATACGATCCGGTCGATTTCTCCTGCCGTGGACTTGATCGAAGCATCCCCGGCAGCCCCGCCGCCGAAGCTTGCTCCAACCACAGAAACCGTTTTTGCCCCATGCTGCATTAAGTAGTGCACTGAGGCGAGCACATCCCTCTCAAACGGTGCTTTAAAGAAATCAGCTTGACCCGGACCAGTCGAACAACCAAATCCGCGAAAGTCGATGGCAAGGACTTTAAAGCCGTATCCACTGAGCGCTTGCGCCTGATCTCGCCAACTCTCTTTGTGAAACTGGCCACCATGAGCAAGCACCACAGCTCGAGCGCCGTTCCCATACATGTCGGCGCAGATCTTCCCGCCGTCTTCGGTCGAGAATGAGACCGCTTCCTGTGCGGCAAGCGGCACCATGAATATCGCTGTCACCGCTATGAGCCCGCGGAGAACTATCATTTGAGCAGTGTACAAGCGTTTATCCGCTTCGTCTGCTGGGGATGGCACCGAGCGTCTGTCTCAAAGGGTAAGTTTCGGGACAAACAAGCAAGCCAATGAAGTCAGCTCCTGCGGTGTCCCGTATATTAAGCCCATAATGCGAAAGCCCCTTTCGTGTCGGCCGCGGGGGTGCCGGAACTGTAGATCGATCACTCAACGTCTCACCTCGCCAAGGCGCTATTGATTCCACATGGACGTGTTGTCGGCATGTCGGACAAGTGTCGGCCAGATACGGAAATGTCAGTTTACAGGAAGTAGCCCGTCCAATGGTCCTGCCGCACCGAGACTAAGCATCGAGCATTAACATTCAAACATCTCACCACCACAGTTCCCAGGCCCAACGACTCCGACCTTACCAGACCTTTCGGGAATCCAACCACCGAAAGTGCACGTCTAAAAAACAAGACTCGTGTACTGAGGTACATAGCTGTTCTAATGGAAGAGAGAAGGGTGCTGGATTGAACGCTCCTGCCATCGTCGTCGAGTCGCTTAGCAAAAGCTACCGATCCGGTGCTGCGCGAGTTTCTGTTCTCCAAGCTCTTTCGTTTTCGGTGGCCTGTGGCGAAAGCGTAGCCGTTGTGGGCGAGTCCGGGTGTGGCAAGTCAACCTTGCTTCACCTGCTTGGTGGTTTGGACAGGCCCGATAGCGGGCGAATCCGGTTTGGCGAGGCTGACATTGTCGGTCTGGCACCGGTCGATCTGGCGACGTTTCGGAATCGGAAGCTTGGGTTCGTTTGGCAAAATCCGTCGCTGCTTCCTGAATTTACGGCGTTGGAGAACATTGCCATGCCGCTGATGATACGCGGCGTTGTACCGGATGAAGCAGCGAAAAGAGCTGGTGAGAAGCTCAGCGATGTTGGTTTGGCGGCTCGGGCCAGCCATCGTGCCGGCGAACTGTCTGGTGGCGAGCAGCAAAGGGTGGCGCTGGCGCGGGCTTTAGCAGGCGGACCGCAGTTTTTGCTCGCCGATGAGCCAACCGGAAGCCTCGATACGCGGACCGGGGACATGATAATGAGTCTGATTGGCGAACTCTGCCAAGCTCATTCACTCACTTTTATCCTGGTAACACACAACCTTCCATTTGCGCGGAGGTGCGACAGGGTTTTAGAGTTAGAGAAGGGTCAGTTGCAAGACTACGGTAACAAGGTAGTCGCGCAGGAAGTAGAAGTAGTACAGGGCGCAACCCGCCTTGATGGTGGCACGTATGTTTGAACGATATACCGAGAAGGCGCGCCGCGTTATCTTCTTCGCAAGGTACGAAGCGAGCCAGTTCGGCAGTCCTTATATTGAGACAGAGCACCTGCTCCTCGGGCTTTTGCGCGAGGACAAGGCACTTGCGAATCGGTTTCTTCGATCCCATGCCGCGATCGAATCCATTCGCAAACAAATAGAGGCCCACACGACGGTGCGGGAGAAAGTATCGACGTCGGTTGATCTTCCCCTCAGCCATGAGTGTAAGCGTGTGTTGGCCTATGGCGCTGAAGAGGCCGAACGGCTGAGCCACAAGCATATCGGCACCGAGCATCTGCTGCTCGGGCTGTTGCGCGAAGAGAAAAGCTTCGCTGCCGAGATTCTGCATGAGCGGGGCCTGCGTCTCTCAGCGGTGCGTGAAGAGATTGCCCGCTCTGCTTCGGAAAAAACCTCGGCAAGCCGGCCTAAGGAAAGTTCACTTCTCGCGGAGTTCAGCCGCGACCTGACGCAGGCCGCGGTCGACGGCATGCTTGATCCTCTGATCGGTCGGGATACGGAAGTGGACCGCGTGGTTCAGATTCTCTGCCGCCGTACCAAAAACAATCCAGTCCTGATCGGCGAGCCGGGTGTAGGTAAAACGGCAATCGTAGAGGGATTGGCCCAGCGCATATCGGATGGCGATGTTCCCTCGTTCCTGGCGGACAAGAGAATCCTCGCTCTCGACCTTTCCCTGATCGTTGCCGGAACTAAATATCGCGGTCAGTTTGAAGAGCGCCTGAAGACGATCATGAAGGAGTTGATGGAGAATCAGAACGCCATCATCTTCATCGACGAGCTTCACACGTTGGTTGGCGCAGGTTCAGCCGAGGGCTCGCTGGATGCCGCCAACATCCTCAAGCCGGCTCTTTCGCGTGGCGAGATTCAGTGCATTGGCGCAACCACGCCGGCTGAATATCGCAAGTCAATTGAAAAAGACCGCTCTTTAGAGCGCCGCTTCCAGGCTGTAAAGGTACCGCCTCCGAACGAGGCGGATGCTATTCGGATCTTGTTCGGCATCAAGGAACGGTATGAGAAGTTCCACGCGGTAGCGTATACGGACGAGGCAATTGAGTCGTCGGTCTACACTTCTACCCGGTTTATCCCAGATCGCTTTCTGCCCGACAAGGCGATCGATCTGATTGATGAAGCTGGCGCTCGCGTTAAGCTTCGCCAGACCACTCTGCCAAGCGAAGTTTCTGAGATTCAGAAGCGCATCAAGTTCATTGTTCACCGGATGGAGAATGCTATCGCAAACCACGAGTTTGAGAAGGCACGCTTCTACTCCGATGAAGAGCGAAAGGAACGCGAGAACCTTCGGCAGCTCCGCGAGAAGTACAACCTGGACGATACGTCTACCGGCATTGTCGGCAAGGATGATATTGAAGACGTAGTCGCTCGCTGGACCGGCGTGCCGATGACGTCAATCAAGGAAGAAGAGATCAACAAGCTTCTCCGCATTGAAGAAGAGTTGCACAAGCGTGTCATCAGTCAGGAGAAGGCAATTTCGGCTCTCTCCCGAGCAATTCGCCGTTCACGTGCGGGCCTGAAATCTCCCAAGCGCCCCGCTGGTTCCTTCCTGTTCCTTGGACCTACGGGTGTCGGTAAGACCGAAGTCGCGCGGGCACTGGCTGAGTTCCTGTTCGGCAGTGAGAAGTCGCTGATCCGCTTCGATATGTCGGAGTTCATGGAGAAGCATTCAATCTCGAAGCTGATCGGTTCGCCTCCCGGCTATGTCGGCTATGAGGAAGGCGGCCAGCTTACCGAGCGCGTGAAGCGTGCGCCGTATTCCATCATTCTTCTTGACGAGATCGAAAAGGCTCACCCGGATATCTACAACATTTTGTTGCAGGTATTCGAAGACGGCCAACTGACCGACGGTCTCGGCAACACGGTGGACTTCAAGAACACCATCATCATCATGACCTCGAACCTGGGCGCTCGCTTCCTTGATAAGCGTGGGCAGATTGGGTTCTCGGCTGCCAACACGGGTATTCCTCAGAAGATCGAGGAACAGGTGCTGGGTGAGGTGAAGCGCGCCTTCAACCCTGAGTTCCTGAACCGGTTGGATGAAGTGATCCTGTTTACCTCGCTGGTAGATGAGGATCTGCTTCAGATCATGGCGCTGCTGGTTGATCAGGTGAATGTGAACTTGCTCAGCAAGCAGTTGAAGATTCGGCTTCTGCCGGATGCTGCCAAGTACATTCTCGATAAGACGTGTGCTGATCGCAGCTATGGCGCTCGTCCGCTTCGCCGGGCATTACAGAAATATGTCGAGGATCCGCTTTCGGAAGCGCTGATTCAAGGCACCCTGCCCCGTCCCGCTGAGTTGGAGATCTACCTCAGTGAAAACGGAATCTACTGTCGGCAGATTGGTGACTCGGAAGGTCAACCGGTCATCGCTGGTGGTGTTGAGGAAGAGACGGCGCTGGCCACGGCCGGCACTCCGCTCTACATGTTCTAAGCGTCACGGCAGGCCAACAAAAAGCGGCGCGGTCGAAAAGATCTCGCCGCTTTTCATTTTGGGGCTGACTTCACGGCGCAACTTGAAACAGTATGGTCCGGGCCGAGAGGTCCTGGTCTCGGCGTACTTCGACATAGACGCTCCACTCACCCGGGTTGGTGAAAACCGGTTTCGCAACATAGGCGCCAGGGCCGGTCATGGTTGCTCGAAAATCCCGGACTTCCATCCCGTAATGATTTTTGATCTGCAGCATCACCCGGGCGTGCTCTACTGGTTTGCGCAGCGGATCGGTCACGACAATTGAAAACGGCACTTCAGCCTGCGCCTGCAAAACAACGGTCGGCTCGAAGCGGATGTTGAAATTCCCATCGCGTTCCGGGGCTGGCGCGCTGCTAACACTCAGCACCGTCAGCAGTAATAAACAAACTCGTCTCACCCTTTCATTTTATCTGGCTAGTATCGCTGGATGCGTACGCTGCCCATCGTGGACGATGCATCGATGTTGGAGCCGCCATGGCCGAGCAGCCCTCGTAGGTGATGTTTAGAGTTCTCTTCGGTAGAAGATAAGGCAAGCTCGGTTGAAACATTGGCCATGGTTGTCTCTGCACTCAAATGAGCGTTGGTGCTTTCGGGTAAACGCAGATTCACACTGCCGTTTGTTGTTTCGGCCTTGACTGAATTATTGTGGAACGCTGCCATTGCTAGCGACACGCTACCGTTCGTGGTGGACACACGAACCGGCTTACCTTCAGATGGATTTTCCAGCGTTAAATCGACACTACCATTGGTAGAGCTAGCCTCAATTGACCCGGCTTTGATATGACCTTGCACTGAACCGTTGGTAGTCTCGGACCTCTCGCTGCCGACGCACTCTTCCCAAATTACGTTGCCGTTCGTGGTTGTGGCGTTATAGTCGCCGCTCAAGTGAGTCAGAGTCAGCTTGCCGTTAGTGCTGTTCACGCGGCCGCCGCCCTCCAAATTCTCGGCAGTGATCTCGCCGTTGGTCGTCTCCAGGCGATCGAGGCGAATCTTCCGAGGAACATGAATCCGGTAACGAACTCCATAAGAGCCATGCCAGGAATTTCGATGCGGAAGCTTGGTTTCTATCCGTGCAGTGTCCCCATGCACATTTACATCCACCTGAATCGACTCTAGAGCCTCCTCATCCGGTGCATACTTGGTGCCGGACACATCAATAGAGTTCCTATCCCAGCCAGTTACTTCGACCGAGCCGTTTGTATTAGTCAGATCGAGCCGACCATTTTGCGGCAGATCATAAGCAAAGTGGAAGTCTTTCGACACCTGGCCCCAGGCAGCAAAGCCTGGCATGGCCGTTAGAGCCGCCACAGCGACTAAACTTGCTACAGTCAAAGTTCTCAATTTCGTCCTCCGTTGTTCCCCGATAGGTTTGCCTAGCAGGTGTGTATGACGATGAAGGTACGGAATCGTCGCGGAAAAGTTCCGTGCTACTCTGACACTCTCTTTCTCTCCCGATGAAAAAACTAATGGCCCTCAACCGGGGCGAAATCGCAATCCGCATTCTCCGCGCGGCTAATGAATTGAAGTTGAAAACAGTAGCCGTCTTTTCACAGGAAGATCGCCTCAGTCTGCACCGATTCAAAGCAGATGAAGCGTACTTGATCGGTGAGGGAAAAGGTCCGGTACAAGCCTATCTGGACGTAGAGGACGCCATCCGGCTTGCGGTGGAGCACGAGGTGGACGCCATCCACCCCGGGTATGGATTCCTTGCTGAGAATCCGGCTTTGCCCCGGGCTTGTGAAGCAGCTGGCGTGGTCTTTGTTGGTCCCAGCGCGACGATACTGGACGCACTCGGCGATAAGACGGCAGCCCGTAAGATCGCTCAATCGGCCGGCATTTCTGTTGTTCCTGGGACCGAAGATCCGGTTAATCCGGAAGACCCGAATATCAACTCGCTTGCTGACTCTATCGGCTTTCCTTTAATGATCAAAGCGGCTTTCGGAGGCGGCGGCCGCGGTATGCGCGTGGTCAACTCGGCGTCGGAGTTCGTCGGAAAACTGCGCGAAGCCAGTCAGGAAGCCGGTGCTGCGTTTGGCAACAATGCTGTCTTTCTCGAACGGTATATCCGTCAGGCAAAGCACATTGAGATCCAGATCATCGGCGACCGTCACGGCAATATTCTTCATTTGTATGAACGCGACTGCTCAGTCCAGCGTCGCCATCAGAAAGTAGTCGAAGTCGCTCCGGCTATCGGCTTGCCCGATAAGACACGCCGGGAGTTGGCCGACGCTGCCGTACGGCTTGCGACTGCGGCTGGATATTACAATGCCGGAACGGTCGAGTTCCTCGTCGATGCTGAGACGTTCGAGTGGTACTTCATCGAAGTGAATCCGCGCGTGCAGGTGGAGCACACCGTGACCGAGATGGTGACCGGCGTCGACATCGTTCGCACGCAGATCCAGGTTGCACAGGGCCTGAACCTTTTTGGTCCGGAGATCAGGCTTCCACAACAGGATCAGGTTCCGCTGCATGGCACTGCCTTGCAATGTCGGGTGACCACAGAAGACCCTGCCAACAGTTTCACGCCCGATTACGGCAAGATTACAACTTATCGTTCCCCTGCCGGCTTCGGTATTCGGCTGGATGGTGCGTCTGCGTTCGGAGGGGCGGTCATCTCACCGTTCTACGACAGTCTGCTGGTGAAGGTGACGGCGTGGGACAACAACTTTCCCCAGGCATGCGACCGCATGGACCGCGCTCTGCGCGAGTTCCGTATCCGCGGCGTGAAAACGAATATTCCGTTTCTGGAGAATGTAGTCAGACACCCCGATTTTGTTTCGGGCGCGATGACGACGTCCTTTCTCGACAAGACACCCGAACTGTTCGAGTTTCAAGTCACCCGCGACCGTGCGACTAAGCTGCTGGCCTACTTGGGTGACATTATCGTGAACGGCAATCCGGAAGTGGCCACCCGCCCAAGGCCTGCCGTAATTCGAGAAGCACCGGTGCCACATTCCACTCGGGAGGAAATCCCGGAAGGTACGCGGCAATTGCTCGACCGGCTCGGTCCCGAAAAGTTCGCCGAGTGGACGCGCACTCAAACACGTCTGCTCTGCACGGACACAACTTTTCGCGATGCACACCAATCGTTGATGGCCACGCGCATGCGCTCTTACGATTTGCTGCGCATTGCCGACTATGTAGCTCGGGAACTGCCGCAGCTTTATAGCGTGGAGATGTGGGGCGGCGCAACATTCGATGTTGCCATGCGCTTCCTGCTGGAAGACCCGTGGAAGCGTCTGCAAGAGCTGCGCGAACGCATCCCGAATATCTGTTTTCAGATGCTGCTGCGGGCGTCCAACGCGGTTGGTTATACCGCGTACCCGGATAATGTTGTTCGCGAGTTTATTGCCGAAGCAGCCACGCAAGGCATCGATATCTTCCGCATCTTCGATTCATTGAACTGGATGCCGAACATGCAGGTTGCCGTGGAAGCGACGCTTCGAACCGGGCGCCTGTGCGAGGCTGCCATCTGCTACACGGGTGACATTCTGGACCCTAAGCGCGAGAAGTATTCGCTTGAATACTACGTCCGGCTCGCGAAAGAACTGAAGCAGATGGGTACGCACATTCTTGGTATCAAAGACATGGCGGGGCTGCTCAAACCTTATGCTGCCTACAAGTTGGTGAAGACTCTGCGCGAGGAGACCGGGCTTCCCGTTCACTTGCATACGCACGACACCAGCGGCATCAATGCTTCGACACTTTTGAAAGCGTCCGAAGCCGGTGTTGATGCGGTGGATGGCGCCATTTCCGCCATGAGCGGCACCACCAGTCAGCCCAACTTGAATTCACTTGTTGCCGCTCTGGCCCACACCGAACGTGATACCGGCCTCGACTTTGACGCTCTCACAAAGTGCTCCGATTATTGGGAAGTGGTTCGCACTTACTACACGCCATTCGACAATGCGCCGAAGTCTGGCAGTGCGGATGTTTACATTCACGAGATGCCTGGCGGACAGTTCACTAACTTGAAAGAACAAGCCGAGGCGATGGGCTTAGGAGACCGCTGGCCCGACGTGGTACGCATGTATGCCGACGTGAACTTCGCTTTCGGCGACATCGTGAAGGTGACGCCCTCCAGCAAAGTCGTCGGCGATCTTGCGCTGTTTCTGCTGAGCCACAAAATCAGCATTGAGGACTTCAAACAACTCGGCCCGGACCACAATCTGACCCTTCCCAATTCAGTAATCGACATGCTGCAGGGCTCGCTTGGGCAACCGGAAGGAGGCTGGCCTTCAGAGATGCAGCGGATCATTCTGCACGGCGGAAAAAGCAAGCTGGAGCGTCCCGGGGAGCTACTGTCGCCTACGGATTTGAGTGCTGCAGCGGACAAGATTGCGAAGGAGTTCGATTCCACCAGTCGAACCGACTTGATGAGTTACCTGATGTACCCGGATGTCTTTGCTAGGTTCGCCGCCTCACGCGCGGAGTATGGCGAGCTGGAGGTGCTGCCCACTCCGCAATTCCTCTACGGTTTAGCGGAGCGCGATGAGGTTGCGATCGACCTCGAACCTGGTAAGACGATCATCGTCCGCCTGCTTACGGTTGACGAGCCACGCGAAGACGGCATGCGCAGTGTGTTCTTCGAACTGAATGGTCAACCCCGCGAAATCCAGGTGCGCGATAAATCATTCAAGCAGACAGTCAGCGCCAGGAAGAAAGCAGATGGGGCAAAGCCAGGCGAGGTGGGTGCTCCCATCCCCGGTTCGGTGACCACCATCCATGTGAAGGCAAATAGCGGGGTTAAGAAGGGCGAGCCACTGTTGGTGATGGAAGCGATGAAAATGCAAACGACGGTCTACGCGCCCATCACCGGTCGCATTTCAGAAATTGCCGTTTCCCTAAGGGAAAGTGTGGCCGCGGGCGATCTGTTGCTGACGATTGAGCCGGATCCGGCTACACTAAAACCGATGGGGGCGTAGCTCAGTTGGATAGAGCATCAGCCTTCTAAGCTGAGGGTCAGAGGTTCGATCCCTCTCGCCCCTACCATCCTCTTCAGTCTCCAGGTCGAGTCCTCAAGCAGCACAGTTTTCACATATACTGTGCTCATGGCGGACATTACATTAAGTGTCGATGATAAAGTCTTATTCGAAGTACGTCGATACGCCGCAGAGCACAATTCAAGTGTGAACGCGCTGGTACGTGAGTACTTGAGCAGTCTCGCAACCCAAGAAGATCGGGCAAGGAGCGCACGGGCCCGGTTAAGAGAGTTGAGCGATCAGTCAAAGGGTCACCTCGGACCGAAAATCTGGTCCCGCGACGATCTTCATGATCGCTGATGTTTTCTTGGACACTAACGTTCTCGTCTATGCTGCGATTGGATCGGGAAAGGACAAGACTAAAATGGGGAAATTCTGGCTTCACTGCTACGAGTGTCTCGCTGTCCAGTAATGGCAAATATACGGTGTATGATGTTGTAAGTCACACATCGTCCGATCATCGCGCCCGAAATAACTCATTCGCGTTTCCTACCGACAAGAAGCGAAAGTAAGTATTCGTTTGCTACCTCGCTACCGCTGATTTGCTTCCACTTCTGAAATGCGGTTTGAGCATTGCTGAGGTTTGAAGCCACCTCGGTTTTGGTCCAATTCTTCTGATTGTTGTAGTCAGCCTGATGACGGGCTTCTTGCAGCCCGATAAACAATCCGGCTACTGTCCGTAGTTCTGGGGGCACAGAAAGTGATGGAGTGCTCCACCCTGTCCATGAATCTACCCAAATCTTTCGTGACACATCTTTCATCTGGTCGTGTTTGAATGTTCGCTGCAACCCAAGCCGTGCTGCTTCCGAACCCGACCACTGCTGAGCAGCTTCTTGAACAAGCAAGTGAAAGAATGCGTAGTAAGCCGTCAAAACCGCGCGTCGAAGCCATGCCTGTTCCGAATGCTCATTTGATGGATTTGCGAGATGGCTTGCAAGCTTTAGCAGGTCTTCAGCAATCCCCATTCGGAATCAGTCAGCTTCTTCAATTCGCTTTCGTTGCGAAAGTAGAAGTAAGGCGTGTAATCGGACTCCCGAAGACGAAGCTTGTCGAACAACTTCTCTCTAACTCTTGCCGTGATGTCCGCAAGGGTTTCTGTCCTGCTTGCATCATCAGTCAATACAACTCGGAAAAAAATAGCCGGGTCGCCATTCCAGTCATGACCGATCGAGTATCGGAGCCCAACAACCTCACCTGGAAATTGCTGAGCCGTTTCACGAACTTGCTCGTCCAAAGTCTGGTGTTCTGCAATCATCTTGCCCCCGCCACTCCTTTTAGGTTAATCGACCATCGCTTGAAAAACATGATGCTTACTCATTCGATGAACTCTGGCGGTCGAGTGGGTTCAAGTCACTGGACCTAGACTCAACTGATCGCAGCGCTAAACTGATCGACTGTCAGCGTATTGAGAACATCCGCAGCCTCCAGCCAACCCCGTCTAGCAGTAGCAATCCCGTAACGCATGTTCTGCATATTCGACGGCCGGTGGGAATCAGTCGAGATTGTGAAATGACAGCCCTTCCGTTTCGCGGCCCTGACTAGATGGCTGGGAAGATCAAGCCGCGCTGGGCTGGCATTGATCTCCAGAGCTACATTGTTGGCAACAGCACGGTCCACTATCCTCTCGAAATCAAAAGCGTAGCCGTCTCGCTGCAACAGAATCCGTCCGGTAGCGTGCCCCAGAATCGTCAGGTTGGGTGACTCGAGCGCCCGAAGAAGTCGATCCGTCATCTCATTTGACTCCAGATTGAAATAGCTGTGAACGCTGCCGATCACCAGATCCAGTTCAGCCAGCGCGTCCTCGCTGATGTCCATCGTGCCATCGCGCAGGATGTCGCATTCAAGGCCGGAGAAGACACGGAGCGGAAGACCCTCACGATTGAGGTCGCGAAGCTCTTGCGCGAATTCGACCACTCGGTCTTCGTCGAGCCCGTTGGACATGGCGAGAGCTTTGGAGTGATCAGTGATGGCGATGTACTCGTAGCCAAGGGCGGCAGCAGCTTCGGCCATTTCGCGAACAGTGGCGTGGCCATCGGTCGCGGTCGTGTGCATGTGCAGATCGCCACGAATGTCGCCCAGCTCGATCAACTTGGGAAGGGTTCCATTGGCAGCAGCTTCGAGCTCGCCGGAGTTCTCACGGATCTCAGGCGGAATCCACTGATAACCGAGTCGATGGTAGATCTCTTCTTCCGATTCACCCGCCACGCGCTCATTGTTTTCGAGCTTGAAGAGCCCGTATTCATTGAGCGTCAGGCCTTGTCGGATGGCATGGGTACGCAGCACGACGTTGTGCTCCTTGCTGCCGGTGAAGTACTGCATAGCAGCTCCGAAACTCTCATGCGGGAGCGCCCGAACATCCACCTGCAAGCGCTCCAGGCCGAACAACACGCTGGCTTTATTCGGCCCCTGCCCTAGAACTTCTTGCACGCGCGGATGTCTCACAACATGCTCGAGTATCGCTTCTGCGCCCGGTCCAGTCACCATCATGTCGAGATCGCCAATCGTCTCGCGGCCACGACGAAGGCTGCCGGCCGGTTTCACTTTTTCGATGCCTGGGAAAGCACTGATCTCCGCCGTGAGTTCGTCAGCGATCCGCTGGCCAAAGCTCAACAGGAATCGCCCGGAGCTTTTGCGATAAGACTCAATGCCGCGCAGAACTTTCTCCTCAAGCTTGGCGCCCATGCGAGGAAGCTCGCGCAGCTTGTGGGCAAGACAGAGACGTTCGAGATCGTCCACCGTTTTCACCCCATGGTGCTGGTAGAGCAAGGCAATGCTCTTGGGGCCAAGGCCCTGAATCTTGAGCAACTCGAGAGCAGAGGCCGGATAGCGTTCCAGCATCTGATCACGGCGCTCAAAAGAACCGCGCTGGCAGATTTCATTGAGAACGAATGAGAGACCCTTGCCGATCCCCGGAATGTCGGTGACCTTGCGATCGGGGTGGCAAAGAAGGTCGGCAATACGCTCAGGATGCGAGGTGATCGCGGCCGCGGCGTTGCGGTAGCTGCGAATTCGAAAGCCGTCGTCGCCCGCAACTTCCATCAGATCGGCGGTCTCGGAAAGGAGCTGAGCGATCTGCTTATTTTCCATAGCGGACGCGTGAGGAGGGCTCAACATGCACGAGCACGTCGGCAACCCAGGCAAGACGGTCTTTGATCGCGTGGCGAACCAGCGAGGCAATTTCGTGGGACTCCCGAACCGTCATCCCCCCGTCGACCTCAAGGTGAAGATCAACGTGATACTTCAGGCCAGTCTGGCGAGCAAGACACTTCTCAATGCCCAGAGCACCCGGAATACTGAGAGCTACGTGCCTGATCTCGGCGAGTCTCTCCGGCTCGGGCATGGTATCGAGAAGCTTGTCGACAACCCGGCGCACCACTTGAATGGAAAGGGCGAAGATGATCACGCCGATAAGCATGCCCCCGATACGGTCAGCGCTATGGAAGCGGATCGGGTCAACGAGTGCAAGCCCGATAGCAGTGAGCGCCACAGCGGTGGAGAATAGATCGGTTAAGTCGTGCCAGGCATCAGCTTTTAGGGAGGTGCTATCGACACGGCCGGCGACGCGAAGTTTTGTCGAAGCAAGCGCAATCTTCAGCAGAACGGCGGCGAGCAGTGGGTATATGGCAAAGAGTCGAACGGTGGTTGTCTCGTGAAAGTGAAGAACACCGTTCCAGAATAAGAAGGTGCCGGTAAGGAGCAGCATTCCGCCAACGGCAAGACCGGCTAGAGTTTCGTAACGGCCGTGGCCGTATGGGTGCTCATAATCAGGAGGCTTGCTTGCGGCCCACAAACCTGCATAAACAATGCCGGAGGAGAAAACATCGCCGGCGGACTCGAGACCGTCGGAAATGACAGCAGCCGAGTGAGCGGCCATCCCGGTCCAAATCTTAGCCACCGAAAGCAGGAGGCCCAGGGTCACGCTGATGAGAGCAATGCGGCGGGCGAACGAAGCTTCCCTGTCGAGCGCCAAGGCTACCGTAGCTGAAGATGTCGGCGCCGCGACCATAGACTTTCAGATTATCTTGACACTCCCTAGCAGGATGCTGAAAAAGTAACTCAGCTCGTTACCGTTGCAAACATAAAGA
>CAXTYH010000015.1:0-112181 GCA_964248405.1 uncultured Bryobacteraceae bacterium
TCTTGACGAGATACAAACCCCCGAAATGAGTTACTTTTTCAGCACCCTGCTAGGGAGCTCTGATCGTGCCGTCGCAACCTGCCAGGGAAGGGTAACGTGAAAAGTACTTCCTCCTGACAGATTGCCCTCTACCCAGATCCTGCCGTCCATCAGCGTTATTAACTGATTGCAAATGGTTAGACCAAGACCAGTACCCCCGAACTTGCGCGTTGCCGAGTTATCGACTTGCGAAAAAGCTTCAAAGATTTGCTGCCTCTGGTCCTCAGGAATGCCGCATCCAGTATCTTCCACCGCAATGTGAACCACAGGGGCATCGCACATAGCCTCGACCTTTGCACTTACTAAGACTGAACCCCGATCGGTAAACTTGATTGCATTGTGGATTAAGTTTGTCAGAATCTGCTGTAAGCGGAGTTTATCTCCCAGGATTGCTTCGGAGCATAAAGGGTCCACCGACACCTGAACCTGGATGGATTTATCTCTTGCTCTTAACGAAAGAACCTGAAGGCTACGATCAAGGCAGTCCTGAAGCAGAAAAGGCTCCTTCTCAACCGTGAGCTTTCCGGCGTCCATCCGGGAGAGGTCGAGGATATCGTTGATCACCTGGAGGAGAGACTCGGCTGACAGCCTGACATCACGGAGACAAGCCTGAGTCTCGGAAGAGTTTGCGTTATCCATGGCGAGCGCAGTCATTCCGAGTACGCCGTGCATTGGCGTTCTGATCTCGTGACTAACGTTCGCGAGGAAGTCACTCTTTGCCCGATTGGCTGATTCCGCCAACTCCTTCGCGCATTCCAGCTCAAACGTTCGCGCCGTGATACGCTCTTCCAGTTCTTTGCGGCGCTTTGCAAGTAAACGCAACGTAGAGTTTTGCCTTTTATAACTCCGATTGAGGTCTTTACCTTGCCAAAGAAGAAAGCCGAGAAAGACAAGAGTGATTACCGCAAGGGATATCCCTGGAGCGTCACCTGTTTGCAGGTCCACCAGCACGGAGGGTACCAGCAACGCAACCAGATAACTAGTTACTAAGTGAAAGTTCGGACCAAATGCAGTAATTGCGCCCGTCGTAGTTCCGACAGTACACATCATCACTAAAACGCCGGCCTGCGAATAAGGACCATACAGGAAAAGGGTAATTCCAAAAAACAAGCCCCAGGTAAGGCCGGAAGTAAGCACGAGGAAGGCGACGGCTTTTTCCCAGTCCTTGGCTTTGAAGAGCAAACGTTTGGGAGAGTACACAAGTACCCCTCGAAGAGCACTTTCCAATAAAATCACCCCTGCGAAAGAGGAGAAAGTTCGCGGATAATTGTGCAGATAGTGTGTGGTAGCTCCAACAACACAGAGGAAACTCAGAAAGAGCCAGGTACCCGGACGTGCCGCCCGGCAAGTCTGTAAGTAACGGGTCTTATCGGAGCCGGCTCTATCAGCCACCGTCGCACATTCTAATAAGCGCGATAAGACATGCTTTGCCATTGGCTAATACACGTACATTATCAAAAACTCATCCTCTTTGATAAACATATCCCCGACGATTTCTCCGTCGAGAACGAGGCCAGGATGGGCAAGGTCGTAAGCTGCTCGGGATTACCCTAAGGCGTTTACCGCTCATTGTTGACCCACAGTCTTGACGGTCGAAGGTGAGCCGGCCGAGTGACGCGGGTCGGCGAACGGTTGTGACGCAGGCCGCCAATCCGGCTGTACGGACACTTACCCGAGAGCGGCGGTCCGAAGCTCTACTATAGAACCGGTCTCTCCTGAGGTACAGTGTCATACGAAACTCAGGAGTGAAGGGTGCAAAGGGAGATCAGCATGGAAGATGAACCGGATCCTGTGTTGCCTGGCCGTGGTAGAACACCGGCCTTCCCCCTTCTCAACACTGACCGGCTAATCCTTCGCAGGTTAGAGGAAACAGACGAGGGTTTTCTTGTTTCCCTCGATACCGATCGGGAAGTGATGCGGTTCATCCACTCTGGGCCGTTGGGCCATAGCGAGGCCCACAAGTTCGCTGAGGCTCAAATTGCTTTAGCGCGGTTCAGCTACCACTTACATAAATGGATTCTTGAATTGAAGGATGACGGTACTCCACTCGGGTGGGTACAAGTAAGTAAATACCGGCAAGCTAGCAAGCGAGGGGACGGTAGTGACGACGTTCAGATTGCCTATGAGCTTGCGCCGGACTATTGGAACCTAGGTTACGCCACAGAGGCCTGCCGCGCCGTCCTCCATTATGTCTTCGGCAAACTCGAGCTAGACCGCCTTGTCGCATTCACGCGCCAGGAAAACCGGCGGTCTCAGCGCATTCTGGAAAAACTTGGGTTCGAGCAAGACGGGACTTGTTGCGACGACGCTCGCAACAGGTGCCTATTTTTCGTGCTGACTAGAATTCAGTGGCAGCTACCGGCCAAGGCACACTAGAGAGCGCAGCCTTCATCTCTTTGCAACGTAAGTAAACCTACTTACTCACTTGCCGAACAGCGTGGAGCCGGGCAATGCCTGGTTAGTGACCAGAAGCTTTCCTCCGCTCGCTGACACCACGTTGATTGTCCGTGCATTCACCAGCTTCGCTACTCGTTGAATACCCTTCAATTCGGCCACAAAGTATTCCCGTTGCGGTAACGACCACCGTTGAGAAAACTCAGCGTCAGTGAGAAAGATGTTCGGCGCATCTGGTGCGTAGGAGCCGTAGACGAGATTATTGAACCTTCCGTTCAGTAACCAGGCAGTCCGATTTGTGTAAAAAAACACCGACGAAAACTCATAGTAGTGATGGTCAACAATCAGTTCGCCGGCGGGCGCTTTCTTCAAGCTTTCGGCCAGCGGGCGGGAGGAAAGGAACGGATCGAAAGCAACCATCGCCAGCCGTGCTGCTTGAAAAAATACGACCATCATGGCGCCTGTAAATAGAAAGGCGCGGAGGTCCGTCGCCCGAATAGTTCCCAGCGCACCTAATAAGAAGGCAACGGCTGCGAGAGCCAATGGTAGCCGGAGATAAGCGAATGAGGCGAGCGTAAGATCCTGCATGTGACCCAGCGAAAGCGTATAAGCACCCGGATGCGAAGAGAGTGCTTGAGAAATGTCGCCGGGAGTTGGCACACTCCGCACAAGATACAAGATGGCGAGACAGGCAGCAGCGCACACGCTCGAGACAACGGTAAGCACAACGGTTCCTCCCCGCACCAGCGGTCCTCCAGCCGCCATGCCGCAGCCAATCAACAACGCTACTGCTGGATAGCACGGCATTGAGTAGTACTCCTGCGTAGTGGAGAAAGTAAAGAAGACGAGCACCGATGCGGCCCAGCAAAGAGCCAGCAATCGCATCTTACCCGCTCTATCCACAGGTTTGTATGAGAGCCGGAACACAGCTGGCAAGTACACGCTGAATGGAAACAGCCAGGCCAGATGCAGCGCCCAGAACAAGAGTCTCGGAACCGTGTTGTAGTCCCGCGGATAGCGCATATTCAGAAAGCGAAGCAACTGCTCGTTGATGAAGTAGAACCAGAAGAAGCCGTGATACTCGCCCGGCGCACTCCGCATCGTGAGTTCAAAGTACGGCGGATTCCGCAGCGTCGCCAGTATGTGCCAGGGCGCCGCAATCAGCAGTATGATCCCGAGTGTTGAAAAGGGCCGGAGCCGTTCCCAGGTGCGCCGGGCAAATAGTTGTCCAGTGATCACCAAATAAAGGAGCCCTGTCGCAATCGGGAACACTGCCCCAATCAGACTCTTCAATAACAAACCAACGCCGATGCTCGCTGCCAGCAGGTAAGCCCAACGGCGAGAATCGACCGCCCCTCCTTCCAGCGCACGGATGAAACTCCAAATCGCCAGCGCAATGCAAAACGTCAGCGTCACATCGGGAATCAGGATCCGCGTAAACAGGAATAAGCCAATGCAAGTTGAGAGGCAAAGGCCGGCATAGAGGCCAACGCGCCTGCCGAAAGCCCAATCGCCCATCGCCGTTGTCAGCAATGCAAGAGCGACCCCTGACAAAGCTATCGGTATGCGGGCAGCCCAATCGAATGGTCCGAAGATCTGGAACGCCCCCGCAATCAACCAGTAAGTAAGAGGAGCTTTCTCCAGATACAACACACGATCAAGGCGCGCTGAAACCCAGTCCCCCGACGTAATCATGTTGCGTGCAATCTGCGCCTGCACAGCATCCACGTCATCCATCAGAGATGGCGGAGAGAAAATGCAACCTAGATAGATTGCCGCTACGAAAGCAGTTACTACAAGGTAAATTGGAAGTTTTGTCTGGCTATTGAAAAGGCCCGAGCGTTCAGGACTGGGTTCGGGCAAAGGTGCTGACCTGCGCAGGATTGGTTACCAACTTACGATAGCAACAGGTACGGCCAACTCCCCGCCAGAAGGGGTTTGTTATAGTTCGATTTTAGCCTCATAGACATCGCGTGCTTGCTGATGTTTTGTTGTTGCATGAATTTACATCAGCTTATTTGGATTGTCCTGGGGATTGCATGTTGTCCTTTCTTCTACTATCTTCTGGCAATCTACAGCACCGTCACGTTCTTTTGGCAGCGGTCTCGCCCGTCTCCGACCAAAACTTATACTCCGCCCATTAGTAACTTGAAGCCTGTCCGCGGCACTGATCCGGATGCCTACAACAATTTCGCCAGCTTCTGCCGGCAAGACTACCCTGAATACGAAGTAATCTTTTGCGTCGATAGTGAGAATGACGCTGTCGTTCCGGTCCTTGAACGTTTACAACACGAGTATCCGTCAGCACAAGTCAAGATCCTCTTTGGTTCGGGCCGTGTTGCCACCAACGACAAAGTGGCCAAACTCGCGCGCATGGTCAGCGAAGCGCAGTACGAGCATCTGGTGATCAGCGATAGCGATGTCCGTGCAAAGCCGGATTATCTCCGCAGCGTTATTGCCCCCCTGCGCGATCGCTTCGTTGGCGCGGTTACCTGCCTTTATACCTTGAGCGGCGAAACCACCTTAGTTGATCGCCTGCAATCGGTCGGCATGTTGTCCGATTTCTACGGCAACCTTCTTGTTGCGCGCACCATCGAAGGTGTTAAGTTCACCCTCGGTCCCACAATCGCAACCACCCGAGCCCATCTGGCAGAGTTCGGTGGCTACCCATCCATTGAGAACAAGCCTGCCGACGATTTGTGGGTGGGACGTCTCATCGCAGAAAACGGTCACCGGGTGGAACTGCTCAATTACACGGTCGAGTCCGTGGCTGACTTCAATAGCTTCGGGGATCTGCTTCACAAACGAATGCGCTGGCTCGTCGTTCAGCGCCACATGCGTCTCTGGGGCCATGTCGGATTGCTCTTCACCCAGGGCCTGCCTTGGTCGCTGCTGGCCGTGGCTGTCCATCCCACTCCCCTAACCGCATGCGTGTTCCTCGGCCTGTATTTCACCTTGCGTGTCGTCTTGACGCTGCTGATCGGCGTTTGGGGATTGCGCCAAAAAGGCGTGTGGCGCAAGCTACCCCTTATCATCCTCTGGGATGCGCTGGCCTTTGCCATGTGGTTGGCGAGCTTTACTCGAAAAACAATTCGCTGGCGTAATGCTTTTTACCTGATTCAAGATGGCCAACTGGTGCCTCTCCCCACCACCCCCGTCTCGGTGCCCTAGTAACACTCCAACCCTAAGCTCTCGCCACCACCTGGGCACTCGTGCTTCAGCCACTTTCATATACTGTATGGCTGGTTACCAGTACGTTCTCGGGAATCACACGAATGCCACAAGCAAAGTTTTCGTCCTTCCTAAACGTTTCGAAGGGATTGCTGTTGGCTGTCGCTGTCGGCTCCTCTCAATCTGAAAAATATCGTCTTCAATCGCCACCATCTGAGAAATGACGAGCACGGAACCCGTACACAAAAACATCAACACGCCGCGCCAGGTTCTCCTTGCCAGCATGGTCGGCACCACTATCGAGTTCTTTGATTTCTACATCTACGCCACCGCAGCGGTGCTTGTCTTTCCGCGCCTGTTCTTCCCAGCTTCCGATCCCACTTCGTCTACACTGGCGTCACTCGCTACCTTCGGCATCGCTTTTCTGGCGCGGCCAATCGGTGCTGCGCTCTTCGGTCATTTCGGCGACCGCATTGGCCGCAAAACCACGCTGGTTCTTGCTCTGTCCACCATGGGCCTTTCCACATTTGTCATTGGCGCCCTGCCCACTTATCGGACAATCGGGCTCGCTGCGCCTCTCCTGTTGGCTCTCTGCCGCTTTGGCCAGGGCATCGGGCTTGGCGGCGAATGGGGCGGCGCCATCCTTCTCGCAGTGGAAAATGCCCCCGCCCACAAGCGCGCCCTGTACGGCATGTTCCCCCAACTCGGCGCACCCATCGGCTTCCTGCTCTCGGCCGGAGTTTTCCTCCTGCTCTCACGCACGCTCAACGATCAGCAGTTCTTCTCCTGGGGCTGGCGGCTGCCCTTCCTTGCCAGCTCCGTATTGGTTCTGCTCGGGCTCTACGTTCGGCTGAAGATTACCGAAACACCTGTCTTTGCGGCCTCCATACAACGCCTCGGACGGGTGAATGTCCCTGTCTTCACCGTCTTTCGCCGCTACGCCGGTACGCTCGCTGCCGGCATACTGGTCTGTCTGGCGACTTTCGTTCTCTTTTACTTAATGACTGTGTTCGCACTATCGTGGGGCACCACTGCCCTCCATTACAGCCGCGCCAACTTCCTGGTCATTCAGCTCATCGGCATCCTTTTCTTCGCGCTGACCATTCCCATTTCTGCGCTACTGGCCGAACGAGGACGCAAACCCGTCATGCTGGGCATCACGTGCCTCATCGGCCTGTTCGGCCTTGTCCTGGCGCCGCTCTTCACTGCCGGCACGGCTGGAGCAGTCACCATGATGATTGTCGGCCTGGCCCTAATGGGCTTCACCTACGGCCCGCTCGGTACCACCGTTTCGGAGCTTTTTCCCACGCGCGTTCGCTATACCGGCAGTTCCATCGCCTTCAGCGTCGCCGGCATCCTAGGCGCTTCACTGGCCCCCTACGCCAAAAACTACGGCCTGCAATATGTTGGTTACTACCTGACAGCCTCTGCCTCCCTTACGCTGATCGGCCTGTTCATGATCCGCGAGACGAAGGACCACTCCTTGACTTCTTCCTGATCGAGTCCATCGGCGGCTCATTTAAAATCGTTCCATGCCGCTGACAGTCATCAGACAGCTTGCGTGTTTATGCTCTTCACTTTCGTGATGACTGCTCAACCTAACGCCAACCGGCCCTGGAAAGTCATGCCATCCTGGGCGATGGACATCTCGCCGAGTTCGCCGCCGCGTTACTCTTGTGGAGCCAATCCTAAGCACTCCCACCTATGCCAGCCACCAACGGAAAAGTAAAAGTAGGCATCATCGGCTCTCAGTTTGAGGCCGACATCCATGCAGCTTCGTTTCAGCTCATGCCGGAAGAAGCCGAGGTTGTAGCGATCGCCTCACCCACGCCCGGCAATGCTCAAAAGCTCGCTCAGAAACACGGCATCCCTCGCGTCTTTACGGACTACCGCGAGATGCTCAAAGAGCCCGATATCGAGATGGTGACCATCACCGCGCCCAATCGCCTGCATGCGCAAATGACGGTCGATATCGCCAACGCCGGCAAGCACGTTGTCTGCGAAAAGCCTCTCTGCATGACCCTTGCCGAAGCTGACGAGATGATCGACACCTGCCAGCGCAAGGGCGTGATGCTCGGCTATGCCGAAGAACTCTTCTTCACCCCGAAATACGTTAAGGCAAAAGAAATGGCCGACCAGGGTGGCTTCGGCAAGATCCACATGGTCAAGCAAAGCGAAAAGCACTTCGGCCCTCACAGCCCGTGGTTCTGGGACATGACGCAAGCCGGCGGCGGCGCCATGATGGATCTTGGCTGTCACGGTATCGCGTTCTGTTACTGGTTCCTGGGCCGCCCAGCGATCAAGAGCGTTTACGCTCAACTGGGCACCTACGTTCACCGCGACAAAACCAAAGGCGATGACGACGCCATCTGCATTGTCGAGTTTGAGAATAGCGCGGTCGGCATGATCGAATGCAGTTGGGCCAAGCGCGGCGGCATGAGCGACCGCACGGAAATCTATGGCGAAGGCGGTGTCACTTACGCCGATCTCCACATGGGCAACGCCCTGCCCACTTACAGCGAGTACGGCTTCGGATACGCCGTCGAGAAAGCTCCCACAACCAATGGCTGGAGCTATCCCGTTTTCGAAGAGCACTGGAACTACGGCATCCCGCAAGAGATGCGCCACTTCGCCCGGGTTGTCCGCGGCAAAGAAACCCTGCAAGCTTCAGGCGAGGATGGCCGCGTCGTCATGCAGGCTCTCTACGCTGCCTATGCCTCGGCCGGCGCCGGGCAGAAGATCCACATGCCCTACACTCCCAAAACAAACATGCCCATCAAAGAATGGTTGGGAGAAGACGTGAAGTGAGCACTCCGCTTCTCGACAATATCCTCCATCAACCAGACGCGCTTCGGTCCGTTGCAGCCTGGCACTTCGGCGATGGCCGCCAGGCTCTGGAAGACGCCGCGCATTTTTTGCGTGACAAGAAACAGCTCGTCCTCAGCGGCATGGGCGCTTCCTGCTTTGCTACTGTCCCGTTTCAATATCTGTTGGGCACACACGGCTTCGAAGTAACATCGGTCGAGACAGCCGAGCTCCTACACTTCCCTCTGTCCTCAATCAGGGAGGACAAAGCCGTCGTGCTGGTGTCCCGTTCCGGCGAAAGCATCGAAGTGATCAAGCTGCTGGAGCGGCTGGGTGAGTCCGGCACCCCCGTTCTCGGCATCGCCAACGTTCCAGACAGCACGCTGCTCGCACAAGCCGATCATGCGCTTCTCCTCGGTAGTCCTCCCGATCAGCTGGTGGCCATCCAGACATTCACCGCAACCGTCGCCGCTTTCGCCCTCCTGCAAGCCGCCATGCTGGGTCAGCTCGACCAAGCCCAAACCGAACTCGATGGCTTAATCGAGCTTCTCGCGCTCAACATTCCTCAATGGGTTGGGGCGCGTGAGGGGTGGCGTCCTTTCCTTGAAGGCGCTGCGCCGCTCTATCTACTCGGGCGCGGCGGGAGCTTGGGAGCCATAACCGAAGGCGTACTGCTCATGCACGAGACCGCCAAAGCGCCCGCAATTGGCATGTCGGTTCCACAGTTCCGCCATGGACCGGTCGAAGTGGTTGACGCTGACTTCAGAGCAGTGATTCTCGGCACCCAACCCGCAACTATAAAGCTGGACTCAGCGCTCGCCGACGACCTCACCCACATGGGCGGACAAGTGCGCTGGCTCGGGCCTTCAGTGTCTGACAGCATAGCCCAGCCTCTCTGCCCATGGCCCGATAACGTACCCAATCGTTTTGCCGCCATCGTTGAAACCATTCCGCTGCAGATCCTGGCCTACCTGAAAGCCGAAACGCGCGGCATCCGTCCCGGTGACTTCCGCTGGGCGCCCACGGTCACCAGTTCTGAATCCGGCTTTCCTCAACTCCAACTGTGACCGCCCCTATTCTTTGTGTCGATATCGGCGGCACCTCTACCAAAGTCGGCGTACTTCAAGGGAACGGCACTCTCCACCATGTCCGCTTCATTCCAACGCAACCGCCAGTTGATTCCTTTCTCGACAACCTCACCTCACTCTTAACCGAAACACAAGCAACTGCGGCGAAGGGTAATGGGAAACCGTGTCAGCTCGGTGTCGCCGTCGCCGGTTTCCTCGACGACGAGTGCACAAAAGTCATCTACAATCCCAATCTTCCCTGGCTCGAATCGTATCCACTTAAAGATCGTTTGCAGCAACGCTTTCCCGCGCTCGCCATTGCTCTGGAAGTCGATTCCAACGCCGCAACGGTGGCCGAATATCAATTCGGTTCCGGCCAGGGCAGCCGCCGTTTCCTCTGCTTAACCTGCGGCACCGGACTAGGCGTCGGCATGACGATCGACGGAGTTCCGCTTCGTTTCGCCTACGGCTGCATGGGAGACATCGGACATACTGTCGTTCAACGCGACGGCCCGCTCTGCACTTGCGGAGGACGCGGCTGCGCTGAAGCTTTACTTGCAGCGCCCAACCTCGCGCGTCAATATCAGGAGTTGACCGACACGGGCGGCACCGTCACTCTTCGCGACGTCATCGCTGCCTCGCAACGCGGGGATGCCGCTGCCCTTTCCATCCTCACGGCTGCGGGCGAGTGGCTCGGCATCGCGATGGCCTCCATGGCCAACACCTTCTTCCCCGACCACATCGCCATTGCCGGCGGCCTTTCCGCAGCCGGAGACGTCCTTCTCCAACCAGCCGAGCGAGTCTTTCGCCAAACAGCCTGCACGCTCGCCGGAGCAACCGCCACGGTCAGTCCAGCCACCCTTGGTCCTTCGGCCACCCTCATCGGAGCAGCCTGCCCGTTCTGGAGCGACAAGATACCCTAGGCACAGTGGCCAACCAATCTCCTGATCGCCGTCGTGTGCTCCAATTGCTGGCAACCGCAGCCGTCGCCAGTCAATTCCCCGGCTTCAGCCGCTGGGTCTTCGCCGCCGGACATCAGCACGGCGGCACCACGCACGTCCAGCCGAGACCTGCTAACTACCAGCCGCAATTCTTCGATCCCGCCGAGTACCGAACCATCCACACGCTCGCCGAGTTGATCATTCCAACCGACGACACTCCCGGCGCGACCGAAGCCGGCGTCAGTGAGTTTATTGACTTCATGGCCGCACACGGCGACCCGAACCTGGGAGCGCCCATGCGTACAGGGCTGCAATGGCTTGCCCGCACAGCCAACGGAACCGGCGGCAAAGCCTTCACTGATCTATCGCCAGAAGGGCAAAGGCAGATACTGAAGACCGTTGCCTACAAAAGCGGGTCTACGCCCAATCACCCGCAAGGACAGGCCTTCTTTCAACTGATCCGCCGCTACACAGTAATGGGCTACTACACCAGCCGCGTCGGCCTTCAGGAGCTGAACTATCCGGGCCTTCAGTTTTACTCCCAATCTCCTGCCTGTCCCCACAAGAATGATCCCGAACACCGGCATCTGCCGCCCCCAAGGTTTTAAACAGTGAGCCAAGTAATTTACGACGTCATCGTCATAGGAACGGGCGCTGGTGGCGGTATGGCTATCAGCACCCTCTGCAAAGCAGGAGCGAAAGTTTGCGCGCTCAACGGTAGCCGCCGCTTGAACCCCAGCAAAGATTTTCGCAACCACCGCATGCCCTACGATCTGCCCTTCCGTGGTTACGGCGACCCCAAGAAGCGTGGCCAATGGGTCGGCTACATGGATAACGAATACACCGAAGGCATCTGGGAGCACGACATCGCCTACACCAAAGCGCCCGGAACCGAATGGACCTGGCGTCGCTGCTTTGCCGTGGGCGGTAAAACCAACTTCTGGGGCCGCTCCTCCGCGCGCTTTTCCGAAATCGATTTTCGCGCTGCCACCCGCGACGGCTTCGACGTCGATTGGCCCGTCACCTACGACGAGATCGCCCCCTACTACACCCGCGTCGAACGTGCCATCGGCGTCGCCAGCACAGTCCAAAACCGCCCGAGCAATCCGGATGGCGACTACCTGCCGCCCTTCAATTTCCGCTGCATTGATCGCATCCTCGAAAGCGGCTCCCACAAGGTCGGCATCCCTTATCTGCCCGATCGCATCGCGCAACTCACTGTTCCCCACGCCGGCCATCCCGCCTGCCACTACTGTGCTAACTGCACCGAAGGCTGCGATGTCGGCGCGTTCTTCTCCACGCCCTGGTACTTTCTGCCCGCCGCTGAGAAGAGCGGCCACCTCGATCTCCGAACGAACGCACTGGCCAAGAACATCCTCGTCGATCCCAACACCGGCCTCGCCAATGGAGTCGCCTACATCGACCGCAACACCGGCCACGAAGTTGAGGTTCACGCCAAAACCGTAGTCGTCGCGGCATCCTGCGTCGAGTCCGCGCGCATCTTGCTTAATTCCAAATCGCGCTTCTGGCCGGACGGTATCGCCAACTCGAGCGGCCAAGCCGGTCGCAATCTCTGCGATCACATGTACGGCACCGTCGGACGCGGCTACTTCCCTCAGTTGCTCGGCCAGCCCAGTTTCCCAGACAACGTCTCATCGGCCACCGTCGCCTGGCTGCCCCGCTGGCAGAACTTAAAGAACCCGCGCGAAGAAAACTTCCTTCGTGGCTACTCGCTCTACCCCGACGGAGGCTGCAGCGAGTTCCCTTTCTACTACGATCAAATTGAAGGCTTCGGCAAAGACTTCAAGCGCGAAATCAAGCGCCGTTACCCCACGCCCATTGGCTTCTACATCCAAGCCCCCACCCAGCGCAGCGATAAGAACTACGTCGATATTGACCCCTCTGTCAAAGACAAGTACGGCATCCCCGCCGCCCGCCTCCACTTCGAGTGGGACGACAACACCCTGAAAATGTGGGAACACGGCAAAGGCTCCATGGAGCAACTGCTGCGCGCCAGCGGAGCCGAATACACCGGCCACGGCGAGCCCGACATCCCGGGCACCAGCCTTCACGAAACCGGCACCCTGCGCATGGGCAACGACCCCAAGCACTTCGTAACCAACCGCTACGGCCAAACCCACGACGTCAAAAACCTCTACATCTGCGACGCCAGCATCTTCCCCAACTGCACGGACAAGACCACCACGCTCTCCATTCTGGCTTTCACAATGAGAACCAGCGAGTATCTATTAGAAAACTTAAAAGCTTGAGAGTCCACTCCCCCAAAAATAGACTCACCTAGGTGGCAATAGTCTGGACCCAAACCGGCCCTTTCCGCCTCCAGCCCTTCACAACCGAAGCCGAACTGGAAGCATCCATCCTCGAGATCAGGCATGGGCTCTTTGGTCCCGCCAGAATCTACCTCGACATCACGGAGTGAAAGGTGGACTCCGCAACATTCCGGACGGCTATCTGCTCGACCTTACCGGGACAAAGCCTCGGCTCTTCGTTGTCGAGAATGAGCTTGCCGCCCACGATCCGCTGCGCCACATTGCCGTGCAGATCCTGCAATTTTCGCTATCCTTCGAAGCCGAGCCAATCACGGTCAAACATATCCTGCTAACTTCGGTGAACCAGGATGAAGAAGCGCGAAGACTCTGTGGAGCCTACGCAGTCGCTAACGGCTTCAGGAACCTCGATCATCTGTTTGAATATCTCGTCTTTGAGAGCCCGTTCGCCGCCCTCGTCATCATCGACTCGGTTCCACCAAATCTGGAAAACATCCTCGCTAAGAAGTTTCAGTTTGGCGTCGAGGTGGTTGAGATCTCGCGCTACCGCAATGGACAGGGCGACGTTGTCTATCACTTCGAACCCTTTTATTCCGACCTGGATCCTACCGAGGAAGAATCGAAATCCCCAGCCCAATTTCCAACCTTGCGCCCCAGCACCACCGATTTCGACACGATCGTTGTGCCCGCACTTGAGGACGGATTTGAACGTATCTTCCTGGGAGAGAATCGCTGGCTTGAAGTACGAATCCACGGCTCCATGCGTCCGCAGATCAAATACATTGCGGCCTATCAAGCCGCCCCTGTTTCTGCCATAACCCACGTAGCGCCCGTGGAATCCATCAGTCCTTGGAAAGACTCCGGAAAGTTCGTCCTTAATTTCTCTGAGCCCGCCCACGAAATTACACCGATCCCGCTAATTAAGGCAGGACGCGTGAAAGCTCCTCAAAACTTACGTTACACCTCTAAATCCAAACTCGAAGCCGCTACGACCCTTGACGACATCTGGTGACGCAACGGCTCAGGAATGATCAGGGAAGGCGCCGTGTCTTAATCACCGGACGTAGAAGGCCGGAAGTTGATTAGGCAGTTGCAAAGCTGGGCGGTAACGTAGAGGGAATCCAAGCCGATTCTGGAAAGCTGGCCGACCTTGATCCGATGTACGCAGACATCAAGAAGAAAGGCAAGCTCGATGTGGTGTTTGCAAATGCCGGCAATCTACGAGCAGATGCCTTACGACAAAGTAACCGAGGAGCTCTACGACGAGGGCGTAGACATCAACGTGAAAGGAGTGCCTTCACCATTCAGAAAGCACTTCCGTTGATGGACAAGAACGGTTCTATCATCCTAAATGGGTCGTTTATCGGCAGCACCGGCTTCCCAGGAATGTCTGTGTATGGAGCAACTAAGGCAGCCGTCCGTAGCTTTGCCCGCACTTTCACGGCTGAGCTGAGAGGCGCAGGCCCGCGCGTGAACGTCCTCAGCCCGGGCCCGATCCATTTTGCGGGCAATACCGCAACAACAGCCGACAACCCGGAAGTTCTTCAATAGGTAACTGGAGTGGTGCCGCTGGGCCGCATAGGCGAGGGCTCCGATATCGGAAAGGTTGCGGTTATCCTCGCCTCCAACGACTCCAGCTTTGTAGCGGGCGTGGAGCTGTTCGTCGACTGCGGAATTGACGCCGTCTAGCTCTAACCCGACCCACTTCACTCCACAGCCCCCCGGGGACACCCCGGCCGGGTGTCTATGGACCCGTAAACACCGATACAGTAGGCGTGTCCCCAAACCCAAAACAGCTCACCGGAATCACTCGCGGCTCAATCGAAGGCCTGCTGCACTCCATCCTATCTGAAACTTGACACAGCCCCACTCGGGCCACACCCCGGCCGGATGTCTACGGACTGACTGAAGCAGTGCCCAGTAACCGGCCTTGCGCTGCCGGGCTGAGCTGCGGGAATGCTGTTCAATCAGCACCCCTAACAACTGCGGTCCGAAGTACATTTCGTGTTACCCGTCGTTGATCGTGCGCACTCCGATAGGTTCGCCTCCCAGCGCTCGGCCCACCCGGCAGCGTGCTGCCTTCCAGCGATCTTGCCGCTCTCATCGGCCACTCGCACGGCGAACTCGGCCGGGTACTTCAGCGGCGGCAGCCTCTCCGGATATGGCCGCCAACGAAGGGCGGTACTGATCGGCGGGCGTCTGCTGCCCCAACGCTTCGTGCGGGCGCTCCTCATTGAACTCATGGCGAAACTGGTCAAAGCGCCGCTACTGCGCTCGCACATTGGCTTGCGCCGGAGCTGCCGTTTCCTTCTTCAACGTCCGATGCATCCGCTCATGCGCCCATTTTGTTGCGGTTCGCCCGGGTGTCGGTACGCGGCACCACTTGGCAGCACAATAAGTAGCGGCTCGCCGCATCGGTCACCGCAGCGAAACCAGCCTTTGAAATCTACGCACCAGGCCAGGTTCGGCGCAGTCGCATGCGCCAGCGGCGAAGGCGTCGCACGTTGCCGTCGTGCCGAGCGCTTTCCATTCAAAGCATGCCATTCTAAGATCACTCCCATCGTGCTCCGCGCCGGCCAACCTGTTTTGGCCGATGCCGCTCCAGCCACGCCCCCGGCTTCTTCGGACCCCATGTCGGGTGATCCAGCCGCAACTCCACCACCGCTTTTTCCACCTCGACACGCACCTGATTGGGATGCGTATGCGGCGCCCGCCCCGCATCGCCAGCGATGGTCCGCTAGCTCCGCTCCTTATCTGTTACCCATGTGCCTGGCTCCTTCTGTTACCTATCTTCCCGGTTCATACCAAGGCCGCAGACATCGGGCCGGGGTGTTCCCGGAGTGGTTTGTCGCGCGGACGTTAGCCGTTGGCGGCGCGGGGGCGTTTGCCGACCGCTTTCTTCGGTGCGGAGATGTCGGTGGGCTCGGCTTTGGCGGCGGGCTTGCGTGGCAGTTCGCCCAGGCTCTTCTGTAACGCCTGCATGAGGTCGATGACGGGTGCACGTTGTTTGGGGGCCTCCTCAGCTACGCTTTGCCCTTCGTCTTTTGCTTGAATCATTTGCATGAGCCGGCCCTGATAATCGTCGTGATATTTGGATGGCTCGAAGTCGGCGGCGAGACCTTCCACAAGCTTCTCAGCAAGGGCGACCTCTTGTGGCTTTACCTGGATGGTTTCGTCACGACGGAACTCGGGAACCTCGCGCACCTCTTCCGGATAGAACATGGTGTGAAGCAGGAGTCCGTCAGCGTGAGGACGAACCACGATGGTGAACTCCCGCTGGTGCATGGTGATCTTGGCGATCGCGCTGAAACCTGATTTCTTCATGGTCTGAAACAGGAGATAGTAAGCCTTTTTACCGGCCTCTTCGGGAACCATGAAATAGGACGCGTCGAAGTAGATGGGGTCGATGCCTTCAGCACGGACGAACTCGTGAATTTCCATGTTGTCGCTGGTGGGTGGTGCGACACTCTTAATCTCTTCGTCGTTGACGATGACGTAGCGATCTTTTGAAATCTCGTAACCTTTGATCAGTTCGCTGCGCTCGATGACGCGATCGCATCTGGGGCAGAAGGTCTGCTGCTTGATGCGGCATCCACACGGCTCGTGGATTTGATTGAAACTGATACGTTCGGTACGCGCGGCGGCGTACAACCGTACGGGGATGGTAATCAGACCGAAAGTGATATAGCCTTTCCAGACGGTTGAAGCCAAATAGTTTCCTCCCCGGGACTCCAGCACTGAGTAGAATGAAGCGGGCCCGGCTCAATTTGCAACTACGACAGTATCGTGTCTCCGTGCTCTTCGCAACCTGGCCGGTACGGGCAGTGCGATGAAGATCTATGTGTACTTCATCGGTAAGCCACGGGACACGCATACGAATGCGATCGCGGCGGAGTTCGTGAAACGCATAGGTCGATATGCGGATTGCGCAATGCGAGAGGTAGTGCCAGGGCGGTTTCCGCTCTTCGAAAAGCACGCGAGCGCGCGGAAAATACTGCTCGACCCTGCTGGGCGCGCCATGGATTCAGCGGGGTTTGTGGCCCTGGTGAGTGGTGCTGAGGGGCTGGGGCAGGATCTGGTGTTTGCCGTTGGCGGACACGATGGATTACCGCCGGAGTGGAAGCCTAGGGCTGATCTGCTGTTGTCTCTCTCGGCGATGACCTTTCCGCATGAGTTAGCGCGAGCGATGTTGCTGGAGCAGATCTACCGGGCATTCACCACACTGCGAGGTCATCCTTATCCCCGATGAGGGCGTCTCGCAGCGGTGCTAGCGGCGTTTGGAAAAGAGTTGGCGTTTCAGTTCTCGCAAGGGAGCGCTGACCTTCCAGCTGCGTGAGTTGCGCATGGCGCTTAGTTCGTTCTGAAGCCTTCGATTTGCCTCGCGGAGCTCCGTCATCTCTTTCCCGCTTTGAGAAAGGGCGGTTGCGGCTTGCTCTCTCTCGATTTCTGTTTTTTCCAGGTAATCGAATACCGTATTCAGGTTGGGCAGACCACGGTCGTCGGTCTCGATGCCAACGCCGCTGAGGCGCTCCACCAAAAACTCAGCTTCGAAGACGTTTGGATCAAAGTTAAGAAGCTCATAAGTACGCCAAGGCCTGATGGCAGACATGCGGGAGTAAGTGTCGTAGTGATTGTGCCAGCCACGCTCGCGTTTCTCGCGTTGTATGCGGGGCAGCCTATCCTGAAATACTTTGGTGGCCGCCTGCGCGGCGGAGCGGAATGGGTAGTGCCTGGTGAGGAATTTTAAGGGGTAAACGCGAGCTCCAGGAAAGGTAACAACGTGTCCGGCTGACGAGGCGAGATCGACAAGCTGGCCGGAGTTCTTCCATGCCTTGACTTGGGCAAGATGGGCGCCATGCCTTCCAAAATCGAAGAAGCGCAGCCTATCGGGTGAGAAGTTTGCATGATGATTCGTGTCGGTAAAGGCGAAGTTGAGGACGGTGAAATCAATCGCCGAGTAGCCGAGCGAATCGACAAACGTGATAGCTTCGGCGAGTGTTGAGGAGCGCCAAGGGGAAGAGCGGTACTCGTCGGCATCGTAGTGAATGATCCAGTCAGCATGTAACTTTGCTGCGTACCGCGCAGTGTGCTGCAGCAACTCCGCCCAGGCATACTCGCCTGATGGCCGGTCGGGATAGCGAAGTATGTTTGCACATAGACCCTCGCGCTGCAAAGCTTCGGCTCTGTTCCAAGTGTTGTCGGTAGACCAGTTATCGACCAGATGAACGGCGACGCCTTGCCCGTGCAGATAACGCACCACTGGATCGATGACATCCTCTTCGTTATAGACGTTGATGATTGCCGCGACAGACAGGGGAGGGCGATTGCGGGTGAACATCGCCTCACGCCCGCCTAAGGCGAGGATGGTATTTTTAGCGCGATCGACGTTGTTGTTTTCGGTATAGCCGAGGAAGGCAGGCGAGAAAGCGCAGTCTTGCAGGAAGCGCCCGAGTTCATCGGCAGACCATTCCATTGTGTGCGATCCATTGCCGGGCGGTCCCATGTCGAGCAGGCCGCGAGCCCGCACCCGATCGGGCGTTGAGAGCAGAACGTACGCGGCCATCTTAGAGTGATGAGCGAGCTCTCTAAGCAGAATCTCCGGCATTCGAAGATGCTCGACGACGTCGGAGCAAACAACGATGGCATCTGCGAGCAGGTGACGGAGCTCCGGGAGTCCTTGTTCCAAATCGCATTCAATGAAGCAGGCATGTGGGACGTTGGCGGCGACAAACGGTCGCATGACGGGGGCGTCTAAGCAAACGATTTCGACTGTGGGATCAAGTCCTTTTAATTTCTCCGCAGAACCGCAACCGATATCGATCACTCGCTTACAACCGCTGCGTTGCAGGAGATATCGGAGGAAGGCGTAGACCTGATGCTGATGCACGATGGCGGTTGGCGCATCGATGAAGTGAGTGTTGTCGAGACGGGGATTGTAGTCAGCGGGGAGTCGTCGGTCCATGGGGCGAGGTGGTGCTTGAGTTTCGAGGAGTCTGAAGATTTGTCAGCTTAGCAGAGCGTAGCAAGGTGAGAGCGGCCGACGCCGATGTGTTCATTGAGTACGCTGGAGTATCTTCATGGATCGACGAAAATTTCTGGCCGGGGCAGCGGTTGCCGGTTCTTCCTGTTTGCTGAAGGACGCCCAAGCTGCTCAGCAAACGCATTCAGGAGCAGAGACAAGCACGCAGTCTGGTCCTTTTGAACTGGACGAGGTGAGTGTGTCGCAGCTGCGTTCCCGTCTGCTTGACCGATCACTGAGTAGCGAGGGGATAACGCAGTTGTACCTGCAGCGAATAACGACGATTGATAGGAGCGGGCCGGCGTTGGGTTCGGTGATCGAAGTGAACCCAGATGCGCTTACGATGGCGCAGTCGCTGGATGCTGAACTGCGGCAGAAAGGACCACGCGGGCCCTTGCATGGGGTGCCGATATTGCTGAAAGACAATATCGAGACGGGCGACAAGATGCAGACCACGGCAGGTTCGCTGGCGCTGCTGGGTGAACCGGCGGCGCGTGATTCCTTTGTTGCTGAGCGGTTACGTGCGGCGGGGGTGGTCATTCTGGGAAAGACGAATCTGAGTGAGTGGGCAAACTGGCGTTCGACGCACTCGACCAGCGGCTGGAGCGGACGAGGTGGTCAGACGAAGAATCCGTATGCGCTGGATCGCAACCCGTGCGGTTCGAGCTCCGGTTCGGGGGCTGCGGTATCGGCGAATTTATGCGCTGCGGCGATCGGGTCGGAGACGGATGGCTCGGTGGTTTGCCCGTCGTCGATGTGCGGCATTGTTGGTATCAAGCCGACGCTCGGGTTGATCAGTCGGGCCGGGATTGTTCCGATTGCACATAGTCAGGACACGGCGGGGCCCATGGCGCGTTCGGTGAGCGATGCTGCGCTGCTGATGGGGGTGCTGGTGGGTGTGGATGCGCGGGATAACGCTACCCAAGAGAGTACGGGTAAGTCGTTTACCGATTACAGCCAATTCCTGGATGCGAAAGGCTTGCGCGGCGCGCGGATCGGTGTTGCCCGCCAGTACATGAATATGGGGCCGGCGGTGACGGCCATTATGGAGAACTGCCTTCGGCTGATGAGGGAAGCGGGAGCGGTGATTGTCGATCCGGCTGATTTTTCGAGTTTCGAGCCTTGGCGCGAGACCGAGACGGAGGTTTTGATGTATGAGTTTAAGGCGGATCTCAACGCATATTTGGCCCAGCGTGGGGCGAAGGTCAAGACGCTGGAAGATTGCATTCGCTTTAATCGAGAGCACGCTGCCCAGGAGATGCCGTACTTCAGGCAGGAACTAATGGAGCAGTCGCAAGCGAAAGGACCGCTGACGGAGAAAGCGTATAAAGAGGCGTTGGCGAAGAATCATCGGTTGACACAGAAGGAAGGCATCGATGCGGTGATTGCGAAACATAAGATCGATGCCATTGTGGGACCGACGGCCGGCCCTGCGTGGCTGACAGATTGGGTAGGCGGGGATCGGGCAGACAGCGGATGTGCTTCGCCGGCAGCGGTTGCCGGATATCCGCATATCACGGTGCCAGCTGGATTTACGTTCGGGTTGCCGATTGGAATTTCGTTCTTTGGACCCGCTTGGAGTGAGCCCACGTTGCTGAAGCTGGCATATGCGTTTGAGCAGGCCAGCCACGCGCGGCGCAAGCCGGAATTATTGCGGACAGTTGCGTACCCGAGTTAGCGAGGCGTAAGACGTTTGCATCCGACGATTCAGACGTGGAGATGGAGAATCTGGCGAGTGGGGACTGACGGGGTATCCGGTCCAGTCCCTGTTCACTTACCTGTGTGGAACACCTGCAGCACTGGCCACACGTTGGTAACCAGTGCCGCAGAGCGAACTTTCACGACGTTTTCACCATTCCGGTGAAGCGCCGGTGAAAGTCTAGTGGTTCTGAGGCGGCGGCGTTGACGAAACAGGTCCAGCACCAGGCGCTGCCATAGCCGTTGGCGTATAGGAAGGCGCACCCGGAGCAGCGGTGGGAGGTGCACCGATCTTGACTCCGATCACTTCGCCCGAGACAACCATTTCGACGCGCCGGTTTTGCTGACGCCCAGAAGCGGTTGTGTTCGGAGCAACAGGATAGTTCGCGCCATATCCGATAGCGGTCATATTTTGAGTATTGAGGCCCTGCTCAAGAAGAAAGTCGCGGACCGCATTGGCGCGCTGCTCGGAGAGCTTCTGATTGAGTTCGGCGGTACCGGTGCTGTCGGTATAGCCTTCCACTTGCAGGCTTAGACCCGGATGGGAGATGACAATGCCGGAGATCTTGGCGAGGGCGACTCGCGCGGGCTCACGTAACGAGTATTTGCCGGTGTCGAACAGAACATCCTGCATATTCACGACCAGGCCGCGTGGGCTTTCATGCGTAGGCAGGACGGAGTTGAACTGCTGCAAGAGCTGTGCCCGCAAGTTGTTTTTATCAGTCTCGGCTTGCTGACGGAGGCGATCAGCTTCAGCTGCAGCAGCCTGGGCTTTCTGGGCTTCTGCACTGGCTTGGGCGCGCGCTGCGTCCGCATCGGCTCTTGCGCGTTCGGCTTCGCGTCGCTGCTCGGCTTCGCGTTGCGCCTGCTGTTCGGCCATCTTTGCCTGGCGGGCCTGCTCGTCAGCCTGGGATTGCGCTGCTGCTTGTCGAGCTGCTGCCTCAGACCGCTCCTGATCGAGGGCCATCTGCTGCTCTTTTCGCAAAGCAATGATCCGTGAATCTTCTGCCTTCTGCACAGCTTCTTTAGCAGTCATGATCGAGGGGTTGTACTGCTTGCGATCTTTGTATTCCTGCGCCTGTTGAAGCAGCTTTACTGCACTCTGGAAAGTGTCGCTGCCAAACTGATCGGCCTTGGCATACCGGGCAATCTGGACAGCATTCATTGCCTCATACAGCTCCAGCGGACTTTTCTTGTCTCCAGTAAGGATCGGATGCTGCTGCGATTGGGGCACTTGATAGGTGTACTGGCCACGTTTTAGGAGTTCATACTTAGCATCGATGGCTTCATACTTGCCCTTGGTGTCCTGTCGCACGACGTTCTCCATGACGACAACGTCGCTCGGTTGCCGAACTGCGAAGTAGGGCTCGGCGGTGATGATTAAGCCGAAAGCCTGCAACTCAGTGGTGGAGCCGCCTTTGAAATTACCGTCGCTGTCGAGAACGATCTCTCCTAAGTTGGCTGCGTGGCCGTCGGGAGTGATGGCCCACATAACGTAGGTGAGAAACTCCGGCCCGAAGGTGCTGGGATCCGGCAACTTCTTAACATCGGTCTTGATTTCCATGTGCCCCAACCGGCTATTTACTTCGACTGTGCCTTTGGCTTGGGGGGCAATAGAAGTACCCTGGAAATCGAGTTTGGTCCAGCCGCTTCGATTGCGATAGCTGACTGCCTGAATGGAACGGGAGACTACTTCTACTTTGAAAATGGGATTTGACCCATTGCCGGCCGAGTTGCCAGATTGCGTTGGATTGGACTCCTGCGCTAACAGCGCAAGGGGCAAGATTAGAGCTACTGTGGATAAAGCAAATCTCATATTTGTTACTAAACTTTGACGGTTCGTCAGCCTAACTGAGTTCGTTTTTCGCCATTTTCAGGGCGTAAAGTTGGGAAGGTTTTCTTCCTCTTCTAGCGTAATGTATTTTCCGCGCTAATGTCTGCTGCGCTAAGCCCTTAGAGGACTAAGGATTTCCTGAGGTTTGTGCCGCCGCGTGAGGCGAACCCCGGTAGACTTGTGAGGTGACTACCCAGCAAACGCCGTTACAAGAGGCAAACCCAGCTCAGCGGCGAGGGTCACCGCTACTGCCTATCTTCTTGATTGTGCTGGTAGATATTCTGGGATTCACAATCATTCTGCCGTTATTGCCGTTTTATTCGGAGCGTCTTGGTGCTTCGGCCACGGTCGTGGGCGCACTCGTTTCTACTTACGCGGTCTTTCAACTTATTGCCGGACCCATACTGGGCCAACTCTCGGACCGGATTGGCCGTCGGCCTGTTCTGTTGATTAGCCAGGCTGGGACGTTGGCCGGATTTCTGCTGCTGGCATACGCCAACAACATCTGGCTCTTGTTTGTCGCCCGAGCGATCGATGGCGCTACAGCAGGCAACCTGACCATCGCGCAAGCCTACATCAGCGATGTGACAAAGCCTGAGAATCGCGCTAAGGCCTTCGCTCTGATTGGGATTGCGTTTGGGTTCGGATTTCTAGTGGGACCGGCGATTGCGGGTGCTCTTGCGCCAATCGGCTACAAGGCGCCAATCCTAATGGCGGCTGGTCTCTCAGCAACGAGTATTCTCTTCACGCTTATTCTGCTGCCGCGCCGCGAACTGATGCATGATTTGCGCGAGCAGGATGGCGATCCCGGTCCTGGAGGGAAGCGGCTCTCATTGATTTCGTGGGGCAGTTATCTAAAGTATTTTCGGAACCCGGAACTGGCGCGGCTGCTGGTGCAGTGGCTGCTTTTCTCGCTTTCGTTCGCGACGTTTGTTTCCGGATTTGCGTTGTTTGCCGAGCGTCGCTACCAGTGGAATGGCCATCCATTCGGTGTTCGTGAGGTGGGGTACCTTTTCGCCTTTAGCGGTTTCCTCGGCATCATCATGCAAGGCGGCGTGGTTGGACGGTTAGTAAAGTGGCTCGGCGAGAGGAAAGTTGTTCAGATTGGTTTTGCCAGTGCAGCGATAGGATATGCGGCGATCGGCTTGACGCGAACGATGGGGCAGATATTAGTTGTGAACGGCTTTGCATCGATTGGCGGCGCTGGCCTACGCCCTGCACTGACGAGCCTTGTGACACAGAGGGCCGGCAAGCGAGAACAGGGCGTTATCCTGGGCCTGACTCAGTCGCTTACCTCAATTGCACAAATCACTGCACCCCTGATCTCGGGGTTGCTCATTGATCACCAATACCTTACTGTCTGGGCACTCTGGGCGGGACTGCTGTCGGGAGCAGCGCTTCTGTTCCAGCCACGTCACCGGCCCGCTACGCCTTCGGTACCGGCTTAGCGCTTCCTGCATAGAGACTGTTGAAGAGGAACTTGAAGGTGGCATGCGGCTGCCCGCGGAATGCAACTTCCGGACCGAGCAGATAGACACTGCCCGCGCCCAGTGAGGCAGTTGCGATGGCTACTCCGCCGTTCAGGTACTCCTGTCCCCATGCCCAGCCACTGTGGAGAGGAGCGTCGGTGGCGAACCAGGCAACGGCGCCCGCTCCGCGAGAGGCTGCATCGGGTTTGAGACGAAAGACGGGACTGTTATCGAAGAAGACATCGACCTGCTTCGGAAACCCATACGCCACCGGCTGAGTATTGTCCACCTGAACGGTTAGGAGCGAACCGGGGACATAGAATTTTTCAGGCGGCAGCGGACGTTCTTTCCCGTCGCGTTCGTGCTCGGTTAGCGCGTTGGTGAAGGGAAGTACGAGAAAGTCATTCATGGCGAGCGAGGAGGAACCGACCGTCACCACCGTGCCGCCTGCTTCGGCGAATTTGCGGATCTCCGGAAGGGTTTTCTCGCGTGTGATGCGGCCCAGCCAACTTCGGTACTCAGCCGGTATGTCTTGAGGGTTGGGCTGTGCGCCGAAAGCGAAGTCTCCGCGGCCAGTTCCCGGTAAGCGAACCGCGCCGTCTGTCAGCACCAGCACGTCGAAGTTCCGTCCTAAGGTGCCCGCGTCCAAATCCTGGGCATGCACAACAGTGAAGGGAAATTCGAACTGTTCAAAAATCCAGCGAGTCCAGCCGGAAGGCATCAGCCCGCCATATTGATCAAAGAGAGCGATGCGGATAGGTTTGAGGCGCAGTGCTTCGCCTTCTGGAGTTTGCGCCAGGGCCGTTGCGCTAAGGCCTAGTGACTTGGCGCTTTCCGTGACAATGGAGCGCGACTGAGCGGAGGCGGGCACCCAGACTGCACCGGTTCCAAGAGCCTCGGCGTTTACACCGGGCGGGTTCGTCTTGAGCCAGTACACCGGACAACCGGTTTTCAACAACCGATTGATGAGCACGAATGTCTCGTTGACGCGATGACTCAGCACCCAGCCGGCAGGTCTAGCCGCTCCGGTGACTGTGCCGGGAGGAGGTTGAATGGGATCGGTAATGGATTCGAACGAGCCGTCAATCGGGTCGAAGATGCGGTCAAAGACGACACCCATCTGGAAGGCAAGCGTATAGCCAGTGGCATCGTAGGGCGGAACGGGCGGACCGCCTGGATAGCGAAAATCATCGGGATGGTCCTGGGGTTCGAACATGTCGAGGATGTGTGGCCGATATGCTTGCGCGCATTTCACAAGGTAGGAACCGGCCGGATACGACTTGCCGCCCAACTGGAACGGCGCTGAAGCGCGCTGGACTTTGACACCGTTTTTAATCAGCGCATTCAAGAACTTGAGGGTGGTGAGAGGGTCCGGCTGCGAGGGAGGGATGATGTAGCTGCGCGGGTCACGGGCAGCAGGGTCGTGCAGCACGGATGCATACAGCTTGGCTGGAACAGTTTCGCGAGCGTTGAAAGCACCGGCTGCAGGCGGAGCTTCGGCTGATCGCGCGCTCTTGGTCTCTTTGGCGATCTGGTTCAGCAGCTCGATGCGTTTGGGCGTGATGGTCCAGGAGTCGCGATTGCCGCGGTCAAGGGAGTTCCGGGCCATGCGATAGGAGTTGTAGAGCAGGGTTTCGCGATACCGCGATGCAAAGTCGAGCACGGCAAGGTTCGCGGTGAGCGAGTATTCGATGGATTGGCGCAGGTGCCACTTCTGAGGCGCGATGGGGAATGGCAGGTCGCCTCTGGGCAATTGTGTTGCGGGCACAAGCGGCAGATCTATAGGCGTGGGACTGCCGATGATTTCAGTGAGCAGCCCGATCATGTTGTGAAAGTAAGTGGTGGTGCGCAGCCCGCCGTTGTACCAGGTGGAGTAAGTGGATGCGCTACGCATACCGGCGCCCGGCTTGTTCTCGGATTCCATGCGGCTATGCATCGCCGAGCCGACCTGATCCAGCTCCATCATGATGAGCGGATCGAAGTGGTAGTTGAACGGATCGCGAAACGGAGGCATGAAGATGACTGCACCGGGTGGCCCAGTCTGGTGATGGTTGTACATGATCTGAGGGAACCATTCGCGGTACAGAACGCGATTGATGTTGGTCGATTCGGGCATGTTGCACATGAAGAAGTCACGATTATTGTCGTGGCCGATGTACTTATGCCAGAGCCGGGGGAGGCCGGCATCGGTGCGCTTGGAAGGGTCCGAATTGCGCATATACCAATTGGCGACCAGCTCCTGGCCGTCCGGATTGTCCTGAACGAAGAGGATGATGACATCGCTCAGGAAGCGCATTGTTTCGGCATCGTCGCGACTGACCATCTGGTAGACCATTTCGGTGAGTGCCTGTGCACATTCCACCTCGCTCGCGTGCAGGCCGCCATCGATCCAGACTACGGCTTTGCCGGTTTGCGCCAGCGCATGGGCATCGCCTTCGGTCAGCCCTTCAGCGAGCGCGAGTTTGCGAGAGATATCGCGGTATTTGTCGAGTGCCTTTAAGTTGTCGGGCGAGCTGACAATGGCCATGTACTGCGGGCGGCCTTCGGCTGTGTTGCCGATCGATTGCAGCTTCATGCGGTCTGATTCGCTTGCCAGCTTCTTCCAGTAGTCAGAAAGCTGCGTGTAGTTGGTCAGCTGGTAGTCGTCACCCAGATTGAAGCCGAACTGCTCCTTGGGGGTGGTGATTTTGGCTGCGGCCAGAGAGGAGAAGAGCAGCAGGGCAAGCGCGGTTTTCATGAGGTGAAAAGAAGATTCTTAGTCTAGAGCATCGGGCGCTTGTTCCGTCGCGGCATCGCGGGTAGATCGGCTGATTGCGTGCGGCAGGAACAGCTGAATCACTCGCAGTTATTCGCAATCGGAGCGATAAAGACAGGTTAGACTCGTTTAAACTAGTTGAGTATGGAAACAGTTGGAGCCTTTGAGGCTAAAACGCATTTATCTTCGTTACTTGATCGAGTAGCCAACGGCGAAGAAGTCACAATTACACGGCATGGTGTTCCCGCAGCCTTGTTGGTACCGGTTGAGGCGAAGAGGCAAAAGCTCTCCCATCGTGAGATTGTCGAGGGAATGCGAGACCTGCGAAAGCGGGTGGAGCCTAGCAAAATGAGCGTTCGTGACATGGTCAATGAGGGTAGACGCTATTGAGAAGTGTCGTAGTCGATGCCTCGACGACTTTTAGCCTGGTGCTTTCCAGACGAAGCGAGCGAATATGCCGATAGCGGTCTTCTTGCACTGGAGGAGCGGACTATTCTTGTGCCGGCTATTTGGAGCCTTGAGCTTACGAACGAATCTGGGTTGCTGAGCGCAAGAAACGTTTGGGAAAAGCTGAAATCCAGCAATTCATGGCTCTTCTGAAAAGCCTCGCAGTGGTACAGGATGTTCGATCAGTGGGCGAATGCATAACTGACGTGCTGCCGCTTGCACGCGAAAATGGTCTCTCTGCCTACGATGGTGCATACCTGGAACTCTGTGTTCGCCATAGTGCGCCTTTGGCTACTCTTGATAGCAGATTAGAGAACGCGGCAAAACGTGAGAGCGTACGAATTTTCGCTCCGAATAGACAAAGTTAGTTTCGCGCCTTACGCTAGTGCTCAATGACCCGGATGCAGATTACCGGCGAGAACCCGTAAATTTCTGCGCGTGAGTCTCGGGCCAGCTTGGTGTCAGTGCGATCAAAGTAGTGACCGGGACAGCCGCGACCCTAAGTACATCAGCAGTGCCGCGACGGGCAGCATGCACCCGGTTCCCGGCTCCGGTACCGGAGTGAGTAAGTAGGCGTGGTTGTCGTAGCCGTCAGCGACGATCTCGCCGCTATTGTTAATCGCATTCGCTTCTGTGAGCACGAGATTAAGCGTTGGATCAATCAGGCTGTTCAGGTCCTGCATTTGCCCGTTCTCGTATAAGAAAGCATGGACCGAGTGAAAAGCAGTCGTGTAGGAGGCGTCGCCCACAATCTGCCCGGCATCGTTGATGGCTTCTCCGGTACTGAGATAGCCGCCTAAGGTGCCTAGATCCTGCATTTGCCCATTCGCGTACAGGAAGGCGTGGTTCACGTTGGAGGCGCCGGAGCTGTTGTAGGAAATTCCAGTTACCTCTCCCGTGTTGTTTACGGCATAGGCGATGCTCCCTTGACCGCCCGGCAGCGTGCCGAGATCTTGCATTTGCCCGTTAGCGTAAAGAAACGCGTGACTTGCGCCGCTGGTCGTGCCGGCAACACCCACAATTTGACCGGCATTGTTGATTCCGTATCCGATGCTGCCAGTGCCGCCTAACGTGCCTAGGTCCTGTACCTGTCCGTTTGCGTATAGGAAAGCGCTTTGGGTGCTGGGTGAGGTAGATGAATAGTATCCTCCGGTGACCTGTCCTCGGTCGTTGATGCCGTGGCCCGAAGTGTCGCCGGTCGTACCGATGTCTTGCAACGTGTTGTTCGTGTAGAGAAAGCCGTGCAGAACGCCTGATGAGGTAGCATCTCTGGAGACTCCGGTGACCTGCCCAGCGTTGTTCACGCTATAGCCCACGCTCACCGGCCCGCCCAGCGTGCCCAGATCCTGCATTTGGCCGTTTGTGTAAATGAAAGCGTGCACGGAGCCGTCCGCCGTTATAGAACGTCCTACCACCTGACCGGCGTTATTGATTCCGTATCCGGAACTCTCGCTGCCGCCTAGAGTTCCGAGATCCGTGACGCTGTACAGGACACTGGCTGTAAGAACTTGAACGCTGGCTAGAAAAACAGTGGAGAGGACGAAAGTTGAGGGTCGCATCACTGCTCTGTTCCTTTTCAGGGCAAGATCAGTATACGTCGATTCAGGATAGAGGGGCTTCGCACCTGGCGTTTGGAGGCCAAGCCAGTCCCCACGCGGCAATGCTGGTGCTCAATGCGCCGGATGCAAATAACCGGCTAAGAATTTGTAGACTTCGGCTCGTGAGTCCCGGGCCAATTTCGTATCGGTGCGGTTGAAGTAGTGGCCGCCCGGAGCGTCTTGGTAGACCTTGTAGTCGAACTTTTTTCCTTCTGCTTTCAGTGCCTGAATCAGGTGCTCTACCTCCAGGTAGTTCACGTCTTCGTCGTTCGTGTTGGCATGAATTAGGAGAGGCGTTGCCAGTGATTTCACGTGATTTACCGGTGAACGCTTGCGATACTCCTCTACGTCTTCGCGAACCGTTTTGCCAAGGTGATACGGGGCTGAGTAAAGCTGCCGGTAGGACTCCGGCTCGTAGCCCATTCTGGCAACCAGATCGCTTACGGGAACGCCGGCGTAGGCGACTGCATAGGTTCCCGGATGTTCCATGATGGTCAATAGCGTGATTGCTCCCCCGTGGCTCCAGCCAATTATCCCCACGCGCTTTGGGTCCAGGAAGCTGTACGTGTCGAGCATCCATTGCGTGCTGTTGTAGATGTCATCGATCTCGCGGCCGCCGTAGTCGATCTGCTCATAAAATTGCGGGCCGTAGCCGGTGCTGCCCCGGTAATCACAGGCAATGATGCTGTAGCCCTGCTTGAGTAGTTCCCGGATGACGTGCAGATCATTGGTGTCGAAATTTGCATGTACGCCTTGGTGAGCAAAGGTGATGAGCGGTTGCTTCACTGTGCGGTTCAGGTTCTTTGGGATGAACGTATACGCGTGAATGATGAGCGGGTTGGTTGCTCCCTGGGCTTTTTCGTTCGGCACATGGGCGGGCGGCGAGCTGGTGAACTCAATCTTGTCGACATCTGCAACATCTGCGAGGCGCGTGAACCAAAGCAGATCATCGACGCGCTTCAGAACTTCGTCAAGGTTGTGCCCGTCACCCTGCGGCGCGCGGGCGGGAACTGCCCCTGCACTGGGCGGAGGAGTGCTTAGCGCATCCGCCTGTGCGAACGACGGCGCAGCTAAGCAGAGTGACAGGCCGAAACTTACCAAGCCGAACTGCCATCGCGGCGTCACTTAGAAGCTCGTATCTGCTCGCCGATATCCTTTGTCTGCCAATTGGTACCGTCTGTCGATTCTTCCTGCTCGAAGTGCACGTGGTTCGGCGGTGTGAAGACGTTTGTGGTTCGGTAGTGAGTAACAGACGAGCCATTGTTCCAACTATTAGTGAATACCCACCGATTGCCGTCTATTGAAAGTTCACCGCGCCCAGTTGCACGCCCATCAGGCTGAATGTTCTGGGTTATAAAGTGGCCGGGAGTACCCGACGGCAGGAAAATCAGCACGCCGCGCACCGACCCGCTCACTGACTGCTCACAGGCGTACGACTTTCCGGCCTGCGCACAATTGACTTTCAAATCTTCGACTTGGCCGTTGGTGCTTTTGCGAGTGACCTTCCACGATCCGGCATATTGTTTCAGCGGCATTGGGTCCGTCCCTGCGGCAGTCAGCAAAGTTGACCCAACCAGGACAATACCGAAGTGCTTGCGCATTTGAACAACTATTATCGCCGCGTGGGAATGTTATCGTGCAAGACAAAGCATCGTTTCCCGTCGTCGCTGCATGACCAGTATCCTCCAAAGCGAAATTGTTGTAGAGACTCAGATCGCAACTGTTCCAACGTTGCCTTTGGACTGCGGCATATCGCTGGTCACCGTTCAGATTGCGTATGAGACGTATGGAACTCTGAACGCTACCAGGAGCAATGCGATTCTGCTTCTGCATGCCTTCACAGGCGATGCGCATGCGGCGGGCCTACATAAGCGAACAGGACAGCCCGGCTGGTGGTCGGCCATGGTGGGTCCAGGGCTGGCTTTCGATACGGACCAGTACTTTATGATTTGCTCGAACGTGCTAGGCGGATGCCAGGGCACAACTGGCCCCGGCTCGGTTGATCCAGTGACCGGCCGGCGCTATGCAATGCACTTTCCGGTGATCACGATTGCGGACATGGTGCGGCTGCAGAAAGAGTTGATCGATCAACTGGGCATCGAGCGATTGCTGGCCGTCGCGGGTGGCTCGATGGGCGGCATGCAGGCGCTGCAATGGGCAGTCAGCTATCCCGATTCGGTTGCTGCGGCCATCCCAATTGCAACTACGTCACGGCATAGCGCGCAGCAGATTGCCTTTAACGAAGTGGCTCGCCAGGCCATTGTTTCTGACCCGGATTGGAAAGGCGGCAACTACTACGAGGATGTGCCGCCAGGCCGCGGTCTTGCTGTGGCGCGCATGGTTGGCCACATCACCTATATGAGCGATGGCTCCATGCGGCAGAAGTTTGGGCGTAGGCTTCGCGACAAGGACGGTTTCGGTTTTGATTTTTCCGTTGACTTTGAAGTGGAAAGTTATCTCCGTTACCGAGGCAGCCAGTTTGTCACGCGCTTTGATGCCAACTCCTATCTGTACATCACCAAGGCGATGGATTATTTCGATCTGTCGAACGGCCATGCCTCGCTGGGAGCAGCATTCGAGAAGACCCAGGCGCGCTTTCTGGTGATCAGCTTCACGTCAGATTGGCTCTACCCCACCTATCAATCATTGGAGACAGTTGGCGCCTTGCGTAGTCGCGGCATCGACACGGCCTACTGTCAGCTGGAGTCGTCCTATGGCCACGATGCGTTTCTGCTGGAGATCGCTGAACAGAGCCGGATGATCACCGGCTTCCTTCGAAGTGTCGCAAGCGAAGCGGTGCGGAAGCCATTCTCCTCCCAGGCCGCGCGGCCGGCTGTGGAGGCTGGAATTGCGAACCGATCCGATTACGCGACCATTGCCGAATTGGTAACCGAAGGATCGAGCGTGCTGGATTTAGGATGTGGCGCGGGCGAGTTGCTGGCCTGGCTGCGAGACCAGAAGGGCATCAAGGCGCAGGGGGTCGAGATTGATCCGTTGCTGATTCAGCGTGCAATCGCTTCAGGCGTTTCTGCGTATCAGGGCGACATTGAGCAAGGCCTGACTGACTACCCCGACCGAACGTTTGATTATGTGATTCTAAGCCAGACGCTGCAGGAGATGCGCTATCCGCTTCGGGTGCTGCGCGAGATGCTGCGGGTAGGCCATCACGCGATTGTGGCGTTTCCCAACTTTGGGCATTGGAGCACGCGCTTCTCGCATCTGATGAGCGGCAAGGCGCCACGGACGAAGCTGTTTCCCTACGACTGGTATGAATCGCCGAATTTACACTTCTTAACGGTTGAGGATTTTGTGTCGCTGTGCCGGGCGCAAGGTTGGATAATCGAACATCGAACATTCGTGAGCGGCTCTTCACGCATTCGGTTTGCCGCGAACCTCCTGGCAGAAGTAGCTGTGTTTTCGATACGCCGAGCAGACCGGTGAGCCAGCACCAGCGGAGCTTACCTTCGACGATCCAGCGATTCGCTATTTGAAAACCCAGTCCGTGTAAGTAGAAATGCAGCGGTTGTTCCATGCTGGACACGTGTAGGAAGGGAACTACCGCTTTCTACTTCGAGAGACTTCCATGCGGAGACAGCGTCCCTTCAACCGGGTAATGGTCAGACCCGGTTGCGTCCCGCAGAACTCGTCCATTCTGCCAACTGAGAGAGCCGCGCACGAAGAGCCAATCGAGGGTCATGGCGATGGTATGGGTGCGTTCGATACGTGACCCCGTCGCACTCTGAAAACCAGCCTTTTGCATTTTGTCGAGATAATGAGCGGGCAGGTACTTGCTGTTGATATCACCGCCCAGCACCACCGGCGTATCAGGCGAGTAGTGTTGCCGCATATCCTGTAATACTTCGTCGAGCTGTTCCAGTTGAATGCGGCCGTAACTGCGGCTTTCCAGGTGAAGGTTGTAGATCACGAGGGGGCGGCCAGACACTTCGATTTCGGAGATGAGGGCAATGCGAGCACCCACTCGGCGCTGGAAGAAGGGAAGGGAAGAGGGAAGCCACGGACGCGGTTTCCAGAAGCCGGACTGGTGCTGAAAGGTCAGTACGCGCGAGGTCCGAATGGGCAGGCGGCTGAGAGTTGCCTGGCCAGTGTAGGCGTGGGCACCGGGCTGTCCCTGGCTCAACTCTTCGAATTCGATGCCGTAAGCAAATTGCGTCCGTGTGCGACGAGCCAACTCAGGAGCTACATCGAGGTTATTGGCACGAACTGTATAGCGGTCAACCTCCTGAAGCAAGGCGATATCGGCATTTTCTCTGGTAAGAGTGGAGGCAATCGCGTCAATGTGTGTCCCGCGATCGATGTTCCAGGTAAGAATACGAATAGCTTGCGCCTGACAGGCGGCCGAGAGTAGAAGGAGCGAAAAGAAAGGGCGGAGCCAGTTGCCTCCGCCCGTTTGTCGATTGCTGTTACTTGCTGCCGTAGCTGACACGCCAAATCGATTTCGATCCGTCGTCGGTGACCATTAGAGCACCGTCCTGGGCGACCGCAACTCCAACGGGACGGCCCCAAACGCCGCCTTCAGGAGTGACGAAGCCGGTGAGGAAGTCTTCGTATTCGCCCTGCGCTTTGCCGTCTTGCAGCGGAACACGAATGACTTCATAGCCGGCACGGGCCGCCTTATTCCAAGAGCCGTGTTCTGCAGCAAAAATGTCGCCGCGGAAGGGTTTGGGGAACTGCTTGCCGCTGTAAAAGGTCAGCTCGAGAGACGCATTATGGGGCTGCAGGAGAACGTCCGGCACCGTGACTTTATCCTTTAGCTCAGGATGCGTGCCGGGCAGGCGGGGATCCTGATGGCCACCGATGTAGAACCAGGGCCAACCATAAAAGCCGTCTTCTTTGACTGACGTAATGTAGTCGGGGACAAGGTTGTCGCCAAGCATGTCGCGTTCGTTAACAGAGCACCACAGTTGCCCAGTGGTCGGATTGACGGCGATGCCGACCGGGTTGCGGATACCAGCCGCGTAAACCTTGACGAACTTTCCTTCCGGGGTGAACTCGAGGATGTCGGCTCGGTGCGTTTCTTTCGGATGAGTGTCAGGGTCATCGACGTTTGAGGCCGAGCCGACCGAGACGAAGAGCTTCGTTCCGTCGAGCGAAAAAGCCAGATCGCGCGTCCAATGGCCGCCGCCACCGGGCAACTCAGGCACAATCGTCTCAGGCTGGCCGGACGCTTTCAAGTCGCCATTGTGATATGGGAAACGTACAACCGAGTTGGTATTGGCAACGTAGATATATTTCGGGTTGGCTCCCAACGGGTAGAACGCCATGCCGAAGTTATTCTTCAACCCGGTCGCAAATGTTTCTTTTCCCCGAGACTTGCCGTCGGCGGTAAGACCACGAAATACAAGGACCTGGCCGGACTTGCTTTCAGCTACAAACAGATCGCCGTTGGGAGCAGTCCTGATCTCGCGCGGTTCAACTAACCCCTCGGCATAGAGGTTTACCTTGAAGCCGGGCAGTGTTTGAGGCAGGGCACCTGCGGGTTTGGGGACCAGTTCTGGAGAGTTGGACACGCCTTCGGTAGCGTAAGGGGCAGGCAAATCGGCCACGGTGATCTTGCGTGTTACACCAGGTTTTTCATCTTTCCAACTAGTGAAGGCGGCAGTACCCGTGACTACGTTCGTCACATTGGACACGTCAAAGTACGGCGAGCCGTGCAGAACGGCAAAGGAGGCCGCGGCCGCAGCGGCAATGCTTAGTGTCTGGAGTCTATTCAGTTTCATGCTTTCTCTTCAGGCAATGTTCAGTAGATGCAAAATGAGGCTGGAGCGCAGCAATTATTGGGCGTGCAGCCTTACGGCAGAATTCCTCTGTAAACTTGGGCAACAGGAATTTGGAAGGGAAGGATATCGCTTTTGTTCGAGTAGTTTGTTGCTATCCAGGTGCGATCGTCCTGACGCGCAAACCATTCCACCGAGACTCGATCTTGTGAAATGAGCAGCAGGTGCTGAAGCGAGGGAATGCTGCGGTAAAATTCGCTCTTTGTATTGCGGTCGTAGCTGGCAGTGGAAGGTGAGAGAACCTCTGCGACAAGAAAGGGGTTGGTTACCAAGTCTGTCTGACCATTCCAGAACTGTTCGCCATTGCAAATGACCATACCATCTGGGTAGACACTTGCGTTAAACGCTTGGATGTAGAGCCTGAGATTGCTGTCGTAGATAGAGCAATGGTCAGGCATGTATTGGGTGAGAATAGACACCATTCTGGCCGACAGCTTTGAATGAACCGATGTTCCACCGGGCATCGCATAGATCTGACCTGCCCAATACTCACTTTTAACCTCCGCTTCCCGCTCCAAGTCAAGATACTCCTGGACCGTAAACGAAGGCCTCGGCTGGGTTGCCATCACTCTATTGTGTCGCGACGGCGCTCGGTTTGGCAATCAACTGTGAACCAGGCTGCGGTTGAGGTCCGCCAACGCGTCAAGGGCAAGGTGGCCCGTGTAAATTGACATGCCTACGGCGCAGTGAATGTTCAGCGCAGACAGCCGCTTGATGTCATCGACCGTGGTAATTCCGCCGGCCGCAACCAGTTCACGCGAAGTACGCTCACGCAAGCTCGCGAACCATTCGTGGTCAGTACCTTCCATCATTCCTTCCTTGTCGACATAGGTGCAAAGAAAGCCGGAGCAGTACGGTTCGAGTTCTCCAAGAAGCTCCGCCGCGGTAAGAGCTGTGGTTTCTTGCCAGCCTTTCGTCACGATCCGCCCGCCTTTGCTGTCCAGGGCAAGTGTTAAAGCTTCGGCGCCGATTGCTGAGCGGAGATCGCGCAAGAACGTGAAGTTGGGACCGGAGTCAGTGAATGCGGCGGTTCCGACGATAATTCGAAAAGCACCTTGCGCAATCAGTTCCTCTGCACGAGCGACAGAACGCACGCCACCGCCGGCGCGAACCGTCGCACGATGGGCTAAATGTTGGAGGATGGCCGTATTAGAGCCCCGCCCCATGGCGGCGTCTAGATCGATTGCCTGGATTTGCGGGAAGCCGGCGAAAAGCTGCAGCATCTCGTCGGGAGAGCGGCCTTCGAGCACCTTTTCACGACCCTGCTTGAGCTGAACCACTTTGCCGTCCATCAGGTCAATACAAGGAATAATCATGCGGGTCTTACGGGAATGCTGGCGTCCATGAGTTCACGTTTCAGGTCGGCCACAGTGTACTTGCCGTAATGAAAGACAGTCGCGCCAAGCGCGGCATCTGCCTTGCCGACTGTAAGGACTTCGACGAAATCTTCGGCCTTTCCTGCGCCGCCCGAAGCGATAATCGGAATACGTGTGGCTTGTGCAACGGCACGGGTGAGCGGACAATCGAAGCCGGTTTGCACGCCGTCGGTGTCCATGGATGTCAACAGGATCTCACCGGCGCCGAGCGACTCACCTTGTTGGGCCCACTCGACCGCGTCGATTCCCTCATCGTGCCTGCCGCCCTTGGTGAATACATTCCAAGCGCCAGGGGCGTGGCGGCGAGCGTCAATGGCAAGCACAACGGCTTGCGCGCCAAATTCAAGGCTGAGCTCACGAATGAGTTCGGGGCGGCGAACGGCGGCGGTGTTGATGCTGACTTTGTCTGCGCCGGAGAGGATGATCTTACGAGCATCAGCCACGGTTCGAATGCCTCCTCCAACAGTGAGCGGGATGAATACCTGGCGAGCGGTTTTCGCCACCAGATCCGCCATCGTTTCGCGAGCATCACTGGAGGCTGTGATGTCCAGAAAGACCAGCTCGTCGGCGCCTTGCGCATTGTATTTCTGTGCGAGTTCGACCGGATCGCCCGCATCGCGCAGTTCGAGAAAGTTCACGCCTTTCACGACACGGCCGCCCGTTACGTCAAGGCAGGGAATAATTCGTTTAGCGAGCATCCTGTGCGAGTCAGAGTTCCAAAAAGTTCTGCATCACGCGCAAGCCAACGGCGCCTGACTTCTCGGGATGGAACTGAACCGCGTAGAGATTATTGTGCTCGATGATGGCCGAATACGCCTGGATGTATGTGCAGGTAGCCGCAGTCTCCGGGAGCACTGGCGCATAGAAACTATGAGCGAAGTAGGTATACGGGTGCAGGGGAAGACCTCTCAGCAGGCGTGTGGGACGGCAGGGGTCAAGTGAATTCCAACCCATATGCGGGATGCGTGCATCACCCTGAAAACGCCGCACCAGACCGGGCAGTACACCTAAGCCGCGACTCTCAGGCGACTCTTCACTTCCCTCAAACAAGCATTGCAGGCCAACGCAGATGCCAAGCAGCGGCGTACCTGTTCTAATCTGCTGGAGAATGGGCTCGCGCAGCTGGAGTTCATCAAGGGCGCGCATCATTTGGCCGAAGTGACCGACGCCGGGGAGAATGATCTTGCCGGATCGAAGGACAGTTTCAGGATTGTCCGTCACTTCGAACGGGGCACCGAGAGCCTCGACCGTGTTGCGAACCGACTGGAGATTGCCGGCTCCGTAATCGATGACCGTTGTCACAGCAGGCCCTTGGTGGAGGGCAGTTGATCCTTCAAGCGCTCGTCAGTTGAGCAGGCATACCGCATGGCTCGCGCCCAGCACTTAAAGATCGCCTCGATTTTGTGATGATTAGATCGGCCGTAGAGAACTTTGGCGTGGAGATTTGCCCCGGCATGGTGAGTGAAGCCGTCGAAGAAATCTTCCAGCAGTTCCAGTTGCAGATCGCCGACCTGAACCACCGTCACCGAGCTTTGAAAGACCAGCGCTGGACGGCCGCCTAGATCCACGGCGACCACCGCCAGCGACTCATCCATGGGCAATACGAAGTAGCCTGCACGGTTAATGCCGCGCCGGTCACCCAGAGCTTGAGAAAAGAGCTGGCCGAGCACAATGCCGACATCTTCCACCGTGTGATGCTGATCCACGTGGAGGTCCCCTCGGGCTTGCAGAGTAAGGTCGAAGGCGCCGTGCTTGGTGAATAATTCCAGCATATGGTCAAAGAAACCGATGCCCGTAGAGATCTGATACTGGCCTGCGCCGTCGAGCGCGAGCGTGCCGGTGATCTGTGTCTCTTTAGTGTTGCGGTCAATATGGGACTGACGCATTACGGTTGCTTTGCACTCACTACAAGAGCTTCTAATTCGTTGATGTCGCTGAGAACAACGAAGGCGCCAAAGCCGCGCAGAATGTCGCTGATTTCAGGATGCCGAGGATTGTGCGGCGTAGAGACGCCGATGAAAGGTACGCCTGCTCCTTGCGCACTGCGAGCATCGTCTACGGTATCGCCGAGGTACCAGATGTGCTTGCCGGGATGCTGTTGCTGAATGAGCAGCAAGCCGTCGGGCGCAGGCTTGGGGTGGGCCACCGAGTCATCGGTCACGATAGGATCGAAGCGGATTCCGGCTGCGTAGCGACCAAGCGTTACATCGGCTTCGTAGCGCGCGCGACCGGTGAAAATGGCAAGCGTTGCGTGCCGGCTGAGGCGATCGAGAAGACCGGTGTTGGGGAGCCACTGCTCGCGATTGATCAGGCCGTCGCCATTGGTACCGAGGAAGATGTTGTTGAAGTGGTTCACCACGTCCGGGTACTCGACCGTCACGCCGCGGTCGGTGATGACGCGGTGGGAGAGAAGCCAGTCGTTATTCCAGCCGCCGGCGTTTTTGAAATCTTGAATCTCGTCGTGCGAGACGGTATGGCCCGTGAAGTGACGAACGGTTTCACGAATGGCCTCGCGATAAGAAGCGCCCACTTCGACGAGGACGCCGTCCATGTCGAAGACGAGGATGTCGGGAGCTTGTCGAAGACTCAAGAGATTGTCTCCGGGTGGTATGAGAGCAAAGACCGTCGAGTGTTTCGGTTTGGGGACACGCCTACGTATCGGGGATCAGGCAACGACGCAGACCCTCGGCCGGGGTGTCCCCGTTGAGGTCTTTGCGCGCCACTAGTGATTGAGGCCTGTATACTCTTCACGCTGCTCACCAGATTTGCTCCAGTTCATCGAGAAAACGTTGGACCTGATCGCGGGTGCCTACGGTGACGCGGACACAGCCTGGTATCTCGTAGCTGCGGTCGCGGATGAGGACGCCCCGAGTACGGAGTTTGTCTCGAATCTCAAGCGCGCGATCGCCGGCCTGAAACAATACGAAGTTGGCCTGGCTCTTGATGTACGGCAAGTGGAGCCGCTCCAGGCCAACGTAGAGTAACTCGCGAGCGGTCAGCACTTCCAGAACATAATCTTCGACGAACCTCTGATCTTGCACTGCAATGCGAGCAGCCATGGCGGCCAGAGTGTTGACGCTGTATGGTGACTGTGCTTTGCGAACGTGCGCCATGTTAGCCGCTTGCGAAAACAAACAGCCGCAGCGCATGCCCGCCATGCCGTAAATTTTAGAGAAGGTGCGGCTTACAAATAGGTTCGGGTATTCGACTGTTTGCGGCAGAACTGTGGTGCCGTAAAACTCGTAGTAAGCCTCATCGACCAGCACGGCGGCCTGAGACGCTTTCTTCAAAATCTTCTCAAGAGCGGGACGAGTTGTAGCGGTTCCGGTCGGGTTGTTTGGATTGCTTATGAGGATGGCGCGGGTGGCCGGAGTGATGCGCTCGAGCAATTCTTCTAAAGGAAATGCGAGCGTACCTGGGCGGTAATCAACCTCTTCGATGGCGGCTCCGGCCAGCTGCGCATAGAAGCGATACATGGCGTAAGATGGCCGCAGGATCAGCACTTGATCGTTGCCGTTGATATACGTGTTGATCAGGATCTGGATTGCTTCATCGGTGCCGTTCGTAAGAGTCAGCTCATCTTCGCCTACGCCAAAGTGCAGCGCTAGATCCTGGAGGGCATGCTCGTATTCGGGGTAGATGCTGAGATCGGCTGCGGTGAGGAAGCGCTTGATGAAATCAAGAACATGCGGAGGCGCACCGACCGTGTTTTCATTGAAGTCGAGGCGAAGTTTGTTGCGGCGGCCAGCGGAGGGCGGGTGATAAGCGGCCATGCGCAAGACAGCTTCACGGGGCTGCAGAGCTTTGGTACGCGATTCAGTGGTAGCCTCGGCGGGTAGATCAACGGACAGAACGAACCTCCACGGCGCGAGCATGCGCTTCCAAGCCTTCAGCCCGAGCCAGGATTGTGATGGCAGGCGCGAGTTCATCCAGCGCCGAAGGAGACAATTGCTGGACGGCGATAACTTTCACAAAGTCGGCGGCTGACAATCCGCCACGCAGGCGAGCGGCCCCACCAGTGGGCAGAACGTGGCTGGGACCGGCTGCATAGTCGCCTGCTGATTCAGGCGAGTGCGGTCCAAGGAACACAGTGCCGGCATTTTGAATCAGAGGCAAAAGCGACGCATCGTGCAAACTGAGATGCTCAGGAGCCCATGCGTTGCAGATAGCGACGGCAACGTGCATGTCTGGCACAAGGTAGATGCGGCTGTGATGATCGATTGACTCACGCGCAACGGCCGCTGTTGAGAGCTGATGGAGCTGCGCTTCCAATTCCAGCGAAACAGCATCCGCCAAACTTTGCGATGTCGTCACCAGAACAGCACTAGCGGTGACATCGTGCTCAGCCTGGGCGAGCATGTCTGCCGCGATGCTGCGCGCATCCCCGTCGGCCGCCAGAATCATGATCTCAGTCGGGCCGGCCAAAAAATCAATTCCCACCAGCCCAGCCAGCAGCTTCTTGGCAGTCGCGACATAGGCATTGCCGGGCCCAACGATGCGGTCAACACGGGCAACCGTTTCTGTTCCAAACGCCATGGCGGCAATAGCCTGGGCACCGCCCACTCGATAGACTTCGCGAATGCCAAGCAGGTGCGCGCAGCCGAGGATTTCCCTTGACGGCCTGGGCGAAGTGACGCAGATACGGGGTACTCCGGCGGTCTGCGCGAGCACGGCAGTCATGAGCAAGGTCGAAGGCAGCGGATAGCGTCCGGATGGGACATAACAGCCGACCGCATTCAGGGGGCGTACAATCCAACCCAGTTGACGGCCAGGCCCAAACTCTTCCCAACAGTCTTGCGGAAGTTGTCGCCCGGCAAACTGACGGATATTACGAATGGCGACTTGCACCGCTTCCCGCACCTCGGGTGAGAGCTTCGCAGCGGCGGCGGCAAGCTCGGGTTCCGACACGAGCATCGGCGCATCGCCTAGACAGTCAAATTGCCGCGCATAACGTAAAAGCGCCCGATCGCCCTCATCACGAACCGCGGCAAGAATAGGCACAACCGTGCTGTCGTAGTCGTCCGTTGGTAGTGCGCGCGCGGCATCGAACTCCTCGATGCTTTGAAGGCTGGTGATGGTGATCATACGCCTTACATCACGATCTTGTTGAGAGGATATTCAACAATCCCCTGAGCGCCGGCTTCGCGCAGCCGAGGAATCATGTTGCGAACCGTCAACTCATCAAGAATGGTGTTGACCGCAACCCACGCCTCATCACTCAGCTGTGAAATGGTTGGGTTCTTCAAGGCAGGCAAAGTGGCGAGAACAGCAGCGAGATCTGACCTTTGCACATTCATCATTAAGCCGACCTTGCCCAGCGCGTTCATCGCGCCTTCCAGCAGCAACTTGATGTCTTCCAGCTTGCGCCGCTTCCAAGTGTCGGCCCAGCTACCGTGATTAGCAATCAACTGAGTGTTTGATTCAAGCACGGTTTCCAAGATGCGCAGCTTGTTGGCACGAAGCGAAGAACCAGTTTCAGTAACCTCCACAATGGCATCGGCGAGTTCGGGCGGTTTCACTTCCGTAGCGCCCCAGCTAAACTCGACGCGTGCCGAAACGCCGCGGCTGGCCAGATAACGCTTGGTGGTGGCCACCAGCTCAGTGGCAATGGTCTTGCCACGGAGGTCTTCTACTTTCTGGTAGGGCGAACCCTCCGGGGCGGCCAGAACCCAGCGCACCTTACCGAAGCTCTGCTTGGCATAGATCAGGTCAACCACCGGCTGAACCTGGGCTTCGTTCTCCTCGACCCAGTCGCGACCCGTGAGACCCGCATCGAGAACGCCGTCTTCCACATAGCGCGCCATCTCCTGCGCGCGAATCAACATGCATTCGATTTCCGGATCGTCGATGGCCGGGAAGTAACTGCGGCTGCTGGTGGTGATGGTAAAACCGGCTCGGCGAAAGAGATCGACCGTGGCGTTCTCCAGACTACCTTTCGGAATGCCTAACTTCAGCTTCAACGCTGAGCCCCATAGACCGCGTTGGAATCATAGGCAGGCTGCTCGGTTTCCTGCCACTCGCCCCCACTCAGCGTTCGGTAGAAACAGCTCTGGAACCCGTTGTGGCAAACGCCCGGGCCGACCGGCTCGGCTTGGACAAGTAAGGCGTCACCGTCGCAATCAGTTGCGATGGATTTCAGTAGCAGAAAGTGGCCGGAGCTCTCGCCTTTCGTCCAAAGCTTCTGGCGGGAACGGCTGAAGAAAGTGACGTGCCCGGTAGCATTCGTCTTATCGAGCGCTTCACGATTCATGTAGCCGACCATCAGCACGCGATGTGTTTGATGATCTTGTATCACCGCGGTAATCAGGCCGTCTTGTTTATCGAAATCCAGAACTTCGGTCATAGCCTTAGCCAACGTGTTTGCACTGAGAATGAAAAAGCCCGCCACGGTGGGCGGGCAGCAAATATCAGACAACGAACAGATGCAGCCCGCGCTTCAAAGCACCGTCGAGTGGTGGTGCCGGAGATGACTTTGTCTGCTCAGCAAACCGAAGTATAACAAGAGCCGCAGAGCTAGCCGTGTCAAATGACTCCCGCTGGATCATACAAAACAAAATGGGATTAAAATGATTGGAGGAAACTTTGTGGAAATGATGTTCTTCTCTGCACTCGGTCGCAGGCGGACGCGCCACTTGCCTGTGGACGGAAGATTTCTCCTTCCGATTGCTCTTGTGCAGAGCGTCCCTTTGGCGCTACCTTAGGCGAGTTCTCCTTTATGGCAGCAGTACGCGACGCTCTTCTCGAACAATCCCTCCCCGACAACCTGGACGCTGAGCGATTCGTACTGGGCTCTGTTATGAGCAGCGAGAACGCATTTCTGCAAGTGGCGGGCACGCTGAGCGCAGAAGATTTCAGCCTTGAGAAACACAAGCGCATTTTCTTGCGCATGAGCGATCTGCATGAGCGCGGCGAAAAGATTGATCGCGTCACCCTGGCAAATGAGCTGATGAAACAGGGCCAGTTGCAATCGGTGGATGGCCTTAGTTATCTGGTGTCGCTGGACGACGGCCTGCCGCGGATCTATAACCTGGATAGCTACGTCGGCATCGTCAAGGAAAAGGCTCTACTGCGGCGCATCATCATGGTGTCGCACGACACCATCTCGCGCTGTATGAACTGCGAGGACGAGGCGCTTCAAATTCTCGGCAACGTCGAGGATGCATTCATGAAGCTGGGCGATGTGCAGTCGAAGAACTCGCTCTCGAGTCCGGCCCAGATCATCACCGAGTATGAGGGCGGTATCAACGCATTTCTCGATACCAGCAAACGCATCAAGGGCATCAGCACTGGGTATTTGAAGTTCGATGAGATGACGGGGGGCTTGCGGGAAGGCGAGTTGTTCATCCTGGCTGCGCGGCCGGCCATGGGCAAGACTGCGCTGGCCTTGAACATTGCTCAGCATGTGGCGAGTAACCCGGCCAATCCCAAAGCAGTTGCTGTCTTCTCGCTCGAGATGTCGAAGGAGTCGCTGCTGACACGTATGTTGTGCGCCGCAGCGCGGGTGGATCAGCAGCGATTCCGGGCAGGATACTTGAATCCGGATGAACGACGCGCGCTGCAGGAAGCGATGTACCAGATGGTGGAGTCACCAATCTTTATCGACGATTCAGCCGGTACGAATCTGATGGACGTGCATGCAAAGCTGCGGCGCTTGCAGGCTGAGCATGAGTTGGGTCTGGTGGTGATCGACTACTTGCAGCTGATGCAAGGCCGGGGAAGGTTTGAGAATCGCGTGCAGGAGATCAGCTCGCTATCTCGCGGATTCAAGCTGATGTCGAAGGAGCTGCGTGTACCGTTTCTGGTGCTGTCGCAGCTGAGTCGTGCACCGGAAACACGACCCGGAGATCATCGGCCTATGCTGAGCGATCTGCGCGAGTCGGGAAGCATTGAGCAGGATGCCGATATGGTGGCGTTCATCTTTCGCGAGGAAGTCTACCGGCCTGATAAAGAGAGTTTAAAAGGCATAGCCGAATTGATCTTAGCCAAACAGCGCAATGGTCCAACTGGCCGCGTGAAGCTGGCTTATCTAAACCGATTTACTAAATTTGAGAACCTGGCTGCGGATACGGGTGAGGAGGACGCTCCTTTCGAGTGAGCGTCACTTCACCCCTGGCTGTTTAGTTCCGCCAAGCTTTGGATAAACGGGGCCCGCGCAACGCCCCGTTCCGTAATGATGGCCGTTACATAGCGGTTCGGGGTGACATCGAAGGCTGGGTTTGCAACACCGATGCCTAGGGGCGCAATCTGCATTCCCTTGATCTGCGTTACTTCGGTGCCGGCTCGTTCCTCAATAGGAATGTCGTCACCGGAAGTTAGCGTGAGATCGAGCGTGGAGATCGGGGCCGCGACGTAAAACGGCACGCCATTTTCTTTTGCAAGCACTGCCAATCCATACGTACCTACCTTATTTGCCACGTCGCCGTTTGCGGCGATGCGGTCCGCGCCCACGACTACGCACCCGATACGGCCGCTCTTGAGAAAGTGCCCGGCCATGTTATCGGTGATGAGCGTTGTCTCGATGCCGTCGCGTTGCAGTTCCCAAGCGGTTAACCGAGCACCTTGCAGGAAGGGCCGCGTTTCGTCGGCGAAGACGTCGATCATTTTGCCGTCCTGCACAGCTGCCCGGATCACGCCAAGAGCCGTTCCGAAGCCTGCTGTTGCCAGCGCACCGGCATTGCAATGGGTCAGCACGGTTTTGCCATCGGGCACCAGTGGCGAACCATAGCTTCCTATCTTGTGATTTATGGCGATGTCTTCCGATCGGATCGCCTGTGCCTCTGCCACCATGCGGGAGCGAACCGCGGGCAAGGGCAGGGCGCGGATGGATTCGTAGAGCTTCCGCATGCGCTGAATGGCCCAAAACAAATTGACAGCGGTAGGCCGTGTCTTGGCCAGCGTCTCGCAAATTATCGGCATTTCGGTTTCAAGATTATCCGAATGAAGAGCACCGATAGCCACGCCCATGGCAGCAGCAACGCCAATGGCCGGAGCGCCTCGGATGACCATATTACGGATCGCATCCGCTACTTCGACGTAATTGCGGCAGGTGACAAAAGCTACATCCTGAGGCAGGCGGGTCTGGTCAATCATGACCACGCCGGCAGGAGTCCACTCGATAGTCTCGATAGTGGATTGGGTGAGGACAGCAGGTAAAGAGCTCATTGTTTGGGTAAGTATTTGGACGCTGCTAAACCGATAACCGCAACAGTGTTGAACGCGCCATGGACGACGGTGCTGGGAATAAGTGAACCGGAAGAGTGACGAACCCAACCGAGCACCGCTCCGACAATGGAGATGGCCACTGCGTACTGCCACGCGTAGGAATACTCAGGCGCGTGGAGTCCGCCGAACAATAGTGCCGTGAGTAGAATGCCAACAGCTGCGCCGAAGGTTCGCGAGAGAAGCGGTTGAAGGAAGCCGCGAAAGATTAGCTCCTCGAAAAACGGCGCCAGGGTGATAGCAAGCAGGCTTACCAAGGCCAATGTCAACGGTGAATCGGTTAGGCCTGCCAATGGCGACTTAACTTCAGGAGTGTGCAGCAGCATCGCTATGCGAGCTACAACCACCGCTAAGACAATGCCGCCGCCGAAGGCTAGTAGGAGATTGAAGCGACTTGGTCGCCACTGCAATGCCCGAAGAACAGGAATCTTATGCCGGATTTGAATGACTAGGTACAGCGCGAGGTAAACCCAACCATAGAAAATAATCTGGACGATGATGGCCAACAGAGCCAGGGCTTGCGTGATCTGCTCCACTTCGACTTTGGCGCTCCCTGGAGGCTTCAACAGCAGGAGCAGCAGGATGGGCGCAGCAATCCAACCAAGGACCAGCAGAACATCTGTGTAGTTCCAAACAGGCTGAAATTCTTCGGTCTCCTCAGGCAGCATGTCCCACCTTCATCGCCTTGCGAAGAGCGGCGGCCGTGTGGCTTCCCTTGTTCTCCAGTACTTCTTCCGGGGTGCCGGTCGCGACAATCTGGCCACCGCCTTCCCCGCCTTCCGGTCCCATGTCGATCAGGTAGTCAGCACTTTTCATCACATCCAGATTGTGCTCTATCACCAAAACCGTGTTGCCCCGGTCCACCAGCCGTTGAATCACGTCCAGCAGGCATCGCACATCATCAAAGTGCAGCCCGGTGGTGGGCTCATCCAGTAAGTAGAAGGTCTTGCCGGTTTGCCGCTTGCTCAGCTCTTTAGCAAGTTTGATGCGCTGCGCTTCGCCGCCGGACAGCGTTGTTGAGGATTGCCCCAGATGAATGTAGCCCAGCCCCACCTCGCTCAGCGTTTTCAGCTTGGCGTGGATCTGCGGGATGTTGGTCAGCATGTCCAGAGCATCTGTGACGCTCGATTCCAGCAGGTCGGCAATGCTCTTGCCTTTGTATTTGACTTGTAGCGTTTCCTGGTTGTAGCGTCGCCCGCGGCACACATCGCACGTTACATAAACATCGGGCAGGAAATTCATTTCGATGCGTTTAAGACCATCGCCCTGGCAGGCTTCGCATCGGCCCCCTTTCACGTTGAAGCTGAATCGCCCAGCCTTGTACCCACGCTCGCGTGACTCCGGAAGCATGGCGTAAATGTCGCGGATGGCCGAAAACACTCCGGTGTACGTAGCGGGGTTTGAGCGCGGCGTGCGACCGATGGGCGATTGGTCAATCTCGATCACCTTATCGATGTGTTCCAGCCCAATCAGCTGTTCATGTGCGCCCGGCTCTTCGCTGGAGCCGTAGATCTCTTTAGCCAACGCGCGGTACACAATGTCGTGCACGAGGGTCGATTTGCCACTGCCCGAAACGCCGGTAACAACAATCAGCTTGCCCAGAGGAAAGTCAACGTTCAGGTTCTTGAGATTGTGCTCGCTTGCGCCCCGGACCGAAAGCATGAGGCCATTGCCCGGCCGTCTAACGAGAGGGGCATTGACGGACAGCTTGCCTGACAGATACTCTCCGGTGAGTGAAGCAGGCGCGGCCATGATCTGCGCGGGCGTGCCTTGCGCGATCAATTCGCCTCCCAGCCGCCCAGCGCGCGGACCGAGATCGATCACATAATCGGCGCGCTCGATAGTATCGGCATCGTGCTCTACAACCAGCACGGTGTTGCCGAGATCGCGTAAGTGATGCAGCGTATCCAACAGGCGCTCGTTGTCTCGCGGGTGCAGACCGATAGAAGGCTCGTCAAGAACGTACAGCACGCCACGCAGCTTCGACCCAATCTGTGTCGCCAAGCGAATGCGCTGTGCTTCGCCTCCGGAGATTGTGGCAGAGGATCGGTCGAGGCTCAGGTAGTCCAGCCCTACTGCAGTAAGAAACTCAAGGCGGTTGCGGATCTCTTCGGCTACGCGGCCTACCACCTGTAACTCGCGATCGGTAAACTCCCAGCGCTTGATCAAGGGCAGTGCGCGCGCCAGTGGGAGCGCGGTGAACTCAGCGATGGAGGTATGTTTCACGGTCACCGCAAGGCTGGTGGGTTTGAGGCGTTTACCGCGACAATCCGGGCACTGGGTGGGAGACATGTAGTCCATCAACCACTCGCGGTACCCTTCGCTCGATCGCTGATACTGGTCATCTAGGACTTTCAGGATGCCCGCGAACTGTGGGCCGCCGTGAAGCAGCGTCGCGCGGGTGCGCTTGGGCATTGCGTCGTAGGGAACGGAAAGGTCAAGGTTCAAGGCTTCGGCTGCTTCGGTCAGAGCCGATGCCATATAGGACGATGTGGAACCCGGTCCCAATCCTCCATCGAGAAGGGGCTTGGAAGGATCGCATATCACCTTCACCGGATCGAACGCCCAGCGGCTGCCCACGCCATTGCACGTTGGGCAAGCGCCATAGGGACTGTTGAAGGAAAAGGAGCGCGGCTCCAGTTCAGGCACGCTCGTGCCGTCGTTCGGGCACGCAAGCTTCTCCGAGTACAACTGCTCCTGGCCATCGATCACAGCAACAATCACCAGACCGTCGGCCCATTTGAGAGCGGTCTTGATCGAAGCTTCGAGCCGCGTCTCAACCCCAGCCTTAATCACGAGGCGGTCAATGACAACTTCAATGGTGTGGTTCTTGCGCTTGTCGAGCTTGGTGGGTTCGTCAAAGGTGCGCATCTCGCCGTCAACGCGTGCGCGGAAACCCGCTTTGGCAATGGCTTCAATCTCTTTCTTGTACTCGCCTTTACGGCCGCGCGCAATTGGGGCCATGATCATCACGCGCTCGCCCTGATGCTGCGTAGTCACCTGTTCGAGGATCTGATTGGCTGTTTGTCGGGCAATCTCCGCACCGCAGATGGGACAGTGCGGGACGCCCACCGATGCGTACAGGAGCCGCAAGTAATCGTAAATTTCCGTAACTGTTCCGACGGTTGAGCGCGGACTGCGTGTTGTTGTCTTTTGCTCAATAGAGATGGCTGGACTTAATCCATCGATGGAGTCGACTTCGGGCCGTTCCATCTGATCCAGGAACTGGCGTGCATAAGGAGAAAGTGTTTCAACGTAGCGCCGCTGCCCTTCGGCATAGATGGTGTCGAAAGCCAATGAACTCTTGCCTGACCCGCTCAGCCCGGTAATGACGGTGAAGCTGTTGCGCGGTATATCGACACTGATGTTCTTCAGATTGTGCTGGCGCGCGCCATGCACGGAGATACGGTCGAGCATTCTTGAGGATCTTCCCTATTGTCTCTTGTGGCCCGCGAAAGCCATTGGAAACCATTGAGAGAGCTGCTGAACGGAGCCGCTGAACGGACAGCCTGAGCCTGAACGGTGAGCCTGAACGGGAGCCTGAACGGGACAGCCTGACTTGAGCGGTTGGGCAAAATCTCGAAAGACGCATAGCAACCTGCGGAACTCGCGGATTCAGGAACTGCGCTCATTTGAGGGCACAATTGCTTAATTTCGAGGGCCTCCTCCGCGCTACGGGCGCGGAAGTGGGTCGGAAAGTACCACTGAAGAACCGTCCTAAGCACGATTGCATCTGTGATTGACTTCTCGGGATTACCGTTAAACCCTTTAGTTGACCAATTTAGACACTTGATCATTCCGGTTTCCGTCGGTCAGCGGAACTAAACGAAACCAGCAGGCAGCTCCCACAAGTTGGCGCAATCCGTGAGTTGCTCAGATCAGGCTGTCCCCTTCAGCCCAGATCAGGCTGTCCCCTTCAGCCTTCCTTCAGCCTGTCTCTTGTGGTCCGCGAAAGCCCTGGGTAGCGTCGAAAGAGCTGCTGAACGGATGGCCTGACTTTAGCACTTGGGGCAAGATACCGAAACACGCACAGGGACCCGCGCAGATTCGTGCACTCAGGAACTTCGTTATGAAGGGCCTGCCGAGTTTGACGAATGAGAAAAGCCGTCAGGACCCGGAATCTAGGCGTGCGGGTGCAGTGTTTTACCGAAGTGGCTGAATTCCCGCGATGGCTTCCTGAGTGGACTCGATGTCTCCGTCCCAGTACCGTATGATCACATCTCGATTCAGGTCAATCCACTTACGCAGGAGTGCCAAATCAGACGGGCTCATAGCGCCTCCAGTAACTCGAACGGTTGGGCGGATCGTAACCGTTACAAACTCTGAAATCCGAACCTTCGGACTGCGCGACACCTTTACCCGAACATCATGCGACATACCCATTGAAGGAGAGATCCAAACTACGAATGGCAGACCCGTTTGCTTACAAGCCAGATTGGCCGTTTCAAACAGAGCTTCTTCTTCGGTGTCGGTTTGAGCGCTTTCCGGGTTGTCGATGAACTCATCGGCTGTCCTCATCGCTCTCCATTTTAAGCTGTGCACATCACGGCTATCACCTCCTGGGTAAGTTTGCGGTACAACTGGTTTGCTCGCCAAGAAGTAAGTGAATTTGTCACTCGAAGAGATACCTCCGCTTGGCTTCACACTGATTGTTTATAGATGAAAGCAATCCCGATACTAGCCTTGGCCGCGCTGACCCAACTCTATGCTGCTCAGCAGACTTCTTCAGGCTCCTCGGTTCAGGTGTTCGAACATGCCAAAACGGCGAGCGTGATTGTTTTGGCCGGTCAGGGCGCTGGCCGATTGCAGTCCATCGCCACAGGCGTAATCGTGTCGAAAGATGGTGTGGTTTTGACCGCGCTGCACGCGATCAAAGATGCCGCAGAGGTGCAGATTCGGCTGGCGAGTGGTGAAGTTTACGATCAGGTTGAACTTCTTGGCACCGATGGACGGCGCGATGTAGCGGCATTGAAAATTTCTGCCGGTGCCCTTCCGACGCTGGTCCCAGGAGACCCTGCCAGTCTCAAGCAAGGAGACCCGGTATACGCTGTGACCAATGCGGGCGGGCTTGCCTGGTCCGCTACCGAAGGCATTCTCTCGGCAATCCGTCCGGCCGAGGAGGTTCCGGGAGCTGGGTCAGGCTTTCGCGTGCTGCAGTTCAGCGCTCCCGTCGCACCTGGGTCCAGTGGCGGAGCACTGGTTGATCGGTCCGGCGCACTGATTGGCATTATCACAAGCAAGAATGAGGCTGGTGCCTTTGCGGTTCCCATCGATAGCGTTTCAAACCTTCCCGATGCGGGGCACCATAGAACACTAGGTTCCGGCTCATTGCTTCAAATGCCTGCGAATGCAGCAAATTCCCGCTCCAGCGAAGCGATTGCTCACGCTAATCCTAATCAGATTCTAAAGGAAGCTAGGACGATCAACATACGTTCGAAAACCGCCTTCTTGACCGTCGATACGCTGGACCGTGCTCTTGGGCGCAGAAAAGACTGGCCTACGCTGGGCTTAGTCATAGTTAAGGATCAGCAAGTGGCCGATCTGCTGATTGAGATTGACCGCCCCCTTTTTACTTACGTCCACACTTTCGTGATTGTTGATAAGCGGACGTCAATCCTTCTCGGTTCGGGCAAAGTGACCGCCTTCGACGGTACGCTCGCCTCGGACGGCATCGCCAAGGAACTTGTCAAGATCTTCTCTACCGCCCGGCTTCCACCGTCATCCAAGTAGTCTAATGTCCGTTTCGGCCGCGAACCCAGAGCTGTTTTGATTCATAATCTATCAATGCGTAATTGGTTCCCAGGCTTACGGCTTAGCCGGCGAGAAATCCGACGTAGACCGGCGCGGAATCTACCTGCCGCCTGCTGATCTGGAGTGGTCACTTGAAGGCGTGCCCGAGCAACTCGAAAATGACAACGAAGAAGTCTATTGGGAAATAGAGAAGTTCATTCGGCTTGCCTTGAAAGCGAACCCAAATGTTCTGGAGTGCTTGTACTCTCCCATGGTTGAGTACTCGACTGAGTTTGCGAACGAAGTATTGGCCAGCCGCCACCTCTTCCTTTCCAAGCGGGTTTACCAAACCTTCAATGCGTATGCATTGTCGCAATTCAAGAAGTTGGAGCGGGACTTGCAAAACCAGGGCGAGCCTCGATGGAAGCATGTCATGCATCTCATCCGAATACTCTTGTCAGGCATTACGGCCCTACGAGATGGTTTTCTTCCGCTCGATGTAGGTCAACATCGTGAACAGCTACTGAGCATCCGGAATGGGCACGTACCTTGGGCTGAGGTGGAGAACTGGCGCCTAAGCTTGCACGCCCAGTTCGACGAAGCCTTCGCGAAAAGCAGGCTTCGGGAAGAGCCGGACTACCACGGAGCCAATCAACTTCTGCTTAGAGCTCGCCGTCTTGCTGCTTCTTCGGACTACTCAAGATGATTGACTATCAAATCTTGAGAGCGGAAGTAGAGCGTCATCCATATCCAATCCTATTTGCAACGGTGAGTGGTGCTCACCTATACGGGTTTCCTTCTCCTGATTCCGACTACGACATTCGAGGAACGCACATTCTTTCCTTGCAAGAAGCTGTCGGCCTACTGCCCAAGCAAGAGACTGTCTCCATCTCGGATGTACGGCAGGGAATCGAATTAGACCTGGTCACCCATGATGTCCACAAGTTCTTTCTGATGCTGCTGAAGCGCAATGGATATGTACTGGAGCAGCCCTACTCGCCGCTGGTGATTACTTCCAGCGATGAGCATGAGGAGCTGAAGACGATCGGATTGAGCTGTATCACGCGGAATCACTCTCACCATTACCTCGGGTTTGCCAACACTCAATACAAACTGTTCCTGAAAGACAGCCCGCCAAGGATAAAGCCCCTCCTGTACGTCTACCGGGTGCTTTTGACCGGCATACACCTGATGCAGAGCGGTCGCATTGAGGCCAACTTAGCTGTGTTGAATGAGGAGTTCAAGCTGCCTTATATCGACGATCTCATCGCTCACAAGATCTCAACTGCTGAGCAGGTAACACTGCAGTTTCCCGACGTCGAATTCCACATGACAGAAATTACTCGTTTGCTGGGCGAACTAGGGAGGTCGGCCGTCCTATCCAGGCTTCCAGAGGAACCGAATGCGCAGCGCGACCTCCATGACTTACTCGTCCGCGTTCGTAGAAGTAGCGAAGCCGTGGCCAGGCAAAGCTGAGCAACCGGCCGATACACAGAGTTTACGGAACGGTTAAACATACACCGTAACCGAGGGCGTCAATAATAAGGGAGAGGACTCCGTGCCGCCCACTATTGAGACCGTCGTTGACCAGAACCAGTCCCGCTTCCTCGAAGAGCTTTTCAGCCTGTTGCGCATCCCCAGTATCAGCACGCTCCCAGAGCACAATGCCGACGTGGCCAAAGCTGCCACCTTTGTGGCCGATGCGCTTCGAAACGCGGGTCTGGAAAACGTCGAAGTCATCAAGACGGCTAAGCACCCGCTTGTCTACGCAGACTGGCTGCACGCTCCTGGCAAGCCTACCGTTCTCTGCTATGGGCACTACGATGTCCAGCCGCCGGACCCAGTTGAACTGTGGCACTCGCCGCCGTTTGAGCCTACGCTGAAGGAGGGCAACATCTACGCCCGCGGCGCTTGCGACGACAAGGGCCAAATGTACATGCACGTGAAGGCGGCTGAAGTTCTGCGCACTCTGGGCAACGGCAGTTTTCCCCTGAACCTCAAGTTTCTGATTGAGGGCGAAGAAGAGATTGGCGGTGAATCAATCTCTGCTTTCGTCAAGGATAATCCGGCCAAACTGAAGGCTGATGTTGCGCTTGTCTCCGATACCGAACTCTTCGCCGATGGTGTTCCAACCCTCTGTGTCGGCCTGCGCGGGTTGCTCTATATGGAGTGGGAAGCGAGTGGCCCGGCCCGCGACCTGCACTCGGGGATGTACGGAGGCGCCGCGCCTAGTGCTGTATTTGGTTTGATTGAGCTGCTGGCGAAAGCGAAAGATGCGAACGGTCGCATTCAAATCCCAGGCGCATACGACGGAGTCGCCGAACCTAGCCAGGCGGAGGTAGAGAGTTGGGGCCGCCTGCCTTTCTCCGAAGAGGATTTCCTGCGTGACGAAGTCGGTGCAACTTCGCTGACCGGCGAACCGGACCAGACGGTCTTGTCTCGTGTGTGGGCTCGGCCCACCTTTGAAGTGCATGGCATTGCCGGCGGCTTTACCGGTGCTGGCGCCAAAACGGTCATCCCAGCCAAAGCCACGGCCAAGGTCAGCATGCGTCTGGTTCCTCATCAGGACCCATCGGCGATTGTTCAGGCAGTCAAGACTTGGGTGGAAGCTAATACCCCGCGCGGTATTCAGGTATCGGTTCGCATCCTGAGCGCCGGTCCGGCGATCTCTGTGGATCCAAACCATCCGGCGATTGCCGTGGCTGCCGATACCTTCTCTTCTGCCATGGGCCAGCCCACCGTGTTCACACGCAGCGGCGGATCGATTCCCATCGTGGGCGAGTTTGCTCGGCATCTCGGCATTCCTACGGTGCTGATGGGCTTCGGCCTTCCCGATGATGGCCTTCACTCCCCGAATGAAAAGTTTCGGGTCAGTAACTACCTGCTTGGTATCCGTACAGTTGCACAGTTCTTACTGCGCTTGGGTAGCGAGGGCTCGCCCTTGCTAGATTGAGGTACAGATGTTACCCGATTTACAACTTGCACTACGGCTTGGGGCAGTGGATCGGAAGATTGCCGCCCTGGAGACTGAGATAGCGACTCTGCCCAAACATGTAGCGGAGATTGAGCGCCAATTGGAAGCGCATACCCGTCGTCTGGAACGTGACCGCGCTGCGCTAACGGCGAATGGGCGCGATCGCAAGAAACTGGATGGTGACATTCAAGTCAACCAGCAGAAAATATCCAAACTGCGGGACCAGAGCCTCGCCGCCAAAAACAATGACCAGTACCGGGCATTCCAGAATGAAATCAGCTTCGCTGAAGGCGAAATCCGCAAAGCGGAAGACCGCACTCTGGAGTTGATGGAAGCATCTGAAGCGTTGGACAAAGCCGTTGCCACGTCGGAAGCCGATCTCAAGAAGCAGCGCGTCCATGTGGACGGCGAGAAGAAGAATGCTGTCGAGCGCACGGCCGTCAATAAGCGGGACCTGCTGACGTTCAGTGAGGAGCGCAAGACGCTCGCGGCCGGCATGACGCCACGGTTCTACACCGAGTACGAGCGTGTTCGTAAGAAGACCAAGAACACACCGATCTCCGATGCTACGGACGGCCGTTGCGAGGCGTGCCGTATTTCATTACGTCCCCAGATTTTTCAGGATCTACGGCGCGGAGACACGATTATCACTTGCGAAAGCTGCGGTCGCTTTTTGACTTACAATCCGGTAGTGGATTTGAGCGGAGACATTGCGGCTTCTCAGCAGATTGCGTAAGCGAACTTAACCTGCTTCGCACGCATTGTAGATTCGACTGACCGTATCAAGGGCCAGATAGCCGGCCTCTCCACTTGCGACCGGATCGGTCCCTTCTCGGATTGCTCGCGCGAAATCGGCAAACTGGCGCTCGAAGGACAGTAACGATATCGCCATCGGATCCGAAGCTCCCGTACTAACTTCCTCATGCAAGGGCGCAGGGTCGGCCCCATTTGCTTCTTCGTCGTCCAGCAGAGTCCAGGTGGTCAGCCGATCTCCCGAAACCACAGCAGTGCCCTTCGTGCCGTGGACTTCGATGCGTTCTGCAGAGCCCGGCCAGAATGCGGTGGCTGCCTGCAGGACGCCAGTCGCGCCGGAGTGGAAACGAAGCAGCGCATTGACAATGTCTTCCGATTCGATCCTGTGCAGCGAACCCAGCTGCCACATGCCGCGTACTTCAGAGATAGGTCCAAATAGGTAGAGGAGCAGGTCCACCTGATGAATCGCCTGATTAATCAAGGCTCCGCCGCCTTCAGTGGCCCGACTGCCTTTAATTGGTCGCGAGTAGTAGTCGGCACTGCGAAACCACTTCACGTATGCGTCCGCTTGCAGGATCTTGCCCAGCCGGCCAGCCTTCAGAGCCCGCTTGAGAAACAGGATCGAATCGTCGAACCGGTGCTGGCTGACGACGCTCAGTGGAATCTTCGATGAGTGAGCGAGGTCAAGGATCTGGCGTGCGACGGGCAGTTGTGTCGCCATCGGCTTTTCCAGTTGGACTGCCCGGCCGATTGCGGCACAAACTTCCACGGGCTCTAAATGAAAATTTGGATATGTACAGACATCGACCAGGTCCAGCCCGGGCAGCGTGCAAAGCTCGCGGTAGTCCTGGACAAACTGACAATCCCAGCGTTCTGCAAAGTCTCTGCCACGGGCAGCACTCCCATTGCAGCAGGCGGTAAGTTCAAAACCAATATTTCGGTAAGCCTGGGCATGCTTGTCGGCTATGGCACCAGTCCCGAGTATTGCGATCTTCATCAATGCTGCCATTCTGGAAAACCAGTGTGCCACGCATGAGGGCGTATCAAAACATTGATGGCAAGTTGCAAGGTCGATTTATTAGAATGGACGTATGGCGTTCGGTAAATCAACAAAGAACAAGCAAAACGCAACAGGTAAAACTGCTATGTCCGATTCGGCACTGCCAGTTGCCGGGTCTAAGGCTCGAGCCAAGCAACCAGCGAAATTGGCAGCAGTGAAAGAGAGCATGGGAGAGAACGCTCCTTTGAAAGTTGCTCGACCGGTGCAGATGACCAGCGTTGCAGCCGCTAACAACAATCCAGCGGGCGAACAGTCGATCATCGCGCCGGTCAGGACAATGGCGGCCGCAGCGGGCGTTGCTCCCGTTGAGACTTCGCTGTCAGCTGTGGGCGTTACCCCTCACGCTGGAGACCCAGTGTTCGAACCGGCACGCACCTCATCACAAGAGCCGTTGCAGGAAGAGATCTCACGTCGGGCCTACTTTTACTGGGCCGAGCGTGGATTTCAGCACGGTTTTGCAGAGGAAGACTGGGCAAGAGCTGAAGCTGAGTTGGCCCGATAGATCCCGACCTGGAATCGGAAAATCATACTCCGGGGTAGCCCTTCGGGTACCCTGAGACGTCTAATCTAGAGGGATTGGCAGTCCCAACAGTCAACATGAGTGAGAACCAGATGATAGGGCGTCCCCCGCAGGATGACGGTCCAACTTCTCAGTCCGCTGACTCGCATCAGGCAACATCGCAGAAAGACTGGTCGCGGTCAATGCTGGTCACAACCTTTGTCTGGTTCCGTGACCTTCTGCTTTCGGTCCTCATAGCCGTCCTTGTCATTCTTTTCTTGTACCGTCCAGTCAAGGTGGAGGGTACAAGTATGATGCCAAGCCTCTTCGATCAGGAGCGACTGTTCATCAATCAATTCAGTTACAAGTTCAAACTTGGCGAGATCAAACGCGGCGACACCGTTGTCTTCTGGTATCCGGAAGATACGACTAAGTCCTATATCAAACGTGTGATTGGACTGCCCGGAGACACAGTGTCGGTACAGGATGGCGTTGCTTTTGTAAATGGAACGAAGCTAGTGGAGAACTACGTGCCGTCCGAGTATCGTGATTACCAAAATTACTCCGCCCGTACTGTCCCGCCAGATGAGTATTTCGTCCTTGGAGATCACCGGATCTCATCAAACGATAGCCGTGCCTGGGGATTTGTGCCTCGGCGCTATATATACGGGAAGGCTGTGTTTGTGTTTTGGCCTCCGGAGCGAATTGGTACCGTCCACTAACGCTTAATTCCGGTTGAAAAGCCAGAGCAGCAGTGAGCCCACAAGGCTCAAAAGTATGCTCGTCACGATAGAGATGTACACGGTGGTGTTGCCGTTTCGCCAGGTAATGTCACCCGGCAAGCGACCGAACGGCAGGTTAAGCCGACTGCTTGCCATTACCAGCAACCCAAGGCAGACGAGCGCCACTCCCGCCACAATCAGCAGACGCCCAAGTCCCATACAGTTCAGTGTATCGGTGCAGCAGTTTCGGCCCACCGGGCGCGTTACATTGCGTTACACTGGCCGCTGAACACCTGCCATGGACGACACCAATTTGACTGGCTCCAAAGCGTTTGATCCACCTGCAGACTTTGCCTCTCGCGCAAACGTTAGAGGTCTGGAAGAGTACCGTCGTTTGTATGAGGCTGCACAGGCGGATCCCGAAAAGTTTTGGGCTGATTTAGCCCGGACGGAGCTAACCTGGTTTCGTCCTTTCATCAAGACTCTAGAATGGAATCCACCAAGCGCTAAATGGTTTCTGGAGGGGCAGATTAACGCGTGTTACAACTGCGTTGACCGGCATCTTCATTCGCCTCGGGAGCACAAGCCGGCCATCATCTGGGAAGGCGAGCCGGGCGAAACGCGTGTTATCTCCTTTCGCGAACTGTTTCATATGGTGTGTCGATTTGCGACCACACTGCAACGCCTCAAAATCAAAACCGGCGATACCGCAGTCATCTACATGCCCATGATTCCGGAACTGGCTGTGGCCGTTCTGGCTTGCGCTCGCATGGGCGTGACACATAGCGTTGTGTTTGCCGGCTTCTCCGCCGAGGCCTTGAAGACCCGCATCCAGGATTTACAAGCGAGTGTGGTGATCACTGCCGATGGCGGCTGGCGTCGCGGAAAGGAGATCAAACTGAAACCGGCCGTCGACGCGGCGCTGCTGGAATCTGTAACGGTGAAGACGTGCATCGTCTACAAACGGACCGGAGGGGAAATATCCATGCAGGGGAACCGTGACGTTTGGTGGCACGAGAACGACGAGGAGCTGGACAATAACCCGAGCTTGCTCTCTATGGCCGAGAGTTCAGACGCCCAGCATCTTGATTCGGAACATCCCCTCTTTGTTCTGTACACGTCTGGAACTACCGGCAAACCCAAAGGCATTCTCCACACCACCGCTGGCTACTTGCTGCAGACCAAAATGACCATGAAATGGGTGTTTGATCTGCAGGAAGACGACATCTTCTGGTGTACCGCCGATGTGGGTTGGATCACCGGGCATAGCTACGTCGTTTACGGGCCGTTAGCTGCCGGTGCAACCACCGTCATGTATGAGGGTGCGCCTGACTACCCGGCCTATGACAGATTCTGGCGGATCATCGAAAGGCACAAAGTCAGTGTCTTCTACACTTCTCCGACGGCGATTCGAGCATTGATAAAACAGGGCGATAAATGGCCGGAGATGCACGACTTGTCGAGCCTGCGCCTGCTTGGATCAGTAGGTGAGCCGATCAATCCGGCAGCCTGGGATTGGTATCACCGCGTGATTGGCAAGGAGCGTTGCCCAATTGTAGATACCTGGTGGCAGACCGAAACAGGGGCGATTATGATTTCGCCAATGCCTGGAGCGACTCCGTTAAAACCAGGCTCGGCGACCCTGCCTCTTCCCGGTACAATACCGGACATTGTCGATGCAGACGGCCAACCGGTACCCGCGGGAACCGAAGGATTCCTTGTCTTGCGCGAGCCGTGGCCCAGTATGACCAGAGATGTTTGGGGTGACTCTAAGCGCTTCAAGGAACAATACTGGTCGCGAGTACCCGGCGCCTACTTCACCGGAGATGCCGCGCGTCAGGATGCGGATGGCTATTACTGGATTTTGGGGCGGGTTGACGATGTGATGAACGTCAGCGGACACCGGCTAAGCACGATGGAGATTGAATCGGTACTGGTGCGGCACCCGGCTGTTGCCGAAGCCGCAGTGGTCGCCAAACCGCATGAGATCACTGGACAGGCGGTGTGCGCCTTCGTCAGCCTGAAAGCTGGGCATGGGGATGTTAAGGCTTTGGGAGAAGAATTGCGCCAATGGGTGGGAAAAGAGATTGGGCCTTTCGCGCGTCCGGAGGAAGTGCGCTTTGCCGATTCGCTACCTAAGACCCGCAGTGGAAAAATCATGCGCAGGCTGCTTCGCGAGCTGGTGACATCGAACGACGTCAGCGGTGACGTAACAACTCTGGAAGATATCGGTGTAATGCAGCGCCTTGCGGCTCAGAATGACGAACCATAGGTGCGAAGGACGCAGCTGGGGCGGTTGACTTATGCGGAGCTTGACTCACGTAGCAGAGCGCACGCAAGAAGTACCGCGAAAGCTAGGCTTGGTGAACGGCTGTTAGCTTTGGATTGATCTCTAGCTCGCGCAGTTCGACTACCGGCACCTCAGCGGCATCCACCAGCAGCGTCTTCAAGCCGTACGGCGCGATATTGCCCGATTCGTCCTCACACCACTCACTAACCCGACCCAAGCGAACTTCCTCGTCTGGATGCTGCCAGGAAAGTGGAGCCATGCTGGGAATCATTACCTCGCCGAGCTCCCTGGACTGGAATGTGGGACCGGTCTTCACATAAGCGGGTATCCACAGCAAGTCCCGCAAACGCTTTGGCGGCTCAACGTGAACCGAGGCAATATCGGCAAACGACAACCACATATAGTCACCCGCAGCAAACACCTCAAGTTTTTCCCCGATACGCGAATCAGGATCCGAGATCATGGTAAATTCCTTGCCATTCAACTTGCCGGAGACGGTTTGATTAGCCGAGGCGCCTGTAAGGACGGGCTCGGGAAAGGTTCGCGATTCGAACATCTCCTGTCGGGTTTTCTCCGCATTGATGACGGAGCGATACAACAGTGTTCCAAGAATTGACTCTTTCCGCCCCTGCTGCTCCAGGATTGAAAGCTGATTGTCCGCCTCATCGAAGTCGCCGGAAAAGCATGACAGCTCAAAGAGAAACGTTCTGCTGCGCCTGTCAGCAGGGTTGTCCCGGAGGAGAGCCTTCAAGGCCGAGATAGCTTCCGTAAGCTTACCGGCCTTAAAGAGTTGTTGAGCGTCCACAAACCGAATTTTATATCTTTAATTCGGGGCGACATGTATTTCTTCGTAGTCTTGCCCCGCAGCGAGCTCTCTGCTGCCTGCGGAGTGAAGATTATCCAGAGTAACTTTGCCTGACTTAGGCCGGTTCTGCAGGTCTTCCGCGAATTTAGCCGTTCACGCCAAAACTGTTGCCGCTCACCGGAGGATGGGCGCCGCCTACTCTGGCTCAAAGCCTTCTACCCGAAATAACTTCACGCTTGGTTTCAACTCGCCTGCTTCCGGATCTGCGGCCAGCGTGTGGTGAAGGGCAAAATGAGGCTTCACGCTCTCCAGCACGGTTTCAAAATTCTGCAAATTGATGTCCACAAAGCGATGCTCCCTCAACCGGGGGAGTAGTTCTGTGGCCTCTCCGGTAAACAGCCAACCCCGAACAGATGGAAGCTCATCGAGCTCAATCGCGTCGCCCACCTGCAACTCATAAAAGGTGTGAACGCACGGAGGGCGAACGCGAGTGAGCTTTCTCTGCACGCTTTTAGGGGCCATCGTTCTACCTCTAACTCCTCAAGGCTGGGAACCCGCTTCAGTTACTCTGCCTACCATTTGACCACCAGTGTTGCCGAGCCCGAATTTTATCAACATCAGCGCTGCCTGTCTTACGTCTCTATGTGGACCTACGAGTAGGGAGGTGAACACCGAGACCATACTCAATCACCAGGAACTACAGGATGATTCGGTGCCGGCACGCAGTCTCGATGGCACTAGCCTTCGAGCTTTGCATCCAGCGTAATTTCGGTATCGAAGAGCTTCGATACCGGGCAGTTCTCTTTGGCCGCCTGCGTGGCCCGAGTGAACGCCTCTTGAGTTGCATTCGGAATCCGTGCTACCAGAGTCAACGCGCTTTTCTTAATCGCGAAGCCCTCGCCCTCTTTATCCAGGGTCACGACGCAACGCGTGTCAATGCTTTCTGCTTTCAGATTTTCTTGTTGCAACATCATGGAAAGAGCCATGGAAAAACACCCGGCATGCGCAGCTGCAAGCAATTCCTCGGGATTCGTATTCTTGCCGTCTTCGAAGCGATCTTTGAACGAATACGGAGCGGTTTGAAGGACATTGCTCTCCGTGGAGAGTGTTCCGTGACCCGATTTCAGATCGCCGGACCAGTGTGCGCTTGCATTGCGGTTCATCAGTGGAATCCTCCTTTAGGATTCGCAAGTCAGACGCGGGGCAGGGCAGAAGTGGGGCAGAGAATTCGCTCAGAGTCCATCAGGTAAACCAGGTCAAGCAATTCGTGCGATGGCGGCAATCATTCGGCCGGCATTGTCTGGTTCACGCCGATACGAAAAGAGATCTGCCGAGCAAGCGGTACACAACCCTGAGTCGAAGATGTGATCGGCAGGTACCCCCGCCTTCGTCAACTGCCGAGTATTCGCTTCCGCCAGGTCCAAGTGACGAGTTTGTATGTCAGCCGGGCTCCATTCCGGGAAGAACGGAACAAATTGTCCGGCGACCTCAGGGCCAACCTGATAGCAGCACTCGCGGATGCAGGGCCCAATTGCGGCGTAGAGGTGGGTTGGTTCACCGCCAAAATCGGCGCACAACCGAGCCGTAGTCAGGGGAAGAATCCGGGCGGCAGTACCACGCCAGCCTGCGTGTACAGCGGCAACGGCACGGATTTCCGAGTCCAAAAGCAGTATCGGAACACAATCCGCCGTCCGTACGCCGATCCGCAGCCCAATTCTACGGGTAGTAAGCGCATCGCCTTCCGCATCACGGTCCGCTAAACGGTCAGCCGTCCAGATGTGATTTGAATGGATCTGCCGCAGGGTGACATCGACCGGTGGGTTACCCCACCGCGAGCCGAAGCCATGTTCCAGCCAATCGAATTGACCCAGTTCTGAACAGCGATAAACCCCGTCAGCGCCGCGTTTGAACTGGGAGGTCAACGAACCCCAGCGTATTCGGGAGCAAGCTTGCGAGCCGTGTCGGAACGATACCAATCCAGGGTGAGGCGTAAACCTTCCTCGAAGGTGAAGCGGGGCGCATGGCCTAGTTCAGCCACTGCTCTGGACGTGTCAGCTTGAGAGTGCTTCACGTCGCCAGCCCTGGGCGGCCCGTATGTTGCCGGAAGCTGTACGCCGGCGATCTTCTGGAGCATATTCCAGGTCTCGTTCAGAGTGTAGCGGTTGCCGTTTCCAGCATTGAACACCTTTCCCGACACGCCGCTCGCCTTCGAAGCTTTCAAGAGAAGTCCCACTACATCTTCCACGAAGGTGAAGTCGCGGGACTGTTCGCCGTTGCCATGCATGGTGGGTGCACGTCCCTCAATGACGCACTTCAAGAAGATAGAGAGAACGCCCGAGTAAACGCTGGTGGGATCCTGGCGTGGGCCAAAGACATTGAAGAACCGAAGCGACACGGTTTCCAATTCGAAACACTCAGAGAAGACGCTGGCGTAGTACTCGCCCAGCAACTTCTGAACAGCATAAGGAGACTTGGGCTTCGGAGCCATGGTCTCAACCTTCGGCAGAACTTCGGAGTCTCCATAAGCAGAAGAGGATGCTGCATAGACAACGCGGCCCACTTTGCCCTCGGCAGCCGCGTGGAATACATTGAACGTCCCGTCAATGTTCGATTCGTGACTCGGCACTGGCGCCAGAATCGATTTCGGAACAGAGGGCGAAGCAGCAAGGTGAAATACCCGCTCCGCCCCGGCAATCACAGGTGCAATACGATCGTAGTGGCGAATATCGAGTTCATGGACCGTGATCAAATTGGCGACTTCCTCCAAATTATCCAAATTGCCGGTTGAGAGGTTGTCTATGACATGTACTCTGCGGCCTTCGGCAAGCAACGCTCTAACAAGCGCGGAGCCGATAAATCCCGCTCCACCAGTCACAACATAATGGTTCATACAGTTTGAGTAAAAGCTAATTCAGGCATTCTGTGTTGCAGAGTCTGGAGAGACTGCTCAATCATCTGGCGTGGGCTACCTGCCTGCTCCAGATCTTTGCTCATCGAGCTTGAGAAGGGAAGCGAGATCCACCCTCCGTACTTGGCTGCAGACAATGCCCGAAAGAGAGCAGCAAAGTCGTAGTCGCCCTTTCCCGGTTGCCGCCCATCCGCTTCGCTCACGTAAACGTGATGAATATAGGGAGCGTAGCGCCGGATCAATTCAGCATGCGTCTGCTCTTCAGCCGAGGCGCTCCGCGTATCAAACATTGCCTGCAAAGCAGGGCTACCTACCTGGCGAACAATGGCTACTGCTTCTTCAAGCGAAGTAACAACATCGGTCTGTTCCGGGGATAGAGCATCAATGATGAGCCGCACTCCCCGACTTTCCGCAAGTGGGGCAGCATACGCCAGGCCGTGAGTAAACAAATCGGTAGCCTCACGCTTAGTCATGCCTTCCACTGCGGCGCGCTGTCTGGGCGAGGCCAGAACCATGTTGGCATTGAACTCGTCCTGACAAACGCTCAGATCTCCGCAAAGGTCGATGGTGCGGTAGAGATACTCCCAACTTCGGGTGCGTATCCTTTCGTCGCGCGCGGTCAGCTGTAACCAATCAGGCGCAGACAACCCCCAAACGAATCCGGTGAAGCACAAATCTTGGTCTTGCATGTGCCGGCGCAGCTCATCGCGCTCACCTTGAGCCAAAGCCGTAGCGTCGTCAGCCAGAGTCGTGGGCGCAATTTCCACGCCGGCGTATCCAGCTGCCCGGATCTCCCGGCAGACCTCAGCAAAAGCTGTTTGACCGAAAATTTCGTTACAGACGGACTGTCGAAACGGAACCGGAGCCATGGGAATAGTTTACATTCTCGTGGATCTTAAAATCCCGATTTTGGAAGCAGGATTTTCCTGATTCGACCCAGGTACGGCTCTGTAATACTCGGTAGTACTCAGCATGACCGATGACTCTATCCTGCTGGAAAGCGAGCTTTCGCTTCCCCTGGTTGCGCGTGGAAAGGTGCGGGATGTCTATAGCCTGGACGAGAAACTGCTCTTTCTAGCCACTGATCGGATTTCAGCATTCGATTGCATACTCGGCAGCGGCATTCCCCAAAAAGGCCGCGTGCTGACGCAGATGTCGCTCTTCTGGTTTGAGGTCCTCGGCGACATCATCCCTAACCACTTGGTAACCGCTGACGTCAGGGAGTATCCAGACTCTCTCAAACCGTACGGAGCCATTTTGGAGGGCCGATCCATGTTGGTTAGACGGGCCAACATGATAGAAGTGGAGTGCGTTGCCCGGGGGTATCTGGCCGGCTCGGGCTGGAAGGAGTATGCGGAAAGCGGAACGGTCTGCGGCATACCGTTGCCTGCTGGGTTACGCGATGGAGACCGGTTGCCCGAACCTATTTTTACCCCGGCCACCAAAGCTCAAAGCGGACATGACCAGAACGTTTCTTTTAGCCTCGTGGCTGAGCAACTTGGCAAAACTTTAGCGGCCCAGCTTCGCGATTTAACGCTCGCAATTTACGAGCGTGGCGCACAACACGCTTTGCAGCGCGGCATCATTCTTGCCGATACGAAGCTTGAATTTGGCTTTGTCGACGCCACACTCGTGCTTGCCGATGAGGTGTTGACGCCCGACTCATCGCGCTGGTGGCCGGCCGATACCTGGAAGCCGGGTGGTCCGCAGCCATCGTTCGATAAGCAGTTTGTTCGCGATTACCTGGAGACCCTGCCGTGGAACAAGCAACCACCTGCGCCCGCACTCCCGGCTGATGTCATCGCGAAAACGAGCGCTAAGTATCAGGAGGCGTACTGGAAGTTGACTGGAAGAAGGCCATCAGCGACGGTGATCCATTCCTAATACGTCCGCTATTGCTGATGTCAATCCCCAGTTCTTATCCCGCGCTAAAGCCGCTGCACCCAGATAGCTCCCTTATTTGAGACCAAACTCGCTTCATTGGAGTTGCTTTCGAGCGAAGTTCTGATTGAATCCCTGGTTCCTGGTCAGCCGCACTCGCTCAGAACTCGGCCAAATGGGACAATACTGAATGGTCACCATCGTATATATGTCCTACGAAAGCGCGGAGTTGAAATAAAGAATTCACCCCGAGAGGTCGTTCTCAAAGAAGACCTTGATCCGAGGGAAAGGCAGTAATCATGTTGACTGAAGTGCATTGGATTGAAGGCTTTTGGCCTGGGAAGTTGGGCTTGTCCGCTCGTCCACGCGGTGGCGATTGGCTGGAGGACGAAGTGTCCGGTTGGCAGAGGGCAGGGGTGAGCACAATCATTTCGTTGCTGACACCCGAAGAGGAAGGGGAACTCGCCCTTACCGAAGAGGCCGCAGAGGCTAGAAGATACGGCCTCACATTTGTGTCTTTTCCTATCGCTGACCGAGACGCGCCAGCTTCACAGAGTCAGCTCGCTGAGGTCTTAGATAAAGTACAAGCCGATCTCTCTTCCGGTAGGCCCGTGGTCATCCACTGCCGTCAGGGTATTGGGCGCACCGGCTTGGTAGCCTCCTGTCTTCCGGTCGCAAATGGCCTTGATCCCGGAGCAGCGGTCGAGCTTGTAGGCGCTACCCGACGAGCATTGATTCCAGATACACAAGGGCAGCGCGAGTGGATTGATAGCTACGCAAAATCGTTGGCTGCGCCCCTCCTGAGCTAGCGACGATCTCGACTCGACTAAGAACTCGTGCCATTCACCTCCGTTGATCTCTGCCTCGCTATCATTTTGCTGTGGTCCGCATTAGCGGGGCTACGAGCAGGTTTGGCGCGCGTCATTATTGGAACCGGCGCAACGGTCGCGGGCATACTCTTTGGGTTCTGGTGCTATCGCCTGGTTGGCGCGAAACTGCTGCCGTGGGTCGGAACCGAAGTTTTGGCGAACTCGCTGGGCTTCCTGCTCATTTTCTGCGCAGCGCTGATTGTCGGCTCACTCCTTGCAGCTATTCTGTCCAGACTCTTTCGATGGATTGGCCTCTCCTGGTTCGATCACTTCCTGGGTGGACTGGCAGGCGTTGCGCGAGGAGCAATCGTCATCGCGGCTTCACTCGATTTCGTTATTGCCTTTGCCCCCTCGCCCATCCCGCAAGCCGTTCAGCAATCGCGTATCCTGCCTTATGCAACCACTGTCTCCTCCTGGCTAATCGAACTGGCGCCGCGTGAGTTACGTGATGCCTTCACCCAGCAGCTCGAGAATTTGCGTCAGTTGTGGAAACAGCCGGACAACCGCCACGGCCAGGAAGTCTAGGCGTGGGACGCTAGCCTGAACAGACATGCTATTGATCTTCGACCTGGATGGAACCCTGATCGACTCGCGCGAAGACCTGGCTATTTCGACCAACGCCACTCGCGCACACATGGGCATGGAGCCGCTGCCGGCTGATCTGATCCAGTCTTATGTCGGCGATGGGGCTGCGACCCTGGTCCGCCGCGCTCTCGGGCCGCACCTCTCAGAGGAGCAACATGCCGATGCGCTGTCGTTCTTCCTCCGCTACTACCGTGACCACTCGCTGGAAAACACCAGGCTGTACAACGGCGTGGGCGAAGCGGTAAAGGAATTGGCCCAGGGCGCAAACGCTCTTGCCGTACTGACCAACAAGCCGCTCAAAATCAGCGTCGATATTCTGGAAGCGCTCGGGATCGGCGAATGCTTCTTTCGTATCTTTGGCGGCAACAGCTTTCCGCAAAAGAAGCCCGACCCGATCGGCATCACGACCTTGATGGCCGAAGCGCAAACAGCGTCGGCTCAGACATGGATGATCGGCGATAGTGGCGTCGATATGCAGACTGCCCGCAATGCCGGAGTTCGCGCATGTGGAGTCAATTGGGGATTTAAGCCCGAAGACTTCGCGGCTGTTCCGCCTGATCACGTTGTGATGCATCCTTCGGAGTGGCTGTCCCTGCCGGCCCACAGTAACGTGTAAGCACCGCGATGCCGTACAAGATTGGTGCGTTCGGCCTGCTCTGCACCGCTTCGCTACTGGCGGGTTCGTCTTTCTATCGCGAAGTGCTGTTCGATAACAGCAACACCCCAGACAGCTACTTTTACAGCAAGGGGACCGTCTCTGCTCCAAGTCAATTAAGCCTGCAAGGCACGCGCTTGCCGGTCGACACCGAGCACTTCCACTCGCCACCGAACGGTCTGCTGCTGCAGTGGACATCAGATCCGAAGGGCGGCTGGGAAGGGGAAGTCAGTCTTTATAAGTTCCGAAACCGCAATCTGAATTTTCCTGGCGACTTGCTCACGTTCTGGTGCTATACGCGGGAGCCTGGGTCGTTTCCGCTACCGTCCCTGGCACTTCGTGACGAGGCCGGCAACTTCACTGAACCTTTGGACTTGAAACCGTTCGCGCCCAAGGTTCCAACCGGCGAATGGTTCTCAGTCGCCATCCCCATGAAAGCGTTTACCTCCGCATCGCTTCGTCCATTCGACTTTCACACAACGGCAGCGCTGACCTTCGTGCAGTCTACTGCCGACAACCGGTCTCACAGCTTGACCTTGGACGACATCAGAATTGTGCCGAACGTACCCGATTCTGTTGTCCCCATGCCAGTCGTCTCCGATGTCCGAGCGAAAGGCTACGAACGCCACATCGACATCTCATGGCAGCCACCGAGACAAAGCTCTTTCGACCACTACGCCATCTATCGCTCAACGAATGGAGGACCGTTCGCGCCCATTGGCATCCAGACATCCGAGTTCCATCGCTATGAAGACTTCCTGGGCCGTTCCGGAGAGACCAGACGTTATCGCGTGCGCACCGTAGATAAAAGCTGGCATGAGTCTGCGCCATCGGAAATAGCTGAAGCCGTCACGCGCACTATGACTGATGACGAACTGCTGACAATGGTGCAGGAGGGCTGCTTTCGTTATTACTGGGAAGGCGCGCATCCCTATTCCGGCATGACTCGCGAGAACTTGCCCGGCGACGACAGCGTGGTTGCCGTCGGCGCTTCCGGATTCGGCATCATGGCGCTAGTCGTCGGAGTCGACCGTGGCTTCGTCTCGCGGGAAGAGGGGTTGCAGCGTCTCGAACAGATCACGGCGTTCCTGAAAACGGCCGATCGTTTCCACGGCGTCTGGCCGCACTTTCTCAACGGGAAAACCGGCCGCCGCATCCCGGTTTTTGGCATGCTCGAGAACGGCGCGGACCTGGTGGAAACGTCGTTCCTCATGGAAGGATTGCTGACCGCGCGGCAATACTTCAAGGGCCCGACTCAAGAGGAACAGGCGCTTTACCGAACCATCACCGATCTTTGGCAAGCGGTCGAGTGGGACTGGTTCCGCCGCATGCCCGACGGCGACGCGCTCTTCTGGCATTGGTCGCCCGAGTACAGCTGGGCCATCAATCATCGGCTCACCGGCTACAACGAAACGATGATTACGTACCTGGAAGCGATCGCCTCGCCGACCCACGGCGTGCCGGCCAGCCTGTACTACACCGGTTGGGCTGGACAAGGGGAAAAGGCTGTTGCGTATCGGCAGGGCTTCGGGCAGCAAACGGCAGGCGACCACTATACCAACGGGCAAACGTATGAAGGCATCAAGCTGGATGTCGGAGTAGGCGAAGGCGGGCCGTTATTCTTCGCCCACTACTCATTCCTGGGATTCGACCCCCACGTGCGCGATCGCTTTACCGACTACTTTCAGAACAGCCGCAACCAGGCCCTGATCAACCGCGCCTACTGCATCCGCAATCCCGGCGGGTACAAAGGATACGGCCCGCAATGCTGGGGCATCACGGCGGTCGATGGACCGAAAGGGTACTCGGCCTACGAGCCGAGACCGCAGGACGACGATGGAACGATCGCCCCGACCGGCGCCATTGCCTCTATGCCCTACACGCCCGAAGCTTCGATGGAAGCCTTGAAGTTCTACTACCGAGAACTAGGCGACCGCCTCTGGGGTCCGTACGGTTTCCGCGATGCGTTCAATTTGCAGCAGGATTGGTTTTCAGGGATTTACATGGGATTGAACCAGGCCCCGATGGTGATCATGATTGAGAATCACCGGACTGGTTTGGTTTGGAAGAAGTTTATGGCGAATCCGGAGATTGGGGGGATGATGGGGAGGGTGGGGTTTGAGAGCACAGCAGCCTCCCCGGTACAGTAATGTCAGGAATGTAGCATCTGCCTCGAACCAGCTTTAGATTTGACTTTGATCCTTACTTCGATGTCCAGGCCGGCAATGCCGTGCGCCTTGCCTGAATTTAAATGCGCGAAGACCAACGTAGACTCTTAAAGAGGGTAGGGTTGGCTTCAAACAAACGGCTAATTTTTGTTAGCCATAGCAGCTCAGACACTTGGGTTGCTAAACAGATTGCGCGCGAGATTGAAAACCGAGGTGGAACGCCATTCTTAGACGAAGCCGAAATCGATGCTGGAGCAGACTTCGAGGAGGACATTCTTAACTTCCTCGAACGAGCACATGAACTGGTTGTCTTGCTGACACCTTGGGCACTTGACCGACCATACGTGTGGGCTGAGATAGGCGCAGCTTGGGGACGTAGAATTCCCATCGTGGCCCTACTGCTCGGAATTACGCCTAGCGAATTGCAAACGAGACCTGGAATACCAGTACTCCTCAAAAAGCGGAACCTTCTACAATTGAATGAGATTGAGATCTATCTTGAGCAATTAGCAGCACGCATCGCCGAACATTGAGGAACAGGACATGAACGAGCCAAAAGTTTTCATCTCGCATTCAGTTAAGGACGCAGATTGGGTGCGGTCCTTTGCCCAAGCATTACAACAACGCGGAGTATCCGTGTGGTTTGACGGGCTCGATGTTGAACCTGGTAACTCTCTGCCTGATGCACTTGAGGATGGCTTGCGAAACAGCGATGTACTCGTAGCTCTGGTTGACTCGGAATCGTCCTGGATGCCAAATGTTCTTTTTGAACTTGGGGCAGCGATCGGAATGGGGAAACGGGTCGTATCTATAGTGCCTAAAGGTATCGAACCAACTGCTCTTCCCTTCGATGTCCGGTTGCGGCGTTACCTGGTTCGCGAGACGCCCGAGCAAACTGCTGAGGAACTTTCTAGCTCCCTCCAAGCAGCTTGATTGTACCTGAGATTTACACCCCGTTTTCGAACTCGACGTTTAGTCAATCTTACGAGCGCAGCATCGGTAGTAGTTCTTTAAAGACGGGGTGAGACCGTCAAGGCTGCCCGAGTGCGTCCTGGAAATTGATGATGCGAGTCGGTATCGGCTGGACAAGATTTTTAAAATGCTGAGCAGTGCCGCTCCGGTATTCATGACATCTCCGCTATTGCTATCGATAGCGTTACCGGATTACCGCGTTTCAACATGCCTCTGGAACTTGGACTCGTTCTTGGATGCAAACGATTCGGACAGCCGCCGCAGCGCAAAAAGCGTACCTCTTTCTCGACAGCGATAAATATCGACACCGCAAGTTTCAGCTAAGTTTATGGCCTTCCGCAACGTGTGACTGTCATTTCAGTGCAGAATATAGATCGTCAAAACGCGACAGCCGTCGCGGGATACTAAGGACGTATTTCATGAGCGAACTGGACTAGTTTGTTGGCGCGCATAGAATATTTCTTAGAGCATGCCAACGCCCCTGCAGAACTTAAGCAATATTTTCAACAATCGAGTTTTCCGGATACCTGATTACCAGCGTGGATATGCGTGGGGCCAGCCGCAACTTGACGACTTTTGGAATGACTTGACCATGGTTGGTGGGCAGCATAACCACTACACGGGGCAGCTTACTCTAGAACGCGTCGCGGACGCTTTATGGAAAAACTGGGACGAAGACACATGGCTCATTCAGGGTAAGAGCTTTATACCATTTTATGTCGTGGATGGGCAGCAACGCCTCACAACCGCAATCATCTTGATTAAATGCTTACTTGAAAAGCTGCCAGAAGGAGGCCGCATCGCATTTGCCGACAAGCGCGAGCATAGGCAGAAGTTCCTGGTCCAGGAATTTGACGTCAGCAGAGCGTACCTTCTGGGTTACGAGCGCGATAACCCGAGCTATGAATATCTCAAGACTCAGATATTAGATGAGCCGTCGAATCACTATACAGGCACTGAGACTACTTACACAGCAAACCTGGCTGCCGCGCAAGCATTTTTTAGGAAAAAACTGAGAGACGTTCAGCATCCTGATCTGGAGGCTGTATTTAAAACACTGACCCAGAAGTTCCTGTTCAATGTCTACGAACTCGAGGAAGAATTGGATGTATTTGTCGTTTTCGAAACAATGAACAACCGTGGTAAACCTCTCTCACAACTTGAACTACTAAAAAACCGTTTAATTTATCTTTCAACATTGATTCCAAACCCGACGAAAGATACGGACAGGAAAGCTCTCAGGCGCAACATCAACGAGGCATGGAAAACGATTTATGAATTTTTAGGCCGCGAGAAAAACCATGCCCTCGATGATGACGAGTTCTTGAGAGCACACTGGATTATTTTTTTCAAGTATGCTCGCGATGAGGCCGATCAATTTGCAAAATTTCTTTTAGGCACTCAATTTACTACCCAAAACGTAACTAAGGGCCAGCTTTCTATCTCGGAGATCCAACACTATGTGAGCAGCATTCAAATGTCTGTACGAAAGTGGCAAGCCCTTCACTTCCCTCACCATGCTGAGGATCTAAGTCAGCAGCTGTGCCATCGTCTCGAAACGCTCGATCGATTAGGGCGGGGTGCTTTTGAGCCGCTACTAATGGCCGCAATGCAGGTTAAGGCTCAAGACGCTGCTCTTGGAAATCTAATTGCGTCTGCGGAGCGGTTCATATTCTTAGTGGCGCGACTTTCGCAACGAAGGGCCGATACCGGAGATAGCGAGTTCTACCGACTTGCGGGGCAACTTTACCGCGATGATAAAAACCTGTCCGAAGCAACCTCTTTAGTCGAGTCACAAACTTCTTTTTATTTTTCGCCAGAAAAAGCAATCGCCAACATGCGCGAATTGTTCCAGCGAGACAGTGGATTCTATAGTTGGGATGGATTACGCTATTTTCTGTTTGAGTACGAACAACACCTTCGACAGAAGGCTAATATGAACACAGTGCGATTAACATGGGAGGCCTTGAAGGCGACCAGGAAGGATCACGTAACCATAGAACATATCTATCCAATGTCTCCAAAACAGGGCGATTGGCCAACTTTCGAGGCACATTCGGAGGGAGAAAGAGCAACCCTGCGGAATTCGCTCGGTAATCTTCTTGCACTGTCTCAACAAAAAAACGCTAAGTTGTCAAACCGGTCGTTTTCCGAGAAAAAGCGCGATAGTGAAGGTGCCGGAGGTTATTTCAATGGTTCTTACAGCGAGGTTATTGTTGCGCAGTACGAGGACTGGACACCCAAGACTATTTTAGAGAGAGGATTGGCAATGCTCGACTTTCTTGAGCATCGTTGGGCAGTATCACTGGGTCCGCATGTCGAGAAGCTGAAACTTCTCAATTTGGAATTCCTTGAGCCTAATGAGACATGAGTGTCGTCACGTTCGAGCGCCGAGTGTAGCACCTATTCGCGGCATTCGTTCTGAACGCGTAAGTCAACTGTTCTAGTGGCGTTCGAACCTGTTCTGATCGACTACGTCGGGTTATGAAAATTATTTAAGCTCTTTACTAACTCGACATTACTCCTTGTGCCACTCGACCCCAGTTTGGCCAAGGTTTCAGCCTGCGATGGTAACAAAGCTACGGCTTCATTGCTCATAACAGCTTGAGCGGCATTTACACCCAAATCTCCTGTTCTGAGCAGTATTCACTTGCCCGCTGCGCTATGTTTTCCTTAATGAGTCGTACGTTCCTTCCACGTCGGTCAACCTCGAAATTGACTTTGTGTCTTACCCTCTGCTGTCTCCTTGCCAGCCACGCTTTTGGGCAGGAGCAAGACAATGGCGAGCATCAGCAAGACGCAACCGCCCAAGCCAAGCCCTCTGCACCCGGCCCAAACGCCAAAGCTGATCCGTTACCCCCGCTGCCGGCAGACGCGTCGATTCCACAGACTTGGACCCAGAACGGAAGAACCCTTCACTACACCGCAACCGTAGGCGTCATTCCCGTCTATAACCGCTCGGACCCCAGCAAGCCCGAGGCGAAGACCGGTGAAGTTGTCGTCACGTCCTATCTCCTGGATGGCGTCGCCGATAAGACCAGTCGCCCGGTCACCTTTGCCATGAACGGCGGCCCGGGTGCTTCGTCTGTGTATCTCAACTTTGGCGCCATCGGTCCCAAGCACCTCCAGTTTGCCGAGCAAGGGGACAGCCCTTCGGACCCCGCACGGCTCACCGACAATCCCGGAACCTGGCTGCCTTTCTCTGACCTCGTTTTTGTCGATCCCATTGGAACCGGCTACTCCCGCTCGCTGGTTTCCATGGCTGACACGAAAAAGTTCTTCTACTCAACCACGCCCGACATCGAGTATCTTTCGCGCGTCATCTTCGATTGGTTGGTGAAGAACGGCCGGCTGCAGTCCCGCAAATATCTGACGGGCGAAAGCTATGGCGGCTATCGCGGACCACGCGTCACTCACTACCTGCAAGCGCAGCTCGGTGTCGCGCTGAATGGGGTTGTCCTGGTGTCGCCGTATCTGAACCCTTGGATTGAAGGCAATGGCGAGATATCGCCGCTTCCGTGGATGATGACCTTGCCCGCCATTGCGGCGGCACACCTGGAGCGCCAGGATCAACTGACTCCCGAGCGCATGGCGGACGTGATCGCCTACACGCGCGGCCAGTATGTGACCGACCTGCTGGCCGGCCGTTCGGACCCGGCTGCGACGCCACGTCTGGTGAAGAAAGTAACGGAGCTGACCGGGCTCGATCCCGCGTTCGTCAAGCATTCAGGGGGGCGCATCGAAACCCGCGCTTATCTGCGCGAAGCGCATCGCGAGAAAGACCAGATCGGGTCCATCTACGATTCCAACGTGACTGCTCCCGATCCGTTTCCGTTCTCTCCCGATCAGCAATCGAGCGATCCGATTCTGGAAGCGATTATCGCGCCCACCACTACGGCCATGGCGGACTGGATTACGCGCGTGGTGGGATGGAAAACGACCGCTCGCTATAACGCGCTCTCCTACGAGGTGAATCGGGAGTGGACCCGTGATCGCGTGCTTGAGCGTGGCTCGACCAGTGACCTGCGCCAGGCTGTCGCGGCAGACCCGAAGCTGCGAGTCCTGATTGCGCATGGATGGGATGACCTGAGTTGCCCGTTCATGGGCTCGGTTCTCACGGTGGACGAGATGCCGGTGATGGGCGACCCCAAACGCATCTCCGTGCACGAATATCCGGGCGGACACATGTTCTATACGCGTCCCGGAAGCCAGGCGCAATTCCTCAAAGATGTCGAGGCGATGGTGGCGGCTCACTAGGTCTGTGAGGCGCAAACTCCTGGTCCTGATCCTCGCTGCTTGTTCTCCGCTTGCCTCTCGGCCTCGGCTCTCCATGGCCGAAGACTTCATACAGGCTCATAACCTTTATCGTGAGCAACTGGGCGTGCCCGCGCTGGCTTGGTCTGCGCAACTGGCGGCCCGAGCCCAGCAGTGGGCTCAGCACCTGATCCAAAGCGGCAGCTTCAGTCCACGCCGTGATGGAGTTTTCGGCGAGAACCTGTACGAAATCTCCGGTGGATACTCTTTGCCATCGACCGTCGTCGCAGCTTGGATGTCCGAAGGCCGCAACTACGACCGCAATACCAACAGTTGTTCGGCCCGCTGTGGACATTTCACGCAAGTTGTGTGGCGCGGGACAAGGCTCGTCGGCTGCGGCATGGCTCGGGACACAAGGCGTGAAGTCTGGGTCTGCAACTACGACCCGCACGGTAACGTGCAGGGCGAACGACCGTATTAACCGACACGGCTTAACCCCTCCGCCGTTTGCTTGATGAAGAGACTCCGCTTCATCAGGAACCGGCGCATGTACCATTTGAGGAACAAGAAATCCGCGACTCGCCCGAGCCATCCGTAAGGCGAGGTGTAATCGAATTGGTCCACCATACGAGTGCTTCCCGGTCCAGCCGCATAAAAGAAGTGATCGTGATCGAAGCGTGCAAAGGCTCCGCGCACTTGAGAGTCACGGAAGTGATCGGGCCGAACAAACGCGGTGATGCGTGAGGTAAGCTTCTGTCGGACAAACAAATGAGTAGCCTCCCAAGTGACTTCCTCGTTCAGACCGATGAGACCGGTCGTAACGCCGCTCACTGGCCGCTCCCTTGTCTTTGCCGTCGAGCGAACGTGTAAGTCGATATCGCGTGAGAGATCGAAACAGAGTTCACGTGACGCTTGCACAAGCAGTTGGGTCCGGATGATCGGCAAAGACTCCCTCACCTCCTAATCGATCAATCATGGCAGCCATTGCTCATTTACCGATGACTATAGTGCTCGCTAAACTAGAAGTATTCCGATGGAGGCCTCTGAATCCGGTACTGTTGCTGTGCTGGCCGAAAAACCTTCGGTGGCCCGCGATATCGCTCGCATCCTCGGCGCTACGAAACAGGGCGAGGGCTACCTGCAAGGCAACGGCTATGTTGTCACCTGGGCCATCGGTCACCTGGTCGCACTGGGCCAGCCGCATGACATGAATCCCGAATGGCGTCGCTGGCGGTCCGACCTGCTCCCCATGTTGCCTGAGCGCTGGCCCCTCACCGTCTACGACAAAACCAAAGATCAATTCGAAGTCGTCCGCAGGATCATTACGTCGCAGCGCGTTTCGCGACTCGTTTGTGCGACCGACGCCGGCCGTGAAGGCGAGCTGATTTTCCGCTACATTTACGAAGCTGCTGATTGCGAAAAGCCGTTCCAGCGTCTTTGGATTTCGTCGCTGACGCCTGACGCGATTCGCCGCGGCTTTGAAACTCTCCGGCCCGGCTCTGAGTACGACCCGCTGGCCGATGCTGCCACTGGTCGAAGCCGCGCTGACTGGCTGGTCGGTATGAACCTGTCGCGAGCCTACTCGCTTGCCTATGGCGAAGAGCTGTCTGTCGGCCGCGTCCAAACGCCTACGCTTGCCATGATTGTGGAGCGTGACCTCGCTATTCGCGACTTTGTCCCGGAGAACTACATCGAAGTGGTCGCGACGTTCCATCCCACAGGTACGCCGAAAGCGAACACGTATACCGGCACCTGGTTTCGCAGTAAATCAAATGCGTCGGCTGATGGCCCAAATCTTCAGGCGGCTATGCGTTTGCCCCCTGATGGCGAAGAAGCTCGCACCATCACCAGTCGGGCTAAGACGGGCATCGCGCACATTGAAACCGTCACCTTCGAAGATCAACGCACCGCGCCTCCGCTGCTCTACGACCTTACCGAACTCCAGCGCCACGCCAACCGGCTCTTTGGTTTCAGTGCGCAAAGAACCCTTGATCTCGCGCAGGCACTGTATGAAACGTATAAGCTGATCAGCTACCCGCGCACAGACAGCCGTCACCTTTCAAACGACGTTGCCGCGACCTTGCCGGGCATCGTCCGGGCTATCGCGGCACCTTATCGAGAACATCTGGCGCCCGGCACTGGCGAGCGCCCACTGTCCAAGCGCTTTGTCGATGACACCAAAGTCAGCGACCATCATGCGATTATTCCCACCGTGGTTTCTGTCGACAAAGCCGCGCCGCCGCCCGATGAACGCAAGATCTACGACTTGGTTTGCCGACGCTTGCTCAGCGCGTGGCACGATGATCTGATTCTTGCGGTCACCACCGTCGTCATGGCGATCGCCAATCCTGGCTTCCTTGATCGCTATCACACTTCGGGCACGGCTGTTCGCCAGGGAGGCTGGAAAGCTCTTGACCCCGCGCCTGCTCCGAAGAAAACGGCGCGCGGCAAAAACATGGAAACTCCCGATGATTCGGTGCTTCCGTCCGACCTTGCCAAAGGCCAACAGCAGGACGTGGTCAGCAGCGAGGCACAGGCGAAAAAGACGCGCCCGCCCAAGCGCCTCACCGAAGCAACTTTACTGACTGCGATGGAGACCGCAGGCAAAACGCTCGATGAAAAAGAGCTCTCGCAGGCCATGCGCGAATCCGGCCTTGGCACTCCCGCCACGCGCGCCGGCATCATCGAAGTGCTGCTCAAACGGGAGTACATCACTCGCGATGGGAAAACCTTGAACGCGACTCCGAAGGGCATTCACCTGATTGAGGTTGTTCACCCTGAAGTGAAGAGCCCAGCCATGACCGGCCAGTGGGAAGCTTATCTGCAGCGGATTCAGAAGGGCGCATCCCGACTTCCACATTTCATGGAAGGCATTGAGGAGTACGTTCGCAAAGTGGTGAACAAGGTCAGTGATGCCCCGCCAATTAACTCAGCAAGACCTACGCCGATCAGCACTGCTCCTGTTGCTGCGGCCGGCACATCACTGGAGCAGATACTCTCTGAGGCGTTTGGGTTCGATTCTTTCCGGCCGAATCAGGAAGCGGTGTGTCGCGCTACAGTCGCCGGCCAGGACGTGCTGCTGGTCATGCCGACCGGTTCAGGAAAGTCGCTTTGTTATCAGTTGCCTGGTCTTGCTCGCGGGGGCACAACGCTCGTTATCAGCCCGCTGATTGCACTCATGGACGACCAGGCGGCCAAGCTCAAGGAGCGCGGCTTTGCGGTCGATTGCATTCACTCGGGTCGCGACCGCGAAGCTTCTCGCCAGGCCTGCCGCAGCTACCTCGGTGGGCATCTACAATTTCTATTTATCGCCCCGGAACGCCTTCGGGTCACCGGCTTTGCCGAGATGCTGGCCAAACGCAAACCGTCTCTTATCGCGATTGATGAAGCTCACTGTATTTCTCAATGGGGTCACGATTTCCGGCCCGACTATCGCACGCTGGGTCACTACCTGCCCGCGCTGCGACCCGCTCCAGTCATCGCTCTTACCGCTACCGCCACGCCAATCGTGCAAAAGGATATCGCGGAGCAGATCGGCCTCCAGACTCCGTCGTTATTCATTCACGGTTTCCGGCGCGACAACATTGCCATCGAAGTGGTCGAGATCAAGCCCGGTGGCCGCATTGCGCTTGCCCGCGAGATTCTGCAAGAGCCGGGTCGCCAGCCGGCCATCATCTACGTGCCCACGCGCAAGCAGGCGGAAGCTGTTGCCTCCGAACTTCACAGCCATTGCAAAGTAGCGTCCTATCACGCCGGTCTCGACGCGCGCCACCGCACCAAAGTGCAGGAGGATTTTCTTGCGGGCAGACTCGATGTGATGGTGGCCACCATCGCATTCGGCATGGGCATCGATAAGCCGGACGTTCGCACGGTCATTCATACGGCATTGCCCGGGAGTTTGGAAGGCTACTACCAGGAGATCGGTCGCGCAGGGCGTGACGGCAAGCCCAGCCGCGCGGTCCTGATGCACTCCTACGCGGACCGCTACACGCACGACTTCTTCTTCGAACGCGACTACCCCGATGTCGCCATTCTCGATCGCATCTATGCACGGCTAACTGCCGAATCAACTCCTAAGGCCACCGTCCAGCGCGGGTTGCGCATTGATCCAGACATCTTCGACAAAGCGTTAGAAAAGCTTTGGACTAACGGCGGCGCGCTCGTCGACTTTGAAGAGAACATCACGCGCGGCGATGAAGGCTGGCGTCCTCTCTACCTTGCTCATGGCAAGCAGAAAGGAGCGGGCGTCGAGCTGATGATCCGCTATGCCGAGGGCTTTGACTGCCGCATGTCGAGCCTGGTTCGCCACTTCGGAGATGCTACCGATGCCCAAAGCGGCTGCGGGATCTGCGATGCCTGCGCGCCGTCGGCAAGTGTTGCCCAACAGTTTCGCGCCGCCACCGTGAACGAACAGGTGCTGCTCGGGCGCATCCTGGGCCATCTCGCCGAGAGCCAAACGCGTTCCACTGGACGTCTCTACGCCGATCTTTGCCCGGCCGGTGAACTGACCCGTGATGCTTTTGAAGAACTGCTCGGCGCCATGGCCCGCGCCGGCCTGCTGACTCACGCCGATGCCAGTTTTGAGAAAGATGGCAAGGTGATTCCTTACCGGACCGTCACCCTGACCGACGCTGCGTTTAAGATCATCGATCCGCAAGAAGTAGAGCTTGCGATCCGAAGCACCGAACCGGCTGCGAAACAAGCGACGCGCCGCAGTAAGTCGAAAAAGGCCGCCGCCCAACCAGTGGCTCGGGCCACCAACCGGACGGTCGACGACAAACTGGAAGCTGGCCTTCGCGCCTGGCGTTTAGCAGAAGCCAAGAAGCGCGGCATCCCGGCCTTTCGCATCTTCAGCGATCAGGTCCTGCGCGCCATCGCTTCCGAGCAGCCTACTTCAGACCGCGAGTTCCTGACCATCCCAGGTATCGGCTTAGCAACTGTGCAGAAGTATGGCAAGCAACTCTATTCGTTAATTGACTCGTTGTAGACACTCGGCTCCACGTTCAAGCGGCCTGCGCTCTCGCTTGAGTCTTGCCCTCGTACAACAACCGGATCCACTCTGACGGTTTAAAAAACCCGCTGCCCCACTTCTCGTCGTACAGAGCCGTGGGCTTTAGGGCAACAATCTCGTTCAGTGTCTTGCCTTGCCTAATCAGCTTTGAGACCTGCTCGTTGCTGCCGCTTAACATTTGGTGAAAGCTCTGCACGTCGGCCTTTGTCCCTACCGGACCGTGCCCGGGAACAATCTTGGTAAAGGCGTCCACGTACCTCATCATGGCTTCGGCATTGCTGATCATGCCTTCAATCGATCCGCCGCTGGAATAGTCGATAAAGGGATAGAAGCCGTTGAAGAACAGATCGCCCGTGCTGTAGACATTGGCTTTTGGAAAGTGGATTGTAATGTCGCCGTCCGTGTGCGCAGGTGGCAGATATTGCAGCGCTAATTGTTCATCGGCAAAGTGAATCGTCTTCTTGTCGGTGAAGGTGTCCTTGGGCCGCGCCCCAGGCGGTAGAGCCGGTATGTCGCGCTTCATGAACGTCATGTGCTGAGTCACGGCCAGGCGTTTCGCGCAGTTCTCTTGCGCCGTGATCTTCGCCCCGGCTTGTGCGATGACTTCGTTGCCGCCGGTATGGTCGTAGTGCCAGTGGGTATTGATCAACTGCTGAACTGGAAGCGAGGCCGCCTCTTTAATCTTTGCCGACATGACTCCTGCTGTGTCCGGCAGACCGGAATCAACCATCAGGAGACCCGCGTCGCTTCGTAGCAGTGTTATGTTCCCACCCGCGCCACTCAGGACTGTGATGCGCTCACCGAGTGGTTGCAGAGTAAGTGGGCCTTGCGCCCGGGCCGGCATTCGCAGTGCAAGATGAGCCGCGCTCATGCCGAATAGGGCAAGTAGATCTCGTCGAGTCATACATTTAAAGGTACACTCGACAATTCCGATAAAGGGTCACTGCGGCGAGGAGACGCTCAAACAGCCCGCCCGTTAAAGAATGCATCCTGGTTGTGCACAATCGATGGTGGCTGCGTCAGCACTATGGCGATCGTGTCAAAACGTACCTGACTCCACGCAATGCCCGCACGAGTGCAGTAAGCGCGAGCAGCCTTGACGATGTTGCGCTGCTTAGCTTCGTCGATGGCGCGATCAGGCGAGCCAAAGTCTGCTCGGCTGCGCGTCTTCACTTCCACGAATACAGTGATCTCTTTGTCACGGGCCACAATATCGACTTCCGCTTCGCCTCCCGCTGGACGATAGTTGCGTGCCAGCACAAGAAAACCACAATTGCGCAGATAACGGTGCGCCAGGTTTTCGCCTTGCCGTCCCAGAGCAGCATCCGGGGTTAGCGTTTGTCTTTCTCGCCTCTCACGGGCCGAGTCGCTCAGCTTCCAAAGCAACTGCTTTGGCGTTATGGACCAACCGCCTTTTTCACTGCTTCCAAGTGCCATTCGATGACTTTGCCCCTAACGATGTAGCAAAGGTAGAACTCCCAGAATCGACGAAAGCGCCGCGATGCATTCACCAACAATTCGAAACCGAGGTATCTCCACAGAGCCAGTAAGCGCACATTTGTATATTTCTCAACGAACTTCGCAGCTGAGTAGTAGCCGAACCCAGCATTGTTCTCGCCGAAGTAGCGGAGCGAGAAGCTGTTTAGATGAGAGCGATGAGTGGGATCGCAAAAAGAGCTGAAATCGGTGTAGTGCGGCGTGATTATCACTGCGCGTCCTCCCGGCGCGAGCAGCCGGTGAAACTCCTCGATTGTGCGGATCACATCGGCAACGTGTTCAATAACATGAACTGCGCGGATCTGCCCGAATGAGTCGTCACGAAACGGATAAGGGAAATGGTCCAGATCGCCGATCACGTCAGCATTTGTGCGGGTATTACGATCCAATCCAATCGCGCCCGGATACTTCTTGATACCGCAGCCTACATCCAGAACTGGAAGTGCTTGGCTTACACTTCCAGCAGACGCAGACACTCCTCAAGTGTATCGAGGGCAAACTCGGCCTGATCGCGATTAATCACCAGCGGCGGACAGAGCCGGATGCTGTTCGGGCCGCAGCCTAAGATGAGCAATCCGCGTTCAAAAGCGAGCATCTCCAGACGATCGCGCAGGTCAGGGGCACGCTCCTTAGTTGCCTGGTCGCGCACCATCTCAAAGCCAATCATCAGCCCGAGTCCGCGCACATCGCCCACAAAGCGGAATCGGCGCGGCCACTCGCGCATGCGGTCCAACAGATAGCCTCCCAGCGTTTCCGCATTTGTCATCAAACTCTCTTCCAGCAACGCGATGGTGGCAAGTGCGGCCGCAATGCATACCGGGTTGCCTCCAAAGGTGCTGGCATGCGCGCCCGGTCCCCAATCCATCACATCGGCCTTGGCAATGGTGGCCGAGAGCGGCATGCCGCTGGCGAGTCCCTTAGCGGTGGTCACGATATCTGGGGCAACCTTAAAGTGCTCGGACGCAAACATCCGGCCCGTTCTGCCCATGCCGCTCTGCACTTCATCGTGGATCAGCAGAATGCCGTGGCGGTCGGCAATCTCCCGCAAGCGTTCGTGCACCTTTGCGGGAGGCACCAGGTACCCACCCTCGCCCTGAATCGGCTCGACCACAATCGCTGCAACCTCTTCAGCAGGCAGAATGGTGGTGAAAAGCCGCTCCTCAATCACGTTCATGCATTCGACATGGCAGGTACTTGGCTCCTTGCCGTAAGGGCAGCGATAGCAGTAAGCATAAGGGACGTGGTGAACCGGAAGAGACGGTGCAAACCGCCGGCGCTGCACTACTTTGCTGCCGGTCAGCGAGAGCGCGCCCATCGTACGACCATGGAATGAACCAAGAAACGCAATAAACTGGCTGCGTCCGGAGTGGTAGCGAGCCAGCTTCAAGGCAGCCTCTACCGCCTCAGCGCCCGAGTTGCCGAAGTACACGCGCCGGGCAAATCCACCCGGCACAAGCGCCGCTAGTTTCTCGGCAAGAAGCACCATGCCTTCGTAGTAGAAGTCCGTCCCGGACATGTGGATGAACTCGGCGGCCTGGCGCTGAATCGCTTCCACCACTCGGGGGTGAGCATGCCCGGAGGCGACCACGGCGATGCCGGCATTGAAATCGAGAAATCGGTTGCCGTCCACATCCTCCACTAAGGCGCCTGATCCGCGCTTGATGACAAGCGGGTAACAGCGCGTATAAGAAGGAGAAATCACGGCTTGGTCCCGTGCAATTAGCGCCTGTCCAATAGGACCGGGCAACGCAGTCAGCAACTGCGGAAGGAACTCTTGCGAGACGGTTTGCGTCACGTTTGTTACACACCTCTGACATGGGATTACCAATGAGAAAAAAGCAGCCGTGTGACAACGGCCGGCTAATCGCCAAAGAGTGAGGGGCGGGAGATGGCTGGAATGGCCATGCCTCTACTCTAGTTCAGAAATGCTGGAAAAGGTACGGTGGCCGTTACAATAGTTCGATGCCGGACGAAGTAAGTCAAGCGCCAACGTTCGAGGCAAGTCTGAATGAACTGGAGCGGATTGTCAAAGAACTGGAACGGGGCGATCTACCGTTGGAGGACAGTCTCCAACTATTCGAATCCGGGATGCGGTTGAGCTCGGAGTGCAAGCGTCAACTGGAAGAGGCTGAAACACGTGTGGAAGTACTGATAAAGAAGGGCTCGGACGTGGTTGCGGTGCCATACAATCCCGACAAGCCGTCAAGATGACGAGCGCACAGGGGCAATTGACATTGCAGGAATACCTGACCGAGCAGGTTCGGGCCGTAGATAACGCGCTGGAGAATTGGCTGCCGGAAGAGAGCGTAGAGCCGGAGTCAATCCACCGCGCCATGCGCTACAGCCTGTTTGCCGGGGGAAAGCGCATTCGTCCAATCCTGGCCATGGCTGCAGCCAATGCCGTAAAGGATTCGGCCCAAGGGGTAGAGCATGCGGCGGCAACGCTGGAATTGATCCATACCTACTCCTTGATTCATGACGACCTTCCGGCGCTGGACAACGACGATCTGCGCCGCGGACGCCCCACCTGCCACAAGGTTTTCGGCGAGGCGATGGCGATACTGGCGGGAGATTCGTTGCTGACGCTGGCTTTTGAGGTGCTCAGTCGTTTGCCTTACGCGAGTGCTGAAACGCGCATTGTTCTGGTAGAAGAGCTGTCGCGGGCAGCCGGTACCGTGGGCGGCATGATCGGTGGTCAGGTGCACGACATCGAAGGGGAACGAAAGGAACCCACGGCCATGCTGCTGGAATCGATTCACCGCGCCAAAACCGGTGCTCTGTTGCAGGCCAGTGTCCGCATGGGGGCCATCTATGCCGGCGCGAGCCAGCGCGAACTGGCCGATCTTTCACTCTACGGCGAGCATGTCGGGCTGGCGTTCCAGATCATTGATGACGTGCTGGATGTGGAACAGTCCTCGGACACGCTGGGCAAAACGGCCGGCAAAGACCAGGCACAGCAGAAGGTGACCTTCCCCGCAGTCTATGGCTTGGAGCGGTCCCGTGAGATGGCCGAGGCGGAACGGAAAGCTGCTCATGCGGCGCTGGATAGCTTTGGAAGTCGGGCACATCGCCTGCGCGAGATTGCCGACTTCATTGTGCTGCGGAAGGCTTGAGCTTATTGAACGACCGCCCGCCGAAGCAGCGTTTAGATGTGTTGCTGGTGAAGCGAGGGCTGGTCGAATCGCGTGAGAAAGCGCAGGCGCTGATTTTGGCCGGTAAGGTGGCGGTAGATCATCAGCGGGTAGACAAACCAGGGCGCACAGTTCCCCCTGATTCTTTGCTGGAAGTTGCACAAGCCTTGCGCTATGTCAGCCGCGGCGGCTTGAAACTGGAAAGGGCGCTGGCGAGCTTTGCCATTCCTGTGAACGGCGCTGTGTGCCTGGACGTCGGCACCTCTACCGGCGGTTTTGTGGACTGCCTGCTGCAGCATGGGGCAGCCCGCGTTCATGCCGTTGATACCGGCGCCGGGCAGATTCACTGGAAGCTGCGCACCGACGAGCGCGTCTTGCTGCATGAGCGTTGCAACGCACGCTACTTAAAGCCTGAACAGATCGGAGAGCTGGTCGATGTACTGGTTTGTGATGTCAGTTTCATCTCCACCACGCTCCTGATTCCCGCTTTGGCTCCGCTGTTAAAAGCGGACGGCAACTGGATTGTTCTGGTAAAGCCGCAATTTGAAGTCGGGCGCGAGCGCGTCGGCAACGGCGGCATTGTGCGAGACCCGGCGGCGCATCAGGACGCTTGCACAAAGGTCGCAGAAGCGATGCACGCAGCAGGCTTCGAGACACGACTGATTGACAGCCCGATCGAAGGAGCGGAAGGTAATCGAGAATTTCTACTGCATGGCCGGCGAGGCGCGAAGTAGATAAGCGCGTTACGCTATTCTTTATCCTCCGGCACACACCTCGAAGACATGGATCGAATTGCGACAGTCGGTATTATCTCGAAGCCCAAGATCGCAAGGGCTGGAGAGATCGTTTGCGGCCTCTTGCAGTGGCTCGATGAACGTCACATCGAGTATCGGTGCGACGAGCAGACTTCCATTTACGCTGGGATGCGGCAAAGCTTCGCGCGCGAGCAGGTTCCAGAGGGAGCCGACATGATCATTGTGCTGGGTGGAGATGGCACTCTGCTGTCAGCGGCGCGATTCGTGGCGGGCCGGAACATCCCGCTGCTGGCCGTCAATCTAGGGCACCTGGGCTTCCTGACGGCCATACGTGCCGAAGATCTTTACCCTCAACTGGAGCGGGCTTTACGCGGCGAAACGCGCGTGGAGCAGCGCGGGATGGTTGATTGCGAACTGGTCCGCGACGAAGAGATCATCGGCCGCTACTGCGCGCTGAACGATGTGGTGATCGCTAAGTCGGAACTGGCGCGCGTCATTGACCTTGACACCTTGGTCGACGATCACTTTGTCGTTGCTTATAAAGCGGACGGGCTGATTATTTCTACGCCGACCGGCTCCACTGCGTACTCGTTATCCGCAGGCGGACCAGTGATCTTTCCATCGGTGGCCGCTTTCTGCATCACGCCGATCTGTCCGCACATGCTGACCAATCGGCCAGTCATTGTTCCTGATACCAGCACCATCCGCATCTTGAACCATAGTGAAGATGGTACCTATCTCACCATTGACGGCCAAGTCGGAGAACCCTTACACTCAGGCGATCAGATTCTTTGCCGTTCCTCGCCGAATTCAATTTGCCTGATTCGTCCGCCGAAGCTGCTGTTCTTCGATGTGCTGCGTGAAAAGTTGAAGTGGGGAGAGCGCTGAAATGAGCTATCTGAAACGGCTGTCGCTGACGGGTTGGATCTTCATCGCACTGGTAGTTGGCATTCTCCTGGGCGTTTTCTTTCCTGAGTTCTCACGCGGCTTGGCGCCCATCAGCAATATCTTCTTGCGCCTGATTCGCTCCATCGTGGGGCCGCTTCTCTTTGGCACGCTCGTGTACGGGATCGCCTCTGCCGGTGAGCTAAAGACCATGGGCCGTATTGCGCTGAAGGCGGTGACCTACTTCGAAATAGCCACCACGCTGGCGCTGATCATCGGTTTGGTGATGGTCAACCTGATGCAGCCCGGCGTCGGCGTTCCGCTGAACGAGGCTGGAACAAAGATTCCGGCCCTGGCCAAGCCTGTCACCTTCAGCGGCGTGCTGGAACATGCCGTGCCCGCCAACATCTTCGAGTCGCTGGCGCAGAATGACGTGCTGCAGATGGTCGTGTTCTTTTTCCTGTTCGGTGCGGCCTGCTCAGCGATTGGGGAAAAGGCCCGGCCTGTGCTCGACTTTGCCGGTTCGGTCGCGGAGGTGATGTTCCGCTACACCAAGTACGTCATGTATCTGGCCCCGTTTGGAGTCGGAGCAGCCATTGCGGTCACCATCGGAACGAAGGGGATTACTGTTCTGTTTGGATTGGGCAAGCTGGTCGGCACGCTATACCTGGCCCAGACGATCTTCGTTGTCCTCGTGCTAGGGGCGGCGCTGACTATTGCTCGCGTACCAATCGGTCGCTTTGTCAAAGCGGTGCGGGAGCCTTTTCTGTTGGCGTTTTCTACCGCGTCGAGTGAAGCGGCACTGCCCTTAGCTCTCGAAAATATGGAGCAGTTCGGTATCCCGAAACATATTGTCGGCTTCGTCCTGCCGACCGGCTATAGCTTCAACCTGGATGGTTCGACGCTGTACTTATCGCTGGCATCGGTGTTCATTGCGCAAGCGGCTGGAGTACACATGCCGTTGAGCACGCAAATCACAATGATGCTGACGCTGATGCTAACGAGCAAAGGCGTAGCCGCCGTACCGCGAGCGTCTCTGGTGATTCTGGCCGGTACGCTTGGAACATTTCAATTGCCGCTGGAAGGCATAACGTTGATCCTCGGCGTGGATGCTTTGATGGACATGTGCCGGACCTCTGTCAATTTGCTCGGCAACTGCGTAGCGACCGCAGTGGTGGCGCGCTGGGAAGGTGTTTCGCTTAGGGAAGAGCCGGTTTCTATAGGAAAGGTTGCGGCTCTAAGCTGACGCTAGTTCACTTTCCTCAAGCGGTTATTGCGCAGAGCCGGACGGAACATTCATATAGAATTGAGCTACAGCAGGTATGTCCATTGCAGCGATTCCGGAAGAATTAGTCGGGATATTGACGCTGTCCTTCTGCTCTCAAGGAAAGAAATCCTTCTCAAACTTCTATCTGAAGCAGACAGCTGTCTTGAGCTAGGGCATTTTGTGGCTGCTGCAGTACTTGCGAGAATTGCTGTCGAGGAGGTCCACTTCCTTGAGGGCTCGTCGTTTGCTGTCTTAAAGCGGTGTTGATCACTTCTGATTTCCACGAACTCGAATCTTTACGCAAGCTAGGAGTCTGCAAAATCGAGTTCATTCGCTAAGCTCTCTGTCGACCTAAACCCCTAGTACCTTACTTTCTTTCACTATTTCGAGCCCTGTCGCCAACCTGTAACTATCCTTCTCCATGATGAGCAATGGAGGAAGTCTTGAACAGCCGTTACTTTCGAAATAAGTGCAGTGTTGGTCTAGCCGCTGCCGGCATCATCTTGCAACCGGTCTTAGCGAGTGCCCAAACTGCACCTGCCCCTGTCACGATCGCGCCGTTTGCTGCGCCCGTGCCTTCCTATGTGATTCAGCCTGCTGCCGAAGCGCCTCTGACCCACGCTCAGAAGCTCGCGCTGCTACAGCAGAAGATCAAATATGTTTTCGTGCTCTTTCAGGAGAATCGCTCCTTTGACTTTTACTTCGGATCCTATCCGGGCGCGAACGGAATTTACCAGCAAGCGAACGGCTCGCCCGCTAACCCAGCCGGCTACAACCAGCCGTTTGTCACCTCTTCGGGCCAGGTAACGACCATCCATCCTTTCAAGATTCCTAACGCCGTAAGAGATGTCCACGGCAATCAGGTTCCCCTCTATCCGGCCGACATCGCTTCGGTCGATCACTCCCATACCGGGATGAATAAGTCGCTTCACGACGTCAACGGTGTCGCCCAGAACGATGGCTATGCTCTCGATAACGAAGGCGTGTCAATCATCAATGGAGTGCCGTCCGTCACTCCCACCTTGGCTGCCTCGCAAATGGGTGAACTCGCTATGTCGCATATCGATTGCGACGTTGCCGGCTTCCTTTGGAACTATGCTGATCGCTTCACGCTGTTCGATAACTTCTTCGACACCATTATTGGGCCGTCTACTCCGAACGCGATTGCCATGATAGCCGGCCAATCCGGGGAAACCCAGTGGGTCGAGCATCCCGAACAAGGTAGTAACGTTCTAACCAGCAGCTTTTCATTGCCACTGGTCGGCGATCCCGATCCTTACTGGGGTTCCTCTTCCACCGCCAGTAACCCAATTCAGCAACCCGAGCCGGGACATACCGCCAAGCCGGCAGCTAACTTGACGTTTGCATCGCTTCCGCTTTCCTTCATGGGCAATGAGATCAAGGCAATTACCGCCCAGGATCTGAATCCGGCTTTTGACTTGATTGACGTACAAGGTGACATTGAAAAAATTGCCTCGCATCGTCAGGCTGCAATTAATTGGGGCTGGTATCAACAGGGCTATGACGAAGAGCCGAACCAGACTCCTCCAATCGGACCTAACACTGCAGACGGCGCTCCCGGTGGTGACTATATCGCTCACCACAACGCACCCCAATACTTCGGGTATCTGGCTAACAATCCTGCAACCACCACCAATCTTCACGGCCTAGGCGACTTCTATACTGCCATCAAGAACCGAGCGCTGCCTGCCCATGGCGGCGTGTTCTATGTCCGCGGTGGATATAACAATATCGACAACCTGGTGCCGGTAGGTGTGAACGCTACTGAGAAGGTTAACTTTGCAGGCAATGATGACCATCCCGCCTACTCCGATAGCCAGATTGCTGAAGCTCTTCTGGCCGATTCCATCAACGCCATCGCGAGCAGCCCTTACTGGTCGCAGAGCGCCATCATCATTACCTATGATGAAACCGATGGTCTATATGACCACACCCAACCAGTTAACCGTGAACTCGATCCGCAAGGTCACCCGCTTGCACAGGGGCCGCGCATTCCCGCGCTCGTCATTTCGCCATACAGCGTCGTGCACGCGATCTCTCATGAAGCGACCGAGCACAGCTCAATCATCAAGTTCATCGACGAATTGCACAATTTAATCCCGCTGGCTGATCTCCCAGACGAACTGAAGGCTCGTCACGCCGGCGTTGCGCTTCTTGGCCAATCCAATCTTGGGCCCGCCGACGATCTGGTTGCGGGAGTCGGTGACATGTTCTCCGCCTTCGATAACAATCGCCTGACTGGCGCCGTGCCGACGCTTCCGGCTAGTTACGCCACCATCGATGGAGCGGCTGTCCAGACGCTTCCGCATTACAACAACGCTGGTTGCTCGGTCTTGGGGATTACGCCTACCGACGCCAACCTTCCTAATCCGATTCCGGCGGATTTCAACCCGCGACCCTCAACTGCTCCTGGTATTCCCACATCAGGAACCTGGATCCCATAGAGGTACTTCCTCACCAGTAGGGATCGAGTTTCTGTTCGATCCCTTGTCTCATTTCCCTTTACCTTTACCCTTATGTTTTTGCATTGTTTGTTAGTCAGCAAGAGGTCCATGGTCCTGGCCGGACTTATAGCTTTTTGTTGTACCTCCAGCCAGGCTGGCCCGGTATTAGATAAAGTGCGCGCTACTCGAGTCCTGACCTGTGGCTTGAATCGCGACTTGATTGAATACTCGAAAGGCGATGGACATGGAAATCGTGCCCAGTTCGACGCCGATCTCTGTACTGCCGTCGCGGTTGCTGTTCTGGGCCCGCAAGCCAAGGTGAATGTGACAGCGTACCCCGATGAGCCCGGCGCTCTTGCTGCCTTGCGTAAAGGGGAGGTTGCCCTAGTGCCGACAGCTACACCAGACTTCGGCAACCTCCTTACCGGCGGTCTCGCGTTCGGTTACCCAATTCTCTATGACGGCCAGAGCTTTATCGTTCCTAAAAGCCTGAATCTCAAATCCGCTGCGGATCTAAGTGGCCGTCGCATTTGTTATCTGGAGCAGACTGCTGTAGCTGACAATCTACATGACTTTGTAACTCGAACTAAGTTCGACTTCCGTCCGTTTCCCTTTCAGGAGCAAGGCGAAATGGAGGCCGCGTTTGTCACTAACAACTGCCAGGCAATTGCTAGTGATGTAACTCAGCTCGCCAACATGCGCGTGGCCTTTCGCCGTATGGCAGACAACTATGAAATTCTGCCCGACACCATTGCCCCTGACCCGCTTGCTCCGACTTACCCGGCCAACGATCTCGAATGGGCAGCCATCGTGCAATGGACCATGCAGGCCCTGCTGCACGCCGAGGCAAAAGGGATCACCAGAGCAAATGTAGGCGCCAAGCTCAAAAGCGAGGAGTTCGAAACAGCGCGTCTGCTCGGCATGACAAAAGGCTACGCCAGTAAGCTCCATCTGCAAGACGATTGGGCAGCAAACGTGATCCGGTCAGTTGGTAACTACGGTGAGATCTACGACCGGGATCTCGGAAAAAACTCACCGCTGAAGATACCGCGCGGCCCTAACGAACTGCATCAGAACGGCGGACTGCTTTACCCGCTTCCGTTGCGTATTGATCCAAGTTGATCAGCTCACCACTTACAATCACTTGATTCTGAATTAACTTCTTCACTTACTTACGAAAGAGACTATCAATCCATATGCTCAAGAAAGCAACGTTCCTCACCATGGTTTTCGGTTTATTGCTCGGAGCGCAAAATTCCTTCGCCGACCAATTAGTAGTTAACGGCGGCTTTGAAACAGGAGACTTTTCCGGCTGGTCAGTAACGGGAGACGTTACCAGTTCCGCTTTCGCTTCGCAGTTTTACGGCGTTGATACTCAGGATGCTGCATCGGGAACATACGGCGCCTATCTTGGCTCCGAACTCAGCCCGCTCACTCTCAGCCAGAGTGTGACCCTCCAGCCCGCGCACTACTACGACGTGAGCTTCTCGCTGGCTCAATTGTCAGCCCCTTCCGCTGGATTCACCAATTCTTTTCAGCTATCCCTGGCCGGGCAAACCGTGTTCTCAGAGGCGAACGCTCCAGTCTCGCCCTATACAGACTACTCCTTCACCGTAAGCACTTCGCCAACCGAGGCCGGTTCCGGTCTTCTACAGATTGTTTCCCAGAATGACCTTGGCTACTTCTCCCTGGATAACGTCAGCGTCAGCACCGGCGCAGCAACTCCTGAGCCCGCAAGCCTGCTGCTGATTGCCCCAGCTCTTGCGATTCTCGTCTTGCGGCGTCGTAAGTCAGCGTAAGGAGCGGGTGACTCTGTCTATTGCGGCTACTCGCGTCCAGTAGTCTCGGTGACTTAACTTAGAAGATCCATCTAAGGCTTACTTACCTCGATCCGTTGAATGCCGCGCGCCTTACCAGTTGCTTCATCGGCGTCGATCACAACGCCATGTAGTTCCAGGCCGCTCTTGGCTGCTTCCATGCGACTGGCTGCGCCCGTCAAAAAACGCTTGACGATCATTTCTTTTTCGACTCCGATCACCGAGTCGTAAGGACCGGTCATCCCGGCGTCGGTCTGATAAGCCAAACCGCCGGGAAGCACGCGCCCGTCGGCTGTCGGAATGTGAGTATGGGTTCCGATCATGCCTGTTGCACGACCGTCTAAATACCAGCCCATAGCCACTTTTTCGCTTGTCAGTTCTGCATGAAAATCAACAAAGCGAATTTTCACGGCGCTGTCAATTGAACCGAGCAGTTCATCTGCTTTACGAAACGGGCAGTCGATAGTAGACATCAGCGCTCGCCCTTGAAGGTTCAACACAGCATAAGGGGCACCGTTACGCGCCTTGCCTGTATACAACCCGCTCCCCGGCAACCCCGGAGGGTAGTTCGCGGGCCGCAACAGGCGGGGCTGATGCTGGTAGTAGTCGTGAATCTCACGCTTGTCGAAGCTGTGATTGCCGCCGGTGATCACATCCAGACCCAGGCTAAGCAGATCTTCGGTAATGGCCGGCGTAATGCCAAAACCGCCGGCACTGTTTTCACCATTGGCGACAGCCAGGTCAATCCTGTACTCACTCATCAAGCGCCCGAAGTGTTCGGCAACCAGGCCACGGCCGCCCGCGGCGAAGATGTCGCCGATAAAGAGAATGTTCATCCGGGTTGGAAAGGAGAGAGCAGCATTCCGGCGAGAGTCAATCCCCGACCTCCGTCATTGACCCCTAAAAAACAAGGGGGGAATCCTCCGAGCGCTTTCAGGCTTCTCCCATGGCGTCAAAGACACCGGAGCTTGCACACCAGCACTTAATCCGAGACAGACTCCATGACATTGATTATCGGATCAATTTTTAGGAGGCCAGGGACCTAACCCTCGCAGGAACGCTACGTAGCTAGAGTATCAGGATTTGCCAATTCTCTCAATTGGTTTGCAGCCGTTCTGCAATGTCGCGTTCTGTAATGGCGCCCTCTTTGATCACACGCCAGAATGGACCGGTAATGTCTACAGTTGTCGAGCCGGGGCCGTTGCAAATACCCCCATCGAGCACAAGGTCTACGCGGCCGTCCATGGCAGCAAACAGTTCAATGCCGCTGGAGAGGGTCGGGCTGCCCGAGATGTTGGCGCTGGTAGCAATAACAGCTTGCCCAACTTTATCGATGATTGCATTCAGCACCTTGGAATCGGTGTGACGAAGCGCCAGACGCCCGGTATTGCCAGTCACCTTCAACGGCACCTTGGCCGCGGCAGGAACAATCATGGTAAGCGGACCAGGCCAGAAGTGCCGCGCCAGAATATGGAAACGGCTGTCCAGTTCTTTGGCCAGATCTTCCGCCATAAGCGTGTCGTTAATTGCCAAAGGAAGAGACCGTACGCTCTCCCGGCCTTTCGCTGCGAACACCTTGCCCGCAGCATGCAAGCTGAAGGCATCAGCCACAAGAACATAGAGCGCATCGGTAGGAACGCCCACTACCTGCCCTCGAAGAATCGCCCTCGCGGCCCGGTCAATAGCACTCGGGGATGGATCGTTGATTTGAACTTCAATTAGATCAGTAGCCACAGCAACCAGAAAACCCACTGCCGTCGCAATGAGTACTTGGTCAGTGTACCGTTAGCGTAAGGCTTCGGCAACCTGAACGGCCATCTCGTATCGACCAAACGGTGCGCTCAACTGCGCTCCAGCAACAGTCCGTCGAACACGCGACGCCATCTCCTGGGCGATGGCGATGCCTTCGCAGCGCGCCTTATCGGCACTGTCGGCCAAACGCATACGCTCCATGTAGTTGGTAGGCACCGGAACGCGCAATTCATTCACCATGAACTCGGCATTGCGATAGCTGGTGAGAGGCCAAATGCCGGCAATGATGGGCAACTTGTACTGTTCCGTCTTTCGTAGAAAAGCTTCAAGCAGATTAAGGTCGAACACAGGCTGCGTCACTACATACTCAGCACCGGCCTCTACCTTCCAAGCAAAACGGCGCAGCTCCTCATCCATGTTAAGAGCCCCAGGGTTCGCTCCGATTCCAATCAGCAATGCAGTCTGGGATCCCATTGGGTTGCCGCCGATGTCGAGACCTTGATTCAAATTGTTCGCGATGTTTGTCAGCCCAATCGAGTCAACGTCGAACACTGCGCTCGCATCCGGGTACGAGCCCATGCGCGGCGGATCACCGGTGATACAAATCAGGTTCCGAACCCCAGCCGTATGCGAACCAAGCAGTTCCGATTGAATGCTGAGGATGTTGCGATCGCGACAGCAGAAGTGCAGTACCGCTTCGATGTCAGCCTGTTGCTGAATGAGCTGGCACGTCACTTGAGCGCTCAGCCGGGCGCTGGCCCGCGGACCATCGGGAACATTGATGCAGTCGATGCCGTTATCCCGGCACAGGCGCGCACCCGCAATTTCCTTGGACGCATCCACTCCCCGCGGCGGTAGAATTTCAACAAACGATACAAACTCCCCGGCCGCCAGCTTGCCGCCAAGCTTCGACTTCTGCCCAAGTGGAATCTTCTCAAGCCGCTTCACTTCGGGCTTGCTGCGGTCCGCCACGGTTATGTCCGGTTGATTTTGCCGCACCGGCTGCAGCGAACGAACTTCGCTGTTGATCTGTTTGATGTGTTCCGGAGTCGTGCCGCAGCAACCGCCAATCACGCGCACGCCGGCTTGTAGAAACCTGCGGGCATACTGAGCCATGTATTCGGGCGAACACAGATACATGTTGCGGCCCTCAACGGTGGCAGGTAGCCCGGCGTTAGGCATCGCGCTAAGAGCTTTAACGGTGAACGCCGCCATTCTTTCGACCGTTTCTAAAACTACCTTCGGACCGGCCGAGCAATTAACACCGATCACATCCACAGGCAATCCGTCCAGAGTCCGGGTGAATGTTTCGGTGCTAGCCCCATCGCGCATGCTACCGTCATCCTCGATAGTCACGTGGGCCATGATCACCATCTCGGGTCCAGCCGCGTGGCGGACGGCCAGGATTGCTTCGCGAAGCTCAGACAAATCGAAGAACGTTTCGAGCACAACCAGGTCAACTCCGGCTGCCACCAGTGCTTCGGCCTGCTCACGAAACACGTCACGCGCTTCGGCAAACGACATCGGCCCAAGCGGTTCGATACGCGTGCCGAGCGGGCCAATTGCTCCCGCTACAAAAGCCTTCATCCCCGCTGCTTCACGGGCCAGCCGGACGCCGGCCTCATTGATTGACCGCAGCTTTTCAGCCAGGCCGAACCCGCCGAGCCGCACGCGATTGCTGCCGAAAGTGTTGGTTTCCAGAATCTCGGCGCCTGAGCGCACATATTCCGTGTGAATCTCGCGAACCAGTTGCGGCGAAGAGAGGTTCAGCTCATCGAAGCAGCGGTTGATGAAAATGCCTTTGGAGTACAGCATGGTGCCCATCGCGCCATCGGCCACCAGGATCTTGGTAGCGAGCCGGTCTCGAAATTCGGCCGCCCGGGATAGCGCGATTGGTTCAGCAACGGTCATGAGAGAAGATTCCTAACGAACGAAAGCAGCAGGGCAGAGAAGTTCCCATAATACCCCGAAATTCAGCTTAAAGGCGCAGGCTGATACTCTGGCCGACGCTCGCACCTACTCTCCCTGCGGCGTTCTCACGGTTCATGCCTACCTCGATGTAGTCAGAACTTCCCAGGTAGGCAAAGGCAACGCCCTCGGGCGCTTCAGCGAACGTGGTTCGAAAATCAGTGACGAAGTGGCTGCCGATTTCCAGCCGAAAGCTCCTGGACAAGGTGCCGGGTTCAAATCGAAAGTTGGTAACAATGTTCCCGAATCGGTCGATGCTCAAAACGCGACCGTGCCACCAATCGCGCCGAATCTGCTGGGCGATCAGTTCGCTAAGGGTAGTCAGGCCCGTGATCTCCGGCCCAACCTCTTCCGGTCGCACCAGCCCACCGGCAATCGCGGCAGCAATGGGCGCAAAGACATCACGGCCGTGAAAAGTTGCCGAAAGAACAGGCAGCATCAAATCGCGGCGAGCTATCTCGAACGCTCGGACACGCGTCTCGCCCGCGATCACCAGCGTGAAAACTCCGTTGTCGGGTCCAACAAATACCTGATCATCTGCTTCCATCACCATGGCGCGGCGCTCGGTGCCGACCCCTGGGTCCACTACTACGGTGTGCACTGTCCCATCGGGGAAGTAGGGCGCCGCTTGTGAAATCGCGTACGCGCCGGCATAGAGCGAATAAGGTGGAAGCTCATGCGTTATGTCAACGATCTGAGCCGTCGGACACGTGCGGAGAATCACGCCTTTCATCGTCCCCACATAGTGATCGGTCACACCGAAATCCGTTGTCAACGTAATTGCGGGAGCGGCGGCGGAAGGCGTAGGCACTGCTAGAATTGTAATAAGCGCCTGGCTTAGTATCCAGGCGGCCTTCGCTTCCCACCTTGCTGTATTTCGATCACAATGCGACTACGCCGCTCGATTCCCAGGTAGCTGCTACCTTCGCTCAGGCGTCGTCTGAATTTTTCGGCAATCCATCGAGCGTCCATCGGCACGGCCAGGAAGCGCGCCGGCAACTGGAAACTGCTCGGGCCACGATAGCCGATGCATTAGGCGCGAGCGCGCCTGAGTTTGTTTTTACCAGTGGCGGCACCGAATCGAATAACCTTGCTCTGGCGGGCATCGTTCGCAGTATGCCGCGGGAGTTTAGGCATGTAATCACCTCGCCGATCGAACATCCAGCGGTCTCCGAAGCTCTTGGTGAACTAACCGGTGAAGGCGCGACAATCACAACGGTGGGCGTTGACTCGCAGGGCATTGTAGACCCGCACGAGATTGCAGCGCGCCTGCGCGCCGACACATGTCTTGTGTCCGTCATGCACGCCAACAACGAAACCGGAGTGCTGCAACCGATTGCCGCCATCGCTGAAATCGTGCAGGCACGACGCGGGCTTGGCCAAGGGATCTACTTGCATTCGGACGGCGTCCAGAGTTTCGGCAAGATCCCGGTTTCCGTTGCAGACCTTGGCCTCGATCTGTACTCAGTTAGCGCGCACAAGCTTTATGCACCGAAAGGCGTAGGCGGACTCTACGTGCGCAAAGGTGTTCCTCTTCGCTCCACTCAGCTTGGTGGCCGGCATGAGCGGGGCAGACGAGCTGGAACAGAGAACGTGGCCGGCGCCATAGCCTTCGCCCGAGCCGTTGCATTGTGCAGCGCCTCTGAAGCAGAACGCCTGTGCGGTCTTCGCGACCGATTCGAATCGCAAATAACGGGCTCGGGCGTCGATGTCAGGCGTAACGGCGGTCTCCATGCACGGCTGCCGAACACGAGCAATCTGCTCTTGCCAGGCATCTCTGCCGAGTCGCTGCTCATCTCGTTGGATATCCAGGGCATGGCAATCTCCACCGGATCGGCGTGTAGCAGCGGTTCTCTAGAACCATCGCACGTCCTGACTGCCATGGGCCTGAGCCGCCACGAAGCACGGTCGAGCGTGCGCTTCTCCTTCGGTCGATCCAATACAGAATGCGATGTCTCCGCTTTAGCGCAGGCAGTTATCGCTTCGGTTCAGCGCCTCGGCCGCAGTTCCCAGAAGAGACATACCAGTCCGTATGCAGAAAGTCCTGCGCATGTCTAGCGACAGCTCGCAGAGTCCTATCGCCGTCGCTATGTCGGGCGGAGTAGACAGCTCCGTGGTTGCCGGCCTGTTGCAGCGTGGGGGCAGTCGTGTGATCGGCCTCACTATGCAGCTGTGGAACCAGCGTCGTATGCCTGATCTGGCGCCTCCCGGAGGCAGCGTGGGCCGTTGCTGCTCGCTCGATGACGTGTACGATGCCCGTGCTGTTGCCGGCGCCTTAAACATTCCGTACTACGTTGTGAACTTCGAAGAGCACTTCGAGAAGCATGTGGTGAAGCCGTTCGTTGATGACTACCTTGCGGGCCGGACACCCATCCCTTGCACGTTATGCAATAACTTTGTGAAGTTCGACCAGTTCCTGGACATGGCTGATGGCGTGGGGGCCGATAAGATTGCCACTGGCCACTACGCCCGGCTGTCTTTCGACGAAACCGGCGGGCGCTACCAGATGCGGGCGAGCGTTGACACCGGCAAAGACCAGACCTACTTTCTCTTCGGCCTGACGCAAGCGCAGTTAGCGCGCACACTGTTTCCTCTTGGTGGCATGGTGAAGTCGCAGGTGCGCCAGTTGGCCCGCGACCTTAATCTTCCCGTGGCCGAAAAAAACGACAGCCAGGAAATTTGTTTTGTTCCCAATGGCGATTACGCCGCGTTTATCGACGCCTACCTTCGTGAACAGGGATTGGCTCCGCACTTCACGGCCGGCGAGATTGTCAGCTCAGATGGCCACGTCTTAGGCGAGCACAGCGGCACTCACCATTTCACCGTGGGCCAGCGCCGGGGCTTGCGCGTGGCGGCTGCTGAGCCGCTCTACGTGATCGCCACTGAACCGCAGACTCAGCGTGTGATCGTCGGTCGCAATGAAGACTTATTGCGGTCAACCCTTTCGGCCCGCGACATCAATTGGATTTCCATCGCGTCGCCACAGGAGCCTCGGCGCGCGCAAGTGAAAATCCGCAACAAGCATGCGGCTGCCCAAGCCACGCTGATCCCTACGGGTGATCCTACGCAAGTGCAAGTGCAGTTCCATCAGCCTCAGCGTGCCGTGACTCCCGGCCAGGCTGCCGTTTTCTATGACGGCGATCTGGTGCTGGGCGGCGGCTGGATCGTTTAGCTTTAAGTCTTGGCGCAGCGGCACCGTTTTCAGAACGCAATCGAATATTGGATGGCGTCAGCCCTCTTCGGATTGCTTCGGCGACTCCCTCTCCCGCTTGCCGGTCGGCTGTCCCGCATGGCGACGCGGACGCTCGATCGGGCCATGCCCAAGCTTCGCCGGATTGCCACCGTCAACCTTTCCTTTGCGTTTCCAGAGGCCAGCCCGGAGCGCAAGCAATTCATCATCGACGGCATCTTCCGGAACATCGCGCGGCTCATACTGGCCATGGCTCGCTTCCCATCGTTGAACCAGGACAATATCAGCACTCTGGTTGGCTACCAGGGGCTTGAGAATTACGAAGCCGCCAAGCGGGCAGGGAAGGGTCTATTGATCGCTACTGCTCACCTGGGCAACTGGGAACTCAGCGCCTTCGCGCATGCACTGCTGACCGAGCCCATGCATGTGATGGTGCGGCCGCTCGATAATCCACTGATCGACGAACTCGTTGAATCGCGCCGGGCATCGTCTGGAAACCACTTGATCTCTAAGCGGGATGCTGCTCGCGCCGTCATCAAAGCGCTGCGAGCGAATGAACCGGTGGGCGTCCTCATCGACCAAAACACCTCGGCCGCAGAGGGCGTATTTATCAACTTCTTTGGCAAGCCGGCGTGCGCCTCGTCGGCTTTTGTGAAGCTTGCACACCACTCTGGGGCTGCCGTGATTCCGGGGTTCGCTCTATGGCACGAGGGAGAGGAGCGTTACGTGATCCACTTCCGCCCCGCCATCACTATGACCGGCGACGTGGCATTTGACACCCAGCAAATTCACACCGTCTTGGAAGGTGTGATCCGTGAACATCCCGATCAGTGGCTCTGGATTCATCGCCGTTGGAAAACGCGACCGCCCGGCGAGCCTCCCATCTATTAACTGCTTGCGTGATGCCGCGCAATGGGGCGCTGATCCAATCCCAGCACAGCAGTAACCTCACCAGCTAGCGACGCTGGGATCGCAATCGGTCCCTGATGGCTAAGATAGGTATTTCCACCTCCGTCAGTTACCATCTCGAGCGTGACTCCAAAAGCTCGACCCAGCTGCTCCGCCGTACCCTGAACCTTCACCGTTCGAGTACTCGCATTCGCCTCTGTTACGGTAAGCCCGTGTTCTCTGGCGAAGGCGACAACACTCTGCACTGCTGCGGGCGAAGCTGTAGAAGCTGTCGAAGCCTCGCCGTGCGGCAGTGCTGGAGCAGTCCCAGAAAGCAGTGCCGCCGATGTATCCGAAGCAGCATGTTTCAGGATCATGGTGACCGTCAGCTGCTTCTCACCGGCGTCGGCCATCTTCGACCATTGGGCGGTAGGGCTATGTTGCGGGCTGCTTCCAGCAAGGGGCGTCCGCCCCTGCCCAGTGGTACCGGCGGCCGCCAGTGCTTGGAGTAGAGCCGTGCCGTTGGGCGTACCCAGACCCGTGCACGGATCCCAACCAGCGCGCGCCGAGTAGTAGCCCAGATTGGCGTCGTCGTTCGTACCGCTGGTGATGTCGTGGAATGCTCCCGGGGTCAGCGCGTAAAGCTTGGGATTCAAGAAGCCGACCGGCGTCCCCAATTGCTGATTGAGCAACGCCACCAGCCCCGCCCATAACGGTGCAACGGCACTGGTTCCGCCAACCACCGTATTCTGCCCATCAACCCGAACCTGGTACCCCGTCGTAGGGTCAGCATTGCCTGCAATGTCGGGCACGCCACGTCCGGCAAAGCTTGTTTGTGGCTGTACGGGAACATTCGCATTATTTTGATAAGCGGGCAGCGCGAACACGGTGCTGACTCCGCCACCGGTTGCGCCTTCCTGGTTCGCCGTTTCATTCCACACGGTTTCAGACGTAATGGTGGAACCGGACCCGCGCAGCGTCGTCCCGCCACAAGCTAAGGCAAAAGGACTCGACGCAGGAAAATCGACATGCAGCTTGCCATCGCCAACCCCGTCAGTTGAACCATTGTCGCCGCTTGCAACCGTCACCGTCACACCCAGCGTGGCCGCGTCCTGCAGGGCCGAGTTCAATGCGTCACGCGATTGCTGGCTCCAGGAGTCTTCCGGTCCACCCCAGCTGATGGATACCACCGAGGGCTTGCGCTTGGTATCGTGCACGGCGTCGGTAATGGCATCAATGAATCCCTGATCAGTATTCGGGGCAAAGTAAACAGCGATGCTGGCTCCGTTAGCAACTGCGCCCACAACTTCGATGTCCAGCAACACCTCCCCATCCGCATCGCCGCCAGGCGTGTTCTTACCACCATCTACCGAGATTGCAGTTACCTTGGGCGTGGCAAGACCGAAACCACTGAAATACGTTTTCAGGTCAGCCGCCTTGTAGCCGCCGCCTAGTTCGATGATGGCGACCGTCTGCCCTTTGCCGGTGACATTGGCGGGAAAAGAATAAAGCGCCGCTACCTGCTGCGGAGTGAACCCAACCGCCGAAGTCTGCCGTGGACGAAAGTGCGGTTCGGCGATCGGACGGGTATCAAAGCCAAGCACTGCCTCAACCACTCCTTTCAGGTCGCTCGGGATGCTCAGGGTACCTTGCCGGCCACGAAACATCTTGCCGGAACTCTCCTGCGTGTAGCAGATGAAATCCACGCCGAAAGCCTCGTGCATTTGCTCGGCCGTGCCCGCCAGGATCACTCGGCGCTTGGCCGCACTGGCCTCCACCACCGTCAGCCCGAACTCATGTGCGAAATGTTCCACTAGCGCCACATCGGCATCCGTCGCGCCGTGCTCGGCCGCATGCTCCTGATGCGATAGGTGCAGCAGATTGCGAACGCTCTGCAGCAGTCCGGCACTGCCCTTGCGGCGCAACACCACCGTGACATGGATCGTCTCACCGTCCGGAATGCTCCCACCCGGCAGCAACCCGGGGCGCTGCACTGTCTCGCTACCCGCCAGAGTCGTTCGTGTTGCCTGCAATGCCATGTCGAATCTCCTTGTGACCAGGGGTGATCGCGTCCAGTGTAGCGCTCCCCACTCTCATGCACACCGTGTTGCTTGCCACAGCTAGACGACTATGCAGCCTCATATCGGATCGAGACGACTTTCATCAAAATTGGGTGCAAATGTCTACCGTAAACTCGTTCCCTCACCCAAGAGGCCCTCCCAGCCGCGCTGCGCACGGTCCGTGTCCGCGAACGCAATCGATGTCGCGCCCGGTGCCCTGTACCGGGCGTGATCAATCGCGGATGATCGTCAGCACACGAATGTCCGCCCTTGCGCCAAGGCCTCAGTGACGAAACCTATCGCAACCTATTTTGCCCGCCTGGGGCGTTGTGGGCGAGGTATTAAGAAACAATGGTGTCTGCGTGGAGGGCCTTACCGGTTCTCCCTGGTTTGGCAGCATTTCTTTTCTTACCCAGAGCGCGCATCACCGCTTTCGGATCTCGGGAGATGATAGTAAGAAGCACGCGCGCGGGAGCTTCCGGTGTTCGGCGTCCGCTCTCCCAATGCTTAATTGTGTCTAAACTTAGCCCAAAGGTATTGGAGAACTTCGCTTGGGTCATATGGAGATCCTTGCGAATATGCTTTACGTCGATCTCTTCAGGGACAGTGACTTTATACTTACCACCCAAGTAAGCATCGACGTCCTCAAGCCCCGCTTTTAGATCTTCAAACATTGTTCCCATGGCGTCTATCTCCTATATCTATCGAATATTGCGTTCGCAAATTCCGCAAGTTGATTCCGCTCGGCCTAACGCTTCTCTTGACTGAAAAGCTTTTCAGCCGCCTTGAGATACGAAGGAGTTTCAACGACCGTATGCACTTACATCATGTACTCCATTGGACACCGAAAGGCAAGAAAAAGCTTGTGCGAGGGCTTTCTGAAAAAGTTCATGTTGTCTGTGACTCTGAAATATTTGCCTTTTTGTGCTCTAGCGTGACCCTGCTCAGATTAGTACCTCTAAATGCCCCTCTCTTTACTTGCTGAGAGAAAACTGCAAGACAAGGAACCACGCCTGCATACAATTAGGTTCCGCCCGCTTTGTCATGCCGCCTTCTACCGTGAAAATCGAACAACTGTCCGACCTCGACCAGTTCTCTACCGCGGTTCGGCTTCAAAAAGAGATCTGGGGGTTTCACGATGTGGAGTTGCTGCCGCGGCGTTTGTTCGTAGTTGCCAGCAAGATTGGTGGACAACTGCTGGGCGCTTTTGACGGGGCGCGCATGGTGGCTTTCTGCCTCTGCATCCCCGGTCTTAAACCGGGTGGAGTGCCCTACCTGCATAGCCATATGCTGGGCGTTCTCCCCGAATATCGAAACACTGGCCTGGGCCGTCGAATGAAGCTAGCCCAACGCGATTATGCGCTCGCAAACCACATCGACCTGATTGAGTGGACATTCGATCCACTTGAAATCAAGAACGCATTCTTTAATATCGAGCGCTTGGGCGCCATCATTCGCCGCTACGTTTACAACCAGTACGGAACCACCACCAGTCATCTGCATGGGGGGCTGCCCACTGACCGGCTCATAGCGGAATGGTGGATACGGTCGCCGCGTGTAACCGCACGTTTAGGCAAATTCAATGGCGCGAATCCTGCTGCTTCCATCAAGCCCGAACAGATCATCAGTGTTCCTGCTGCCGTTGAGCAGCAGCGCCGCACTACCCCGAGGCTTGCTCTCGAAGCACAGACTCGCGTCAGCCAGCAATTTGACGCTGCTTTCCGTGCCGGGCTGGCTGTTACCGGCTTCGAGAGAGCTGCTGACGCAGGAAGCTACCTTTTACAGAAATGGCCATCCGAATAGATCAGATCGTTCTACGCCACCTCCGCATGCCGCTGGTTCACTTCTTTGAAACCAGCTTTGGCCGCACTTACGACCGAGACATCATCCTCGTCGAGGTCACTTCGAACGGAGCTTCGGGCTGGGGCGAAGTCACCGCGGGCGAGAACCCGTTCTACAACGAAGAGTGGACCGGGTCCGTCTGGCCCCTGCTGATCGAATACGTCGCGCCGCGCATTTTGAATTTCGACTTCGATTCCGCTGCTGACGTGTCGGCTCGCACCGCTCATATTCGAGGTCACAAGATGGCTCGCGGCGGTGTGGAAGCAGCTGTGTGGGACTTGCAGTCGCGGCTGGATGGCGAGCCACTTTGGAAAACCATCGGCGGTGGTGCACGCCAGGAGATTGCGTGCGGCGTGTCCATTGGTATCCAGGACAGCGTCGAACAGCTTCTCGAGAAGATCGACACCGAACTTGCCGCCGGCTATCAGCGAATCAAGATGAAAATTAAGCCTGGCTGGGACGTGGATGTCATCCGGCAGGTTCGCGAACGGTTTCCCCTGATCAAGCTCACGGCGGATGCCAACTCTGCCTACACGCTGGCCGACATTGAGCACCTGCGACAGCTGGACGAGTTCTACCTGATGATGATCGAGCAGCCGCTTGCCGATGACGACATCATCGACCACGCCGTCCTTCAATCGAAGCTCGAAACTCCTATCTGTTTAGACGAGTGTATCCGTTCCGCTCACCACGCCGAGCAAGCTATTCGTCTCGGAGCCTGTCGCATCATCAACATCAAGCTGGGCAGAGTAGGTGGATTTGCTGAAGCCAAACAGATTCATGATGTCTGCCAAGCGAGCGGTGTGCCCGTCTGGTGCGGCGGCATGTTGGAGTCTGGAGTAGGTCGGGCTCACAACATCGCTTTGTCTACGCTTCCTAACTTCGTTCTGCCGGGTGATGTTTCCGCGAGCAAACGGTACTGGAAGCGCGACATCATTGAACCGCCGGTTGAGGTCACACCTCAGGGCACCATCAAAGTCAGTCAAACGCCAGGCTTCGGCTATCAACTCGATAAAGAGTATCTCGAAAGTGTAGTGATCCGGCAGGAAATTATCGGGTAAGATCCTAAACTCACACTCGAATGATTGACTGCGGAGTGTATTGACTTCGAACTACGAAACTGTGGAAAGTTGATGTGAGCAGAACAGCACAGATTTTCCTCACTTCGATCGCCATGCTTTCAGTAGGCGCGGCGCATTTCAACCTGAGTGTACAACGAAAACATCGCTGTAGAATTCGCAACTCTCAGTCGGACAAAGTTGAAAGCGAGTCAAGCGAAGATCTCTGCGTAAGAAGATCTTGCATAAGTAGTCAGCGATTAATTGTCGCTTGAAGGTTCAACATGACAAAAAATAGGATCGATGTTCATACTCACCTGGTGCCACCTTTCTGGGCCAGCGAACTGAAGACACACGGAGGAGACCCGTCCGGTTGGGGCTCACCCGCGTGGTCGCCCGAATTACTTCTTAAATTCATGGACGACGAAGGGATTGCTGTGTCCATGCTCTCGCTCACGGCGCCGGGCGTAGAGGGTTGGAAAGGTAGCGAGCGGGTGGATATTGTCCGCCGCGTAAACGACTACGGAGCAGACCTCACGAACAAGAATCCGGAGCGGTTCGGTTATTTCGCAACCTTGCCGCTGCCTGATGTGGATGCTGCATTGGCCGAAATTGAGCGATCCTTCGGGGAACTTCAAGCGGACGGAGTCATTCTGCACAGCAATTATGAGGGCGTCTATCTCGGAGATAAACGTTTGGAATCTGTGTGGGAGGAGTTAGATCGCCGGTCTGCCACCATCTTCATTCATCCAACAATGCCGCCGATGCCCGCCCTGCCTGGGATTCCAGGTCCAATATCAGATTACCCGGCCGACACCACCCGTTGCGCGCTTGACCTTGTCCTCAAGGGCCATTTGCGGCGCTTTGCCTCTACGAGAATCATTCTGTCCCACGGCGGCGGGTTTCTTCCTTATGCAGCAACACGTTTCGCAGAACTTTGCGCATCCTTGTCCAAAGACACCTCGGCCGAGCAGTTGAGCGCTGATATGCGTAAGTTCTATTTCGACACTGCGCTTGTCGCGCCAAGTGGCCTTCCTGCTTTACTCGCCTTTGTTCCTCAAGACCGCATTGTCTTCGGCACAGACTACCCCTACGCGTCGGAGAAAGTTTCCAAGACCTTCACATCCAACCTTGACCACTCTGCAGAGCTCTCAAAAGAAGAAGTAGAAGCGATTGACTTGGGTGCCGCGCAGATCTTTCCACGTCTGAAAAAGGCGTTCGCTCTGACGCAAAGCGCCTGGAGGTGAAGCAACCGTCTTCTCACCGCTATCTTGCTGCTTGGACGCAGTAAGGATCCCCTCTCCGGTGTCTTAGCTTCCAGCCTGAGATGATTGTCGTTGGCCAATCGGTCGTGGCTCTCGATATGCTGTTAACTTATGCTCAAGCAGAGTATCTTCCGGGAGTACGACATCCGGGGCATTGCTGATGAGGAACTGCTCGATGACGATGTGGAGGCGCTCGGTCGTGGGCTAGCCACTTACCTGATTCGTCATAGTGGGCGCATCATCTGCCTGGGGCGCGACTGCCGCGTGAGTGGTTCACGGCTGCATGCCGCTCTTCGCAAAGGCCTACTGGCTTGCGGCGCCACGGTGCTGGATATCGGCGTTGTCCCGACTCCGGTTCTCTACTACTCAGCCGTACACTTCCAGGCAGATGGCGCCGTTATGATCACAGGCAGCCATAACCCGCCTGAGTACAACGGTTTCAAAACTGTTTGCGGAACAGGCACTCTTCACGGCGACGCGATCCAAGACGTTTACAAGCTTATTGCCGGCAATGACTTCGAGTCGGGCGAGGGCTCGGTCCGCGAACTGGATGCGGTGACGCCTTACGTTGAGGAGATTGCCAGCCAGTTTAAGTTCGACCGCAAGGTGAAAGTAGTGCTGGACGCCGGCAATGGTACGGCCGGCCCGGTTGTTCACAGGCTTTTCAAAAAGTTAAACGTTGAGGCTCAGGAACTATTTTTCGAGATGGACGGTCGCTTCCCGAACCACCATCCCGATCCGACCGTTCTCGAAAACCTCCACTCGCTCCAGAAGGCAGTGCGCGATACCAAGTCCGAGCTGGGCATCGCCTTCGATGGGGATTCCGATCGCATCGGCGCTGTGGATGAAAATGGCGAAGTCGTTTTCGGCGACATGCTGCTGTTGATCTTCGGCCGCGAGATCTTGACCCGTAAGCCTGGCTCTACATTCATCGGCGAAGTGAAGTGTTCGCAAATCATGTACGACCGCCTGAAGCAGTTAGGCGGCAACCCGATCATGTATAAGACCGGCCACTCGCTGATTAAGGCCAAGATGAAAGAAGAGCATGCTGAACTGGCCGGCGAGATGTCTGGCCACATGTTCTTCGCCGACCGCTACTACGGCTACGACGACGCGATCTATGCGGCGTGCCGCCTGCTGGAGATTGTTTCGCAGTCAGGCAAGCCGCTGTCCCATCAACTCCTGGGAATTCCGAAACTTGTTTCCACGCCCGAACTTCGCGTTGACTGCCCGGACGATTTGAAATTCAAGGTTATTGCCAAGGTCAGCGATAGTATCCGCCGGCGTCATCAAGTGGTGGACGTGGATGGCGTTCGTGTGCCCTTCCGGGAAGGCTGGGGCCTGGTGCGCGCTTCCAATACACAACCAGTTCTGGTGATGCGCTTTGAAGCATCTTCAGCCGAACTGCTCAATCAGTATCGGAAAGAGATCGAGGGTGACGTCGATCAAGCCAAACGGGAACTGGGGGCCGTCTAGGGCTGGCTCCCTTTCATCTTTTCGCGCACCCTCGCTTCAGCATCTGCGCTCCAGTACTTGCAGTCGAGTCGTATGAAAACAGAGGAGTACGGAACGGTCATATTCGTCTTCAGAATAAGTACGCGAAACGTCTTACCCGCTTCATCGACCTTGGCGATCAGCATCTCATGCAGTAGCGACTCGACCTTATAACTTTGTAAAACCTTGCCGATGCCGGCTCGATAAGCTGAGGCGCCCGGCGCATCTTTTTCCGGGACAAAAGGCAGTTCCGAATCCATGTAGATGATCGGTCGCACGTGGATGGAGCTGTTAATAGCTGCCAGAACGGCTTGTGTAACTTGAATTTGGTCGGCGTTGGTCTCGATCATCTCCACACCCGGTGAGATCTGGGCCGGGTACGCTGAGTCAACCACTAAAATCCAGTTCCGGTGACCCAATAGCGGCAAGGCTTCGGTGACTTTCGCCTTCCAATCCGTCGGCGAACCTGGAACGGCACCGGGCATTGTATAAGCTGGCAGGAGCAGCGCGGCAAAGAGCAGGTTTTTTAGCAATGTAAGCCTGTAAATCATCATATTCTGCACACCCCTTACCCATTCGCAGCCTGCCTATTACCGTGACAACGTCAAGCATGCCGTTGGCGCGTTCAAAAGTCACAGCTCGAGCTCAAGTCTCGATTCCTGCAGTCGTTCGGAAGAAACTGGGCATCGGACCTGGGTCGGTTTGCAGTGGGAAGAGGACGGAGACAAAATTGTCGTTCGCCGGTTTAGCTATTACTCGTTTGACGATATACGCAAGGCACTCTTCGGCGGCGACGCTCCAGAGCGACATAGCCTCCAAGACCTGAAGAAAGGAATTGAGAAGTACATCGAGGAGCGGTATGCGCGCGATTGATAAAACGTTTTGGTACGACTAAGCGCCCGAGACGATCCATCTCAAGCTACATCAGCAAGAGCCTTCGTGAAAGAAGGAGCTTGGGTCTCAACGCTGGCTCTAGTAGAAACGGTCTGGGACCATTTGGCACTTATGACCGGAATCTTGCGAAAGCAACTGGCGCACAGCAAATCGTGGCTGAGTTCTGATCAAACATTTTGCTGCTACGCTGTTTGGAGTTTTATAAAAGAGGTTATGATCCAGCTTTTACATAAGACGGGACAGCAGAAACGTTAGATCAGCAATCAACCTCGTTGGGCTCACGCAAGTGGGCAAGGAAGTGCGCGAAATGAGGGCGGGTTATGCATAAAGAGATTCTCTCAAAATGACGTACTCTCATCCTGGAGTACTATCTCGAGCACTGCTTCGGAACCGGGGGCCAAATTGAAAGTTCTGTTCCTTATTGCTGTTCTGATCTTGACCGGAGGGGGCGCAATCGCCGCTAATATCCTTAAATTCCAAGACAACGTTTGCCGTGTTGCGTTCCGACACTCAGCGGACTGGGAAGTCATTCCACACCAGTATGATGCCTTAGAGAAACATCGCTGCTGGCTGGATGTACGGCCCAAGAACTTGAAAGCTCTGCTCAGGCCGACAACATAGACTTTTACACAGTCACCTTGATTATTGATGACGTAGGTTTCAACGAGAAGCTTAGCCACCCTGAATACTTCAAACAAGTAGATGGCCAATGGTTTGCTCTCGGGCGTGAGGATATTCGCAGCCCAGCCAAAACAACAACGGGACGTGGTTGGTCAGGGGTCAAAGGTACAGCAACCGTAGGGTGCTATGCCGAACATGGCGGATATGAGGGGCTGTGCGACTCACCACGTGCGGTCGTCGGCAACGCACGACGCTCTCTGAGTCTCGTGGCGGTCCACAATCACAAACACAATTCGAATGATCCTAGGTTCATTTGAGTTCCGATAGTAGCGACCTCATTTACGGGTTCTGATCAGTTCTTCGGACCGATATTCTCGCTGCGTCCTGCCAGTGGTTTCACAGTCGGCCCGCCGCAAACGCCCACGCCGGTGTCCAACAGCGCATGCAGTAAGTTAAACAGCACCGCGTAAACCACCTGCTCATTGATCGGCTGACGATTCGGCATCCGGAAGGTTCCCGGCAGTTCCTTAACAATCTGAACCCGCAAGGCATTCGGCACAGTTCGTCCGCTTCGATCCCGCTGGTTCGCTATGGTCAGGGGTGTCTGCAACACACTACCCGACTTGCCGTCGACATAAAACTGGCATCGCGAGAACCAGCCGAGATTTCCCGGATCAGCAGCGTCGAAGAGAAGGAGCGGGGCGCGCCGGTCCGAAGCACTGATCTCCAGCGACATCACCCGATTGGCGTCCTCGATCTTGATCTCGAAACCCGCCTGACGTGCGATATTCGCCACCGCTTCCGGTTCTACCTCAAGCAGAAGGTACTTGTCCGGACCAGCTTCTAGAACTTGCATGAAAACTCTATTCTAGCTTTGATTTGCCGCTGCTGGTTCCTTCGGCTGATAGATCGCGATGCAGTTGTTCCGCCGCTTTTCGATAAACCTGGTGATCAGCATCGCTGAACTGAATCAGCTTTACCGCACCCAATGTTCCCGGGTGCTCACCAATCCATCTTTCAATCGTTCGCAAGGCAAGCGGAGCCGCCCGTTCAATCGGATAGCCATAAATACCCGTACTGATCGATGGAAAGCTGATGACCTTTACCTGCCGCTCGACTGCCATGTCCAGGCAAGTGGTGTAGCAACTGGCCAGCGCCTCAGGTTCGCCATGCTTTCCGTCGCGATAGACCGGACCCACTGCATGGAAGACGTACTTTGCAGGGAGTCGGCCAGCCCCAGTTGCCACAGCACTGCCCGTTTGGCACCGACCAATCTTCTTCCGTATACCGTCGAGTTCTTCCATGATGGCCGGACCGCCTGCCTGATGAATCGCCCCATCCACACCGCCGCCGCCGGCCAGTGCCGAATTTGCTGCGTTTACGATCGCATCTACTTTGATCTGCGTAATGTCGCCCCGCAGCAGTTGCAGCTGAACCAAACCTACATGAATCAGGAAGTCAGAGGACATTCGGATTCTCTCTTACACGCAAGCCTTACACGCAGGCAGAGACAGCGTGGAGCAAGAAGTCCACGTTCTCATCTGTCGCTAGCGGTCCCATCGTTCCCATCCGAAGCACTTTTCCAGCTAACCGGCCTAATCCGCCGGCCACCTCAATTCCATAATTATCAATGAGCTTCTGGCGCAACTTTGCTTCGTCCGTTCCATCCGGGGGCATCACAATGGCCAGGTGCCACACCCGATTGCCCCCATCCTCCACCAGCGGCTTGAATCCTAGCTGCAGCAGCCCCCGCATCAGCCGTTCGCTGGCGCGCCGGTGGCGTTCCCAGCGGTTGGGGAATCCTTCTTCTTGAATCGCCGCCAGTGCCTGATGCAAGGCATAGTAGAGCGGCGGAGACGGCGTGTGATGGTAAACGTGCGGCGGCTCAAAGTACTTGGCCATCAATCGCAGATCCAGATACCAGGTATGCGGCTGGTCCGGCCTTGCCGACAGACGTTCCCAAGCAGCAGGAGAAATGGAAACAGGGGCCAGACCCGCCGGGCAACTGAGGCCCTTCTGCGTGCATCCGAACGCGACATCGATCCCCATAGCATCCATCTGCACCGGCATTGCACCAATCGATGTCACAGCATCGGCCAACACCAATGCTCCTGCATTCTTTGCCGCCGGGATGATCGCACGGCCCGATTGGAATGCGCCTGTGGACGTCTCTGCCTGTACGAACGCGACTACATCGGGCCTCTCGCGCGCGATAAACTCCTCGGCTTCCGCAGCTCTTGTCACTTCCCCCCAAGCCTTATCCAGACACGCAACCTGCGCACCCTGACGCCGCCCCATCTCCGCCATCCGTTCGGAAAAAACGCCGGCCGTAAACACCACAAACTTAGAGCCGGGATGAACGAAGTTGGCCACCGCAGCTTCCATCGCTCCGCTGCCACTGCTTGGAACCAGAAAGGTAGCCTCGTTAGCCGTTCCAAATGCTTCGCGTAAACCGGCCCGGATCTCGCTCGTCAGCATCAGAAAGTATGGGTCGCGGATCCCCAGCGCCGGTTGCCGCATCGCTTCCAGTGCGCGAGGCTCCACCATCGACGGGCCGGGCCCATACAGAAGTCTCTTCGGAGGGGCAAACTGCGCGCGTTCCAATGTCTGCATATACTTTTCCAAACTATCAGGATCGCCCGGTACGAAACGAACCCAAACTGATTCTGCCGGCAGGTTAATGTACGGGTATGGCAAAGAATAGTGATCGACTGATCTTAGTGACGGGTGCTACCGGGCAGCAGGGTAGCGCGGTTTTACGTCACCTGCGAGAGAAGGACTATGCAGTCCGCGCAATGACCCGTGACGCGAACGGTCCGAAAGGCCGCAGCTTGATGCACCCCGGCGTAGAGGTGGTCAGCGGCGATCTGAGCGATCCGGCCTCCGTGGCCCGAGCGGTCTCTGATTGTTTCGGCGTTTACTCGGTGCAGGCGGTGGCAAGTCCTGAAGAAGAGATTCAGGGAGGCAAAACCCTGATCGATGCGGCCAATCGCGCCGACGTCACCCACTTTGTCTACAGCTCGGTCATCGGTGCAGATGCAAATACGGGCGTTCCGCACTTTGAGAGCAAGGGTCAGATTGAGGCTCATCTTCGGAGCAGCGGCTTAGCCTTCACCATCTTTCGACCGGTGTCCTTCATGGAAAACTGGCTTCGCCAGCGTGACATGATTCTCGGCGCTGGCGCCCTCTCGCTTCCGCTCAAGCCAGACACCCAAATGCAAATGATCGCCACCGACGATATCGGTGCCTTTGTCACCCGGGCTTTCGAGAAATCAGGACATTGGAATGGCCGCACTTTCGAAATTGCCGGCGACAGCCTCGGCATGGCTCAGATTGCGGCCGAACTAAGCCGCGTCTCGAATCGAGAAATCAAATACAATCAAGTCCCATGGGAAGCCTTCGAGCAGTCGGCCGGCCCGGATATGACCAAGATGTTTCGCCTCTTTGAAGAAAATCACCCGGTTGTCGATATCTCAACGGTGCGCGCCGAAGATCCGCAACTTTTGAGCTTTGAACGATGGCTAGCGAAGTACTGGCCAGCTAATCAGTAGCCAAGGAGGGTTCAGCCAAGAGATTGGCCGGCCCCTCACAAATCAACGATTAAGCCCGTACCTTCGACAGCGCCGCCTTCTCGGCAATGAACGCCGCGGTCACTTCGTCGTGGGAAGCATCCGCAACCGGCTTTCCGTTCTTAAATACGATAATCTGCGGCGACTCGTGCTGGATACCAGTTTCGCTTTCTACGAACTTGGCAACATCGCGCTTACGCCGTACCGAAATCAGGTACAGCGGCGCATCTGGGTGATCGGCCTTCAGCTGCATCACTTCCCGATGTGCCATCCAACTCACAGGGCAAGTCGGACTGTGCTTGAACAGAATGAACATCTCCTGATTCATGAGGCTGGTGCACTCCTCAATTGATTCCACCTCCGGGAGCCCCGGAGCAGCTTGGGTGGAACGAGACCACGGCATCGACATCACCTTCAGTAAAACATAGCGGCGGGGGTAAATGCTTGGTCTCTCATCAAGGGAAAGGCGTTTTTGATTCCGTCAGTTCTTGCTGACGAACCCACGGTGGGTGTAGAGCCGATAGGACCTGGAGCCGTTGACCGGGATTGAACCGGTGACCTCTTCCTTACCAAGGAAGTGCTCTACCAACTGAGCTACAACGGCCGACCGCTTGATGGTGGACAGGGAAGGATTCGAACCTTCGTACCTCGCAAGGAGGGACAGATTTACAGTCTGTTGGCTTTAACCACTCACCCACCTGTCCAGACTGCG
>CAXTYH010000016.1:0-14346 GCA_964248405.1 uncultured Bryobacteraceae bacterium
GGGCAATAGCTGCGGCGTTGGTATTTCTCTGGCTGCAGTGGCTGTTCCGCTAGGCCATTCCATGGGACGAGCCTTTACTGTCTGGTTTTATATCGGCGTGCTGCTGAGCATCTATGGCGTGCTGCTGACTGCCGCCGGCGCCTATCAGGTTCTGCACCCTCCGGCCACCGTGCTCGCTGCTTATCATGCGACGTTGTGGGTGGGTGGCCTGCTGCTGGTGATCGGGCTGGGGTATATGATCTCGTACTGGCCGCAACGCAAGAAGCTGGAGGCACGGCATGACGGGGCAGAGATCGACTAGGAAGCTTAGGACATGCGAGTACAAGCGGCGGTGGCCACAGGTGACGGTACGTTTTCGATAGACTCTATCGGCATCGACGCACCCGAGCGTGGTGAAGTCCTGATCGAGATCAAGGCCAGCGGGGTATGCCACACCGATTGGGACTCGTTGCGCTGGGGCAGACGAATCGTGATGGGGCACGAAGGAGCAGGTGAAGTGGTGGACACCGGTGAGGGCGTGACGAGCTTCGCTCCGGGCGATCGCGTGATGCTGAATTGGGCGATCCCTTGTGGAACTTGCTTCCAATGCACACGCGGCAAGGAGAACATTTGCGAACAGCGCGGGACAGTGCCCGACGCTCGCTATCAGCACGCCGACGGGGCAATCAATTCGTCATTCAGCTTGGGGACGATGGCGACGCACGCGATTGTTCCGGAAGCCGCGGTGCTGAAGTTGCAAAGCGGCATCCCGTTCGAAGTGGCCGCCATTATGGGTTGCGCGGTTATGACCGGTTTCGGCTCAGCCGTGAATGCCGCGCAGGTGACGGCCGGCAGCACGGTGGTCGTTCTCGGCTGTGGCGGGGTTGGACTCAGCGTAATTTTAGGTGCACTCTACTGCCAAGCTGCGCGAGTGATTGCGGTGGATGTGAACCAGGGCAGGCTGAAGCTGGCTGAACAGTTTGGGGCAACCGAAACGCTGTTGGCCCATCGGGAGGACAAGGGTTTGCTTGAAGCAGCGCAGGAAGTGAAACGTCGGAACGGCGGGCGTGGGGCTGATTATGCGTTTGAATGCACGGCCATACCCGAGCTAGGTCCTGCACCCCTGGCCATGGTGAGAAGCGCGGGAACTGCGGTTGGGGTGAGCGGTATCGAACAGGTAGTGCCGGTTGACATGGAACTGTTCGAGTGGGACAAGCTCTATATCAACCCGCTGTATGGGGCTTGCCGACCACAGCGGGATTTTCCTCTGCTCATGCAGCTCTATCTTGCGGGGCAGCTGCCGTTAGACCAGATGGTGACGCGTCGTTATCCTTTAGAAGAGCTCGATCAGGCATTCAAAGATATGCACAGCGGAATCAATGCCAAGGGAGTACTGGTCTTTTGATTGAACGAGTGATCGGTTTGACCGAGCGGGCTTTTCGCACGTTGGAGATGTCCGATCGGGCATTTGAGCGAGAGGGCCTGCGTTATCTAACGGTGAAGAGCAGGGCGCTCGGGCGCCGGGGCGACCTCTCACTGTGGATACCGGACGCGAATAAAATCGGTACGCTGCTGATCCTGCTGCATGGAGTGTATGGAAGCCACTGGGTCTGGGAACAGAAGGGTGGAGTTCACCGGACGGCCCAGCGGATGATCGCGGATGGGAGTATCGAGCCGATGGTGATTGCCATGCCGAGCGACGGGTTGAGAAACGATGGAAGCGCTTACCTTCCCTGGCCGGATGGGGAAAACGCAGAGGCATGGATTGTGGAGGAAGTGCCCGCTCTGGCGCGGATCGCCGCACCGGCGTTGCAGGAAGATGTACGGGTCGCCATCGGAGGGCTTTCGATGGGCGGCTATGGCGCATTGCGACTAGGGGCGAAGTACCCGGAGCGTTTCAGTGCTATCTCTGCGCACTCGGCCATCACTCGTATCTCCGAGATGGAGGCCTTTGTAGAGGAGCCGCTGAGCGAGTATTTGCAGTGCGCGCCTGCTGAAGAACTTGATGTGCTGTCCCATATGAAGAAAGCCGCGGATCAACTCCCCAAGTTGCGGTTCGATTGCGGAGTTAACGACGACCTGATTGCTGGAAACCGCAAGCTTCATGCTGAGCTTCTGGCGCATGGCATCCAGCACGAATACGAAGAGTATCCGGGCGGCCATCAGTGGGAGTATTGGCAGAAGCACGTAGCCGAGACGCTGCGTTTCTGCAGCGAGGCGTAGCGTTTCCCATGACAAAGTTTCGATGGTTACTGATTGCGGCAAGTGTTGCTGTAGCGACAGCGCAGACGGCGAGCATTCACATCGACCCAACACGAATCGAGAACCACATCAGCCCGCGCATGTACGCCGCCTTTGTCGAGATGATGGGCGAAGACGTGAAGTGGGGCCTGACTGCCGAGATGGTGCATGACCGGTCATTCGAAGAGGCGCCGGACTATCTGGGTCTGCCGGCGCGTTGGAAGTTGGAGCCGGATGAACGCAATGATAATGTTGGCGCGATCAAGTTTGCCCGGGTCAGCGAAGAGGCTTATCCCACAACAAACCTGGCCACCGGATTAGCGGAACACTCCCTGCAAATCACCACGACTCGGCAGGACATCTCTGACGTCCGGCGCGGCTTTTCACAAGGGCAAATTTCTGTTACCGCAGGCAGGCGCTATGACGGTTACGTATGGATCAAGTTGCCGTCGAAGGATGGGTACGCGGGTGACATTACAGTAGCGCTGGAGGAGGATAACAGCGACGGCGAAACGTATGCGCAAGCGACGATGCCGATCACGGCGGACGCTGAGTGGAAGCAGTACCGTTTCAGCCTGACACCAACGAAAACCGATCGCTTTGCCAAGCTGACTTTCCTGTTTCCGGGCACGGGCACGGTTTACATGGACGAGGCGTCGCTTGAGCCGGGCAATGCGCAAGAGCAGGTGCGCCCGGATAGTGAGGGCATGATCGCCAACCTGAAGCCTTCCTTCCTGCGCTGGCCCGGCGGTAACGTAGCGCAGGACTACCACTGGCAGTGGGGCATTGGGCCGCGTGACAAACGGCCTGTCTGGACGAATAAGTCTTGGTCAAACGCGCCCGAGCCGGATGACCTCGGAACGGATGAGTACCTCGCGTTATGCGCGCGACTTCATATTGAGCCCTCCATTACCGTGAACGTGAACGGCGCCGGGGCAACGGCGCAAGAAGCGGCCAACTGGGTGGAGTACGTCAACGGGCCGGCGACTTCGAAGTACGGCGCCATGCGAGCTGCGAACGGACATCCGGCCCCGTATGGGGTGAAGCAGTGGGAATTGGGCAACGAAGTTTTCGGCGGTTGGGTGCGCGGTCACACCGATGCCGAAACGTATGCGCACTCGGCTGTTCAGTATGCCGGGGCCATGAGGAAAGTGGACCCAACGATCAAGCTGATTGCGGTCGGCGAAGGATTGGGCAAAGAGGCCGATACCTGGAACAGAGCTGTGATCACCATAGCGGGACCGGCCATCGACTATCTGGCGATTCACGACTACACATCGGCATCGAAAAATGCTGAGCCGCCAAATCCCAGAGCGACGATGATGTCACGAGCAGGCGAGTTTGAGCGCAACTACCAACATATTGGTGAGCTCATCGCACAACTATCGCCGCGACACCCGATCAAGCTGATTGTCAATGAATGGAATCTCTTCTTCAATGCAAGCGTGATCCAGTCCATGGAAGGCGCCGTTTATGCCTCGCGCATGATGAATGGGTTCGAACGGCAAGGTAGCACCGTGGAGGCCAACTCTATCTCTGACCTGTTGAACGGTTGGGTAGGAGGAGTAATCCAGGCGAGCCGCGACCGGGTATATGGAACAGCGCAGTTCTACGCGATTCAACTCTATAACGATCATCTGGGTACCGAACGGCTTGCTGCACGTGTGGAGTCGCCTGAGCTGATGTCGGGCGTTCGCTCGCTTGACGCGGTTGTGACGCGCAGCCGTGACGGTTCAAAACTGTTCGTCAAGATGTCCAACGCCGACAGCCAGCGTGCCCTTCAGGTGGGGATAGATCTTGGTTCCTTCGCCTACGCGCCCGACGTGCAAGTCGCCACTCTAAGCGCCTCTGATCCAATGGGACGCAATACCTTTGCTAAGCCCGACGTCATACGGGTTGCAGAGAAAAGCCTGCGCTGCTCGGGTATTTGCAAGGTAGAACTGCCCCCGGATTCAGTGGCTGTGGTGAGTTTTAGCAGCGCACGAAAAGCCCGTTTATAAGTTGATTTGGCAGGCCTTGCCTACGAAAGATAGTTCACACTTTCCCCTCTCCTGCGATAGCCTATGTAAGGACATGAGGGAAATTCAATGGGTGATCTGAGTTTCGAGGAGCTTAGAGCGGCAGTTTCTGGCACCGCTGCCGGGTTCCGTTCCATCACGAGATTGCAACCGCTAGAGGGGCCGGGTGGAAAGATCTTTCCGGCCACGTACTCAGGTGGAGTTTATGCCACCGAGAAGCGCCGGATTGCGGATGCCTCCGGGCAGGAGAGAGAGGTCGATTGCGTTGTCATCGACTCTGTGCAATCACAAAGCAACCGGGCTGAGGAATCCTTAAAGGCTGCGATCGAGCGTGGCAAGCTGTCACTTCCGATCATCGAAGTTGACTTCAGCGGTGTCAATGAGAAGTTCCGATCACCGCTGCCCAACTTGACAACGCTCGATGTTCCTCACCGGCTGGCCGATGCCATTTTGCGGGACAGTGAGTTGCCGGATGGAGTAAGATTTTCGAAGTCAGAATTTGCGAAACGATGGGCGCGCTCTAATCTCTGGAATGCGACCGCCGTTTACGAACTGTGCCCAACCGCATTGGTGTTTGGTATGTGGGGATCGCCTGAAAAGCCAGGAGGTCTAGGAGCAAAGTTCGAGCGGGCGTATGTCTCCGAGATTATCGCGGTAGATGTTGAGCGTGTGGAATCACGCGGAGGCTTCCGTATCGACCCACTTGGAACCTCCAAAAACGTCCTCCTCAAGGAGAAGGCCGATGGCACATTTGAGGTTGGAAATGGTAAGACGCGCCCCTCGGAGCTAAACCACGGCAACATTGTCTTCGAATCGCGAAATGGCGGCATACGCGGCAGATATATCGAACAGGGTACGGTCGTTTCGCTCGGTGCTCTGCGCAAACTCCGCTTTCCTTCTGGCAATTCTGACGACGGAGAACGCAACGACGCTGGACGAGCAGTGCTGGCTGCGCTTGCCCTCTGCGCGGGCGTACTGACAAGCGAGAGCGGGACAAGCCTGAGATCCCGTTGCCACTTAGTGCCAGAGTCTCAGCGCGAGTGGGAGCTCATCGATAAGCCCGGAGCTCAACCCCGCACCTTTCATCTGGATAGCGCGACGGCGTTATCAATGGTTGTACGAGCGGTAGAGGCTGCGCAAAGGACCGGGCTTACCTGGATGAGTGACAAGATCAGGCTGTTTCCATCAAAGGAGCTTACTGAGTTAATTCGGCAGAGCCAGGAGGTCGCGGCCAAGGATAAAGGGGAGGGCAACGCCGAATGACGGCGCTCGGTATCCACTTTCTGCGGGGCTGTGCAGTCTCGTCAACTATGACGCGACAGCACCCTGAATGGCCACCCCACCCCGGACGGGTTTTCATGGCGATGGCTGCAGCCCATTTTGAGACGAACGGAGATGAGGAGGAACGCAGTGCATTGCAATGGATTGAGCAACAATCGGCGCCTTCTATCAAGGCTTCGCCCGGGTTCGAACGCGCTGCTTCAAGGGGCCGCGGGCCAGTAGAGACCTATGTGCCGGTTAATGATAAACACGGCGGCATTGGCGCGCGCAGTCGTCAGGCGCGGGCCTTTCCGACTGTCAGGCTCCAGGATGAGCGCGTATATCTGGTGTGGGATGAGGAGGCGCCATCTTCCATTCGCATCGCCCTCGACCGTCTCAGCTCCAAGGTCACAAGAGTAGGGCACTCTTCCTCGCTGGTGCAGATGTGGCTTGTCGATAACAGCGAGACTGTCCAAACAAATTGGATTCCCGATAGCTTCGCTTCTGAACAACGATTACGCGTTCCGGAACCAAGCACACTTTCGAATCTGCAAGCAGCATTCGCAAGGTCAGAACGCCCTCGACTTACGCGTTGGCAAGGCTATCGATCAGCGTCGCAGGTACAAGAGCTAGTGACGAACTCCAGCATCTTCGACCCGAGGCTCATTGTATTCGAGAAGTTTGAGGGGCGGACGCTGGGCCTTGAGTCTACATTGCAGCTGACCGGCGCACTGAGAAACGCCGCGATGCGAGCGTTGCCGGAAGGCGAGTCGCCGGAATGGTTAAGCGGACATGCAGCCAACCGCGCACCCACAACGGAACCGCACGTCTCGTTCTTCCCGCTTCCCTTTGTAGATGCGCCGTTCGCCGATGGCCACATACTTGGCTTGGCAATGGCAGTTCCGCGAAGCGTGTCGGATGAACAAGCAAAGGCTGTGATTGGGCCGCTACTGTTCGATCTAGACAGCGGAGATGAGAGGACGATCAGGCTCTGGCGCAACGACGGTTTATGGGAGTGGCGATTGCAACGCGAGACACGCGACCGACCGCCAACAGCTCTACGCTCGATCACCTGGACCGAAGCCAGTTGCTTGTGGGCGAGCGTGACGCCGGTTGTCCTGCATCACTACCCAAAGAGAAGCAGGGATGGCGATGTGGAGCGAATCGTTGACGAAGCTTTCGCCTCAGCTGGCTTGCCAAAGCCGAAGGCACTCGAGGTGAACGCAGCGTCTCTCTTCGAGGGAGCACCGCATGCGCGCTCCATGCCTGAGTTCGGGGAAGGCGGTGGAGGGCTGTGCCGTTATCAGACGCATGTGGTTGTTCGCTTTGAGCGGCCGGTGCGGGGACCGGTTCTGGTCGGTCGCGGGCGCTTCCGCGGTTATGGGTTGTTTCGTCCAATCAGGCCGAAACAAGAGCACGCTGATGAATAACTTAGACGCGGACGACTTTGAGCAATTTTTCTTAGAGCTGCATGGGCGCGATCCGTTTCCCTGGCAAACCAGACTTGCTGCGCAGGTGTGCTCATCGGGCTGGCCAAAGGTCATCGACTTGCCGACCGCTAGCGGAAAAACTGCCTGCATTGATATTGCGCTGTTTGCGCTCGCGGTTCGGGGCAAGGAAGCGCCGCGCCGAATTTTCTTTGTCGTTGATCGCCGGGTGATCGTAAGCGAAGCGCACGACCGCGCCAGTCGAATTGCCAGGGCGCTGGCATTAGCTAAGGGACCAACGGTGCGAAGGGTGGCCGATGAACTGAAGCGCCTTGGCGCGAGCGAGGATGCTCTCGACACCTACGAGCTGAGAGGCGGGGCCTTTCGCGATGAGCGTTGGGTGCGAACTCCACTGCAACCTACCGTGGTTGCGAGCACCGTAGATCAGGTCGGCTCGCGGTTGTTGTTCCGAGGCTACGGCATTAGCGAGCATACCTGGCCAATGCATGCCGGCCTGATTGCGAATGACGCCATTCTCTTTCTTGACGAAGCGCACTGCTCCAAAGCCTTCGCGCAAACCTTGCAAGCAGTTGAGCTTTACCGAAGTGTCACCTGGGCCGAAGAACCACTAAATCGACCGTTTCACTTTGTGGAGATGACCGCAACGCCCGGACGCAAGTATGAGCTAGGTGAGCGCTTCCAAGTCGACGAAAAAGATCTGAAGCACGAGGTGCTTGCCCAGCGCATTTTTGCAACTAAGCCGGTTCGCCTGCCTGAGCCTATCAGCTGTAAGAAGGACGATACGGATAAATTGGCGGCTGCCCTGATTGCGCAGGCGAACACACTGGCAAACGAGGTTAACGGCGTACGGGTTTCAATCATGGTCAACCGCGTAAGCACGGCTAAGCGGGTCCACGAACTGTTGTGTGCCGCTAAACATGATGTGCTGCTAGTGATAGGACGAATGCGCCCGCTTGATCGTGATTCGCTGGCGGCTAAGTGGGCGCCGCTAAAGGCCGGCAGTCCACGCACAGCCGAAGACAAGCGGAAATTTGTCGTCTCGACACAATGCCTCGAAGTTGGAGCCGATCTGGACTTCGATGTTCTGGTGAGCGAGTGTGCTGGTATTGATGCACTGCAGCAACGTTTCGGACGGCTGGATCGATTAGGCGAGTTCGGCCGGGCACGAGGCGCAATCCTCACCAGTTCCTGGCAGCTTTCTGGAAAGCAGGGCGATCCGGTCTACGGGGATGCCTTGCGCGAGACATGGCAATTCCTTACTTCCGTTGCCAGCGAACGGACTGTCGAAATGGGCATCGCCTCGCACGCAGGCGCTTCGACCATTGCCGAGCACGTTCGTGCACTTTCTCCGGAAGACCAAGCCAAACTCATCTTTAAAGGTGAGGACGCACCCTTGCTATTCCCTACACACGTCGATGCGTTGGTGCAGACCAGTCCCAGGCCCGAACCGGAGCCGTTCATCGACTACTTTCTGCATGGCCCCAAACGTGGCACCCCGGATGTCTATGTAGTGTGGCGGAGCGATCTGGACGGTGTCTCTCCTGAGGGCTGGGCCGATATCGTTGCTCTCTGCCCGCCGGTCTCGAGCGAGGCCATGCCCGTTCCTCTCTGGGCTTTCCGCAATTGGTTCAATGGAGAAACGGTCAGGGATGAATCCGATACGGATGTGAATGCGCGTTTGGACAACGAGGAGGTTGAGTCGCCCGGGAGCACATCGGTTCTCATTTGGCGTGGAGCGGACGAGACAACCGTAGCAAAAAACGCTAGGGAATTTAGACCCGGCGATACAGTTGTGCTGCCATCATCCGGTGCTGCCTGGAGCGTCTTTGGCTTCAAACCTGCGGACTGCCCGGCCGACCGCGGCGACGAGGCTCGTGCTCTGTTACGAAAGCGGATCTGTTTGCGCCTGCATCCCGGCATCGTGATCGAATGGGAGAACTGCCCAAGCCGCGAACGTCTTCTGAAGCTGATTCGTAGTGAGGAAACGGACGAAGCTGAACTGCGGAGTGAACTGACTGCGTACCCTCTGCAGTTTCGGCCGCGCTCTCTTGCCTCGACGTGGTCCAGTCTGGTCGACCAGGGTTCCTTCACTTGTTATCCCCTTGGCCCGGGCTGGTTGATAGAAGGCTACTGGGATGGTAAACGCGGGAGCCGCGGCCAGCAAGTGACGTTGCAGGATCATCTTGACCATGTCGAAAAGGCAGCTGATCTTGTCACGGGAGATTTGCTTGCACCCCCATTGAAGCAGGCAGTCATGAAAGCAGCGCGCTTTCATGATTACGGAAAGGCCGATGAGCGGTATCAGGCATGGCTTCGCAATGGCGATTTCCTGGCGGCGCGGTACGCTCCCAAGCCCATTGCGAAGAGCAGCAGGACTACTCTGCGCAAGCAAACCGAGTGCGGGCTGCCAGAGAACTTCCGACACGAATCGCTATCTTTGCTCTTTGCGGCTAAGGACGCAGACCTTGAATTGAGAGATCTGACTTTGCACTTAATAGCCAGCCACCATGGACGATGCCGACCGTTTGCGCCGGTGGAACTCGATGGGCAGGCTGGATGTGTGAGTTTTGGAGGCTTGTCAGTCTGCCGAACAGAGCGGCTCGCCACCCCAGCCCATGCTTTGAGCAGCGGTGTCGCGGAGCGTTTCTGGATGCTGACGCGGCGCTATGGATGGTGGGGACTGGCCTACCTAGAAGCGATGCTGCGCTTGGCCGATTGGCAGGCAAGCGATGAGGAACAAGGGGAGGTCTCCCAGTGAGCACCGGGATCGTTCTGAGAGCGCTGGATGGCTCAAATCCACTCGCCTTCCTCGCCGCTGTCGGTACGCATCGGTTGCTTCATCTTGAAGTCGGCGGCGCGGTTAAGATGCGGTGGGTTCGGGATGGGGTCTGGCGACCGGAGATCGTGGGATTTGACGGAGGTGAGAATGCAATGTGTGATCTGCTGCAGACTGCAGCGGTTAAGCATCTGCCGATCACGGATTTCAAGCAATTGGGCAAGAATATCACGGTCAGCAAAGCGGTTTTTGCCCGCTTCACCAACGCCGCTTCCGAACAAGTACGGACCGGAGACAGGACCAGCGCCGATTTTGCGACGGCTTTCGGAAGCGAGATTTGCCAAAAAGAAAAGATGGAACGAGTAGAAAATACCGAGTTTTGTTTCATCACCGGATCAGGACATCAGCATTTCCTGGGAACTATGGAGGGGCTCGCGGCAGCAACCAAGCCCGAACATATGAAGCAAGCACTGCTAGGGCCATGGATTCCACTTCGGGGCTTCTCTATGCGCTGGGACCCAACCGACGCGGCCGAATATGCCTTCCGGTGGGGCGACCCGAGCGGCGATGGCGCAAGCTCAGTCTGGGGCGCAAATCTCCTTGCCGTGCATGCGCTTCCGCTTTTTCCAGCGTTACCGGTCAAATATGGCCTACGTACCACTGGCTTCCGGGAAGGAAAACGGGGCGAGTGGTCTACCTTCTCTTGGCCGATCTGGACGGACCCGGTTAGCACTGATACACTTCGGTCGCTTCTATCCATGCAGGATCTGTTAGGAAAAGACGCCGAAATAAATACGCAGCTACTGCGAGCTTCCGGAATCGCAGAGGTTTATCGCGCTCCCCGCGTTCGCATCGGGCAAGGAGCGAACTTCAAGGTGAGTTTTCGACCTGCCACTTCGATATAACCCCATGCGTAAGTCCTACCTGGTCTGCTATGACATCGCGAACGACAAGCGCCTGCGAAAGGTCTTTCAGATCATGCGGGCTTACGGCGATCATCTGCAGTACTCGGTCTTCGAGTGCCAGTTGCGTCCCATCGACTTAACCGAGCTCAAGATGAAGCTCACCGGTGAGATCCATCACGACGAGGATCAGGTTCTGTTCGTCGATCTTGGTCCTGCTGAAGGCCGCGGCGAGCGCGTCATCACCGCTTTGGGCATTCCCTATACGGCACTGGATTCACCGTGCATTATTGTGTGATCCTGTTTACCTGAAAGGAGCACACGTGGCCACTGCTTCTCTGCCTCTGGATGGACCTGACGACCAAAGGACGCCGCTGCCGGACTATTTGCCGGCTCGCATGGTCAACGAGTATGTGTACTGCCCGCGACTCTTTCACTACATGTGGGTCGACGACATCTTCCGGCACAGTACGGACACGCTGGAAGGCTCGGCGCAGCACAAACGCGTTGACCGGGAGAGTAAGGGTTTGCCGGCTGCGGAGGCTCTGGGTGACGAGAAGATTCATAGCCGGTCAGTCATGCTTTCGAGCGAGCAGCATCGCGTGATCGCCAAGATGGATCTGATCGAAGCGGCCAATGGCGCTGTCACACCGGTTGATTACAAACACGGCAAGCCGCGCGAGAAGGACGGAGCGCTCGAGTTGTGGCCGACTGATCGGGTGCAGTTATGTATCCAGGGATTGGTGTTGCGCGACAACGGCTATGAGTGCAATGAAGCTGTCGTGTACTACACCGGCACCAAGCAGCGTGTTCGCGTCGAGTTCACAGAAGGGGTGATTGCGGAAACGCTGACCGCTATCGCGGGGGCATGGACGGCGGCGCGCGAGAGGATCATTCCGCCTCCCCTGGTGGACTCGCCCAAATGCGGCGGTTGCTCGCTTGCTCCTATCTGCTTACCGGACGAGGTGAACCGCCTCCTGGAGGAGCAGGAACCGGACGCGCAGCAGTTAACTCTGTTCGCGCTAGGAGAAGGGGAGGTGCCGAAGAAAAGTGCGGTTCGCGAAACAAGGCGCTTGATTACGCCTCGTGACGACCTGCGGCCGGTGTATCTGAACACGCAGGGATTGCGCGTCGGCAAGTCGGGCGGAGTGTTGCAAGTGAAGCAGAAGGACTCGCTGGTTCAGGAGATTCGAATGAATGAGATCTGTCAATTGAACCTGATGGGTAACATCCAGATCTCTACCCAAGCGATGCAGGATTTGTGTCAAGCCGGCATACCGGTTTGCTTATTCTCGATGGGTGGCTGGTTTTATGGCATCCTCACCGGGCTCTGTACGAAGAATGTGTTCTTACGGCAGCAGCAGTTTGGAATGGCCGAGCAACCCTGGTTCTGCAAGCGGCTGGCTCGCGCGCTGGTGGCTGGAAAAATACGGAATCAACGAACATTTCTGCTGCGAAACCATGAGGAGCCTGAGGCAGTTGTGCTGCGTGAGATGAAGCGTATGGCCGAGCGAGCTGAAGGATGCGAGTCACTCGAAGAGTTGCTGGGCCTGGAGGGCAATGCCGCGCGGCTGTACTTCGGATCGTTCCAAGGATTGATCAAAGTGGAACCGGAGGAGAATCTGCCGCAGGTTTTCCAGATGGACTTCGCAGGCCGAAACCGGCGTCCTCCGCGAGATGCGGTGAACGCGTTATTATCTTTGGGCTATAGCATGCTTGCGAAAGATTTTACGGTGGCGGCCTACGCGGTTGGCTTCGATCCGATGATCGGGTTCTATCATCAGCCGCGGTTTGGCCGGCCGGCTTTGGCGCTGGACTTGATGGAGCCGTTCCGATCGCTGATTGTCGATTCGGCTGTGGTCTCGGCCATCAACAATCGCATGGTGACCCCGCGAGACTTCGTCCGCGCCGGGCAGTCGGTCGCGCTCACGGCAGATGGACGGAAAGGCTTTTATCGGGCGTATGAGCTGCGGATGGATACGCTGGTGACGCATCCGATTTTCGAGTACCGGGTCACCTACAGGCGGCTGTTAGAGGTGCAAGCACGGCTGCTGGCGAAAGTGTTGGAAGGAGAGATCGCCGACTATCCCGTTTTCGTGACAAGATAGTCGCGAGCGGCGGCGTGGTGGCGAAAGTGGGGGAGGCGCTCGCAGCTGGATAACTGATTGACAAACAAGGCGTGCGACTCCGGTTGGAGTTCAAACGCAAGCGGAGAATAACGAGTTTTGGAACGGCGCTCGAAAACAGGCGCGCAGGTGTTTGATAATTGCAGAGTTAGGCTGTGAGCTATTTCCGCGATCAAAAGATCGCGGCCCCATTGAAGCGGGTCGAATTTTACTAACTACACGCCTTACTTGACATTTCCGCGATCAAAAGATCGCGGCCCCATTGAAGCGGAGAGAACGATAGAGCAAGGCGAGGCAACCAATGGGCATTTCCGCGATCAAAAGATCGCGGCCCCATTGAAGCAAGAATAAATATCTAGGCGGCGGCAGCGGGTCCGGATTTCCGCGATCAAAAGATCGCGGCCCCATTGAAGCACAACTCTGTGCGCGGCGCTTTGGATAGCGGTGTTCATTTCCGCGATCAAAAGATCGCGGCCCCATTGAAGCCTGGATTGACAGAGGGTGCTGGGGCAACTATTAGTTATATTTCCGCGATCAAAAGATCGCGGCCCCATTGAAGCGGTCATGTCGACAAGACAAGGAAGAGCATTGTGCATTTCCGCGATCAAAAGATCGCGGCCCCATTGAAGCGTGTATTGAGTGTTGTGGAGCCATTGAATACGTTTGATTTCCGCGATCAAAAGATCGCGGCCCCATTGAAGCGCGGCACGTTGTTGATCCACGAAGGCGGCATCGTTGAGATTTCCGCGATCAAAAGATCGCGGCCCCATTGAAGCTGGACATCTTTGGCAAAGTCCTGACCGCCTTTCTCCCATTTCCGCGATCAAAAGATCGCGGCCCCATTGAAGCAACTTTCGGATCGTCAGGGTAGGTCCACCGAAGGAAATTTCCGCGATCAAAAGATCGCGGCCCCATTGAAGCCCCGCGCATTGGTCGTGCAGTTCACCATTCCGGGGGATTTCCGCGATCAAAAGATCGCGGCCCCATTGAAGCTCGACAATTGCATGGGCTCGGGAACTACGGCGATCGCATTTCCGCGATCAAAAGATCGCGGCCCCATTGAAGCACCAGAACTTGCCAAGCGGACATCGCGCCTGGTCGCATTCATTTCCGCGATCAAAAGATCGCGGCCCCATTGAAGCAGGTCCAATATGTTTGGTTGACAACCAAGGCAGGCGACATTTCCGCGATCAAAAGATCGCGGCCCCATTGAAGCTCCTGCATTCCCAGCTCACGCCACACCCACTCGCCCAGATTTCCGCGATCAAAAGATCGCGGCCCCATTGAAGCAATCTGGCCGACCCATCGACTACCCCTCGATTCTCAATTTCCGCGATCAAAAGATCGCGGCCCCATTGAAGCTTTACAGCAGATAACTGGGAGAACTTCGTTATTGCATTTCCGCGATCAAAAGATCGCGGCCCCATTGAAGCGATTTGTCGACCGGCCGCATCGTCGCGCACGTGATTTGATTTCCGCGATCAAAAGATCGCGGCCCCATTGAAGCGGATAGTTGGGGTTTTGTCCGATGTACTCATTGAGCATTTCCGCGATCAAAAGATCGCGGCCCCATTGAAGCTATCTGGACTCCACCAA
>CAXTYH010000016.1:14446-112108 GCA_964248405.1 uncultured Bryobacteraceae bacterium
TACCTCCACCGGCGCACTGATTTCCGCGATCAAAAGATCGCGGCCCCATTGAAGCTATCTGGACTCCACCAATACCTCCACCGGCGCACTGATTTCCGCGATCAAAAGATCGCGGCCCCATTGAAGCAGCAGATCCAACTCTCCTATGGGCACGCCTCGCTCACTAATTTCCGCGATCAAAAGATCGCGGCCCCATTGAAGCCTCTTTCCATTGCGCGGTCCATTGGATCGAATCGCCGAATTTCCGCGATCAAAAGATCGCGGCCCCATTGAAGCCGAATCTGAGCAATCACGCTCGACATCGGATTAACATTTCCGCGATCAAAAGATCGCGGCCCCATTGAAGCCACAGGTTGGGTAACAATTAGACATGTTTGGCAAGAATTTCCGCGATCAAAAGATCGCGGCCCCATTGAAGCATGATGCCTTGGCTACGCCTGAACGCAGCGATGGGTGGATTTCCGCGATCAAAAGATCGCGGCCCCATTGAAGCGGCATCGCGCGCGTGAGCGTGGACGGCACTGAGGTATTTCCGCGATCAAAAGATCGCGGCCCCATTGAAGCTCATTGGAGCGGTACAGGTAGGGGACTTATTGAAAAATTTCCGCGATCAAAAGATCGCGGCCCCATTGAAGCCGGCGGCAGGAATGACCGAATTGTGCCCCGGTCGCGTTCATTTCCGCGATCAAAAGATCGCGGCCCCATTGAAGCGCGACGCCTCTTCCAGCAGACACTATCGACATCATTACGCATTTCCGCGATCAAAAGATCGCGGCCCCATTGAAGCGATAACTCTGTTCCAGACTACGAGCGGGAACAGAAGATATTTCCGCGATCAAAAGATCGCGGCCCCATTGAAGCTACGACATGCCCGCGCAGGCGCTCACTTTAGTTGGCATTTCCGCGATCAAAAGATCGCGGCCCCATTGAAGCAGCAAAAAGCTAACCGTAAAGCTCACCGATGATCTACATTTCCGCGATCAAAAGATCGCGGCCCCATTGAAGCGCCTATGACGTCCAGCGGTGCCGGTGGCATAGCCGGATTTCCGCGATCAAAAGATCGCGGCCCCATTGAAGCGAAGGTAACTCGGTGTTACAAAAATGGAGGTACAGTGATTTCCGCGATCAAAAGATCGCGGCCCCATTGAAGCTGGGATATCACGCCGGCAGGTTTTACGCCGGGGCCGATATTTCCGCGATCAAAAGATCGCGGCCCCATTGAAGCTTTGGGGAAACCCCGGCACGAAACGGGGTAGCAAGCATTTCCGCGATCAAAAGATCGCGGCCCCATTGAAGCGACATTCTGAAAGATAACCGCGATATCGTCACTGAATTTCCGCGATCAAAAGATCGCGGCCCCATTGAAGCCGAACAGAAGCTTGTAATTCAGGATTCTTCACACCATTTCCGCGATCAAAAGATCGCGGCCCCATTGAAGCATTGCAACGTGCCTGTTCGTCGTCGGAATCTTCGTATTTCCGCGATCAAAAGATCGCGGCCCCATTGAAGCGACTGTGGAACGCTGGACGGCTTCATTCTAGGTACGATTTCCGCGATCAAAAGATCGCGGCCCCATTGAAGCCGTCTGGTAGAGTCCGTTCGGGCGTCGGGCGTCCCATTTCCGCGATCAAAAGATCGCGGCCCCATTGAAGCGACCCATGACGAACGACTTCTTGCGGCCCTAAAGGAATTTCCGCGATCAAAAGATCGCGGCCCCATTGAAGCTGCCTGGCACAGCCAAGCAATTCGGAGTAGACGTTTATTTCCGCGATCAAAAGATCGCAGCCCCATTGAAGCCCCACGGCGGCCGCTGGATTTGCTGCGATGGGCGAATTTCCGCGATCAAAAGATCGCGGCCCCATTGAAGCTTAGCTTGTCTCCAGACGCGGTGAGCGCGGTCGCTACATTTCCGCGATCAAAAGATCGCGGCCCCATTGAAGCGGGACTGTCAGGCCCTGTTCGTCCGCCATCTGTTGTATTTCCGCGATCAAAAGATCGCGGCCCCATTGAAGCAGATTGGCGAGAAAGCGAAGGCGGGGCGCAGCGGTGATTTCCGCGATCAAAAGATCGCGGCCCCATTGAAGCAATGTGGAGCAGTGCAACGGTCTTACCCTGCCCATTATTTCCGCGATCAAAAGATCGCGGCCCCATTGAAGCCCGTGGTAAGGGGCAGGAAGACCGGTTTTCTTGCCATTTCCGCGATCAAAAGATCGCGGCCCCATTGAAGCCCCACGGCGGCCGCTGGATTTGCTGCGATGGGCGAATTTCCGCGATCAAAAGATCGCGGCCCCATTGAAGCGGCCAGTAGCACCTTGCGGGCCCTGCCCACCCGTCGCATTTCCGCGATCAAAAGATCGCGGCCCCATTGAAGCGTGCTCTAGGTCGGCCGGTAGGTAGGGCGTTAGTTCATTTCCGCGATCAAAAGATCGCGGCCCCATTGAAGCGGTACAGCGCGGCAATGCCGTACAGTGCCAAGCCGAAGATTTCCGCGATCAAAAGATCGCGGCCCCATTGAAGCTGAAGATTTGGCGCAACAATCAAGATTGGATTACTCATTTCCGCGATCAAAAGATCGCGGCTCCATTGAAGCCACGATACTCAAATGGGCATGGGGTTTAAGTCTGTATTTCCGCGATCAAAAGATCGCGGCTCCATTGAAGCGAACAGAGTAGAGGGGCGGGGGAGAGAGTTTGGGACTATTTCCGCGATCAAAAGATCGCGGCTCCATTGAAGCAAGACGGCATCAAGCGCGGCCAGAGCGCGTTGGCACAGATTTCCGCGATCAAAAGATCGCGGCTCCATTGAAGCTTGTAGCAAGCCCACACGAACGCTTCCGGCTTCTCCAAATTTCCGCGATCAAAAGATCGCGGCTCCATTGAAGCATGGTAACGTCGGTATCGACTACATCGCACTGCTCCACCATTTCCGCGATCAAAAGATCGCGGCTCCATTGAAGCGGATATGCGATCGATCACCTGGACGACCGGTCCAAGCGGATTTCCGCGATCAAAAGATCGCGGCTCCATTGAAGCCCTATGGCTGCACAGCTTTCGGCAAGGTTCCTACTATTTCCGCGATCAAAAGATCGCGGCTCCATTGAAGCTTGTAGCAAGCCCACACGAACGCTTCCGGCTTCTCCAAATTTCCGCGATCAAAAGATCGCGGCTCCATTGAAGCCAGCTTGTGACCAGCTCCCCATTGGTGGCTCGAAATTTCCGCGATCAAAAGATCGCGGCTCCATTGAAGCCGCTCCAAGTCTTTCGCTCTCTTATCCTCCCGGAGGATTTCCGCGATCAAAAGATCGCGGCTCCATTGAAGCCTGTGTTGAGGTAGAAATCCCCGTTTTGCTCGAGCATTTCCGCGATCAAAAGATCCCGTTAGCGGTGTCCGCAACTACCATACGGACACTGCGCTCGGCAGCAACGGCCTGATGTTTAGCCACATACGCCGCCACTGCTTTCGATCTCTCGCGTTTGTGCTCGGGCTCGGAATCTGCCGACGAAGTACGTTTGGCAGCTTCTTCGACTACGCCAAGCCGCGGCAAGTCACCCCCCATTCTCGATATCACCAGCTCGCCTACTCGATGAATGCGAGCTTTCCGGTACCCTACTCCTCCTCGCAATCGCTCGATCTTGGCCGGCGTTTACGCGAAATTTTCTACGCTGCCTACTTCTGGACGTCAGTACACGTTGTCATCTCAGCTTCCATCGTCCCATTGCACATTTAGCTGCGGCAGGATCTACACGGCCGATTCAATGAGAACTATTCACTGGGCCCCAGAACGGATCAACCGCCGGTATTGCACAATCTTTTGAACCGCATAAGTAAGTTTTACTTAGTGCCTGTTGACTATACCCAAAACGAAACCTACAATTCTCGTATCTGCTTCGGTCTTCACGGGCTCAATTTCACATTTGAAAGTTCCAACAACTCGCTTCTAATGAATCACCACACCTTCAGGAAACAGGCTTTTCGATCTCGGTTTATCGCGCAAATTTGTATCCCACTATTGGTGCTGCTCGCCGTCGCTCCGCGGCTAAGCCTTGGCCAAGAGATCACGGCGCAGATAAATGGGGTCGTCACCGATCAGTCTGGCCGGCTGATTGTGGGCGCAAAAGTAACCGCAAAAGACCTTGAGCGTGGAGTGGAATCCTCAGATACCACGAACGAGCAGGGCGGCTACAGTTTTCCCAGACTCGCTATTGGCCGCTATGAACTTCGGGTTGAAAGCGCTGGTTTCAAAACCTCCGTTCAACCGAATGTTGTATTGCAGCTGAATCAGGTTGCGAAACTCGATTTTCAACTTGCAGTCGGCAACGTCCAGCAGATCACGGAAGTCACCGCAGCAGCTCCGATTTTGCAGACCGAATCCACGCAGTTAGGCACAATCATTGATGCGCGGACCAATGTTGCGCTTCCGTTGGCGACTCGCAACTATAACCAGCTGACGTTGCTGGCTCCCGGGTCGGTGACTACCGATCCGTCTTCCTTTACTGGACCGCAGGCTACCTTCACCGGTGGACGTCCTTATATCAACGGCAACCGCGAACAGGCAAACTATTACCTTCTTGACGGCATTGACAACAATCAAGTCTCTGAGAACGCAGTGGGCTACTCTCCGAGCGTCGATGCGATCCAGGAATTTAATCTCATTACCCAAAATGCCTCGGCCGAGTTCGGAAACTTTTTGGGCGGCATTATCAGCGTCAGTATCAAGTCAGGAGCGAACCAGTTCCACGGCGATGCGTTTGAGTTCTTCCGCAACGACATTCTCAACGCGAACAATTGGGCGAACAATTTCCAGGGATTGCCGCGCCCTCTGTTGCGCTGGAATGAGTTTGGCGGCACTGCCGGTGGGCGGATCATCCGGGACAAGCTTTTCTTCTTTGCTGACTATCAGGGTTCCCGTTACGATCAGCCCGCTACCAATTCTTCCTACACCGTGCTCACGACAGCCGAACGACTCGGCAACTTCGGCGCTCTCTGTACGGAAGGATTCGGCGCAAACGGGCTTTGCAACAATCTCGCGCACCAACTCTACAATCCGTTTTCCAGTCCGACGAACGCCTCGGCGAGAGCGCCGTTTCTGAATAATCAGATTCCTGTCACTCTGTTCAGCCCGGCGGCTTCGAAGATTGTGAATTCAGCTCTCTATCCGCAGCCCGTCAATGGGGCGTCCATCAACAATCAGGTGAACCGCACGAAGACCAATACCAACGCTGATCAGGGTGACATCAGAGTTGACTACATCCCTTCGGAGAAACAACATTTCTTTAGCCGTTACTCTCAGCAGAATGTTGAGAACCCATCCACGAACAGTCAAGCGCTTCTCTACAACGGCATCAACAAGTTTCCACTTTGGAATGGCGTTCTAAATTACGCGTATACTATCAGCCCAACGCTGGTGAATGAAGCACGAGCTGGTGTCACTTACTTTCCGGTCACCACTGGCTTTTCCGATACCTCGAACTCGAATGCCGGAGCTACCTTCGGTATTGCCGGCGTACCCTCCACGTTCCTTCCTTCACTCGGCTTCGCCAATGGCAATCTAAGCTCAAACGGCGGTATTGGCAATAGCGATGTAACCCAACAATTCGCGGATACCAACATCCAAGCCACAGATACTCTGCTGATCAGCGTCGGCAAGCAGACGATGCACGTCGGTTTTCAGTACTTACGGCAGCGCCTGGACATTTTCTACCCGGGGAACGAGGGGTTAGCTGGAACGTTCTCCTTTAGCGGTCGTTATACCGGAAGTGGACCAGGCGTTACAGGGGCGCCGGAAGCTGACTTCCTTCTGGGTCTTCCTGACAGTGTAGGGGTGGGTGCCGGCGCTGGGACATCCGGTCAGCGCGCCAGTGTCTATAGTGCTTTCTTTCAGGACGACTGGCGTATCACCAGTCATGTGACCTTGAACCTGGGCCTCCGCTACGAGCTCCACACGCCGTGGGACGAGGTGCATAACAGGCAGACCAATTTCGGTGAGTTCACCGGGCAGATCTTCTTGTCCGGCCAAACAAACCAGTTCAGCGACAACAACGCTCTCTATAACCAGTACAACGGCATTACAAACTACCAACCGCGGCTCGGTATCGCCTGGAGCAGCAATGACAATAAGAGTGTGGTGCGCGCTTCGTACACGCTCTCCAGTTTCCTTGAGGGTACCGGCACTAATCTTCGTCTGTTCCGGAATGCTCCCTGGGAAGTAGGCCACTCGGTTAATTACACGTCTCTGCCATTCCCAACCACCACGCTCGATCAGGGCTTCTCGGCTTTTCCCAGCACTGGGGTACCTTGTACGCCGGCAACCATTCAAAGCGTTCCGGCCTCTTGCTTCTCGGGCGCTACTGCTTTTATTTGGGATCCGAAGTTCCGGCCTGCCGTGTCGAATCAGTACAACTTGAGTCTTCAGCATCAGTTTGGAAGTTCCACGACCCTTCAGGTGGCTTATGTGGGGCAACGAAACACTCACCTGGTGGTCCCAATCTACGCTTCGCAGAAAGTATTGAATCCAGACGGCTCGGTTTCTCCTAGCCTCTACCTTGCCGGCAATCCTGCCCTTCAATCCCTGCTTGGCAACGCTAAGCTGACCGACACAAACGGCAACCAGAACTACAATGCACTGCAGGTTAGCGTTCAGCGGCGACTCACCAGCGGACTGGAATTTTCTGCCAATTACACATACTCGAAGTGCCTTACCAACTCCATCGGTTATTACGGAAGCGGCGCTCAATCCGGCGGCAACTACTATTACTGGCAGAATGCCTACGACGCTAAATCTAACTACGGACCGTGCTACTACGACGTGACACACTCTTCGAACGGCTTTGTGACCTATGACCTGCCGTTCGGCCACAACCGAATGTTTGGCAAGAACGTGAACAAAGTCGTCAACGCTGCCCTAGGCGACTGGCAGATCAACGCCATCGTCAATATACGCGGCGGCTTCCCTTTCACCATCAGTGCAAACGACGTCAGCAATACCAATAGCGCTGGAGCACGCGCCAGCTGCACGGGGTCGCCGACCGTCTTCGGCAAACGCAACTCGCCCAGCGGGGGATACCAATACTGGGATCCAAGCACTTTTATCCAACCTCTCTCTGGATTCGGCAACTGCGGAATCGGAGTGATTCGAGGACCAGGGTTAACGGAAGCGGACCTCAGCTTGATCAAGTCGTTCACCATCGTGGAGCACCAAAGCCTCGAACTTCGAGCCGAAGCTATTAACTTTACGAATACGCCCATCCTGTCTGCTCCTAACAGCAGCGTTGGCTCCACGCTGGGCCTCTTGCAGGGCTCGCAGGGCGCACGGAACGTGCAGTTTGGGTTGAAGTATCGCTTCTAAGTAAGTCTCGGCTGGTCATTCAGTGCGTATGGCTGATTGACCAGTCGAAACGGCCCGACTAGAATAGAGAGGTTGCCCATTGCATAGCCAGGGGGCAAGGCGGGAGTAACTCAATGGTAGAGTCACAGCCTTCCAAGCTGTTGGTTGCGAGTTCGATTCTCGTCTCCCGCTCCAGAGTTCCTGGTGCGCCTTTTTCGCCGGCATAGCTCAGTTGGTAGAGCATCTGATTTGTAATCAGAGGGTCGGGGGTTCAAGTCCCTCTGCCGGCTCCAGTCTATATAGGCTCTACGCCCATGCGGCGGTTCCACACGCAGGTCTCAATCAAAACTGATTTTCAAAGACAGGGGCCTATCTGGGGCAGCGCCTTTCCGCTTCTTCAGCCGAAACCAAGTTAGGTGGGTAGGACGGGCATGGTGGGCTCTAGTAGACTCGAACTACCGACCTCTTCCGTGTCAAGGAAGCGCTCTAACCAACTGAGCTAAGAGCCCGTATCAACTGCGGTGGCAGTACCTAAATTAACACGGCTCACAGGCCCCGAACCAATACGGCAATATCGACGCGGAAGTTGGTTGAAAGAGGCGGGCTGCAAGTGAAACCTGTAAAGCCCGGCCTGCTTGTAGCCTGTCAGCCACCCTGCTTCAGCAAACCCCTCCATCGCTCCCATGCCTCAGACCGTGCCTTTTTATTTCCCTCATTTGCATCCGGAGCTTCCCCTGCACGCATAAACCCGTGGCCTGCTCCGTCGTACGTAACGGGCTCAAACTTCTTGCCCGCTGCTGCCATTGCATCCTTAGTCGCCGGAAGTGTCGCGTCAATCCGGGCATCGTTCCCGGCGTAAAACCCGTACACCGGAGCCTTGATCCGTTCAAGTGCGTCTCTATTGATCTCATTGTTTCCGTTCATCGGCGGCGGTCCATAGAAGACGAATGCCCCAGCTAAGTCCGGGTTGTTAGTTGCAAAGCGAAATGCTTGCCCGCCACCCCAGCAGAAGCCGGCAACGAACAACTTGCGGGTTCCTGCAGGCAAGTGCAGGGCGTAGTCTGCGGTAGCCTTCAGGTCAGCCGTCACCTGAGCGGGGTCTAGTTGGCTCACCGCTTTGGTCGCTTCCCCTGCTGGAAAACCACTTGTTCCTTTTCCGCCCGGTCCAGCACCAGAAAGCAGGTCGGGCGCAACTGCAATGTATCCAGCCGCCGCCACTTGGTCGGCCACGTCCTGCACCCAATCGGTCATGCCGAAGATCTCGTGGACGATCAGCACCACCGGGGTTTTCTCTTTCGATTCCGGATACACCACGAAGGTCTCCACCGAACGACCATCGTGTTTCACCGTCACCCACTCGCGATGCCGGGGTGATTTCTCTACCTGCTGGCGAGCCCAGTCCTGAGCTGACAGCAGTGTCGATCCCGAGAGCAACAGCAGTAAGCCTATGGAGCGATTCATATCATCCGTTGTACTATCTTCTGCAATGGACCATGCTGAAGCGACAACGTAGCCCGAGATAGTACGATTCGTTAGGAATGTCTCTCGCCATCCGAGTTGAGTATGCAGCTGACCGCAAAATCAGAGCCCGCAATAAAACCTACTATCGCTTCGCTCACTGGCCCATCTGGATCTGGGTTTTCTTCCTGGCGCCCGGTCCTCTCACCTTCGACCTTTTTGCTCGTGGCGGTTCCACCAATAATCTGATTTGGCTTGGTATTGTCCTCCTAGGCACAGGGGTGGCAGGCCGCTTTGGGCAGCTTCCCGGCGTAGAAGCCCGCCCATATATCCTTCGTTTCTCCGAAGACAAACCCAACCCGCTCTACCGTCGGGTCTGCTACACCTTCGCTTGGAATGCGCTGATCTCGTTCGCGCTGCTGAACCTGGCCGGCCTCCTTGCTGCTTGTGCCTCGGGCCGTTGGGAACTCCGGCAGATTTATGACCGCTGGTATCTTCCGGTGTTCGGCGCGACTATGCTGCTCGGCGCTGCCGGCCTTCTACCGCGAGTGCGTCGGTCCACACAGGGCGAAGGTCAGGAGCGCCGCTACTTCTACGGCACGGTTTGGGCTGTGACCGCTGCTCAAATCAGCCTGCTGCTCTTCTGGAAAGTGTTGCCCCGTACCCATTTTGCTGACCTGCTGAAGACTTTCACATTCCTTGGTGTTCTAGGAGTTTTCGGGTTTCTAGCCAGCCTTGGCATCCTGCCCAGAACCCGGCCGATTTTGCCCGGCGAGCTGATGATTGCTGATTAACCTGCGTGCCTCTCCTCCTTTTCGCTCTGCTGCCGATCGCGGCGGCCGGAACTCTTCTGCTCGCCGGTTTTTTGTATCAACAAGTGGGAGGGAGGCGCGATGGGAAGCGCTACCGGCCTACGGGGCAGGCAATCTCTGCTGCCGGCTGCTTCTTTCACGTCGTTAAAGAGGGCCAGGGGAGCCCCACCGTGGTGATGGAGTCCGGATTGGCCGGAACTTCATTGAGTTGGAGGTTGGTGGCGCATGAGATAGCCGCCTTTACAACCGTGTGCACTTACGACCGCGCAGGTTTCGGATGGAGCACTGCCAGTCTGTCTACCCGATTGCTCCCCAACGTAGTGGAAGATCTGTACGGGGTGCTCATCGCTGCCCATTGCGCACCGCCTTACCTTCTAGTCGGCCACTCCTTTGGCGGTCTGGTGGTCAGAGCGTTTGCTCACCTCCATCCTGAACTTACGGCCGGCGTTATTCTGCTCGATCCAGTCTCAACCTCCTACTGGGCTGATTGCTCGCCTGAGGAGACCAAACGCCTTCGCCTGGGAGTGAAACTCGCCCGCCGTGGCGCGCTGCTTGCCCGCTTCGGGGTTGTTCGGTTCGCGCTTTATCTACTCATTTCCGGTCGTCACTTTCTCCCTCGGCTTGTGGCGTCGGCCAGCGCCCGTCGCGCTACCTCCTTCCTGTCGCGTCTCACCGGGCAGGTTCGTAAGCTGCCGGCGGATGTTTGGCCTGTCATCCAGGCGCAGTGGAGCCGCCCAGGCGGCTTTCTATCCCTGGCCGAGTACCTTGCTCTCCTGCCGACCAACGCCCGCTTTGCCGAAACGGCACAGTTAAGCTGTCGCGTACCGCTCAGCATTCTCTCGGCTTCCACCGCCACCGCTGCTGAGTTGCAGGAACGCGATCGCTGGGCATCCCAAAGCTGCCGCGGACAACATGCCCGTTTACCTGAATCCGGTCACTGGGTGCAAGTCGATCAGCCTGCGGCTGTCACGGAAGCCATCCGAGAGATGGTCAGCCTGCTCCGAAATTCAACCGATCTGCCCTGAGACCTTCGGGCAGCCCGAGCGACTACTCTGATGGGCGTTTCGCAGCCGAGCAGATTTGATTGACGGGTGCAAACCTGCCGGTCATCCTTGGCCCTGAGCTGTCGTCGGCGGCAGCTGCGGTATCACGATCCCGGAAAAGGATACTACCTGCCCATGAGTGTCAGCCTCAGCGTATGCGAAGCGTCTTTAGTTGATTCCGCTTCTGTCGGGCCCGGTGTCCTGGACGACCAAATGATTCGTCCTCTCGTTCGGGACCTTCACCGCGTCAAACCGGTTGTCTATTGGGCTGACTTTCTGCTTTCTGCGGCCACCGGGTGGACCTCCCTGATTGCCGCTCTCCTTCTGCCGTCGCTTTCCTGGCCAATGCTCGGGTCAGTTGTCGTTTCCGCCCTGGCTTTCTACCGAGCGCTTTGTTTTGTACACGAACTCAGCCACCAAGCCTCGCGCACACTGCCTCACTTTGAGTTAGTGTACAACCTCCTTGCTGGATATCCCATGCTGATGCCGTCCTTCCTATACGTGGGTGTCCACCAGAGCCACCACAAAATCAGCATCTATGGCACAGACAAAGATCCCGAATACCTCCCGTTTGCCCAATCGAGCCTGATGACTACGCTCTTTGCGTTCGAAGGCTTTCTCATCCCGGCCATTCTGGCTCTGCGCTTTGTGCTCCTAAGCCCGATTGGATTCTTTTCTAAGCGCTTCCAGCATTGGCTTGTGGTACACGCCTCTTCGCTTACTATGAACGTGAAGTACCGTCGGGAGTTGACGGCCGAGCTGAGCCGGCGAGTTGCTCGCGAAAGCCTGTTGATCTTCTCTGTGTGGGCCGCCTATCTTGCCATGGCCTGCGCAGGCGCTGTGAGCTTCCACATCCTGGCGGTCTGGTTCGCCGTCTGCTCCCTGCTTAGCTTTATCAATACATTGCGAACGCTAGGCGCCCATGCTTATGAAAGTGACGGGCAGCCGATGGACCGAATGGCCCAATTGCAGGACTCTATCGACACTCCAGGCGCGTTCTGGACTGAGCTCTGGGCGCCCGTAGGCTTGCGCTATCACGCCCTGCACCACTACTTTCCGGGTATTCCTTACCACAGCCTCCCTACAGCCTACAGCCGGATTATGTCCACCCTCGCCGTTGCTGACGAGTATCGCCAAATGACAAGCGCTGGACTGCCCGTTTCTTTGGCTAAATTGCTCAAAAACGGCTCACGAAGGCGGTCGTGACTCCAGCGGGTAGCTCGGCTCAAGCCGGTTGTAGGCACCGCCACTTCGGCATTATCACTCCGCCGGTTTCCGGCCATCTCCATCCCTTTGGCGCATTGGGCAGGGAGCTGATTGGGCGTGGCCATCGCGTGACCGTGTTCCATATGCCGGATCTTGCCGCACGCGTGGCGGCTGAAGGTCTCGGCTTTGTGCCGATTGGCGCATCCGATCACCCGAGTGGCTCGCTCCCTGAGTCTCTGGCCGGGCTGGCTCGTCTCCAAGGTTTATCCGCTCTCCGCTATACGATCGAAGCTGTTCGCCGAACCACCGAGATGATGCTTCGTGATGCTCCAGCAGCGGTAGCAGCCGCCGGGGTAGATGCCTTGCTGGTTGATCAAACCGAACCGGCGGGCGGGACAATTGCCGAACACCTCCGGCTCCCCTTTATCACCGTCTGTAACGCCATGCTCTTGAACGAGGAGCCGGATGTGCCCCCTCCCTTTACCCCCTGGACGTTCCGGCCTAATCTGCTTACTCGGATTCGTAACCAGGCCGGCTATCGTGCCTCACGTGCGGTCACTCGACCGGTGACCCAAACTGTCTCCCGCTACCGGCAGTCCTGGTCGCTTCCTACCCATCACCATCCCGAGCAATCGTATTCCCCTCTGACTCAGATCAGCCAGCAACCAATTGCCTTTGACTTTCCGCGCCGTAGCTTACCCACTTCCTTTCACTACGTAGGGCCGCTTCGCCAAGGCCCGGCCAGAGGAAGTGAGAGCTTCCCCTGGGATCGACTCAATGGCAAGCCGCTGGTGTACGCATCGCTCGGCACGTTACAAAACCAAAAAGAGCAGCTCTTCCGGCTCTTTGCAGAAGCTTGCGCAGGCCTTGATGTTCAATTGGTGCTTACGCACGGCGGAGGACTATCTGAGAAAGTAACTTCAACCTTTCCCGGTAATCCGGTGGTTGTCTCCTATGCTCCACAAACCGAGCTGATGGCACGTGCCGCACTCACTCTCACCCATGCCGGCCTCAACACTGTTCTCGATTCCCTAACCTATGGCGTGCCGCTGGTGGCAATCCCTATTACCTACGAGCAGCCAGCCATTGCAAGCCGGATTCGTTGGACAGGCGTTGGTGAAGTACTATCGTTGAACGGGTTGAGCGCTTCTAAGTTAACTTTTCAAATAGAGAAGGTACTAGAACTCGAGAGCTACAAAACCCGAGCAAAATGCATACAAAACTCGATCTCAGCAGCAGGCGGAGTCGCTTTGGCGGGAACTCTAGTCGAGAAGACACTCGCTTTCGCTTGAGTACTGGCACCTAATACGCTATCCTAAACCTGACAGCGGAGTCATACAGTCTTTTCCGATGCGGTTAAGCCCTTTTCCCTGATGAGAAGCGGCAATTCTTTTCTAAGTTAGTCGTCCTGTAATACCGCTGTCACTGTAGTTATAAATGTCAGGGAAACAATAGAGGGGAAGATCGGCATCGGTTTTCTGTAACCGGAAATGTCCGGTACAGTATTCAACTCGGAGGAAAATAACAGGAACATGCAATTTAAGCGCTCTTTGCTGGCTGGTCTGCTTGCAGTCCCAGCCGCACTATTCACTGGTTCTATTCAGGCTGCACCTATCACGGGTGGAGCAAACATCGTCGGCAACGTGGTTGTTGGCGGCTCAACGGTTAACTTCAGCCCCACTTTCACTAACTCGAACGGCGCGTCCGAATCGGGCGATTTCGCTGGTCTTACCGGTGGTACCATCGCATCCCTGAGCGGCGGACCGGTTACGGGCGCTACATCCGTCCCTAACTTCGTCAGCTTCAGCACGGGTGTCGCTGCTCCAATCACCTTCGATCTAACCTACATCTCTCCCGGTGTTGGTACTCTCGCCAATTGCTTGAGCTCTGCTCTGGGAGCCGCCTGCACACCGGCCGGTTCACCATTCACCCTGTTCCAGCTTTCGAGCAACACGGTGTTGGCTTCTCTGCAATTGAACGGTGTTGGTTATACGGGTGCTTCGTCAACTGGAACAACCCAGGTTACTTCCATCTTCTCGACGCAGGCTGCTCTGAACGGAACTGTCCCTCAGATCTACGCCACGCTGGTAGGTGGCGGAACTGTTAATGCGACTTACTCTGCTACATTCCAGACCGTCTCTTCGACTGCTCCGGTTCCCGAGCCCGCTTCCATGCTGCTCATGGGTGTAGGACTTGTGGGCGCCGGCTTGGTTGCTCGCCGCCGTATCATCGGTTAATCCCTTTAACAATTTGCCGCTGGTGCTCACAGATCCCCCGGATCTGTGAGCCCTTTCTCTTTTGGTAGAAGCCATTTAAGCACTCCTTTGAATAACCGGCCGAGTCTGAGTCAATTCATACCTACCTGGCGCCAAGATTCCATTGGGATCAACAGCATCCTTCAACTGCCTTAAGAGCTGCGCATACGCCTGATTATCGGCCACATTCTCCGCTCCCAGAATGCTTAGCCTATATGGGTAGTAGCCGCGCTCGGTACACTGCCGTGATAGCTCGTCGTGGCAACGCCGGGCCTGTTCATCTTCTCCCGGAATATCCCGGTCGTAAGCGATCGAGACGATACACGAGACCGTACGAGGCGTCAATAGGGTAAGCGAAATCTGCGGTTCGAACCCAAAACGCAGTAAGGTCTCCCTTGCCAGGTCGGTTAACACTTTCACCTGTTCTCCATTAGCCGGTGACACGGGCGCGTACCACAGCAGTCCGCAACGGTCCCGGTCCGGGTCTGGATTCTTCGGTATCGCCATTCGTTTTCGCCAATAGGCCGAAGCCAAAGGCTGTTCAGTCGGAATACCCTGCATCAGCCCCATTACCGGTTCTACAATCTCAACCGTCCGGCGCAAGTCCCAGCCACTTACCAGCCGAAAGGGCTTTGCCCACCTCTTAGCCATTGCAAGTTTCTTCGGGCTCAGGAACTTAAGGGTTCCCCCCAGCCCTTTGACCGCTATCTGCAGAAGTCGCTTACTCTCCGCAACCTGAGCGGCACTTCCATAAATTCCGCCCGAAGCGCTCCAACTGCCAAAGCCCAATTTCTTCCGGAGCGCTTGCATCTGCTCGGGCTGTAGGGGTGTCTTTGCACCGGTCTCTTTCCAGGGATATTGCTGTAAGCCGGCGAGAACCTTATAGTCGTTCCCGACATGGATGGAACTCCGGAGCACATCCCTCAGCCGTAGATCGCGCAGGGCATTGATCAGGGCCGGCAAACTTTCCTCGGCCTTTGCTCGGAAGAAAAAGGCTTCAAAGCAGTCGGGAATGGGCATCAACCAGATCGTCATCCTGGTGACAATGCCTAGATTCGATTGAGAGAAGAGGCCATCGAGGCTAGGCCCGACACCCCAGCGGCTCACCGGAGCCGTCAGTGAATTGGCAAAGCGGGCAGATCCTGTTTCCAGCACTTCGCCGGTCGGTAACACCACCTCCAACCCGCAAACCTGGCCGAAGCGGTCGCCCATCGGCGTGTGCCCAAAGCCCCGCTCCATGCAGTTCCCAATCAGGCTGGTATCGGGGCTCGAACCGGTTGCGTCCATCCAGAAGCGCGACTTGTTTTGCTGCAGGAATGTAAACAGCTGACGCTGAGTCACGCCTGGCTCTACGGTTACGTAGCCAAGTTCATCATTAAAATCGAGAATGCGATTGAGCCGACTTAGATCGAGAATGGCGCAGTTGTCCCCGGGTGGTACGCGGGAACCGTAGCCCCAGTTTTTGCCGCTGCTGATCGGGTATACGGGGAGGTGACTTTGGTTGGCAATGCGCAGGCAGTCCTGCACTTGTTTTCGACTGCCTGGGCGAATGGAAGCCGTTACTTCCTGGTGAGTGAGGAAGGTTGCAGTCTTAATCTGCTGCAGAAGGTCGGTATTGAGTGAAACGTGCTCTTCACCAATGGCCGCTCGCCACTGAGCCAGGCCATTCTCCAGATCGGATAGCGGCAAACGCACCTTTCTTTACCTCGCGAAAGCAGGGGTCAAATGCAAGAAGCCGGCCGATTCGGGAATGTACTCAGGCATACGGTGAGGAATGCTGACCTGCTGGCCGCCGCAAACCACCGTGGACTTGGTAAGTGAGCTCTCCAAGGCTTTGATCAACGGGGTGAACCGCGGAGAGGGCTGCCGGTAGTCGAAGTGCAGAAGTTCCATGTCGCAGCCGTACTCAGGGTCGAAGTAGGCCGAAATCGGCTGGCCATCCCACTCGTAGTTGGTGCCACCGATCCGGCGGAGAATCGAGGAGGACGAGTGCCGTACCGTGGCCGTGCAGGAACCAAGACATCCGCCCCAGATTTGCGCTAAAGCAAAGGAGCCAACCAGGATCTCGAGTGCCGCTCGGGTATTGCGCCACTCTTCCGACAGCGCCCAGCCCCCGACTTCTACATAGGCCAGATTGGCCTCGCGACATCGTTGCAAGTCGGCCTCGACCGCTGCCCTGACCTTATTGCCTAAAACCGGGTGCTTGGCAACTGTCGATTGCGATACATGCAACATCTGATAGGAAACGTTGCTTGCGTGTACTAGGTATTTGGCGCACCCAATAACTTCCTTCTCTTCATCGAGCAGGAGAAGATGCCAGCTTTGTTCATCTCCGTGCATATAAAACCTGCCCTCTTCATCCAGTTCCCAAGGCTTGATTGCTTCATCCTTAAGATACACTCGACCGCGCAGCTTCTGCATGGAGCTGAGATGTTGGTCATAAACTTGCTCACTCTTTCTCGTGCGAGAAAATTTGGCGGCGAAGCGTGACTGTGACGGAGCGAGAAGCTGGAAGGAACAGTTTTGTGCCATTGTGTTTTTTGCTTTACGGTGGTCTTGACTTACGAGCTGTGCGTGTTGCCTATACTTACCTTGTCCAGAACGCACTGAATAAGCGGTTTTCATTATTGTATACCGAATATGTATACAACTTTCTGAAAAATTTGCCAACTACTACTAAAAATTACAAGTTCAGTGCGTTTATAGTAAGTAGGTGGACTTGGAAGGTTGAAATTCTTACATGGAGACCAGTAAAAAGGACAGCTTGGGCGAAAATACCCAAAACTTCTTCCTGCGCTGGTCGGCCGGGTATGATTCTACGTTTCGCGAGGAGATTGTTGACTATATTACCAACAATCATTCTGAATGGACGTTTCGAAGCGACGTTTCGATTTCTGACCGCACTCCTGTATACCTCACCGGAGACATGTATATGGGAAAAGGAATTGTTCAGTCCTGTCGGCAGGAAGGACCCAGCTTCATTCTCACTATTGATATGACCAAAGAAGGCGCTTATGCTATGCCGCGTCAACAATTTGACCCGGGTCTGCTGAATGTCGACAGTTTTATGACGGAAGAGGAAGAAGGGAAGATACTCGACAGCCTTTTAGACGATCTGGAGACGCCATGCAGTTCCGCTATGCCGCTCCTCTCTATTCCCGCCAGAGTTCTGCACCAATCGATCCGTCGGCTTGCCCTGATCCGGCAACGGGCCTTACTCCAGTTTCTAACTGTCTCGTAAGCCGAACCGCTCTTCACGCTGCTTTCCCGCTCAAGCCCTTGCCACAATTGTTCTAAACTGATGAGTAGTCTCACCACGCCCCCGGGCGCGTAGCTCAGTTGGTTAGAGCGCCTGCTTCACACGCAGGAGGTCACAGGTTCGAGTCCTGTCGCGCCCACCATATATATAGAGTGGCTAAAACTGATCTACGACCGCGATGATAGTCCTCATGCGGCCGATAAGTGGATCTGCAGAGCGTGGCAGGTTCCTTGTGCGAAGCTAATCGCATGGCTTCCCCGAAATATGTCGCCTTGTTCAGCGATATCGGTGGCGTGCTCGGCACCAACGGCTGGGACACCGCACTACGGCTGGAGATTTGTCGTCACTTCGGCGTTGAACCGGAAAGCATCGACGGTCGCCATCGCCTGTTGTTCGACAGCTTTGAGCGCGGCCACCTGAGCTTCGAAACCTACCTCGAATTTGTCTTTTTTGCCCAGGCCCGGCCATTTACGCTTGACCAACTCCGCACCTACGTCTACGATGCTTCGATCCCCTGGCCAGAAAACATCGCATTTATGGCAGAGGTGAGAAAGCTCAACCAGCTCAAACTGGCTCTGATCAGTAACGAAGGGCAGGGAATCACTGAGCACCGAATCACCAAGTTTGGGTTAGGCCCGGTGGTCGATTTTATGGTTATGTCTCATTTTACAGGCCATCGCAAACCGGATCCGGCCATATGGAAATTAGCCTTAAATCTGGCGGGAGTTGAAGCTCAGCAATCTATCTATATAGATGATCGGGAAGTGTTTGCCGAATTTGCCTCTCGCTTAGGCTTCACCAGCATCCACCATACCTCTCTGGAGAGTACCCGGGCGAAACTGGCCGCACTCGGGCTTGCAACGCCTAAGCTGATGACGGGAGATTGAAAGCAAACGAGTCTCCCGTCAGCTCACCGCGTTTACTTAAGCTGCTTGTTTACTTCAGCCCAGTTCACAAGGTTCCACCAAGCCGCAATGTACTCCGGCCGGCGGTTCTGATACTTCAAATAGTACGAATGCTCCCAGACATCCAGGCCAAGAATGGGCTTTTTACCTTCCATCAGTGGGTTGTCCTGGTTCGCGGTCGAAGTAACTTCGAATTTACCGCTGCTATCCTTTACCAGCCAGGCCCAGCCAGAACCGAAGCGCGAGGTGGCGGCAGCATTGAACTTTTCTTTGAAAGCATCGAAGCTGCCGAATGTTGAGGTAATCACGCTTTCAGCCTCACCGGTTGGCGCGCCACCGCCGGTGGGAGACAACAAAGTCCAGAACAACGAGTGGTTAGCATGGCCACCCCCGTTATTCCGAACCGCTGTACGGATGCTCTCAGGGACGGAGTTAATCCCCGTGATCAGCTCCTCAATCGACTTGCTCTGCAGGTCAGGAGCGCTCTCCAAAGCTTTATTGACGTTTGTGACATAAGCTGCATGGTGCTTGTCGTGATGTAGCTCCATGGTGGCTTTATCAATGTGTGGCTCCAAAGCATCTGGAGCATAGGGTAGAGGTGGGAGTGTAAATGCCATGTCTTCTCCAATCAGTATCGCGAACCAGGGCAGAACTTCTCCCAGGCCTATACCCTAAGATGCACAGCATGGGAGAAATATGCGGGACGGCTCTGAAAAGCTCTATGGCAGCCGAGGCTAAATTTTTACTTCTTGGTCTGCTTCGCAATCACCAGCGGGGCAATCTTGTCATAAGTGCTCTGCGGTAAGATCTTCTTCCGTACCAGGTCCGTCTTGGCGCGATAGGGTCTGTTATTGACAATCTTCTGAGACAGGACGTTACCAATGCCCGGCAGCGTAGAAAGTTCATCTATCGAAGCCGAGTTCAAATCAACCAAGCCAGCCTTCGGCGAAGCTGTCTTGCTATTGGTCGCCGTAGCGGAAGCGCCAGGCTCAGCCGGTGCCTTGGGCGTGTTCACCCCTTTGGCAGTCTTTGTCGCCTGTGCGCCAGCCGGTAAGCTGAGTAACAGGAACAAGCAACAGGCGGTGAATAGAGTTCGGACCATCAATTTAATTTTCATCTTGCATTCCTCCTCAAGATCATAGCCGAAACACTACAGGCACTCATAAACCGTTTGACCCGCAACTACCGTCTGGAGAACCCGCAGTTTTGAAAAACTCTCGCTCCATTCATAGCGGACCAAATCGCCTTTTTCCCCCGGTGACAGACCACGCTGACGACCGGCAACACGTCCGACGCGAGCGGCATTCACCGTAGCCATTGCCACAGCTTCGCGCAGTGACAATCGACCTAAACGAACCGCATTGCCGATCGCCTGATCCATTCGTAACGCGGACCCCGCCAATCGTTCGCCTCCTCGCAGAACAACGCTGCCGTTCGTGCGAAGTTCCACGTCCACCTGTCCCAATCGATACGGGCCTGGTTCGCACATGGCGGGCATAACAGCATCGGTCACCAGCACGGACCGCTCTACGCCCTTAGCCCGGGTTGCCATCCGGAAGAATGCAGCTGGTATGTGTATGCCATCCAGGATGAAGCTGGCGCTAAGCCGATCCTCAACGATCTGATCGAGAAGGTAGTTCTGCGTCTTGGGCAGAGTCGGATGGGCAGCATTGCCCAAATGCGTCGACATGGTTGCACCCGCATCGACCGCTGCCGCGATCTGCTCGCCGTTTGCTTTCGTATGCCCGATACTTGCCACAACGCCGGAGCGAATCAGATTTCTCACATAGGCGGGCGATTCGTCCCATTCCGGGGAGAACGTCACGAGCCGAATCATTCCGTCGGCCGCCTCTTGCCAGCGAAGAAACTCATCGAAGTCCGGGGGCCTGACGTGCTCGACCGGATGGGCGCCGCGCGGGCCGGTCTCAGCGCTGATATACGGACCCTCGATATGCAGGGCTTCCATGGCAATTCCTTCGGGTTGCTTCCCGCGCAGGAGTTCCGCTTTGCAGCGTGCAAGATTACGAATCGAAGCCAACATATTTTCGCGGCTGCCGGTAATCACAGTCGGAAACAATCGTGTAACGCCGGTCTGAAATATCACCCGGATAGAGCGCGCAATCTCCTCGCATCTCGCCTCAGGGTCGTTGTAATCGACACCGGCAAAGCCGTTTACCTGCAAGTCGACAAACCCCGGCGCAACATAACTGCTGACCGGTGGTGGGCGAAGCAGTTCGTCTACGTTCGTCAGAATGTCGGTGAACTCAACCTGCAATACGGAAGAGGTTCCGGGAACACACCCCAATACGGAGCTTTTTTGAGAGGAAGAGGTGGTGAATACCGACACAATAATTGATCCTTCAGGTTTACACAACTTATACACAGCGAGGGAGTGCTAAGTGGTTGCAGCAACAACCCTTTAAACGTGTTGAAAAGGGAGGGGCCCAGCCTCGCTTTTGTTAGGTGAAGATCATAATTTGCGATACAACCTAATTAGATTCGGCGGACGGGAGGCAGGCAGAAATCTCGGGGGAGGTAACTGTTGGCTGAGCGTTCGCCGAAGCACAAGGAGTTTGAGGGGTAGTGCATGACTCCTCAAGCGCCAGGGTGGGCCGCCCCTATCCGGCACTGTCCACTGCACGGTATTCGGAGTCCTGCCCTGGCATTTTCTGAAGCTTCGCAAGAGCTATACGTTTACCGGCTCCGGTACTTGATTCACGTACGTCAGCCACCCGAACTCGTCGGCTGCCTCGCCTTTAACAATCTCGAAGTAACGAGATTGTATCTGCTCTGTGATGGGTCCGCGTCGCCCGTTGCCGACCGTGATTCGATCCACTGAACGGATGGGAGTTACCTCGACCGCGGTACCCGTGAAGAAGAGCTCGTCGGCTATATAGAGTAACTCGCGGGGGATGATTGTTTCGACAATCGGAATCCCAAGCTGTTGGGCAACCTGCACAATGGTGTCGCGTGTGATGCCGGGGAGAACAGAAGCGCCCAGCGGCGGAGTGAGTAGCTTGCCGCCCCGAACCACAAATAGATTCTCGCCCGAGCCTTCGCTGACATAGCCGGAATCGTCCAGAGCAATGCCCTCGGCATACCCATTAGCCGCTGCTTCCATCCGAATGAGTTGCGAGTTCATGTAATTGGCTCCGGCTTTGGCGAGCGCAGGCAGGGTGTTGGGAGCGATGCGATTCCACGAGGATACGCAAACATCTACTCCACCTGCCAAACCTTCCTCCCCTAAGTAGCGGCCCCACGGAAAGGCCGCGATGTAGGTCTCAATCGGGTTGTTCTGGGGCAGCACACCCATATCGCCGTAGCCGCGCAAAACAATTGGACGGAGATAGCACGAATCGAGCTTGTTGGCGCGAATCACTTCGAGCATGGCAGCAATCAGCTGGTCGCGGCTGTATGGAAGATCCATGCGATAGATCTTGGCTGAATCCAGAAGCCGCTGGGCATGTTCTTTGGCACGGAACAAAGCAGGACCCTGCTCGGTGATGTAGGTGCGAACGCCCTCAAACACTGAACTCCCATAGCTCACCACGTGAGAAAGGACGTGAATCTTCGCATCGTCCCAGGGAATGAGTCGGCCGTTGTACCAGATGCTCTCTGTCGTCTGCAGCATGAAAAAAGTATAGCGATCAGGGCAGACCAGTGTGATCGAAGGCTCAACTGTCGCCGTACATGGTTCGTCGCTCATCCGATTGCCTACCGCTTCGTCCCCCGCTCCCGGGTGCACTTCGGGGTCTCCGGTGCCCTTAGCGCGTCCGCACGTTCAGAAGCGCGGCGCTCAACCGCTGGTACTGCCGGGGATTGTCTTCGGAGTAAACAGGTTCGATACTAGAGACAGGACTGCCTGACGGTGGATGACCGTCACCCTTCGGGGATTCGAGGACGACTGGATACCCCTCGATAGGTGGTCTTTTTTCGTATTCTGTCGCCTCTTTAAACCTGCTGCAAGGGCCGCGATCATCGCTGCTTCACTGTGCTCGCTCTTTGGCATCTGTCTTTCCCCTTCTCTCGTCCGAAACCATAAACAATGTCGTGCCAAGTCTGGGGAGCATATATGGACTCAGCCTGGTTTGCAAGGCATCTCGATAGAGCGTTCTGCAGAGAAGACTGCGTGCATATATCCGGCCTCGAAGTTGAGGGTCGTCACCCTCGGGCCCTGATGGAATCTGCGCTGCTTCTCCTTCAACAGGTTATCGGCCTCCAAGTCCCAGCCCCAATCAGGTTAGGGAGAAGGGTTCAGCGCCCAGATAATGAGCGCATTCTGATTCGCCCCTACTACACACGCCTTTGCCGTCCCGAGCTTGTTTTGCTTCTCAGCAATTCATATAATTCGCACATCCTCTTTTCGAGGCACGGAAGAAAGTTGATGCGAGCCGTGCAGCAGCAGCGTTCGCAAATACAATCGCCTCGCTTGGTAATGCCGGAGTGTCGCTGCTTCTCATCGTTAATAGGGACGGTAGCGAGTGAGCGGGAAACTGGATCCAGCATCATGAACTCGAGAAAGCGGAACACGGTCACCAACTGTGAATCTTCGTAACGATCAATTGGGTCGTGGGCATGATGTTTATCAAGGGAGGTGTTCAAAGGTGTTCCTGTCTTTTCGCGAGTAACGGCAATTCAACCAGCAACTCGAAAGTCGATGAAGCACAACCAAGTTCTCTTAACGGAGATAGTACAATTCTCAGATCTGCTTTAAATTCGGCACTGATCCACACAAGAGTCAAAGGGCGATGTCCGAGAGCCTCTACATCCTCAAAGCCTCTCCTGACAACATCCCAAACATCCAAGACCTCTGGCGCGAGTATTGGCGTTCGCTCGGCCTCCCGCCTGACTTTCAGAATTTCGCCGAAGAACTTCGTACTCTGCCTGGCGTGTACGCTCCGCCAGGCGGGCAACTCTTGCTTGCCACTTACACGGGTAAGTGCGTCGGAACAGCTGCTATGCGTCCCATTCGCGAGAACGCCTGCGAGGCCAAGCGACTCTATGTGTGTCCGACCCATCGCGGTCTGGGCATTGGAAAGCTTCTTCTTCAAAGTCTCGTTGAGGAGGCTCGCTGTATCGGTTATTACGAGATGTTCGCCGATACGTTGCGCTCAATGAATGAGGCATTGGGGATGTATCGGGCGCTGGGGTTTACCGAAGTAGCTCCATACGCCGCGATTCCTACTCCGGATGCCATTTATCTCCGGCTTTCTCTCTCCGAACGAGAATGACGCTGCGCGGGCTTTTCATGCTGCACCGCATGGAGCCATTCCCGGTCAGCATCGATTTTCTGATATGCCTGCCCGGGCAAATAAAATCTGCTTTGGCACTGCCGGCAACGCACGGGCTTCATGCCCCACAGGTTCATGACCAGATCGCGAAAGTGCCAGGACCGGGATCGGCTGATCTCAGAAGAATGACATCGGGGACACATCTACTGCTGGTTGCAGCATAGCAAGCAATGGCGGCAATCACTCGTTGGTAAGCGGACGATCCATCAAGTGCCGTATACCGATGCGGGGGTCTTTCGATTCGTAGAGCACGCGATACATCTCCCGCACAATGGGCATCTCAACTTTCTTTTGAACGCTCAATTCGTAAGCCGCACGGCATGTGCCGACTCCTTCGGCCACCATCGTCATGCGACCGAGAATCGTGTCCAGGCAATCGCCCTTGCCCAGATCGATTCCGACTTTGCGATTGCGCGACAGGTCGCCGGTTGCCGTCAGCACCAGATCGCCTAAACCGGCCAATCCACTTAACGTACGCTGTTGCCCGCCCATGGCAAGAGCGAGTCGTGAGATCTCCGCCAGTCCGCGGCTGATGAGAGCCGCCACGCTGTTGCTGCCTAAACCCACACCCTGGCAGATACCGGCGCCGATGGCGATTACGTTTTTTAGAGCAGCGCCGAACTCGACTCCAATCACATCCTGGCTGGTGTAAAGCCGCAGGGTGGGAGTTGATAACGCTCTTTGCATTGCATCGGCAAAAGAAGCCTCTTCGGCGGCGATCACCATGGCCGCTGGTTCACCGGCAGCAACTTCGCGGGCAAAGGTGGGACCGGACAGCACAGCAACCGGTCGGCCCCCTTCGCCCGACTCTTGTTGCAGCACTTGCGACAAACGGCAATGCGTGTCTTGTTCCAGTCCTTTGCTTGCAGACACTAATGCAGACGAGGGGGAAAGGAACGGCCGAGCGGCCCGCAGTATCTCCCGAAGGTGACTGGACGGAGTCACTAGCAGAACGATGTCAGCTCCGGCGAGCACCTGCGGGAGATCGCACGAGACACTGATGTTCGCAGGCAGGGCGAAGCCTGGCAGATAGCAGATGTTCTCGCGCGTTTGCTGCAGCGAGGCCGCTGATTCGGCGCCTCGGGTCCACAGGCGAACCGTTTCGAAGCGCGACTGCAGTGCAATCGCAAGCGCTGTACCCCAACTGCCCGCGCCCAATATGCAAAGCGTTGGCATCAGTCTAAGCGCGGCTAGTCTTAAATGAAAATACCCGCTCTTCGCCTTTACGCAGCCGCTCAATATTCGCGCTGTGTCGATAGATGATCAGGCATCCGCAAGCCACAGCCGATAAGAACAGTGGCACTGGCGGGTGGTTCACAAACCAGTACACAAACGGGAAGGCGGCTGCTCCGACGATGGAACCGAGCGAAATGTGGCGGCTGATGGCTACTGCCGCTACAAACAGCACCGTTATGACGAGAAAGGCTAAGGGCGCGAGATAAAGGAATACGCCAATGAAGCACGCTACCGCCTTGCCGCCCTTAAACCTTAGAAAAATCGGAAAGCAGTGTCCCAATAGCACCGCGAAACCACTCATCGCGACACCGGTGGAATCACAGGCAAACAGCCGATCAGCCAGGAAAACCGCCAGAGCGCCTTTTAATATGTCGAGGGCCAGAACTACCAACCCTGCCTTAGTGCCAAGCGTACGCTGCACGTTGGTGGCGCCTGTATTCCCGCTTCCCACGCTGCGTATGTCCTGGCCGGATCTTAACCGTACAAACCAATAACCAAAGGGCAACCCACCGAGAAGGTAGGCAACAAAGACGGAAAGCAGGCTCAACGGCACTTCAATGATCTTACTCAAGTGGAAACGCCTGGAGACGGGTAGCGACGCCAGCCTGCGATCCGATGTTCTACGACGCAATGGAGCCGAAGATCGCGATAGGCCCCAGACCCAATCGCTCATCCCATTTGGAAGCGTTTACGCCCTTCGCAAGCAGCCAGACGGCGGTTGATAATCCGCCTATGAAAGCGGGAAGCAGAATGGCTGGGAACATTTTATCGGCAATTGCCGGGGCAAGAAGCAGCGCGAAACTATTGACCAGGTAGCACAAGCCCGCGCCGACCTGCAAAGCGCCCAGGCTCCGGGAAAGTAGCCCGATCGGTAGAGCAAGTACCCGAGACAGAGACAACTAACTCCAAAGAAAATGAGCCCTATCGCAAAGCCGTACTCGTGCAGGGCCAGGGCAAGGGACGTCAGTGCCTCCCGTTGATGTGGATCAAACGCCATCGTGGAATCTGTACGTTTCAGTAGCAGAATTACCGCAATCAGGTTCAATTTGTTCGCGCCTAAGATGGCGGTCTGGAGCATGGAGAAAACTGCGGCAAGACACGAAAGCTCCTTGCTCACTGGCCTGAGCAATGCATAGAAAAGCAGGGTCGCAGGGACATCACACACATGCATCAGCAGGTCACCGACAACACCGATGCGAAAGAGTGATTCAGAGGCTGTAATCCTCTGGGCAGTGGCCGCGGCGTCTCCTGCCACAATGAGGCTGCCTCTAACGAAAACTTCATCATAAAGACCAGCAATGATGATGAACAAATACAGTGCGCCGGCAATCCGTGCATAGACTTGCGCCAAATCGGCGGTTTGGCTCGTCATTCCGTTCTCCTTGCAATTGCGGCTGACAACTCGCTTCCGTTCATTGTCCGGCGAGCTGCCGGCGACTCGTGCGCTGAAAGCCTTTCTACCGATGGAAAGCAGGCTCAGCGGCACTCCGAAGATACTACTCAAAGGGAAAGGTCTGCAAACGGGTATAGACGCCAGCTTGCGAACGATACAGGTGAAAAGCGGACACCGAAAAGGCATCGATTGCAACGTCGCGCAGAGTGTCGATTTCCCGCCGAAGCGCAGCGAGTGCCATGGGAGCTTTTGTCCGGGCCAGCGTTAGATGCGCCGTATAAGGCCGCCTTTCACGCTCGATGCCGATTGCTCCCAGTGCCGATTCGGTTTGCCCTGCAAGCGAAATCAGCTGATCTCCTCCAGCGACGCCCGCCCAGAGCACGCCCGGGAACCAGCCAAAGCTACCGATTCGTATCTCAAACGGCCCTGACCGGACAGCTCGCAGCGCGGCAATCAATTCCGGCAGGCGCTCTTCCGGAAATTCGCCGATGAATTTGACCGTGATGTGAAGATTATGGACCGGACTCCAGCGTGCTTTAGCAAGCGGGCGAAGGTCGCGTAGTACCCGATCAATTTTCAGCAGAGTGGCTTCCGGCAAGCTGATGCCGGTGAAAAGTCTCATGAGGCGTGTTACCGTTCTCCCATATTTTGGAGTACTCAATTGAAGAGCTGATGCGGCTCACCGAACCTTTGCGCGAGCAGGACTTCGCGGTCTCTGCGGAGCGTTTAGCGCCGGATCTGCTGAGCTGCGTATTGATCCATGGCGAGACGGCTGGAGTTATCGTCGAGACCGAAGCTTATCTTGGCGCCGATGACTTGGCCGCACACTCATCCCGTGGGAAAACGAAACGAACCCAAGTGATCTTTGGACCGCCTGGACGCGCCTACGTCTACTTCATCTACGGCATGCATGAGTGCTTAAACGTAGTGGCTGAACCGGACGGAGTGCCTGGGTGCGTTCTGATCCGGGCGCTCGAGCCGGTAGCCGGAATAGATGTAATGCGCGAGCGCAGGTCGTGGTCAGGACCGGCATTGAAACTGGCTAACGGACCGGGCAAACTGACGGAGGCTCTGGCCATTAATCGCAGCCACTATGGGGCGTTGTTAACCGAAGGCGAACTGGTAATTCGCCGCTGGAAGGTGCGGCCCCGGTTCGAGATCGACGCCGGTCCGCGAATCGGCATTCGCGAGTGCGCCGACTGGCCGCTGCGCTTCACGTGGTCAGGCCACCCGTGTCTGGGTAAGACACCGCAGAAAGTCAGTACGTAGAATAAAGCCCATGGTCCAACGAATCGTTGCAATCGCGCTGCTTGCTTCGGCCTTGGCATCAGGCGCAGATGATCTGGATTCCCGAGTGAGGGCAGCTCTGCAAAACGTGCCGGGATACGTGACGCTTTACGCGAAAACTCTGAATAATCGGGCCGAGTATGGAATCGATGCTGACCGCCCTGTCCGTACGGCCAGCACTATCAAGCTCGCCATCCTGGTGGAATGTTTCGCTGAGGCCGGGGAAGGGAAGCTTGATCTGAACGAACCCATTGAGCTTTCCGAAGGCGAGAAGGTTTCCGGTAGCGGCATTCTGCAGGAGCTCACATCGGGAACCAGGCTTCCGTTACGCGACGTGCTCGATCTGATGATCGTGTTGAGTGACAACACCGCTACTAATCTGGTCTTGAACCGAATCGGTGGAGATGCTGTCAATGCGCGGATGGCTTCGTTTGGTTTAACGCAGACACGTGTAATGCGCAAGATTCTAGGCGACGGGAATAAGCTGAAGCCCGTTCCAACCGGCATCACTGCAGAAGGAGCAAAGCCGGAGAATAAGCGCTGGGGGATCGGCCGCAGCAGTCCACACGAGATGGTGATGCTGCTCGAAAGGATGTACCGTGGCGAGCTCGTCAGCAAGGCCGCTTCAGAACAGATGCTCGAAATCTTGAAGCGCCAACGTGACCGTAACGGCATCGGGCGCGATATGCAGGACGTTGAGATTGCCAGCAAATCAGGCGCCCTCGACCATCTCCGCAGTGACGTGGGCATCATTTATTCGAAGCGTGGCCCGATCGCCATGGCAATCACAATCGATGACCTTCAACCGATCAACTGGACTCCGGACAATCCGGGCCTGCTGCTTCTTTCCAAGCTGTCGGCGTTATTGGTTGACGGCTTGCCTACTGCGCGGCCGTAGTGGTTCGCACGGTCGGATACTTGATGCCGAGTTGTTCCAGATACGTGTCGTACTTCTCCGGGTTGTAGTAGAACTTCTGCATTTGAGGCCGGTACTGATCCATGATCTTCTTGTTCAACCAAATAGCGGGCTGATCTTCCGGGCGCAGCAGCGGCTTGTAATGAACATCTTTGGTTTGCACTGTCCGAAAGTATTGCCAGGCTCCCTCAACCAGCTCAGGGTGCAGAAACAAATCGAGCATCGTCATGGCTTGCACCTTTGCTCCGGCAATAACGCCCTTGTGGGCAATTGGGGTCGCCATGGCAATTGCATTCGCCCAGTTATGGCCGGGTAAATTCGGGATGTTCGCTGGGTAGTTCAGAGTGACGGTGGGCACATTCCACGAGATGTCGCCGATATCGTCTGAACCGCCTCCCATTCTTCGCTCTTCGGGAACCGGACCGCGCAACTCCTGCAGTTTTGTTGCGAGACCTTTCTCCGGCACTCCGATCTCCTTTTGCAAGCTCTTGGCGAGTGTCTGGTCTTCAGCGCTCCAGGTTGGAAGACCGACTTTATCAATGTTCTGCTGCATATCCTCAGCCACTGTTTTGTTGAAGTGTGGAGGCCAGGCTGCGCCCAGCACGCGCTCGGTGAATTTGGTGTCGGTCATTGCGGCTGCACCACTCGCCATCTTGTTCCCGATGTCCCACAGCCCTTTCACGTGATCGTAGTCGAGTTCGCGAAAGTAGTACCAGACAGCGGCATTGGAAGGAACAACATTGGGCTGATCTCCGCCGTTTGTAATGACATAGTGAGATCGCTGCTGCAGCCGCAGATGCTCGCGGCGAAAGTTCCAGCCGATGTCCATCAGCTCTACTGCGTCCAGCGCACTGCGACCGCGCCAGGGAGCTGCCGCTGCATGGGCGCTCTCTCCATCGAAGCGGTACTCCACCGAAACCAGACCACTCTGCATCCCATCGCCCCAGGAGACGCCAAGGTTGTCTCCCACATGCGTGAACAAGACAATATCGACATTCTTGAACAACCCGGCCCGAACATAGTAGGCCTTGGAAGCAAGTTGTTCTTCAGCGACTCCCGGCCAAACTTTGATAGTGCCTTTGATGCCTTCGCGCTGCATGAGCCGCTTCACCGCAATTGCGGCAACCAGGTTCAACGGTTCACCCGAGTTGTGCCCTTCGCCATGTCCGGGCGCGCCTGCTATCAGCGGATCGTGATAAGCAACGCCGGGTTTCTGTGACGCTTGCGGGATGCAGTCCAGGTCAGACCCGAGTGCAATGACCGGCTTGCCTTCGCCCCAAGTCGCCATCCAGGAAGTCGGTATGCCGGCCAGACCCCGCTCGACGCGGAACCCTTCTTTTTCCAGCACGCCGGTCAGGTACTTTGAAGTTTCGATCTCCTGGAAGCCAAGCTCGCCAAAAGAGAAGACCATGTCGTTCATCACTTGCGCCTGCTTCTTCATGCCTTCGATCTGACCGGCCAGATCTGCCTTCAGAGCGACTTCGCGGGAAGCTTGCGCGTCAAGTGAACGGCCCGAGCAAAGCAAAGCAGCAAGCGTGGCAATCGAAAAGAAAAGTGAAAACGAGCGATACTTCGGCAACATAGGTTAGCCGTCAGTATAGGACGTGACCCAACCTAAGTTGGAAAGCTCAATTAGACGTCGTTTTCGTGTTTCTGCTGTTCCAAACTTTTATTCCGCTTCGAGTTCGGCGGTGTGGAGGAGCCGAAGACTGGACCCGGATGAGCCGATAGCAATATGGGAAGCAGGATCAGCAAAGCAATGAACGGGAACGAATACAACATAGAACCTGCATAGAAGATCTACTTGGTCCTGAATATTCTCAGTTCAATCTCCGACGATTTTCTCTACCGGGCGAGGAAAGCTAGAGAAACCGCAGTAGTCCCCTCTACGTTCCTTACAGGAGTTGTAAAACCAGACAATGAGCGTGGACAGTACTCCGGAGCCCGGAGCTCCCAAACAAGTTCAGTTGTTCCTGGCGCAGTTGGATGCGCAAGGCGTAATTATCGCGGCAGATGCGAACCTGCCGGCAATGCTGGGATTTAGCGAAGACGAGTTGATCGGCCAGTCTTTACAAAGTTTCCTCCATCCATCTTCCGTGGACCCAAAGCCAATCGATGATGTCTGGCTGAAGTTGCAGGGGGGTGTACCTTGCTCGGGCACGTATCAGTGCATCAGCAAGAGTGGAAGCAAGCTTGCTTTTGAAGTCTCGTTTGCGCCGCAGATGGATGCATCGAAAGAGCTTCAAAAGGTCAGCGTTGACATGAAGCCTGCGACGATCCCAAGTTCGGCTGAGCAGCAGGCCGTGGCCGATGCGCTGAATCGAGTACAAGCAGTGGCTGAATTCGATTTGCGCGGCTTTATTCTGAAAGCAAACCAGAATTTCCTGGACATCTTCGGCTTCACTGCGGACGAGTTGCAAGGCCAGCATCACCGCATGTTCTGCGCAGAATCGTTCACGCGTTCGCCCGCCTACAGCGAGTTTTGGGAACAACTTGGGCGCGGTGAGTTTCAAGCAGGGGAGTACCTCCGCTTTGGGAAGAACAACAAGGAGGTTTGGATTCAGGCCTCTTACAATCCCGTGTTCGATGAGAATGGGAAACCAACCAAAGTAATCAAGTTTGCGACCGATATCACAGCGGCAAAGTTGCGGAGCTTTGAATTCGAAGGACAAGCGAAGGCGCTCAACCGGGTGCAGGCAATCATTGAATTCGACACGCGAGGATTCATTCTTACGGCCAACGAAAACTTCCTGCGCACGATGGACTACACCCTGGAAGAGATTCAAGGACGCCACCATCGCATGTTCTGCGACGAAGCTCAGTCGCGAAGCCAGGAGTATCGTGAGTTTTGGGACAAACTGGGCCGTGGTGAATACGACAGCGGCGAGTACAAACGGTTCGGAAAAGGTGGCCGGGAAGTGTGGCTGCAAGCCTCCTACAACCCGGTTCTGGACAGTAACGGGAAGGCGATCAAGATTATCAAATTCGCTACCGACATTACGAATGTCCGGCTGCGCAATGCCGAATACGAAGCTAGGAGCAACGCAATCGGCCGGTCGCAGGCAGTCATCGAATTCGATTTGGAAGGGAATGTGCTTTCCGCTAATGACAACTTCCTGGAGCTGCTTGGATACACCGCTCGGGAGATTCGCGGCAAGCACCATTCTATTTTTTGCGCGCCCGAGTTCGTGCAATCGGCTGAATATCGCCACCTCTGGTCGCGCTTAGGACGCGGCGAGTTCCAGCAGGGCCGCTTCCTGCGCATCGGCAAACTAGGGCATCAAGTCTGGATACAGGCTACTTATAGCCCGGTTCTGGATGCGGATGGACAACCCTATAAGGTAGTCAAGTTTGCAACCGATGTTACGGCCCAGGTTGAGATAGAACAACAAGTGGCTGCTAAAACGGCCGCCATGAAGGCCAGCCTGGACGCAATGGCTGAAGCTTCCCGGCAGGTCTTGCAGGGCGTAGCTTCGGCTGTTCAGTCCACAGCTCGTTCGGAAGCGCAGGCGCAAGAGGGGCGCGAGGCGTTGGCTGCCTCACTGCAGTCCAACGGAGCTCTCCGGAAGTCCGGCTCCGATGTGAGTGAATTCGTTGCCGTTGTTGCTGAAATTGCGGGCCAAACTAATTTACTGGCGTTCAATGCCGCCATTGAAGCTGCCCGGGCCGGCGAACATGGCCTTGGGTTTTCCGTAGTTGCCGATGAAGTAAGAAAGCTCGCCGAGCGTGCAACGCAAGCAACGCGTGAGATTACACGATTGATGAATGAATCAGCCCGTTGCGCACAAAGCGGGCAGGAGATATCGCTCCGAGCTCAAGGCGCTCTGCAGAACATTACAGAAGCGCTAGGCGCAGTCAGCAAAGCCGTTAGCGGAATCGGAGATACTGCTGATAAGCAGCTGAGTACGCTCGTTGCCATGGAACAAACCCTGCAGCAGTTGCCCGGACAGAAGCGAGCGGAACAGGCGCTGGTCAACGCGTAATGGCGACAAGTACCTACGTGGGCCTGATCAGGGCCGGCGATTTCAAGATCGCTTTTCCTGCCGATCAGCTACAGGAAGTTGTCCTACATCCGGGCAGCCTGAGTCCTTTGCCGGACGCGGGCGACTGCATGGACGGCACCTTCTTGTTACGCGGTCGAACTGTGCCTGTGCTCAATTTGATGCGCCTCTTAGGTGTAGAAGCATCGGCAGTGCCTTTCATAGCAGTCACCCTACATGACGGAAAGCTTCTTGGTTTAGCCATTGGCGAGATCCTGAATGTCCGCGCAATTGCTTCGGAGGCGCAGTTCGAAATGGCCGGCGAGGCAAGCGCCCAGCGGCGGCTATTTACCCGTTGCTTCCACGACAGCCAGGACGGGAGCCTGATCCAATTCTTGGACTTAGCGGCGTTGCACTCCTGGGAGGGAGTTCGCGTGGCAGTTAAGCCGGAGGGAGTCGATGACACAGAAGAGACTACCGATGACTCCTCGCTCCATCTGGCACTGTTCAGCGTTGGTGGCCGAAGCTTCGGAGTAGAACGCTCTTCGGTTTGGAAAGCACTGCCGGCACAGCAAATTACCGAGCGCGTTTCTGACATCGGGTTGCTACGCGGCTATTTGAGGGACAACGACACCACCGTTCCCATTCTGGACCTGCTGGGCCTGCTGCGCATTTCGGCAACGACCGAATCTGCCAAGCTGGGGCAGAGCATCCTTTTCCAGCATGGCGAGCGCAAAGTGGGCTTCGAGATTGACGGGGTAATAGGCTCGACCAAGATATCCGCGCGCAGCCTGGCGCCAGTTGGAGGCAGCAGCAGCTTGGGGGCAACTCCATTTGTCCGAAGTGGCTGCCGCATGTTGAATTCGAAAGACCACGGCCTTGTCATTGTTTTGGATTTTCCTGCGCTCCTGCAGCAGGAGGAGCTGCGGAATGCAACTGCCAATCAGCGTCGACCGGTTGCCGGAATGATTCGTAAGGCGGAAGCCGAGTCGACGTCGAAGCCCGCAGTTTCTTTCGTCACATACTTTGTAGGCGCCAGTCGGTTCTGTACTCCCCTGGTTGAGGTGGAAGCCATTGTGCCCCTGCCGGAGTTTCTATCCTTTAGCGATGGTGGTGACTATTTCTGCGGCGTTATGGAGTGGCGTAGCAAGGTGGTGAACCTGTTCGACCTGAACGTCCTTCTTGGGACTGGCGGCACCCAAGCGCCCTCCGAAGCGCAGTCGAACGGGCGTAGAGTTCTGATTGTCAGCAGCGTGGGGCCGCTTGGGCCTGAGTTTCGTGGCTTCGTGGTAGACGCGGTTGAAGCCCTGACGTCTGCGGTCACCGAATCGATTCCGTCGCTGGTCACGAGCTCCTGGGCAGCGCGGGGCGGTCCGGCTTGCCCGAGTATCACCGAGATGATTCAGATCTCAGGCGCAGGGGACGGTCGGAGCAACGTGAACGTCCTGCACTTGACGGCGTGCGAAGCTCCCCTCTCCGTACCGCTTGCTCTCACGGCTTGACGTTGGCCTTAGGATTGCTGCGACCTTGAGTCGATAGACTGGTCCTAGAACATGAGCATGGGGCGTCTGTGGGCATTGGGTTCGATGATGCTGCTGGTAGGGGCAGCGGCGCAGGCGCAGAACCCCGTTCACTGGACGCTCGGTAGTGATGCCAAACCGGATATCAAACCCTCGGACCATATCGAAGCACGGCTCGCCGCGAAGATTGACACTGGCTGGCATCTCTATTCGCTAACGCAAGGCCCGGGCGGCCCGGTTCCCACGCGCATCTCCGTTCCGGATGGCAGTGCCTTTCAGCTTGCCGGGGTGCCTGAAGGCTCGACGCCTCGTGTCGCTTTAGATCCTAGTTTTGGCATTAACACCGAAACCTATGACTCGAACGTGGTGTTCCGTGTTCCTCTAACCGCAACCGCGGGAGTCTCAAGTGCTTCGCCGATTGCGGTAAATGTCCGTTACCAAACGTGCAATTCGACTATGTGCCTGCCGCCCCGAACGGCCCGGCTCAGCGCTGTCCTGGGGACCGACTCAACTGCGCTGCTTCAGGTTCCGACCGGGCTGACGGCAGCCCCAGCCCCAGCCCCAGTTCCCGCGCCTGCCGCGCAACCCAGTCCTATTCAGCCCGCTACCTCGCCGTTGAAGGATTCGCGAGCATCCCTGTGGTCCTTCGTCTGGCTTGCTATGAGTGTGGGTGCGGTCTCCCTTTTGACCCCATGCGTTTTCCCCATGGTTCCCATCACGGTCTCCTACTTCACTAAACATGCGGCAGGTAACCGGGCCATGGCGATTCGTGATGCTTTCATCTACGCGCTGGGGATCATCCTGACGTTCACAGCCGTCGGGGTCATCCTGGCAGTGCTATTTGGCGCGGCCGGCATTAATAAGTTTGCTTCCAATCCGTGGGTCAACCTTGCCATCACGGCCATCTTTCTTACGTTTGCCTTGAGCCTTTTCGGAACAATTGAGCTGCAAATTCCCCCTTCTGTGCTGGAGCGCATCGACTCGTTCTCGCGCAGCCGGGAATCGAGCAAAATTCTTGGCTTACTGCTGATGGGCCTTACGTTTTCATTGACTTCGTTTACCTGCACTGCTCCCTTTGTAGGGACTCTGCTGGTGACGGCGGCCGCCGGTGACTGGATGTATCCGGTTGTCGGCATGTTGGCGTTCTCAACTGTGTTCTCTCTGCCTTTCTTCGTATTGGCTTTAGCGCCGCAGCTGGTGGCGCAGTTGCCGAGATCGGGAGGTTGGCTCAATTCGGTTAAAGTTGTGATGGGCCTGCTGGAAATTGCGGCTGCCATGAAGTTTCTGTCCAATGCGGATTTGATCTGGCACTGGGGCATCTTCACCCGCGAGACGATTCTGGCTGTGTGGCTGGCTATTTCTCTCTTGCTCAGCTTGTACCTGCTAGGGAAGTTTCAGCTCACTAACGATTCGCCTACGCCTCGCATTGGCGCCGTGCGGCTTCTGTCGGCGCTCCTCTCCCTTTCGGTTGGATTCTATCTGCTGACTGGACTCTTCGGCGCGCGTCTGGGAGAACTGGAACCGTTTCTCCCGCCGGCTTCTACCGAGGGAACCGGACTGGCTTCGAGTTCGCTCCACGGTGGTCGTGGCGGACAGAGTGACGAACTCACCTGGATGCAAAACGACTACGACGGCGCACTGGCCAAAGCGCGCGAGACTAATACCCCGGTCTTCATCGACTTCACCGGCTATACCTGCACTAACTGTCGTTGGATGGAAGCCAATATGTTTACAAAAGCTCCCGTGCGCCAGCAGCTATCGAAGTTCGTGAGGCTGCGGCTGTATACCGACGGCGAGGGAGCGGTGTATGAGAAACAGCAAGCGATGCAGCAGAGCCGCTTCGGAACTGTGGCGCTGCCGCTCTATGCGGTGATGGACGGCAGCGGCAAGATTGTGGAACAGTTCCCCGGACTGACGCGAAGCGAGCCGGAGTTTACCGGGTTCCTCCACTCAGCCCAGGACAAGTTCGTTAGCAGCGCGCTGGTGAGTTCGGCGCGGTGAGCTGCTTCGGCATGCCGGGCTTTTGGCATTTGCCGCTAAAACTCGGATATCAAGCCAAGCGAGCACGTTTGCGTCCGAGTGCCTCAACACTTAGGGTGCCTTTGCTGACTAGCGGCCTTAGTTGGCGGTGATGAGCGACTCTAACGGGGGAAATTGCTGGTTGAGCCAAGCAGTGAAATCTTCTTCGCTCACTTGCCCGTTAGCCGAGCCCTCCATAATCCTGACTGCTTCGGATTGACTGGTTGTCACTGCCACTCCATTTAGTTCGAGAAACACAACACAGTTGACCCAGGCAGTTCGCTTATTGCCGTCCAGAAACGCATGGTTTTTAGCAATCCGAACTGCATAACCTGCAGCTAACCGGTTCAGTGTTACTCGTTCTGAGTAGGCGAACAGGTTCTTGGGATGAGCGACGGCGGATTCGAGTAAGCCTTGATCTCTGACTCCGGGCAGTCCGCCGTGTTCAGCTAGTTGAGCCTCGTGGATCGCCAGAATAACCTCATAGGCGATCCACTCCGGCTCCTTCATTTACTCAGTTGCTTTAAAGCGTCTCGATACCGATGCATGACCTCTTCGGCCTTGCTCATTTGCCGTGCAAACTCAGGATTGTAAGGAGTGAGTCGATAGCCCTCAGGAGACTCAGTCAGATATACAGCATCGCCATTCTTGACCTTCAGCCGGTCGGTGACCTCGCGAGGAAGTGTCACCCCTAAGGAATTGCCTATCGCGCGAGCTTTTAAGGTAACCATGGCTTTGGACCTAGTGATACACTTGTTATAACACGAAGATATCTATTACGCCAGTGCCGAGTTGACGTTTTCGATTGCTTCGTCAATCTCCGCTGGGTTCTTATACCCAACAGTCACACTCTGCACTCCAGCATGCTGGAAAGCAAACTTCATAGCCGCCTGGCGATCGGCACGACTAAATGAGCCCTCGCCAACGAGTTTCATGCTGATCACGCCCATGCCTTCCTGGCGAACCTGCCTGACATGCTGGACAACTTCACTGACGTTCCCCAAGCCTTGGGTCTTGTAGTCCTCAGCATCCATCGCTGTGCCCTTGTGGTTAACGCGGATCATTGCCACTTCGAGAAACTTGTTGCCGGGAACCTGGCGTAAGGCCGGCAGACCGTGTACCGATGCACCGCGACCGACCACTGCTTTTCTTGACTGCGCTTGCAAGATTCCGTCCTGCCAGCGAAGGCTGTCGGTCGGCCACGAATCCACGTGCTGCCAGTGAAGCAGCATGATGTCGAAGTACTCCGTGTTGGCAAGCTTTCGCAGTTCGTCGATTTTCGCCTGCGGATCGACGCCTTCCCGCGTGGTGACCTTCGACATGAGACGATAACTGTCGCGCGGTATGCCTTTCAGCGCCACGCCGAGCATTCTATGCATGTCGCCGTAAGACTCGGCGGTCTCAAAGAAGCGAATCCCATGATCGTAGGCATAGCGCACCAAGCTGGTAAATTGCTCCTGGCCCAGATCGCGCTGAACCTTCCCGCTAAAGCTTCCGGTGCCAAAGGCAAGGCGGGTGACCTTGACATCGGACTTGCCGAGCGTTACCCAATCGGTTGCGGTTCCAGTTGCCGCTTTTACCGTGAAATTGATGCTGCCGGCCAATCCTGCCGCAGCTAATCCGGTCTTCAATAAATCGCGTCTGGAGTAGTCAGGCATAGTAGTCCTCTAATGCGCAGGATACTACCACAATAGACCAGTAGTGAAGAGATGCCGCAGCAAGAAAGGCATGGTGGTGCAACAATCTTTGCCGTTATGCTGCAATCCAGAGGGAAGTGTCGCATGTTGGATGAGGAGAAGCTTTGGCGGGCAGTTCAACAGAGAGACAGAACGTTGGAGGGCACTTTCGTCTATGGCGTTCTAACCACCAAAGTTTTCTGCCGTCCTGGGTGCCCGTCACGCTTACCCAAGCAGGTGAACGTGCGGTTTTATGCGACCGCCAAACAAGCAGAAGCGGACGGTTTGCGGGCCTGCCTTCGATGCAAGCCGCTGGAAAGCGACGGGGAAGGCCTGCGCGCCAGGTTCGCTTCTGTTTGCGCCTACATTCGCCGCCACCTCCAGGATGGGGAAGCACTGAAGCTTAACGGATTAAGTCAGCAGTTTCAGCTCAGCCCGTATCACTTTCAACGAACATTTAGAGACGTTGTCGGGGTCACGCCTCGGCAGTACGTCGAGAACCTTCGCCTGCAGACGCTTAAGGAGAACCTAAGGAATGGCGAGTCAGTGACGGAGGCCATTTACAGTGCGGGTTTTGGGTCGAGCAGCCGAGTGTACCGCCAGGCAGATAGCGAGCTTGGCATGACGCCGAAGCAGTATCGCTCGGGAGGAGCGGGCATCGAGATCTCCTACGTGGTGGCTCACACGGCCTTGGGGCTCATGCTGTTGGGGGCCACCGATCGCGGGTTGTGCTTTCTGGAGTTCGACGACTCGGAGGAGCAACTGCTTGAGTCGCTCAAAGTGGAGTACCCGAAAGCCAAAAGGGAACCGATGGCTGAACCATACTCCGATGAGTTGGCCCGTTGGATGGAGTCTCTATCGGATTATCTGGCGGGAGTGCGTACACTTGGCCGCGTGCCCCTGGCGCTTCATGGGACAGCTTTTCAGCTGAAGGTCTGGACCTACTTGCAGACAATTCCGGAGGGAACCGTTCAGACCTATTCGGAGGTAGCAGAGGGCATTGGTAAGCCGGCCGCTGTTCGTGCCGTGGCAAGCGCATGCGCTGCGAATCGAATAGCGCTGATGATTCCTTGCCATCGAGTGATCCGGGGCGACGGTGGGCTGGGCGGATACCGCTGGGGCCTACACCGCAAGCGCGCATTGTTGGAGGTGGAGAGAGAAGCAACCCTGGTGAGGTCTACACTTGCGTGATATTCTCTCCCCAGCCATGTCCATTAATCAGACACTTCTTCCTGAGTTCGACCGGGAGGCAGAAAACACGCGAAAGATCCTGGCGGCGATCCCTGATGGAAAGTGGGATTGGCGGCCGCATGAGAAATCGATGTCCTTAGGGGTTCTTGCCGGCCATGTTGCAGACATGCCGGACTGGGGCCATACATCTATGACTACCGATTCCTTGACGTTGAATCCGGGGGACTACTCGCCTTTCGTGCCGGGTTCCACAGCTGACCTGGTAGCACGTTTTGAAGAGAAGAAATCAGAATTGCGCAAGGATATTGAAGCTGCTAGTGACGAGCAGTTTCTCCAAGTCTGGACCATGACCTGGGGCGGCCAGAAAGTTCTTGAGATGCCGCGCGTTGCTGTTATTCGTGGAATGGTTCTCAATCATATGATTCATCACCGGGGACAGCTCAGTGTTTACTTGCGGCTGCTGGGCGCTCCTGTTCCAGGCGTTTACGGGCCCTCGGCAGACGAAAAACAGCCTTCTTCGTCCAATCAATAGACCAATGTCCAACACCGCACCGAGACGAAGCTTTTTGACCCTGCTGAGCTCTGCAGCTGGTCTGTTTACAGCGAAAGCTGACGCGCAACCAGCGCCGTCTACAGCAAGTGGTTCGGCTCCTGCCGTGCTGCCCGCCTATGCCCGTGCGCCGCAACACAAGACTTTCCGGCAATCGAGTTTTGATCGGACCGGAGGAAATAAGGACTTCTTCAGCATTCCAGCGGGCGAAACTATCGATGTCTTGCAAGCGGCAGGGCCGGGCATCCTCACCCATATCTGGTTCACCATTGCGGCACAGAGTGCGAATCATCTGAAGGAATTGGTTCTGCGTATCTACTGGGACGGTACTGCGCATCCTAGTGTCGAAGTGCCGATCGGCGACTTCTTCGGGTTGAATCTAGGCGAGTACTATGTGTATCAATCCGCGTTTTTGAACTGCTCGTCAGTCAAAGGATTGAACTGCTACTTTGCAATGCCCTTCCGGCGCTCGGCTCGCATCACGGTTACAAATGAGGGCGCGAAGCCAGTGGGTTCGTTCTACTCCAACATTGACTATCAAACCGTGGCGGCTGTGCCGGCCGATGCCATGTACTTTCACGCCCAATACAGGCAGGCAACTCCGACCCGTGCTGAGCCTTCGGCCAAGGTAAACCTTGATGGCCGTAACAACTATGTTTTCGTCGAAACGCAAGGCCGCGGACAGCTGATGGGTGTGACGATGGGCATTGTGCAGAACCGTCCGGAGTGGTTTGGCGAGGGCGACGACATGACCACCATTGACGGCTCGGCGACCCCCGTCATTACCGGAACCGGCACCGAAGATTACTTCTGCGGAGCCTGGAACTTCGGCGGGAGCATGGTTTTGGGTGCTGTTCCTTTCGCTCATCTGTATAACGGAGGGCCGTACATGGCCAATCCGGAACGTGCGGGTGGACGCTACTGCCTCTATCGGTGGCATGCCGATAATCCAATTGCATTCGAACGCTCGCTGATTCACAGCATTGAGCATGGCCATGCCAACGACCGGTCAGACTGCTTCTATTCGACCGCTTACTGGTACCAGACAGCGCCGGCGTCACCGTTTCCGGCACTGCCGCCGGCAGCGCAACGAATTCCTGATGTAAAGCCTACCGAGGGTTGAGAATCAACGGCGCTCGCTTCACTAAGTAGGGTGAGGGGCAAGGTTGCATTCCGCGGTTCGTTCGCACTTCTTGCGATCGGCTGGCTTCTGTGGTGTCTCTACTGGCCGTATTACGCGGTTCGGCAGGATAGAGAGGCAGCCATGCGCGAGGCAGCGGAAACGCGGAAAGTCTGCCTGCGCCAGCCGACTCTGACGCCCACCGAATGCGACACCGATTTCCGTATTTACCAGCGGCGGCTCCTGGCAGCCGCAGAGCCTCCTGGGAAGACCGCATACCAGCTCTTTGCGGGCGAGGCTTTCGGAGCGGCTCTGCTCTTTATGGCTGGCCTCATCGCCATCCCGGTTAGCTCCTTATACATGGCCGCCCGGCTGAGCCTAGGGGCATGGCGTTTGATGGGACGCGCTATCCGATGATGCGGATCTCGCCGATCCCGCCACTCACTTTGAGGGTCACGTTGACCTTGGCCGAATCATACAGATCGTTCTCGTAATGATCACCCTTCTGGGTCAAACCGGACACGTTGATACTGCCCAAGCCTCCGTGGGCCTCGGCACGAATACCGACGCCCTCAGGCAAATGGACGGTAGCTTGACCGACACCACCGCTGATATCCACCTCGTAGTCACGCGTGGGATGCCCGGTCAGATCCAGATCTACCTCGCCTGCACCCATTCGCACTTGAAGACTGCGCAGGTTCAGGCTGCCCAGATTCATACGCGCTTCTCCCGCGCCGCAGTGCAGCGCCAGATCCATTAGAACTTTGTCGTTCAGTTCCAGATCCCAGGTGTTCTTCCCCTCGCCCAGTGTACCTGCGCTGTTTGGCTGCTGGACCGTGATGGCGGCATGTGACCCACTGACCGAACTTCGCACCTGGGGCCGCCAGTCGGGGACGTTGAAGCTGAACGTTCCCTCAATCAGCTTGTCGCTGCCGCCGTGGATTTTTAACCGTCCCTCGCTGATATTTAATTCCACATCAGCGCGCTCAACCTTATCTCTGTTCAGTGCCAGCGAAGAGGTCTCTATGGGCCCAGTTCTCACCTGCCGGAGAGATCCATTGCAGCCTGTTAACGCGAGGAGGAGGGCCGAACCGAGCAGTCCGAAAATCAGCGCCTTCTGCATGCAACGGGGAAGAACGGCGTCCATCATGTCACAACGGACGAAGTCTGTCACGCAGAAGTTCACGGAATCGGATTTGATTTAGTCGACTGCGAATTCAGAGAGTCGGTTGCGAATGGATTCGGGGGCGTCAGCAAGCACATCACAGTATCCGTCCTCATAGCGCATGGAGATAACCGCTGCGCGGTCGTGCAACAAGTTCAGAGCGCGACCTTCGCCCGGCGGCAGTCGGAATCGCTGCCGTAGTACCGGATCCTGCACCAGTTGCTGGTCGATGGCGGCAAGCAGTTCAGTTGTACCCGCGCCTGTCTTTCCGCTGATGATAACTGCCTGAGTGTTGCTCTGCCGCGCCCCTTCCCCCAGCATGCGATGAGTGAGTGTGGCCAAGTCTTCTGGAATCTGTCCTGCTTCCAGCCGGTCGGCTTTATTGAGTACCAGAATCTGCGGCGTGTTTTCCGCGCCGATCTCGGACAGTACTTTCATCACATGAGCCGTTTGTTCAGCTGCGGTGGCGGAGGTGGCATCCACTACATGCAGCAACAGTGCTGCCGCAGTGACTTCTTCTAAGGTGGCGCGGAATGCATCCACCAGTGTTGTCGGTAGGTTGCGGATAAAGCCGACCGTGTCGCTCAGTAGGACACGACGCTGCGAGGGCAGCCGGATCTGCCGGACGGTAGGATCGAGCGTCGCGAACATTTTGGCATCCGCCAGTACGCCGGCGCCGGTTAGCCGGTTAAACAGAGTTGATTTGCCGGCGTTGGTATAACCAACCAAGCTGACCGTGGAGAGAGGAACCGCCTGCCGCTGCGATCGCTGGACGCCACGGGTGGCGCGTACGCGTTCGATCTCCGCTTTGAGCTTGGCGATGCGGCTGCCAATGCGACGCCGGTCTGTTTCCAGCTGTGTTTCACCTGGACCTCTGGTGCCGATGCCACCGCCCAGCCGTGACATCTGCGTACCGCGTCCTGCAAGCCTGGGCAGCAGATAATTCAATTGCGCCAGCTCCACCTGTAGCTGACCCTCCCGCGTTCGTGCCCGGCGGGCGAATATGTCGAGGATCAATTGCGTACGGTCGATTACCTTGGCCTCTAACTGTCGTTCCAAATTGCGCAACTGAGTAGGCGTCAGCTCATTGTCGAAGACAACGGTGTCGATCTCGTCAGCCTGTACCTTGCTCTTAATCTCGGCAACTTTGCCTGAGCCGACCAGCGTCGCCGCATCGAGTGACTTGCGGGCTTGCACCATACGTCCAGTAACAAACGCGCCCGCGCTATCGACCAGCGTGGCAAGCTCCTCCAAAGACTCCTCTGCATCAGGTTGCACGATGCGATCAGCCGAGCCTTCGTGCCCACGTGATGTCAGATCTACGCCGACAACCAGTGTGCGTTCCCGGTGACTCTGCGTTTCCATTAAAGATTGCTATCCGGCTCAGCAACAGGCGCCGGCGTACCCGGCGTGGTGGCCGTGAGATTCGGGGGGAAGCCGGCCGATGAGCTTCTGGAAACGACCACAGTGGAGATAGCATGCTTAAAAATCAGCTGCTCCTGATTATTCGCTTCTAATATGACCGAGTATTTATCGAAGCTCTTGATGCGCCCGGAAAGTTTCACCCCGCTCATCAAGTAAATTGTCAGGAAGACCTTGTCTTTGCGCGCATTGTTGAGGAACGCTTCCTGAATGTTCTGAGCAAGCTTATCCATATTCATCCTTGTTTTATCTGTAAGCCTTCAGGTGTGCCGGGCCAACGCTGCTCGATTATTACCTATAAGCTCTTACGAAGCACCCTCCTTTTGAGGCTCATCTCAGAGGAGGGTTGTTTCGCCTGGCCTCAACGCAGGGTTGAGTAAAGTACTATCGTCGCCTATTGGAGTTAAAGCTTGTCGATGGAAGTGGAGTTCCAGCAAACTTACGCGAAGTCGAATTCCCTATGGATGTAGCCAGTCGCGATATCACACACTTTGTTGCCAGTACTTTTCCAACGGCATAGACATTACCGAAGAGTCTCTAAATCTGTAGAAAAGCGGTTCGGAGTATGACAACTTACGAACATGTCTTCTGGCCGATGGTCTCTGCTTGTCTGGGCGATGCTGGCTTCGTCAGCATTGATGTCGGCCGAAAGCCAGCCTCGGCAGGATCGTGCCTGGAAGCACTATGTAGACAAGGGGACGGGCTACTGCATCAGCTATCCGTCCCGGTGGATCCGGAGCAACGAGCACGCAGCGGGCAGCTTCTATGTCACCACCGGCATATCGCGCTACTCAATGCCGATTGCTTTGCTGGATGTCAGTACGACCGCCGAAGATACGCAGGAGGGTAGTGCTCCGCCGGTAAGTTTGGACAGCGACTATCAGTCGCATGTAGAGGGTTTGCAAAAGTTTGTTCGGGTCAGCGACCTACAGACTCTTGACCAGCGCAAACTGACCGTTGGCGGACAACCGGCCTTGTTTACCAGAGCTCAGTACGCAGACCCGAAGGAGAGATCGGACTGGATGGACGCCGTGGTTCTGCTGCATTGGGATCATGTTCTGTATCGATTGGAGCTGCAGTCAAAGGCAACCAGCTGGCCACGCTTTGAGCCGGTCTTCCAGCATTTTGTAGAGTCGTTCCGAACCGATTGCCGAGCGCACTGAGCAGCTATGGCTACTGCGGCGGCGGGGCTGGAGTTGTAGCCGTTTGCGGGTTCGAAGAGGGAGCAGCGCCTGTCGCCGAGCCTGGGTTACTGGAATCTGGATTACTTGAGCCTGTGCTACTCGAACCTTGGTTACTTGAGCCTATGCTACTTGAGCCTGGGTTACTCGGGCTTGGGCTACTAAACGTACTTGGCCCATTGTTGGAGTCTGCAAAGGGGCTGGGCCCTCGCGTGAAGAGACCATTCGCAGCAGCGCCGTTGTTGCCCCCTGAACCGGACACGGCGCCGATACCAGTGCTGCCGAATTGGGCACTTGCGGCGTTTCCGCCTCCCAGCTGATTTAAAGCACCGGCGCCATTGCGGAGCGGATCTTTGTTGGGATCGTAGTAGAACTCCCACAGCGAGTACTGCTGTTTATCGTTAATCAATTTAATGCTGTGGCGTTCGGCTTTGCTTGCCACTCCGCCGAGACCGCCGCTTTGAATAACCCCGAAGCCGGAACTGGAGTTATTTGATGAGGAACCGAATGGGCTGCTTCCAGCCGTGGAGCTTGCGCCGAAGGTGGAACTTCCGCCTGCCCCAGTGGAGGTGTTGAAACCGGCAGCACCGGCCGTCTGAGGCATCTGCGGGTTGGGGTTGGACAGTAATGAGTTGGCTGCTCCATTCGGATTAACAGCGTCAGCGTTCGGTTGCGCAGCCCCGGTGGCGCTCCCGTTGGTTCCGTTAGGAACTGCACTGCGAGCGATCACGGGCTGTGGCACACCAGAGGGCGTTGCTGCCTGCAGAGCTCCTCCGTTTTCACCAGTTCCCAAGGGCAGTCCGTTCACCCCATGAGCCTGGGACGGTGCGCTTGGCACTACGTTCGGATCGACGCCGTCAGCATTCGGGGCGATACCGCCTTGAAAGCCGGGCGGATTGGCAGAACCAGCCGAGCCGGAGTTGACAGGTTGAGGCGCGCGGCTAGGGCTGTTGAAGCCGCCGAAAGAATTAGAGTTTCCGAGACCTCCACCGGTCCCTCCAGGGTTCGAAGGGCTGCCGCCAAATCCAGTTGACCCACTGTTTCCAGAGGAGCCGAAACCGCTGTTGCCCAAACCGTTCGAGCCGCCAAACGTGTTCGAGCCGCCGAAGGTACTTGAGCCACCGAAGGGAGACTGACCGCCGCTTTGGTTCTGACCGTTATTGAAGGAGCCAAGAGGACTGTTGCCCCCACCCGTAGATGTCTGCGCGCCCCCTGCGGTTTGGAAAACGCTCAGTTTCGAATCGATAGGCAGGCCGTTTGGTCCGGCATGGATGAGACGCCAATCGTCCTTATCGGTGAACGGATCTTTGAAGCGTTTGCGAAGGAAGCGTAACCGGTTGGTGTTCTCCAGAGCATCGAAGCTCGGCGGATAGCGCTGAAATTTTCGATAGAACAACCGGATGCCCTGTTTATACTCGTTGCCGCGGTCGACCAGCAACTGCTCTTTGTTCCGCTGGGCTTCGAAGATCAGGACGGGCATCTGCATAAAAAGCAGAATGGCGACAATCGAAGCAAAGACTAGAACAATCAGTAGCGCCGACCCGCGCTGATGCGTGCGCTGAGATGGAAAGGCCGGCGACTTTGCCACGAGGCGCTTCATGGCATTGCAACGGGGAGAACAGGAAGAGTCTGGGCCTGCTTGAGCGTCGTATCTTCCAGACGCGCGCTGCCGGGCGTGAGTTCCACTACCAGGTACCTGCCCTGAAGAAGTTGCCCTTCGTTGGCGAGTAGGACGTTATCGCCGTCCAGGAATAGACCTTGGTTGGCGGCGCGCGGTGAGGATGGTTTTACATAACCGTAGTACTTCAACGGAATGTTCACCGTAGTCTGAATCGTTGTGGTTGGCGCGTGTCCCCCAAAACCAAGCGGACTGGTGGGAGTCTGGGGGCCGACCGGTTTCGGAATGATGGTGGGAGCGCCGGCCACGATAGCGGCGGAGGAGGTAGACCCAATTTCAAACAGGCTACGCGTGGCAGGCGATGGCTGTATGGTGCTGAGGCGGGCGAGCAGATCGAGTCGCAAGGTGGGGTCCACATCGCCGCGAGTGGCGTCAACGGGTCGAACACGGAGGGTAGCGCGCTCGCTGCTAAGGGTATTCGATCGACGCGGGACGGTCGGCCGGACCGGTGCAACGTAGGCCGAATTTGCAACGCTGGCCGCAGGAACCGCCGCTGAGTTAGCGGTGGTCGGGGCATCGTCGGAACTCGAGTTGTACCAGAAAAGAAAGCCCGCCACCAGGATCAATGCTCCAATCAGAAGCTTAGGATCCATGTTCACGCGGATTCCGAAAATGCGAGTAGCGTTTGCGCTCACTGTTGTCCTCGTAACGGCGTGAGGGCCGGCGCATCTTCCTTGATCACTGCCTGAAACTTGATGGATGTATTGATCTGACTGCCGTGCTGCTGCGGGTTGGCGGTCAAGCTTTCGAGCATAATCAGGTACGGCGAGCGGTCCACCTCATAGAGGAATTTTCGCAAGTTGTCATAGGAACCTTCGTAATTGGCAGAACTGTTTAACAGGATCAAGTCAGAGGTGCCTTCGATTGGCTCTGCACTGTAGGCTGCGTCTTTCTCCTGAATGCCGGAAGCTTTAACCATGCGCTGGATTTCACCGATCACATTGGAGTAGGCAACGCGCTTGGGAAGAATATATCGAGCCAGGAACTCGTCGGACTCCCGGCTGCCGAGCTGGACTTTGGCGGCCACAGACTGCAGTCGCGCCTCTTGTTTACCGGAACTGGCAATTTGAGCACGAACGTTCTGCCCTTGCTGCGTAAGTTCGGCGCGCGAACCGCCCGGGGGATACAGATACAGAAAGAGTGCAGCCAGATTGAGAACTGCCAGCAACGCAACAGCTGCCTGGAGCCAAAACCTAGGCTGCTCCATAGCGCCAGACGGAGGAAGGAAGCTAAAGTTTCTGGGCATAGGCAACGGTGACCCGATAGCGATACTGGGGTTCGTTTTGCGTGGGCGGCTGCTGATTGATCACCTGGGCTGCGCCGAACAACTCCGAACTTTCCAGGCGTTTGAGAAGAGTGATGACCGAGTCGGGCTTGTCAGTTCCGACGATCATATCGAGTTGCACGCGGTTTGTGCCGTTCACGTCTTCGCCGGCCACCTGCGGCAGACGAATACCGATCAGGCGCATGTTGGCCGGGAGTATCTTTTCCAGGTCACGGAAGACCAGCGTCCAGCTGACAGCTCGGCGCGCGATCAGTTCGTTCAGGAAAACATTGCGGGCAAATACATCGGCATTGCCCGGCTTGGCCAGGACAGCCGAATAGCCTGACTGCCTGGCCTGCAGGGTTTGCAATTGGGCGCGTTCAGCCGAGATTTGACGGCGCAGGTCCGCTGCCTTAGCCCGGGAATGCAGAACGAGGATTGTCAGCACCAGCAGCGAACAAAGCAGGGCAGCAGCAGCAGCAGCCAAGACGGCATTGCGGGCTCGTTCGCGCCGGAACGGCTGAGAAGCGAGATTGATGAAAGTTGGTGACAACGGCTTCATACGACGTACTGCTCCAAAAGGCCCAGCAAACCCGTATTGGCCTGCGAAGCCGCCCCGAACTTGGAGCGAAGAGGGCCATAGCTGACGCCAAACTCACGCTGGGCGAGCGTGCCCAAAGCGTCTGTGTCGGTGCTGAAACCACAGAGTAACAGGCGCATGACGGGCTGCTTCAGCTGATCTTCGGCATAGGCAAGGGTCTGCTGCAGGAGAGGCAAAATGGTCTGCTCATCGCGGCCCGACGTTACGCCTTCACTTCCATCGCCGGAGAGATTGACACAACGGACTAAACGAACCCGCGCCCCTTCCAGAAGCAACATGGTGAGAATGGAGCCGGCCGCTTTGGCGACGATGGTTAATCCACGCTCGGCTTGCAAGCAGAGCGGCAGCGCGGCAATGGAGGAGGGCGTGACCAGGCCGACGCGGTAACCGGATGTAGTCAGAATCTGTTCGTACTCGTCGAGGATAGGCCGCGCTGCTGCAACGGTTAAGACTTCCAGCCGACCGGGCTCGCTCAACTGGACTGAGTAAGAGAGTTGAGCCTCGTCGATGTGGAACGGGACTGTCTTGCGAAGGCGAAAGCGCAACAGAGCCAGCCGATCGGCCTCGCTCGCGGGAAACTGTTCGAGGTCAATGATAGCCATACGGACCGCATAGTCGGGAATGACCAGCGCAGCCGCAGCCTGCTTGGCGGTTAAGAGAGGCGCAACACGCGCCAGAGCGTCATGGTACAGCTGGGGCTTTAGCACGTTCGGGGCGGCAGGCGAGGAAGCAGCGGCGCGTTCCACCAGAACTTCATGGCGCTGCCGGGCGGGTTCGCGCGGAGAAACAACCGCGACGGAGTTCTCCGTTACTTCGAATATAAGGTCCGGCGGTGGTTCCGAAACCAGCTGCTGAATGCGATCAAAGAATGCCAGAGCGAGGTACCAATCCTATTCGATGAAGGTGACTTTGTTTGCTTCACGCAGCGTGGTAACGCCTTCACGCACCCGATCAAGAGCAGACTGGCGCAGGAACGTCATGCCCTCATCGCGAGCCGCCCGCTTGATCTCGGAAGCGGGCCGGCGCTCAAGAATCATCTCCCGGATGCGCTCGGTCAGATCCAGCAGTTCATGGATGGCCGTGCGTCCACGAAAGCCGGTGCCGCTGCACTCCATGCAGCCGCGCCCTTCGTAGAACGGAAAGTGACGCCACTCGTTCAGATCGAGACCGCTCTCCACCAGGTAATCGTCCTCGTAATGCGCAGGCTGGCGACAGTGTGGGCAGATGACACGCACCAGCCGTTGCGCCAATATGCAGTTCAGGGCGGAAACGAAGTTGTAGGGCTCCACACCCATGTTCAGGAAGCGTCCTAGAACATCCAGCACGTTGTTGGCGTGAACGGTGGTGAAGACAAGGTGTCCGGTGAGCGCGGCGTTGATGGCAATCTGCGAGGTTTCCTGATCACGGATTTCGCCCACCAGAATCTTGTCCGGATCATGCCGCAAGATGGAACGCAGCCCGCGGGCAAAGGTAAGCCCCTTTTTCTCGTTCACCGGAATCTGGGTAATGCCCTTGATTTGATACTCGACCGGATCTTCGATGGTGATGATCTTGTCTTCGTCGTTTTTGATCTCGCTGAGCGCGGCATAGAGCGTGGTTGTTTTGCCTGACCCGGTAGGACCTGTCACCAGCACCATGCCGTATGGCTCTTTGATATAGCGGCGAAATTTGACAATATCGTTCTCAGCAAAGCCAACCACATCCAGCGTCAGGCGCGAAAACTTCTCGCTCATCGACTCTTTGTCGAGCACGCGGAGCACAGCGTCTTCGCCATGGATGGTGGGCATGATCGAGACACGGAAATCGATCAACCGCCCTTTATAGCGGACGCGAAAACGGCCATCCTGGGGAACCCGCCGCTCAGCGATATCCAACTCACTCATGACTTTGATACGCGAGATGACGGCCGAATACCACTCTTTGGCAATCGGGCTCATGGCATATTGCAGGACGCCGTCAATGCGGTATTTGATAGCTACTTCCTGGTCGCGCGTTTCGATATGAATGTCGCTCGCGCGGCGCTCCAGAGCATTGAAAATGGTCGTGTCCACCAGCTTGATGACTGGTGCAATCGTGCCTTCATCGGAGGCAAGCCGATCGATTGACAGGTTTTCGTCGGGGTTCTCGTCATCGCCGACCACGTCGAGCGTGAAGCCTTCGGTGACCTCTTCCAGGACACGCTGTGACTGCTCGGTCTTCTTCAGCAAATCTGAGATCTGGGAGTGCGTGGCAATCTTGATCTTCAGCTTCTTGGCGAGCAAGACGGCAAGCTCATCGATGGCGGTAATCTGCCGCGGATCGGCTAGCGCGATTTCAAGGTTTCCGGGGTACGCCTGCAGCGGGACGAAGTGATACCGGAACATCAGGTCTACCGGAACGGTTCGAAAGAGTTCGTGGTCAATGCCGGCCGTCTTGAGGTCAACGTAGTCACAGCAGTATCGTTTCGCCAGAGCACGTGCCTGCTCGGCTTCTACGTCGATTTCTTTGGGTCGGAGGATTTCAGTGGCCATGGGTATTGGTGAGGGTCTTAACGGGATGTGTCGGGCTTAACGTATCGTGTCGGCGAGCGAGAAGATGGGCAGATATAAGGCCACCAGAACGAAAGCCACAAAAGCACCCATGAAAATCATGATGATCGGTTCAATAAGCGAAAGAATAGCCGTCATACGGGTGTTGACATCTTCATCGTAGAATTCGGCAACGCTGTTGAGCATCTGGGGCAGGGCGCCGGTCGATTCGCCGACCTCCATCATGTCTACGGCCAGCGGTGGAACAATGCCCGTGGTGGCGAGAGAAGCGTGGAGCGATTTGCCTTCGCGCACCAGGATGGCCGCCCGATCGAGTGTCTTTTTCAAAAGTACACTGCCCAGCGAACGGCCGGCTGTCTCCAGCGCCTGCACCAAAGGGATGCCCCCTACCAGCAAGGTGCCTAAGACACGAGAAAGTTGAGCGACTTGATACTTGGTCCAAACCTCGCCGAGCAACGGCAACTTCATTTTGATGCGGTCGAGAGTCTCCTGCGAACTCGGGCGTCGCGACCAGAAAAACGCACCGACAAGCGCCAGCACGGCAGCAGCTAAACCGGCCAGGACATAAGTGCGGGCAGTGGTGCCGACCGCGATCAGCAGTCGTGTCGCCGCCGGTAGTTTAGCGTCCATGCTGGTGTAGAGTGCGGCAAAGTTCGGCACAACGTACGTGATCAGGAACACAATCAGGCAAACAACCAGCACAACGAGAACAGCCGGATACAGCAGCGAAACCAGCAGTTTCTTACGCAAAGCCAGCGTCAGCCGCTGGTAAGTAATGAACCGCTCCAGCACCTCGACCAGCGAGCCGCTCTTCTCACCGGCAAGCACGCTTGTCACGTAGATAGCTGGGAATACGTTCTGGCGAGCGAAGGCATCAGACAGCACGGTACCCGTTTTCACTTCGTCCCGAACGCACTTGATGTAGCGGCCCAGGCGCTCGTCCGTGAGTCGGTCTGCTAGCAAATCGAGGCCCTTTAAAATAGGAAGGCCGGCGCGAATGAGCGTTACAAACTGCTGGTTGAAGATGAGGAACTTCTCAAGGTTGACGGTGTTCTTGCGCGCCGTAAGGTCGCCGAATCGGGCGCCGAGATCCTTCGCGCGAACCGAGTAGACGAGGAACCCTTGGGCAGAGAGCCGTTCTCTGGCTTCACGCTCAGACTGAGCATCGGCTACCTGCTCATGCATTTGGCCGCGCCCGTCGGCGTATCGCAGTAAGAACTCCGCCATTATCGGTCTTCTCCCGCTTGTTCTAAGGAGTCCACTACTTGCGCCCCGGGCGGGATCTGAAACTGAAAGGAGGCATCATCTATCTTTGGATTAAGCTTCTCGTTTTCAAACCGGAAGGAAAGCACGGACTGGTCACGGCCCTGCACAATCAAGCGATGGACGCTGCCGTCCGGACCCAATTGCATCTCCACTGCACTATACGGTTCGCGATCACTTTTTGCGTTTGCGTGCAGCCACGGGCCCTCCGCATCGGTTGTCGTGCTGAAATCTTGAAAATCCTTCTTCATGGCAAGCTTGCCCAATAGGAACGCTAGTGGCGCCCGCATATCTTCCGTGTTTTTCAACGATACTTTCTCTACGCGATTGTTGGCTGAAGTGAAAAGGTAGACAGTCTTGCCATCCGAGATAAAGAGCTTGCCCTCCGGCTTTCGGTAATCCCAGCGCATTTTGCCGGCTTTCCGCAGCGTCAGCAGGCCGGACTCGGGTGGCCGGCGGTGGCCTAGCAGGCTGTAATCCTCAGTGAATTCGACCGACAGAGTACGCGCTTTGTTGTAGTGTTTCTCCACATTCTGGATCAGCAGGTCGGTAGACAGCGTCTGCCCGGATGCGACAGCTGCCAGCGCAGCGACCGTAATGTAAGGGAGGAACCAACCGCGAAACACACAGTACTGACGCATGGCACGCGAACTTCGTTTAAACGTTGTCTCCACTGAGGGTTAGGGCGACAGACGCTCAAGCGCCCACATGGCGTCGGCGGTTCGGCGGTAAACCAGCCGATCGTGCAGCCGATTGTCGCGGCCCTGCCAGAACTCAATCGTGGAAGGCTCCACGCGGTACCCGCCCCACCATTCGGGCGTGGGAACGTCGTCTCTTCCTGCGTACTCAGATTCCAGCTCAGCCAATTTCTGTTCCAGCGGCAGACGGCTCCGTAGGACTTCGCTCTGGTGCGAGACGAGCGCCCCTAACCGGCTTCCTTTCGGGCGGCTCTTGAAGTAGGCGACTGACTTGTCCCGGTCGACCCGGGAGACGGTGCCGTCCACACGAACCTGGCGCTCCAGTTCCGCCCAATAGAAGGTGAGTGATACCCGCGGATTGGCTTCCATCTCCTGGCCTTTGCGGCTGGTGTAGTTCGTATAGAAGAGAAATCCATTGGCAGTTACCTCTTTCAGGAGAACGATGCGGCCGGAGGGACGACCATCAGGGGAGGCCGTCGCGAGATTCATCGCGTTCGGCTCTTTCAGCCTGGCCGCGCGCGCCTCGCTCATCCAAACTTGAAACTGTTGCATGGGATCGGGATGGCAATGCGACTCGTCGAGTTCCCCGCGCTTGTACGTCTCGCGCAGATCTTCCAACGAGATCCCGGGCGAGTCGACACTGGTAGTGCTGACAGACACATTACTAGTTTGGCATTGTTTGGCCGGTTGATATACTCAATGACGGCATGGTTTATTTCTTAACGACCCTGCACGTCCTGGTGTGCCTGTTTCTGATCATTGTTGTTCTGCTGCAAAGCGGGAAAGCGGCTGATCTGGCAGGAGCATTTGGCGGCATGGGCTCACAGACAGTGTTCGGGCCGCGCGGCACAGCGACGGTTCTGTCGAAGGCTACAACTATCGCGGCAATCCTGTTCATGTTGACGGCACTGAGCTTAGCCATTTCCACTGACCGAACTTCCTCACGGTCAGGAAGTGTGTTGGAACGAAGGACGCCGACAATCACCAAGAGCACGCAACCACCAGCCAAAACGACTCAGCCGACCAGGAAGTAAGTCGCGGCACATTGCGGAGATGGCGGAATTGGCAGACGCACTAGCTTGAGGTGCTAGCGGGTAACACCGTGGGGGTTCAAGTCCCCCTCTCCGCACCATACACAGAACAAAAGACTTACCCTACTCCCTTCATTTCTTTTCTTTCCTTGATTGTGTCACTGACTGTGACATATCTCCATGTTCCCGGGCCAAGAACTCGCCTGCCTTCAGGCCAGCTTCGAGCGTGTCGGAATGATCTATTATGTTGTAGCGCTCGAAGACGCTCCGGGTGCGATGACCCGTGATTTTCATAATCACCGACTCTGGAATACCGGCCCGGCGCAAGTTCCGAACGGCAGTCCTGCGCAGGTCATGAAACAGAAGGTCCGGTACGCCGGCCCGCTGGCAAGCGATATCCCAACTCTCGCGGAAATCGAGGATCGGTTTTGCTCCCCTGGCAAAAAGAAATTCGCTAGTCCGAGGCTGGGCCAAGATAAACTTCGCCATATCGCCGTAGATGGGGACGGCTATGGGTTCCGGCTTTCGATTCTGGCGGCGTCCCTCCATCCAAATTGTGTTGGCAGCGAGGTCAACTTGTGATCATCTGATGCGAAGCAGCGCGCCACGTCGTAGACCGCCGTGATAGGCAATCACAAAAAGCAATTGCATCTCGCTTGGAAGTTCTGCGAGCAACTTGTGATAGGTCTGCGGTTTTAAAAATCCTTTTCGCGGCTCGTCCTCCGTCAGCCGCGGCAGATAAGGCACTCGTGCAACAAGCGGAGGATCTTGGTTGTACCCGAGCTGAAATGCGCGATGCAATATCCCGAGTTCCCGATTGACAGTTGCGGGCTTCACTATCTTCAGCCGAGCTTCGATGTATTCCTTAATTCGAGCGCTACCCAGACGAGCGGCCTTTACGGCACCAAGTTTAGGTAGCAAGATCGATTTGATTTTCAGAGTGGCGATATACGCCTGCGCAACTTGCCGGGTATCGTAGTCTTCGAGCAGGAGATTGAGAAGATCACGCACCGTTACGCGATCCGGCGTCAGTAGCTCGCCCGAGGCAAGTCGGCCCTGCTTCCGCTGTAAATAAGCCAAGGCCTCTTCTCTTATGCTTGTCTTACAAGATTCTCGCTTTCGAATGCCATTAACCGAATATGCACACCACGAGGTCTTGTCCCGTCTGTAGATTGTGCCCTGTCCGCGCCGTACTCGTTGACGTGGCACGCTAAGCAACCCTCTTGTTCTGATCGATCATACGGTCGAGATCCTGACGGTCAAAACGCAGCTTGCTGTCGATTTCGACAATGGGTACTTTGCCCATATGCACTTTGGCTTTGAGGGCGTCCGGCGTGAGGCCGAGATATGTAGCGGCCTGGGCTAGCGTCAGAAGCACGGCGAGGTCTCGCAATCGCAGGACGACCGCTTCAGCGATGTTGTCCGAACTTATCTCGAAGGCCATTCACTAATGCTCCTCGCCCTGCTCAGCTATTCCCTACGGCCGGAAAGCGTCATGAACGGCAAGATGTGACACTCTTGACTAGTTTGTTTGCCACAAATCCAATCTGCTTCGGCATTCTGGGGGCGCAGCTCGTAGGGAGCTCGTCCTCCAAGTATCCACAAGGCAGTCTGGAAAACGGGCGCACTTCCACGGCATTCTGGGGGCAGGTTCCCGGCATTCTCGGGGCACTTAATTCCTATATGTCCTCTATCTAATTCCTATAGCAGTCTTATGGAAATGTGAGAATGTCGAAGGTCAATTTGAGATACACGCAACCGCGCCGTTGAAGGAGAAAACGCCTGATTGCTTTATCGGCTGGGCGCGGCGGCTGGGCTTTGGGCGTCTCAGTCGCTGATTGTCAATTCCGCAGCTCCTTTTGAGAGCGTTCGACTCAGTAGCCCGAAATTGGAGTCTCTATGTGGCGCCGTCACTCGGGGTGACTCTGGGCAGCGCTTTCAAATCTCAAAGTTGCGCGTTTTACGTCAAAGTGCATCGAAAACGATCAGCCGAGCGTATGATTTCTAAGCTTCGCGGGGCTACCCTCTCTAAAGACCTTCGCGAGAGCCACATGGCCCGGTTAGCTATCCTGGGGCTCAGATAGATGATTCAAGTTGGTACGTCCGAAATGCACAAGGCATTTCACCGTCACAGGAGGAGTATGTCCCAGGCCGCGAACAACCTTATCTTGTTCTATGCCGCGGAATGCGGCCTGAAGGCTGTTTGGATGATGCGCAACCGACTAAGGACAACTGATCAACTTGCGGCTGACCTAAAGGCACACGGCCATGATTTAGTGTTCTGGGCAAGGCAGCTAAGATTGCCTGCCTCAATCATCGAAGGAGTTGTCAGAATTCGCCTCAGAGATGATCCCAAAGAATTCGATTTGTCAACAGCACATCAAGCTTGGCGTTATGGAGTTAAGATCCACGAAGAGGACGAAACTGTTTTACGTCTGTGGTTGTATCGGCTTTGCGATTGGATAAGCCAGGAGCTTAGCGCGTGATTCCTCCTGATGTTCGTTTATATAGCTGGCTCGATGTTGAGGACGCACTGCTTCGTCAGCTCGAGACCCAGACTTCCTGGCCTGAATGGTTACTGGATGCGCACGTCTATTGGGATGGTTTGTCTGTTCGGGTGCGCCCCGGCAAATCGGCTCTTGCTGAAAGTTGGTTGACAGACGCTCTCGAGCCGAGAATCCGTATCAGTGAGTACCAAGGTCGCGAAGAAATGGCGGTGCTGCTTGAGACGAGCGACGGAGATCGTCTTTTGCCAGTTCAGCTGGAGGAGAGTGAAACTGAAGCTCTTCGTACCTCTCCCGGTCCGACGTTGCTACGTCCTAGCCTGATCCAAGCAGGGCTGACAGAGCTTTCGAAGCCTTCGCCATTCTTGGAAGCGACGCCACCCATGATTGGGTTTCACTCTTTCAAGGGTGGTGTAGGCCGAACGTTACACGCTTTGGCGTTGGCATTTACGCTCGCGGACGAACATGCATCCGTTTTGCTAGTAGATGCTGACTTCGAAGCCCCTGGAATTACTTGGCTCTTGGAGAGCCGCCTTCCAACTCCTCCTGTCTCTCTTGCAGATTTTCTCGCGTTGGTTCATGGGGACCCGGAGGATGCGGCTCCAAGCTCTATCGATTTAGTTGCCAATCGCATTCAGGACGCGCTTCTCGATAACGTATTTGTCCTGCCGGCTTTTAGGTCAGCCCGATCCTTCCAATCATTGGACATCCGCCCGGAACATTTAACGCAAGGTAGACCGGATCCCTTTGTCCTATCTAATATTCTTGCGGCACTTGGGCGCCGACTTAACGTGGACGCAGTCATCATAGATTTGAGAGCAGGCCTCTCCGAACTCGCCGCTGGGTTGCTGTTAGATCCACGCATACAACGAGTATTCGTGACCACGATGAGCGGACAGTCCTTAAACGGTACGGAAGTCGTTATGGATCTCATTTCAAAACGCGCTCCGTCAATCTCTGAGACTGATCCTCTGCCGACGATTTTAATTAACGAGGTTCCTGGGGAACTTCGAGACACGAAGGTCCTTGCTGCCGTTGAAGAAAGAATGTTGCTTGCAGTTTCAAGGACTATCGTCAAAGATTTTGAGCCCACACCCAATGACCTCATCCGGGGGCCAAGCTGGTTCGACCCGACCTTAATTACACTCTCTCCTAATTGGGACGAAGTCCGACTGTTGTTATCTCGTAGCCAAGTTCGTGAAGCAATCAGGTCGATAGCGAACTCGATACCTAAGCGCTCTGAGACAAGCTCAACTTTGAACGTAGGGAAAAGCGATGTTGGCCAGGCTCGAAAATCGCTTGCCGCCACGGCGCGGAGGTTCATATTTGCAGAAACGGGTCCAAGCGATGACTTTTTGCCGATTTCGCCCCTGAGGCGGCTTGCCGAAGATCACCGCAATCAGATTCCTAATGCCGTTGTTGTAGGTGCTAAAGGAGCTGGAAAAACATATACTTTCTTGCAGTTAATGGGTCGCCCAGGTTGGCTTTCATTTGCCGTTGCCGCGGGCGCTAGCCGCCCGACTGTGGATGCACTTTTGTTTCCACTCCTTCAACCCAAGAACGTAACGGCGGAGGCGTTGCAGAAGGCTCGAGAACGGGTTAGTGAAGCTTTGGGACTTAGTTCCGTGTTAAACCCATTTGAAGCACTCGATCTCGTTCAAAGCTGGGTTCGGGAAAATCTTCACGAAGGGCAATGGCGAGATAGATGGCTCGACCTGATGGCGTGGAGTATCGGATTCCAGGTGAATGAGCCAGGAGCTGGCCGAGCGCTGTCAGAATTTCTCCGAAGTGCGCCTCACCGGGTGCTCTTTGTCGTTGACGGTCTTGAGGACCTCTTCCAGGACATATCATCTTCGGAACTGGAACAGCGGGCAGTCAGGGCGCTTATTCAGGATGTCCCCAATTGGCTGGAACAGGTACCAGAGCGTAAGCTGGGAATGCTTGTATTCGTACGACGAGACATAGTCACAGCAGCCGTTCGGCAAAATTCCGCGCAACTGATGGCGCGTTATGAGCCTTATGCGCTTAAGTGGGATCGGGACGAAGCTCTTCGGCTTGCATTGTGGATAGCGGTGAGAGCTAACATTCTTCCAAATGTTCGAACGGAGAAGATCCGCGATTTATCTCAGGAGGAACTGGTTGAGCAGCTCATTCCGCTTTGGGGACGCAAGCTGGGCCTCGACAAATCACGTGAAGGTCGGTCTGCGGAGTGGGTGATTGCCGCTCTGTCAGACTTTCGGGGACAGATTCAGGCGCGAGACGTCGTGCGATGTCTATATATTTCAGCTCAAGGCTCTACGGGGAATTCGCAATGGGCTGACAGAATACTGGTACCGTCGGCCATCCGTGACGCTGTAGCGGAGTGCAGTGTTGAAAAGATAAAGGAAATCGAGCAGGAGAACCAAGCCGTTGGAAGGATCTTCGAGAAGCTCCGTGCTCTTGATCAACAAACACGAACTATTCCGTTTCGCGCCGAAGAAGTTCACCTAGATAGCCAAGAATTGTTACTTCTCGAGCTGAATGGAGTTGTGGTTGCTGACGGCGGGGCCTATTACATGCCTGAGATATTTAGGCGGGGACTGGACTTCCGACTACCTTTAGGTGCCCGACCCAAGGTCCTCGCGCTGTCGAGACGAAGAGGTCTTTAGGCTTTGGAGGGTTTGATACTCCAGATCCATCCCCAGTTCGAAGACCAGGACCAGTCCCGATAAACTGACCAGATGCCATGATCCACTTTGCCGTATCGTCGGCATGTCGGACAGATGAAGTTCGGGACTACCTAGGTGTCGTCGCGAAGTAGGAACAATCTACAGCGGTCTAAGGAATTTTTGCTACCAGTGGAGAGCATCGCCCAGCACCTGCTTGAAGGCGATCCCGTCTTTTTCACGTCGCAGAATATGTCTGAATTCTGTAACGTTGCAACCCGGCCAGCGGATTAAAAAGGGCCTCGGGCTTCGCCATGGGACAGTTCGGGCGGAAGTGGAAGTTATGGAGGAACTGGGCTTCGTTCACTCTTGGTCAGATCGTTTGAACCCTGCGGCTAGGACCTGCTGGACGTGATTAAAGCTGCGGCCGCGGAGGGAGGCTAACACGACGGTGCGGACAGCACGGCTTTCGCGAAGGCGGATGTACCGGCAGCCTGCATGGGGGTCAATCGCCATTTGCGGCACTAACGAAACGCCAACCCCGGCCGCGACCATGCCCAAGATGCTGCTGAACTGGCCGCTTTCAAACGCAATCTTCGGATTGATATTCGCGCTGCGGCACATGGCCAGACTCAGGTCTCGGAAGCAGTGACCGTCCCGCAGCAGCACGAGAGATTCGCCGCGTAGCTCCCCCAAGGAAAGAGCATCTTTCGACGCCAGCGGATGCTTTTTGGGCAGAGCGGCTAGCAGAGGTTCGGTCCGCATAGGCCGCAGTTCGATATCCTTGTGGCGGAGCGGTAGAGCGAGCAGGGCGAAGTCGATCGACAGGTCGCGCAAGCCAGCGACGAGGATTGGTGTTGTCTCCTCCACGATGCGCAACCGACCGTCAGGGAACCGCTCTGTAAACGCTGCAGTGTAGCCCGGAACCAAGTAGGGCGCGACCGTCGGGATAGCTCCTAAGGTGACGCTTCCGCGAACATCCGCGTAGTTGGAAGCGACGCTGGCACGGGCGACATCCACCGCCGGAGAATGGCATGGGCATGTGGCAGGAACCCCCGCCCGGATTCCGTTAGACGAATCCCACGGCCAAGCCGGTCAAAGAGGTTGCTACCGAGTTCTTCCTCAAGCTTCAGCACCTGCTGGGAGAGCGAGGGCTGGGCAATCTGGCAGCGCTCGGCTGCGCGGCTGAAACTACCCGTTTCAGCGATTGCACACACGTAGCGGAGCTGATGAAGTTCCATAGGGATGCCTATACCTGAGAAGTGTTTTCGATATTGGAAATATGGCTTGCCCAGGTGCTACCGTGAGAGCGGAAGCGATAGGGAGAACACGTGGAGACGTTGCAAGAGGAAAGAATAGAAAACGCATCGGGCGAGACGAAATGCCCCGTAAATCATGGCAGCGCCAATGGGAATGGCAACGGCGGCCGCAAAAGCGATCGTAGAGGCAATCGTGACTGGTGGCCCAACCACCTGAACTTGGAACTGCTGCACCAGCACTCCAGACTGTCGAACCCCATGGAAGAGGAGTTCGACTACGTCGAGGAGTTCAAGAAAATCGACTACTGGCAGTTGAAGAAAGACCTGGCTGCGGTGATGACGGACTCGCAGGAATGGTGGCCGGCAGACTTCGGCCACTACGGCCCGTTGATGATTCGCATGGCTTGGCACGCGGCCGGCACCTACCGGACCTTCGACGGCCGAGGTGGCGGTGGACGCGGACAGCAGCGCTTTGCACCGCTGAACAGCTGGCCTGACAACGTCAATTTGGATCGCGCTCGGCGGCTGCTGTGGCCGGTGAAGCAGAAGTACGGCAAGCAAATCTCCTGGGCCGACCTGATGATTCTGGCCGGCAATGTCGCGCTTGAGACGATGAGCTTCAAGACATTCGGCTTTGCGGGCGGACGTCCGGATGTTTGGGAACCTGATCACGACGTCGATTTCGGCTCCGAGGCGGCCTGGATGGGATCCGATAAGCGGTTCACCGGTGACCGTGAGCTGAGCGCGCCGCACGCCACGACGACCATGGGTTTGATCTATGTGAATCCCGAAGGTCCGGAAGGAGTGCCTGATCCTGTTGCTGCGGCACGCGACATCCGCGTCACTTTCGGGCGCATGGCTATGAACGATGAGGAGACAGTTGCCCTGATCGCCGGCGGCCATACCTTTGGCAAGACGCATGGCGCAGCGCCGGGGCTTCATCTCGATAAGGAGCCTGAGGGCGCACCGATTGAAAACCAAGGCCTTGGCTGGACGAGTGCCTACAATACCGGCATTGCGGGCGATGCCATTACCAGCGGAATTGAGGTGACCTGGACCACTAAGCCGAGGCAGTGGACAAATGATTACTTCGATCACCTGTTTAAGTACGAGTGGGAAGTGACCAAGGGCCCTGGTGGCGCATTTCAGTGGAAGCCCAAAGGAGATGCTGGCGCGGGAACCGTCCCCGATGCGCACGATGGTAACAGGAAGCACCAGCCGGGCATGCTGACCACTGACATTTCGATGGTGGCGGACCCCGAGTACCGGAAGATCTCAGAGCGGTTCTATAAAAATCCGGATCAGTTTGCCGATGCTTTCGCGCGTGCCTGGTTCAAGCTTACGCATCGCGATATGGGTCCGCGCGCCCGTTACGTTGGCCCTGAAGTTCCGCAGGAGGCGTTGATCTGGCAGGATCCGGTTCCGCCGGTGGATCATCCAGTGGTTGACGAGACGGACATTAAGGCACTGAAAGAGAAGGTGCTGGGATCCGGGCTTTCGGTTTCCGAGCTGGTCTCGACCGCATGGGCTTCCGCCTCCAGCTTCCGCGGATCAGATAAGCGCGGTGGTGCAAACGGCGCTCGCATTCGGCTTGCTCCGCAGAAGGATTGGAAGGTGAACCAGCCGGAGCAGTTGGCTCGCGTGTTGAAAACTTTGGAGCAGATTCAGAGCGAATTCAACGACTCGGCCGCGGGTGGCAAGAAGATCTCGCTCGCAGACCTGATTGTGCTTGCGGGTGCGGCAGCCATCGAGAAGGCGGCAAAGAATGCCGGCGTCGATGTCACCGTCCCATTCACACCGGGACGCACGGACGCCTCGCAAGAGCAGACAGACGCCGAATCCTTCGAGCCGCTTGAGCCTAAGGTGGACGGCTTCCGTTCCTACGGTTACAAAGATTCTGAGCCGCCTGAGGTGGCGCTGCTGGACAAGGCGCAACAGTTGCGGCTGACCGCGCCGGAACTAGCAGTGCTGATCGGCGGCTTGCGGGTGTTAAATGCTAACTACGGCGGTACGAAGTTCGGTGTCTTCACAGACCGGCCGGAGACGCTGACCAATGATTTCTTCGTCAACCTCCTGGACATGAAGTATGTCTGGAAAGCGACAAGCAACGGGCAGGATACTTTTCAGGGCAGCGAACGGAAGACGGGCACGCCTAAGTGGGAGGCAACGCGGGCCGACCTGATCTTTGGTTCCAACGCGCAGCTCAGAGCGGTGGCGGAGGTGTATGCGTGCTCGGACTCGCAACCGAAGTTTGTCAGAGACTTCATAAGCGCTTGGTACAAGGTGATGAACCTGGATCGCTTCGACATCATCCACACAGTCTAAATACTCTGCTACGTGCTTATTGGGCGGTTGAACTGAGACGCTCAGTTCAACCGGCCCAGGCCGCTTTCATGGCAAGAGATTGTAGTTGCCTGATTGCGTCGGCGCCGAAAGCATCTCGGGCGCGAGCCTGTTGCATTGAACCCGGAGTCTCCCAATTCACTGGGTTCAGCGTGCAAAGATGTATTGCATTACCCAGACATCACGTTCCCAAAGGAGCCCACTCTCACCCATGCACCCGCTTGAGCCGCTTACTCCGCAGGAGATCGACAGCGCAGTCCAGATCTTGAAGACTGACTCGCTCTGTACTCCTACCACTCGGATCATCAGCATTATTCTTAAGGAGCCTCCGAAGGACGCCGTCCACTCCTGGCCGAATGGTCATGATCTTGAACGTTGCGCAACCGCAGTGCTGCTGGACAACGCTACTGGTTCCGCCTGTGCCGCCGTCCTCAACCTTACAAGCGGTTCGGTGGTCGAGACTCGGCCTGCGCCGCCCGGCTCGCAACCCACGCTGTCGCTCGATGAGCAAATAGAATGTGAACAGGCCGTGCTGGCCAGTCCGCTATTTAAAACCGCTCTGCAAAAGCACCTCGGCATTACAGACACTGCGCTTGTGATGGTCGACATCTGGAGCGCCGGCTACTACGGCGCTGAGGAAGAGCGTACCCAACGGCTCACGCGTCCGCTTTGTTTTCTCCGGAGCGATCCTACCGACAATGGATATGCCAAACCGATTGAGGGTATCCGCCCGGTGGTCGATCTCAACAAAATGGCAGTCATTCGGGTGGAAGAATATGGCGAGTGGCCACTGCCGCCTGAGTCGTGCAACTATTCAGCGGATCGGGTTCCCAATCAGCGCACCGATATTAAGCCGCTTACCATTGCTCAGCCTGATGGCGCGAGTTTCGTGCTGAACGAGCATCAAATGCAGTGGCAAAACTGGAAGTTTGTTATTGGTTTCAATGCTCGCGAGGGTCTGACTATTCACCACGTTCGCTATCACGATAGTGGGCGCGACCGTTCTATTCTTTACCGTGCATCACTGACCGAAATGGTGGTTCCCTATGGCGACCCTCGGCCTACGCAGGCTCGCAAGAACGCATTCGATGTCGGTGAGTATGGCATGGGCATGTGCGCTAACAGCCTGCGGCTGGGCTGCGACTGCCTTGGTCATATTGAGTATCTGGACGCCCATCTCTGTGATAGCCGCGGCCGCCCGTTTACCATCGAGAATGCCATTTGTATTCACGAGGAAGACTACGGCATTCTCTGGAAACACACCGACCGCCGTTTGCCCGAGGCGCCGGAAGTCCGGCGGTCACGTCGGCTTGTTGTCTCGTCAGTCAGCACGGTTGAGAACTACGAATACGGCTTCTTCTGGTACTTCTATCAAGACGGAAACATCCAGTTTGAAATCAAGCTCACCGGTATTCTCTCCCTGGGAGCTGTGCACGATGGCGAACGGCCTATTCACGGCACCATGATTGCGCCCCGCCTTTACGCACCCAATCATCAACACTTCTTCAATATGCGGCTCGACTTCGATATCGACGGGGTAGCTAACACGGTTCAGCAGGTGGACGTGGTTCCGGATCCGCTCGGCCCTGACAATCCGTTTGGAAATGCCTTTCATGTTCAAGCTACGAGCCTGCACTCTGAGACAGAGGCGTTGGCAGATTTGAATATCGCAACCGCAAGAACCTGGAAGATTCTCAATCCGAGTGTAAAGAACGTAACGGGAGAACCTGTCGGCTACAAATTTATCCCGGGCGACAACTCCGCACCGTTTGCTTCAGCGAATGCCTACTGGCGCCGCCGTGCCGGCTTTGTGAATCACCATGTCTGGGTTACGCCTCTGGACGAGAATGAGAACTACGCGGCCGGCGACTTTCCGAACCAGTGCTCGGGCGGTGCCGGCCTTCCTCAATGGACAAGCGGCGATCGACCCATTGCAGACAGTGATGTCGTGTTCTGGTACACCTTTGGACACACCCACATCCCGCGGTTGGAAGACTATCCGGTGATGCCCACAGCCTACATCGGCTTTCTTTTAAAGCCGAACGGCTTTTTCGATAGAAATCCCGCAACCGATGTTCCTCCTGAAAATCGGGCTACATCGGCGGGAGCGAAGAAGAACTGTTCACGCTGTTAAAGCCGGAGAGCTTTGCAAGAACAATGGGCAGGTGAGACAGTTGCCGCATGGGTCGGTACTGCCCGCGTCGGGATAACGGCCTCAACTGAATGTGAGCTGGTGTTTGTCAACGGGCAAGTCCAGCAGGCTCTCGTGCGGCTCTATCGGCCCCACAAGTGGAGAAGCATAAGCCGTAAATTCTGTCAGGACATCGTTTCCGGCCGAGTTGATCCATTCCTTTGGGAACGGTTTCTCTGCCAATGCAGCTTGCTGCAGATCGATGAGCCCTGTCTGCGAAACGTCGTCTCCTAGGGCACTGCGCATCAACGTGACCATTTTCCCGGATTCGCCTTCAACAGCCGCTCGAACTGCACGTTGGCCGCACAAGCGCGACTCTGCCCAGTCTCTCTCAGAGACGCAGGACAAACTGGCGCGCCCTAGTAAGCCGGGCTTCTCACTGCGTGCTCGGAGCCCCAGGCGTTGCGAGACTAACATTGCTAACCGATGCGCCAGATTCATGGCTAAGGAACTTCGCGATCCACCCCGCGTGTCCGCACCGAATGGCTCCCCTCCCTCATTAAGCTGGCCCTCGCAAACAGCCACCACACAGCGGCCCAGGCGACGGTAGACAGCCGAGACATCGTCCAGCAATTGGTCGAGGGGCAGGCGGCGCTCGGGACAATAAATCAGGTGTGGTGCATCATCGGCAGATCGCCTGGCAAGCGAGGTAGCCGCCGCCAACCAGCCAACGTTCCGGCCCAATACTTCGATGAACTCCACTTGATTCGGAAGCGACCAATTATCGGCGCCGATGTCGCGCGCAGCGAGAGCAAAGAAGCGCGCAGCCGAAGCGTACCCAGGCGTGTGATCGGTTCCCATCAGATCGTTATCAATCGTCTTGGGGATGCCAATGATTTGTAACTGGTATCCAATCTCGTTGGCAAGGGTCTGAAGCTGATGAGCGGTTGCCATGGAACCATTGCCGCCGGTATAGAAGAAGTAACGAACGTCATGCGAACGGAGAACATCCATAGTGTTCCGCATGTCCTGTAACGAGACTTCCTGTCGTGATGAGCCGAGGGCAGAGGCGGGCGCTCGAGCTACTTTCTGCAGTGAAGTTTCCCCCTGTTGATAGAGGTCAACGAACTCCTGCAGGAGAACCCCGGGAAGGCCGAACTTGACGCCGTAGAATCCTGTAATCTCCGGATAACGCCGTGCTTCCTCAACCGCACCAAGCAGACTGGCGTTGATGACCGGCGTTGGACCACCACTATGCGCCACTAAAGCTATCCTTTTTTTCATAGTACGCCGGATGGTCCCGCTACCTTAGCCGGTTTACGAGTCGCGGTAATGACTTTGACTCGCCGGTCGGCTTTCCGAGTTTCCTGTTCGTTGCACATTTTAAAATCAGTGCGCTACCAGCAGCGACGTACGCATGCGTCGGGAGTCGTTACGGAAAAACAGCAGGCAATCTAATGCAATGATAATTCCCGAAGCTACGTAACAAAGCGACATGTCCGACAGAGCCGATCCCAGGGCCATGCGATCACTAAGCCATCCAATCACGAGCGGTGCAAACCCGCCCCCGAAGTAAGCGGCGCCAATCATAATTCCTGTGGAGGTGGCGCGCGATTGTGGTCGGATCACTTCGTATAGAGAGGCGAAAAGGTTCGACTCGTAGAGGCCCCGGAACACTCCGAATAAGCAGAGTGACACGAACACTACCGCTTTCGAGTCTGACCGACCAAGGAGGAAGATAAATGGAGCACCCAGCAAGAGCCCGGCCGACTGTATCGCGGGCCTGCTGACAACGGAACGCGCCGCCATGGAATCGCCTATCCTGCCTCCTACAAGGACACCGAGCGCAGCGCCTGCCAGATGCCAAAAGGTTGCATTAAAGCCGGCCTGCGCCAAACTGAAACCGAACTTCCGGACCAGCAAGGTCGGCGTCCAGGTTGAATAGGCTGTGTTCACCAGCGTCATTCCAAGAAACGCCAATGTCAGAATGGTCGCCGTCGGCGTTCGAAATGTTTCATCCATTCGTTCCCGTAGTGAAGTCGAAGGGCCCAGCGAGCCGGCCTGCTCCGACTGCCCCCGCTTTGGTTCTCGTAAGAGAATCGATGTGATTAGGGCGATCGCAATCCCGGCCGCTCCGAAAGTGAGAAAAGCCGCCCTCCATCCGTACACACTCCCCACATAGCCGGCCAGCGCGCCGCTCACGATAATTCCCGCATACGCGCTGGTCTGATGAATGGCCATGGCGGTAGCGCGCGTTTTTTCACCGTGATAGTCGCTGATCATTGAGTTGGCAGAGGGATAGTAAAAGGCCTCTCCAAAGGCGGTCGTGGACCGGCAAATGACGAGTGACAGGAACCCCATCGCAAATCCGGATGCCGCCGTTGCGGAGCTCCAGATCAGGAACGCTGTAACAATCAATCGCTTACGGCTAACCACATCACCCAGAGTTCCAGCCAGCGGCACCAGAATGGCATAAACCCAGAAAAAAGCCGAGCTCATTAAACCCAGCTGGGTGTCGGTAAGATGAAGTTCAACCTTAATCAAAGGCAGCACTGAGAACAGGACTTGCCGGTCCGCTTGGTTCAGAAAGTAAATGAACCAAAAGAAGGCCAAAGCCAGCCACGGATATAGGTTTGTTTTTTTCGGTTGCACAAGGCGGTTTCAAATCAAATGCGCTGCTTGCGCGCGCATGTATTCTTCCCCTTCTTCTTCGGTGGCTTGTGCGGTGGTTCCGCCGGGATCCAGCCTGCGACCAGGAGTTTCACTCTGCCACTCACGCTACCCGATGGATCGGAAATGGCTCAACGACGCGGCTGATTACTCCGCTCGCAGAAGGCTGATCCGGTTGCAGCCCCTCTGCACGGCAGCGATGGAATCCAAGAATCTGACCAATAACAACGTCGAGAAGCGTGAGTTCGTCGTCCGCAGTGTCAGCCGGTAGATCATAAGAAACCGCGACATCTCGCTCCTGATATAAGCCCGCGCCGGGATCGCCGGTTCCCGCAAAAAGCTTACGGAGGCCTAGCCCTTTGGCATTGAGCTCCCGAATGAGATCCCTCTCATAGCTCCGAATCAGTTCGTTCGAAGAGAGAAAACAGACAATCAGCGTTCGCTCGTTAATGAAACTAATCGGACCGTGGCGCAGCCCGAGATAGGTTTGCGCCATTGTACTGAGTCTGCCGCTCGTCATCTCCAACATCTTCAGTGAGGCTTCTTCACAAGCCGCGAAACGGCTGCCGCTGCCTAAGAACACCACGCGATCGACATCACCGGCAATCCAGGCGCCCAGCTCCTCCGGCTCTCGAATGAGCAAGTGACGGCAGGCAGCATTGAGGCGGTCCACCACCAGAGTGAACCTGTCCGTCTCTCCCAGCCACCCTAGAAACCCGGCGCTCAAAGCCAGATTAGTAAAGCTGCTCGTCATAACCAAGCTGGAATCGTTGACTCGGGCGTCCAGAACAATCGAGCGCACGCGGTGGTCGCCGACAAACTCTTTTGCCAGTCTTCCTTCGGAATTGCAAGTGATAACGAGATGGCGAGTGGTTGGCTCGGCCTGCAGAAGCCGGTCCACTACGGCCACGCTTTCCGGGCTTTGACCGGAGCGTGCAAGGGAGATGGCAAGAGTAGGCGCCCCTGCCACCGAAGCCCTTCCGCCTAAAAGCAAATCTCCGCCGCCAATTACCTCGACGGTTCGTTCCAGACGTCTTGCTAGTCCTGAGGCTGCGCATGCTCCGGCATACTGCGAACTGCCGGAACCGGTCAGCACAATACGCCGGCAAGGAGCTATAAAGTCGGCAAGCACATCGCGCATAGTTAGCAGCTGGCGAGCGGTTTCGCTCCAGGTCGCAGGCTGCTGGCAGATCTCGCGAATAGTATGGTGAAAGCCTTCGCCGGAGCCTTCACCTGCTAACTTCAGCAGTTCCGCAAAGCGACCGCTGCCGTTCTCCAGTTGCTTCAACCAGTTCGAAACCAAAGTGGACATACGCGGATCATCGATCCCTATTGCAGAAATGTCTGCTTGGTGAGAATAACATCCGGAACAAAACAAGACTGGCCAAAGCACCCCGTCTCGGCTGGAGAGTTGCGGGCAGTGCGGAAGGTACTGATGGACTCACTTTCAAGTCCTAACTCGTACTCTTGTGTGTCGGTTCTGCCGATGATATCGTTGATCGATCCTGGGTAGTTCAGCGGGTTCTACTTCAGAGGGTTGATCACTGGTGAGGCCAAGGTGAAGGAGCAAATACTTGCATGATTAGTCGGCGGGGAGCGATGGTTGCCATGGCTGCGGCAACGTTCGGCAGACTCGGTGCCTTGGTCTGTATGGGGCGTCAACTTCGCCCGTACCATGCGGCACGCAGTTTCACCTCTTCCGAGGCGCAGCTCAGCGACAAGCGCGACGACAGTCTTGGCGCACAGCTTAACCGTCTCCAAGCACGCGTCTACTCAGAAGAGGGGATCCCGATGTTTCTGGCCTGCGAAAATGTAGGACCGAACCAAACCTCACCGGAGCGTGCGCCGGTTCCGCCGACACATCTGAACGAGATAGCCGCATCCGCATTTCATCGCTATGCCGACCAGTGGCAGCACACCCGGCCAGATGCGCCCATTACCGATGTGGCGAAAATTGTCGAGTTGCTGGCCTATCGCGACTTCGCAGCCGGTGGAGCTGAAAAATTCCTATGAGACTCTATTCAACCTTCAGCGAACAGAGCGCAGAAGTCGAGAAGCTGTTGGCCACTGACCCGCTCATACGAGCCGTCAACTTCCACAATACGTCCAAGGCTCGAGCGGCCGACTACGAGCGTCAGCTTGCACATTACAGCACGTTTTTCTCGTCAGTGAGCGAGAACGATCTCGACGTTTATCTGACAACCGGGCGTTGGAGTAAATCAAAACCAGGGCTTATCGTATCGGTCTACGAAGGTTATCGGAACGGATACGATGTGATTGCGCCGCTACTGGAGCGATACCACTTTATCGGGTGGTTTTTCATTATCACCGGATTCTTGAACGCCGCCGTCAAAGATCAATTGTCTTACGCCCAGACTCACGATATTGATATGACGACACGCGAGTATCGGGAGGGAGGGTACGCACTTACCTGGGCACGCGTACGTGAGCTCGACCGCAAACATGTTATCGCGAGTCATGCGCGCTCGCACACGGAACTAGCGCGCTTGGACCCTGCTACCGCAGAACGGGAGGTCGTCGGCTCACAGGAAGACTTCGAAAAAAATCTGGGGCACAAGGTGCGTGCCTTTGCGTCGTTAACTGGGCCGCCTTATGGCCAGAATCCTGGGACAGACCGATTGATCGCGGGTGCCGGATACGATTTCGTTTTTTCTAACTTTAAGATTCAGCGCATTCAGGCGAGGAAAGCCTGAAGCTTCGGCCGCGGACCGGTTCAGACAGCTAGGACAACGAGTACGAGCGCTGATGAACCCCTGGCGATGGACACAGTTGGAAACTCTCGGGGAGCCACCGCGACCGTATCCCATGAGTCAAGCTGCATAGTCTCGCCACCAGTTGCGACCGTTGCAACCCCTTCGGCCGGCAGAGTTCGAATGTATATCAGCGCTTCATAGCCAGGTTCCGATTGTTCAACCAGGGAGAGATTCACCTCGTCCTTATCGGTCTTAATTTGCAGTAGCCGGAGGCGCAGGTGCTGCGCGTATGCTTCTTCCTCAAAGAGAACGGTAATGCCGGCATTGTCCCTTGAAACACTTGAAGTCAAGGCCGTGGATGGGCGACCGCCCACGGGTGTCGCCCGTGCATACGCGACATCCGCATCCGTTTGGGGAGTAAGCCGGTAAGCCGAGCCGGGCGAAAGATAGGCCACGCAGGTCTGATGATTCGAGCCGCTTGCTGCCGACAGCGTGAAGGGTTGCCACTCGCCTTCTGAGTTGGCCTCTTGCACGTTAAACTCGACAGACCCCGCCAGTATTACGACGAATACCTCATCTTCCTCAGCATGCCCTTCGATCACGGTGTGCGCATCGAATCGATAGATTCTCAACGAGCGTAAGTTTGCGAAGCCCGTCCGCGACCGATCGATATCGACAGGACGTCTCACTGGAGCAGGCACACCGGGGAGTTCAAGCCGTCGGTCGTGGTCAGCCTTAATCAACTGCATAGAAGAAGCTCAGGCAAACTGCGGAAGATACTCTTTGTGCGCGTCTATAAGGTCGTGTGCGAGTGCGGCAGCCTTGTCGGGGTCGCTCACCGTACCATCGGTCAGAAGAGCTTCGACAAACAGGTCAAAGCTGCCGGTGAGGGCCGCTTCTACGGTCACTTCTACCGCGGCAATCTTGGACAACAACTTGGCCGTAAGAGCTGGGGGCAGCGCCGGCGATTGAAGAGGCGTAAACCCAACCGCTCCAGCCGCAGCGGGCATCTCGAGTACTGCGTACGCGGGCAGACCAGGAACGGCGCCACCATTCGGCATATTCACCGAGTACACATGCCGCCCATCACGCAGGAGTGACTGCATCATCTCCACTAATTGCTCGGACTCGCCTGGGACATTCTCAAAAAAGGAGGTCGGCAGCGGATCAGGCGATCGCGCCACCGCCAGCATTTCGTCAAACCACGTATCGCCTAATGCGATGCGGCCGTCGATGGAGTAAGCATCAATCCCAAGCGTCCGTCCATAATATTGGCCGTGCGGAAATCGCTCAGGATAGAACTCCGTAATATGACGATCGAGCGCAACTGGAAGTACGCCGTATCGTTCGAATATAGACCAGGCAAACGGGTCATCAGAGTAGCGTGGCGGTCTGCCAGTGACACCATTGGGCCAATCAGTTTTTCTGTCAAGCTCCTGCTGCAGCAGCGGGCGTTGTTCGTCGACTCGCGCCTTCAGCATAGGCATGGCGTCCTCGCCGTTGCACCGGATGTGGGTGAGAAACGTGAGATGGTTCAGGCCGACGCCAAAGCTGGAGATACTCTCTTCGTTCACGCCGAGAAAGCGCGCCAGCACGCCTTCCACGTAATGCACGCCGTGGCAAAGGCCGATCACCGGCACGCCTGTTTTCACGCGTACCGCACGACACACCGCCGTCATCGGATTTGAATAGTTGAGGAAGTACGCTTCCGGGCAAAGTTCTCCAATGTCCTCGGCAATGGCAACCATTTGAGGAATCATGCGCAAAGCCCGCGAGATGCCGCCCGGCATCATCGTGTCGCCGACCGGTTGGAAGATCTGGTGCTTGCGCGGCACCTGTACATCAAGCTCCCACCCACGACGCCCACCGACCGCAATGGTGGTAACAACAAAATCAGCGTTCGCCAGGACTTCTCGCCGATTCGTTGTCGACACAATCGGAAAATCAACACCTTTGAGCGCGAGCATCTTGCGAACAAGCCGGTCCACAGCGTCGAGCGTGACAGGGTCGATATCGACCAGCGCTAATTCCCAACGGTCGGCCTCTCCGCTGAGGATGAGATCGGAGACTAAGCGCTGGGTGAAAACGGTACTGCCGGCACCGATGAGGACTAGCTTAAAACGATCTGTCATAAGGGCTGTTTGCCTGGATGGGCGTTGAAAATCAACATGATCGTAGCACGTGCAGTTGCTTGCGGTAGGTAGCTCTGAAGAGAGGAAACGCCACTGCTTTATTTCACAGCGGAAAAGACTTTCTTTCCCATGAAAAACGTTTCCAGCACTTTCGTGTTGCCGATCTTATCAGCGTGGCCTTCATCGGCCAGCGCGAGAATGTTCTGGTCGACAACAATAAAGTCTGCAGACTTGCCAATTTCGAGCGATCCAATTTCAGATGCACGGTTAAGGGCGCGGGCTCCGTTAAGCGTATAAGCATCGATTAAATCGCGAATATCCAGCCGTTGCTGTGGACTGAGCGGAAGTAGCCCATGCCTGGCGCGCGTCACACCAAATTCCATGTTGACGAAAGGCTGCGGATCCTTGGTCAGTACCGGCGCGTCCGACCCTGCCACCAGAATGGCGCCGGCCGCCTTGGCAGTCTTCGTGGGATATGTGTTCCGTTCGTAATAGCTGGCAGGATCGTGAAACGCCTCGTAGCTATGTCCCGAGACTTTATCAAAGAAAGGCACGATGCTTAGGTCATAGCCGTCCGGTTCAGCGTATATCCAGCTATAGGTAAACGCCAGATAGAGGCGATCTCTTCCCATGCGGGCAACATCTTCCGGAGTGGCAAACTGAACATGAGCGAGCGTGTCAGGCCGGGAATCATTGCCGTCTGCAGCACGTGCTGCCTCTATTGCATCCAGGGCCATGTGCACGGCTTCGTCGCTGATGGAATGGACGTGGATCGTGTAGCCGGCCAGGTGAGCGCGCCTGATGTATTCGTTAAAGATAGCCGGCGCATGCTCTGGCACGCCGTAGGAGATCGCACACTGTCGAGGATGGTAGCCGTACAACTTGACGAAGTCGGAGATTGCTTCAGAAGAGGCATATTCGTCGGGTTTGGCGCGCACGTGCACGCAAACGGGTGAAGAGAGGTCGACATAACCGGCGACGGACAGCTTGCCGTCCTTATCTTTGTTGAATATGGGTTGAAGGTAGGGAACAGGGCGGGGCGAGTTACCCAACGTAGGTGGGGTGTTATTGGGGTTCGCTTCAGGCACACCGTCGGCATAGACCTTAACGGCGTCAGCACGGACCAACGGATTTAAGCTGTATTTTTTTCGAATGGCATCCGCTTGTTTGAACAGGCTCACGTAGTCGATATGGCCGGTGCTATCGCGGAATGATTCCGGAAGAAAGAATTGATCCAGGTTAAGCCGAAAGGTGAGGCCGTGTCGCTCGATCAACTCGTCATAGACTTGATAGCCATCCGGGTCACTATTAGCATCCTGCACCGCCGTGATACCAGCGCTCGCGAGGCGTTCGGCAAGACGCTCGGGAGCGCCTACCAGTTTTTGATGCTCGTCGCGTTCGATCTGGCTGGAATCAATTGGACGCCAGCCTTGATCAGCGACATCGCCACTGGGCTCGCCCGTAGCGTCAACGCCGACGTACATCTTGTACTGTGAGAACTCAGTTGCCAGCGTCTGTTTGGAATACCCGACGATTTTGCCAGCCTCAGTCTTGGCGAGCGCAAGAGCAGGGCTGTTATAAGCGGCATGATGCCCGTCCCAGCCCATCATGAGTATGGGGCTCCGAAGGGAGGCAGCGTCGAGAGCAGCCCGCAAGTTTGGATGAGCTGAATCGGCCTGATTTCCTCCGCCGTATTCCCAATCCGACACCAACAGCCAGTGGCCCGGCTCGACATGCATTCGTTCGACGCAACCGTGGACATACGCGGCGATTTCGGACAAGGTCTTGGCTTGCGAGTGCAGGCTGCAACCACCGAAGTCGACGATTCCCATGGGATGAATATGCGCGTCGACCAAACCTGGCAGAATTAGTTTTCCGTGTACCTGTTCAATTGTTGTTTTGGGGCCGCTTAGTTTAAAAGCGTCCTGGGCGCTTCCAACAAAGATAATTTTGCCATCACGCACCGCGAGAGCTTCCGCAGTTCGATGAAAACTATCTTCGGTGTAGATATTGGCGCCAGTAACAATAAGATCTGCCAATTTGAGATTGGCCGGATTTTCCGCTGCGGCAAGAGTACAGATCAGTGCCACGCTCATACAAAAAACCGGAACCCGTTGCGAAATAGTCGTAGCCAGCACTAGCACTATTCTCGCTGGTCCCCTGAAGGGAGGGCGATTTCGTCAAAGTTGCGCGTATTATTTCGGCGTCTGTGTTAACCACGCGCTGGGATTAATCGCATCGCGTGGAACTGTACCTTCAAGAGCATGGAGGGCATTTCGCGCGGCCCGCACCGCAGCGCCAACCTTGCCACCCTGCGTCAAACCTGCCTGATGCGGGGTAAGCACAACATTGTCGAGTGCAAATAGTGGAGATGTGGAGAGGGGCTCGACTTCGAAAACATCCAGGCCCGCACCGGCAATTTGGCCCGTCTGCAGGGCGAGCACGAGAGCATCCTCATCAATCAGCTCCCCGCGCGCGATATTAATCAAATAGGCGGAACGCTTCATTAGGCTCAATTCTCTGGCCCCGATCATGCGATGCGTGTCTTTGGTTAGCGAAGCAAACAAGCACACGATATCCGCTTGTCTCAGAACCTCGTCCAATGATGCGTACTGGATTCCCAAGCTCTCTGCCAAAGCAAGGTTTGGGGTTCGTGTGTGTACGAGAATGCGGGTGCCAAAAGCAAGTGCGCGTTTCACGAAAGCTTGAGCAATTTGACCGAGGCCGACAACCCCCACCGTAGCGCCTTGAACATCCATACTGGTTTGAGTGCGGCTACTCCAAAGGCCAGCTCTAATGGCGGAGTCGCCAGTTCGAATCTTCCGCACGACGCACAGCAGTAAGCCCATTGCAAACTCAGCGCACTGCTCGGCATTCACGCCTTTGACATTCGTCACCAGTACTCCACGGCGCGTGGCTTCGTCGATGTCGACGTTATCGGAACCTGACGTGTGCAGTGCAACAACTCGCAAGTTAGGCGCGAGCGAGAATGCTGCGGCATTGATGCCAAAAACACGACCCGTAACGACCGCCTGCGCTTTTTTCAAAACATCACGATCGCTGCCCGCAAGATCAACCCAAGGTATAAGATCCTTGACGTATGTGATGTTGTGACCTGATTCTGTAAGGACCGCAACAGCTTCGGGCAAAGTATGAAAACTATCTGAGATGACGACGATGCGGGATGGTTCCATGAGTTTACTTCGGCTTCCACAGAATACCTTCGGAAGACTGAAGAAACGGGTAATGGACACATTGCTGCACGGCGTTTTAGCCTACTGAGTAAGCTTGAAGGCAATCAGTTTAGGCGATGGTGATAGCCGGCAGACTTGGTTTTTACTACGTCCTCGTAGCTGGAGATTTTCCAAGACCATCAGCGCGGGTCATGCGCGAAATATATGGTGAGATTTCCGCGTGATCCGGACGCACATCCGCTCCAAAGCGTCTTGGCTCATCCGGTTGTCTCTTGCATACGGCAAGCATCATTGGTGCTTTCTTCTACTCGCAATCTGCCATCGATTTGTCTGCGCTGGCCCTATGCGATGCGGTAACGCTGCTGAAGTAATTCTGAGGAAGAAGCAAATTCGAAGCCAATCTTTTCAAGCTGCCTTGCGGTCAAGCTGCTTTTGCTTGGATGCTCCGAGCCGTGAGTTTCTATCGAGCGCCACAGGTTGGGAAGCCACCATGCTTGTTATGTTAGTTTCCCATGCTCAGGAGCTCCGTTTATCTCCTAGCAGATGCAAGGGTCGACTCCTTTCGCATCCAAACGGCCATTTACGTCCTCATAGCACTGCCAACGCTCGACGTGTTCCCGCTAGCTAATCTCACGCGTAGATCCGTTCCAGTCCTAATCCCGCCGGACGTGGACGAGGTAGTTCACTTCAGCGGGTTGCGCGCTATAAGTCTACATCAGGAGAGCGGAGTCTCCGGAGTGTTGACCGTATTCGAGTCGTCGGCAGGGAAAGGCTGGTGAGCTAAATGTTTTCCTTCACGAATGGTGAGCAGCAGTTGGTAATCAATTGGGATTGAGTAGTGATTTTTGAGCATCTTGCCGCTTCGAAAAACGGCTCCTTGATTGCTCCTCTCCCCTACGGCGCCGTCCACGGTCATGGCGCTGTAGATGCCAAGTCCCAGACATGTCAACAGGAGTGGAAGGTGCGATGGACTGAGCAAGGCACACACTGGCAAACCGATTTTTATTGTCCTCAGATCGCGTCCTATTGTTTTTCAAGAACTAGAACGCTGTGCATCGGCCCCATTGGATGGTTTGCCAACGCATGAATCGTAGTGGTCATGGTTCTCTCGTTTGGGGATAACACTACATGTACCGTTTCGGCGATTACGCCTGCGATTCTCATTGTCTCGTTCATCGTATTGCCACGGATTTTCGAGAGCATCGTGGCGTTCTCCATACCCTTGATTGGCACTTCTTTGCCGTTCGACCAGGGGTGTGACCATGTCACTTGTCGATCCTGTGCGTCGATTGAGGTAACCGTAAATAAGCCGTCTGAGGCATTGGTTATGGTCACGCTCTTCGGGGCCGATCCTGGGCTCAATTTTGACTTTGCTTTGTTAAGCTTCCAAGTTCCAGTGAAAGGTGTCGTGTGATTCTCTTGTGCAGATAGCGAAATGACAGATACAACCGTCAGAATCGCCAGCAAGGCTTTCAGAATGTATTTGCGCTTTTCAAATACTGGGCAGACAAAAATTGCAGGTCGTTTAGAACGCACTTTAACTAAGCTCCTTTTGTTTGAGGTCTGTTCTGCGACTATAGTTGAAAGATTGAGCTCTGTGATAGTAAAAATACGTCAGTCTCGAGACTTTTCAAATCAAAGAACTAGCAGATCGGGGTCTTGCTCAGGCGAGGAGATTTGGGGAGCAAAGACGCTTTCCACCTCGTCAAGGATTCCGCTTGGAGTGGCCCCCGACAACTTTTGAAAATCATGAATCATATGCATCTGATCGTGATAACCGAATTGATGAGCGATAGTGGCCCACGACCTTCCTGAAAAGGATACTTTGGTCTTTAACGCCGACTCAAACCTTACTATTCGCGCGTAGCGCTTAGGAGAGACTCCGATCTGCTGCTGAAACTGGCGCTGGAAACTGCGAATGGCAAGATCAGCATCGTTTGCGAGCCAATCCATTCGGCATTCACCGCGCTTGCGGAGAATTTCATTAGCCGCTCGCTCAATTGGGCCCAGCACCGGTTGTCTAAGACTCCGGAGAGCAACAAATCGCTCGGCGATCTGTACTCGTTCGTCGAATGTCCGCGCGTTCCCTAACCTTTGGTGAAGTTCTGAGATCCCAATTCCTAGTACGGCATGAGCAGCATGATCGCGGTCAACTAGATCGGCAGCTGGCAACCGAAACAACTGATACATAGCCGCAGGTTGGAGAAAAATAACAAAGCTCTCAACGTTGCCTCGCAGCAATAAGTGATTTCGTTGGTAAGTCTGTAATCCCACAATAGCCGCCTCCTCAGCGTTCCGGATGAAATTCGCCCCAGACGGTCGAATGCCGATCGGATCGCCAAATTCGAAATCGATCAGGTGAGTGGATCGGGCGGTCACGGGATGCAGAAACGTCTCGAAGCCCGATTGAACTTCTCGTTGCACATAAAGGTGAACATATCGTTCTGTCGCCTTCGAGGGTCTGCGGACCTTGCTTGAGTGCATCGCTTATCACGCCCTTCCTGCTGTTAAGACTTCGTGATGACGTCAATTCTAATCTGGGCTCGTCGAGACATATGAGTGGTTAGCCGACGCAAGATATGTGGCTTATTAGGTTGTGATCCAGAAGTAGGGTCGTGAAAAACTCGCCGGTGGGCTAGCGTGTTGAGCGACACGCTATGGAAGAATTTGCGTAAGGGAATCAATGGCAAGACAGATTGTATTTACTTCAAGGGCCGCAAAGCCGCCCGCCACGTATAGTCAGGCCGTCAAGGCTGCTGGCTTGGTATTCGTTTCGGGCACCGCACCGCATGATTCTGAAACTGGCACGATTAAAGGCACCACCATTCAAGAACAAACTCGACATTGCCTGGCAAATGTTGCGGCCATCCTTGAGGAAGCCGGCAGCTCACTCGACAAAATCGTAAGTGCAACGTTTGTGCTGGCCGAGGAAGACGACTTCCCAGGCATGAACGATGAGTGGCCGAGGTGATTCCCCTCGCATCCACCCGCTCGCCAGGGCGCCAAGCTTCCAGTTAAAGTTCCAGGATAGAAGGTTTTCATTGCCGCCATTTCCGAGGCCTGATAAGTTCAGTCCGAACGACAATCTTCCACTTGTCGTGCCTGGCCTTAGCCAACAAAAATCTTTAAGTGTGTTTTCCTTTAACAGTCAGAGAGATCTTGCGGCCTTGGCCGCACCTCGCAGGGAACCCCGCCGGCCTGGAGTGCTCACGAGTGCCGTCTTAAATGCCTTCGATGCGGCTTCAGTATTGCCTTGCTCAAGCAACAGCTCTCCGAGCTGTTCACGAGCTGGAACGATTGGGCCGGGAGTGATGGGAAGTTTCTCGATTCCATCTTCGTCATCAGCTGCATTACGTAAAACGGCAACGGCCTCCTTGGCTTTATTCCTTGCCTGGGCCGACCAGGCCATCACCTCGCGTCGCATAATATTCACCTGGGTTGCCCAGTAACCGTTTGCAGACGCACGAAGTTGATCTTCAATCTTGCGTAGCGTCTCAGATTCTTTGTCCGCATCCTGCGCATGTCCGTTTCTGGCGAATCCGAGCCCGCGCGCCCAAACAGCGATTGCGACCACATGCGGTTGGGCCGAATCTGGCGGATTGACAATCTTTTCCGCCTCATCCCACCGTTGCTGTTCGACGATCAAGCGAATCGGCATAGCCGTTGCGGCGTACGCAATTTTGAAGTCCCCCATACGCAGGTTTGGCATTGCCTTGAGTTGCTCAACTTCCTGGGCTGCCTCCCGGTTGCGCCTGCTCTGCAAGTAGGCATAAACCAGGTAGTCCATAGCGTGTAGTGCTTCGCCCGTGTCGCCCTGACGTTCTGCGGCGCTTCTCGCGGCCAGGTTGGATGCAATGGAGTCGTTCCACAGACCAAGCCGGGTAAAGACATGAGACGGCATGTGCAGGGCGTGCGGTGCCGATGGTGCAATGTCGGCGTAGGCTCGGGCTGCGGGAAGCCCTGCCAACGCCAGTTCCTGGTTGTCACAGGCATGGATGAGATAGTGCGGGATTCCCGGGTGATGGGGGAATTCTCGAAACAGGGGTTCCAGCAGGCCGGCAGCCAGCTTTTGCCTTTTATGTTCCGTATCCGAAGGGGACGCGTTGGAGATCAGGGCGAGGGCGTAGAACACTTGGGTCTCAACGTCTTTGTCATTTGCCACTGCAAGTTCATGCATCGCTACTTCGAAGTTCTCTGCTCGAGTCCTGTAGGCAACAGTGTCCTCATCCTTGAAGACCAGGCTGAGGGCATGAATGAAACCGCGCTCACGTTCGGAAGCTTCGAGTTTGGCAGCTTCGCCGATCTCCCGTTCTGCAGCGGCAGTGTCTGCAGCCGAAGGAGGCAAATCCCATAATTGGTGGAAGTGCGTCATCGCACTGCCCCAATGGGCCATGGCACATTGCGGGTCCTGTCGGCTCACACTGTGGAATGCCTCGTCGGCGGCCCGGTAGGCAAACGAATGAAGAAGCGCCACTGCCCTATTGAACTCCCGCTGCACTGCAGGTTTGCATGAAGTTGCAAACGAGACAGTACCAAGCTTTTCAGGCACCGGGTGGTTGTGTTCGTCCTGGGCAGCTGAAATAAGTGGATGGAGCATGACTAATAACGTGAGGGCCTGCCGAATCATCTTTGTCTCCCTAAAATTTAGCCGCGGCTCGATCTCCTGGATTCTACGATAAGGCCGTAACGTTGCCGGGGCATCGGCTTTTTGTGCCACCAGCCGAGAACGCGGTCACGGACCGTAGAATCACTAGCGCTAACAGGGCGACAAAGAAGCTGATGCTCTTCTGAAACATGGCTCTGGAGTACGGGCGCGGGCAATCCAAGGCGCCAACCTCGTTTGCCTCAAGCCACAAACCCGCCAATACTAATGAGCTTGGTTTCCAAATACTCATCTAATACCTCCGAGCCGGATTCGCGGCCTGGACCGCTCTCTTTCCAGCCCGCGAATGGAACTTCGGTGCTCTGCGGAACCCATTCGTTCACGCCCACCATCCCGAACTCAAGGCGCTCGGCAGTCCTGATCGCCATATGAATATCTTCGTCCAAACGTATGCCGAAAGCCCGTAGCGCGTGCTGTTTGCTTGTGCTATCGCGCGGTCGGCATCGTCGAAAGTGGTGATCGGCATAACCGGACCAAAGATCTCGTCTCGAAAGAGCCAGACTTGAGTGGGAACATCAATGATGACGGGAGCCTCACAGGAATAGCCGCGTCCGGGCGGTCGCCCCAGCACGCAGACTTTAAGGCCATTTGTTCTCGTCCTGTCATCACTGCAGGATTTTGGTTCATCACTCCGGAAGCGGTAAGCATCAATCCACAGCGGAATTACGGGAAGGATCGGTAATGTCCGATGTCCAGGTATGTAAAGCTTTCCAGGTGCCGAAGCATTCACCGCTTCTACAATTCGCTGACTATTTGTCAGGACCAAGCGAGCCTGATTTGTACTTAGTACGACCAGGGCTAAGACGCGGCCGGTTCGGTTTTGTTGATAGATAATGCTTCGATCGGCAGTGATCATAACCTGGAATCCGGCGTCTTCAGCCAATTTGAGCAGGGCGCCATTCAGAATGCCGACCCAGCCGCGTCCGTAACGGATGTGGCATGTTCTCATCCAAAAGTACGAGCAATTTCTAAAGTCTCGCAGGAGGAAGAATCGGATCAGCGCTGCGAGCCAAGAAGTCGAGAACAGTACGGATTTGTTCGTGAGTGACTGAAGGGTAATCCCGAACAACCTCGTTGATGCCTACATCTTTCAGGTCGTTCAGAATCGCGGAGACTGGCACTCGTGTACCGCGAAACACCCAAGCGCCGCCCACTTTGCCAGGAATGCTTTCTATAGCAAGGCAATTAGCCCAATCCACCAAAGGGCTTGTAATCGTTCTCTCCATAATTAATCTTATTGTGTCGCTTCTGCGCATTGTCACAGCAGGGTCGCTGAGAGGACGATTTGTCAAACTGCCTGTTTCTTTCATACCGGTACTACGCCTGGCCATTGGACCGCGATGGTATGGTCACAGGACCAGAAAAGGAAGCCACTGGAATTGCGGTCTGGTGAATTTAGGAGCTGCGCCGCTAGGGTAGAGGGAGTCTTTCGCCGTGGGAGCCGCGAATGCAAAGCGGTCGGTTAACTCCGGTTGACTACGACTCAGTTGTCCTGCAGGATGGCGGCCTATGGTCCCTCAAGCGTGGAGGAGGTTCGGTGTCAAAGACCGCGGTTTAGCCGGGCTCGTGCGTAAGCCGCTGTGTCATCCAACCTCTCCGAGCGGAGTTCTAGTATCAATAGCTATTTCCATCAACCCCCAAACCCGCCAATACTAATAAGCTTCGTCTCCAGATACTCATCCAGTCCCTCCGCGCCGGATTCGCGGCCTAGACCGCTCTCCTTCCAGCCCGCAAACGGAACTTCGGTGCTCTGCGGAACCCATTCGTTCACGCCCACCATCCCGAACTCAAGGCGCTCGGCAGTCTGGATGGCCATATGGATATTCTTCGTCCAAACGTAGGCCGATAGTCCGTAGCGTGTACTGTTTGCTTGTGCAATGGCGCGGTCGGCATCGTCGAAAGTGGTGATCGGCATCACCGGGCCAAAGATCTCGTCTCGAAAGAGCGAAGCTTCAGTGGGAACATCGGTCACAACGGTAGGCTCATAAAAGAAGCCGCGCCCCGGCCGTCGCTTTCCGCCAGTAGCAATGGTCGCACCAGCACCGCGGGCGTCTTCCACCATCTCTTCCACGCGGTCTCGCTGCCTTGCGTTGATGAGCGGGCCCAGATTTGATTCGGCTTCGAGACCGTTCCCCATCCGAAGATTTGAAACCAACGAGCTGACGTTTGCCGCAAACTTATTGGCGATCGCATCGTGCACAAAGAAGCGTTGTGGAGACACACACACCTGACCGGCATTCCGAAATTTTGCAGTGACGGCGCTGGCGGCAACCTGCTCGAGATCGACGTCAGGAAAAATCAGCACGGGCGCGTTGCCGCCGAGCTCCAGCGATAACCGTGTGACTGTCTTCGAAGAGCCGTTCATCAACAGCTTGCCGACTCGCGGGCTGCCGGTTAGGTGAATCTTGCCGCACTTCGGATGATCAAGCATTTGCCGGCCCATGCTTTCCGGCTCGCCGTTGACCAGGTTCACTTCTCCCTTGTCCATACCGGCCTCAAGAAGAATGTTGACCATCTCCATTGCCGTGAGCGGCGTGTACTCAGACGGGCGGATGACGATCGTGCATCCCGCAGCCAGTGCCGCTGCTCCTGCGCGAGCAATGTTGTAGCCAGGAAAATTCCAGGCAGTGATCAGCCCGACAACTCCTATCGGCTGCTTGATCACGAGTTGGCGTTTGGTCGCACTCCGGGAAGGCACCCATCGGCCGTAAGCGCGCTTGCCTTCTTCGGCAAACCAATCGAACAAGTCGGCGGCGACTCCCCACTCGCCCTGCGCCTGCACCATTGGTTTACCGCTCTCCATGACAGTGGTGCGGGCGAGATCGGCTTTCCGTTCGCGCATCAGTTGGGCGGCTCGATTCAGGAACGCAGCCCGCTCGTATGCCGTTTTTTGCGACCAGCGGGAGAACGCGGCATCGGCAGCTTCAATGGCAAGCCGGCAATCTTCGCCATCCCCGAACGGCACGGTCCGAATCACTTCCTCGGTGGCCGGGTTCAGGACGTTCCAGGTCCCGCCGTTCGACGCCTCCCGCCACTCACCACCGATTGATTGCTGATATTGGTAGGTCATCGTTCGTAGACTTTGTCCCCTGAAAGAAAGGTCATCTCCACGCGAATTGCGGGAAGCTCTTGCGGATCGGCAGCCAGCGGGTCTGCTGAGAGCACTGTGACATCAGCCCATTTGCCCGGCTTGATGCTGCCGCGTGTTGCCCCTTGTCCGCAGGCGATAGCGCCTCCCATCGTATAGGCCCGAAGAGCTTCTTCCGCCGTGATGGCCTGATCGAGCGCAACCGTTCGGCCATCCTGCGTGCGACGCGTTATCGCAGCGGCCATTCCCATCAGTGGATTGTCATCTTCCACCACGGGCGCGTCTGACGATAAGGCTACCGTTAAGCCGGCATCTAACATGTCGCGTATCGGATACACACGAGGGATTAGTTCGTCCGGAACCATCGCAAGAAAATTGCCGCCGAGAGCATGAAGAAAGATCGTTTGAGGGACCGAGATCACGCCCATCTTCGCGGCTCTCCGAAGCTGGCCCTGGCTTGGCACACCGAAATGCTCGATGCGGTGGGCGAGTCCGTTCGGATGAGCGCCTAAGCTCTCATAGACGTCCAGAACCATATCGATTGCGACATCGCCGATAGCGTGCGTGGCAATGCGCCACCCCTGCTGGTGCGACTCTAGGCAGAGATGCTGTAACTCCGCTTTTTCGATACGGAGCGTACCGCGCGTGTCAGCGTGTCGGTAAGGCACGCTCAGGCTGGCCGTTGCGCCACTCAATCCGCCATCGGCGAGGAACTTCACCGTGTCCACGCGCAGACGTTCCGAAACATGTTTCTCGGGCAGCGGCACAGGATCAGCCCGACCGTCGACCTTTCGAAGAGGCATGGCCAGAACGCGGGCGGGTAGAGCGCCATTTCGATCCATCGCGCGATACACCTCTAAGAGTTCGGGAGCGACTCCGCAATCGGACGAAGCAGTGATGCCAAGCGAAAGCTGATGTTTGAGCGCGGCCCTAATCATTCCCTCATACTCGGGCTGCGTTGGTGGCGGCATGACCCGGTTGATCAAGCCCATCGCCGTTTCAGACAAGATGCCGTTCGGTTCGCCTCGCTCATCGCGTTCGATGACGCCGCCTGCAGGCACCTGAGTCCCCGCGGTGATTCCCGCCAGTTTCAGGGCGATGCTGTTGACCGAGTAGATATGGCCGCAAGCACGGGTGAGCGCAACGGGTCTGTCCGGCACGGCCAAGTCCAGATCGTGGCGTGTCGGCTTCCGCTTCTCGGGCATCGCCATCTCATTGAACCCGCGCCCGAACAACCAGGCTCCGTCCGGAAGCTTGCGGCTGCGCTCTCCAATCGCCTGGCGAAGATCGGGAAGACTTGCTGTCTTTCGCAGATCAAGCATGGTGGTGAGCAGGTGCCCCATCTTCCAAACGTGCGCGTGCGCATCAGTAAAAGCGGGGATCACCGTTCGGCCTGCAAGGTCAACCAAGCTGCAGCCTCCCGGAGCTTCTTTGCGCAGCGTTGCAGAATCGCCCACTCTCGCGATTAGGCCGTGGTGAAACGCAACCGCCGTCGCACGAGTGCTCTCCATCGTGATGACGTTGGCGTTATAGAGCAGCAGATCCATAGGCAGGATCTTTTTAGCGGACGCCGACGGCAGCCGGGACGTTCTCCGGTACGTTTGCCTCAATAGCGCGCTCGACAGCACCCAACGCCTCGCGCAGCATGTCCTCGGGCATGTTCAGGGGCGGAAGGAAGCGGATACAGTTACTGAACAGGCCGGCGCGGATTAGTAGCACGCCATTGCTTACAGCGTGCCGTATCATGCGCAAGGTCAGTTCGGGGGCAAGCGGCGCTTTGCTCTCGCGATCGGCTACCAGTTCGATCAGCATCATGGGGCCAAGTCCACGGACATCGCCAATCGCCGGCCAGCGGGCCTTCCAGTCCTCGAGCGTTTCCCGCATGACACAGCCTAAATGATTGGCGTGGCGCAGAAACTCAGGTTCGCGAATCATCTTCAGCGCCTCAATCGCGGCGGTGCACGCAACGGGACTTCCGCCATACGTACTCCCGACGCCTCCTAAGTGCGCAGAGTCCATAATGTCTGCCCGGCCAGTCACCGCGCTGATGGGCATCCCCGCTCCCAGAGATTTCGCCGAGACAATCATGTCCGGCACGATGTCGTAATGCTCGATCGCGAACATCCGGCCTGTTCTTCCGCAGCCACATTGGATCTCGTCGGCGATCATAACAATGCCGTGCTGGCTGCATAACTCACGGATGCGTTCCAAAAATCTCGCTGGAACAGGCAAGAACCCGGCCTCGCCTTGAACAGGTTCAATCACGACCGCAGCTACTGCCGACGGGTCCACCTGGGCAACAAACGCGTGCTCCAATTGCTTAATGCTGAAGTCGAGATACTGTTCTTCTGTCATCCCGTTCGGCACGCGATACACATTCGGGATAGGCAGGCGCACAATCTCGGGGGCAAACGGGCCGAAGCCGCTCTTGAACAAGCCATACTTACTCGTCAGGCTCAAGGTCAACAGCGTGCGGCCGTGGTAGCCGCCTTCAAAGCAGATGATCGCCGCGCGACCTGTAAACTTGCGCGCCAGCTTGACGGCATTCTCAACAGCTTCCGCACCGCTATTGGCGAACAGCGTCTTTTTTGAAAATTTGCCGGGCGTGAGTTCGTTCAGCAACTCCGCCAGCTTGACGTACGGTTCATAGGTGGCGATCAGAGCGCAGGGGTGTATATAGCGCTCCACTTGCCGTTGGACGGCTTCGGTGACGGTTGCCGGCGAATGTCCCACGGCGAGCATTCCGATGCCGCCTGCCAGATCAATCAACGTATTGCCATCAACGTCGGTTACTAACGCGCCAGTTGCTCGTTCAATCACCACATCGGTGGCCCGAGCCAGGCCGCTTGGAGTTGCGGCAGCCCGCCGCGCCAGCATCTCTTTAGCCTTCGGACCCGGAATCTCTGTTTTCAATCGGATGTAGGACACGCACGCTCCCCCGTTGTGCTGCGCACGTCCTTATTGGAAGGAAGGACAAGCAGCACGCCATAATTGTCACAAACAGGATCATTCAGGTAGTTCGCAAGCAGGGTGCGCGGTTCAAAACCTGTGCGAATCTGCATGGAGAGCGTGGGGTCTTTCCTGCGACCCGAGACTATATCTTCGTAATACTGCTGGGCTGTTATCTCATGCTTTAGCGCGCCGTAACCCGGCATCATGCCCACAGTAACTTGGCCTTCTAACCCCAATGTTCGTACGACGTCGTGCCGTGCCGCATAGAGCGCGGTTGCAATGCCACGCCCCCGGTAATCAGGCCGCACGCTTACATCAGCCCCGTACAACCAAGCGCCGTTCGGATCATGTGAAGTAAGCCATCCACCTCCGACGATGTCAGCAAATGTGTGATCGACGTGTTCGAAATCGAAGTCCAATTGCAGCGTCGTGGTTGCGCCAATGACGGCGTCGCCGTCCAGAGCCACCAATTGACCTGCATCGAACAACTGCATGTGCTTCAGATAGTGAGCGGTCTTAAAGCGCTCCTCGTCGGCCAGGGTAGGAAAGCAAATGCGCTGCAACTCTTCCAGCTGAGCGGCATACTCAGGACGTGCGCGCGTAATAACAATGCCATCATCACGCTTCTGATCAACGGACATACGAAAGCTCCTCTGGAAGACTCATCGAAAAGAAACTGTTCATGCTGTGCAGGACGCTCAAGCAAGATTGGCAGCGACAGAACGGATTTTCACGTGCAGACGATGAGCTTCTTCACCATCTCGACCTGATCCATTCCGGCAGTAAATCCATCGGGAACAACTGCGACCATCTTGAACCCCTGCTTCTCGAAAAACGGTGCCGAATATTGCGACGTTCGGAGGCTGACAAATTGAATGTGTCCAAGTTTTCCGATTTCGCGCAATCGGAATAGAAGCAGCAGTCGTCCCAGGCCGTGCTTGTGACAGTTAATCTGCACCATACCCCAACGTAACCTCGCTACCTGCTGGTCCGCGATGACCACAAAACCGCCGCAGCCGACGATGGCTCCTTCCTGCTCCAGGACGAAGTATGGGCAGTCGAGATGCATCAGAAATTGCTCAAAGCTATCGCGTTCGCTCTCGACGAAATACTGCGGTGTGTTGGAATCGAACAGGAGCAGGCAGTTCTCACGATCACCTTGGGCGTAAGGTCGAATGTCCATTCTTCAGTTTCACCCACATGCCTGATTTCATCAGCACTCGGGGCACAAGCTTCCAGCTCGCCGGAACAGATTTCTTTGCCTTCGGGGTGAACTGTTACTTTCTCGCTTTCTGTTCGGAGCAGGTACAGGCAGAGATCATTCAGCAGGTGGCAGCAGCAGGCATGAATACCGTTCGGGCTTGGGCCTTCTGCGATGTGTTCAGCAGAATAGAAGACGAGCCGGCCTACCAGTTTTTCGCTGATGGCAAGATTGAATTCAACGATGGGCCGAGTGGACTCGAGCGCCTGGACTCACTCATCGAGACAGCAGAGCGTAATCGGGTTTACCTGCTGCTGCCCTTGCTGAACAACTGGCCTGATTTCGGCGGCATTGCCTTTTACCAAAAAGCTTTGAATCTTCCGGAAGATCCAGCCACTTTCTTTGTTTCCCAAGCAGCGCGAACAGCTTATCAACGCTGGGCCGAGCACTTACTCACACGCCGAAATACTCGAACCGGCCGTCTCTACGCCGAAGAGCCGGCCATTCTCGGCTGGGAGTTAGCCAACGAGCCGCGCTGCCCCGGCTCGGGCGGAAGCTCTATCCTGCTCGAGTGGGTACACGAGATGAGCGTGTTTCTCAAGACCTTGGATAACCATCATTTGCTTGCGGTAGGAGACGAAGGCTTCTTTTGCAAGCGCGGTCGATCTCACCTGGGATCTCACCTGTATGACGGGCGCTATGGCGTGGACGCCGCAGCCTTCATCAAGCTGCCCTCCATCGACTTTGGAACCTTTCATCTCTATCCGGAGCACTGGGGTCTGAACCCGAACGGCAGGGCTGTCGGGGGTTGGATCGCCGATCATCTCGCCACAAGCCAACTCTCGGGCAAGCCAGTGCTGATGGAAGAGTTTGGCGCCACGCACCCGGGTCGCGAAGCGCTCTACCGACGTTGGACTGGAGAGCTGCGGGACAACGGCGGCGCCGGAGCATTAGTCTGGATGCTCGGCAGCCAGCATCCAGATGTGGCTGATTTCCGGGATAAGTACACGCTGTTAAACGCGAAATCCCTTTCAAACAGCGACACAAACGCATAAAATACAAAGACTGGTGATTTGAAGAAATCCCGAGAGGGTTCTAGCTGACCGTGTCCCAACGCCAATCGCTTCAGCAAACAATCACGGAGAATTTGAGTACGCTCAATGATGAGCAACTTGCAGAGCTTCGCCGGCACATGCTTGCGGTTGCGAACTGCTCGGATGGAGGCGGCTTGGGCGATTCGCGAAGGGATGGCGCGAATGCGGTTGATCGGCGGGAAGAACTCTTTCGCGAGTTAACCGACAGCTTGCCCAATCTTGTTTGGCAGCTTCTCCCGAACGGCGAAACAGCCTACGTGAATCGACGCTGGCGCGAGTACTTCGCGCGTGAAACCGGGATGCCGGAAGCTGAGTGGACGCAAGTGGTGCATCCCGAAGATCTCGACAATTTTTTCGGGCGCTGGCAAACGGTTAATGATGGTGGATTGCTGGACCCGCTGCCGGCGCGCTTGTTGCGGCATGACGGCGAATATCGGTGGTTCTCCAAGCGAGCCAGAGCCATCTATGACGCAACCGGCGAATTGCAATATTGGATCTACACCGCCACCGATATTCACGCACAGAAGCAGGCTGAAGAGGCTTTGCGGTTGGAAGAGGAACGCCTGCGCATGGCTCTCCGGTCAGCGCAGATGGGCGTCTGGGATTGGGATATGCTCACCGGTGAGATCAATTGGGACAGCGCATCCCGCGTCGCCTTTGGGCTCTTACCAGATGGACTCATCGATTACGAGAGCTTCCGACGCTGTGTTCATCCGGACGATCTGGAGCGCGTGGAAGAGCTAATCGGGAAGGCGCTAGATCCCAAGGGTAACGGGAGATATGAAGTCGATTACCGTGTGATTGGGATAGTCGACCGCCTCATGCGTACCATCCATGTGGAAGGCCGTGTTTTCTTCAGCAACATTGGCAGCACCCGGAAAGCTGTGCGCTTTATTGGGATTGTGCAAGACAATACCAAGCGGCAGCAAGGGGAGGACGCCTTGCGTCAGGCCAACATTGACCTGCAACAGTTTGCTTACGCGGCTGCTCACGACTTACAGGAGCCGCTTCGTAACATTTCGCTGTCGCTGGGGCTGTTGAAACTCGACTACCGCGGAACTCTATGTGAACCGGCGGCGAAGCTTGTTGACACCAGCATCGACGGAGCTCAACGCATGCACGGGCTGGTGACAGATCTGCTGGCTTTAACGCGGGTTAGTACGGAGGGGGTCGCGGAAAATCTCACACCTGTCGATGCCCATCAGGTTTTAGAACGCGTGCTCGCCAACTTGGCCGCGACCCTCGAAGAGTCCGGTGCCCAGATCGAAGCCGATCACCTGCCTGCTCTGCTGATTCACGAAACTCACCTCCTGCAGTTGCTCCAAAACTTAATCGGTAACGCAATTAAGTATCGGAAGCGCGACGCCGTGCCGATCGTCAAAATCAAAGCGGAGCGAGGGTTTGGCCTCTGGCAGATTAGCGTTGCCGACAACGGCATTGGATTCGATGAGGTTCACAAGGAGCAGATCTTCGGGGTGTTCAAGCGGCTGCACAACCGGCACGAGTACGCAGGCTCTGGCATCGGCCTGGCTATCTGCGCCCGGATTGTGACTATTTATGGTGGCCGAATCTGGGCCGAAGGTTCTCCCGATCAGGGCGCCACCTTCTTCTTCACTTTGCCTTCCTCAGAAAGTCTGGAACCGGACTACCCCAAATCTCGATCAAACCCGGTATGAATAAACGGGCGTTGGGTGGCAGTGGTTTAGCCGTGTCAGAGATGGGGCTGGGCTGCATGGGAATGTCCGATTTTTACGGTAGCGGCGATGATGCCGAGTCGACTGCGGTCATTCACCGCGCAATCGATAGCGGCATTACGTTCTTCGATACGGCCGATATGTATGGAGTCGGGCGCAATGAGGAGTTGCTGGGCCGCGCCTTGCAGGGTAAACGCAAGGACGTGATCGTCGCAACCAAGTTCGGCAATGTTCGCGGACCGCGTGGCGAGATGCTCGGAATTAACGGGCGACCGGAGTACGTCCAATCGGCTTGTGAAGCGAGCCTGAGCCGGCTCGGCACCGATTCGATTGACCTCTATTACCAGCACCGGGTGGATATCAATACACCCATTGAAGAAACCGTGGGAGCGATGGCAAGACTGGTGGAGCAGGGCAAGGTCCAGTACTTAGGTTTATCTGAAGCGGGCCCAGCCACCATCCGGCGCGCGCAAGCCGTCCATCCGATCTCTGCCTTGCAGACTGAGTACTCGCTCTGGAGCCGCGATCCCGAAACTGACATTTTCAGTGCGACCCGCGAACTCGGCATTGGCTTCGTTCCGTATTCTCCGCTCGGGCGTGGTTTCTTGACTGGCCGATTTAAGACGCTAGACGACCTGGCTCCGGATGACTGGCGACGGAACAGTCCTCGCTTTCAGGGCGAAAACTTCAGGAAGAACCTTCAATCGGTAGAGAAAATCAAGGAGATTGCCCAGGAGAAGGGCTGTACCGCCTCGCAGCTTGCCTTGGCTTGGGTACTTGCGCAAGGCAAGGAGATCGTCCCGATCCCTGGAACGAAACGAACCGAGTATCTGAGGGAAAACGTAGGCGCTCTCGACGTCCACCTGAGTGAAGGGGACCTCCAACGCATTGGCGAGGCTCTACCGGCAGGCGCAGCTACGGGCGAACGCTATCCCGAGAAAGCCCTGGCGGCCGTCAACCGATAGCCTTCCTTAGTTTTGTACTTCTCGGATAAATCCTTAATACGCCGAGTTTTGTATTCTCCTATACTCTCAGAGGGCTACTTGGTATTACCTAATTCGAACCCCCTTGTGAGAAGAATAAGTGACGCAAATACAACCCTTTAGAAGTATTCATAGATCTTTATTAACGGGGCTGCTAACGAGTTTTTTCAGCTTTGCCGCTGCTCCGCCGACCACTGTTACTTACAACCCCAATACCGTCTCGGGTGGGCCCTTTCCCAGCAATGTTCTGACAGCTCCCGATAGCACGACAGCCACCGGTCTACGAGTGAATCTGGCATTGCAGGACGAGGGCTTTTGCGATCCGGGGAGTCACTCCGCTGTTTGTAGCAACACTCAGTTGCTGAACCGGCTGGACGGGTTCAGCGTAAACCCGCGAGTGATGGTCTGTTTCTCAGCACCGGTAAACCTTGCGACGCTCAGCGCCGGCCTCAAGATCGTTCCGGTCAGCACGCCCGGTGCAGCCGTTCCTCTTAACCAAATCACCTACGATGCAAGCAGTAAGTGCGCATATGGCAAGCCGGACACTGTTCTGCAGCAGCGGAGCCAGTACTTTCTGGCGGTAACCGATGGCTTGAAGGACACCAATGGCAGCAGCGTCAATGACGACGGTGGGTTCGGAAAGTGCCTGGCAAGCGCGGATGCATACTGCCTCGCCGTCAAAGCTGCAAAGCCGGCGGTTATGGCTCAGCTGAATGGGGCGGCACTGGTCTCGGGCTCTCTGTTCACCACGCTCAATGCGACTGGCTGGCTGGAGAAAGTACGGGCCGCTGTGGATACCTTTCACCGGGTGACATTGCCCGCCGGCTTTCCCTACCTCTTTAAACTTTCGGACCTGCAATCGGTCACCTGGAAACCGGACAATGCGGGATTTGCGAGCCAGGACCTTCCGCTCTCCGTCCTCAGCGGCGTGGACAAGGTGGCTTTTGGTCTCTTTCTCAGCCCGAATTACCTGAACACCAGTGGTCCCGCAGCTGGAACAATCACAACAAGTGGTACGCAGCCCGTTCCAATTCCTGGACTGCTTAAGGGCTTGACGCTTGGCTTCCTTCCTGTGTCCTATCACGTCTTTTTGCCCGCCGGGACGCCTCCCGCCGGTGGGTGGCCGATGGCGATTTACGGGCATGGCCTAAGCGATAACCAGTTCGGAGCACCAACGTACATTGCCGGAACGCTTGCTTCACAAGGCATTGCGACCATTGCGATGGAGATCACCGGCCATGGCTTTGGTCCAAATGGAACCGTGCAGGTCAAGAGCAAGTCCGGCTCTATCTTTACCGAGGCCACTCCGGGGCGGGGAATTCAGCTGGCTGCCGGTCAGCCCATCGGACCAGAGGACGGATGCATTGTTCCCGGCGCGATCGCGATACGCGACTGTGCGCGTCAGACGGCAATCGATCTGTTCGCGCTGGTGAATACCATTCGGCAAACCGCCGGCTTGGGTCTGGGCTTGAATGGGCAACGCATCTCCTATGTGGGGCAATCGTTCGGCTCCATCTATGGGTCGTTGTTTCAGGCCGTTGAACCAGCTGTGAAGGTAGCTGTTCTGAATGCCGGCGGTGGTACCTCCGTGGATATTGCCCGGCTTGCTCTCACCGGTCGGCCGCTCAGCACGGAATACCTGGCCTCCATCTCGCCGGCATTGCTGAATGTGGCATCTGGCCAAGCTCCGCCCGAAGCTTATTTTAGAGACGCGTTCAATGATGCTTATCCCTTCCGGGATCAGGCGCCTGCGGACATCACCGTTGCTGGAGCGCTTCAACTGCAAGCTGCCTTCGAAGCAGCCGACTGGCTGGGCATGATCGGTGACCCATTGGCCTTTGCGCCCCATTTCCAAACGCAACCGCTGCCAGGCGTGCCGGCAAAAGCGACGCTCTTTCAATACGGCTACGGCGATCTGGAGGTACCGAACCCGACTGAAGCGGCGCTGGTTCGCGCTGCCGGCGAAAAGAAGAACGCCTGGTTCTTTCGGACCGATGCCGCCGTCGCTTATGGACATCCGGAATTGCTGGGCATTACCACCGGAACCGTTCCGGAGTTTCCTATCCTGCCCCATCGAATCCTGAGCAATCCCACAATCTTCAGTTATCCTGCCGAGACTTCCATCGCGATTGCCGAGCAGAAACAAGTTGCCGATTTTCTTCTCTCGAGCGGTACGGCTGACACCAATCCAAACAGCTTTCTGACAGGCGCTTTCTCGCCGGCTACCCCGGTGTTCGAACGCTTGGCATCTACGCCCAAAGACACATCCGAGCGCTTAAACTTTCTCCAGATTCAACCTTGAATCTCGGCCCGTCTGAGGAGGATGCCCGTCTTCGGCATCCCTTCTCTCCAATCCGAATTTGCTGTTAGCCCTTCTGCAGTGATGCGCCGGCCGATCGAATTGCGGCTACTATTGCTCAACACGTTCGCTCCTAGGCCCTTAGAATGAAGTTGGAGACTTTGATGAAACGCGAAAACAATGCAGGGATGATTGCGTGGTTGCTGGCAGGGGTTGCGCTCGGGGGAGTCGGAGCAGTTCTACTGGCGACCGACACGGGGGCACGCGCTCGTAGGAAACTAATCGAAAGCAGTGAGGACGGACACAAGTCACTCCTTGAATCCGGTCAAGACCTTTTCACGAAAGGCCGTGACTTGTTTGAGCAGGGGCGCGAGCTTGCAGACGATCTTGCTGTCGTCTTTGAGAAAAGCCGCAAAATCGCAGAAAAGAAGATTGAGGATAAGTATTAGGCGATCTATGCTCGTCACCGAAGCTCCGGCGATACCAAAATTCATCAACGAACCGTACGCTGATTTCAAACAGCCCCAGCATGCTGCGGCCATGCAGGCGGCGTTGGCGCAAGTCCGGGCGCAGTTCGGGCGCGAATACGATCTGCTGATTGCGGGCGAGCGCCGTCGCACTTCGTCCAAGCTGGAATCACTGAATCCATCGAAGCCCGCCGAGATCGTCGGCGTTCATCAGAAAGGCTCAGAGGCCGATGCGCGCGAAGCCGTGGAAAAGGCCGCAGCGTACTTCCCGACGTGGGCACAGGTTCCGGCTGACGAGCGAGCCGCCATGCTGTTCCGCGTGGCAGACGTTATTCGTCGCCGCAAATTTGAGTTCAATGCATGGCTGGTCTACGAATCAGGCAAGACATGGGCCGAAGCAGAAGGCGATGTTTCTGAAGCGATTGATTTCTGTGAATACTATGCCCGCCACGCGCTGAAGCTGGCCAATCCTGACCCGATCGTGCAACTGCCGGGCGAGCACGACCAAATGGTTTACCTTCCGCTGGGCGTGGGTGTTGTGATTCCACCATGGAATTTCCCCCTGGCCATCTTGGTTGGAATGACAACTGCTGCATTGGTGGTCGGTAACACGGTAATTATCAAGCCCTCCAGCGATACGCCTACCATTGCCGCCCAATTTGCCGAAGTGTTGCTGGAGGCAGGATTCCCACCGCAGAGTTTCTCATTGCTCGTCGGCAGCGGCGCGACCATCGGTGACACCTTGGTGTCGCATCCGAAAACGCGATTTGTTTCCTTTACCGGCTCGCGTGAAGTCGGCTTGCATGTCAATGAGCTGGCAGCTAAAACACCCAAAGGCCAACTTTGGATCAAACGCGTTGTCGCGGAAATGGGCGGCAAGGACGCAATCATTGTTGATCGCGAGGCCGACCTCCCGCAGGCAGTATCCGGAGTCTTGGCCTCGGCATTTGGGTACCAAGGGCAGAAATGCTCTGCCTGTTCCCGAGCCATTGTGGACGAATCAGTCTATGACGAGTTCCTCAATCAATTGAAGACCAAAGTCGAGGGGCTAACGCTGGGGCCTTCCGACGATTTCGCAAACTACATGGGTCCGGTGATCAACGAACGTGCCAAAACTTCGATCCTGAAGTACATCGAAATGGGTAAGTCGGAAGGTCGACTCATTGCGGGCGGCGTAGCGGGCGAAGGCGACGGCTATTTCATCCGGCCAACCGTGATTGCAGATATCGATTCGAAGGCACGCATCTTCCAGGAAGAAATCTTCGGGCCGGTGCTGGCCGTCGCAAAGGCCAAGAACTTTGAGCATGCGCTGGAGCTGGCCAACGATTCCGAGTACGGTTTGACGGGCGCGGTCTATACAGAGAATCGCGAAAAAATCGAACAGGCTAAGCGCCAGTTCTTTGTCGGTAATTTATATGTCAACCGTAAGTGCACAGGCGCTATGGTGGGCGCGCACCCGTTCGGCGGCTTCAACATGTCAGGCACTGACTCAAAAGCCGGTGGTCCGGATTACCTGCTGCAATTTGTCCAGGCAAAGTCGATTGCAGAGAAGATTCTTTAGCCACCTTTGGTAAGCTGAGAGTGCCCCGACTTGTAGGGGACCACTTAGTTATAGCTACAGGGTCAACCCTGATCGACGCGACGAGAGGCAATCGGCAACGGTTGCCTCTTCGCATTTATGCTACTCACTTCACTGCTGTTCGCTGCTACCGTTGTGCTCAGCCAAACGCCGGATCTGGGGCAGTTGCAGTGGCACAGCCGCATACTTCTATTGTTTGCAGATGACCCGGGTAGCCTGGAGCTGCACCGGCAGAAGGCAATGCTGGAGCAAGCGGCCCCGGGGCTTGCCGAACGCGACGTCAAGGTGTATCAGATCATCGGCTCACTCCCGCAGAACACAGCTTTACTGCGGTCAAAGTTCGGCGTCGACAAGCCATTTGCAGTTGTACTTATCGGCAAGGACGGCGGTCGGAAGCTGCGAGCGACAAAGCCTGTAGAGGCCTCTGAGCTCTTCGGCTTAATTGACAGCATGCCCATGCGCAGGAACGAGATAACGCGGCGACCGCACCCATGAGTGCCCTGTCGGTGCGGTGCCTCCTTTTACTTCTGTTGCAGCTGAGCGCGCCGGCACGTTCAAAAAACCAGATGACCATCACCGAGACACGCTCGACTAATCGGCCACAAATCACCATCAAGGTCGAGTCCGCTAAGCGGGCGTTCTACAGGACAAATAGTGCGGGTGGGCCGAGACCCATAGACCTGGAATTGAGCCAAGGCACTCGCTTGTTGAATGCAGCTCGGGCGGCCGCTCCGCTCTCCTCGTTACCGGTCACGCACTGCATGAAAAGTGTGTCCTTCGGAACATCAATCTACGTGCAGATAGGTAACGACCGTTCGCCTGACCTGAGCTGCCCTAATTTGCGTGACGAACGGGCGGTGACTCTGGCCAATGAGGTACGGCAGCTGCTGAAACAAGTGCGGCAACAGCAGCGGCCCCGTTAAGATTGTCTCTTGGAAACAGGACTTGCCGGTCGTGTCGCGCTCATTTGCGGGGCCAGTGAAGGCATAGGAAGAGCGACCGCTCTCGCCTTTGCAGCGGAGGGAGCGCACCTGGCCCTTTGCGCTCGGGGCGTCGAAAAGTTGGAGCAACTCGCGGCCGAGATTCGTACCCGGTTTGCCGTTCAGGTTCAAACGGCAGCTTTCAGCGTTCAGCAGTCAGATCAATTGCAGAGCTTCGTCGAGAGCACTGCGCGGGCGTTCGATCGTCTCGATATCTGTGTTGCCAATGCGGGAGGCCCGCCCCCTCGCCCCTTCCTGGAAACTACCGACCAGGATTGGGACTCCGCCTTCGCTTTAAACCTTCAAAGCGCGGTGAATCTTGCCCGCTACGCCATTCCTCACATGCAGCGCCGGCGTTGGGGCCGCATCGTCGTTATTAGCTCCATCACCGTTCGGCAGCCCCAGCCACAACTGGTGCTCTCCAACACAGTCCGGGCCGGAGTGCTGGGTCTTATCCGCAGCCTCTCGAATGAGTTCAGCAAGGATGGCGTTACCGCTAACAACGTTGGCCCTGGCTATACAGCGACGAACCGGCTGCTGGAGCTCAAAGCGCATGGGGCAAAGGGCAGTGGCCGCACAGCTGAGCAGATAGAAGAAGAGTGGATTCGCGACATACCGGTCGGTCGCTTGGGAAAACCGGAAGAGGTCGCCGATGCGGTGGTCTGGCTCGCCTCCGAACGAGCGGCGTTCATTACCGGCCAAACTGTGCTGGTGGATGGCGGGATGTATAAAGGTTTGTGATGGCAGACGAAAACAGTAACGGGGCGAAGCCGCAGCATGTCCGCTGGAGCGATATTCCTGTTGAGACCCTGAGTCCAAAACTGGACCGCCAGTTCATTGTGGGCACACAGACAATGGTGGCGCGAATCTACTTGAAGAAAGACTGCGTTGTGCCTATGCACAGCCACAGTAACGAGCAGGTCAGCCTGATTGAATCCGGCGCGCTCCTGTTCACTATCGATGGCAAAGAGATCACGGTACGGGCAGGCGAACTGCTGTGTACGCCGCCGAACGTACCGCACATGGCGGTCGCTTTGGAGGATACAGTCAATATCGACTTCTTCGTACCGCCCCGGCAGGACTGGTTGGACAAGACAGATGCCTACTTGCGCTAGTTGCCCGGGTGTGAGCGGGCTACCCTTGCTCCCGCGACTTGCGTAATAATACAGGTACAAACGTGTACTACTGTTGTTACGGATTGTTGTTCTTCTAAAATCTGGGGTGCTGGAAGCAGTCGAGTGTTTAGCCGACGAAGTTTTCCTTCTTGCGCGTACTCGTAGGGCTGGGATTTGCGGAGTCTTTGAGAACCGGGAGGCGGCTCTTCGCTTTATTCAGAAACACACATTGCCGGCTCAAGTGGCTGCGCCACCGGCCTGTGAGTCGGGCAGCCTTTAGGGGTCCGGTATTGGCTATGCCCTTCGCGCTAGGATGGGAGCTAGTCTGCGCGAGGCTTACCGCGTCGAAGCGTAGAACATGTAGAGGCTCTATGGCTGGAACACCAGACACACCGAACGGCGACGGCTATGTCTATAACTTCGACCGACGCCTTGATCGTATCAATGACGCAATTCAGTCGCTCCTGGACGCCTATGTCGAGGACCGGCGACTTTTTCACGACACGATGGTCGAGATGAACAAACGGCACATTGAAACCATGGAGGAAATTCGCGAGCTAATCCTGCTACAGCGTGAGCAAAGAATCTTGTCGCTGCCTTCGCTATAGCCAATAAATCAAGTCACGTTGTTGGCGTCCCCAAGGGGATTCGAACCCCTGTTATCGCCGTGAAAGGGCGGTGTC
>CAXTYH010000017.1:0-100827 GCA_964248405.1 uncultured Bryobacteraceae bacterium
TTGTACTCGCCAGATCAAGACTAACCTAATTTACAGAAACATTGTTGCTTTATCTTGAAATTTCAGGATGCATCGAGTGCGCACATCCATAACTACTACTCCACACTACTAGTTTTGTTAGAACAGTTGCAAAAGATAAACGCCTGATCCCGTTGCTCACCGGGACTTACTACCAAGCGATTATCCGGTAGCCATGTCGCTGATCCTGGCGCAAAGGGTGCCAGAACGCTCATAGCTAAGCCTCTTATAGTCGACAGCTTCTTGTGAGTGCTGACCTCAAAAACATCCCAATACCAGAACTCGTGATCAGGAAGTTGAAATAAAATCCTAGTAGTGTAAAGGCCAAAGTAGCTCGGTACAGCTACTTGCTTTCTGTCGAGAGAAAGGGTTGGGTACTCTCCAGTACCTCGAGTGCCGGACTGGTCGAATCCAGTCACAAGTCCCCGCTCATCCTGCGCATAGAGATCCGTGGGTAAGGATTCCAGGTCTACCGGCTTAAGTTCTATCCCAGCCTGCCATTCTGCTTCAGAGATCGAATGTAGTCGCCCACCTCGGTAGAGGTCGAATTTAAACTTTTGCGCTGCATACGTAACGCTATCAGAATCAAGGTCCCTAGCAAGCTGAGCCGTAACAAGGATCTGGGCTGGCTCTGCGGCGCTCCGCCGAAACACCAAGGGATCCCTAGCGCCAGCCGCAGCTAGACCAAACGTCTTACTAGAGATCATAAGGCGCTCCGGAAAATGTAGGGTGGTGCAAGACCAAGGCGAGACGTAAAGGTTGCCTCGGTAGAACAGGCCAAACCAGATCAGTATGATCAAAAACGGCAGCAATGCCAGTGCAGTACTTGGTTTAACTCCGCGGTTCACCTCATCCATGTTGTAAAGCCAGACCTACTGCACGCCACTTGCTTGCCGGATCTTCAGAAACTCATCTCCCGCATTCCAAGTGGGCATTTTCGGGGTATTGGCAAAGTCGAGCCCCAGAATTAGCCCGAAGTCGGCCATCTGCTCCATGCCTGCGAAGTCCCAGTTGTCGTTGTACTCATCGGACGGCTGATGGTAGCGATGGCTGTTGTAATCTTCGAACACTTGAGCACCAAAACCAGCCGGTTTGGCCAGGTAGTCAATGCCTGGCGAGATAGAAAATGCGGGTACACCTACGCGGGCAAGTGAGAAATGGTCGGAGCGGTAGTAGTGCCCCTGCCCGGGTTGCGCATCGGGCTTAATCTCCAAGCCCAGACGCGTGGCATCCTGCTGAATCAGCGGCCACAGGGTGGTTCGTTCGGCTCCCGTCACTTCTACATCGCGCACTTTGCCGAAGGGCGGCAGCGCATCGTAGTTGATGTTCGCGGCGGTTTGCCCGGCCGGAACTTCGGGGTGTTCGCCATAATATTGCGAACCAAGTAGGCCCGATTCTTCTGCTGTGACGAACAGAAATAGTGCGCTCCGTTTAGGCTTTTGCGGCAAGGCTGCCCAGAGCCGTCCCAATTCCAGCACCTCTGCGCAGCCGGTCGCGTTATCAACGGCACCGTTATAGATTGCATCGCCTTTCACCGGAACTCCCCGGCCCAGATGGTCCCAGTGCGCGCTATAGATCACAACCTGCGAGGCCAGGCTTCGATCCGCGCCGTCAACACGCCCAATCACGTTGCGGCTCTCCACATCGCGCAGCTTAACCGGAATATTGCCTTTCACTCGCACACCTAGCGGAATCGGTTGAAAGCCCTTGGTGTTGGCCATTGCCAGCAGTTGATCCAGAGACTTGCCGGTACTCGCGGTTAGCTTCGCGCCGGCATCTTCGGTGAGCCAGGCGGCGAGCTTCAATCCATAACCGCCCTCTTTCAAACGCAGTTGCGGATGTTCCTGTGTGGCCGAGCCGCGAATGACTCCGATACCGTAACCGGCGGTGGGCGTCGTGTGGATGATCAGCGCGGCGGCTGCACCGTGTCGCGTCGCTTCTTCGAACTTGTAGATCCAACGACCGTAGTAGGTGAGCGATGGGCCGCCGAAAACTTTGGGGTCATCCGAAGGTGGCTCGTTGGTGAACAGCACCACGACCTTGCCTTTAACATCGACATCGCGGTAGTCGTCCCATCCAAACTCAGGCGCGGTGATGCCGTGGCCGACGAAGATCGCTTCAGCATCGAACTGGTTCTCTGGCTTCTGCGAATTAGCCGTGCCGATGAAATCTTTGACAAAGCTCAAAGTGACAGGCGGATTCTTGCCTTGTACAACTAGACTTGCGCCCGGTTGGGTTGTGACACCCACCATGGGCACACGCTGAAAGTAAGTCCCGTTGTCCCCGGCCGGTTTGACACCTTCGGCCTGCAACTGTGAGGCGATGTAGTTGGTGGCAAGTTTCTCGCCGTTGGTGCCGACGCCGCGGCCTTCGAGCTCATCGCTTGCCAAATACTTAACGTGAGCGCGCAGGCGATCGGAGGAGACATGCAGCTGTTGTGCGCTCAGGGCGCAAGTGAAGATGCAGAGTAAAAGGAGTGATCGGGTGGATACGTTCAGGCCGAGCATTATTCTTTCGAGTTTGCCACAGCATCTTGAGTCAGCTCGCTCCAACCGGTTGTGTTTTAAGGTGCATTGAGCAACTTCGGATCTGGCTCATTGGCTTTGAGCCGAATGATTCAAAAGGTACTCAGGCCAGATCACAGCGAGTTGGACCCAGAAACGCCTGGAGCCGGATTGACAGTAGTGAGACATCTTTGACTTCGCATTCCCAGATGGTGAGTATCCGCCATCCTTGTTGACCTAAAGCGTCTGCTGATGTTTGATCGCGCCGTTTGTTTCGTGCCAACTTAGGAGTCCATTGCTCGGCGTGGGATTGCGGCACTGAGGCTCGTTTACAGCCTTCATGCGAGTGCCAGAAGCACCCGTGGCAAAAGATAACCTTACGACGTCCAGTAAAGGCAATGTCGGGCGTTCCAGGCAACGCCGCATGAACACGAAACCGATATCCCAAAGCATGAAGGAGCTTCCGCACACGAAGCTCCAGTTGCGTATTTGAGCTTCGGACACGGCGCATATTCTCGCTTCTTTCGCCCGGCGTCAAGTGATCCATGACCTTGCAATGATGCCAAACGTTATCGATGCTGAACAAGTGCTACTTTTCAAACTTTTTTCGTAGCCAATTCAATACGGCAATTTGCTCATCCTGACCAGCTCGCCTGATTTGTGAGAGGAGCCAGACTCCAGTGGGTTTCTCGGACGTAATATTTTTTTGCGCCCTGGTTGCACGTTGAGCAAAGCGCTCGCAGGTTGGATAGCTCGTCTTTACCACCCAAGTTCTTGTCTTTTATGTGACCGAGATGGAGTCGAACTTTTCGCCCCGTGGCTGGGTCAATATCGCCTGGCGTAAGACCGCACATCTGACAAGTGAAGCCATTGCGGTCAAGGACTTCCGCCCGAAGCTTTGCAGAGATCCCGCGAGCAAATTTCACGGCTGACTTTTCAGGCGGCGGCTCCTTCAGTAAGTACTGACCCGGTTTTAGAGAAGCGTCATCATTATGCGATAGAATCAGCCAGTCCTCATCCTCTCGTAGTTCGCGAACGCGCCGTGCCCACTCGCTGACACCAGGACCAACTGCATCTCGCAACTCGCGTGAAGAAACTACCCTGCCTATATTTGCAAGAAAGAACCGGCGAATCAAGTCTTTTGAGCCGGTCTTAGGCACGTTTGCGTATATGCTCCAGTGTGCGTTCGCCCGTACGCAAGTAGGACAGCAACTGTTCCCCTATAGTCTGGGTGTAAATAGGCGGAATCGCTTCGTTCAGCTCATTTTTAGTCATCCAGTCGATACCCATTGCATCTCTCGCCGCAGCCACGGAACAATTGCCGCCCCCATTTACAGAAACGAAGTCACGCATATCGTTTGTTTTTCCGTATTGGGACTTTCGCTTGTCAAAAGTGTGACATACCGGGTGTTTACCGTGAGGAGGAGCAACAACCGGAAAGTTCGTCTCGAAAAGACGATGCCGAATCACACGCAATCCCTTAAACATCGTGCCGCAGAGGACGATGGGATTATGCAAAGGTGCCCCCTCCACGTTCTCAATAATATACGGGAGTCCAGAACGGATGAGCATGTCCCGAACAGGATCAAGAAGCCGCGGCCACGCATCAGCATTGCGGTTTCGTTTAGCTAGATCTGAATACGATTGACATGGAGGTGAAGCGTGGACAGCATCGAACAAGGAGATAAGCTTCGGGTCAAGGGTCAACGCATCAGCTTGAATGAAAGTAGCGGATACCGGGGTTGCGGTTTGAGATCTACACCGACAACCTCAAAACCGGCCCTGCTGTATCCAATACCAGCACCGCCGGCACAGCAAAATAGGTCAAGCAGTCTTGGCTTCTCCTGGGAACGAGAGTGTCTATTTGTAGGCTTCTCGACAGTGTCAAGTATAAAGTCGGGCATTGGAATGATGGCCATGTGACGCTTGCTTGTAACCGCATCGTATCGCGCCGATTCAAACAAGTCTAGTTGGTTCCGTTTTGAGTAGCGGGCACTGGCCTTTCTCATTTAAGTAACCAAGGCCGAATTTGTCCAGATGTGATCCGCACTTCCGTTACTGGCAGAGACGAAGAGCAAGTAAAGAGTGGGCAAGTGTGAATTGTTTCTGAACTGCCACATTTCGGCGTCACTTAACACGGGTCTAGGGATACGTAATGACTTGTCGTTCCCTGTGAGCAGTCGGTTCTTCTACTCTCAAACATCAGCGCACCATAAAGCTGAGTGTGTAGATGCTCAAGTTTCGAATTCTCACATTGAACTCAAAGTGCTTGTTAGGTGTTACAAATCTCAGGGTTGGCGTCAACGCAGTTTAAGGCATTACGCCGATTTCCGTCAGCAGTTTATAATTCAATCGGCCCATGATTGAGGCTTTCGGATTATCCGATCCCGGCTGTGTTCGGGCAAACAATGAGGACTACTTCATCAGCGATACAGGCCGTGGGCTATTCATCCTGGCGGATGGAATGGGCGGCGCGAACGCAGGCGAATACGCGAGCCGTCTGAGCGCAGAACTGATCTACCAATCTCTTTCAACTCCCTCCAGCAACGGTTTGCCGCATAGCTTGAGCGAGGCTTTTCTCCAGGCCAACTCGGGGTTGCGGAAGGCCGCGGGAGGCAACCCAAAGCTGGAAGGCATGGGCACTACGTTGCTTGTTGCGCGGGCGTTGCCGGACGGGCAGATTGAGATTGGCACTGTCGGGGACAGCCGCGCCTATTTTTGCTCCAGCCATAGCCTGCGGCAGATTACCGAAGATCAGACGTGGGTCGCAGAGGTGGGCTCCCGTCTGGGACTCGGCAGTGAGGCCCTGAAGCGGCACCCGATGCGCCATGTTCTAACCATGGCTGTAGGGACAACCGACGATCTGCAGATGCGGACCTACCGGCTGCAAGTGAACCCGGGCGACCAGATTTTGCTTTGCTCAGACGGGCTGCACGGCGTAGTTGAAGAAAAAGTTTTGGCCGAGACGCTTGATTCTGAGAAAAATCTGCCTGAGAAGTGCCACTACTTAGTGGAAGCCGCAAAGGAAGAAGGCGGGCCGGATAACGTGACGGTGGTTCTGATCCAAGTGGCCTGATCTTTCGCTGCGGCCCAGCTTGAGTGCCGCATGCAATTTTCGTTCAACGCCCATATCTCTCTGGTTCTGATGCCGCTGCTGGTTGCTATGCCGGTCTGGGCACAGTCGGATCCGGCTACACCGATCCAATCGGCTGCTGTTCTGCAACTCAAGGTAGCTGACAGTGACGGCGAGCAAGTTCCTGTCAACTCGCAAAGCGGGAAAGGCTACCTGGTTCTGGTTACCGATGCCTATGGAGTGCCGACCGCAGAGGCGGCTGTTGCCATCCGGTTACCAGATAGTGGACCCACGGGTTTATTTCCGGACGGTTCCCATGCCGCGGTTGCTTATACCGATGCTGCAGGCCAGGCGCATTTCACCGGTATTCGCTGGAGTAGCGCCCCGGGCTCCATGCCTGTGCGCTTGACGGCAACAAAGGGCAGCGCCCATGCAGGCCTGCTGATTGAGCAGTTGCTGGTATCAGGTACGGCTACGGCCGGTGTGCCTGCGCCCCGCATTCACGCCGCTCCGTCTCAAGCGAACCCGTTGTCTCCGACCACGGCCGTAGCGCAAGAACCAGTTGAGCTCCAAAGCACTCCACTTCAGAGCACTTCACTTCAGAGCACGTCACTTCAGAGCATTCCGGCTTCGGTTGAAGCAGCGCCGGCTGTTCGTTCAGCGATCCGGCCGGCGTCGGTGGCGCCCGGAGTGTCGGTAATCAACAGCGGCAAATCAGCCGCCATGCTGAGCGGCACCAACTCGTCGGTTTCGGTTACAAACGACGGCTTCGGCCCGGCTTACCACGGCAGCAAGAAGAAGTGGATCATTCTGGGCGTGGTGGTGATTGCCGCTGCTGGTGCGGCCTTTGCTGCCTCGAGTATGAGCAAAGCAGGCTCTAGCACAGCGTCCTCTTCGTCGATAAGTATTGGTGCACCCACGGTCACCGTCGGCCATCCCTAACCCGCAGAACAGTTCGCAGTTGAAGCGCGCTATCAAGATCTGCCGCTTCCTCGTTTTGTTTGTCTCCCTGTGCTTGAGCGTGGGGCGACCCGCTTCGAGCCAGGTTACGGCTCCTCGACTCGGTCTGGTGCGGTATGCCGATGGCGGCATTTATCCGCTGTACGGAGTGAGTGGGAACTATGTGGTTGGTCCGAAACTCCTGGATGCAGCCGACGGGCTCAGCTTCTCCCAAGCGGGTGGGTTGCTGGTTCGACAGGGCGTGTTGATGCTGGTTGATTCGAGCTTACAAACCGTCTCGTCGTTCAATGCTGAGGGAGACAAACCACAGGTAGCAATCGGAAAGGATCTGGACAGCGCAATCGCCTGGTTGCCGGTTCATCGTCTGCTGGTGTACTCGAACGGAACGACTTTGCAATCGGTCGCAGTACCAGGCAGCGCTTGGACGGGGACTGTGGTCGGCCTTGAAAAGATCAGTTCCGACGTTGCATCGCTGCTCGTGCTGAACAGCCCGGGAAGTTCGGTTGAGGAAGCGAAGATCTCGCTGAGCACCGGAGCCGTGTTGTCTCTCAGCAATGTGGCCGAGACAACCGGGCCAGTTTACCGGCAGGCAGACACGCTCATATTTTTGCAATCGAGCAAGCTGATTATTACTTCGATGGGTACGGGCGCGGTTCGGTCGCTAGCGATCCACGCACAAGATCTGACGTTCGAGAGACTTTCGAGCAACGCCATTCATCTGCATTCGCCCAGTTCGGGACGTGACTGGCTGCTGCATACCAGCGGAGAGAAATCAGGGGATGGGCCGGGGCTGTACGAATTGCCTTCACCGCCCTCGGGAGCCGCACAATGAAGCTGATTCTACTTGCCTTGGCTATGGCCGCGGGACTCGGGGCGCAGAATCTGAGCTTCTACCTGGATACTTCAAACGGTGCACTGCCGCCGAGCCAATTAACGCCACTGCCTGCGAACTACGCTTTTCCTGACACCCCAGTTGGCAGCGCTGCGGCTACCATGATTCGCGTGGTCAACAACGGCACAGCAGCAGAGGCGCTCACTTTCTTCTATGTCGGTTCCGATGCAGGATCAACAGCGGTGACTGCCAATTTCAATGTGACTGGTTATGATCTTGGCACGATTCTGGCGCCTGGCGCTTCGAAAGATTTCCTCGTCAACTTCACGCCGACGGCCGTCGGCGCCGCTACTGGTTATCTGCAGGCGAGCGATGCCGGTTTGCCCCTCAGCGTAGCCACACTCAGTGGGAACGGGACGGGAGCTCAACTCACCCTTTCCTGCCAAAGCAGTGCCGCCGCGCAGTGCAACGGTTCAACTTTACAGCCAAGCAGCACCGCGGCCATCAGCTTCGGCAATGTGTTAACTACGGCAACGGTTTCCATTCCATTCACTCTCACCAATTCAGGCAGCAGCTCTGTCAACCCGCAAAGCCTGGTGTCTGTTACGACGGCAACGAACAACCCGAATACACCATTCACGCTGAGCCAGTTGCCGGGTACGCTTGCGGCCAATAGTTCAGTGACCTTTACGGTGACGTTCGCGCCCGGCAGCACGCAAACTTTTCTCACGAACCTCCTTGTTGGCTCCAGCACTTTCGCCATTCAAGGTACCGGGATCGCCAGTGTGCTGGGAGACGCCAGTTCACTTGCCATTACCTATACGGATTCAACGGGCGTGCGATTGATCGCGCAGCCTGGAGCGCCCCTAAGCTTTGGGCAGATTGTGAACGGTACGACAACCGGCTCCAATACGCTGCGCTTCACCGTGAGTAACCCGGCAACAACAATCTCCCCTGTGACGGTACCGACCATCGCGGTAACGGGAAGCGGCTATGCGATCACAGGCGCTCCGCCATTGCCGGCCAGTATTGCGCCCGGGAGCAGTATTGGATTCAACCTTGTCTTCACGCCGACGCAGACCGGCACTTTCTCCGGAACGCTCTCGATTGGAGCACGACAATTCAATGTCACCGCGCAGGCCGTTACCTCACCGGTACCGGATGCCTCCCTTTCGTTGGACGTACAGCCGCTGGTAAGCGGGAAGCAGGTTCACCTGAGTGTGAAGCTGGCCGCACCGTCGCCTATCGCCGCAATCGGAACCCTTACCATGGCTTTCACTCCAGCGATTCCTGGGATTACCGATGACCCCGCCATTCAATTCCTGGCGACGGCTGGACGGCAATTGCAGGTGAACATTGCAAGCGGTGGTCAAACGGCTACTTACAATGGCGACGCGGCTTTCACCTTTCAAAGCGGAACCACGGCCGGCACTCTTTCGTTCACGCTGGAGCTGCCCAATAAGGCGCCCTACCAACAGTCGTTCACGATTGCTCCAGGAACGATACAGATCACCAACAGCACGGCCGTGCGGCAAGATCCGAACCTGGTTGTTACGCTGACCGGTTATGACAATACCTACAGTGCCGGGCAGCTTCAGTTCAACTTCCTGGACGCGAATGGCAAGGCGATGACAGCAAAGCCGGTGTCCCTTGATGCAAGCGCTCCGTTTCACACTTACTTCTTTGGAAGTGAGAGCGTAGGTGGCGCCTTCTCTGTGCAGGCGACCTTTCCGGTGGTCGGGGATATCACGAAGGTCGCCAGCGTTGCGGTCGTCCTGAACAACTCAGCCGGTGCTACAAACGCGAGCCAGACGTTTCCTTAGCGCCTGCTCCTCTGCGGTACTTTGAGGAATGAGTTGTCCGGTCGCCCTTACCATTGCCGGTTCAGACCCGAGCGGCGGGGCCGGTATACAGGCGGACCTGAAGACTTTTCATCAGTTTGGCGTGTATGGCCAAGCTGCCATCACTTTACTAACTGTCCAGAACACTTGTGGCGTGTCGCGCGTCGAGGTGATGCCGCCGGATCTTATACGAGAGCAGATAGAGGCCATACTGGCTGATATTCCTCCTGCCGCTGCCAAGACCGGCGCCTTGGGAAATATCGAGGCCATTGAAGCGGTAGGCCAGCTTGCCAAGAGATTTCGTTTTCCTCTGGTAGTGGATCCCGTAATGATCAGCAAGCACGGGGCGCGCTTGCTGTCGGAAGATGCCGAACGTGCTTTGCTTCGCTGCTTGCTGCCGTACGCTGCCGTTGTGACGCCGAACATTCCTGAAGCCGAGCGGTTGACCGGCATGGCTATTGAAACTGTCGAAGATATGGAAGCGGCAGCTCGTACGTTATGCCAGAACGGGTGCCGCGCAGTACTGGTCAAGGGCGGACATAGGACAGGGGAACCGGTGGACGTGCTGGTTTGGGAAGGGGAGATGATTGGACTGCCCGGCCGGCGGGTCCATTCGAAGCATACCCATGGAACAGGTTGCACCTATGCGGCGGCCATTACTGCGAATCTGGCCATGGGACACTCCGTTGTTGAATCAGTGCAGCGGGGAAAGCACTTCATTCAGTTAGCGATTGAAACTGCGCCGAAGCTTGGCGCGGGGAACGGCCCGGTGAATCACTTTGCGATGGCAGAGCGATAACCGCTGAACAGTATCCGTAACAGAGAAAAGCCCTGCGGGAGGCGCGGGGCTTTCTCGGCCGAACTCAATGTTTCGAAGGCTAGCGAGAACGACGGGTCCAACGCTTGAAAGCAACAGCCGCCAGCAGGCCTGCACCGAAAAGCGAGTAAGTGGCTGGCTCAGGGGTGACCGCGGTGATAGGGGGCGGCGCGGGCGAAACGGGAACGACTTGGGAGGTGCTGCCAATGCTGAAATCATCAAAACCAAACACGTCTTGGGTAGATGTGTCCTGGAATTGAATGTTGGTGTAAGTGTCGCTCTTATCATAGAAGCCGAAGTACAGGGCAGAGCCGGTTGTAGAACCGTTATTGCCGCTGGTATTTGGAACCGTGATGGTAGAGGTAACACCGTTAACGTCGGTCAACGTCAAGACTGCCTGGCCACCGAAGTCTCCGATGTCGGTGCCGAAAAATCCAAAAGCGGCAATTGGGCTCGAGAAGGCCAGGTTGAATCCAGCACCTGCCGAGGTCTCAAGGAATTGCGTGCCAGAGATGGGGAACCGACCGCCGCTATCATTGCCGCTGACTATGGTGCCGTCTCCAGAGAGCGTAGCCGTTCCGGCACCGGGAAAGCTGACGGTGATCGGCACGGTAGTACCGGTGGCAAACCCTTCAAAGTTCTCAGTTCCGACGCCGTTCAAGTTACTAAAGAACTGGTCGCGGGCGGCAGTCGACTGGGTTGGCGTAGCTGTCGTGGGGTCTCCGGCGGAATTCAGATCTTCCCCAAAGAATTGGATGGGAGCTGCAGGCAGCTGGGTAGCGGCTGCTGCAAACACTGCGAGTGGTAACAGACTCCTAAGTGTAAGCAAGATGAAATCCTTAATGTAAGACGGATTGACTTAACCAGGCGTCATGCGTAGCAGCAGGGTAACCCGGGTAAGCCTTAGGTAATAGTAAACGTTTTCTCACCCAATTTTAAGGGGAGGGAGTACCTCTGGGACTGGTACTAAGCCCAAGCAGGGAACGATTGCTAGCGTGTCCTTTCTTACTAATCCGCTTAGTAACTTAACCGGGCTGAATGGGACGTCTAACTAACTAAATAACTAATATTTAGGAACTGTCGGGTCCACTTTGTCGCTCCAGGCGGTAATTCCACCAGTCATATTGCGAACCTTTCTGAATCCGCTTTGCTTCAGGAAGTCCACCGCTTGCTGACTGCGGCCTCCGAGCTTACAGTGCATGACAATCTCGGAACCTCGGTCCAACTCGCTCAAACGCTTGGGCAGATCCCCGAGCGGAATCAACCGTGCTCCCGGGATGCGGGCAATCTGATACTCATGCGGCTCACGCACATCGATCAACTCGAAGTCATCGCCGCGGTCCAGCTTGGCCTTCACTTCTGTTGCATCGATGGCATCGGTTGTCGGCATCGTGTTGCCGGGTTGGGGGGTCATTCCACAAAACTCCTGATAATCAATTAACTTCGTTACGGTTGGATGGTCGCCGCAAACCGGGCAGTTCCGGTCTCTTCGCAGCTTCAGCTCGCGGAACTTCATCCCAAGCGCGTCGTAAAGCAGCAGCCGATTTTTGAGAGTCTCGCCGATACCAAGAATCAGCTTCACTGCCTCGGTCGCCTGCACGACTCCGATCAGGCCGGGAAGAATCCCGAGCACTCCCCCTTCGGCGCAGCTTGGCACCAGTCCTGGCGGCGGGGGCTCCGGGTACAAGCATCGATAGCAGGGCCCGTCTTTATAGGCGAACACGGTAGCTTGACCCTCAAAGCGAAAAATAGAGCCGTATACATTCGGCTTGCGGGACAGCACACAAGCGTCGTTGACTAAGTAGCGAGTGGGGAAGTTGTCCGTTCCATCGACGACCAGGTCGTAGTCTTTGATGATCTCCAGCGCGTTGTCACTGGTGAGCGCGATTTCGAATTTATCGACTGTGAGGTTCGGGTTGATATCCAGCATCCGGTCCGCTGCCGAATCAAGCTTTTTCCGACCCAGGTCGCTGGTGCCATGGATGACTTGCCGTTGCAGATTGGAAACGTCTACCGTATCGAAATCGACAATGCCGATTCGTCCAATACCCGCAGCAGCAAGATACAAGCCTAAAGGAGCGCCGAGTCCGCCAGCTCCCACCATGAGAACTCTGGCGGCTTTCAACTTTCGCTGCCCGTCCATGCCGACTTCGGGAAGAATCAGATGGCGGCTGTAGCGTGCAATTTCGTCGTTTGACAAAGCAGGTTCCGGCTTTGCCAAGCCAGTCGCCGCCCCGCCCGCAATACTCGGGATGATGGAAATAATCTCATCGCCTTGCAGCCGGGTATCCTCCTTGTCGAGATAACGGATGTCTTCGTCGTTGACATAAATGTTGACGAAGCTGCGCAGCTTACCCGAGTCATTGAACAGGTTCTTTTTCAGATTGGGATAGCGCTGTGTCAGATGGACTAACACCTCGCCCACTGTCACACCTGTCACTTCCACTGCGTCACTGGTTTCAGTGAACTGGCGCAGAGCCGTGGGTATCAGGATCTTTGACAAATCAGTTCTTCTTTCTCCGCCTTTGTTTGATCGAGGTCGGGAACAAAGCTATTGGCATGATGCACCGTGCCTTTCTGCACCGAAAGCACGAGAAAGGAGTACCAGGGACACGAGTTCTGAAGATCAGTTGCGGAGAAGTAGGCATCGCAATCGGGATGCGAGTGGAAAATGCCGACCAGTTCACGATTTTGCGAACGCGCCAACTGATCGGCGGCGAGTAAGTCTTCGGGTCGAACCTGATAACCGTCGCCCTGGTCGCCAGCCCAGGCATTCGGAAGCGGTAACACTTCGGTCACGCGACGGCGGTCTGGCATGGTGTTGCCGAGCATCGCGCCGCAGCACTCATTAGGATACGTCCGCTCGGCGTGCAGCACCATGGCCGCCCACGCTTCCGCCTCGATCTCAATCATTGCAGGCTGCTCATCTGGTCAGGCTTATTATCTCTGGTCCAAGTAGAGAAAGGCGAGAGCGCCAGTTTGCGGTCAAGGGAGGGTACTGCCGGATTTCCGGAGCCTGGAGTTGCTGACAGCGGCACGTTATGGGTGCTCCACAGTGCCTCATAGTACCGCTGAAGTTTAGCTCCATTCAGTGTTTCCTAAGGGCGCAGCGACACTACTTCGATTTTCTCTACCATTCGAACTGATCGCGCCGGCTTCTTGTCGTGCGGTACAAGAATTCGAAAGGGCCCTTGCTGTTCCGGAAGTACGTTGCCGTTTACTCGATCGGCGACAAGCAACTCATCGTCGGTGAAAGACGGATCCATTTCGGTCAGCGTGAACACAGCTTGGTAACCATCCCGGGCCGACGCGAGAATATAGGTGGCCAGGGCGCGCCCATGCAGTTGGTTGCCGGTTGGCGCACCGGCACGGACAAGCAGATCATGCAGAGAGATGCCCGTGTAGGCGGCGTCTGTCCCATGCTCTTTGAGCTTGACGCTGTGCTGGGGCATCTTGCCTAATTCGTCCTCTGTCAAAACGAGCGGCGGTCGTCCTGGAACCGTGATGGTCAGCGTTGGTACGGTTGCTCCACCGGCCGCCGCCGTCGCTGGACCCGATTGCGCAATGGCAAAGTCGCTATAGATGAGTCCTACGCAGAAGAGGACCGATTGGCTGAGGCTCCGCATGCCTCATTATGAAACGGTATGGCTTGGGAGCGAGTGGACCTTCAAGAAAGTTTCGGCCGGTTCGATGACTTATGGCGACCTAAGATCGTGGCTGAGTTAAACGGGCAGGAGTTGAAGATTGTGAAGTGTCAGGGCGTGTTTCCGTGGCATTCGCATGAAGAGGCTGATGAACTATTTCTGGTGTGGCGGGGCAGCTTTCGAGTGGAGTTCCGCGATCGGGCGGTAGAACTAGGACCGGGCCAAGCGCTGGTTGTGCCACACGGTGTTGAGCATCGGACGGCTGCTGACGACGAGGCAGAGGTGATCGTTTTTGAACCGGCAGGGGTCCGCAACACAGGCGCCGTAGACAGCCAGGAGTTTACGGCGCCAGGCGGTGTTCGACTGTAAGGGATGACCAGCACGCGTCGCGCTTTCGGATCCGTCTTTATAATTGAATCGCAGGTGATGGCGTGATTCAATTTATTTACGATTCGGATACTCCGCTCTTTCGTCACGCAATGGCGTTCGCGCAGAAGCAGATTAAGCGGCTCATCGAGGCTCATCCTGATTTCTATCCGATGTACAGCGTCGCCGGTAAGTGGAAGCACGAGGGTCCGGCGTGGACACATTGGTGTGATGGCTTCCTGCCGGGCATGATGTGGATCTTTGCCAGGCAACTAGGGCCGGACACGGTCGCCGGCAAGGATTGGGTGGAGAAAGCCATTCAGTACAGCAAGCCGCTGGATGACCGGAAAGACGACAGCGACGTGCACGATTTAGGCTTCATCTTTCTGTCGGCTCATCACCGGTGGTATCAGATTACACGCGATCCTGAAGTGAGGGAAGTCATTCTGCAAGCCGGGCGGACGCTGGCCAAACGCTTCAACGAGGATGGACAGTATCTGCGGTCCTTTGTTGCGGAAGATTCCATATTCATCGACATCATGATGAACGTGGGCATCATCTTCTACACGGCACGGGAGACAGCCGATAAGCGCCTGCGCGACATTGCCGTGCGCCACAGCATAACAACCAGGCGTTGTTTGATCCGGGCCGATGGTTCCACCGCACACGAAGGCCTGTTCGATCTGGAGACTGGTGAATTCATCCGGCAAACGACGCAGCAGGGTTATCGCGGAGACTCCTGCTGGTCACGCGGCCTTAGCTGGGCGTTATACGGCTTTTCACAAGCGTTTGAGTACAGCCGAGATCCGCGGTTTCTGCACACCGCCGAGTCCTGCGCCGACTACTACATCACTCATACGCCCAGCGATGGCATTCCGCCATGGGATTACAACGCGCCGCCTGAGAACCGCTCGGTAGTGGATACCTCTGCAGGCGCAATCGCCGCAGCTGGTTTGCTGCGCCTTTGCCGACAAACCTCGGACCCCATTAAAGGGCACTTCTACTGGTCAACGGCCATCCACATACTTCGCAATTTGTGCACGTTGCATCTGGCTGACGGTGATCCTCTGTGGGAAGGCGTTCTGAAGGGCGGCGTTTATCACATCCACAAAGGGTTGGGAGTAGATGAGTCGGTCATCTGGGGCGACTACTTTTTTGCCGAAGCACTGGATGAGGCTCTACGGACAATCCACAAGCCCAGCCTTGCCCTCCACTAATTGAATCCGGGCGAATGATGTCGCCGAGCTAAGCACTGGCGGAACGGTCAGGAAACGTTGTGCGTTTAGAGTGCACTCGATCCGAAACTTATGGCATTCCGTTTTGATCAAATGATTACCATGGGTTTATTTACATCGAACGACATCACGAATCTAAGAGCCTTATACGCTCAGCAGATCGAGTATCTTCTCTCAACTGAGAAGCAGATTGTTAAAGGTCTGGAAGCTATGATCAGCCACGCTAGCGATACGCAACTGAAACAAGCATTCCAATCTCACCTGCAGGAAACCAAAGTTCAAGTTACCCGTCTGGAGCAGATCATTCCAGATGTCAACCAAGGCAAAGTAGATGATAAGAAAGATCCCATCGTCACCGCGCTGATCGGCTCGGCCGAGAACATCGTCAGCGAATCGGAAGAGGGCCCGGTGCGCGATGCTGGACTTCTGGCTTCGGCTCAAAAAATTGAGCATTACGAGATGGCGTCGTACGGCTCAGCACGGGATTGGGCAACAATTCTCGGGTTCCCAAACCACGCAGAGCTTCTGCAGAAGACGCTGAATGAAGAGAAGCATGCGGACGAACTGCTAACGGGCATTTCACAGCGTTTGAACAGCTCGAGCGCGACCGCTTAAGCGTTCGTTAAAAGCACCATCTCCGGGCCCGGCCCAGATATCATTCGGGTGGCGGGAAACAGGGTGAAAGTCCTTGTTCCCGCCTCCATGCTTGTTTCAATGCATAGGTAGCCCGAACGACCCAGGCGTGCGTCAGTGTTTGCGGCTATCAGGACAAGAGCCGCATTAGCCCGCTACTGTTAGCGCGGTGGGAATCAAGACTGAGCCCATGCCAACAACGTTTAGAGTCAAACCGATTGCAAGCAGAATCCGTTCAGCCCTCAGAAATCGGAACCCCACCAATTCATTCCAGGCCAGCAAGCAAAGGAAAAAGATAAGAAAGAGATAGCGCCCGCCAAGGAACGGAATGACGCCGGTGTACTTAACGCCGCTCACAATCCAGAGTGCGAGCGCCATTACGAACAGCAGGCCTGCGGCGTGGAGAAGCGTGACTGCCGCCCAGGTACGATCGCGCGATTTCCCTCGAACCGGCAGTAAGAGCAGCACGGCCAGGAACCAGTAACAGAAATCGTAAAGCAGGTGAAGAGCCCAGTCCGGAGCCCAGCCACCCAGGTCACCATAGAAGTTCTTCCATTGATGGGGAAAGCTTTGGACCAGAAAGATTTTGAAAGAGTCAAAGAAATCAGTTGGATGCTGAACGAGCCAAGCTTTTTGCTCGCGCACCGGCGGATGAGTTGGATCGAACCATCCATTGACATTCACGTCAAGGTAGGGCGCGTTCCAAAAGTTCCAAAGAACTGCTCCTAACGCTATGGTGGCCGCAAGCCAGACCGCTTTGCGGAGGGCGCCTTTGAAGTAACTTGCGGGAACAAAAAACAGAAAGCCGAGGCAAACAATGTTGGGTGGTTTGAGCAGGCATAGCCAGAGGGCTAAGCAGGTCACCCCGATTAAGAGCCGACCATTGCCGCTCGGACGGTCGTTTCGCATTCTCCAGACATGAGCGAAGAGGCAGACCGGTACGGCGAAGTTTATGCCGTCGATGTTGACCGTGGCTGCCTGGATAAGAACGAACGGCGACACGGCAAAGAGGAGCAGGGTAGCCCGGCCTCGCGGAATCGTCTCCAAAGCCCACGCGATGAGCCCAAGAAAGACCAACAGATTTAATGCGCAGCCTGCCCGATGAGCCCATAGGGGCGAGCGACTGACTGCGCCGCTTAACGCCATGCCCAGGCTTTGCGGCAAGTAGTTCGCTGGACTATAGACGGCTGTGTTGGTCCATCCTTCAACTCTCGGGTTGGTGTCTCCATACTTGACCCGCGTAATAGCTGACCAGTCAGAGAGCTTCAGCCAGTGGTGTCCGGGCCAGTAGCTGGACCATAGTGTGTGGACAAAGCGGCTGTATCTTCCAGGTATGGGGCCCCCCAGATTGCGTTCGCTATAACGAATAGCCCTGAAATGGCCTTGAGAGATTCCAACCGCCCGGAAGAAGTGACCTGGGCCGTCGAAGGTGACGACAGGGGGAATGACTGCTACAGCAAGGAATCCAAAAAACAAACCGACCAGGAGGAGACAGCGTGTTTCCCAATGCAGTCGTATTACTGCATTACGCGCAGCGGGAAGGAACGGCAAGTCAGCTCCGAACCCTTTCGACCGAGGCGTTCCGGTGATCATGCAGCGTCAGCTTCGACGGTTCGTAGCGGCGACAGTAAGACACTTACAAGTGCGAGTAAGTAGAGTCCGGCGCCGATCAATAAAGTCGCACTTAGTCCTAAGTAGATGGCGAGAAACATAGCGGCGGCAGAACCGAGCACACTGGCCGCTGCATTTACCGCCCAGGCCCATCGGACGGCCGAGGGCATCGCATGCTCCAGCAGCGTGAGACCTGTTGGGAAGGGCATGCCCATGAGGAAACCGACCGGGCTGATCAGCGCAATGGAGACCAGAACCTTGGCCGCAAATGGAAGCGTTACTCCGCCTTCGGCAATCGGCGTGACGTAGAGTGACAGGATTGCTACCCCGGCAGCAACAAGCCCAAGCGCAATGGCAAGGCTTCGTATACGACCACGCAAGAGCCGCTTGCTGGCGTAGCTTCCGATGCCGCTGGACAAAAGCATCGAAAAGATAATGACAGTCAGTGCCGTGGTCGGATGACCCAGGAAAAGGACGAATTTCTGAATCAGCGCCACTTGAATGAGGATGTATCCGGCACCGATACATAAGAAGAAAGATAACGCCTGAGAACTTCCGGGCAGACGCGGCAGCCGTTGCCCGAGCAGCAGGGGCGGCAAAGCGATGATGATTGCCATAGCCACGACACTGATTCCTACTAAGCCGAACAAAACAGGAAGCGCCGAGTTGACTTTGTAATCGGCAGTTGCTCGGGAGGCGTGAAAGACAAACGCCCACAGGTCACGGGGCTGCACTGTGTAGAAGAAGAATGGCTTGTCGTCCGAGACAGGGCGGACGTCGAAGGGGTAACCGCTGTAGAAGGCCTGCAGGTTATTGGACCGGAGCAGTTGCTCGAATGGGGTAGGCTCGTTCGTGCCTGGATAGTAGAGAAGCTGAGCGTGAGCCAGGGCGGCCCACTGTTCGAGCCGATTCAGGTCGTCGGGGGAGAACGGATTGCGGGAGATCAGAATGGTGTCCTGCGCGCCCCACTTGTTTAATTTTTCAACGTCCTCGCGGACCACGGCAACATTGCGTCTTGCATCAGGCGTTCCGAGGTTCGCCAAGGCCTGTTGCGCGAGGGCGACCACACGAAGCGACTCCCGGGGCGGATTGAAGCCCCAGCGTGTGAAGGCCAGGATTCCGTTCGGCTCAAGATGTGAGAGATAGTCAACGAAGGCTTGGGTGGTGTAGAGGTTGTTTTCGGAAAGAGCGAAGGCGCCGGCAGCGGTCGATGCCCAAGTATCCACCAGCGTGGCCTGGATCACCTGATACTTCTGCTGAGAGCGCCTGACGAACGCCCGTCCATCCTCGACATGCATGTCGACTTCAGGCCGGAAGTAGAGCCGATTGCTGTACTGCGGAAACTTGTCGCGCATAATGACGCGCGCAATGATCGGGTTGATTTCCACACCGGTAATGCTCTTGCTTCGGCTGGCCAAAGCACGCGCAACATCCCAGCCGCCGCCCGGACCGATGATCAGAGTCTTTGCCGCAGGGCGCAGAAAGTACGGCAGACCCGGACCGTGGAACTCCAGGTCAAACCGTTGCTTCTTCGTCAGGTGCTCAAAGTCGAAGTGTGCGATACCGGTTGCAGCGTCGGCATCGATCACGATGCTCTTCAGGCCAGTGCCTTCTTCCGGTTTAAGCGCAATCCGCGAAAAGCTGTTCCATTGACGAAATTCTTCGCCTACCAAAAGCTTTCCTTTGGCGTATTTGACGTCAAGAAGGAAGTACTTGGAATTGTAAGTAATCAGGGCTACGAGTAGAAGACCAAGAGCGACGGCAGCTACCCGTCCGCGCGGAGCACGGTCCAGATGAAACCAAATGGCCGCAGAAGTGGCAAACAGAACGGCGGCTACCAGGATAGTATTGGGACCGCCGATCCAATTTAACAGCGGAACTAAGACTGCACAGCCGGCTGCTGCACCTAGTAAGTCAAAGAAGTAAGTGCGGTTAACTCTTTGTACTGTGTCGGCGATAACCAGTGAGAGGATTGTGCCTGAGAAAAAGAACGGAGCGGCTGCAACAAAGTAAGCCAAACTAAGTTCGAATGTATTCAGATTGCCCGTGCGCGAAAGGAGGAACCACAGGGAGAGTACACAGACAACGGCGTTCCAAAGCCCCATTCTGCCGAGTTTGCCCCAAAGAGTTCCACGCCAGTCAGCCACAACATAGGAGAAAACACCGCCTACACCTAACCCGAAAAGCGCGATCGAAATAGCGAGAAACGCGAAGTGATAGAGATAAATAACTGAAAATACCCGGGTCAGCGACAGCTCGAGCAGCAATGTAGCCAGAGACGTTGCCATGATCCCGAAATAGATCTGGGGCCAATGTTTCCCTTGAAGCTTGGGTTGCACAATCGTCGACTGAGGCGTTTGAAGAGACGACAAGTACTTATGGTAATTGGTCGGGCTCTAACCCGGCTTAGACCCCTGCGCTCTGGGGAAGAAAAGGAACAATTACTTGTGCCGGTAAGTAATTCGACCCTTGGTAAGGTCATAGGGGGACATTTCCAAAGTCACGCGGTCGCCGGCAAGAACCCTGATCCTGTTTCGCCGTAGCTTGCCTGCCAGGTGCGCCAGCACCGTTCTATCTTGATCTAATTGAACACTGAACAAGCCACTCGGGAACTTCTCGACTACTGTTCCCGTTACTTCAATACTGTCTTCTTTACTCATCAGCCTCTTGATTCTTTAGATTTGCGGGAACGTATACCCGTAACTCTCACATGTGGCAGTATAGCGCAAAATCACGTGTTTGCAGGCTGAGCAGGCGCGTACATAGGCCGCCTTGCCTTCAGTAACAGTGCAGCCGCTAGGTTCGGCCTCTCGGCCGCAGCGGACCTACCTTCAACGCGCTGATTTGAAGAGCGTCCGAATAGTGAGCTCTTCGGGAATTCGTGATTTCTTTTTGCAAACGTCCATCAACCCCCAATCAGTAAGCACTCGCGCAAAGCTCATATTTGCTCCTGTTTGGGTTCTCAACGGCGCTGAACGACAATGTGAAGGGCAGCCTTTGCCGACGATAACTGAGTTTCGAAACAAGAACGTGCTGGTGACTGGGGCAGGGCGTGGGTTGGGCAAGAGATTAGCTCTGGGGTTTGCGCGTCTGGGGGCCAAGATTGCCATGGTCAGCCGCACCAAGGCCGAACTCGATCTGGCGCATATCGAAATTGAGCAGGCCGGCGGGAACGCGCTGCGTATTCGCGCGGATGTGACCGATCCGGAACAGCTAACCCTGGCCGTCGATCGCGCTCGCGTCGTCTTTGGAAGCCCGATCGATATTCTGATTTGCGCGGCGGCGATTCACGGGCCCATCGACTCGTTTCTGCATGCATCGCAAAAGGCGTGGACCGATACGGTGACGGTGAATCTGCTAGGGGTTGTCCATTCGTGCCGCGCCGTTCTGCCGCATATGATCGAAAGGCGGTCGGGGAAGATTATTGTCCTGACGTGCGACAGTCACGGCACAGCCGGCTTGAACTTTTCAGCGTATGCGACATCGAAATCGGCTCTGGTGCGATTTGTCGAGTCACTGGCAGGGGAAGTGCTCGACCACAATGTGCAGGTAAATTGCTTTGATCCGGGGCCGGCCTACACCAACCTGACGGATGAGATTATCCGTGCTGAGGACCGCTTGGACGCGCATGTAGTCAGCATGGCCAAAGAAGTTCGGCGTACCGGCGGAGCCTCGCCGGAACTGCAGTTAGAGCACGCAGCGTTCCTGGCATCGGAGCGATCAAACCATATCACCGGCAAGCTGATTCACGTGACCGACGATCCAAAGAGGCTGACTAACACGTCGCTCCGTCCTGATGCGTATACGCTGCGGCGCACGCTGAAGTGAAGCGGGCTATTTGGCAGAGAAGCGGTAGATGGTCGTGTAGTGGTACGTCTGACCCGGTTTCAACAGAGTGGTCGGGAAGTTGGGCTGATTAGGCGAGTTAGGGAAGTGCTGCGTTTCCATGCAGAAGGCTGAACGGTACTCATACACTCCACCGATGCCTTTGTTGGTGCCGTTCAAAAAATTGCCTGAGTAGAATTGAAGCCCGGGCTGATCGGTGAACACTTCCAGGATGCGACCGCTGGTTGGCTCTTCTACCCGGGCTGCCAGCTGCTTCAGATTGCCATGGGCGTTCAGCACGAAGTTATGGTCATAGCCTTTGCCTAACTTCAGCTGCTCGTTATTATCGTTAATGCGTGCACCAATAGCGGTCGCCTTAAGGAAATCAAACGGCGTTCCAGCTACCGGCTGCAGCACGCCCGTAGGAATCAGCGTCGCGTCAACTGGAGTAAACCGGTCCGCAGCAAGCATCACCCGATGGTCCAGGACCGACTTGGTTCCGGCGCCGGCCAGATTGAAGTAGGAGTGGTTTGTCAGGTTCAAGACGGTCTCTTTGTCCGTAGTCGCCGTATAGTCGATTCTGAGTGCCTGGCCATCGAGCGTGTACTTGACCGTGACATTCAGGGCGCCGGGAAAGCCCATCTCGCCATTCGGACTCAGGTAGTGCAACTGTACAGCCGGATGGCCGGGCTTGGAGGCATCTTTCCCTTCCCAAACCCGTGCGTTGTAGCCGACCGTGCCGCCGTGAAGCGAGTTCGGACCGTCGTTAGTCGGAACCTGATACTTGTGCCCATTGATGGTGAACTGCCCGAGGGCTAAACGGTTGCCGTAGCGGCCAATGAGTGCACCGAAGTAGGATTTGTTCGTTGGCGACGTGTATTGGTCTAGACTGTCGAAGCCGAGGACCACATCTCCCGGCTTACCGTTGCGATCTTTTACCTCGACGGAGGTCACTGTTCCACCGTAGTTCGTGATGGTAACCTTCATGCCGGAAGGGCTCTGTAGCGTATACAGGGAAACTTCTTTGCCGTCTTTCGTTCCCCACGGTTTCTGCTGAAACTCTCCGGATTGGGAGAACAAGGCCGCTGCTGATACCAGCAGAATGGATGAGAGGCGAAGGCTACGTGGCAAGGTGGACATAAGTTCAAGTCGAACGGATGCAACCAGTGTATGTCGGCGCTGTTAGGGAACTTCTTTTCCCCTTTCCGACCTGTCCCTAGCGGCCTCGTTCGAGGCAGTCGTAGAGATAGATTGCACTCGTACACAGCTAGCCTTGACCGGACCACTATGTTTCTGCAATTGCAGAAGTATTGAACGTACTCCTTGAGGGGATGAAAAAATGGGCAAAGCTAAAAATGAACCTGATGTTGTGCGCTATGCCGATATGTTCTCGGCAATGGGAACCGAGCCGCGCCTTCGCATTATGCGGGTGCTGCTGGCGGCGCATCCGGAAGGCATGATCGCCGGCGACATTGGAGCGGAGTTGGACATACCGGCTTCCACTTTGTCGCATCACCTGGACAAGCTGAAGAACGAGGAACTGGTGAAAGTCCGCCGCGAGAGCACATTTCTGCGATATTCGGCGAATGTCGATGTGTTGGGGGAACTGCTTGGGTTCCTTTATGCCGAGTGCTGCACGCGCAACAAGGCAATAGAGCCTAAGGCAATCGTCCAGCTTTGTCGATGACTTGGCGGCGAACTGAGCCGGCCAGTCGGCTTACTGCTGTCCGCCTGGTCAGAGATGAGATACGCCGGCGTGTCATCGAGTTTGTCAGTCAACAAGCATAGAGATCAAAAGGAGTAAACAGATGGAACTGAAAGAGATCGTTAAAGAGAAATACGGCGAGGCTGCGCGCCGCGTCACCAATGGCGGCAGCAACGGATGCTGCGGCGGGTCGGCGCTGCTGGATGGAGGCTGCGCTCCCATCACCTCGAATTTATACAACGACGGTGAAGCAGGCCAGATACCGGAAGAAGCGTTGCGGGCCTCCCTCGGTTGCGGTAATCCCACGGCGCTCGCCAAGCTGAACGCCGGCGATATCGTGCTGGACCTAGGCTCGGGCGGCGGCATCGATGTGCTGCTCTCAGCGCGGCGTGTCGGACCTACCGGCAAGGCTTACGGCCTCGACATGACTGATGACATGCTCGTCTTGGCGCGTGAAAACCAGCGAAGGGCAGGAGTGGAGAATGTAGAGTTTCTCAAGGGAGAGATCGAGCATATTCCACTGCCGGATAACAGCGTGGATGTGATTATTTCTAACTGCGTCATCAATCTGTCAGGTGACAAGGACCAGGTGCTGCGTGAGGCCTTCCGCGTTCTAAAACCGGGTGGCCGCTTCGCGGTGTCCGATATAGTCGTGCGCGGTGATGTTCCCCCCGAGATTCGGCGCAATGTCGAGTTGTGGGTCGGCTGCGTTGCCGGAGCTATGGGGGACTTTGAATATATTGAAAAGCTGACTGGGGCGGGTTTTGCCGCTATCGAGATTGAGCCCACACGCATTTATGAGATCGAAGATGCGCGCGTATTTCTAACCGGTCAGGGCATCGATGTCGATGCGATAGCTCCTGTGGTCGCCAGCAAGTTTATGGGTGCCTTCATACGCGCCAACAAGCCAGCCGGTTGCTGCGGGCCGGGTTGTTGCTCGTAAGAGATGAAGAAGTCGAACATCCTTTCAGCTCCGGCGCGGGCAGCTGCGCGCCTCGGTTCCTTTGAGCGTTACCTCTCGCTCTCCGTCGCGCTCTGCATGGTGACGGGAATTGTTGTCGGCAAGCTTTTGCCGAGCTTCACGGCCTCGCTGCGTGGCCTCCAATTTGGAAAGGGCAGCCAGATCAACGTAGTGATTGCGGTGCTCATCTGGCTCAACCTTATGCCCATGATGATGAAGGTCGATTTCTCGTCACTCCGGAGTGTCGGCCGTCGGCCGGCCGGTCTGCTGGTGACGCTGCTCGTCAACTGGATCATCAAGCCTTTCTCAATGGCGCTGCTGGCTTGGGTTTTCTTCCGGCTCATCTTTGCCGCGTTTATCTCCCCGGCAGAAGCTGACCAGTACATTGCCGGCTGTATCATTCTGGCAGCGGCGCCCTGCACGGCGATGGTCTTTGTGTGGAGTCATCTGACCAACGGCGACCCGGCTTATACGCTCGTCCAGGTCTCAGTAAACGATCTCATTATGCTGGTGCTGTTCGTGCCGATCGTTCAGTTTCTGGTGCATGGTGCATCCTCGCTCACGGTTCCGTTTACAGTGCTGCTTACCTCGGTTATCGTCTTTATCGTTGTGCCGCTGATTGCAGGGACGCTATTGCGAGCCGGTATCGTCCGTAAGCGTGGCCGCACCTGGTTCGAAGGTGTCCTGCTGCCCAAGTTCGCTCCTGTGACCATCGCGGCACTGCTGGCAACGCTGGTGTATATTTTTGCCTTTCAGGCGGACAACATCACCGACCGGCTTTCCCATGTGCTGCTGATTGCTATCCCGATCACCCTCCAGGTCTATTTCAATGCCGGCATTACCTATGGCTTGATGAAGTGGCTGAAAGTCGATCATTCCGTTGCTGCCCCTGGGGCACTCATCGGGGCCTCAAATTTTTTCGAACTGGCCGTGGCAACGGCTATCGCCTTATTCGGGCCGCAATCAGGCGCAGCGCTGGCAACCGTAGTCGGCGTCCTGGTCGAGGTCCCAGTGATGCTTTCGGTGTGTGCGGCCTGCAACCGGACCCGTCACTGGTTTCCCGCTCCCTCCGAAGTCGAAGCATGAAGGAACGTGTCCTAATCCTATGCACTGGAAACTCGGCTCGGAGCCAAATGGCCGAAGGACTCCTGCGCCACGATGCCGGAAACCGCTTCGAGGTCGAAAGCGCCGGCACGAAGCCGGGCATTGTGCGGCCGGAAGCAATTGCCGTAATGCGCGAACTCGGAATCGATATCAGCGGTCACCGTTCCAAGCATGTCGACGAGTTTGATGGCCAGCTATTTAATTCCGTCATCACTGTTTGCGACAACGCAAGGGAAAGCTGCCCGATCTTTCTGAATGCAACTAAACGATTGCATCGCAGCTTTGAGGATCCGCCGCCGGCTTCAGTAGGTTCAGAACAAGAGCGTCTGGCTATTTTTCGCAGAGTGCGGGACGAGCTACGAGAATTTTTTCGTCACTTCGCATTGGAAAGCTCAACCGACTGATCCCCGTCTGGCAGCGCCCAGGTAATTGGGATGCAATAGGGTCGATCTCGCTTTTTGGATGCCTTGGCGCACGAAAGAAGCGATGACTAACCAAATTTCTCCCCAGGGCGCAAATACTAATGAGTTTAGCCATTTTATGCTCGGAGCATAAATTCGCTAAACTCCTTATAAATGCCAGGGCATGAGCGATGGATCCTATAACCAACCCCTATTCTCCCGGAGCAGGGAGCCCTCCGCCTGAACTAGCCGGCCGAGACAAGCTTCGCGAGCAGGTTCGGATTGCAATTACGCGCATTCGCCGGGGCAATTCTGCAAAAAGCGTATTGATGGTTGGCCTGCGCGGAGTGGGAAAGACCGTTCTGCTGGAGCGTATGAGGAGCGATGCTGAAGAATCTGGGGCGTATACTCTTCGCATCGAGGCACCCGAGAATCGCTCGCTACCAGCCCTTCTAGCACCTCAGCTCCGGTTGGTGTTACTGCGGTTAAGCCGAGTGGAAGCTGCCAAGAACCTGGCTCAGCGTGGCCTCCGCGCTCTGGCGGGCTTCGCAAAGGCGCTGAAGGTGAAGTATTCTGACCTGGAGGTCGGTCTTGACTTTGAATCCGAGCCGGGGCTGGCCGATAATGGCGATCTCGAAAGTGATTTAACCGCACTGTTGGAAGAGGTCGGATTAGCTGCTCGAAATGCAAATACTGCGGTCGTTCTCTTCATCGACGAAATCCAGTACCTCGACAACGACCAGTTTGCGGCGCTCATCTCCGCATTGCACCGGTGCGCACAAAGCAAGCTTCCGTTGACCGTTGTGGGCGCAGGTTTACCCCAACTGAGGGGTTTGGCAGGCAATGCCAAATCTTATGCGGAAAGGCTGTTTAACTTTCCCATGATTGGGCCTCTGGCGCCGGCGGAAGCAGAACTGGCGATTGTCAAACCCGCACATGATAAGGGCGTTGATTACACTCCTGAAGCGGTTGCTCAGATCCTTTCCGCAACATGAGGATACCCGTACTTTCTTCAAGAATGGGGAAAACACGAGTGGGAATTCCCTGGGGCCGGTTCGGCAAACCCTAATCACCAAAGGCATGATTTGGAGCCCCAGCCATGGAGACACTGCCTTTACGGTGCCTCTGTTCGATGAGTTCATGAAGCGGATTATGCCCGGACCGGAGTGGCGGGTAGAGTAAACTCGGCACTGCAGTCGCCCACTCCTTTCAGATTCCGGTAAACTGAATTCGGCTGGTGTAACCCAATGGACCGTTTGGAAGAACGTCCGACAGAACTCGCCGGAGAGGATGCGAAAGCGGAGCCGCTGATTCCCGATAAGCTCTACTTTCGTATCGGCGAAGTTGCGCGATTGGCTGCTGTAAAGCCCTATGTCCTGCGCTTCTGGGAATCCGAGTTCCCCGGCCTCGGTCCTCAAAAGTCGGGCACCGGACACCGGCTTTATCGACGGAAAGACGTTCAGATGGTGTTCGAAATCAAGCGGCTGTTGTATGAGAAGCGGTTTACCATTGCCGGCGCCCGCAAGATGCTTGGGACAAAGCCGCAACGTTCAGAGCGACCTAGAGCAGTCCAGCAAGGCGAACTGTTTGCCGGGTCCTCGTCCTACGTGATTGTGGAATTACGCCGGGAGTTACGCGAGATACTCAGCCTGCTCGATCATTCACCGACCGACACATAGAATGCCTCTTCGACCGGAACCTTCCAGCCGTGACTGTCCAATTCGGCGATCAGGTTTCGCGCCGCCTCCTGACTCGCAATCTTCTTGGAAGTACCCTGGCCGCGGCTCGAAAACTGAGAACCAATTCTGGCTTCCACGGTGAAAACTTTGGCATGTTCCGGACCGGCTGTGGAGATCACAACGTAACGCGGGGTTGGCAGCGCGCGAGCTTGCGCACGCTCCTGGAGAATCCCTTTGTAATCGAGCAGGCTGTAAGCATCGTTCTTTTCAGCCGAGTCCAAGCCCGCCAGGATATGGCGCTCGATGAAGGCCTTCGAAGGCGCAAGACCACCATCCAGAAAAATTGCTGCGATGATGGCCTCCATTGTGTTGGCGAGCAGCGTGCGACGATTCCGGCCCCCATTGCGATCCTCTCCCCGACCCAGGTGCAAGAAGTCGCCCAAGCCCAGCCGGACAGCACAGCCATGCAGGTGAACAGAACAAACTAACTGGGCCTTCCACTGCGAGAGCTGTCCCTCGCGCGCATATGGATGAGCCTTAAAAAGTGTCTCGCTTGCTACGAACCCAAGGATCGAATCCCCCAGAAATTCCAGCTGCTCGTTATCGCCACGAGCAGCCTCGCTCTGGTCTGCAATCCACGATCGATGGGTGAGGGCTCGCTCCAGCAAACGGCTGTTTTGGAAGCAGTAGCCGATCACCTCATCAAGACTCTTGCCGGGTGCTGACATAGCGTTCCACTACCCAGATCGGCTACGGCTCTCTTACTTCGCCACTGGGCTCGCCGGGGCAGCCTTCATCTTGGTGGCATTGTCTTTGGACTGTTGTGCGAATGTCTTCACAGCTGCCGGCGCATTCGGAATGGCCAGAACCTTGTCTGCCGTTGCGATTGCATCGTCATACTGCTTGGCGTCCACATAAGCCTTGGAGAGCCGCGCCATCGCTACCGAGTTGGTTGGTTGGGCGTCGCTTGCTTGCTTGAAGTCCTTAATCGCATCCGGGTAGTTTTTCCGCAATGCTGCAGCTTGGCCTAGAGCATCGTAGGATTGCGAGGTCAGCTCCTTCTTGTAGTCTGGCCACTGCGCAGGAGGCATGCCGACCGGAGGGGTGTCTGCGGTTTTCAGCAGATCGAGCGCCTTATTGGCGTAATCATCTACCTTTTTCAGGCTCTGTTCTTTGTCCAGATCATTTTCGCGAATGTGCTGCACTGTTGATTCCGCCAGCGTCACGCGTGCAGGGATATTGTTGGGCTCGGCTTCTATCACCCGATCAGCAAACACAGATGTCTGCGCGGCATCACCTTTGCGCTGAGCCGCATCCATGGCCATGTTCAGCAGCATCGGCTTGTATTCGGTGTCAGAGAAGTTTTCAAGCACATTATTAACCGAGGCGATTACCCCATCCCAGTTCTGTGCGGATTCGGCAGCCTGCACCTTCTGCAAAGCGTCGACTTCTTTTTGCGATTTTGGCTTAGGCGGCGCGGTTTGAGCACTGGCAAGTAGCCCTGTCAATAAACCGGTTGCAATTGCGCGCGAAAGAAATTGAGTGTTCATGGTTTCTGTTCTCCTGATATGCTCTGCAAGGCCTTCTCCGCCGCGTCACGAGCGCGGGCAGTTGCGCCCTCGGTTCCGAGAGCTGTCTTCAGCTCTGCCGTCGCCTTTCCCGTATCTCCGGCCTTCAGTGCCAATTGGCCCAGATAGAAATGCGACCAGGCCGTGGTTGCGGGAGTGGGACTAGTTTCAACAGTACGTTGAAACAGATTCAGCGCTTCGTCCCAACGTTTCTCCCGAAGATTGATCAGCGCTAGCCCATATAAAGATTGACCCTGAATGGCTTTGTCAGCTGTCTGCTCCAGACTTTGTTTGTAGAGCTTCTTGGCGCCCTCGTACTCCTTCTGTTCAAAAAGTCCATCCGCGGACATGAGCGCGGCTTCCGCCGGGTTGACCTGCATGGAAGCAGGGGGCACAATGACGCGCGGCGGAATCGACTGAACAAATTCGATATTCTTCAGCCGCTTCTCCTCTTTGTGTACATCGATGGCGGAGATGAGCTCGGGATAGTACAGCCGAAAGGACTCCTGCTGCTTCTCGTAGCCGATCAGCAGGTCCGCAAAGCCGGCGGTCAGCACATACCCTTCACGCATTGCCCTGTTGACGTACTGAGCGCGTATCTCCGCGCTGCTGTGCATTAGGCGGCTCTCGACAGCTTTGATCAGGCTCTTGGTGAGTAGAAGCGAGAAATCGTCTTTGTAGGCCAGGCCCAGAGTCGGAGCTTCTTGCGCATACTTAGCCAGGGCTTTTTTCTGACTGATAGTTTCTTTGTACTTAAAGCTGAGCGGATCAAGCAGGTACCCCAGGTAAGCGTCGCGAATTTCATCGACGACCGGTGCCGTTGTAGGCGAGATCACAATGAAGTAGTCACTCTGATAACTACGTACCTGAATTTGATCCGGCGCTGCCAGCAGGTCGAGAAAGATCTGAAACCGACGTCCGTTTGCACTCGAAGGATTGCGCAAATAGCCGTTTGCTTCAAAGAGAGTTCCAATGACAGCATCCTGGTACTCGCGGACCGCCGCCGCATAAGCAGGTTGTGAGCGGTTCCACAAATCCTCGAGTTTTGCTTCTTTGTAGTATCGGGCCAGGATCGCGCTGAACCCTTCCAGAGCCTGCACATCAGGCGGCACCAGACCGTTAGGGATTTCGAAATCAGGCGGACCTTTGGCGATCATCGCGAAGGAGATGTATTGGCTGAGGTCCGCAGTATCCGAGGCTTTCTTATGCTCTTTGTAGAAAGCGCGGAGGTCTGAAAGCGATGGGGCCGGCCGGGACTCCAGTTCCTTGCGGATCTGCGCGCGGACCTTATAATGCTGATTCAGCGGCGAGTCGATGCCAGCGTCATACCCGGCCGCATTGATGGCGGCTAAAGTGGCAAAAAGCGTCGGACTGACACTGAATCCATTATCTGGCTGAACCAATGACGCATCCTGGCGAGCTCGCGGCCGGGGTGCTGAGGGGGGGCCGCTTTGTCCCGGCGCTGCCTCAGTCTTGGCCTGAGTACCGCAGAATGCCGGAAGCAATAGAGCCGTTACCACGAATAGACGGATGGGCGGAAGAACTCTCAACAGAATTGCTTTCCTTTCTAGTCTACCCGCAGGCGGATCCGCATGAACTCTACATGAATCAATTTAGTCCGCAATTCATCAAACTGAGTGGAGATTAAAATGGCTGGCAGCAATACTTTGACATTCAATGATGCGACCTTTGAGAAGGAGGTTCTCAGTTCGGAGGTTCCAGTACTCGTAGATTTCTGGGCCGAATGGTGTGGACCATGCCGCATGATGGGACCGACTGTCGATCAGGTTGCGACCGAGTACAACGGAAAAGTAAAGGTAGGCAAGCTGGATGTCGATTCGAATCAGCAGACCGCTGCCCGCTACGGTATCCGTGGAATCCCTACTGTTTTGGTTTTCAAAGGCGGCCAAATTGTCGAGCAAAAGGTCGGCGCGATTGGGAAGCCTGAGTTTGTCAAGATGCTGGATAAGCATCTCGCCTAAGTTCCCAGTCTTTTGTGATTCGAGAGAGCGCTCCTTCCCTGGAGCGCTCTTTTCAATTAAGGCTTGAAAGCAGTCAGTGAGTTTGTCCTGTACGCTGAGTGCATGCTCCGGTCAATGGCCGTGCTGGCCTGCACGCTTCTGATCGCAGGTTGCATTACCCTTCGAGCCGATCCGAACGGGCAACACCCGGAGTTTGGAGCGGTTGCCGATCAGTCGGAAGCGCTTCATCGCGCCGTTCGCACAGGTAATGTAGAGCTCACGAGGAAGTTGCTCGATTCTGGCGCTGACCCCAATAGTCTGGATGCGCTTGGCGGCACGTGTCTGTTGGATGCTGCCTGGCTGGGTAGTGAGCCAATTGCGGATATGCTCCTCGCACATGGCGCAAATGTGAACGCCGTTCATCGAGAGGCAGGCTCAACGGCTCTGCAATACGCAGTACTCACTTTCCGACCGGCTGTGGTTCGCTTGCTGCTGAGCAAAGGAGCGGACGTGAATCGGCGGTATCGTAACGGCCAGACTGCCCTGCATATTGCGGCCGCCCACGACGATCCAGGCGTGATCGAGATGCTTCTTGACGCTGGTGCGCCGCTCGAAGCTGCCGATATAAACGACAACACTCCTCTCGACGAGGCGGTATTGCATAACCAGTCCTCGTCGGTGCGCTGCCTCTTGGCGCACGGCGCAGACATCCATCACATTCACCCCAGTGACGGACGGGGCCTTTTGCAGGAGGCCGGCATTAAGGGATTCGCGGATATCGTTAAGCTCCTGGTTGACGCCGGTTGTGATCCGGCGCAACGAGACCGCTCTGGTCAATCCCCGCTGGACCTTGCTCTTGCGTACAAGAATGCCAATGTCGTGGAGGAACTCCTGAAATCCAGTGTTCATCTGGCTGAATCCCAGAGCGAAGCCCAAAGCGCAATGCAGGCAGCAACGCTGAAAGGGCAAACCGAGATCGTTGAAATTCTAGTGCGAAGCGGGCTCGACATCAATCGCCAGACGACGGAAGGCTCAACGTATCTGCATGATGCTGCTCTAAAGAATCAGGTCCATATTCTGGCGCTTCTGTTGAAGGCTGGAGCAAGGCTCGATGCGCGCAACCGCTCCGGAGGAACGCCGCTGCACGACGCAGCTCTGGCCGGTAGCGTTGACACGCTGGCTTTTCTGATAAACGCTGGGGCGGTTATTGATGCACAGGATACCGACTCCGGTGCGACTGCCTTGATGCTCGCTGCCTCACTGGATCGGCAAGCTGCTGTTTTGCTTCTCTTAAAGAGAGGCGCCGATAGGAGCTTGAAAGATCAGAGAGGCCACACTGCTCTCGATCGGGCTCGAGAGAACGATGACCCGGGCCTGCTTCGGTTATTGCAGACCGCTCACTCGCCAGTCTCGGCGAAATAATTTTACTTTCAGCCCTAAAGTTTTCCCGTTGGGTCTGCCGATAGACCCGTAGCAGGAAAACATGGAACACACCACACGGGCCATTCGCACACTCATCGCCGACAGCAACATTCTGTTCAGGCGCGGTCTCCAGGCACTCATCAACCAGAGTGCCGGTATGTGTGTAGTGGGCCAGGCAGGCACAGGCGAAGAGCTGTTGCAGAATGTACTGGCGGTCAGGCCGGATATGCTTGTCATCGACGGCGGACTGCTTGCCTCCCAGGACATTGCTCAGTTGCGTTTGGTATTGCATCGGGCGCAGCTATCCATTCAGATTCTGGTTATGGCAGTCGAGGAGAGCCAGCGAACCTTAGAAGCAGCGCTTGCGGTAGGCGCACACGGGTACATGCTGAAGAACAGTAAGCCCGGCGATATCTTAGCCGCTCTGCTCAGCCTTGCCTCACAGCAGGACCGTAGCTCCTCAGAAATGGTTCCCGACCTGAAGGCGCTTGCTGATCAAGCGCCGGAAACGGGCGTGAGCCAAGGTCTGACTAGTCGCGAGAAGGAAGTCGTCAAACTGCTGGCCGAGGGCAAAACCGTTCGGACGGTTGCTGCCGATTTAGCTCTCAGCGCTAAAACGATTGAGGCTCACAAACTCAACCTGATGCGCAAGCTTGATATTCATGACCGCGCCAGTCTGATTGCCTACGCCGTGGAGAACGGGATGGTAGCGGCAGCCTAGGGTGCGGCAAGACTTTATCTTCGGACCCTTAACGGTCTCTGTTCCGGGTAGCCTCACCCATCCAAACTTGCTACGCTTCGAGAGAAGAATGGGCTCGAGTTGTCATGTCTAAGTTTCTGCTGGGAATCATTGTTGGGGTGATCGTTGCCGTCCTGGGCATTGTGATTATCACGCTTGCTATCGGTCGCGCTTTCAGCAACAAGCAGCCCGTGGTGGCTGCAAACGGAGTGCTGGTTGTCTCGCTGGAAGGTGCTCTACCGGAAAGCTCACCGGTAGAGCTGCCCATACCGCTCGTGCAATCGCAAAGCCAGCCCACGGTTCGCGATGTCTGGACTTCATTGCATGCCGCCGCTACTGATAACCGCATCAAGGCGGTCCTGTTAGAGCCTCGGAATGTGCAGGCAGGTTGGGGAAAGTTGGAGGAAGTACGTCGTGATCTGATCGACTTCAAGCGATCGGGCAAGCCTGTGTATGCCTTGCTGCAAGGCGCCGGGTCTCACGAGTATTATCTTGCTTCGGTGGCGGATCGAGTGTTCATTTCCCCCGATGATCAATTAGACGTGAAGGGCTTTCGCATTGAAGAGAGCTACTACAAGGAGACGTTGGAGAAGGTCGGAATTGGTGTGCAAGTGGATCATATCGGGCGCTACAAAGACGCGGGCGATATGTTCTCCAAGACTTCCATGAGTCCGGAAACCCGGGAGGTTCTTGGCGCCGTTCTTGATCAGATCTTCAACGATTTCTGTTCTTCGGTTGGACAAGGACGCCACAAGAGTGCTGATGACATCCGGGCATTGGCAGACAACGGCCCGTTTACCGCCGAACAGGCGAAGGCCAATGGGCTGGTAGATGAATTCGGGTACGAAGACAGTGTCTTCACAGCGCTGAAGCGAAAAGTTGGGAACAAAAGCCTCAATCGTGTTCCACTGCGAACTTACTTTCCGGCAGTCCAGCCTAAGGGTGACCGCATCGCAATGCTTGTGGGCCAGGGTGAAATCCTCCGGGGCAGCACTTCCGATGATGTATACAGTAGTGAGGGCGTAATCTCATCAGGTTCGTTCAGCAAAGTCATTCGCCAGGTTCGGAACGACACCAGCATCAGGGGTGTGATCTTGCGTGTAGACTCGCCGGGCGGCGATGCTGTGGCTTCTGACGAGATTCTTCACGAGCTGAAGCTGCTGAGCGCAACTAAGCCGCTGATCATCTCCATGTCGGACGTGGCTGCGTCCGGCGGCTACCTGATCAGCATGACGGGCGACCCGATTCTGTCTTATCCCGACACCATAACGGGCTCTATCGGAGTGCTGTACGTCAGGCCTAATTTCCGAGGCCTCTACGAAAAGTTGGGCATCCAGCAGGATGGGATCTCTCGCGGTAAGTTTGCCGATATTGACTCTCTTTCAACGCCGCTATCGGACGCTGCTGTACAAAAGCTGCACGCCGAGATTGCGAATACTTACCATTCCTTTGTGACAAAAGTAGCGACCGCGCGAAAGAAGAATTATGACCAGATTGAGCCTCTTGCTCAGGGCCGGGTTTGGATGGGCCCGCAGGCGCAGAACAACGGGCTGGTAGATGACCTTGGCGGGCTGAATGAAGCCGTCGCGCGAGTGCGCCAAAAAGCGCACTTGTCTCCGAACGGCGACACGAACTTGGTAATGTTTCCGCCACGGCGAACTCTGCTCGAATTCCTGACAAACACTTCTCCTGAACAGGCGGTCGAGGCATACGCTTTTTCAAAGGTGCAATCGCACTTAGCCAATTTGCCTGGACCGGCAGCATTGAAGGGCGGTTTACTGAACATCCTGCCGCTCGCAATCTCGGTTCACTAGGCAGACCTGACGTGACACTCGCGAGACAACCGGCCATTGGGCTCACGGCCGCAGTGGTTTTGTCCATCTACACGGCAGTGTATTTTGTCAGCCATAGCCCCCGTAGTCTCGCTCACCCCGATCTGGTGGGCGCGGCATCCTTGTTCGACCTGACGGTCACTATCTCCGTGGCGTTCTATCTTCTGTTGGTACGCCGCGGCTATGCCTCACCGTTCACACTAATTGCGCTGGCGGCATGCTCATTGCGTGCTTCGGCGTATCTTATGCCGACTGTGGGCTCGCAGTCCATTTGGCTTCGCTGGTTGGGCTTGCCATTGGAACTGCTGGTAATTGCGAAGGTGGCGACCAAGCTTCGGAGCAAGCCGGATGGGGAGGACACGCTGACTCGAATTCGTTCGGCTGTCGCTGCTGCCATCCCCTATCGGACGGTAGCGGCAGCCGTGGCGACAGAAGTGGCAGTTGTGTATTATGCGCTCTTCTCATGGCGCTCGAAACCGGAAGAAAGACGCGACGCCGTGGCCTTCTCGTATGCGGAGGCAAGTGGCTACTCCACCTTCGGTCTACTTCTCGTGCTGGGCATTCTGTGTGAAGCCCTGCCGCTTCACTTCGTCCTCCTGCGCTTCAGCCATGCCGCAGCCTGGGTTTGGACCGCTTTCGACGGGTACGCTCTGCTTTGGGCACTGGCCATTCTCCGCTCGACAAAGCTTCGTTCAATTCTAGTGAGTGATGAAAGCTTGCACGTTCGTATCGGCATTTTCAGTGAGGCAAACATTCCGCTTAGTGACATAGCCGGTTGCGTACAGATCTCTCCCGGCGCAGCGCTGCCGAAGTCTTCCACCTACTGGAAAACGACAGTTTTGGGCGAGCCGCAGCACCTGATTGAACTTCATCGGCCAGTGACTGTTGTCGCACTCTGGCGGCAGCCCAGGCAAGTAACGCACGTTGGTGTGGCAGTTGACGACGGCCCCCGCTTTGCAGCCCTGGTTAGAGGGAAAGCCGCTGCGGCGCGCTTTCCTCATGATTAATCTCATCGCTTGCCGGCCAGGACAGGACGACAAACAAGGCCGGCTGATGCCTGGACCCGTTCTCAACTGAGACATTGCGCTGCCTGATAGGGGAGGTAATGTGAACGTCGACATCGTCGAACTCGCCACGCGAGTGAAGCGAGCAGCGATCGGCTATCCTCGCGCCTTTGTGGGTATCGATGGCCCCGGCGCATCGGGCAAGAGCACGTTGGCTGAGCAACTCATGGCAGCGATGGGCGATGCCTACTTGATACATGTCGATGACTTCTATCTGCCGTTGTCAGGTCGACACGAACGGCTGGGCGAGGTGGGGCCGTCGTTTGACTTGCCAAGACTTGCTGAGCAAGTGGTCGTGCCGGGTTCTGCTGGCGAAGCGCTCCATTATCAGCGCTATGACTGGATGCAGGACGAGTTGGCGCAGTGGACCGACGTACCCAGTGGTGCGGCCGTTGTCCCTTGAGGGTGTGTTCTGCCTCGCGGCGGAGTTGCGGAACGCATACACGTCCAAGATCTGGTGCCGTGCGGATCCAATGCTCCGGCTTACTCGCGGCCTTGCGCGTGACGGTGGGGAGGCACGGTCTATGTGGGTCGATGTCTGGATCGCAACGGGTGGACATCGGGAAATACCTTCCGGCGGGTAGTGGCTGGGTCACTTCTCATCGACAACACTTGTACAAAGCACTGCTGCCCAGAGTTCAACATATTGGAGCAGGACCGTTTTAGGCGAGCCGCAACACCTGGTTGAACTTCATCGGCCAGTGAGTGTTGTCGCACTCTGGCGTCAGCCCAGACAAGTAACGCGCGTTGGTGTGGCGGTTGACGAGGGGACGAGCTTTGCAGCCTTACTTAGGGGGAAAGTGGCTGCCGCTGCGCCACGCTTTCCTCCTGATTGATCTCAGCGCTTGCTGCCCCGGACGTATACGAGAGCCACAATTGTTCGGTTCCCCTCTCGCTTGATTGACACGTCGTGTTGATTGTCGTTACTGCCGGCCTTTAGAAGCGTTCCACCAGCGTCCGGCTTGTCGCTCTCGCAAGTGAGTTCGTTGCCGCTGCCGTGCTTGCCGGATCTTGCATCAGCATCCTTGCAGTCCAGCACGGGGCCATATTTGCTGAGCGCGTTCCTGTAAAACTCTTTGATCTTGTCGGGCGAAGCAGGGGACTCCAGCTTGATGACGGCGAGCTTGAAACCGTCCCCACCGCCACCCCAGGCACCGAATTGCACAGATGAACTACTGTCTGAATCTTCCTTGTATGGCTTGGCCCCCGGGTATAGCGGCAAGCCGACGTCCTCGGGCTTAACGGTTTTACTGATAGACACTCCAGCCCCATCCGGGTCCTGAAGTCCGCACTCAGCATTTGGGATGGCCAGTGATGAAAGCGCTGCTATGGCAAACAGAGAGGGATAGTGCATGCAAACTCCTCGCGTTTGATTACGAACGCCTGTCACCTGAAGTTCCTGCGAAGTTGAATAATGGGCGAAGCGCTCAAGCCTCGTCCGGTTCGCCTTCCGGTTTCGGAAGCACATCATCAACTCCGGCTACCCAAACGTAGAGGGTCGGAAGGAGGAACACACCGAGAAGTAAAGCGGCAACCAGGCCGCCGACAATCACGATGGCGAAAGGACGCTGCGAATCCGAGCCAATGCCACGGGAAAGGGCCGCCGGCAGAAGCCCTACACTCGCCACCAACATAGTCATCATGATGGGACGCAGACGACGAACGGAGCCGTCAATGGCGGCAGCCATGATGGTTTCTCCGCGGGCGCGTAGCTGATTGATGTACTCGAGCATGATCACGCCAGTCTGCACCGACACCCCGAACAAAGCGAGAAAGCCAACACCGGAAGAAACGCTGATATGCGTACCGGTCAGCAAGAGGGCGAGCAGGCCTCCGATCGGCGCCATCGCCACATTGGCAATAATCAGCAGCACCCATTTGATGGAGTTGAACATCGTGTACAGAATCATGCAGATGACCAGCAGCGTGATCGGTACCACGATCGCCAGACGCTTTTGTGAGCGTTTGGCGCTCTCATATTCGCCGGACCATTGCAGCTTGTATCCGACAGGCAGTTTGACTTGCTTTTCGACCTTCGTCATTGCTTCTTCCACCCCGCTGCCCAGATCGCGACCAACCACGCTGTACTTCAAAGCAACGTAGCGGGAGTTCGCTTCCCGGTAAATCTCGGAAGCACCGTCACGAATACTCACATCGCAGAGTTGTGAGAGCGCTATACGTTCGCCGGAAGGAGCGAGAAGGCGAATGTTTTGGACATCCTGTACGGTTGCGCGAAACGGAGCATCAAAACGCACCACCATGTCGTACCGTTGCTCACCCTGCAACACCTGTCCCACGGTCTTTCCGCCGATGTCGGTCTCAACGGCATCCTGGATGTCGGATACGTTCAGGCCATAGCGCGCTGCTTTTGCCCGGTCAATCTTGAATTGCAGGTTCGGCTGTCCGATCACCCGGAAAAGCCCCAGATCAGCAATGCCACGGACGGGTCGCATCACGTTTATAATTTCCTGACCGATACCTTCCAGGGTCTTTAGATCCTCGCCGTAAATCTTTATCGCTAACTGCCCCTTGACGCCGCTGACAGCTTCCTCCATGTTGTCGGCGATAGGCTGCGAGTAATTCCACAACGCGCCAGGAATCTTCGTCAGTTCACGATTTATGGCAGCTACTAATTCTTCTTTGTTCTGCCGAAAGACGGGACGCCATTGTTCTTTGGGCTTGAGATCGATAAAATATTCCGTGTTGAAGAAGCCGGTCGTATCGGTGCCGTCATCAGGCCGCCCGACCTGAGAGACCACTTGCTTAACCTCCGGGAATTTTGCGATTGTAATGCGCGCTCGGTCCATAACATTCACGCCGGAGTTTGGACCTGTGCTGGGAGCTAATGTGGCACGGGCCCATATAGAGCCTTCATCGAGGTGCGGCAGAAACTCGGAGCCGATAATGCCGCTCACCATCAGCCAGATTGAGGCCGCGAACACACAGGCCGCAGTGCCGACTGTAAGGTAGCGGAACTGAATCGCTCGACGCAGTAACCAAAGATAAGCATTGGAGATCGCCGTCATCACCGGGTTGTGCCACTCGCGAACCTGTCGGCCGAAGAGCAGGCTGCAGAGTACGGGAGCGATCAGCATAGAGAAAATCAGCGCGCCCAGCAAGGCAAAGGATACAGTCCAGGCCATTGGCTTGAAGAGGCGGCCCTCCACTCGCTGCAGCGTGAAAATGGGAAGGTAGGCCGTGATAATGATGCCGATGGAGTAGAACACCGGCCTTTGCACTTCATGCGCAGCATCGCGGATGGAAACGATGGCGGGCTTGTTCTCGTTGTTGTGGCGCGCCAGATAGCGGATGATGTTCTCCACCATCACCACTGCGCCCTCCACCACCATTCCGAAGTCGAGAGCTCCCAGGGAGAGGAGGTTGGCAGGAATCTTGTTCAGGTCGAGACAGATGGACGCAAACAGCAGAGAGAACGGAATGGTAAGCGCCACGATAAAGGCGCCCCGGATGTTGCCCAGGAACAAAAAGAGAATCACTGCCACCAGAACAATTCCCTCCGTCAAGTTATGGAGGACAGTGTGAGTGGTGTAACCGAGCAGATCGCTACGGTCGAGGTGAGGAATGATTTTGACGCCTGCCGGAAGAAGATGATCATTCAGTTCATTCACCTTTTGGTGAACTGCCGCCAGGGTAGACTCCGAGTCGGCGCCCTTGCGTAGGAGCACTACACCTTCAACAACATCGCGGTTATCGACTACCTTGCCGTCGGCACGATGAATAGCCTTGGCGATCTTTCCTAATCGGATGCGGGGCCCTTGCGACACTGTGGCGATGTCTCTTATCCGAAGGGAAGCGCCGTTTTGCGCCTTTATCAGAGTGTCTTCGATGTCGCCAACATCGTTCACCAAGCCAAGCGTGCGCACATTAATCTGCTGCATCCCAGTCTCGAGAAAACTGCCGCCCGCATTGACGTTGTTGTTCATCAACTGCTGCTCCACCTGGCCGATACTCAGTCCGTAGGAGATCAGCTTATTGGGATCGACACGCACCTGGTACTCGCGCGTGCTGCCTCCGAAGCTGCTGACGTCCACCACATTCGGCACCGACTTGAACTGCTTTTCCAGCGTCCAATCTTGCAGCGACTTCAGCGCCATCAAGTCGTAAGAGGGATTCGTGCTGTGGAGCGTGTACCAGTAGATTTGGCCCACCGGACTGAAATCAGACCCGATCTGGGCTTGCAAGCCGGCCGGCAGTGTCACCTGAGAGAGTCGTTCCAGCACCTTTTGCCGGTTCGTGTCGTTTGTAGATTCATCATCGAAAACCAGGCTGAGGCTGGACAGACCGAAGATGGAAACAGACCGCAGATGATCGAGATGAGGAATGCCGTTTACCGCAATTTCCAGAGGAATGGTGACTTGCTGCTCTACCTCTTCGGCGGCGCGACCTGGCCATTGAGTGATGATTTGGACGTAATTATTCGCCACATCAGGGTAGGCCTCCACCGGCAAATTGTGAAAAGAGATGGCGCCCCAAATCAGCAGGAAAACTGCGAGCAGAACAATTAAGAATCGATTGTTTAGTGCGAAATCGACCAAAATCCGGATCATAGGCGCGTTATCAACCTAGCATTACAAGGCGGGAAAGTTAGGGCCGCAGGAGCTCAGAGACACATCACCGATCGCCGTTCCGGATTGCGTTAGTGATTCGTGCTTGTTTGACCATGCCAAGAAAACGCCGGGCAAGCTCATTGATCCAGTCAAAATTTCTGGCCCGGATAGCTTCCGGCGGCAGCAGGTCATGGCCGATACCGAGCACATCGGCTCCGGCATGAATATAGCTTGCGGCAGTCTGTTGGGTCACCCCGCCGGAGGCCATCAGCTTGGTGCCGGGGAAAGGGCGTCGCAAAGCGCGTATGTAGGAAGGACCACCTACGCTTGAGCAGGGGAAGACCTTGACGAACGCTGCGCCGGCTTTCCTCGCCATCATCACTTCGCTGGGAGTGAGGGCGCCGGGAATGATTGGGATGTCGTGCTGATGCGAGAACTGAACAAGCTCAGGATCGAGGCCCGTGCTGGTGAGGAAAGAAGCCCCAGCATCCAGGCAGACCTGGGCGGAGTGGAGATCCAGCACGGTTCCTGCCCCGACAATGGCATCGGGATTTGACCTGATGAGCGTAGAAATAACGGCGGCCGCTTCCGGGGTGGTCATGGTAATCTCCACAACCGGAATGCCGCTGTTAAAGACAGCTTCTGACGCAAACAGCGCGTCCCCGACGGAGCTGACACTAACGGCCGGGATAATGCCGATTTCCTGGATGCGTGTGAGCATCTCTTGTTTGGTCATCGAATCGCAATCTTAACTTAGTGCGAGAGGGGAAGCTAGGCGAAGAGGCAGGGACGACGGTTCAGGCAAACCGGCTGTACAGAGGCGGCTTGCCTGGACAACTGCGTCAGCTGAACTAAAGGCCTTTGCTGCTCAGAAACGAAACCAGATCCACAACGCGGTTTGAGTAGCCCCATTCATTGTCGTACCAGGCGATTACCTTCACCAGGGTTCCATTCAGAACTTTGGTGAGTTCCGCATCCACAATGGCGCTGTGCGGATTGTTCAGCATGTCGGTGGAGACAACAGGCTCCTCCGTGTAGTCCATGATGCCTTTGAGCGAGCCCTCGGACGCCTTTTTCAACTCGCCATTTACTTCGGCGCTGGTCACCTGCTTCCGCAACACGGCTACGAAGTCTACAACAGACACGTCTGGAGTTGGTACACGCATCGAATAGCCATCCAGTTTGCCCTTCATCTGGGGCAGCACTAAGCTAAGCGCCTTGGCCGCACCTGTCGATGTCGGAATCATGTTCAGACCCGCAGCACGGGCCCGGCGCAGATCTTTGTGCGGGAAATCCAATACATTCTGGTCATTGGTATAGCTGTGGATCGTCGTCATCGATCCCATTTCAACGCCGAATGCCTCATCCAGAACCTTAACTACCGGAGCGAGGCAATTCGTTGTACAGGAAGCATTCGAGATGATGTTGTGGCTCTCGGGCTTATACATATCGTTGTTCACGCCCAGCACAAGCGTGACGTCCTCGTTCTTAGCCGGAGCCGAGATGATGACCTTCTTGACCGAACCGCGCAGGTGCTTCTTGGCATCCACAGCTTCGGTAAAGCGACCGGTGGATTCCACCACGACCTGTACGCCCAGACTGGGCCAATCGATCTCGGCCGGATCCTTAGTCGCAAAAATCTTGATCGGCTTGCCCGCTACGTGGATGGTGTCTCCGTCTACCCGGATCTCCTCTTTCAGCTGACCCAAAATCGAGTCGTACTTGAGCAAGTGAGCGAGCGTTGCAGTGTCTGTCAAGTCGTTAGCAGCGACAAATTCGATATCCGGATTATGCAGGCCGGCTCTGACTACATTTCGACCAATCCGGCCAAAGCCGTTGATCCCTACCCTAGTTGGCATATTCTTCTAGTTTACGAACGTGCCAAGACGTTGCCGATGGCTGCTTGCTCGTGAAGACCTTTCAGGCGTTTCAAGTCCAAGCTCACCCTTCTACTTCCGCCGGCTGCTTACGTGCTGATGCTCGCCAACAGCTAGCGTGGCGGCGGCAGAGGGGGCGAAGTCATACCGCCAACATTGGCGTAGCTTTCGCTAACCTTAACTACTTTGCCTTCGCTAAAGCGCACGAAAGTCATTTTCCCGGGAGGGTCGCCGTAAATCCAATCTTCCATTTCATCGCCCTGGCCGTTTGACTCACGGCTTTTGTTGCGCGGCTTCCCAAGAGCCAGCAGAACCTGATCTTTGTCCATGCCTTCCAAGGCTCGCTGCTCCTTGATCGCCTTCTGCACGGGTGCCGGAAGCTTATCCATGTACTGCTCAGAAGCAGAGTGCTTTTCGAAATCGAATATCGGCCCCAGCATCTGCCTGATCTCAGCTGCCTTTATGGACGGCACGCTACCTGGAAACACCAAGGCAATGTTTGAGCCCGTAGCAGCCTGCCCGTTCTGCCCGGTGGAAACAGGCGATGTATTGTTTCCCATGCCGACCTGGACATGGTCATACCAATGGCCAGATTTGGTTCCGCCGTTGATTTGCAGGATGATCCGATTGCCCTCTATGGCGACGCTTGTGATTTGTACTTCGTCACCTACGCGCGCTGCCGGACCGTTCTCCTGCATGGCTTTTTCCCAACTGCGCTGGTCGAACGCGCCATCGCTTTTGAACGACAATGCTTTCTTTGACCGGGGCAGGGCAATCTTCATGGTTGCGAATTCCGCATTCAGGCTGCGCTCAATCTCTAACCGCTCGTCGAAGCTGAGCTTATCGGCGCGAAGATCGAAAGCAACTGCCGCCAGGAGAGAAGCAGCAACGAACGCAGTTACTAAAACAGATCGTTGACGCTGGGGGCCACCATGGCCGTCTGTGGTTGCACGGGTGCCTTCGCCAACGCGTAGAACAGTCCGATGCCGAAGATTGTCGCCAGCAATCCGCCTTCCGGCCCGTAGTCGCCACCGCTCCAGATTGGCGCTAAATCCCATCGGTAAACGTACCTCGTTACCTCAATTGTAAGCCCGCTCAGGTTGACGCCAAAGAGAGGAAGAACGGCGTTCCAGCCGAAGTGCAGGCCGATGGGCAGCCATAAATCGCGGCTCCGCAGAAAGGCGAACCCGAGCAGAATACCCCAGATAACAGTGTTGATAATGCCCAGCCTGGAAGAGCTTGGGTTCGAGCCATGAGCTAGGCCGAAGAGTATGCCGACAGGAAGAATCGTCGCAAAGGGCCCCAGCTTTTCCACCAGGAGCTGGAAGGCGTAGCCCCGAAAAATCAGCTCTTCTCCGGTAGCCGCTACCAGCAGCGTCAACAGGTAGAACCCAATGGTTGCCCAGCTAGTCTGGTTTCCGGGCCGTAAGTCCAGATGTCCGGTACCGGCCAGCAAGGGCGCCAGCAGCATGAGCGCGGCCGCCCCTGCCCCATAGAGAACGCCCAACCCGAAATTGCGATTCGAAGCCATTGCGATCCCCAGACCGATGTCGGACAGCGGTCGTCGGTCGAAAATCCGCATCGTCAACACGTTTGCGAGGAGTCCGGTCAGGCAGAGGCCGACACTGCCTGCAACCACTGGCCCGAACAGCTGTAGCGGTGTCGTCGCAAAGAGTAGTCCGATAATAACCAGCGCCATGAAAAAGGCTACCCGGATAACAATGCTGAGTACCGTCTCGGCCTTTGGCGTGCTTTGCAGTTGGGATGACTCGTTCATGTTCAATATCGACGGATGCTATCGGATACTGGGATCAGGTTTACACTTACACCGTACTGTAATTGAGCGGCCAACCAGCGTGAAGCGGTAGAAACGCTACTGTTTTGACGCAAAACTGCCGATGAGAATAGCATGCAAGAACGACGTACCGACAATCGACTTCTCTGTGCCGAACTGGTGGAAGTCTGCTTTGAACATGTGGGCCGATCTCTGCGCCGGGTGGCAAACCTGGAGGATATCTCCCTTGCCGGCGTTTGCCTCCAAATGGAGAAGTCAATCGCGCCAGAGACCCGTGTGCAGATACGCTTTGGAGATGGGGCACTGGTAGGGGTAGTTCGATACTCGGTTTTCCGCGAGATGGGCTATTTCATTGGGGTGGAACTGGAGGCGAACTCCCGCTGGTCAACCCAGCACTTCAAACCGCAACATCTGCTAGACACGCGCGCCCTGCTGGAAAGCTCAATGCTGCGGCGGTGTGTTTCTTCCGCTAGCCGTGATTGCGGGCTAAATTGATGAATGGGACAAACGAGGGAGCCTCGACCAGTCGCAGGCATCTACGCGGCCCTATTAACTCCGCGTAAGGCCGGCAGCACTGAAGCCGATGCTGCGGCGCTCCTCGATTATCTGGATTGCCCCGCCAATACCGGCGTGGATGGCCTGGTCCTTTTTGGCAGTACTGGCGAATTTGTTCACTTTGACGTGCCTGAGCGTACGCGTGCCACCACGCTCGCCATTCGTCGAAGCCGGCTGCCGGTGCTGGTGAATGTGTCGCACTCAACCATGGCCGGCGCAGTCGCCTTGGCCGATGGTGCAATCAGAATCGGTGCGGCCGGGCTCCTGTTGATGCCGCCCTACTTCTACCGCTATAGCGAAGAAGACATCTTCAGCTTCTATCTCTACCTAGCTAATTATGTAGATGGGGAAACGCCCCTGTACCTGTATAACTTGCCGGCCTTTACAAACCCGCTTTCGTATGGACTGATCGAGCGACTTCTCCAAGTACCTGGTATTGCAGGCATTAAAGATTCCAGTGGCGATCGACGGCTGCTTGAAAGTTTGGCGGCGCTGCGCCGGACCTGCGACTTCCGTTGGATGGCCGGCAATGAACGCCTTTACTCCTGCGCTCGAGTTGCTGGTGCCGACGGATCCATCTCAGGCGTTGCCGCTGCGGTTCCCGAACTTCTGGTGGCTCTCCAGCGATCCCCTCCAGATCCAGTTCTCTGCGTGCGCCTGACTGAGTTGCTGGAGTGGGTCGAACAATTCACCGCAGTCGTGGCTATTCGCGAGGTCGCCATCTTTCGTAAATGGATTCGACCGGAACCCGGCACTCCGCTGTCGCCTGAGACTCAAGGGAGATTGGCTTTGTTTCGTCGTTGGCTGACCGACTGGCTTCCCGCTGTTCTGTCTGAGTGTCGGCCGTTTATGCCAGACTCGAAGGAGACACGGTGACACCTCCCCATTCGGTGATCGAAGAGTTTCGTGAATCTGCGCACCGGCATGCAGATTGGATCTCTGACTACCTGACTAACGTCCGGGACTATCCGGTGACGACCAGCCACAAACCGGGCGATCTGATTGCCGCGCTTCCCCTAACCGGTCCTGAAACTGGTGAGCCGCTGGAGGAGATCTTTCGCGACTTTCAGTCCACCATTGTGCCGGCTCTGACTCTCTGGAATCACCCGAGGTTCTTTGCTTACTTTTCGGTTTCGTCCGCGCCGCCTTCGATCCTTGCCGATTTTTTGGCCGCCACGGTGAACGTGAACGCGATGCTCTGGAAGTCGTCCCCTGGCGCAACTGAGCTTGAACAGGTCACCCTGGGCTGGCTGCGGCAATGGCTTGGTTTAGATGAAGGGCACTTCGGCATCATCTACGACACGGCTTCCATTGGCGTGATGCAGGCGATAGGGGCTGCCCGCGAGTGGATCGATCCGGAGTGCCGCAACCGGGGCATGCGTCCGGGACTCACCGTCTATGTCTCCGAACACACGCATTCGTCATCTGAGAAAGCCGCCATCACTTTAGGGTTTGGCCGCGATAACGTTCGAAAAATCGCGGTGGATTCGGAGTTCCGCATGCGTCCCGATAAGCTTGCCGAAGCGCTCGCTGCAGACGTTGCGGCAAGCAAACGCCCGTGCTGCATTGTAGCCTCAGTTGGTTCCACCTCGACAAGCGCCATTGAGCCGGTGCCACAGATCGCCGATCTTGCCGAACAGTACGGAGCTTGGCTTCACGTCGACGCTGCGTATGGCGGGGCTGCCGCAATCCTCCCCGAGATGCGCCACATCCTGGCCGGCGCCGAGCGCGCGCATTCGCTGGTTTTGAATCCGCATAAGTGGCTGTATGTCTCCATCGATTGCAGCGTTCTATACACTCGCTTTCCCGAGATTTTTCGACGCGCCTCTTCCCTGGCTGCCGAGTACCTGCGTACGCCCGAAGACGATCAGGTCACCAACTTCAATGACTACGGAGTGCAACTTGGCCGTCGCTTTCGTGCCCTGAAACTCTGGTATGTTTTCCGCTACTACGGCCGGGAGGGAATCAGCCGGCTGATTCGCGAATCCATCCGGCTGGCACAGCTTGTTGAGAGCCTGGTCGAGGATACCGACGGCTTCCAATTATGCGCTCCAGTTCCTCTTTCGCTTGTCTGTTTTCGCCACCGAGCGGGAGATCTGTTTAACCAGCAATTGCTCGCGGCCATCAACTCGACAGGCCGTGCTTTCCTGTCCCACACGGTACTGAATGGCCGGTTTGTTTTCCGATTTGCTGTCGGCAACTTCATGACCGACGAGTCGGATATCCGCGAGACCTGGGCTCTGGTTTGTCAGCTGGCCGAGGACCTGCTGGCCAGGCAAAGTGAGCCCGCGCTCGCCGGCAGCTTGTGACGTCCGCCCGCCTCACAACCACGCTCTGTGGAATCCCGCTGCGGAATCCGGTAATAGCCGCTTCCGGCACGTTCGGTTATGGGCTGGAGTTCGCTCCTCTTCTCCCGCTGAATCAACTGGGTGCCTTGGTCACAAAGGGCATTTCGCGAGAGCCGATCCAGGGCAATGCGGCGCCGCGCCTGTTTCAAACCGAGGGCGGGATGATCAATTCGGTTGGCTTGCAGAATGTTGGAGTGCAGGCCTTCGTCGCTGACAAGCTTCCGCAACTGCGCAAGCACGATGTGCCTGTGATTGTGAACGTCTTCGGGTATGCGGTTGACGACTATCTGGAGGTTCTTCGCACTCTTGAAGATAGCGGCGGCATTGCTGCTTACGAGCTCAACATCTCATGCCCGAACACCAAAGAAGGAGGCATCTTTTTCTCGAGCGATCCCCATGCAGCTGCGAGCCTGGTCCGGCGTGCCCGCGCGGTTGCGACTCGACCACTGATTGTCAAGCTGTCGCCCAATGTCGCGGCCATTCAACCGCTTGCGCGCGCTGCCGAAGAGTCAGGCGCTGACGCGCTCTCGCTGGTGAACACGTTCGTGTCTCTGGCAATTAACCAGGAAACTCGCATGGCAGAGATCGGCAACGGCTTTGGCGGACTCTCCGGCCCGGCGATCAAGCCCATCGCTCTCCGGCTGGTATACGAGACCGCGCAGGCCGTCCGCATACCGGTTATTGGATTAGGCGGCATCTGCCATGGACGCGATGCAGTCGACTTCTTAGTGGCTGGCGCCGGCACCGTGCAGGTAGGGACTGCGAACTTCATCGATCCGCGAGCACCCATTCGCATCGCCCGGCAACTCGACCGCATCCTGGCGGATCTCGGCGTCGATACTTTGGAGTCGCTCATCGGCTCGGTCCGGCTGCCAGGGAAGGCCGCCGCTGAACCGAAACAGCCCGGGTGCAAAATGGAGCGATGAGAGAGATTGTTACCTCGCCCAAAGCTCCGAAGGTTGCCGGGCCCTACTCGTCCGCCGTTCGACAGAATGGCTTCGTTTTTCTAAGCGGGCAGATTCCACTGAATCCGGCAACGGGCGATCTAGTCACCGGCTCTATTGAGGAGCAAACAACACAGGTTCTGGAGAACTTAGGCGCGGTTCTGGAAGGCGCCGGTCTCTCGCTGGCTGATCTGGTGAAGACGACCGTCTTTCTGAAAGACATGGGTAACTTCGCCCGCATGAACGAGACCTACAGCAAGTTCTTCCCGACGAATCCGCCGGCCCGTTCCACCATTGAGGTAGCTCGCCTGCCACGTGACGTGGGCATCGAGATTGAAGGCATTGCGGTGGATTCGCGCGCGAGCCGGTTGTAGCCCGTTAGTAGTTAAAACTTGGTGTGCCACTGCGCTGGCTGTGCCGAGGGCGGTGAATGGGATGGGGTTGATGGGGGTTGATGGGATGATGGGATGGGCTGATGGGGGGATGGGATGATGGGGACAGCCTGGCTTGAGCCGTTGCCCAAATCATCGGAACCCGCATAGCTGCCTGCGTAGTTCGCCAATTTGAGCGAATTACGACGCACTCCGTGTAAAATGTTGTAAATATGGGGCTACAACGTGCGTCGAATGCATGCAGCCCTAGCACAGCAGAAGCCGTTTGACATTCGCGCACAAGGATGGTCCAGATAAGAGCGCCGTACAGTCTGATCACTGGCGGCCGAAGATGAGCCTTTTCAGCTTTACCTAAGTTTTTCTGTTCCCGAGCTTAACTAGCGAACTCAGCAGACACCTGGCACAAGTTGGTTGAGCGAGCGAACGCCTCAAGTCAGGCTGTCCCCTTCATTCCCTTCATTCCTCCATGCACATTCACACCGCATGAATAAATGGAAACCTGTGCTGGTCACGATTTCGTTGCTTTGTCTCGAACGGCAAGCCCCTGCGGGCCAAGGCCAGAGAATCCCCAACGATCCTCTCTTCAGCCGCGAAGTCAGTCTTGGGGGAACACCAAGCTCTACGGATGGAGATCTTCGCGATCGAAGTTTGTCGCAAATCAGCAGGGCATGGACGGTCACCACTGGCAGCAAGAATGTCGTTATAGCGATTCTCGATGACGGCTTTTGTTACTTACATCCAGACCTGGAGAAAAATATCTGGAGGAATCCCGGCGAGAGTGCGGTTGATGAAAATGGTGTTCCCAAGCAGGTGAACGGCGTGGACGACGACGGTAACGGCTACATCGATGATGTTGTTGGTTGGGACTTTGTGTTCAATACACCGGATGTGGACTGCCATGTGTTTGACGGAATGGACAGGAGTCGGATTGCACCGTATCCGCATTCGATGGGTGCAATGGGCATCATTGGAGCAGAAGGCAACAACGGTATTGGCGTAGCTGGAATCAACTGGGCTGTTTCCATGATGCTGCTCAGAATCGGTGTGCAGGGAACACCCGCTGGTCAAGTAGATACGCAGCGCGTTAGTCGGGTGGTGAATGCTATTCGCTACGCGACCGATAATGGCGCTCGCATAATCAACTGGAGCGGCTTCGTTAGGAATGCTCGACCAGAAGAACTTGCCGAACTGCATTCTGCAATCCATTACGCTGCGACGCGAAATGTTCTCGTGGTGACGGGAGCAGGGAACGACTTGGCGAATTTGGATGATGATAGGAACTGCGCGCAGGTACCAGAGTGTTTCGAAGCGCCGAATCTCATCAAGGTCGCGGAGGTTGCATTCGATGGCAGTCTTTACGTCGCATCAGGTAAATACATTGGCGGCTCAAATTATGGAGCAAAGAGGGTAGACATCGCTGCGGTGGGCGAAAACTACACGACGGAAGTGTCTAAGGGCGGCATGCCCACGTATGGGCTGACGGGCGGAACCTCAAATGCCGCTCCGGTTGTTTCGGGAGTTGCGGGATTGATGCTTTCGGTAGATCCTTCGCTGACGGCTCAAGAGATGAAACAAATCTTACTCGAAACAGCAACACCGTCAGTTAGTTTGACCGGTAAGGTAAAGAGCGGCATCGTAAACGCCTATGCAGCTGTTGTGGCAGCGCAGAAGGCGGGGCATTGATAGCGTTTTAATGCTGCTCGCGGAGAGCCTCGGGAAAGCAGAGTTGGGTACACAGGCATGGTCTTCGTTTGAGATCCTTCTTCCAAGAAGGCTAAGCGAGAGTTGGTGCGGTTGCGGCTTCTAAAGCGGCTAACAGTTCAGCTGTTCGGATTGGCTTGGTAAGGTAATCATCCATTCCGGCTTGGGTACAGAGGTCACGGTAACCTTGGATCGCGTGGGCTGTAACGGCCAGAATGGTTACGTGTCCGCCTGATGCCGCTTCCCGCAGGCGGATGGCGCGAGTGGCTTGGAAACCGTCCATCCCTGGCATCTGAACGTCCATTAGAATCACATCGAAGTCTTGTTCTTGCGACTTCTGCACAGCCTCGATCCCGTCTACGGCGACCTGTACGAGGTGGCCGTGTTTGGTCAGCAGTTTAGACGCAACCATGGCGTTGACGGCATTATCTTCGGCCACCAGTATGCGCAGGGAATTGGACTTGAGCGGAGGAGTTGCCACTGGTCTGGTGGGGGCAACTGGCTGGCTTTTTACAGCAACGCTTTCGAGTGCCTTTCTAAGATCAGCAAGACACACCGGTTTAACCAGATAAGAACTAGCACCGATCTGATCGCATAGTGCAGCACTTACCGCCAAATCGGAAGAACTAATCATCATTAAGAGCGGAGTTTGCCGTCCGAAGCCTGAGAGTATGTGACGCGCGAGATCGAATCCGGTTTGCCCGGGCATCTCAGCGTCAATCAATGCAGCAGTGTATGGATTTCCATTGCGTGCCGCAGCTGACAGCAGGTCGAGAGCCGCAGTCCCTGTTTCAACTGCATCGCTGGAAACATTCAATTCAGCGAGTATGTTACTCAAGATTTCCCGGCTGGATCTATTGTCATCAACAACGAGGACATGGTGTTCTTCTGCGACCGGCAACCAACGTAAATTATCCACGGGGTAGCTAAGCTCACAAGGAAGGACGAAGGAGAATGTACTCCCCTGTTCCGGTACGCTATCGACTTCAATCCTGCTATCCATCAGTTCCAGCAGCCGCGAAGATATAGATAGACCGAGACCTGTTCCTCCGAAATGGCGGCTGGTGGATCCATCAGCTTGAACGAACGGATTGAAGATGTTGGCAAGTTGGCCTTCTTGAATGCCGATGCCGGTATCCCGAATCGAGAACTTTAATTGAGCTCTGTCCGATAAGGTTGAAAGGCGCGAGACGTGAAGCTCGACCTCACCAGACGAGGTGAACTTGATTGCATTCCCAAGAAGGTTCACCAGAATCTGGCGCAGGCGATCACTGTCGAGAATGACCGCATCCGGCACATCACGATCTATTGCACAGAGGAGTTCAAGGCCTTTTTGGTGAGCGCGTATTGCAAGACTTTTGATAATGAACTGAAGTTCAGACCGTAACTCTGTCCTGATAGGGCTGATGGATATCTTACCGGCCTCGATCTTTGAAAAATCAAGCACGTCATTGATGACGATCATCAGGGCGGCGGCGGAATTCTTGACTAAGTTCAAATATTCGCGCTGTTCTCGATCAAGAGTAGTATCCAGTGCAAGTTCCGTCATTCCGATGATCCCGTTCATGGGTGTACGGATCTCATGACTCATGTTGGCGAGGAACTCGCTTTTGAGCCGGCTGGCAGCTTCGGCCGCAAGTTTGGCAGCCGCCAATTCCTGCTCCGCCCGGTAACGCTGGGTGACATCGCGAAAGCTCCAGACGCGGCCGACGCTTCGGCCATGCAGTTTCTGCGGCTCTGAGTGGCGCTCTAGAGTGCGTCCGTCTTTCAGGTGGACAAGGTCGTCACTCTTCTCGTTGGGACGAAAGCGGAGTTCTGCAATCTTTTGTTGGAACTCCTCGGCGTTAACAAGTTGATCGAGAAGGAGAGTGCTTGCATTGGGGTTTTCGACCGCTGTCATTACGGCGGGGTTCAATCCCCAGATGCCGAGGAACTTGCCGTTATAGGCAACCACTCTGTTGGAAGAATCCATAACTAGAATGGCTTCTTCAACGGACTCGATGGTGGCTCGAAGCGCCTCGGTCTTTTCGCTCACCTGACGCCGTAAAATCCCGATCCAGCCCAAAGCGACGAGAGTCCCAAGCATGCCCAAAGCAAAAACTGTGCGAACGCGATTGGGAGTCCACCAGGGAGCATCGCGGATGATTTGGACATCCGCTGGAGAACGTGCGATCAGCTTGAAGGAGACCGGCACATGTCCATTAGTAAACTGATTGACGCAGATGCCCGTTACCCGGATGGTACTGCCGTCAGGAATCTCTCGGTCAAAGAGATGTTCGGCGGTCACCGGAAAAAGACGTTCACCTTGCTTGATGACAAGCGCTTGCTCCCGGGGAAGATTAGCGTGGCTCAGAACCTTTCCCTCGATACTCACAAGGGATGAATCGTACTCGCCGCTTGCTGCTTGCGGAACTGTAATGGGAAGAGCTCGAGGAGATTTACCCGGACGAACACTCTTGAGAGAGGCGTTGTCCAATCTCACAGATCCCTGAGCATACCCGGGATAGCCAAGTGCCTCAATCTGATCGCCTGATTTGAGACTTACCTCGTTCCTGAAATCCAAATAGACGCTTCCGGAATCATCTTTTAGGTAAGCCCCATGCCGGTCGACCACGGTTGTAATAGTGCCGCTTACTTCAACGTGCATTCCAACCTGGGTTTGGAAACCGTATCGCAGGAGACTGTCAATGGAAACAGAAGATTTAACCTTCGGTCTCGTGAGCACCGTCACCTGCTTTATCGACTGCGTGTAGAGCAGAACGCCGATCAACTGATTCTTGGGCGAAAAGTCCGCGCCACAGACGCCCGTAATTCTCACTAAACTGTCGGCCAAGCCGGATGGAAGTGGAGACCCGTCCGAAGGTATTTGCACGTCCATATCGCCGTCAGGGGTTGACAGCACTAAGTACATCAGTTTGTTATGTGAGCCCTCAGCATATTGAACCCGCTTAATCAGCCCCTGGGTGGAGACCATACGAGCATCGAATAATGTGCTCGCCATCTGCCTGAACGTGACCCGCACCGCCTCCGGTATGGCTGCCCGCCCGAGCACGGTCCACGATGCATGGTTGATGTCTGGTGCGAAATCAATCTGCGTAGTAACGCCACGAACTTCGATCAAGTCCCCTGGTGTCAGCTCAATTGGTCCGGGGGACCGCTTTATCCACATCCCGCCGGATTGGTCCTGGATGAAAAATCCGGTACTAGTCGGGTCAAGGTAAGTGACCACACCGCGAACTCTGACCGGGTAACCTTTGTTCGCTTCTGCAGCCGACAGCGAGCGCACGTCGGCATTGCGCGTGAGCACCTTAGCGGCTTCCGAGCGTAGCGGGGCTCCACTCAGTGCGATTGCAATGATGAGTAATGCTCGTCTCGCACGCACAGAGGCGAAGCTCGTAGACATCTTTAGAACAGAGTGGCAGATGCGAGTTGAAAATCTCCCGGGCGGCATTGACCTTAGATCCCTTACTGCGAAGACGGAAGTAGACCGGAAGGCGAATGCGGAGAGGATCATTTTACAAGGCGGGTAGCGGCATTGCACCAAGGGGAAGAGGTGTCTTCGTCTTTCATTCGCCTACAATAAGGACATGGCAGTTCGGCCCGACAGCTATGTCGAACTACATGCGCGATCAGCGTTCTCGTTTCTGCAAGGGGCGTCGCTTCCAGAAAGGTTAGTTTCACAGGGCGCAGAGCTTGGCCAAAGCGCCATGGCCCTTGCCGACGCCAATGGCGTGTATGGAGCAGCGCGCTTTCATCTGGCGGCGAAGAAACTCGGGGTGCGCGCGCTGATTGGGGCGGAGGTCAATTCGACGGAAGCGAATCGCTATACGTTGCTGGCCGAGAATCGGACGGGCTATCAGAATCTATGTCGGCTCATCACGCGGACGAAAATGCGCGACCCGCAGTGTGCGCGCCTCGAACATCCGGTAGCTGCTCGCGAGGACTTTGCCGAGTTTGCGGGCGGCCTGGTGTGCCTGACCGGCGGCGAGGAAGGGCCGCTCGCATCGGTGTTTCGGGAAGGGGAAGGAGCGGCAGCGGCAGATCGGGCGCGGGTGAAGCTGGAGGAACTGGTGGCTATCTTCGGGGCCAAGAACGTATACGTCGAGATTCAACGGCATCATCGGCGCGATCAGGAGGCCCGCAATAAGGTTCTTATCGATCTGGCACGCAGTTTGCAACTGCCGCTGCTGGCGACCAATGGTGTGGCTTGCGCAACGTTTGAGGAGCGGCGGCTGCAGGATGTGCTGACTTGCATCTTGCGCAAGGAAACAATTGCTGAGGCCGGGCGCGCGTTGAATTTCAATGCGGAGCGCCACCTGAAAACCGCCGGGCAGATGAGCGCCCTCTTTGCGGACTTGCCCGAGGCTATCGGCAATACCCGCGAGCTGGCGGCACGCCTTGAGTTCACGCTGGCCAATCTCGGATATGAGTTTCCACGGTATCCGCTTGCGCCCGGCGAAAGCGAAATGTCGCATCTGGTGCAGTTGACCCATCAAAGTGCGCACAAGCGATTTCAGCCTTACCTTCCGCAAGCCCGTCAACAGATTGAAAAAGAACTTGCGGTCATCGAGCGATTGAAGTTGGCAGGCTACTTCCTGATTGTGTGGGACTTGGTCGATTTTTGCCGGCGGGAAAACATCCTGGTGCAAGGGCGCGGGTCAGCTGCCAACAGCGCGGTTTGTTATGCGTTGGGAATCACCGCAGTGGATCCGGTAAAGATGGAGCTGCTGTTTGAGCGCTTTCTTTCCGATGAGCGCGGGGAGATGCCGGATATCGATTTGGATCTGCCGAGCGGCGACCAACGGGAACGCGTGATTCAGTATGTCTACCGTCGCTACGGAAAGATGGGCGCCGCCATGACAGCCAACGTGATTACCTATCGTGGGCGGTCTGCGGTGCGCGAAGTCGGCAAGGCGCTTGGCTACAGCGAGGGAGAAATCGCGCAACTGGCCAGCCAGATCAGCGCGTTTGAGTGGAAGGACGGCAAGGACAAGCTTGAGCAGCGCTTTCGGGAACACGGCTTTGACCTAAACGACAAAGCGAGTATTCGGTTCTTTACGCTGGTGAACGAAGTCCTGGATCTGCCGCGGCATCTGGGCCAGCACTCGGGCGGCATGGTGATCTGTCACGGACAGCTCGATTGCATTGTTCCGCTAGAGCCGGCGAGCATGCCGGGTCGCGTGGTGGTGCAGTGGGATAAAGACGATTGCGCCGATCTCGGAATCATCAAAGTGGATCTGCTGGGCCTAGGCATGATGGCGGTGCTTGAGAATACTATCCACATCATTGCGGATAAGTATGGCGAGACAGTGGATTTGTCACAGTTGCCGGCAGACGACCACGCTGTTTATGACTGCCTGCAGCGCGCTGATACGATCGGGCTGTTTCAGGTAGAAAGCCGGGCGCAGATGTCCGTGCTTCCGCGCATGCGCCCAACACGGTTTTATGACATTGTGGTGCAGGTAGCAATCATCCGGCCCGGGCCTATTGTCGGCCAGATGCTGCATCCGTACTTAAAACGTCGCCAGGGTTTGGAAGAGCCCGAGTGTTTGCATCCATCACTGGAACCGGTGCTGCGGCGAACCCTGGGTGTGCCACTGTTTCAGGAGCAATTGATCCGGATTGCCATGATTGCAGCCGGTTTTACAGGCGGGCAGGCGGAAGATCTGCGACGAGCTTTTGGCTTCAAGCGATCAGAAAAACGCATGCGCGAGATGGAAGTGCAGCTGCGCGCCGGCATGACAGTGCGTGGAATTACAGGCGCGACGCAGGACCGGATTATTCAAGGCATCACATCTTTCGCGCTGTACGGATTTCCGGAGTCGCACGCGGCAAGCTTTGCTCTACTGGCGTACGCCAGCGCTTATGTGAAGTGCCACTACCTGCCAGCGTTTACCGCGGCAATCCTGAATAATCAGCCGATGGGATTCTATAACGCCGCGACGCTGGTGAAAGATGCACAGCGGCATGGGCTGCGCTTCCGGCCAGTGGATGTGACCGAGTCCGATTACCTGTGCACGGTGGAGTTGGAAGGCGAAGAGAAAAGGGTACGGCTCGGCCTGAACTATGTCCGGGGACTGGCCCAAGCCACCGCGCATCGGATCGCTGAGGAGAGAAAAGCCCGGCCCTTTGCATCCATGCGAGACCTGGTGCGCCGCGTTCCCCAATTGCAGAAAGATGAAATCAGCAGGCTGGCTGAACTTGGTGCGTTGAACGCACTGCCGCACTACGCCTCAGACCGGCATCGGCGCGGAGCGTTGTGGCAGGCCGAACTGGCTCTGCAGCCGGTGGGTGAACTGCTGGAGGAGGCAGGCGCGGACAGCACGCCGTCGCCTCTGCAACCGATGACTCCAGGCCAGCGCACAACCGCCGACTTCAGCAACAGCGGCGTCAGCATTGGTAAGCACCCCATGGCATTTCATCGCGACCGCCTGCGCCAAATGGGCGTCATGGATGCCGCGACAGCAAAGAGCCAGCGGGATGGGCTGGTGTTGGCGATCGCCGGTTGCGTGATTACACGGCAACGGCCCGGCACAGCCAAAGGTTTTGTGTTTTTGAGCCTGGAGGATGAGACAGGAATTATCAATGCGATCATTCGGCCGGATCTGTTCGACCGGGGACGTGCGATCTGTACGACCTCGCCCTATGTCCTGATTAAGGGAGTGCTGCAGAGCATCTCGGGAGTGATCGCGGTAAAGGCAGGGGAGATAGAAGAGCTTAGTTTACGGGATGCGGCGGTGATGCGGTCGCATGATTTTCATTAAGCGGGTTATGCGAGGCATCACTCGAGTTGCCGCGGATGCCCAAACAACTTTCGCTGTTGTGAAAGTCCGCCGATCGTTAACGCCTGCGTGAGTCCTTTCTTGGTGATGAGCTTCGTGCCCGAAGAGTGCGGCAGGATGGGTTGGCTGATCGCCTTCAGCCTAGGTCTAAATTGTGGCGTAAGAGGCACAACAAAGCAGCTATTGCAGGTAGCACTCTACATAGGTATACTTCTGCTATGGCTGACGGACCAAGACTCTCTCATACTTCGGCGATGATTCTGCAAGCCGTCGGCGCAGGTCATATCTACGGCTATACGGTCATGGAGGTGACCGGCCTTCCTAGCGGAACTGTTTACCCTGCATTGCGCCGGATGGAAAGCGATGAGTTGATTCAATCGCAATGGGAGCGCCAATTGATCGCGGATGCCGAGCAGCGACCCCCGCGCAAATACTATAAGCTCACACGCTCCGGGAAGCTGACGCTGGAAGCTTCGCGAAAACGCTATCCGTTGCTGGCAAAGCTGGTTGCGACAAGGTGACCATGCATGAGTAGCAGACAGTTACAGTACTCTATTGTGCGGGTCGCATCCTTCTTGGCCCCCAGTTGCCGACGTTCCGAGTGGCTGAGGGAATGGCGATCCGAACTCTGGTATGTCCCGCGGCGCGAGGCAGTGCCGTTTGTCCTAGGCGCATTTCAAGACGCTCTTTGGCTAAGGCGAAATTTACCTTATGCAGAACGGCTAAGCCTGGAGAACCGAACCAGAAATCACTTGGAGTCCCCGCTAGCTTGCCTCGCGCTCCTGGCCACACTTGCGTTGCTGAGCATTCTGATGGCGGTTGGTCTTGCGGCTCTGTCCCAGAAGACGTCTTCGCTCCTGAAGGTTCGCGATGTGCCGTGGGGATCCGCGGTAATGCTTATATTTTCCTGTTTGCTCGTGCCCGGCACACTGGCGGTATGGCGCACCCCGGCCAGTCGTGATTTGATGCCATGGTCGCGTGGGCTGCGCCAGGGAGTTTTCCTTGCGCTGAAGATCACGCTCCTGCAGCCGATCATGCTTTGCGGATTCATCATTCAGATTCTGCTGGGGCCAGGCGGACTGGCTGGGATTGGGTTCGTCGCTTCGTTCATCCTTGCCTTGCGCTGGGTGATTACGGACCAGCAACAGCGTTGCCCGGTCTGCCTTCGATTGCTTACCAACCCGGTCCGCATCGGTAATCCTTCTAAGACGTTCCTGGAGTGGTACGGCGCCGAGTCCATGTGCTCACACGGACATGGGCTGCTACATGTTGCAGAGACTTCGACCAGTTACTTCCATAGAGCACAGTGGCTCTACTTGGATAGTTCTTGGAGCGGTCTCTTTCCAGAAGCATTCAAAGGCGAATGAGCATGATGCTGGAATTGCGCAACGTCTCTAAGCTATTCCGCGGTATCACAGCGGTCGAGGATGTGAGCTTCTCAGCAAGACCCGGTGAGATCACTGGCTACCTCGGACCAAACGGCTCGGGTAAGTCCACCACGATGAAGATGATCACGGGCCTTTTGCAAGCAACGTCCGGTCAGATCTTATACGATGGTAAACGCATCGAAACCGACCTGCTTGCGTATAAGCAGCGGCTGGGGTACGTGCCCGAAGAGCCGCATCTTTACGGCCATCTGAGTGGCCTGGAATACCTCATCATGGTCGGGCAGTTGCGTAACCTCCCGTCAGCGGCAACGGCGGATCGCATCGACGGGCTGCTTCGGCTGTTTTCTTTGCACGATGACCGGCATGTACCCATTTCGGCGTACTCGAAGGGAATGCGTCAGAAAGTGTTGCTCTCCGCAGCACTGCTCCACAACCCTGACCTGCTCTTACTGGACGAACCATTTTCCGGTCTCGACGTTGGCACGGGGCTAGTGCTGCGCAGTCTCATTCAAGAACTGGCCGCGCGCGGGAAAGTAGTGTTGTTCAGTTCGCATGAACTGGAAACCGTGGAACGGATCTGCAGTCATGTGGTGATTCTGCATCGAGGCAAAATCGTCGCTGACGATTCGATAGAGCGGCTGCGGACGCTCATGGCAAGACCGACGCTGGAGGGAATCTTCCAGCAACTAGCAGTTGAGCAGGACACCTCAGCGATCTCCCGAGCGATAGCAGACTTGATGGAAGGGTAGCCTGTGAACAAGCTGCAGTTGCGAGTGCTCTACCGCCAGTTCCTGTTTCGCATGTTCGATCTGGAGGTGCTCTCAGCGCACGCTCAAGGCGACGCAAGTAAACTATTCGGACAGTTTGCTGCGCTGCTCGTCTTGGTCAGCGTAATGGTATCGCTGGGAGCGATTCTCTCTTTTTCAGAACCCAAGGCGTCCTCAACCGACACCAGCTTAGGGCTGGTATTCGCAATGATCGCGCAGCATTTTCTGATTGCGACCACGATGCTGGTCGTAGGTTTATTCGCTGTGTTGAGCTGGGATGCGACGTTCCCGGATCGGCGTGACGTTCTCGTTTTGGCTCCGTTGCCAGTGCGAGCGCGCGCGGTGTTTCTGGCGAAGGTCGCGTCTATAGCGGCAGCGCTCGGGCTGACAATCTTGCTGCTGCATAGCGCAATGGGCTTGGTCTTGCCACTGCTATTTGCAGCACATGGCGCCGCGGCCGCGCTTCCGGCTTTGAGCTTTGAGGCCACCGCTGTTCCAGTAGAGGCGCGCGACTTGCAGGCCGTGATGGATCGCGATTTGAGCCAAGCAGTAAGGAGCGGACAGCTAGCGCCGGGCACAGGAGCGGGATTGGCTATTGGAGTCTGGAAGCACGGCGAGCGACGAGTGTTCACGTATGGAGCCGCGAAGCCGAACTCGCTTTTTGAAATCGGCTCCATCTCGAAGACGTTCACGGGATTGATGCTGGCGCGAATGGTAGCGCAGAGCAAGGTGCGTCTTGATGAACCGGTTCGAAAGTTGTTGCCCGCCGGAACGGTTCATAAGCCTGCGGGTCACGAGATTACGCTGCTTGATCTAGCGACGCATCACTCGGGTTTGCCGCCGATGCCCAACAACTTTCATCCTGCAGACCGATCCAATCCATACGCCGATTACGGACCACAACAGCTTTACGACTATTTGGCGCGACACGGAGTCGCCAAGTCGGAGGACGCAACTTTTCTTTACAGCAATCTTGGAGCAGGACTTTTGGGCCAGGCTCTGGCAGTGCGATCCGGGAGGGGCTATGCCGATCAACTGCGGCAGGAGATCACGGGTCCGCTAGGCATGTCTGACACGGCGGTGAAACTTTCTGCTGATCAGCAGCGGCGGTTCCTGCAGGGTCACGACAGAAGGCACCATCCAGTGCATGCATGGGATCTTGATGCTCTGGCAGGGGCAGGGGCGATTCGTTCGACAGCTGGCGACATGCTGACGTATATGGAAGCGAACCTCCATCCGGAAAGATACGCTCCACTTTCTGACGCGCTTGCCATGTCTCACCAGCTCCGCGACAATGCCGCGGCGGATTCGAAAATCGCTCTGGCGTGGCTCTACACACCCGATAGCGGAAGCTACGAGCATAGCGGTGCCACGGCCGGCTTCTCCAGCTACGTCTTCTTTAATCAGCGAGCGGATTGCGCAGCGGTGGTGCTTGTAAATAGCGGACCGGACCCACTGCTTTCGCCCGATTTGATCGGCCAACATATTTTGCAGCGGCTCTCCGGTAAGCCGGCGATCTCGCTCCAAACCGTTCTTGTGCCGGCAACCGGAGGATTGGAAGGCGTGCTACGGTCCTTCGCGGCTTATTGGTTCACGATGATCGCGGCAGGTGTATTCGTCTATGGGGCAGTTTTGGGATTGCAGGGGTTGGCAGCCCAGGTACTGCCGCGGCCACTCTTTCTGCGCCTCTCGGGATATCTGCAATTGGCTGCGATCTGCCTCATTGTGGGCGTGTACTTCCTGCAACCGGGTTTCGGCGGACTGGACGACTTGACGATCGGCTCAATGTGGCGCATAACTCAATGGCTGCCTTCCTATTGCTTTCTGGCGCTGTATCAACAGTTGAATGGTTCGATGCATCCGGCGCTGGAACCGATGGCGCAGCGGGCGTGGATGGGATTGGCAATCGTAGTGTGCGGGACGGCCGTTACCTATACGCTTTCTTACTGGCGCATCCTACGCAAGATTGTCGAGGAACCCGACATTGTGCCCGGCGTGATTCGCTTGCGTTGGTTACCGCGATTCGGGAATCATGCTCAGACTGCAATCGGACAATTCAGCATGCGCACGCTGGCACGCAGTAAGCAGCATCGCCTGATCCTAGGATTCTATTTGGGAATCGGACTCGCTTTGGTCAGCCTTCTGCTGAAAGGATCTGAGGCAGCGCCGAATAACTCGGGACGTGAAAAGAGCATGCTGCTGTGGGCATCGAGCATCGTGATGCTTGTGCTAGCTACAGTTGGGACGCGAGTGGCGTTCGCGATGCCGCTGGATTTGCGAGCGAATTGGATATTCCGGGTGACTGGCATTCAGGCGGGACTGAAAACTTTGGTCGCCAGCCGGCGTTCGCTTCTTCTGATCTCCGTGGCGCCAGTGTGGCTGGCGACTGCAGTAATCTGTCTGGCACTTTGGCCCGGGCAGCAAAACATTGGACACTTGCTGGTTCTCGGATTGCTCGGCATGATTTTGGTCGACGTGTGCTCGCTGCGTTTCCGTAAAATTCCTTTTACCTGTTCCTGGCTGCCCGGCAAATCGCGAGTTGACATGGCTGTTCTCGGTGCTGCGGGTCTGTTTTCGGCAGGGGCCAATGCTATGGTGCTCGAACGGCACGCCTTGCAACAAACCGGCACCAGGGCGGTCATGCTGATGCTGTTGAGCGTTGTCTGGGTCTGCGTCAGGCGGCTAGCGATAGCGCTGGCCAGAGGAGACGGATCGGAACTAGTATTCGAAGAGGAGCAGCCCCCAGCATTGCAAGGGCTCGGACTATATCGGGACGGAGCGCTACTGATCGCGCCGAAGTAGGCGACCGAGCCAACTTACAGAGGCGTTCACAAATGAAACCGGGCCTGCCGCAGCGCTAATTGATCCCGCAGCCACTGCACCATCTTCGCTTTATAACCGGTCGCGTCACGTGAGTTAGACCCATCCCACCATTGAATCCCGTGTCCGGCATTTCGGACCGGGTATACTTCGCACGCAGCGCCTGCGGCTCTCATTCGGTCGCACATCGCTGCCGATTGAGAAAGCGGAACCAGGTGGTCGGCTGTGCCATGAATCAGTAAGAACGGCGGCGCGTCAGCCTTGATGTTACTGATCGGCGATAGCTGGCTTAAACGAGCAAGCACCAGATTCTCAAACGGGGTGCCCTGGAAGGAATTGCGCACGTTGGCCGGAATCAGCGCAGAGTTCTTGGCCAGATCGACCAGATCCATCGGCGTGTAAAAGGCGACCACCGCCTGAACTCGCGTCTGGGGAGTTGCGGTCAGAGCAGCCATGGCCGCAAGCTGGCCACCAGCCGATTCGCCGATCAAGGCAATTCGTTCAGGATCAATTCGGTATTGCGTCGCATGGGCTTTGACATAGCTTATGGCGCTCGCCACGTCTTCAATGGCGACGCCAAACTGCATCATGTCGTTGGTCAATCGGTAGTCAATGGAAAACCAGGCAATGCCGGCAGCTGTCAGCGGCTCGAAGAGAGGCCTAACTTCCACGCGACGGTCGCCTCGCACCCAACCGCCGCCATGTACCAGGATGGCTGCAGGAAACGGTCCGGGGCCGTCAGGAATTTTCGAGTCAAGATAGAGCGGCTGCCCTCCTGCGGTTGCGTACTGAACGTCGGACTGGGTGCGATTAGACGAAACTTGGCCGGGAGCGGCACTGAAAGCAGTAGACATGAGAAGAAGCGCGAAAGCAGGAAGCCTTCGTTTAAAGAACATCTACTCTTTGGATGTAGTGTTGTCCCCTGGAGTTTCCTCCCAGGCAGTCTGCTAAAAGAAAAGGCCGGCAGCGCTGGAAGCTGCCGGCCTACCACGATCAGGGAACCAGGAGTGGTTATTTATGTCCGCTGCTGGCGCGTCCACCGCCGGACATTCCTCCAGAGCTGCTCATGCGAGCGGACGGCGCCTGAGAAATCGATCCGCCTCCAGCTCTACTTTGAGGAACAGACACTGCCGCTGGGGCACTGCGGATCATGCTCTGTCGGACAGGCACTTGCGCCAGCAATCCGGGAGCTGCCACCGTGCCGTTCGTTGCGCCGGGCTTTCCGGAAACAGGCTGCTTGCCCGCCCCATTGCCGGATCCGCCGCGACCGACATAAGTGGTGTAAACAGGTGCGTACCCAACCAGGCCGGGCGAGTAGAATCCATACCCAAACGGGCTGTAGAACGAACCGGAGCCGGGGAGCCAGGCATAGGAGTTAAAGCCGCTATCCCAGAGCCAGCCCGGACCGAACGAGTTAAAACCGTTGTAGCCGAGACGGTTACGGGAACTGCTAAAGCCGTTGCTGAATCCGGCATTCGCAGCAGCAGTCGCTACTCGATAACTGGCTGCAGCCGCGTATTCAGACCGCACATTGCTCCAGGCGTAAAGATCGTCTTCATCTTTGGTGTTGAACTTTTCCTGCTCCAAACTACCTGCCAGAACTGTTTCCTTACCCTTCTTAAGGTTGACTTGATGATCGTTTAACGTCACCGTCGCTTTACCTTCTAGAACAGCTGCCGTCGGGGGATTATCAGCCGTGAACCGATACAATCCATCCTTAGTGATCGTGGTGTAGGCTCCGCGGTCGATAATCTGGACATTGTTGTCCTTTAAGAGACCAGCAACCTCCAGCATCACTTCGCCCTGCAAAACTTCCACTTTGGTGTCGGTCAGCGAAGGCGAAATCATCCGGATCTCCGCGTTATTGCCCACCCGGAGGAATAAACCAGGCGTCAGCAGCACCTCCGCCTTACCGTGAGTTGTCGAGAGCGTGTCGTTCACGCCCAGGAAAGTAGCTTTCAAATTTTTAGCAGAGATCGGGTTATTGTTCAGGGAAGCCGAGCCTTCGATGTAGTTGACTGCGCCAGGCTTTGCGGAGACCGTGTAGCCCTGCGGCATCGCGCACATGACTGATATAAGCAGCCCCGAAAGAACCAAGACCGGTCTCTTCCACACGCGTTTCATTATTAAATTCCTCTCTGGAGAACAGTCCAGGTTCATCTACTAACTAGATGCTCCCAAACAAATCATCGTTCCTACTATCTCTAGATACTAGTTCGTACTAACCGATTCTGCAAGTCGTTCATGCGGGACCGGCTGCGGGTTCTGTGTGTACCGCTCGAAAAACTCTAAAATGCGCAGCATGTGATCCATCCGTTGTCTCGGCTCACCGGAGCGTGTCAACTCGTGCCCGGCTCCTGGATAACGAATATACTCCACAGGCTGGTTCAACTGCTTCAAAGCACGGAACAGCATTTGGCCTTGGACAATGCCGGTACGGTTGTCAGAGCTGCCGTGAATGATGAGCAACGGAGTTTTGATCGCGGCTACGTGGGTGATCGGCGACTGCCCATCTAAGAGCTTGCGAGTGCCCGGATCCCAGGGATAGCCGCCAAACTCGGTCGGCACCAACTGATAAGCATTGCCTTCACCAAAGAATGTAGATAGGTCATAGACTCCGCGCAAGGCCGCTGCGGCTTGAAAGCGATTGGTATGTCCGATCATCCACGCTGTCATGTACCCGCCGTAAGAACCTCCCGTGACAAACAACTGACTCTTGTTGATCATTGGATAGTGGACGGAGGCATCGTCAACCGCACCCACGATGTCGCCCATAGGGCCTTTGCCCCAGTCCTGGTAGTTAGCTCGCTCAAACGAGTACCCATAGCCGGCCGAGCCCCGTGGATTCGAGTACACCACGCCGTAGCCGAATGAGCAGAACATCTGGAACTCATGCCACATGGTGAACTCGCCCGGCCCCCACATGGCCGAAGGCCCACCATGAATATCCAGTACCCAGGGATACTGCTTTCCACTCTGAGCCCCGGTCGGCTTCATCACCCAGTACTGGACTTTGATTCCGTCGGGGCGAGTGATCCAGTGCTCTTCCGGCAAAGAAACTTCTTTGTTTTCGAGCCAGGCGGCATTCAACTCCGTCAGGCGGCGGGGCGACGCTCCTCCTCCTGTGCCATTTGCGTCAGCTGACACGTAAAGCTCGTTGGGGTTCTCGGCGTTGATCTGGGCGTAGATGACCTCCCTTCCCGCAAGCGCGAACGCATTCACACCAATTGGTCCTGTTATGACTTCCTCGGTCTTCCCGGTTCGCAGGTCAACTCGCCGTAATGGTTCACCACCCCTGCTCTCCACCGTGTAGTAAACATTGCTGCCATCCGGTGAGACCTGCGCGTCGCCGGCGGCCGGTTCGCCGTCCTTAGTAATCCAGCGCGGGCCGGAGCCTTTCGGGTCACAGAGCGCAAGCATGGCCTGGCGATACGTCGGTTGATCATTCTGGACGCCGGTTACCAGCAGCTGATTTCCGTCCGGGGTGAACTGGGGATGGGTGAAGCTGTAGCCTTTCTGCTGAATGAGTGGATGCTCGTTCGAACCATCGGCAGAGGTTTCCCAGATGATCGATTTGTCGCGAATACGGTCCGGGTGTTCAGCCGAAGGGGGAAGACCTGCGAACAAGATTCGCTGGCCGTCGGGAGAGAAAGTCGCACTATTGTGGGACCGGAAGGTGAACGTCAGTTGAGTTGTTCTGGGCTCACTACTAAGATCAACCCGGAAGAGCTCAGCCATTGTCATCTCGTTGTTCAATGCCAGCTCTCCAAGAAAGGCAATGCGGGTTAAATCGCTCGGGTTGTTTTGCGCCGAGTTATGCTCCAGCCAATCACGAATCTGGTGCAGGTCACCGTCGGGGTTCCCTATCGGATTTGCCTCTGCCTTAGAAGAAGCGCTGCTTGCCCCTTTGGCGGCAGCCCGGTTTTCATCCGGCCATTCGCGACGCGGGCGCTCCAGATTAAAGGTCGGCTTGCCCGGCAATTGCGAGAGCGGAATCTCGCTCGAAACCAGTAGAGCCCTGCCATCCTTGCGCCAACTGGGGTGAGCGGCCCCGTGCTCCAGCGTGGTGACCATCCGCGGCTCGCCTGGAGTGCGTAGCGGCATCAGCCACACCTGCGGATGCTTTTGGGCGTCGGCTCGAACAAAGGCCAATTGAGCGCCATCGGGGCTGATGGCAAGCTCGGTATCGGTGCGGTCGCCGGTGGTCAGAGGCACCGGCTTGAACCCGGCTGTACGCAGGTCGATAAACCAGAGGTTGGTGCGATAACTATAGACCGGGTCTGAGCCCTTTGCCGCTGCCGGCTCGGAGTGAATGGACAGCACCGCAAAGACAGCAAACGCGCCATCAGGCGCAGCCTGAATCTCGGTAACCTTCTGAACCTTGAGCAGGTCCGTCTCTACGATGGGCTGTTTAGCAGACCCGCTATGATTGCTTGAAAGCTGCGGGGGGGCGGGAAGCGCGAATAACCCAATGACCGAAAGAGTAGCTGCCAGGAAGGGGCCGAGTCTCCGGATAGACATGCGCTATTTAAGCACAGATTCCAAGCGCCTGGGCACGTATGTGCTCAGCGGAAAAGCCGCGGCAGGCCATGTACGATACAATTCCACGCGGGACAGGACCTGAGTTTTGACACTGAAGGCAATTGACTACGTCAGTTTGGTTATCTATTTTTTATTCGTTATAGGTATTGGCTGGCTGGCCAAGCGCAAGATCACGACGAGCGAAGATTTTCTCACTTCCGGGCATTCAGTGCCGGTCTGGATTACCAGCCTTGCTTTCATCGCGGCCAACCTGGGCGCGCAGGAAATGATTGGCATGTGTGCGTCGGGCGCCAAGTATGGCATTATGACCGCGCACTTCTACTGGCTCGGCGCGGTACCGGCCATGGTGTTTGTGGGCGTTTTTATGATGCCCTTTTATTACGGCAGCAAGGCGCGCAGCGTGCCGGAGTATTTGAAGCTGCGCTTCGACGAGAAGACACGCGGGTTGAACGCAATCACGTTCGCCATCATGACTATCTTTTCGTCGGGCATCAGCATGTACGCACTCGGACTCCTGTTTGAGTTGGTGTTGCACTGGAGCTTTACCAACTCAGTACTGCTGTCTGCGGCGATTGTGCTCGCTTACACGTTGCTGGGCGGCCTCACGAGCGCGATCTACAACGAGGTAGTGCAATTCTTTCTCATCGTCCTGGGCTTCGCGCCCTTGTCCTACTTGGCTGTTGAGCGCACCGGTGGATGGGGCGGCATCAAACAGTCCTTACAACCCGTGATGACGCATTCGTGGAAGTATGTAGGCCATGCCAGCGAGAACCCGCTGGGCGTGGAGCTCTTCGGCCTGGTCGTCGGTTTAGGCTTTGTTCTTTCGTTCGGCTACTGGTGTACGAACTTCCTGGTGATCCAGCGCGCGATGGCCGCCGAGACCATGGCGGCATCTCGGCAAACCCCGCTATTTGCCGCATTCCCCAAGATTTTTATGCCGTTTGTGGTGATCCTGCCGGGCATCGCAGCTCTCTCCTTGATGAGTTCATCGCACGGCGACTACACGCTCCCTTTGAAAGCTAACGGCGGCGGGTACGACTACGATCAGGTACTGACCACTCTTATGGCGAAGTTCTACCCTTCGGGCATGTTAGGAATTGGCTTGACGGCCTTGATGGCTTCCTTCATGTCAGGCATGGCCGGCAACGTGACCGCGTTCAATACAGTCTTCACGTACGACATCTACCAGAGCTACTTTCGAAAAAATGCGCCCGACAGCCACTACCTCTGGGTGGGCCGAATTACGACAATCGTGGGTGTGCTGCTGTCGGTGGGAACGGCTTATCTGGCCACCCAGTTCAACAACATCATGGACTTTCTCCAATTGGTGTTCGGCTTCGTCAATGCTCCGCTATTCGGCACGTTTTTGCTGGGTATGTTCTGGAAGCGAACAACGGCCGATGGCGCGTTCTGGGGCCTGCTGAGTGGAACTATCGCCGCTGGACTTACCCATGGCCTGTCGAAAGCAGAAGGGAAGGGTGGCTGGATCGCCACGCTTTACGATTTTCCCTCCACCATGGCGCAGAACTTCTGGATTGCGATTGTCGCTTTTGTCGTCTGCCTGCTGGTAACCTTCACTGTCAGCCTGGTCACTCGTCCCAAGACATTGGAACAGTTGCAAAACCTGGTCTACGGTGAAACGGCGATGCCGCCTCAAGAAAACGTGGCCTGGTACAAACGGCCCGTGCCACTGGCATTTGTGGTAATTGCTGTACTGGTCGTTTTCAACCTGCTCTTCTGGTAGGGACACGGATTCAAAACTCATGGATGATTTACGCCGGCCTACCGGTATTCTCTTTTCGTTGCTCGGCGCGATTCTGCTCATTTATGGGCTGGTTAATCCTGAGGTCCAAGCGCCCCTGCACCCGGGTTGGAACGTGAACTTGTGGTGTGGTGCACTAATCTTTGTGTTCGGAGGAATCATGCTGTGGCTGTCATTTCCCCGCAAGTCGTAAGCGACCTCACCGCTCGCTTCCAAACGCAGTTTGAGACCGACGCCAAGCCGGCTATGGCGCGTGCGCCCGGGCGTGTGAACCTGATTGGAGAGCATACCGACTACAACCTAGGGTTCGTGCTTCCGATTGCCATTGAGATGGCCTGCTACATCGCTGTGGCCCCGAATCAGAAAGGCGAATTGCGCATCTACTCGCAGGATCTGGCGCGCGAGTTTCGGATTCCAGTGGAGGGCTTGGTAGATGCTAAGCCATCCGGCGAGTGGCATGACTACGTAGTCGGAGTCGCCAGAGAGTTGGTAGGGCTTGGCACGAAGGTGGACGGCACAGACTTGTACATTCGAAGCTATGTGCCCACTGGCTCGGGGCTGAGCTCGTCAGCAGCCCTGGAAATTGCATCGGCCTTTGCATTGCTTGCCAGGCGCGATATGGATCCGCTTCAGATTGCCCTGCTGGGCCAGCGGGCCGAATCGCAATTTGTCGGTATGCCCTGCGGCATTATGGACCAGTACGCGTCGGTATTCGGGCACGAGGGCGCGGCTGTACAAATCGATTGCCGAAGCTTAGGGCACGAGTACGTAGAGCTGCCTGCGGACGTAGCTGTGCTCGCCGTGAACTCCATGGTCAAGCATGAACTGGGCACGTCAGCTTATCGGGAGCGCGTGGCTGAATGCCAAGAAGCTGTGGCGGCCCTGCAAAAAAGTGACCCGGCAATTCAGAGCCTGCGTGATGTAACGCCGGAGTTCTTCGCTCAGCATGAAGAAAGCCTTCCGCCTATTCCCCGCAAGCGCGCCCGACACGTGATCACGGATAGCCGGCGCGTACTTCAATTTGCTGCTGCTGCTAAGGCGGGCGACAAGACCGAAATGGGCAAGCTGTTTGTGGCCTCGCACCGCTCCATGCAGCACGATTACCAGATCAGTTGCGAAGAGATTGACTTCCTGGTCGACATCGCCATCAGCATACCGGGTGTTTATGGGGCACGCATGACAGGGGGCGGATTTGGGGGCTGCACAGTGAATCTGGTGGCGCCCGAGTCTGTCGCCGCTTTTACCGTCCGGATGACTGAATCGTATAAGCAGCGATACGGGCATGACGCGGTCGTCTACGACTGCAAACCCGCAGCACAGGCCGGCTATCAACCTGCCTCGTAACCCCTGTTGTGCGCTTACTCTTCGCAGCCCTACCCTTGCTGGTGCTGCTCTACGCCATCGGCATTAGGCGCATTGCGGCATGGAAGAGCTCTCTGCTCGGCTTGGCCGTGGCAGTTCCAGCAGCTCTGTTTGCTTTTGGCTCCACTCCGGCAACCGTCGGAAGTGCTGCCGCCTATGGTGTTGTCTTCGGAACTTTTCCCATCTTCTGGATCGTGTACTGGGCCATTGTGCTGTATCGCATCACCCTCGACACGGGCAAATTCGAAGTCATCAAGGGCTCAATCGGCCAGCTGACCGGGAACCAAAACGTGCAGGCGCTGCTGATTGCTTTTGCGTTCGGCGCGTTTCTGGAAGGGGCGGCCGGCTTCGGAACTCCGGTGGCCGTGGCCGCAGCCATTCTGGGCGGTTTGGGGTTTTCGCCCTTTTATGCAGCCGCTATATGCCTGCTGGCGAACACCGCTCCTGTGGCTTTCGGGTCCATTGCTATCCCGCTGGTCACGCTGGCAGCAACAACCGGGCTGCCCATTACTGCATTGAGCGCGCGAGTAGGGCAACTGTGCGCGCCAGTCTCTCTCCTGATTCCTTCGTATCTGCTGCTGGTGATGGGTGGACGTAAGGCGCTTGCCAATAGCTGGCCGGCGGCTCTGGTGTGCGGCATCAGCTTTGCCGGGGTTCAGTTTGCGGTATCGAACTTCGTCAGCCCCTACTTAACCGATATCTTAAGCTCGCTGGCTGCGTTTCTGGGGTTGATCATCCTGCTGCGTTGGTGGCGTCCGGGCGGCATCGAAACGGCGGCCCGGACTTTCGGCACGCGAGAGGTGTCGGCAGCTTGGCTACCGTACATTCTGCTGATAGTGACGATCTTGCTCTGGAGCTTGCCCGCAGTGAAGGTGTTGCTTGAGAGGGCAACGGTGGTTGTGCCTTGGCCCGCGGTCCCGAAGCTCATCTACCGGATGCGCTTGCTTGCCGAAGCGGGAACAGCCTGTGCGGTAGCGGCCCTGGCATCTGCGCTACTGCTGCGAGTTCGCCCGGTGCAGTTCATTCGCATACTGGGCGAGGCAGCGGTGCAACTGCGTTATCCCTACTTGAGCATCGTGTCTGTGCTGGCACTGGCATTTGTCATGAACGCTTCCGGAAGCACCGCGAAGTTAGGCATGGCCTTCGCCTCCACCGGCAGAGTCTTTCCTTTCTTCAGCGCTCTGCTGGGTTGGCTGGGAGTGTTCCTGACCGGGAGCGACACATCGGCCAATGCACTGTTCGGAACGCTTCAGCAGGTGACGGCTGGGAGGCTCGGCTTCGACCCGGCTCTGCTGGCGGCAGCGAACTCAGCCGGTGGCGTCATGGGAAAGATGATCAGCCTGCAAAGCATCTCGGTCGCCGCGGCAGCTGCCGGCATGGCCGCCGCAGAGGAGCCCAAGCTGTTTCGATTCACGATCAAGCACAGCATTTTCCTCGCTGCCGTGGTGGGTCTGCTGACTATGCTGTACGCTTACCTGCCTCGGTTTTAATCCGACTCCGCACTAGCGATGGCCCACTCAGCCCCCGTCACATTGGGGCTGACATTCAGCTCTTTGATGATGTCCGCAACCAGTTGCTTTCTGTTTCGATCATCGGACTCGATCAGAACCCGCATGATGACGTCGTCGCTATCGTCAGTCTCTTCGGTGTGCATTTCACGCAGCGTCAATGGCCGGGCAGCAAGCTCGCGCATGATGAGCGCACTCACCTCCTGCTCATGACTTTTCAGGCACGCAATGATCAACCGGTAAAAACCTTCCGTGCGCATTCTGGCCGAAGACTTACGATCCACATACCGGGAAACGGGCCGCAGTGCGATGTTGATGGTTACCAGCAGCACCGCGACAAATACAGCGTCCGCCATCTCACCTGCACCGGCGCACGCACCCACTGCTGCCGAACACCAGAGCGTAGCAGCAGTATTCAACCCTCGAATGCTCCCGCCCTCCTTCATGATGGCGCCGGCTCCTAGGAATCCAACCCCCGACACAACGTAAGCGATAACGCTGGTACCGTGAACGTCAGGGACGGTAGCGCCCAAATCCACAAAAGCAGCTGCCCCGAAGCAGACCAGAGTGTTGGTGCGCATGCCCGCCGCTCGCTGCCGCCATTGCCGCTCGGCTCCAACAACTGCGCCCAGCAGTACGGCCAACAAAAGGCGCGGAAACGTGGCCTGCTGCCAAATCGGTAGATTGTCTGTCCACCAGTGCAACCACGGATTCGGCATGCCCGACCTATTGTAGTCGCCCATGCATCAGCGAAAACGATTCATGATAGCCGTATGGCCGCTTCCGAAATTCAACCCGGGATCGATGAGTCTCTGTACAACGAAATTTGCCGGGTGTGGGAACAGTTTCGAATTGCAAATCTCAACGTGCGCTACTACGGATCCTGGCCCAACGGAAAAAATCGTGGAACTCTGCCTTCCAGATTGCTATCGCTATATTTTCTCTGGTCGCACTGGTGATTCTCGCGAACCCGGAACTGAGAAGCAACTTCTTGATAGTAGCCGCTCTCAGCAGCGGATTAGCAACAATAACCGCCGGCGCGTTGCCGTTTCTGGGGTGGGACGAAGATGCCCGGAAGTATTCTTTCCTGAACCGTTCGTATCAACTCGTTGAGAATCAAATTAGAGAAACGCTTGTCGAGATGCGTAGATCCGACAACCTGACTCCTCAGCTATTAGGGAAGTCTGAAATGGTTTTGGATTCAATGCTTAGGCTACAAGGGCTTGATGAAGAGGAGTACTCCAGGGGTGCCCTTGCAAAAAAGGACGAATTGACGGAGGAAGTTAACCAGACCTTTCCTGCAGATTACGTCTGGAACAATCTGTAAGTGCCGGCCCGAAAAAGCCTGGATCCCAAACCTGGCCCCGAGCGCCGGAGTCCAGATCGGGCACACATCCGGACAAGAAAATTGCTAGAAAAGAGGTTTACCCGCGGCAACCATTCCTTAAACCTCCGCCGCGCGGTCCTCCTCCAAAGCGCAAAGAGAGCTGACAGCTAGCCGGCCAATCCGGTCAGTTACTTTCGGTAGGCCACACGAAGATCGCATTGCCAAGTGCACCAGCGTACTCTTAGAGAGGTAAGCAGCCACCCATGCGCCTCCGATCTCTTGTCCTTGTCTCGACCCTGATCGTGGTGCTTGCCTGTTTCCTGGCACTGATGGAAGCAGGGCTGAATCCTGTCGCGCTGGTCAATAGCGCGCTAACGCAATGGTCCTCCACACTGTCCGGGGAGAAACCGCTCTCCTCCATGGGCGCACTCGCGGTGCTTGGCTTTGGCCTGATCCTTGGTTTCAAGCACGCCACCGAAGCCGACCACGTTATAGCCGTCTCAAACATTGTAAGTGAGCATCGCAAGCTCTCCAAAGTGGCAGTGGTGGGCGGATTATGGGGCGCGGGACATACGGCCACGCTGCTCCTGGTAGGCCTTGTTGTTCTGCTGCTTCGCGTTACTATCCCCGAGCGCATCGCCAACTATCTTGAGTTCGGTGTGGCGCTGATGATTATCGGCCTGAGCGGTTCGGCGCTGGCCCGCGCATTGAAGGGTCGGCGTGATGTCCACAGCCACAGCCACTTCCATGGCGCCTCCCAACATACTCACCTTCATTTCCACGACAGCGCACTCGAGCACAATGAGGCAGCCCACCAGGCGCACACAGTTAACCGTGTCGGACTGAAGCCGTTCCTGGTTGGCGCCATGCACGGACTCGCTGGTTCGGCTGCGCTCACTCTGCTTGTGTTGTCGCAGGTATCGTCGCTAGCTCTGGGTCTGGGCTATCTGGCTATCTTCGGAATCGGCTCCATCTTTGGTATGGTCGCCGTTTCGGTGATTATTGGTTTGCCTTTTGCCTTTAGTGCTCAGCGGCTCTCCGGGGCCACCTTGAAGCTCCAGGCCATCACCGGAGTCATCGGATTGTTGTTCGGGAGCTGGTATGCGTTCCATGTCGGCTCGGCCATGCTGTGACCCACATCCGGCTTCTTGCGCTCGTCTCTCTCTGCTCTGCTCTACTGAGGGGCGCCGAGGCGCACACCTTGCTCTTCGGGCAAGTCACTGATCCGCAAAAGAGTGCTGTTCCAAATGTCCGCGTGCTGTTGATAAAGCCCAATGGAGAGCAGTTGGCCAGCACTTCCGATGCTGAAGGACGATGGTCTTTTCAAGTCGCGGCGCCAGGCACTTACACGCTGGAGGTGGGTGCGCCTGCCTTTGCCGAAGTGACGCAAGCGGTCACAGTCGGCGTCGGCATTGAGCAGCTGGAATCCAATGTTTCTCTCGGTGCCCTGGCGCCTCGGCATGAATCGCTAACCGTCACAGCCGACGCGAAAGAAGGTAACATCCTGTTCCCTGATCCGTCGCAGCAGGTCTTCGTGCGGCAGGAACTGCTTGATGCTAACCCTGGCCGTCCCGGCAATCCAATCTCGATCCCAGGTGTCCCGGTGGAGACAGCTTCCGGCGGTATCAAAGCGCCGCAATACTTCTCGCCCGGCGTGGCCGGAGATCACGGCGAGCCCATTGCTCAGTACCTGCAAATCGGTACCTACCTGCTTTCCAATAACCTGTCCTCCAATGCGCATGGCAACGGATATGCCGACCCAAATATCATGATCCCGGCGATCCTGGAAGGTGTGCAGACCGATGGCGGCGCGTTCAATGTGCGCGAAGGAAACCATGCCGAGAGCCTGTCCACCATCTATCAAATCCGCTCACGGCTGGAACCGCTACTTACTTTGACCGGCGATTACCGCGATGTCGACCTGGTGGGTAGCTGGAGCGCTCCTGATCCTGCCGAAAAGCTGTGGATTGCAGCGGAAGCGGCTTACGGCAACGGCTTTCTCCAACGGCTGGAACATCGGCAGCAATACAAGGTGAACGTCTTTCGACAGCTTGGCTGGGGTAAGCATCAGCTCACCCTGTTTGGCATCGGCTACTACGGTTCCTCGTTCGTGCCAGGCTTGGTGCCGCTGTATACAACAGGGTTGCCGGACACCATTGACCGCCGTCAACGCGACCAAACCCATACGGGCGAGTTTGCAGCGAACGATGTCTGGAAGCTCGACAACACGCAGCAACTGCACCTCTCCGGATCCTTCCGCACCTATAATCTTGCGCTTCTCTCCAATTTTGGCGACGGTCTAATCCGGCAATCCGAATTCCGCACCGTCACCGGAGGAAATATTCTCTACTTGAAGGATCTGGGAAGTAACTTGACGGTAATGGCAGGAGCTGACTACCAGCGCGATGCGCCGCGCCGGTTAAATTTAGATCATTACGATTCCGAAAACCAGGCGACCTATGGACTTTTCCAGAAGCTGACGTCCAACAACCTGACACTCGGAGACGTTGCACCGTACCTCGCGGTAGCCGGATCACTGTTCAAAGAGTTGCGCTACAACCTTGGCTGGCGGCGCGATCAAATTCTGTTCGACAATACTGACCTGCTCAACCCGCTTGGCACTTACAACGCCGCAGTGGGCTTTAACTCACCGAAGGCAACCCTATCGTTCGTTCCCGAAACCCACCGGCTTCTGCCGGCCGTTGCATTCAGTTTCGGCGAGGCCTTCTTTACCAATGATCCGCGCACGGGTATCGGCACTGTACGCGGTGCCCCTATCAGCCGTGAACACTCCTACCAGGTGGTCGTGTCCAAACGGCTATTCGATACCGACTTTCGCGTCACGCTGGGCCACATCACTACGGAAGCAAGCCTTGCCAAGATCGATGCCGATACCGGATTGCAGGAGGACGAGGGGCCAGGCAGGAACCGGTTCATCACCGTTGCGGCACGCCGATATTTCCGATTCGGCTCGCTACAGGCTTCGGTGTCAAAGGCCGATGCACGGGCTTTGGACAACGGCCTTCCCATCCCCGAAGCACCCCGCTTAATAGTCGACGTTCTGGGAACAGTTCAGACCTTGCCGTTCCAACTCCAGGCACGTGCTGAGTATGAGCAGGTGGGGGCCAAGCCGCTTGGGGACGGGTTCGTCAGCGTACCGGTGCAGGAATTGCGCGGAGCCCTCTTCCGGTCGTTCGCCAACGGTCGCATGGACCTGGGTTGCAATTTCCTGATCGCGAGTGGCTACACGGGTCGAACAACTGAAGTTCTGGCGCTACCGGGCGAGTCGGCTGCCTCTGAACGCATCGTAGGAGTGTACCTGCCCTCCTATGTGAGTGTGTCCTACAGCTACCATCTAGGTCGGCGCCGCCGGTGAGCTTCTTGCCCGGCATGAGGTTATCGCTATCCGGCTAGCTGCTTGCCTAACTGTGCATCTAAGTGCGCCAGGGCGGCTGAGAGCTGCTCGCAGCGGCGGGGATGAGTAGCCGCGGCCAGTTCCCGGACAATTCGCTCCTTCGATAGCTCCAGGCTTTCGCGCTCACGCTGCCTCTTCACCTGGTCTTCGTTATCCTGCTTGCGCTCAGCTGCCTTACGCCGATCTTCAGCTGCTTCTATCTGCGATTCAACTGACTTGCTTTCCCAACCACGAGCCATGCCTGTATCTTACGGACATTTAGGTGTTATTCTCAGGGCATTCTCTCAATTACAGTGGTTTTGCGAGTCTCCGTCGCTAACGATAAATTGAATCCAGCCTAAGCATCATGCCATCTAGCAGTCGCCGCATCCGCTGGCTCGTCCTCATCTTCCTCAGTCTGGTTGTCATTGGGGCGCTCTTTGCGACCGAGCGAAACCGTCCTCTGCCCTTCCGTGAATATCCGGGAGACGAGTATCGGGTCTCTCAAATCGCTCTCCCAGCGGGAGCCAATGAGCAGGCCGAATGGATCTTCGCTCGCCTGATGTATCCATCTGTTCCTAACGCTCACTTTCGCCACTCGGGCTGGGACTGGAACACGGGCCACTCCAGCTGGACCAACGATTACCCAAGATCGGACCGCCACCTGGCCGAAGCCGTGCGCCGTCTCACGCGCTTAAAGGGACGCGCGGTAGAGCAGCCCGTGAACCTGGATGACCACAACGATGTTTTCAACTATCCCTGGCTGTATGCGGTCTTCGTCGGTGAATGGGATCTAACCGACCAGCAGGCGGCCACTCTCCGCGAGTACTTGCAGCGCGGTGGATTTTTATTCTGCGATGACTTCTGGGGCACGCCGGACTGGGAGATCTTTCTTCAAAGCATGAAGCGTGTCTTCCCGAACCGGCCCATCGTGGAGCTTCCTAATGGCAATGCCATTTTCCACACCGTCTACAATCTCGACGACCGCTATCAAGTGCCAGGGCAATGGGCGGTACGGACCGGCGTGAACTTCCGCAACGACGGCTATGTCGCGCATTGGCGTGGGATTTACGACGATAAAGGCCGAGTGATGGTGGCTATGGCCTTCAACTCCGATTTAGGTGACTCATGGGAGTGGGCCGATACGCCTAGTTATCCAGAACAATATTCCGCGCTCGGGGTTCGTATCGGCGTGAACTATCTTGTTTACTCGATGACACACTAGCGATCGGCGGCCAGATCATTTCCTTCAAGGTTGACCAATGGCGTGCATTACGGTTAAAGCCGAACCTGAAGGTTCCGCTTCAACCTTCTCTTCGTCCATTGACGTCCCTTCTCACAAACTCACCAGCGCCGCTGTCTTCTGGTCAGACTGCTTCAAAGCATTATCGGTAGCAACAAAACTGCGGAACACCTCCGCCACGCTCCAAGCCTGCGCGCAACAGCCACGCGGCTTGAATGGTTCGGTAGCATCAAAAACTTCGCTGATCGATCCAACGCACCCCTCGCTCATGTGCTTGTCAAAGCCCGCCAGAAACCCGCGCGCTAACTCATAATCGCCAGGATGCGTCTTCAACCAGGCATCGATAAATGGCCCAATTAACCATGCCCAGACCGTTCCCTGGTGATAGGCAGCATCGCGGGAACGCAGATCGCCGTCATACCGCGGCTTATACTCTGGCTCACCAGGCGCAAGCGAGCGCAGGCCTACGGGAGTCAATAAACGTTTCCGAGCAACCTCTACCACCGCTTCCCATCGATCCTGGTTCAGCACCGGATTGTCGAGTGAGATCGCAAACAACTGGTTGGGCCGGCACACCGGATCGTTCTTGCCGTCCGGAGTATCGACAACATCGAACAGAAAGCCCGTCTCTGAATTCCAAAACCTGTCATTGAACGAGCGCTTGGCCTTATCGGCGTGCTCGCGCAACCCACTCGCTTCTTCCGATCGGCCCGCCTGCCGCAACCATTCTTCCGCCAGACAGAGGGCGTTGTACCAAAGCGCATTGATCTCGACCGCCTTACCGCGACGCGGCGTCACTACCCAGCCGTCTACCTTTGCGTCCATCCACGTCAGCTGATAATCCTCCTGACCTTGCACCAGCAAGCCATCCTTCGGATCTACATGGATGTTGAAGTGAGTGCCACGCAAGTGATGCCCGATGATGTCCAGAAGCTGGGGAAGCAGTTGCTCAAGCAGAATTTGATCGCCGGAGTATTCCAGATATCGATGGAGCGCATGGAAAAACCAGAGCGTCGCGTCAGCAGTGTGATACAAGCCATCGGTCTTTCCCTCCGGGAACATATTGGGAATCAGGCCGTCGCGAATGTAGTGCGCAAAGGTCCGCAGAATGTAGCTCGCTTCGAACAGCCGACCGGTGGTCATGGTCAGTCCTTCGAGACTGATCATGGTGTCGCGGCCCCAGTCAGTGAACCAGTGATAGCCGGCGATAATGCTCCGGATTTCATCACCGGCGGCACTGGCCCGCGCGGCATCCTGCTGACGACCCACAGGAACGAAAAGGAACTGATCGGCTGCCCATACCAACTCCTCGCAGAAGCTCGTGCAAGCGCCCCGGTCAGCCTCCAGCAGCAAGCGCCGCTTCCGGTCACCCTCGGCATCCCAGGCCTCCCGGGGCGCCAGCGCCGACATGGTCTCCCAGTTCTCCGTGGAAACAATCAACGCCACCTCGCAACCCGGGCTCAACTTGGCCGAGAAAGACCCCGGACTCCAAAGATCGCCAACCCAGTTGTATCCGCGACTATGTTCGATGTCATAAGTCACATCCCGAAATTCATGGGTCTCAATCTGAAAGCGTCCTTCCTGTCCCAGATGCGTGATCCGCAGCGGCGGGTAATCATCGCTCCGGATCTCGAAATGCTGTTGGCGAAATGAAACTGAATACGCGGACAGCGGCGTGCTTACGGGCTGTTCATGCCCGCGGAAGTTCAGAGCCGGCCGAAGCCGTAGAGTGGCCGAGCCTTCCCCTGAGTGGACGCTATAGGTGATGTAGCAAGTGTTCTGCCCGTGCGTTAGAACCACACGCTTCTCTAGGGTCAGACCTTCCACTTCGAAGCGCCAGACGGGTAAGCCACGGTCGAGTTTAAAAGAAGAAAAGTACAGGGAGCCGGCGAAGTTCTGTGACTTCGTGTTGAATCCGTTGAGCGTGATCTCGCGACCATCCGGCAGCTCCAGTGTCTCCACAAGCTGATTCAGCATCAACGTTCGCCCTTTAGGGGAAGGCAGAGCCGCAATCAAATATCCGTGATAGACCCGCGTAGGCGCACCCAGCACTGTGCCCGAGGCGTAACCGCCCAGGCCATTGGTCACCAGCCACTCGGTTTCCAGCAGCAGCTGTTTCTCATTGTCGGTTAAAGGCTCGTTCGCCTTGCGTGTGTACAGTTCTCTCATGCTTGGAATGGCAGAAAGGCTTCGCCCTTATCAGCCGGCAACGGGATGCAGTAGCACGGCAGCCTGGCCGGGAATGCGCCAGTTCTCCTCGGTGTCGAGGGGCGCTGTTCCACACCCACCATATTGAGGATCGTCCGAGGACCACAGCTTGACCCATTGCGTACCGGCTGGAGGCGCCAGCAGCGGCTCGGGAGCCGGATCGAACTGGAGATCAACTCCCAGATTAACCAACAGGAGACGATCCGTTTGGAAACCGGGTGAGAAGTAGCGCAAGAGAAACGCCTGGGGAGCTAGGGTTGCTCCATCGATACCGGCCTCGCCTTGCATGCTGATCACCGGATCCTGTCGCCGCAATCGCAACAGATCCTGATGCAAGAGGTACGTCTCGGCATGCGCGTTTACTTCCGCATGGTCCAACCTCGATTGTTCAAAGGCGCGGGGCGAGCCAGGGTCCGTAAGACAACCTCTCATCTCCGGCAAGCCCAGGGATCGCCATTGATGCAGAAACCCGGCCCGCCCTTCTTTAATCTCTCTGTTCAGCTCCGGCTTATGATCCACGAAGTAAAGAAAGCGGCTGGAGGACCCAAATTCCTGGCCCTGGAACAGCATCGGCGTGCCAGGAATCAGCAGCGTGAGCGCCGTCAATGCTTTATAAACGCCCGGGGAACTAAGTTCATGGATGCGCTGGCCGCGTGCTGAATTGGCGACTTGATCATGGTTCTGAATGAAGTTGATCATGGACGCACGAGGCAGCCCCAACGTCGAGGCGCCACGCGGTTGCTTCTGCCACTTGTACCGCTGACCCTGATACAAATAGCCATACTTGGCAACCGAGATAAGCTCCTGCGGGGCGCCACGGTAATCGGTGTAGTAGGCATCCGATTTCCCGGTCATCGCTACGGTCGCCGAATGATGGTAGTCGTCGTTCCACAGGGCATCCAGGCCGTAGCCACCGTCGGCTACAGGTCGGATCAGATTGGTATGCTGCGGCTCATTCTCGCCCACGAGTAGAATCGACCGGTGCTTGGCGGCACTCCGGGCGGACGCAACAATCTCCTGCAGGATGTGGTCGCCGGCACCATGGTCGTGAATATCCTGCGTAGCGTCAAAACGCAGCCCGTCCAGGTGAAATTCACGGATCCAATAACCGGCGTTTTCGATGAAGTAGTCTCGCACCGGACCATTGTTCGACCCATCGAAGTTAAGAGCCCGACCCCAGTCCGTGTTACGTTCTCGGGAAAAGTAGTAGGGCGAAAACTCAGCGAGATAGTTGCCATCCGGCCCCAGGTGGTTATAGACAACATCCAGAATCACGCCAATGCCCAGCGCGTGTGCGGCGTCTACAAAGGCACGCATATCATCCGGACGTCCATAGATAGATGCCGGCGCGAATAGCTGCACTCCGTCGTAACCCCAGCCCCAACGCCCCGGAAACTCAGCCACCGGCATGACCTCCACAAGCGTGACGCCGGTATCGCGAAGGTAGGGCAGTCTTTCAGCAGCCGACAGCCACGTACCCCCTTCTGTGAAAGTCCCCAGGTGCAGCTCGTAAATTACCTGCCCCTTTAAGCGCACCCCAGCCCAGTCCGAATCTGTCCAGGCAAACTGGTGAGGGTCGACGATCTCTGAACTGCCGTGTGGTCCCTCGGGTTGAAAACGAGACGCCGGGTCCGGATAGGCCCCACCCCCATCTAATTGATAGCGATAGCGCGTGCCCGGGCGGGCGCTCTGGCTCGTACCACTGAAGAAGCCCTGCTCCTTGTCAAGTTCCAGAGAATCAGACCGTTCGTCAAAAACAACGGTGACCCGGTTCCTCTCAGGAGCCCAAACCCGAAAGTAGGTTACTGCCGACTCCCGGTCGTAGGTGGCTCCGCTCGGAAGCGCGGCGGAGTTTGGTTCAGACACTAGCATGATTTAAACCCGATCCGGCCCCCAAGGCTGCATCAGCCTATCTGGGTCCAGAAGAAGTGCGTAGATAATAATACCGGACATTCACAATAACTGAGCACTATCGATCAGACGCAAACGGTTTGCCGGTGACATGCTTCAGTTGTGGTGGGTCCTCCCGCCAACTAAAAGGATGGTTTATGAACTTAATCGGCCCAATGAGCAAAACTGCCTCCCAATCTTTTCTGTTTATCGCCTCTGCTGTTCTCTGCGCATCTCCTCTGATGGCGCAAAAGGTCAGCACAGACTATGACCATAAAGCAGACTTCTCCAAATATCACACTTTTTCCATCACCCACCTGAAGATCGGCAGCGATTCACTCGTTGAGCAGCGGTTGAAGGACGATCTGACATCGGCTCTGACTGCGCATGGTCTGCAACAGGTCCCTCAAGGGGGCGATATCGACGTGACGGCCGTAGGCTCTCGCAAGGACAAAAAGGAATATAACACCTTTTACAACGGGCTCGGCGGAGACGGATACGGCTGGGGCTACGGTGGCTTCGGCTGGGGTGACGGCTTCGGCGGTGGGTTTGGCGACAGCGGCACCGCCACTACCAGTGTCGACAACGTGCCGGTCGGAACCTTAGTGGTAGACCTGTACAGCGGCTCCGATCACAAACTTCTCTTCCGCGGCGTGGCGACCGACGGTCTCTCGTCCAACGAAAGTAAAGACACCAAGAAACTGGAGAAGGCTGTCGACGACATGTTCAAAAAATATCCGCCAAAGACCTCTTAGTGGAGGCCGGCGAACTCAAAGAGGGTTGCTGCCGGCCAGCTCCCTCATTGAGACCCGCCCAGTAGGAACTGTTTGACGAAAAGAACTGTCGCTGCAAATTGGAAATCCTGGTTGCCCTTCTTGGCATAACCATGGCCCTCGTCGTCGGCCACCAGAAGCCACGCTGGAATGTTGCGCTTGTCTAACGCAAGCGCCATCTGCTGGCCCTCTTCGACTGGAACACGCGGATCGTTACGGCCAGCGACAATCAACATTGGCTTCGAAATTTCGCTCACATGGTTAATGGGTGAAATCTTAGTGAAGAACTCGTGGATGGCAGGGTCGCGCTCATCACCGTATTCAACCCGGCGCAGGTCACGGCGATACGGCGACGTGCGCTGAAAGAATGTGAGAAAACTGGAGATGCCAACCACGTCCACCGTACACCGAAGACGGTCGTTATAGTGGAAGGCCGAGGCCAGAGTCATGTACCCGCCATAGCTGCCTCCGGTCACCATCACACGGCTGCTATCCAAATCGGATTGGGTTTTGATCCAATCGAGGAGCCCGCCAATGTCCTTTACAGAGTCCTCGCGTTTCACGCCATTATCCAGATTCAGGTAGCTCTTGCCGTAACCCCTCGAGCCGCGCACGTTGGGAAAGATCACCACCACGCCCAGTTCATTGATGTAGTAATTGGTCCGGCCCTCATAACCCGGACGAGACTGCCCCTCGGGACCGCCATGTATGTCGATGATTACCGGGCGCGGACCGGTGAACTTCGCAGGCGGACGATACAAGAATCCCGGAATGGGCAATCGGTCGAAACTCTTCCAGTGAATCAATTGCGGATCGGCGAAAGTTTCGGCATTGAGCCCCCCAGTCTCGCTGTGTGTCCAGCGTTCCAGTTTGCCCGATTGCAAGTCTATTGAGTACACATCCGATGGACTGTGCGCAGAGGCCAGGCTGAAGGCGAGGTCGTGCCCATTGCTGTGCCACTTCACCCGATTGATCACGCCCTTAGGCAGCGCCGGTAGCATCTCATCCTGTTGGGTCTGCGTATTTAAGACATGCAGCGACGAGAACCCGTCTTGGTTGACCACGTACGCCAGGTGCTTTCCATCTCGCGTAAGATCCAGATCCTCTACATCCCATCGGATATCCGGTTGGAGAAACGTCAGCTTCTTCGTTGCCACATCCATGTAAGCCAGGCGGTTGTAGTCGCTGTCGACATCTGTTGTCAGATAAATGCCGCGGCCGTCGGGCGTAAGAACGGCGCTGGCATACGCATGCTTTCCGGAAGTTAATTGAACGCGCTTACTATCGGCTGTATTTACCAGAAACAGCACCGTATCGTTCACTGAATGGTAGTCGCCTACCAGCAGCGTCTTGCCATCGGAAGAGAACGAGAGTGGGGCCCAGCCACCGCCTTCGCCTTGCACAACCATGTGAGCCCAACTGGTGTCGCCGGCCTCACTGTGCGCGGGATCGCCAACGTACACATCCGTATCGCGGCCGTTCCGGGCGGTTGAGGCAAACGACACTGTCTTACCGTCCGGGGCCCAACGCAGCCCCGTATTGCGAGATTTCCCATCGGTCAGCAGCGCGGTCTGGCGTGTCTGCAGATCGAACCGATACAGCTGGTAAAATTCGCCGCCGCCCACGTCTTTCGAAAAGATAAAGGTGGAACCGCTCGCTGGATCGAAGTCAGCTGCCAGCGTGCGATCGGGATAGAAAGTAAGTTGAGTCCGTGCGCCGTCTGGCGCTGTAACCAGATGGATTTGGGGCGTGTTGCCGAAACGCGTCGCAATGAGCAGTTCGCGTCGTGTCGGGTGCCAGTCGAGCAAGGCGGCAGCGCGGGCTTCGTCATACGGCGCGAGTTCGTCCGCAAGGGCTACGGGCAAAGGCGGAATACGGGCAACGTGTAAATTAGCCGGTACGGGCACGGTCGCGTTCGAATCAGCCGCCCATGCCGGAACGCTCAGCAGAAGCAGTAAGGATGAAAGGTGGCGCATAACACTCTATTTGTGAACCTTCTGATCAGAAACGCAATTTAATCTGGTACTTCAAAACGCGCCCGCCGCCATCGATGTAGTTGGTGCTCAAAAAACGACCCGCCGGAGCACTGCTTGCGGTGCTGTTAATAGAGCCAAGGGTCGTGTCAAACGGGCTGGCGCTGTAGTTGCCGAACTGCGGATGGTTCAAAACATTGTAGACTTCGGCACGTAGCTCAATCTTGTAGCGATCCCGGAACAGAAAGTTTTTAAAGATCGTGGCGTCAAAGTTATCGATTGGCGGCGTGCGCTGGGTGGTGCGCGTCAGATTGCCCGATACTCCACTATTCGCTCGCAGAACAATGAACTCGGCATTCGCCGGATTGATGGGTGCGCCGCCCGCATCCGGATTAATGTACCCGGTAGGGCTGCTGGCATTAGGAACTGCCCGAACGCCTACCTGGCCCGAAGGGTTTAAGTTGGGCCGGTCGGACACGGCGCCATCGAGGCCGTCGGAATCCAAGCCGTTCAGCACCGTGTAGGGCGCGCCCGATTCAAACGTGTAGATCCCGCTCAATTCCCACCCGCCCAGTACCTGCCGAAAAACCGGGTTGACGTTCTTGAAGAAGGGAACCTGGTAATCGAACTGCGTGACAAAGCGGTTCGCACGGTCATAAAACGACAAGCTCTTTTCACGCGGCAGGCCCCCAAGAATGGTGGGCACTTCTGAAACAGCCACATTCGTAACACCACTTGTCGTGAAGATATCCGATCCGTAATCGAGGAAGCGGGATCGCGTATACGACAGCTGTCCAGCCAAGCCATGAGCGAAGCGTCGGCTTAGTTCTGACTGGAAAGAGTTGTAGGTGGAAGAAGAACCGTTGGTGCGAATCGAGCGAGCCCCCTGCAGTGGATCAAGCCGGCCGGTATTGTACGGCAATTGGACGCCACCGTAGGTATACTGCAGAGCAGCCGGAACGTTCGGATTCAAATCCTCTGTATAGAACAGCTTTAACCCGCGGGTACCGACATAGGAAACATCCATCACAAAGCCGCCCGGCAATTCCCGTTGGATGCCAAACGAGTACTTCAGGTAGTAGGGATTCAGCAAGTTGCCGTAAACCAGAATTTGCGAATTGCGCGCCGATATGGGCAGAGGCGTCAATGGCAGCGTCCCCGAAAAGTTTGGGGTACCGCGCGAAGCTGCGTTCGGCAACGTGACGGTAACCAGATTTGAACTCAGGTTCGGCGATGACGTAGCTGCATTAGAAGCAATGTTGTTGAAGAAACTGTCATACCCCATGGAGAATCCGGTGCGGATAACTGTCTTGTTATCTCCAAGCAAGGCGCGTGCGAAGTCATCACTGCCCCGCGGACTCCAGGCAATACCGACCGACGGCGAAAAATTGTTTTTGTCTCCCTTTACCTTGTCGGGCAGATTATACGGACCGGCCAGTGTCACCGGATTGACGTTAAAAAGCCCGGTGAACGCCGGTGTCCTCAACGAGTTGACCGGCAATCCGAAGTACTCGTATCGCAGCCCGAGCGACACCGTCAAACTCTCACTCGCACGCCAGCGATCGAGAGCAAAGTACTGCTGGCGAAATAACTTGGGATAGTAAGCGGGGCTGCCGAAGTCCCGCTGTACGCTACCGCCCGAGCCGCTAAAGTTATCGACAAAGTTTGCGAAAGCGGTGTAAGTATTGTCAGGATTGTAAGTGATGGCGCCGCGTTGAACAATCGGGGCAAACTGGCGCGAACGCTGATCGAGCAGATCCGTGCCCACGCGAAAACTGTGTGTTCCGACTGTATATGTGACGGTGTCCTGTAGCGTGTAGTTATTGGCGATGCGCCCTTGCGGCAGATTAGTGGCAATGCCGAGACCGGTAATGCTTTGCCCGTTAATGGTGTAGTTGGGCAGCGTCTGCGCCAGAGGGTTTGAGGCATCCACGGGAAAGTTCAGCTCGATGCGGTTGTATGAGAGCCGCAGTTCATTAGTGAACACCGGGCTGAAAATATGCGTTTCGGAGATAATCGCGTTGCGGTAGATATTGTTCTGGCTGGTGTTGAATCCGAAGAAGCCCGAGGAAGACACGGGAATATTGGTTCCGTCATTTCCATAGCGCACCGAGAGAAGATCAGCGTTGCTGAAACGGTGGTCCACCCGAATCAGATACTGCCGGTCCGCATACTTGTTCGGATAGGTGATGGTGGCAGTACCGAACTGCACCGCAGGCCGACCGTTCCCCAGCGCAACCGGGAAGAATTGGCCGGTCGCGGGACTCGCGCCCACAATTGAGCGATAGAGATCCAGGTTCGGGCTTGCGCCTTGCGGGAACAAAGAATTCAGCGTTGCGAAGCCTGCTGCGGAAGGTGTGGTCGCGGTCAGCGATCCGCTCGACGACCGGCGGTCTTCCTGAAAAGCGAGGAAAAAAAACGTCTGGTCTTTCCGGATGGGGCCACCCACGGTGCCTGCCCAAATCTGCTCGGTACCTGGGAAAGGCCGTCCCCGACGGAGCACTGCCGGACTCTGCGCCTGGATGTTAGTGATGGCGTCGTCGAAGGTGCTATCCACGAAGTAGGACGCAGTGCCATGGAGCGAATTGGTGCCCCCCTTAGTGATCACGTTTACCACCGCTCCGCCGGCGCGGCCATACTCGGAGTCAAAGTTAGTGGTCTGCACGATGGTTTGCTCAACCGCGTCAGGATTCGTAATTTGAAACGCCTGTCCTGCAATTGAGATATCGTTGTTCTCGGTTCCATCAATCAGGAAATTGTTGGAGCGTCCACGTGCGCCATCAGCCGAGAAAGTTCCCACCCCGAAACTGAAGCGGTTCGTGGTTACGCCGGGAAGGCTGAGCGCGAGACTGACTGAATTGCGGCCCGCAACCGGTAATTGCGTGAGTTCCCGGGCCGAGATGGTTCCGCCGCGAACGGGGGATTCAGTTTGCAACTGCGCCGCTTCTGCCGATACCTCAACGGTCACTTTCTGGTTTCCCACTCTCAGGGCAATATCGACTGACGCGACCTGGCCCGCCGCCACAACGAACGAATCGGTCTTGGAAATGTCGAATCCAGCGCCGCTGACGCTCACTTGGTAGTTACCCGGGTCTACCGCATCGAATCGATATAGTCCGCTGCCATTGGTGCGGGTCGTCCGAGGAACGTTCGTGTCTAAGTTGCGCAGAGTCGCTTCGGCATCGCTGACCACAGCGCCGGTTGGATCGGTTACAATGCCGGAAATAGTCCCACGGCTGGTTTGTGCAAACAGAGCACTTGACGAATAGAATGCAAGTAGAAACACAAGTAGTGCTATGCGTTGCAAGAATCCCAATTTTGCCCCCAGTAACTCAGGAAATGGAGATTTACTCTAGCACGGAAACGTTAAAAGATTTCCACTAATCTAAATGAGTTTCCGAGGCGGAACTTACTGACTTACCCCGGGTTTGTAAGTTGTCGGAGTTGTGCCAGGATCCTATCCGGGCCGAATTACCTATAAAGGAGCAAAGACGTCTTGCAATTTCAGGTGGAACCCTGCACCGGGCCCTGGCCTGGAATTGATTGCGGACCCACTCGCAACTCAACTTCCTGACCGCGCCGGTAAATGTATACATCCTGCTGGTCCGCATCAATCAGCCAGCCGAGTTCAGCGCCATTGGCGATCCATTCGCCCATTTGCGTTTGCTCGATTGAGCCGGTCTGATTGCGAGAGGATCTCGATAACAAAATCTGGACACAGGTAGATAAAACTCCGCTTCTGCTCTCTCGACAAAGCCTGCAAGCGGGAGTTTTCAATCCACGCAGCGTCCGGCGCGAGCATGGCGGCGCTTGGCAGAAAGAACCCTGCGCGCGAGTCAAACGCGCGGGCACGGCCATCTCACTTGCTCCAAGCGCCCAATTGCATGGAAACCTCCATGTTTCGGTGGGAGCTGCACCACCTGCCGGCGGCATGACAATCACCTCCCCTATTGCGCTTCGCTCCACACGCAACTCGGAATTCAGAGCGCAGAACTCCAAAAATTCGTCATCGCTCACGCACCCGTTCAGAGCAAGCCGAAGGGGCAGTTGGTTTCCACATTGTTCAACCGAATCTCAAGGGTGCCCACTCCCCAAAATTCTCAGCCTCAAGTTTCCCATTGCGAAGACTTCCCGCCCCACAGCTCCTGCGCGTGCCACCATAGCAGTACGCTCCTATGGAAGAGCCACTTACCGGCACGGTTCGCGGACTGCTGCTGTTTGACATAGCCGAGTCTATCGACCTTCCCGCCCTGCACCGCATCCTCGGTACCATCTCCAGCCGCCGTGAGCCGGCCTTTCTCCACGCGAGTCCGGAGTACGTCAAGTTCGAGCGGCCACCTGTCATTGAACCGGTTGGCGTCAAGCGCATTCACGCCACCGGCGAAGAAGTCGAAATCCGGATTCGCTACTTCGATTACGGTGTTGCCAGTGTTGAACTACTGATGACCTTTCGCGCTACCTGGCCAGAGCTGATCAACAAGGCAAACAGCTGGATCTCCTCCACTGAGCTGGAAAGCTACGCTGCCGATCTGCTGAAGAACTCGCTCGAGCGTACCGGGAAAGCGCTGAACAAGCCCTACAGCCAGTGGATCTCCGAAGATTATTTTGTGGTTCAAGTGAATCCCGTTACGGTGCCCGACGGGGTCGTGTCGGCAGCGGATCTGGCGCGCAACTGGGGCGCTGAAATCGCTCAAATTGTGCGCGGAGAGGAGACGCCGCTCTCGCCCACCGAGCAGAGAGAAGTACTTAAATCCACCATGTCCTACTACCCGAACGACCTGCTGGTGCTCGGCTGGGGGGCAGCCTTTATCTACGAAAGCCGCGCCGCTGCAAGCCCGACCAGCGACCTGCTCGAGTACGCCAACACGCAGCTTCTGGAATTTCGGTACTACGACGATGTTCTGACCGACGTCCTCGCCGACGTGTACAAGCGCCTGGAGCGGCGTCATACGATGCTCGCCCGCTGGCGTCTGGCCCGCGAAGCGGAGACGCTGAACACCATCCGGCTCGATTACCAGGAATTAGTGGAACGCACCGACAATGCAATCAAATTTCTGAGCGACATGTTCTATGCGCGCATGTACCGCCTGGCCGCCGCACGCATCGGCGTCAACGACTATCGCAACCTGGTCAACGAAAAGCTAACCACGGCCCGCGATCTCTACGAGTCCCTGGTGAATGAATTTCACCAGGGACGAACGTTTTTCCTGGAAGTGATGGTGGTGCTGATCCTGATGGTCGAGATCGTTTTCTTATTCGTTCACAAGACCTAGCTGCGCGTCAGAATTCGGCTGATGTCGTTGTAGATAACGAACACGACCACCATCATTAGGAACACAAAGCCGAGTTTAAACACGGTCTCTTTCACCTGCAGGCTCACTTCCCGTTGCAGCAGCATCTCTACCGCCAGCAGAAGCAACGTGCCGCCATCCAGGATCGGTATCGGCAGCAGGTTGAAAATGGCAAGATTCAGACTGACCATCGCCATAAGCCCCAGAAAACTGGACGGACCCTCCTTGGCGGCGTCGCTGGAGAGCTGGGCGATGCCGATGGGACCGGAAAGCGTCTTAGCAGAAACGCGCTGAGACACGATGCTTCGCAACACTTCGAAGATCATGGTGGCGTTCTGCTGATTAAATCGGAGAGACTCGGCGAAAGCCGGGAAGAAGCTGAGCTTTACCATCTGCACCGGCATATAGAACACAATTCCGATGCGCCAGGGGAGCTTGGCGTTGTTCCCAGGTACCGGCGTGACCATGATTTTCTGCAGCTGATTGTTCCGCATCAGTTCCAGTTCGACCGGCTTGCCGCCCGATTTACTGATGGTCTGCTGCACGGTAAGGATCGATTCCACCGGTTGTCCGTTCACATTGATGAACAAATCGCCCGCCCTCATGCCGGCAGCTTGGGCCGGCCCACCCTTGGCCACTTCGCCTACTTGGACGTCGCCGCGCCAACCTGCCACCCCGATACCTTCTTTGGGGTCCATCCGAGGAGTCACATTCGCCGTCAGCACTTGCCCTTTGCGGTCAACCGTCACCGGCAAGGCATGATTCGCGTTCAAAGCTTCCTCGGTGAGAACTTCCTGCCAGTTGGGATTGTGCCGCTCCCCTATCTGGGTGATGCGATCGCCGCCTTGCAAGCCGGCAGCGGCGGCGGGTGAGTTTGGAGCAACTGAACTAATCACCGCACGAGTGGAGGGCACCTCGCGCGGGAAGCCGTACATATAGAGACCGGTGATCAGTGCAATGGACAGGAGAACGTTCATCAGAGGGCCGGCGACAATCACGATGGCACGCTGCCAGCGAGCTTTCGCCTGGAACGAGCGCGGGTCGGCAACCGTATCCTCCCCTGGCTGTTCACCCAGCATGCGCACATAGCCGCCGAACGGGATGGCCGAGAGACGGAAGTCGGTCTCGCCGCGCCGGAAACCTAGCAGACGAGGGCCGAATCCAATGCTGAAGGTCTCCACCCGGATGCCCACCGACAGAGCAGCCCAGAAGTGGCCTGCTTCATGCACCAGGATCATGACCCCCAGCAGAATGACAACCCAGAAAACTGGTCCTAAAAAACCCACGAGCTTATATACCCCTCCTAAGAGACTCTGCGAACGTGCTCACTCTTTCGACGGCTGCAGAGCGTCTGTTGGTTCAAGAACTACCACGGCCCTTAGGCCTTGGCCGGAATACTAGCCCACTGCGATTCCGCCACTATTTGCTTGGCTAGGCGACGCGCCGTTGCATCCACCTCGATGACCTCTTCTATTGTCGCCGGTTCCGTACTCGGCTGTCTCAGCAGCGTCTCTTCCACCGTCAGCGCGATAGCTGGGAACGGGATGGTTCCGGCGAGAAAAGCCTCAACCGCTATCTCGTCGGCTGCATTCAAAATACAGGGGGCAGACCCGCCCTGCTCCTGCGCCTGGTACGCCAGCCGGAGTAGCGGAAACTTCTCGAAATCCGGGGCCGAGAAGTCCCATTGCCGAGTCTGTGTCCAATCCAGACGCGCCACCGGTGCACTCTGGCGCTTCGGATACGTCAGAGCGTATTGAATCGGCATTCGCATGTCCGTCGCAGAGACTTGGGCAATGATGCTGCCGTCGTTGTACTCCACCATGGCATGAATTGACGATTGCGGGTGCACCACTACTTCCACTTGAGAAGCCGGCAGATCGAATAACCAACAGGCCTCAATGACTTCGAACCCCTTGTTCATCATGGTGGCTGAGTCAATGGTGATCCGATTTCCCATCTTCCATGTCGGATGGTGCAGCGCCTGCTCCGGAGTCACATCCCAAAGCGCCGAAGCTGCGGCCTTGCGAAATGGACCCCCGGAGGCTGTCAGCAAGAGCCGTGTTACCTCACTCCGCCGTCCGGCTCGAAAGCATTGGTGCGCTCCGTTGTGTTCGCTGTCCACCGGTAACAGGTCCAGCCCCGACTCGCGCACAGCACCCATCACCAGCTTCCCGCTCGCTACCAGTACCTCTTTGTTAGCTAGACCGATGCGCTTCTTGGCTTGAATTGCCGCATACGTAGCCGGCAATCCGGCCACTCCGACAATGGCCGACATGACAAAATCGACCTCCGGCGCCGTGGCGGCCAGAACCCGCGCTTCTGCGCCGAACGCAAGCTCGGGCCACTGAGACCGGGGCAGCCCGGCACTTTCGAGCCCCGTGGTTAGCCTGCCGACCCCCTCGGAATCAGCAACGACAACCACCTTCGGCCGGAATTCCAATAACTGGGAGCGAAGGAGCTCCGTATTTTGGCCGGCTACCAAGGCGTAGACCGAGAACTCGGGTGCTCGCTGCCGGACCACATCTAGCGTACTTACCCCGATTGATCCTGTTGATCCTAATACAGTTAGCACTACTCGCCTAAGATATTCCGAGCCGTTGAATCTGTGAGTCTATCAACACTAGTAGTAATATCTGAAATTTTGTATCCCAAAGACTTGCAATCCACAAAATCATATCCTATTATTGGAATCAAGCCGGGGAGCTCAACTCCCACCAAAGCGAGACTAACCTCATAGAAAGACCCCTGAAGCAACACCCTCCCCGGCGCCCGCAAGGGTTCAGGCTCTGCAAGTCTCAACTCCCTAACTTCCAACAACGTTTACCAATTCATTCAGTTTAGCGGTACATTGCAGTCAGCGTACGCAATGGCCGACAACAAGCACCCCCAGATTCTGCGACCCGAAACGGAAATCCTCACCCGCGGCTTTGACCCAAGCCTTTCGGTTGGTTCTGCCCGACCGGCTGTCTTCCGAAGTTCCACCTACGTTTTCTCCAGTCCTGAAGCCGCCGAGCGCGCTTTCGACATCATGGGCGGCCGTGCCAAACGTGAGCCCAATGAGAACGTTGATCTCGTCTACTCGCGCTTTAACCACCCTAACGCCCAAATTTTAGAAGACCAGATTCTTCCTCTGGAACCGGAGGCTACTGGCGCAGTTGTCTTCAACTCAGGTATGGCCGCCATCATGACTGCCATGCTGGCGGTGCTGCAACCGGGCGACACAGTGATTTACACAACGCCGATCTACGGCGGAACCCAAACACTCATCCAAGGATTCCTTCAGCCTTTCGGAGTGCTTAGCGTTCCGGTGCCGGCCGGTCAGAGTGGCGCCCTCGACGCATCCATCCAAAGCGCTCGAAATTTGAAAGTCGTCCTGATCGAATCTCCGGCAAATCCAACTGTGGTCATGACCGACATCCGGCGTGCCTGCCTGGCCGTCGCGAACCTGCCCCCGACCGAAGACAGCCGTCCCCTTGTCATGGTTGACAATACCTTTCTTGGGCCGGCCTTCCAGCACCCGATAGCCTTGGGCGCTGACGTGAGTCTCTACTCGGCCACCAAGTATCTGGGCGGCTACAGTGACCTGATCGGTGGGGTGGCGCTCGTGAAAGATAGCGCGCTGCTTCAGAAAATTCGGAGCAAACGCAGTCTCTTCGGCAACATCCTGCAGCCGGATGAGTGCTGGCTCTTGAACACGCGACTGCCCACTGTGCTGCTTCGGATGAATCGGCAGAGCAAAAACGGCCAGCACATCGCCGAAGCCTTGGCCGGGCATCCCAAGGTCAATCGGGTTTACTACCCGACGCTCTTCAAAGACCCTGAACAGAAGCGCATTTACCAGGAGCAATGCCAGTGGCCCGGGGGTCTTCTTTCGCTCGACATTCACGGCGGTAAGGCTGGCGCATTTAACTTCCTTCGCAACCTGAAACTCGCCCGAAACGCTGTTTCGCTAGGCGGCGTGGAGACGCTAGCCTGCCACCCCCGCAGCACCACTCACTCAGCCTGGAGCCCCCGCGACCTCGACGCCGCCGGCATCGGAGAAGGCCTGGTGCGCGTTTCGCTAGGAATTGAAGCCTGGCAGGATCTGCTGGCAGACTTCGAGGAGGCGCTGGAGTCGGTCCACCTGGATTAAGTCTGGTGACGCTGAGAACAAATTCTTACTTCGGCTGCCAGACAGAACGCAGAAGTCGTATCGTACGTTGTTGATTGGGCACCGGCAGATGGCCACTACGCTGAATCCTGTAATACCCTGAATTAGATGGTGCATGCCAATCCTTATCTGTCACACATTGTGAGCAACCCCGGTGTTCGTTCGGGGCCCTGTATCAGAGATACCCGAATTACAGTGCAGGAAATACTGCAATGGCTCACAGCCGGTGCTACCGAGAGCGAGATCCTGAACGACTATCCGTATCTCAACAGTGATGACGTCAAGGCAGTATTTGCTTTCGCAGCCCAGTGCCAGGATGCGCAGATCGTGTCTCTTTGAAGCTGCTCTTCAGACAAAGAGAATTCGCCACGTCGTAACAACCAACGCATGGGTCACCATTGGAACACGGACACTCCGACTGTTCACATACGCCATGCCGCAGAAGACCCCCAGCAGTGTGCCAACCAGCGCTCGCCGCCAATTCGGGAACGCGTGAAACCAGAGATGCGCCGCTCCGAACAGAATCGCAGAGACCATCACTGCAGCCAGTCGGGATGAAGTGGCATTCATAACTGCTCGCGCAATCACGCCTCGGAACAGCAACTCTTCTCCCAGCGCCACCACCCAGAGAATGCCAAAAAAGGTTCCCACCGTAATGCCGGCCATCAGCAATGGTTCTCTATTGAGCGGCGACCAATGTACGTCTTGCAGTCCCAGTGCGAGACCGGCAATCGGAACAATGGCCACCAGGTACCACAGCACACCGGCTCTCCATTCGTGCATCTCTGGCCACAACCCGAAAGAGCCAGGATTCCAGCGCCGCAATCCCAACAGCGCGAAGATCCCGACCCGCAACCACATCACATGCCCCAGCACGTCAACATGAATCGCAGGATCGGGCGCCTGATAGATCCGCACGAACACACGCGCCACAATTGGCGCCGCGGCCACGACAAGAAAGCCGAGGTCGTAAATGAGGCGATGAGGCAGCACCGCCTGCCAAAAACACAGCACCGCCGTTAACGCAAGCAGCAGGGTGAAAGCACGAGCGTGAAAGGTGCCGGCTGCCAAACTGAATACCAGATACGGAAGTACGGCACTGCCCCAGAGAGCCATCGCCTGCGTTCGTGGAGTTCCGATTCTGGCGAGCGCCTCCCGCACACCGCAGAACGTGGCCGCCAGATAAAACAAGGCTTCTAATAAGAAGGCAGGCAGAACCGCCGTTAGAATCCACGGGTCTGTTCGATGCTGCTGGCTATAGAATACGGCTGCAATCGATAATGCGAGGAAGACCAGAATGCATGTGATCCAAAATGGCCGGAAGGCACGCAACACCGCCCTCATCGTAGCATCGGTTTTGCTTCCGGCTCTTCGCTCGGTGCAAGCGGCTGACCCGCCCTCGGCGCTCCTTCGACGGATTGCTGAGGTCGAAACGAAAAGCGCTGCGGCGCGGGCCAACTACACTTATCGCCAGTCGCTCACCATTCAGGAATTCAATACTGCGGGCGTCATCACAGGCCAATATCACGAGGTGCGGGACATTACGTTCTCTCCCAATCGCGTTCGTTATGAGCAAGCAGTCGAGCAACCCCGAAGCACGCTGACGCGACTCATCTTGACTCCGGAAGACTTCACGGACCTGCGCGACATTCAGCCTTACCTACTGACTTCCGACCAAGTCTCACTCTATGAAGGAAAGTATAAAGGCGAAGAGACGATGGACGGCGAACGCTGCTTTGTCGAGTATGTGCGGCCGCGTCAAATCCTTTCCGGCCAGCGCTTCTTCGAAGGCACGCTTTGGGTAAGGCAATCGGATCTGGCGGTGGTGCGCAGCGAAGGCCAAGCAGTTCCACAAATCGAAACACTCCGCCAGCAAAATCTATTCCCGCACTTCACTACACTGCGTCGACCTATCGACGGCCAATGGATGTTCCCAGTGGAAACGTATGCCGACGACACCCTTTTCTTCCGGGCACGCCCGCAGCGCATCCGCATCATGGTTCGTTACTTGAATTACCAGCACTTCGGAACCGAATCGACGGTGAAGTTCGGCGATCAGCCGCAGTCACCGCCTCCGAAACGCTAGCTCCCGCGAGACTCGAGCGCCGCCAGATCAGCAGGCGTATCGATATCTATCGCACCTTCCGGTAGCGGGAATCGATGCACTGCTATATCCGCATGAGTGAACAGAGGCTTTGCGCCACTGCCCGCGGGCAAGTTCGCCAGCGTGTCAAACAACCGCCGGCTGAACAGAGCCGGAACCCCCACCGTTCCGCTGTATTCGGCCGCCACAATGGATGCCTGGTTCTGGTGAAAAGCAGTGCGCATGGCTGACAGATGCCGGGCGGTCACCAGCGGCTGGTCAGCCAATGAAATCAGGGCTGCGGCAACGTCCGTCCGCTCCCTCTGCAACTGACCCATTCCGGCTCGAATGGAGGATCCCATTCCGTCGGCCCACTGTGGATTCTGTACAACCGAGACCCGCTGGCTGGCGACCGCGGCCTGTACCGCTTCCGCTTCCGCACCCACCACCACCAGCACCGGATCGAACCCGGCTTCCAGCGCAGTGTCAACAGCACGTCCGACCAACGTTTTGCCTTCGAATGCCTGCAGCTGCTTTAAGCGTCCCATGCGTGAAGCCTGTCCCGCCGCAAGAATGATAGCCGCCATAGGCAGACAAGCTCGGAGCCTGCCGGAACGTTTCGGGCTCAAGCTTTCTGACTCTTCACTAACTGCAGCTTCGAGCTCCCTGGCCGACCGCCGTCCACACCCGCCATTGCCTCCAGCTTGCCTAACTCTCGCTTTGCAATCTGAGCCCAGGCGCTTACCGTATCGATCTTCAAGTAAGCCTGCCAGTGGCGCATCGCACTGACCAGGTCACGCAAACCCTGATAGAGCAGGGCAAGATTGTAGTGCGCGTCCGCATACCGGGGATGCAGGCGAAGCGCTTCTTGATAATGATGCAAAGCTCCTTGGGAATCGTCCTGCTCGTCATATAGATTAGCGAGATTAAAGTGGGCCAGCGCGTAATCGGCGTCCACCTCCAGCGCTCTCTTGTAATGCTTTTCAGCATCGGCCCAGGCATGGCCGTTGAAGAACACGGTGCCAAGATTCACCAGCGCTCCCGCAGAGGAAGGATCCAGATCCGAGGCTTTTGTATAAGCCTCAATCACCTGTTCGAAAGGCGCTCCCGTACTCTCCAATTCAAGGCCGCGCTCAAACCACTGATCGGCTTCAATCTTGTTCTTCAGCTTTTCCGCCATGGCGGTCTCGTTGCGATGCGAGACCGGAAGCTGCAGCAGCTTCTTGATCTCTTCTTCAGCAAAGTCAAACAGCATCTGGCCCGAGGACGGCTCCAGCTTATGCTTGCCAATTTGAACCCGAACACGACCGCCTTCTACATAGACCTGAACATCACGGTCCTGAGAAGGAACGTCTCCCATCCATTTCCGCAGGGCGCCTTGTGCTTGTTTGATCTGCTTAGGAGGCGCGTCCTCGCTGCGCAATCGCGCAATGCGCTTCAGCAGGAGGAGATCGGAAAACCGGTAGTGACTCAGCTCTGGGACTAATTGCTGACGCTCCCACATTCGCAGCTGACGATTCTCAATCTTCAGCAGCCGGAGTACATCTTTCCGGGTGTAAGCGCCGCATGTCTCCTGCTCCGGAACAGCCAGGGGAGGATGCGAGGTATCCCGCAGCACGAGTTGATCATAGCACCGAAATGATGATCTTAACGGGCCAATCAGAAACCCGAAGGGTCCCGGCTGCTATGTTGAAAACCCAGAAGCTGTACATTGAAATTTGGAGCGGGATTTTGGAAGGAAGCCGTTGAAGGCCGAGCCAAAGCAGTTAAGAAGTCTGCCGACTTTGAAGCCTTGCTGGGCGAAGCCAGAAAAAGAGCTGCCGCAGGAAGAAATCTGCTTGTTGGTTTTGATGCCGCTGGAAATATCAGGTGCTGGGACTGCTAATGAGGAGCAATGGTCCGTTTGAATTCTTGCCCATGACGTGTTCAAGCATAGTTACCGCTTCGTTTCCACTGATCTAGTATGTCGGATATGGAGGTCAAGTAAGCAAATGAAGCTTCACGGGGATCGGACCAGGAAGCACATCGCCGTCTACAAGGATTTGGTCTACTTTGGACCTTCCGGATCTCTTCGACCACAGCTTCCAGAGCCAGTGCGTTTCCACGAATCCCATAGGTAGCCGTGACAAGACGGTTTATACGCTCTACGCTGAAGCGCGCCGCAGGCTTGACGTTGCCGGGACCGTCACAATCTCGTAGTAGCTTGCATCGCCCATCAACTCATTCACCAGCGCAACGTGCATGGCATGACCGGCTTTATGCGCCACCACAGTGCCGAGCAGAGGTCGACCGAGCAAGGCCAGATCGCCAATCAGATCCAGTGCTTTGTGCCGGCAACACTCGTCTGGAAACCGCAATCCGCCCTCATTCGCCACGCCGGTCCTGGTGAAACACACGGCATTGTCGAGCGTTGCTCCGCGAATTAAACCTTGATCGCGCATCTGGTCCAGCTCATATTCAAAACCAAAGGTCCGGGCGGGCGCGATCTCGGTTGCATAGCTCTCCGGAGTCACTTCCAACTCCAGGCTCTGTTCGCCGACCATTGGATGATCGAAGAAGTTGTGGCAATGCAGACCGAACGTGTCGGACGGAAGAATGGAAACAACCTTGCCATTCTTTTCAACGCTGATCGGCTTGATGATCCGCATATACCGACGCTGGCGGCGTGACGTTTGCAACCCAACAGAGCGAATCAACTCCACAAAGGGCAGGCTGCTTCCATCCAGAATAGGCAGCTCAAGGCTGTCCAGTTCCACAAAAGCGTTATCGACCCCCATCCCATAAAACACGCTCAGCAGGTGCTCGGTCGTAGAAATTAGTATCCCCTTCGGATGCATCAAGCTGGTGGCATAGCTGACGCGTTTCACATACTCCCAGCTGGCACGGATCTGCGTGTTGTCCAGGTCAGTCCGAACAAATACAATTCCCGTGTCGGGAGGCGCCGGTAAAATGCGCATCTGAACTGGAGCCCCGTGATGCAGGCCAACGCCCGTTACATCCAGAGGCCTTCGAATGGTGGTTTCGAACTGCGTCAACACACTGAGTCTAGCAACCTTTCTCGTAATTTGCTGATACTAATTCACTTGTGCTTAGTGGCTGTGGCGATCTAGCCACGGTTTTGGCAAATGATGAGCCCAGTGTAGTAAAGGCGACTCGCTTTGCGGACGCCTTAGAAGGTTCATATAGAACTTGTTCTGGTATGCTGCGAGTGGTTTCGCCTCTGCCTATTTCCACGAATTTTTTTGACTGGGGAGAAAGCAGCAGCCCGTGCTCGTGAGCTTGGTGCGGATCTCCAGAGGCGAGATAGAGCCGCCTGGACATCGACCGAGACCCGCGAAGCCTCCAACCATATCTTTACGTTGGCGGAAATCCGCCGCATGTTGTCTCAGGCAAGGCTCCAGGCGCTAGACTTTACAGTTCAGTTGATCGGCATCCTTATCAGCTGGGGTCTCAACGACTGTTCCCGATCGTTGAGAATCAGGGGCGCGACAGTTTGTCTGGATCTTTGCTCTAAGCTGGTCGTACTTGAAGCAGCTTCAATTACTGGAGTTACATGATCTTACTGACTGTTACTATTCGCGCGGCACTCCTGACCGCTTTGGCCGCGCTTCCCTTCAAATGCCTCGCCGAAGAAAAGGTTGACCTCTCGGTGGTGAACCGGATTCGTACTGAAGCCTTCACCAACTCCAAGGTGATGGACACCATGTTCTACCTCACCGACGTACTTGGGCCGCGCCTAACCAACTCGCCTAATTTCCGGACGGCCGGCGACTGGGCCGTTAAGCAGTTAAGTGGATACGGTCTCACGAATGTGAAGGAAGAGAAGTGGGGACCATTCGGACGCAGTTGGCAAAACAAGTACTTTGAAGCGCACATGGCCGAGCCGCAGTTTTCCGAGTTAATGGGCATTCCACTGGCATGGACCGAGGGCACCAACGGTTCGCTCTCCGGTGAGCCTACCCTGGCTGTGATTCGGACAGAAGCCGATATGGAGAAGTTCAAGGGCAAGCTGCGGGGCAAGATGGTGATGACCTCAGAACCTCGCGATTTACCTTTTCCGGAGAAAGCCGAAGCCCACCGCTACACCGATGCTGAATTGGGGGACGAGGCTATGGCGATGAGCGCCAGCACTAATCGATATGTGGATTCTCCCAGCGCTCCCCGCACAAGGTTTGCAGGAACTCCGCCCCTAACCCGCGAAGAACGGTTGCGTCTTAACGAAAAGATTGCCCAGTTCATGCGGGATGAAGGCGTGTTGCTGGTTCTGTCGGCCGGAACTCAGGGGCAGGGAGGAACCATCTTCGCAGCAGCGGGCGGTTCTTACGACAGCAAGAAAGTGGTGTCTGTGCCAGGGGTGGCCGTCATGCCGGAGCAGTACAACCGGATTGCCCGTCTGCTGGAGCATAAGGTCCCTGTAAAGCTGGAGTTCAACATCCAGAACGACATGAGTGCCGATGATCCGAACACTTTCAATATCGTTGGTGAAATTCCGGGCAGCGGCGCGCATAAAGAGGAAGTAGTGATGTTGGGCGCTCACTTCGACTCCTGGCAAGGCGGCACGGGCGCGACCGACAATGGAGCCGGCAGCGCAGTGATGATGGAGGTTATGCGAATTCTCAAGTCGCTCAAAATGCCAATGGACCGGACGGTGCGAATCGCGCTTTGGGGCGGCGAAGAAGAAGGCTTGCTCGGCTCGCGTGCTTATGTGAAGGAGCACTTTGCCGATCGCGAAACGATGAAGCTGACCGTGCAACATCCCAAACTGGACGGCTACTTTAACCTCGATAACGGCGGCGGCAAAATTCGTGGCGTGTATCTGCAAGGCAATGACATGATGCGGCCGATTTTCGAGAGTTGGTTCGTGCCGTTTAAAGATCTGGGAGCGAATACGATCTCTATCCGCAATACGGGCGGCACCGACCACCTATCATTCGATGCCGTGGGCCTGCCAGGTTTTCAGTTTATCCAGGACCCAATGGACTACGAGACGCGCACTCACCACTCAAACATGGATGTGTACGACCGCATCCAGCCCAACGACCTAATGCAAGCGTCAGCCATCATCGCCTCATTCGTATACAACACAGCGACCCGGCCCGAGATGCTGCCGCGCAAGCCTCTGCCCGCACCGCAACCAGCGACACCCACTCCTCCGAAGCCTGCCAGCTGATTCCATTCAACTATCCCAAGTGCTCGGCGATAACTGAACGTATCCACATTGCACAATGAAGATTCTTGGCAGGATGCGCGAAGAGGCGAAGTTTCTCTAATAAGGTCGGCTATTCAGTTAGGTCGGGCCTTACAAAAGGGAAAAGCCCCAGTTCAAGGCTGAGGCTCTTCGTTCCACCCCGGCTGAGGAGGTGGTTCTATGACCATCCGAATACGGCTGGCGCTGGCGCTAGTCGGCACTTTGCAGATCTACGTTAGCTGGAAACGGCGCACGTAAGTCTGATGAGGTCACAGTTCGCACCTGTGGCCTCACGAATTCGATTCTAACAGGAAGCGAGACGGATGGCGATAGCTCGGCTTGACGTTTGTCGTTAGTATGTGAGTTGACCGCTCTAGTTCACACGTGAGTGGTCCGCTTTT
>CAXTYH010000018.1:0-98073 GCA_964248405.1 uncultured Bryobacteraceae bacterium
AAAAGCGGACCACTCACGTGTGAACTAGAGCGGTCAACTCACATACTAACGACAGACACTTCATTTTCAGTTGCGATTAAGAACGTTCTGAGTTAACCTGTCTAAAATTCGTACTCAGACGACTATGACGAAATCCATTTTCTTAGTAACGGCTATAGGGTGCTGCCTTGCAATCAGTGGTTACGGCCAGCAGCAGCGACAGCTAGCTGACATTCCAGGAGCTATTGATGGATCGAAAACACCCGATTCGATTCCTGACGAGATTGCCCGTAGGCTGTTTTTTAAAGCGATTGCTGAACCCTCCTCACGAACAATTGACCAGGAACGTCGGCAACGCACGAAGTTGAGATCAATCCAACTCACCGAAGACGACTTAAACGTTATGGCTTCTACTATGGGGGAGTTTCACGACCATATGGAGCAGTGTGAAGCAGAGTACTCTCATGCGGTCGCAGCATCGACGACAAGCAGTGCAGCATTCGATAACGATGCATGGCAGCTGCGTCGGGACAGTATTGTGGAATCTGCGCACGCCACCCTTCAGCAGCAACTAAGTCCTTTGGGACTGCAGCGGCTGGAAGACTACATACGGAGCCGAAAGGTCCACATGGTGATCTTTCCGCCTCCCACAATGAACCACCACACAAAGTAGGGTCACGTCATGCGTATATCTCTGGTAAGTTCGATTGTTGCAGCACTGGTGCTTCCGTCCATTGTCTTAGGTCAAGGGCAATCGGTCTATAGCTCCTATGGGAGCGCTTATTACGACGTAGCTGTAGAGAACGACGGCGTCACTCTATCCGGGTATGACGTTCTTGATAGTGGAATGAGCGGGCCGAGCTTTTGCCATCATAACTACTCCCTGAGCTTTTACTTTGGCGATGAGCAGGGCAATACAGTAGGTTCGGGAAATTCACTCTACCGGACGTCCCCGGCTAACCAAGGCGTGGCTATGCGTGTGGATGCTTCCGTGGCAACAAATGCGAGCACAAACTACTATGCTTATCCCAGCGCAAATGCATTTTGTGATTGCGCGAATCAGACATTTATTGCTACGGACTGGAATCGGGTGGCCGCGGGATTCACCGCTGTTCAACACAGTTATCCCCGGAACCCTCTCGACAAAGTGTGCAGGATATCATCGTTCTTCGACGCTGTTCGCGCAGCGGGTGCCCATCATGCCGAAGACGTGATTTACGATAACGGCAACGGCGGTGGAACCCGGCCGCCGTATGGAACGCCTGTATCGGCTATGGAGGCGGGTAGGGTAGTTGCCGCCCCAAGGGGTTATAGTCCTGCGCCTTACCCTGCCTGCTTAAGTGGAAATCCACGGCCGCAGGGTAATTACGCCAAGATCATAGGGGCTGACGGATATTACACAATCTACTTTCACATGATGCCAAGCGTTTCAACGGGACAATTGGTAGTCGCTGGACAAGTTATTGGTGTTCTAGACAGTTCGGGATGCCAGAGTGGCGCCCATTTGCACGTAGGAAGGAAAGATCCCAACAATAACAATGTTAACTTCACTATCCCGTGCACCAACCAGCTTCCGACAAACCAGTTCTTCGACGGTTTGGTAGATGATGCCGTTCCCGACAATTTGTAAATTTTTGATGACCCTTCTGGTAAGCTGGATAGGGTTGTCGCAGGCCGCCTGGAGTGAGACGAAGACGATTCGAATCAGGGTTCCTGAGGGTTACGACGAGATTACCTATGACGTAAGTCGCATAAGTCGGCACGATCTGGATCACTGGCTCACGCTCTCGCCGGTCCTTTCCCAGAATACCTTCTATCTTTTCCCGGAAAATCCGCAACAGTGTCACAGCGAAGACCCAGCCTACGTCGGTTGTGGGCGTGAGCAGGTTGGGTTAAATAGGAGCAACGCCAAGCTCAATCAGGAGAAAATTCAGGCGCGCCTGAAGCGCCTGGAGGTCAAACAATTCCCACCCGACTTTGCAACGGTGGTCTCGTACTTTCATGCAGTTCAGTCATTTGGATTGTGGCGCAACCAGCAGGAAATCGCCTATTTTGAGACCCGGAAGGCTGAGAGCCTAGAGAGAGACTATGCCCCTCTGGGCCTCCATCCGAAGGTGTCGTGTGCGGGCGTGCTTCAACAGATCCGCACCTCCTTGAATCCGTTGAGCGTATGGCATTCGGTGGTGTTCGACTGGGACAATTGTACCTGGCGACAAGCGAGGAAGTCGCTTGGCGAATATCCGCAACAGGCATGGGACACAGCTTTAAAGCTCGAGGGTATTCGCGAGCATCTTGTCCTTGAAGAGAACTGATTTCCGACGATCCCTGGAAAACCAGAGTGGCCAGTTGGTACATATACCATTCGCGACAATTTTCAAAGGTTTAATGACCGTGCTGATAAGCTGGGCAGCTTTGTCAGCGGCTGCGGGGGTGAGTCGAAGACGATAGGAACCAGGGTTAGTGAGGGCCACGACGAGATTATGTACGACGTAAGTCGCATAACTCGGCACGATTTGGACCACTGGCTCACGCTCTCGCCAGTTCTTTCCCAGAATACCTTCTAGCTTCTTCCGGCGACTTGCGCGCTAACTTGGAATCGACCGACCGAATCGAGGCCGAACACGGCTTACGCCAGGGAGTGGAAAGCACGCGCGTACCGCTCCTAAACTGAGCGCCTGGATAGGTACGAATGTGGCCGAGAGCTTCACCGTATTTGCTTACCCGGAGACTCATCGCCGGCGCTTTGCGCACCTCCAATCTCATGGAGGGAATTAGTAAAGAATTGAAGCGGCGAACACGAGTAGCAATACTGTTCCCCAACGAGGCTTCGCTGCTTCGCCTTGCTGATGAAAACTAGCGAAGGAGACTTACTTAAGGATTCCTTCCGAACAACGTAGTTTGAAGGTAGAGCTACTTCTATGAGATACCTGTATAAATTAGCGACTCAAGCCTCTATGGTGACCGCTGTGTTGCTGATATGCTCTGCCATCGCTCAGGGACAATCACGGACAATTAGCCATAATACTGACACCCAGAGCTATGTGCTGACTTACGACGAGCAACGATTACGGGGCTTTGATATGGGCCAGATCGTTTGGCTTTCTCCCTGGTACGATCCCGACGCTCCAAGTCCCTATTTCATGGGGAGAAGCGAGAGTGGCCAGCCGCCACGACCCGACAAGGGGTTCTACGCCGCCCCTCTCGAGTTTGGGACATCAAAGGTTAGAGTATGGGATGCTGAAACGTTCGAGGCCCGCGCACAGCAGAATCTCTTGAAAGCTGCCCATGACGTGGACACATTGCGGTCGCTGAAGTTGCCTTCGGTCCTAGAACCGGTGAGGGCGTACCTACTTGAAGGCCTGCAATTTTCATTGAAAATTCAAGAGCTGCGCAGCGGATATATCAAGACCGGCAATGTAGAGCCGCTGCGGGGGGCTCTTTGTAAGGTTTGCGCTTGTGATCTTGCGTCAGAATCGATTTTACGAAGCTTGCAAGAAGCAACTTCTTTCGATGCCCGGCGGGAGCAGAGTTTCCGCGATTGGCCGAATGCTATGTTGCAATGTTACACGAGCAGACACCCAGAGTACCCTTTATCATCCTGGCAAGCGTTTCTCACGAAGAACGGAATCACTGAAGAAGTCAGGGGGAAATCTCCGGAGTAGTGGCCCCTCAGGTGGTAGTGGTCACCCAACATGTAGCAGAGCGACGAACGGCACACCCGGGTTATAGTCTAAGAAAGCGCTTTATCGACGGGATCCGAGCGAGTAACAGCGGTCGGGTCGATGAGGCGCTGCAGATGCTCGAAGAAGGGCCGTCCTTGCAATGGGTCCCATTGTTTCGTTCGGCTTGTGCTCGTCGGGGAATACAACTCTCCGACCGTTCTATTGGAGACCCTGAGATGTTCAGAAAACTAATTCTGGAGACGTTGTGAGGAAAAAGCCGAACCTCCATGCGGTAGGAGCGTTTGCACTGGCAATGGTAAGCGTTGGCTGCTCGTTCGCCCTATGTCCACCGGTCAACAGCAGTCCAGGCACTCTCATTGCCAACGTGAAACAGAAAAGTGGGATCCCGCCTCATGTGTCTATCGGCCTCCGGTCCATCCAGTTAGTCGATCCCCGAACCTCTGTATCGAGAGTTGAGGTTGCGATCAAAGGTCCCAATCCGCCTTTCAAGGCAAGCTATTTTCTTCCCTCGGATAACCGGCTGTTGATGACAGATTTCGACGATCTTTCAGAAGACGTGAGTGAGTGGATACAAGGAGAAGCAGTAAATTGGTGTCCCGGTTGTGCCGGAATGGGCTTTCCGGGAAATTATGTCGAAGTGAAGGAAATTGACGGATATTTCACTGTCGAATACCACATCAGGCCGAGCGTATTGAACGGGCAACCTGTCACGGCTGGGCAAGCCAATCAAACGCCCCCTGCAAACCTCGACGATGACTCTGTCGGGGATGACGTGCCAGACGATCTATAGACACTCAATCCGAGAGGTGGAAGGGATCTAGAGCCAACTTCTTCCAAACAACGTAGGCGGGCTCTTCGAAGAGTTTGCTGTTACCAATACCGGGAGCTTTCGAGAAGCAACAAGGCAGCGTGCGATTGCAACAATCCGGCCCGCATTACGGAGCCGCTGCATCCCTTAGCAGGTGCAGCACGATGCGACGCTGATGCGGGTGATTGCGGTGTTCAAACAAATACAGCCCCTGCCAGGTGCCCAGGGCGAGCCGACCGTCTAAGAAGGGAATGGTCAGGCTTGTGGCGGTGAGGGCGGAGCGGATATGCGAGGTCATATCATCAGGTCCCTCGGCGGTATGGCGGAAGTGCCTGGTGTCTTCCGGAACCAGACGTTCGAAGAAGTCGCGCATGTCCAGCGTGACATCCGGGTCGGCGTTCTCCTGAATCACTAAAGAGCAGGAGGTGTGTTGAACGAAGGCGGTGAACAAGCCTTCGCGAGCCGTCTGCTGAACCAGCCATTGGTGAACAGGCTGAGAGAAAGGATATAAGCCTTTCCCTCGCGTGTTGACGGTAATGACCGTGTGAGCCATGGGGGCTTACGCGGCGGCCTTGACTAGCCCGTGCGGGTCGAGAACGAACTTCTTGGCAGCGCCTTTGTCAAAGTCCTGATATCCTTGGGGCGCGTCTTCCAGTGCTATAACGTTGACATTGACAGCTTTGGCCGGAAAGGTTCGCTCATGCAGGATGGCCATCATGAGCTGCCGGTTGTAGTTGAGAACCGGCGTCTGGCCGGTGGCGAAGGTATGGCTCTTGGCCCAGCCAAGCCCGATGCGGATCCCCAGAACGCCGGACTTGGCGTGCTCGTCCTTGCTGCCCGGATCGTCCGTCACATACAGCCCGGGAATGCCGAGTGCGCCGCCCGCGCGCGTAATGGTCATCAGCGAATTCAAGACAGTCGCTGGAGCTTCGTCGCCCCCTTCTCCATGCGACCGGGCTTCGAAGCCGACGCAATCGACGGCCGAATCCACGTCCGGTACCCCAAGGATCTGCTCAATCTGCTCGGCTACGCCGGCACCTCCCGACAGATTGACGGTCTCGCAGCCGAAGCTTCGTGCCTGGCTGAGCCGTTCCGTATTCATATCGCCGACAATCACGACGGCAGCGCCTAACAGCCGGCACGATTCGGCGCAGGCCAGGCCGACCGGACCCGCCCCGGCGACGTAGACCGTGGAGCCCGGCCCCACCCCAGCCGTGACCGCGCCATGGTAGCCGGTGGGAAAGATGTCCGACAGCAGCGTCAAGTCCTGAATCTTGGCCATGGCTTTCGCTTTGTCAGGAAATTTGATCAGGTTGAAGTCGGCATAGGGCACCATGACGTAATCTGCCTGGCCGCCGATCCAGCCGCCCATGTCGACATAGCCGTAGGCGCCGCCCGCCCGATCGCCGTTAACGTTCAAGCAGATGCCGGATTTCCGCTCGCGGCAGTTGCGGCAGCGTCCGCAGGCCACATTGAACGGCACCGTGACCAGATCGCCCATCTCGAGGAACTCGACGTCACTGCCCTTTTCAATGATTTCGCCGGTAATTTCATGGCCCAGCACCATGCCTGTCGGAGCCGTGGTGCGGCCCCGCACCATGTGCTGGTCACTGCCGCAGATATTGGTCGCAACCACCTTCAAAATGACTGCGTGCTGGAGCGTGCGGCCGTTGTGTTCGAGCTTCGGAAAGTCAATACTTTGAACCTCGACTTTCCCCGTACCCTGATAGATGACTCCGCGATTGTTGGCCATGAGTCTCTCCCTTAAAAGGCAGCTGCGCCCGCTTCGGCCACCGAGTGATCTTGCTCGCCTGAGCCGCCGCTGACCCCAACCGCACCGACCACTTTGCCGTCTTTCTTCAGGGGAATGCCGCCGGCAAAAATCATCACCCGACCATGATTCGAGGCATGGATGCCAAAAAATTGCTGACCGGATTGCGAATTGTTTCCGAGATCTTTGGTGGTGATGTCGAAGGCGCGCGAAGTCCAGGCTTTGTTGATAGAGATCTCGACGCTGCCGCGCCAGGCTTCATCCATGCGGACGTGGGCGACCAGATGGCCACCTTCATCGACTACTGCGATATTCATCGGCTGCCCGACTTCCGCGGCTTTCTTTTCAGCGGCCGCAATCACCCGCCGTGCATCTTCCAGTTTCACCATTGTGTCTCCTCTGAGGACTTGCTTGGTCCTCTCCAGGAGACTCGGTTCGAGCCGGAGTGTTACATGGCGGCGCCGCCCCGAGGGGAGAGGACGCTATTCGACCGTAACGCTTTTGGCCAGATTGCGCGGCTGATCGACATCGCAACCGCGACGGACCGCAATATGGTACGCCAGCAGTTGCAGGGGAATCATCTCGAGCAGGGGCAGCAGCAGTTCACGGGTAATCGGAATGGGAATCAGGTAGTCGGCCATCTTGGCAACCTCTTCGTCGCCTTCGTTGGCAATGGCGACGACTACGCCCGAACGCGCCTTCACTTCCTGAATGTTGGAAAGCGTCTTCTCGTAATGCACGCGGCTCTCTTCCGAGTTCGGATCGCAGGTAGCCAGGACCACAACGGGAAGGTTCTCGTCAATGAGCGCATTCGGTCCATGCTTCATCTCGCCGGCCGGGTAGCCTTCGGCGTGGATATAGGAAATCTCTTTCAGCTTCAAAGCGCCTTCCAGCGCAATCGGGAAGTGGATCCCGCGGCCAAGGTAGAGGAAGTCTTGCGCCTTCGACAGATCTTTCGACAGGCTGTCGTAGATGCTGCTGTTGGCTAAAATCTGTTCGAGTTTACCCGGAATCTGCGCCAGCTCCTGCACCAATGCACACGAGTGTTTCGAGTCTAGGGTGCCGCGCACCTGGCCCAGGTACATGCCCAGCACCAGCAGCGCGGTGATTTGAGAAGTAAACGCTTTAGTCGAAGCGACGCCGATCTCCGGACCGGCATGGGTCAGCAGCGTTCCTGCCGCCTCCCGCGTAATCATGGAGCCGACCACATTGCAGATGGCGAGCGTCTTCGAGCCTTTTCCCTTCGCTTCGCGCTGGGCGGCTAAAGTGTCGGCCGTCTCGCCCGATTGCGAGATCACGATGGTCAGGGTGTTGGGAAGAATGATGGGATCGCGATAACGGAACTCGCTGCCGTAATCGACTTCGACCGGCAGGCGCGCCAGCCGCTCGATAATGAATTTTCCAGCCAGGCCGGCATGCCAACTGGTGCCGCAGGCGACGATCTTCACCTGCTGAAAGCTTTTGAAATCGGCTTCGGAAATATCGACTTCGTCGAGGAACACCCGGCCGCTTTCCTGCCCGATGCGCCCGACCAGCGTGTCCTTGATGGCGCGCGGCTGCTCAAAGATTTCCTTGAGCATGAAATGCTTATAGCCGCCCTTTTCGGCCATCACCGGATCCCAGAGGATGTGCGACAGCGCCCGCTGCACCTTACGCCCGTCGAAATCGGTTAAGGTGATTCCTTCGGGAGTGAGAATGGCTACATCGCCATCGTTGAGGAAAATCATGTCGCGCGTGTGGCTGAGAATGGCCGGCACGTCCGAAGCAACAAAGTATTCCTTATCGCCCAAGCCCACCACCACGGGCGGTCCGGAGCGGGCAGCGACGATTTTGCTCGGGTCCGAGGTGGCAATCACGCTAAGCGCAAACACGCCGGTAATCTGCTTGATCGCCCGCCGAACAGCCTCTTCCAGCTTGCCGTCCAGGTACTTCTCCACCAGGTGCGCGATCACCTCGGTGTCGGTTTCAGTCTTAAAGGTATGTCCCTCGGCAATCAACTGCTTGCGCAGCTGGAGATAGTTCTCGACAATGCCGTTATGCACGACGACGATCTTGCCCGTGCAGTCGCGATGCGGATGAGCATTCTCCTCAGTGGGCCGCCCGTGGGTTGCCCAACGCGTATGGCCGATGCCGTAAGACCCGGCCAGGGGCTCACTCTGAATTGCGTGCTCCAGATTGATCAGCTTGCCGGGGGCACGCCGGATCTCCAGGCAGTTGGCATCCGATAACACAGCCACTCCTGCCGAGTCGTAGCCGCGGTACTCCAGGCGCCGCAAGCCATCCACAATTACCGGGACTGCGTTCCGGCTACCGATATAACCAACGATTCCACACATATTTGATAGCTAAGACAAGAGAGTGGCCGAACTATTCTAAAATCTCTACCCGATAGTTTTCGATCACGCTGTTGGAGAGAACATCGCGGGCGATCTCCTCTAAAGTCTTATCGGCAGCAGCGCGGGAAATCTGTTCAGGCAATTGCACTTCAAAGTACTTGCCTTGCCGTACTGCAAGTACCTCCCGGTGTCCCAGGCTCTGCAGAGCCGCGCAAATGGTCTGCCCTTGCGGGTCCAAGACAGAGGGCTTCATCGATACGTAAACCCTGGCTCTCATGCTCTCGTTTCCATGGTGTTACACCCATCTTAAAGGAGGGGAGTCAGTAGGGCCGGTACTTCCAAACAAGAATGGTGATCTATGTTGGGAATACTTCAGTCAGATCTGCTATAACGGGGTACAGTCGGCTAGGAGTTTTCCTCATTCTAAGATTTTGCTTACTGGCGAGCAGCAGCGCGGGGAATGCGGCGTTCGTGTCCACCGGCAACACACGTCTGTTAATTGACGCCGGTCTGAGCCGTCGCGAAATCAGCCGCCGTCTGGCTGCCATCGGCGAATCGGTGGACGACCTCGATGCGGTGCTGATCACCCACGAGCACTGCGATCACGTGGCCGGCCTGCTGGCGCTGGCGCGGAAAGCCGTTCGTCCCCTGCCGGTCTTTCTTACGGCGGGTACAGCTCAATGCATTGACTGGGGGGAGACGCAGCCGGTCCTGGAGATTTTCGGCGCTGGGCGCTCGTTCACCATTGGCGATATCGATGTCACCAGCTTTACCATTCCGCACGATGCCCTCGATCCGGTCGGATTTACGTTGTCATCGGGCGGCGTCAAGATCGCGCTTGCCACCGATCTGGGGTACGTGACCGAGTCGCTGCGGGTGCACTTGCGCGAGACCGATCTCGTCGTACTGGAATCGAATCACGATTTGGAAATGCTGCGCGTGGGCCCGTATCCGTGGTCAGTGAAGCAGCGGGTCATGAGCCGGCGCGGTCACCTGTCGAATGAAGTCGCGGCAGACTTCATTGCGCGCGACTTAGATTTCCGCTGCTCGACGGTTGTGCTGGGTCATATCAGCGAACATAACAATCATCCGGAATTAGTCCGCGGATTGGGTACCCGAGCCCTGGCCGGACGCGCCCTATTCACCCGGCTCTGTGTTGCTGAACCGGGCGCTCAATCCGAAGTCTTCTGCTACTGACCGTCTGGTTACCGGCTGCCCGGGCGCTTCTTTCCTCAGCCGTCACAATAGAGCCATGATCTCCCGCTATACCCGTCCGGCGATGGGCCGGCTTTGGAGCGACGCCAATAAATATGAGTGCTGGCTGCAGGTGGAGCTGGCTGCCTCCGAAGTCTTAGCCGAGTTGGGAGAAGTGCCAGGGGAAGCCGCGGCGGCTTTGCGCGCCCATGCCCGCTTCGACCTCGAGCGGATTGCGGCCATTGAAGCGGAGGTGCGCCACGACGTGATTGCGTTCACCACCGCCGTCGCCGAATCGATGAAAGAGATCGGCCAGGGCGAAGCCGCCCGCTGGCTGCACTACGGGCTGACGTCGAACGATGTCGTCGATACGGCACAGTCTTTACAGATCAAGGGCGCTTCGGCACTGATCGCCGCGGGTATTGCCGAGTTGTCCGGCATTTTGCGCCGCCGCGCGTTTGAGTTCAAAGACACGCTGCAGATTGGCCGCACCCACGGTATCCATGCCGAACCGATTACGTTTGGATTGAAGCTCGCGCTCTGGTGGGACGAGATCGAGCGGCACGGGCGTCGTTTTGCTGCCGCCGCCGAAGAGATGCGGGTGGGCAAACTATCGGGCGCTGTCGGTACCCTGGCCCATATCAGCCCGGCTGCGGAAGAGAAGATTTGCGCGCGGCTGGAGTTGCGGGCTGCGCCGGTCACCTCCCAGGTACTCTCGCGCGACCTCCATGCTCACTACCTGGCGACCCTAGCCGGCCTGGCCGCCAGCCTCGAGAAGATGGCCCTGGAGATCCGGCATCTGCAGCGAACCGAAGTTCGGGAAGCGGAAGAGCCCTTTGCGGTCGGCCAGAAAGGTTCCTCCGCCATGCCGCACAAGCGCAATCCAATCGTCTGCGAGCAGATCTGCGGCTTAGCCCGGGTGGTTCGCGCCAACGCGCAAGCCGGCTTTGAGAATGTCGCGCTCTGGCATGAGCGGGACATCTCGCACTCCTCGGTCGAGCGCGTCATTCTGCCCGATTCCACAATCCTGATCGACTACCTGCTGGCGAAGACTAGCTGGCTGCTCGGCGGCTTACGAGTTAACAGCGAACGCATGCGGGAGAACGTCGACTTAACGGGCGGCCTGATCTACTCCGGGCAGGTGCTGCTGGATCTGGCGTCGGCCGGCCTGTCCCGCGAAGAGGCGTATCGTCTAGTGCAAGGGGAAGCCATGCAGGCCTGGGAAACGGGTGGCGATTTCCGCGCCGCTCTCAGGCAGCACCCGGTGGTGAGCCGCTATCTTCCACCCGGGCAGCTCGAACAAGCGTTTTCGCCCACCCGCCAACTCGGCAATATCGAAGCCATTTTCGAGCGGGTATTTAAAGAGATGGAATGAGGGGGCGAGTGAGGATGTTCTGCCTCAGGCCGGACTTTGGACAGACCCATCGCGAGCCCCGCCCACTGCTGCAACGGCCCTCTCGAATTCGTCCAGGGCTCCTTTGAAGAAGTGGTCTTCCCCATTGACCCAGGTCAGCTGTTTTGGCTCCGGCAGGGTTCCGTAGAGAGCCGCAAACTCCGGCGCCGGGCCGAACTCATCTTGAGTGCTGTGCACGAAATATTTGGGGATCGTCACAGCGTGAAGGTACTCTGTGCCGGGGATTGTCGTGGGAAAACCGACGGCCAGGGCACGCTGGAGATCCGCGCGCTCGGCAGCCAAACGCAAAGCAATGCGCGAGCCAAACGAGAACCCGCCCACCAGCACCGGGAGCCCGGGATAGCGCTCCTGCAAGTCAGCCAAAGCCACCCGGGCGTCGTCCAGTTCACCGACTCCCCGGTCGTAGACCCCTTCACTCAAATTGACGCCGCGATAGTTGAAGCGCAGCACCACTGCGCCGGTCTGCCGCAGGGCGCGCGCCATGCGATAAACCACCTTGTTGTGCATGGTGCCCCCACCCTTGGGATGCGGATGGCAGAGCAGCGCGGCTTCCACCGGCGGCGCCTCAGGCTCTTCCAGCAGAGCCTCCAGGCGGCCTGCCGAGCCGGGGAGAAACAGGCTTTCCATCCGTCGCGGCATTGGTTTGCTCGTTTTCGGGAGACGCCGCTTAGTTCGTCCGAAAATTTGTGAACTGCATATCAATGCCAAAGTCGTGACCACGGAGCAGTGCAATGGCCTGCTGCAGCGTATCGCGATCCTTCCCGCTGACCCGTACCACGTCGGCCTGAATGGTGGACTGCACCTTCAGCTTGCTGTCCTTCAGGAGCTTGACGATGTCCCGCGCCTTTTCGGTCGAGATCCCCTGCTGCAGCGTGATCTCCTGGCGCACGCTGCCATGCGAACCTGGACTCTTTTCGCCATACTGCAAGCCTTTCAAAGGCACGTTCCGTTTCACCAGCTTCTGCCCCAGGATCTCGCTCACAGCCTGAAGCTTAAATTCATCGGAACTCGCCAGCAGGATCTTATTCTCTTTTTCTTTCAGCTCAATGGAAGACTTGCTGTCTTTGAGGTCATAGCGCGTACCGATCTCCTTGGAGGCCTGCTGAACCGCATTCAGCACCTCGGTCAAATCAATCTTGGAAGCAATATCGAAGGTGTTATCGGGCATGGCGAATCCGTACGTTCCATGGTAAGACGAAGGGTTAAAAGGACCGTACAGGCTTGGGGTTAAGCAAGCTCAGGCCCGTGACGTAGGCCTGGTATAGCCCGTCGAAAACCATGTCCCAGCTATTGGTCTGGGCAAAGTTCCGGGCCGCGCCGCTCATCGCTCGACGCAGAGGAGGCGAGTGCATTAAGCACTGCAGGCTGGGGACAAAGTCCTCGGAAAGAAAGCCGGAGATTCCGTCTTCCACCCCGACGTGCCGGCCCGTCTCAGGCGAAAGAACCACCGGAACCCCCGATGCCATTGCCTCTAGGATCACCAGACCGAATGTATCAGTGAGCGAGGGGAAAACGAAAGCATCCATGCGGGCATAGGCCGCAGCTAATTGCGAACCGCGCAGAACCCCCGTCAGTTCCGCATTTTGCAGGTGCCTGGCGAGCCATTTTCCCTGATTGCCCTCACCGACAATCAAGAATTTAAAATTGCGCTCGCCGGCAGCCAGCAGGCGACGCTCTAATTCGATGAATGACCGGATGTTCTTCTCGGTGGTCAGCCGGCCTACATAGCCGATACAAAAAGGGCGAGTGTCCGCATCGTCTCGGGAAACTGGCCGATACTGATCCAGGTCAACCCCGTGCGGCATCAGAAACGCGGGCTTGCCGGTTCTGGCGTGCAGCAGATCCACCTGATCCTGATTAGGCGCCAGTACAAAGCGCGCCGTCCGGTAGAACCGCATCAGACCGCGCAGCCCCTGCTGTTCGGCGATACGGGCGACACCCGCCCGTAGCTGCTGAGGGGTCCGCTTCAGCCCATGGTGCAACCGCCGCCCAAGATACTCATGCAGGTTCGTATGCCAGGAGGCAACCAGGGGCACGTGAACGGCGTGAGAGGCCCAGAGCCCGAGGAAGCCAAAATCGCCTGGGCCGGTCATATGGACCAAATCCGGCTGGAAGGCGCGCAGGCGATCGAGCACCACCGCCTTGTGCCGGGCCAGCATGGGATCAAAAGACAGGCTCTGATCGAGCGGGAAGGTGGCAGGCCCGCGCTTCAGCTGCAGAATTTCCAGCGAGCCATGGTTGGTGAATTCAGTCCGCTCCCCACCCCTGATCATCAGAAAAGGAAGTTGTCTTGCCTGGGCAAACCGGGTGAGCTGGCGCAGGAGCGTCGCCACCCCATTTGCTTCATGGAAGGTGTCAGCAAAGAGGGCGACCCGGGGCGAAGCGGGCAGCGCATCGAACAACGCCTCTGTGTTTTTCTGACGGTCGTGTTCCGCCGGCTTCTCACTTCCCAAGGCAGGGTACGTCCCGAAATCGCTCAACGCCACTTACGCACGGCCACTCCGCCCGTGATACGGGACTGCAGAAGCGGTTCGAAGAACATGTATGGCGTGGCAGGGTCGAGCCGGCTGATGTCTCCGAGCAGCTGCTGCGCCTCTGGAGGAAGATCAAAGTCCAGGGCGCGCAGGTTCTCCTCTAACTGCTGCGGGCGGCGGGCGCCGATGAGCGTGGAGGTCACCCCCGGCTGCGAGACGACCCAGTTCAGAGCAACCTGCGCGGCTGGCCGACCGAGGCCCTCCGCAACAGTTTGCAGCGTGGCTAAGATCTTCCAGTTACGGTCAGTGAACTTCTCAAAGACGGGATTGTTCCCAGCGGCTAAAATCTCGAGCCGGCTCTTACCGTCGATTGTCTTACGGTCCTGACTGTATTTGCCGGCAAGAAAACCACTCGCAAGCGGGCTCCAGGGACAGACCGCCATGCCCAGTTCGGCAGCCGCCGGAAGGTGTTCGCGTTCGATGGTACGCTCCACCAGCGAATATTCAAGCTGCAGCGCGATCGGGGGTTCCAGGCCCTGGCACTCGGCTAAAGTAACAGCGCGGGAGGCATACCAGGCAGGAACATCGGAGAAGCCGTAGTGGCGGATTTTACCTTGCCGGATCAACTCCGTGAGGGTGCCAACCACTTCTTCGACCGGCGTGACGGTATCCCAGGCGTGCAGCCAGTACAAGTCGACGTAGTCGGTACCAAGCCGCTTGAGCGAGCCCTCCAGCGCCCTGTAAATGTTCTTGCGCCCATTGCCGCCGGTGTTGGGATCGCCCTCGCCATTGTTGAAGGTGAACTTGGTCGCCAGCACAACGTGATCGCGCAGGTTCGCACCGTTGTTGATTAATCGCCCCAGCACTTGCTCGCTCTTGCCGAGGGCGTAGCCGTCGGCCGTATCGAGGAAATTACCACCGGCAGAGATGTAGCTTTCGAAGATCTGCGTGGCTTCCTCGTCGCTCGAGCCCCACCGATCATTGCCGAAGGTCATGGTGCCCAGGCAGATCGGGCTGACCTTCAGGCCGGAGCGTCCTAGAGTAGTGTAGCTTTTGAGTCCAAACACAATACTGTGGATGAGTTCAGTTCAGGATTTGCTGCCGCGGCCAAGAATGCGGTCGAAAAACTGCTTCCAGCGCCACTTCATTTCCTGACACTCAGGGCCAGGAGCAAAGCCCAGGCTGTCATCGCTACGCTGGACAGAAAGCGACTGCAGTTCAGCACCAGTTGCCTCCACATTCACCGTGACAAACTGGCGGCAGCCGTCCACCGATGCAATCTTCCAAGGTGAAGATGCCTTCTTCGCCGGACCCCAATCCTGCATGAACCGCTTCATGTCGTAGTTGGGGCAAGGATGCGCAGTCGTACAGCCCCACACTCGATAGGCATCCTCAAATTTGCTGCTATTAACCAAAGCAAGAAAGTCACTGGCCTTCTGCTTTTCCGCATGATCTTTCAGAGCGAAGTAGGCGATGATACCCAGCACCAGCACTCCCAGTAGGGAAAAGATAATCCGGCGAACAATGCGGTTCCGGTGTTCGTCTTCCACTCCGTACTGCTGCAGGTAAGTGCCCATAGCTTTGACGTCTTACTTTACGGGATACGCCTTATCGTAGCCGGCTGTTGCTTCGGCCGTTATATCCAGGGCCGGCTTGAAGTAAACGGTGTTGGTAATGTCCATCACCACATCAAGTCCTCGCGCTTCCGCGATCCTTTTAACCACGTCCGCCATCTGCCGACCTGCGCGGCCCAGAATATCCTGCCGTTCGTTATTGACATCGCTTTGTAGATCTTCCGACAGGCGCTGATACTCCTTCTGCTTCGGAATACCCGTGGCGCGCAGTTGCTCAGCACGCTCCGGCGGGAGATTCGGAGTATTAATCTGCCGCTGCAGGTTGGCTAACTCTGTCTGCAACGATTGCATAGCTTGTGTGCGAGGGCGATACTTAGTTTCTAGATTAGCTTGCGCGCGCTTCAATTCCTGAGTATCAGCCACGGCCTTTTGCGCATTGATGATAGCGACTTTGGTTGGCGCCGCTCCTGCTTGCGCATGCAGCCCGGTGGTACAAACAAGGGCAGCAACTGTCAGGAGCAGGGCGCTCCGTCCGTTCGAAAACATTACGTTAAATTTGCTCCTGTACATTACATCTGGGACAACGGGCACTAAGCGCCGGTCCGAGGTTGGGTGTTACGACGTATTCAGGCTATCATGCGTTTCGGATTACGGCAGAGTCCCACGGCAGGTAAATTGGATACTTGGCGGGAATCCGGATGGCACAAATCGCACGGGTGCGAGATGGTTCCGCGCTCTTCGAAGTCGCCATCCATTTATTGACGATCTTCTTGGCCTCCCTGGTGGGCGTATTCGGCCTTTTCACTGTCGCTGAGACGGTCAGAATCGTCGTATCGACTTACAGCCCGGTCTTATCTTGGGACCAGTGGCAAATCATCAACACACTGATTCGCAGCCATGGGCATCCAACGCTCCTGGATTTCTGGGCTCAGCACAACGAACATCGAATACCCACCGTGCGGCTCTTCTCCCTGCTCGATCTGTTTGTTTTCAAAGGCCGCAACGTAAGCCTGTACGTCGAAATCTTCGCCTTTCAGCTTTGCCACCTGGTTCTGTTTTGTGCTTTGATTTTTCGGTTAGGCCGGTTGTCTCTGCCCACCTGCCTTACCTTAACCGGCTTCTTCACTTACTGCTTCTTTTCTCCCTTGCAGATGGAGAACTTCAACTGGGGCTTCCAAATTGGCTTCATTCTCACCAGCTTTGCAGCGACCGTTTCGTTTGCCGCCGCGGTCTGGTGCGGAAAGCAGGTGGCAGGCAAGAATGGGCGAGGCAAGCTCCCTCTTGCGGTCTGCCTCCTTTCTGCCTGCATCGCTGAAGGCAGCAACTCACACGGCTTGATCGCCTGGCCGGTTTTGCTTTTTCTCTCGTTTGCTCTCGATTTTCCTGTGCGGATACGCTGGGTGGTCGGAGCGGTTGCGGCGCTAGGCATTGGAGCCTTTCTGATTGGGTTCGATCCACAGTGTCCTCCTGGAACGTACAGCCGCGCCTTCAGCCACCCGTTAGAGCTTCTCAAGTTTGGCTTAACGTACCTGGGCAACAGCTGGAGCGACGGCTTACTGAACAAGTCAGCTTGGCCAACTTGTACTGAGTCGCTGACGCTACTCTCAATAGCTGTCACCCTCTTCCTGGCAATCCAGTGCTTACGCCGGCGACGCCAGTTCTCTCTTCTCCAAGTCTTTCTACTCGGCAACTTGCTGTTCGGATTAGGCACGGTTGCCATGACCGCCATTGGGCGGCATCGCTTCGGACTGCAGATGGCTGTCTCAAGCCGATATCAGACACCGGCGCTCATTTATTGGGGGTGCTTGATTGCGCTGGTGGCCGTGTCCGTCCCGCAGATTACGCAGCGCCGCTTGCTGGTAGGACAGGTCTGCGTGCTGATTCTGATGATGTCGGCAGCAGGTCGATGGGCTGAGATAGCGCACCAATCTGCTGAGCGGCAATTTCGGCTGGGACAAGCGTGGAACGCCGCACTAGAGGACAAATTCAATGATCCGGCTGCGGCCAGTCTCTTTTACAGCACCGACATGGTTAAGCCGTTTGTCCGCTATCTGCGCCAGCATGGATGGGGACCTCAGGGCGCCATCCGACCGTCTGCGAAACAGGCTGATTAGGTACAAAACATTAGCGCCGTTCTGACTGACTCGACGGGGAAACTCTACCGATCCGCCCTCCCTTATTGAGCGTGATTGTTTGGTCACGCCACCGAACGGTGTGGCCGAAGTGCGCCGTCAGCCAAACGGCGAAGGCATAGAGGTCCCACACCGGAGCGAGCGGGGAGAGGCGCCGGGCAGAAACATCGGCGAGAACGAAGCGGGCGACAAGGTAAGCAGAAACGATCCGAAGCGTGGCCAAGGCAGCGGCTAACCGTGGGCGTCGCAAGAGAAGCAGGGCAACGATCCAGACGCCGGCATGAGTCAGGAACAAGCCACTGTAAGGCGCACCTTTGGACGCTCGAATCGTGCGGGCCCAGCGCAGTTGATGGTTCCAGATGCCGGCCCAGGTCGCCTCGCCTAGCGCCGTTTCTACAACCAGTGTAGAGACTTGCGCCCGCTTCCCCAGGGCCGTGATCCGCTTGGCAAGCTGATAGTCGTCGGCAATGTAGTCAGCCAAAGCAGCGAAGCCTCCTGCCTCCGCCAGGTCAGCTGCCCGAAAGGCCAGGGTAGAGCCAAGGCCAAACTCGCGAACGCCGAGTTCTTGCGCCACGAGAGTACTCGGCATAAAATCACTCGCGATACCGAGTGCTTCCCACCTGGCAGGAACCGTGTGACTTCGGGCGCGGTACAGACAGGTTACAACACCAATGTTCGGGTTTGAGAGAGGAGCGGTGACAACATCCAGGTACTCGGGCGGCACCACGATGTCACCGTCGTTGACGACCCAGATAGGATACCGAGCATGGCGAGCTAAAGCCATCAGTGCGCCAACTTTGCCGTTGGGCGCTTCCATCACGGTAGTGATCAAACGGATGTCGGTATCAGGATGTTCGGCCTGAAGACGGCGGATTTCCGGAAGGGACGGGTCCGTTTCGTCGCTGACAGCAAAGAGAACTTCGAAAGGCCGATGCGTCTGCTGAATTTGTGAGGAAAAGGCTTGCGGCGTATTGGGATCAATGCCGCGAACCGGCTTTAGGACCGAGATACCTGGCAAGATCGGTTCAGGCCTGGACGGAGAGCGCTGCCGGCGCGCCTGCCGAAGGCTGGCATAAATGGCCAAACATTGATAAGCCGCCGGAGCGAGAAAGAGCAGCAGGGAACCGAGCACGCCGGCCCCTTACCTGGCGAGTAAGATCACGCCGCCAAGAACCAGCAGTGTCCCGGTTGCGCGACGCACACCCACCTGCTCATGCAGGACGAACTTGGCAAGTATGGTTTCAAGCACAAAAGTGGCCGCCGAAGCAGGCACCGCAAAGCTGAGTGGAGCAATTTGAACCAATGCCATAAACGCGAAGAAAGAAATCGCCATGCAAAAAATCGAAAGTATCAGGTAGCGGCGGCTGGCAATCGTGCGCAGCAGCTTAGCCAAGCCGCGGCGATCCACTGTCTGTTCGCCACTAAGCTTCATCTCATAGCTCTGCAGAAGGTCGCTGAATACGGTTGCAAAGACAATAATGGCCAGCAGAACCCATCTCATCGGGAAGCTCCCGGGCGCCCTGCCGTCTTGCTTTGGGTGGAGCCAACCAGCATGGTTCCGGCAAAGATAAGGCAAGTGCCGAGCCAGTGACTGGGGGCTACGGTCTCATGCAGAAAAGCGTAACCGAGCACGGCGGCAAGTACATAACCAAGGCTGGTGAGCGGCAGAATGAATGAGAGATCGGCCCAGCTGAGGAGCGTCATCCGCATCAGAAGCCAAAAGATCAGCAGAACGATACCGCCGGCAACAGCCGGGTTCAGCATTACCCGAATGTAGCCCAACGGGTCGAGCCCGACGCTCTCCCCGACATGCCGCATGCCGTAAGCAAGAGAAAGATTGCCTGCCGAATTGAGCACAATGACGGCCAGGATGAGGGCCAGGGTCTTCATATCAACCGGTACAACACGCCCCGCAGTCGCCCTCGCACTACGCATCAGAGGATGCGTCTTGTAAGACTGTGTTTGCAAACTAGTCAGACCAACCACCGGGTGCGAGCGGTTACCCGCTGTGGATAACTTTCAAAATATTTGCAAGGGAGCCGGCCGATTCTAGCCCTCGCTAATCTCCAGAGCTAAGAACAGCCGCCGCTTCCTTCTGTTGTTTGCTTTCTTTGACAAACAGCTTACGCTTGGCACGCAATGCCAGATACTCGCGAGCTTCTTTATACAGCCGGCGACGGTCTTCGTTATTGAAGATTGCTTTTCGGACCAGGCGGAAAGCAACCTTTGGACGGAAATAAAACTCGCCATAAAAGCGCTCTACCCAATCCACCAGTTCACCCTTGTCCAGCCCCGGGTACTGGTAATTGGGCAGTTGATGACCAGCGTCATCGGTCATCTTTTCGTCGATGCTGATCAAACCGTTCTTCTTGACGTGATCATAGAACTCGGTGCCCGGAAACGGGTGGCCGATGGAGACCTGGATGGTTTCAACATCCAGTTCCTTGGCGAAATCAATACTCGTTCGAATAGTCTCGTGCGATTCACCCGGCAAACCAACAATAAAGTCGCCATGGATAATCAGGCCCAGCTTCTTGCAGTTGGCAGTGAAGCGGCGAGCCATATCGATGGTTGCGCCCTTCTTGATGTTTTTGAGGATTTGCTGATCACCCGACTCATAGCCGACAATCAGAAGCCGGCAGCCCGCTTCCTTCATGGCTTTCAGGGTGTCGAAGTCAGTAGTTACACGGGAAGTGCAACTCCAGGTAAAGTTCAGCCCCTTGAGCTTGGCGCACAGCTCCAGCGTGCGGGCCTTTTGGTAGTTAAAGGTGTCGTCATCGAAAAAGATTTCGCGCAGTCCGGGAAAGTTCTCCAGAATGTAGCGGCACTCATTCACGATATCGTCGGACGAGCGCAGGCGCCAACGGTGACCGGAGTGAGTCTGTGGCCAGAGGCAAAACGTACACTGAGCCGGGCAGCCACGGCTGGTGTAGAAGGAGACGTACGGCTGCAGGAGGAACGGAACATTGTAACGGCGGAAATCAAGGTCTCGCTTATAGACCTTGCTCACCCAGGGCAAAGCGTCAAGATCCTCAATGGGCGAAGCTTCGGCGTTATGCTGAAACCCGTCGCCCTTGCGGAATACCACACCCGGGATCTCTTCCAGCGGCTTGCCCATAGCGTAGTCGCGAATTTGATAATCAAATTCGCGCTTTACGATAAAGTCGATAGCCGGAGAGGCGCGCAGACTCTCTTCCGGACGCACTGTGACGTGAGGACCGACGAAGGCGACCTTCATGGAAGGATTGAGCGCCTTCATCATCTCTGCAATTCGCACGTCAACGTGAAAACCAGGCGTAGAGGTGAAGAGCACAAGAAGTTCGTAGTCAGGGGCCATGGCCACTGTCTGATCGATGGTGATCTTGTGCGGAGGAGCATCGACTACGGTGCTGTCGGGAATCATGCCGGCCGGATAGCAGAGCCACACCGGATACCAGTAGGATTCGATTTCGCGGGAAGCAGGCCACCGGGAACCGGCACCACCGTCAAAGCCCTCAAAAGAAGGAGGGTTAAGAAAAAGCGTTCTCATGGATCTCGGGACTTACCTTTCACATTACTTCGTTGACGGGCCCAGACTCAACCAAATCGCCTTCTGTGGACGATACGGGCTGGTTTACGGCGCCGCTAAACATTAAACGGAGGTCGGCGGCTATTCCGACCAGTCTGATTTGGAGGAAGCAATCACTGCCGCATTGCCTTCACTTGTCTCCTCCGTTGCATCTTTCTCGATTTTCGAGAAGTTGATATTCAGTTCCACCTTGCCCACCAGGCGGGTATCGATTACGCTGCTGACATAGGTGGGTATCGACTGACCGTTCTGGATGGAGAACCCGCGTTCGAAATCCACCTGCTTGAACCAGACGCTAGGATTCTTCACCAGCCGGCCTTTCTCCATCAACGGCAGGCAGGTTCGTTCATCCAGCCAGAGCTCTCCTTTAAAAAGACCGACTCTCTTCTTGATGGGAGATAGCTGGAATACGTAAGATCTCTGACCCGCGATCGACTTCTCACCCCGATATTTAAACTTGTAGTTTTTCGGAGTAATCCCAATGTCCTGGTCACCCTGCCCTTGCTGCTCGGCGCTTAAGTAGCGCGCTATTACCTGATTCTTAACGGTACTGTCTCCTTGAAAGGACAGCGTACGGTAAGTAATCTGTCCTACTTTCGAGATTTTCCGAAGTGCCCGAAGCTTGCCTGTTTCCTTTAATTTCGGGACCGAAGCATCGATATTAACTTCCATTGACGCTCCGCGCAGGGTGGAATCGTGACCCTGGGTGGCTTGCAGATACTTATCGATAATGCCGGAAGAAGAACTGGGAGCATCGCTCGACCGGTTGCGAGTATCGGCCGTAAGCGTGGTTGCAACGGCCAGAAATACGGCAAGCGCCAGAGCGGATCCGGCCTTCTGTTTCAGACTATTGAACACCAATCATAACTCCCTCGCGCGCCGACGAGGCTCAACTCATACCAGACTGAACTTGAGTCTAACAAAGGCGACGGCAAGTTCCAAAAAGCTTACTAACCTACTTGCTTGGATGGAAAGAGACACGATAAGGTTCATCTATTGGTCACTTGGGGAACCAATGGCCTTCCAGCTAAGATGATATAAACGTCGGGAAGAGGGGCGTCCCGGACTTAGATGCGTCGCGAGTTTCATAGTTGGTACAGTCACCGGCTGGGTCGATATATGGATCTGCTGATGTATGGGCATGCGGGTATGCCGATCCTGGTATTTCCCACCTCGCAAGGGCGGTTCTTCGAGTATGAAAACGCCGGGATGATTCATGCAGTCTGGCAAAAGATAAACTCCGGACACCTCCAGATTTTCTGTGTTGACAGCGTTGACTCGGAAAGCTGGTACAACCGCGGTACCCACCCCCACGATCGCGTACGGCGCCACTTAGCCTATGAAAGCTATCTGCTGGAGGAAGTTTATCCATTAATTCGTCAGGTCAACGGCAACACCATGATCTGCACAACCGGGTGCAGCTTAGGCGGCTACCACGCGGCTAACTTTGCCCTGAAACATCCGGACCTGACCTGGCAGTGTGTTGCTATGAGCGGCTGCTTCGATATGCGAATGTTCATGGATGGAGAGTACAACAGCGACTTCTATTTCAACAATCCCGTCGATTACATAAGCAATGCGCATGACCCCTGGTTTCTGGACCGGTACGGCAAGATGCGGCTGATTCTGGCGGTGGGAGATCACGATATCTGCCTGGGCGAGAATTACAAGTTCGCCGGTGTGCTGGGCGCGCGCGGAATTCCCCACTGGCTGGATGTTTGGGGTGGCGGGCAGAAACACGATTGGCCGCTGTGGCATCGCATGGCGGAAAAGTTTTTCTAATCACATTGGTACGCTTGCCCTACGTAGTCCTTCCAACGTGTCGTTAAATTTTTCGTTGAGGTAAGAGATGCCAAAGATCGGAATCATCTATGGAATGGAGAATACCTTTCCAGCAGCACTGGTAGACCGGATCAACAGCAAGAATGTTCCGGACGTAAGTGCTGAACACATCCACATTGGCGGTATCAAGATGGCTGAGCCGAGCGGCTATCGGGTGATCATCGACCGCATCTCGCAGGACATCGAGTTCTATCGCGCCTACCTGAAGAACGCCGTACTGAACGGCGCCATCGTCATTAACAACCCGTTCTGGTGGAGCGCCGACGATAAGTTCTTTAACTACGCGCTGGCCAGTAAGCTGGGCGTTGCCGTTCCCAAGACGGTGATTCTGCCGCACAAGGTTCATCCTCCGGGTACGACAGATCAATCCATGCGGAATCTCATGTTTCCCCTGAACTGGGACGAGATCTTCAGCTACATCGGCTTTCCCGCCTTCCTCAAGCCGTTCAGCGGGGGCGGCTGGAAGAACGTCTACAAGGTGGAAAGTCCCGATGACTTCTTCGGGGCGTATGACCAGACCGGCTCGCTCTGTATGACGCTGCAATCGGCGGTTGAATTCAAGGAATACTTTCGCTGTTATGTGATCGGGCGGAACAAAGTGCGGGTGATGAGTTACGACCCCAAGCAACCCCATCATCTCCGGTATTCGCAGGACGGAGCGAGCGGTTCCAAGGAACTGATAGAACGTGTGGAGCGCGATTGCCTGACCTTATGTCGTGCGCTGGGGTACGATTTCAACACTGTCGAATTTGCAGTTCAGGACGGAGTGCCGTACGCTATCGACTTCCTCAATCCGGCGCCGGACGCGGATGTGCACTCGGTTGGCCCGGAGAACTTCGAGTGGGTAGTGGAGAACGTGGCGCAGCTAGCGATTGAAAAAGCCCTTAGCGAATGGGAGCCCCAGGGCGAGTATGGCTGGAGCCGGTTTCTGCAGGGTAGCTCCTTGTAGGGGACGCTGCTAAACCCGGGGAGCTCGACAACGGAAGGAACGCGTGAAGCCAAGTCTGACGATCGGAATTGAAGAAGAATACCAGACAATCGACCCCGAGACTCGGGATCTCCGGTCTCACATTGACGCCGAGATCATTGCCAAAGGCAAGACCGTTCTCAAGGAAGCCGTTAAGGCTGAGATGCACCAGTCCGTGGTCGAGATTGGGACCGGCGTCTGCCAGGACATCAAAGAAGCCTGCCACCAGGTGAAAACTCTACGGTCTCAGATCTGTGATCTGGCCCGTAAGAACGGTTTGCAACTGGCGGCTTCGGGTACGCATCCGTTTGCCGACTGGCGCAAGCAGGAGATCACGCAGGATGACCGCTACCAGGTGATTGTGGAAGACCTGGGAATGGTCGCGCGAGCCAATCTCATCTTCGGCTTGCACGTCCATATCGGGGTAGAGGACCGCGAAACGGGTATTCAGTTGATGAACGCGGCCCGGTACTTCCTGCCGCACATTCTCGCGCTGTCTACCAATTCGCCCTTTTGGCTCGGCATGGATACCGGGCTCAAGTCCTATCGCTGTAAAGTCTTCGACAAGTTTCCGCGCACCAACATCCCGGATTACTTCACCAGTTGGGGCGAGTATGAACGGTTCGTCGATCTGCTGGTGAGAACGCACTGCATCGATAATGCCAAGAAGATCTGGTGGGATATCCGGCCTCATCCAACCTTTCCCACGCTCGAGTTCCGCATCTGCGATGTTCCCATGCGTGCCGACGAGACCATCGCCATTGCCGCGCTGATACAGGCAACCGTGGCCAAGCTGTACAAGCTGCATGAAGGCAACCAGAGCTTTCGCCTCTATCGGCGCGCCTTGATTATGGAGAACAAGTGGCGAGCTTTGCGTTACGGCCTGGATGGCAAAATCATCGACTTTGGCAAGGAGACCGAAGTGCCAGTGCGCGACTTGATCTACGAATACCTGGCTTTCATCGATGATGTAGTGGACGAGTTGGGTTCCCGCGAGGAAATCAATCACATTCATCACATCCTGGAGAACGGCACAGGAGCCGACCGGCAACTGCGCGTGTTCCGAGAGACTGGCGACCTGACCAAAGTAGTCGATTACATTGTGAGCGAAACAGAGGCAAATCTAGGACGGGGCGCAGCCGTCTTTGGCGCGGCTGGGACAAGCCAATGAGCACCGACCTGCAAGGTACGTCGTTCGACAGCGAACTGACACAGGGCGCCCACAACGCGGTGCATGTTTGTTTACAGGTGAAGCCGTCTGAGAAGGTAACCGTGATTACAGACCGGGCAACTCAAGAGATTGCGGCGAGCCTGGTGGCAGAACTCGAGAAATCCGGGTGTACCTTTCGTTCCTTTGTATTAGAAGACTTGGCGCCTCGGCCGCTGCAGGCCATGCCGGAAGTCGTGCTGGAGGATCTGCAGTCGAGCAACGTCAGCATCTATGCAGTTTGTGCACAGCCTAATGAGCTGAAGACACGCATGCAGATGTGCGAGGTGGTGAACCGGCATCATCTTCGCCATGCGCACATGGTGAATATCGAGAAGCGGATCATGCTGGAGGGGATGCGGGCGGACTTTGCGAAAGTGGACGAACTGACCCTGCGCGTGATGAACATCGCCAATAAAGCTTCTTATCTTCGTGCCACCACACCGGCCGGAACTGATCTTCGGGCCGAGCTCTCGCCCGATTTGCGCTGGATCAAAACCAGCGGCATTATCAGCCAGGACAAGTGGGGCAATCTGCCCGGAGGCGAAACGTTTACGTCTCCCCTAGAAGTCAATGGGAAGTTCGTCGTGGACGGAGTAGTAGGTGATTATCTGTGCGCCAAGTACGGAGACCTTCATCGCCAGCCCTTAACACTTCACATTGAAAAGAGCCGCCTGCTAGAGGTCTCGAGCGAGAACAAAGAGTTGGAACATGAGTTCTGGGAGTACACGCATCGGGATGAGAACAGCAATCGGGTGGGTGAGCTAGCCATCGGCACCAATCTGGCGGTGAGTGAAGTGGTGGGCAACATCCTGCAGGACGAAAAAATTCCCGGGCTGCATCTGGCCTTTGGTGATCCGTATGGCTCGCACACTGGAGCGAAGTGGAGTTCGACAACGCACATAGACGTAGTAGGCCGTAACTTCGATATCTGGGCCGAAGAGCTTCAGATTATGAAGCAGGGCCGGTTCGTTGTTTAGGCCTTCTCGCCGTGATCCCTGAATTTCGAGAGAAGTTTAACCGCGAGTGGAGGCCTGATTCTTACCGGCGTTTGCTGACTGATCTGGAGGCAACGGCCGGTACGCCCGTCGGCTTTCGTTGTTCGGAAACTCCGATCTTTTTGCCCCGAGTGCTGCTGGACAAGATGGTCCGGTACGGGCGCGAATTGTACGCGCAACTTGCTTCCAATGCCGCGTACCGGGAAGCTTCGAACGCGGCCATCCCGCCGCGCTACAACGTGCCGAATGAACCTGGGCACCCGGTCTTCCTGCAAGCTGACTTTGGGTTCGTGGAAGCATCCGACGGCACGTTGGAACCCAAGCTTGTCGAGATTCAAGGGTTCCCTTCGATCTACGCATTTCAGGCCGAGATGGCTCAGGTCTACGAGCGTACGTTCCGGCTCAGAGAGCACTACCATTCAGGTCTCTCTTACTTACTGGATGATCTGACCGAAAGCGGCTTTCGAGATCTGATGAGCCGCGCCGTTCTCGGTGATCACGCGCCCGAGCAAGTCGTGCTTCTGGAGATCAATCCATTCGAGCAGAAAACGCTCGCCGACTTCCTGGCAACCAGGCGGCTACTCGGTTTGCAGATTGCATCGGTCACGGACGTGGAGAAGCGCGGGCGCAAGCTGTTCTTCGAAGGCCGCGAAATTAAGCGGATCTACAATCGCGTGATCGTCGACGAGCTGATCCAGAAGAATATACAGCTGCGTTTCAATCTGACCGACGATCTGGATGTCGAGTGGGCTGGGCATCCCAATTGGTTCTTCCGTCTGAGCAAGTTTTCACTACCCTGGTTCCAGCATCCGTGCGTGCCCCCAACCTGGTTCCTGCACCAACTGAGTGAGCTTCCGGATAATCTGGACGCCTATGTTTTGAAGCCGCTCTACTCGTTTGCTGGGCGGGGGGTAACCATTGCCCCTTCGCGCGCCGAAATTGAAGCGATCCCGCAGGAACAACGGCCTGACTATATTCTGCAAGAGAGAATGAACTTCGTGCCTACGATCGCAACGCCCGAAGGCTTGACAAAGGTTGAGGTCCGCATCATGTACATCCGCGAGGGAGATACATACCGGGCAGTGAACACTGTCGTCCGCACGGGCCGGGGCAAGATGATGGGCGTCGACTTCAATCGAGACCTCACCTTCGTGGGCGCCACAGCGGGATTTTTTCTGCCCTCTTGAACCGGAGGAGTAAACTCGAAAAGTTTATGCCAATCGATCCCCGCGCCGGCAAGCTCCCTGAGCCTTCGCAGTTAGCAAACATCCCACGTCTGCTTACCAGCTACTATGCACTGCATCCTGACGTTGCAGAGTCGACGGAGCGGGTTGCGTTCGGAACGTCAGGCCACCGCGGATCTTCCCTTCTCTCTTCGTTCAACGAAGACCATATTGCTGCCATCACACAGGCCATCTGCCGGTATCGGAGCGAACAGGGCACTACCGGGCCGCTGTTTCTCGGCATGGATACTCATGCCCTTTCCGAGCCGGCTTTGGCAACAGCGCTTGAGGTTTTGGCGGCGAACCAAGTGACCGTGATGATCGATGAAGAGGGCGGTTACACTCCAACGCCCGCGGTTTCGCACGCCATACTGAAAGCGAACCATAGCGCCCACGGATCAATCGCAGATGGCATTGTGATTACGCCGTCGCATAATCCTCCTGAGGATGGCGGCTTCAAGTACAATCCCCCGACCGGTGGGCCGGCCGACACGAGCGCCACCAAGTGGATTGAGAACGAAGCGAATCGGCTCTTGGCGGATGGACTCCGGGGAGTCAAGCGAATTCCGTACGCCAGAGCTATGGCTGCCCCGACCACGCACCGCTTCGACTACGTTACAAGCTATGTGCACGAGCTTGAGGGTGTTATTGATTTCGAGGCAATCCGAAACGCTAATCTGCGGCTTGGTGTGGATCCATTGGGGGGAGCCGGCGTGGCGTACTGGCCCCGCATTGCCGAACGCTACCGGCTTAATCTCACCGTTGTGAACACCGCTGTCGATCCGACCTTCCGCTTCATGACGCTCGATTGGGACGGGAAAATTCGCATGGATTGCTCCTCGCCTTACGCCATGGCCAGCCTGATTGCGCTGAAAGACAAGTTTGACGTGGCGTTTGCCTGCGATACCGATCACGACCGGCACGGCATTGTTGCCCAGAGCGTAGGGCTACTGAATCCGAATCATTATCTAGCGGTAGCGATCGATTATCTATTCAGAAACCGGCCGCATTGGAAAGCTGATGCGGGCGTGGGTAAGACTCTGGTCAGCAGCAGCATGATCGACCGCGTAGCTGCGAGTCTCGGCCGCAAGCTCAACGAAGTTCCAGTTGGTTTCAAATGGTTTGTGGATGGACTGCTGGTTGGATCGCTCGGCTTTGGAGGCGAAGAGAGTGCAGGAGCTTCGTTCCTAGAAAGTAGCGGCGGGCCCTGGAGTACAGATAAGGATGGCCTGATTCTCGGGCTGCTTTCGGCGGAGATCACGGCCAAGACCGGCGCAGATCCCGGGCAGTATTACCGCAAACTCACGGAGAAGTTTGGCGATCCGGTGTACGAGCGCATCGATGCTCCGGCCTCTCCGGAAGAGAAAGCGATATTGGCAAAACTTTCTTCTGAGCAGGTGAGCGCTAAAGAACTTGCGGGTGATCCCATAGAAGCCATGCTGACTAAAGCACCGGGGAACGGCGCAGCCCTGGGCGGGCTGAAGGTTACAACCAAGAATGGCTGGTTTGCCGCCAGGCCATCCGGGACCGAAAACGTCTATAAGATTTATGCCGAAAGTTTTCTGGGCAAGGAGCATCTGCGGCGTTTGCAGACGGAAGCGCAGGATCTGATCTCGACCGTGTTTGCCAGCCAATCGTGATCACTTCACCTCGTTTGATACAGTCCAGTGCAAGTACCAGTTCCGGCATAAGCGGTAGCAGGTCAAAGAGGCGATTTGTCTCTCCTCGAAGCACTACGATTGAGATCAGCCGATTTCTAAGATCTTGTCGTTCGTGTATATGCTGGTCGACTGTGATTACGCTTCGAAGCCGGCCTTTTCCGCAGCACTGAGTAAGCGACCATTCTTCAGGCCCGCAAAGCCGGCATACTTCACTGTTACCGCCTCATGCCTCTCGATGTAGTTACGAAGCCTTTTATCAACACACTCATCGAGCAGAACCCGCATTTATCGTGGTGCAAGCAGGAGTGCCTTTGCCTCCTCTAGCACTTGGCAAGCCGCTTCTCGTGAAACAGTAGGAAAACCTTCCAGAAAGTCTTCTAAGCTGTCACCGCCTTCAAGGTATTCAAAGAGAGTCTGAACTTGAACACGAGTTCCGCGGAATACTGGAACACCGTGCATAGTCTCGGGATCTACTGTAATCCAGTTGCTCACCTCCAGCCTCCTCTGTCCGCATGTTCTCACACGCCCTAGTTTATTGCTACAGTGCAAATCATGAAGAAGTAGAGTGACGCGGCATAAAAGATATTATTTGTCCACCAGCAAATGATTGCTATCGCACAAGAGCCGCCCGCGACGTCGCTACAAATCTGTCGCCCAATTCTTGAAGGCTCTTGACTTGCTTGCGTGCTTTGTCGTTAGTCACCAATATCGCACCGACGGCAAAACTTTGATGCGGGCCAAAAACCATTCTAGGGCGTTACTTGGATACACAGGCAACGTCCCCGGGGACGAGCGCAACGAGCCTGATGCGAGCGGCAACAGACTCCGCTTAAAGAACATAGATAATTTTGTTGCCCTGAGATACAAGATGCTATCTCTGGCCAAGAGGAGCAATCGTGCAACGCCGATAACACATCTCTTCTCCGCAGATGCACCCCCGTGGAGCCATTGCGAGAAAGTACAGAGAAGCGGAAGCTCGCAGGAAGGGTCCCCCTGCTTGTCGTTACAGCGAATGAGTTAAATAATCGGTTGCTACACTTCGAAGCGTGAGGGGCAGTAAATTGACGCGGCGTGAGGTGCTGGCCGCTTCCTTAGCAGCATCCGTATTGCCGGCTCATCTCGGCTACGGCCAGGGGGTTTCGGGACGGGCGGTCAAAGCGCAGCCCAGGGGCAAGCCATCCGGCCTTCCGTTCAACGCCGGTTTTACCGATATCGCCGCCCAAGCCGGGCTTCGCGAACCGCTTATTTACGGTGGCGCTGAAAAGAAAACCTACATCCTTGAGACCGTGGGTTGCGGCTGTGCTTTTTTCGACTACGACAACGACGGCTGGCTCGACATCTTCACGTTAAGCGGGCAGTTGCTGGAGAACACTCCTCAGACCGCGACCAACCGGCTTTATCACAACAATCGCGACGGCACCTTCACTGATATCACCGACAAAGCCGGGCTTCGGCGAACCGGTTGGGCTTCGGCCGTAACTGTTGCTGACTTCAATAATGACGGACATGACGACTTATTCGTTACTTACTACGGTCAGAATGTGCTCTACCGCAATAACGGCGACGGCACATTTACAGACGTAACCGAGAAAGCGGGTCTCATCCATCCGGGCAAGCGCTGGGGCTCGGGCTGCTGCTTCATCGACTACGACCGTGATGGCAAGCTTGACCTCTTCGTCGCCAACTACCTGGACTTCAACCCGGACAAAGTGCCTAAGCCAGGAGAAAGCACATTTTGTAACTGGAAAGGTGTGCCAGTCAATTGCGGGCCGCGGGGCTTGCCTCCAGGTTACGTAACGCTGTATCACAACAACGGTGATGGCACATTCACGGATGTCAGCGAGAAGTCCGGTGTCTTAAAAGCAAAGGGTAGTTACTGTATGACCACAGTGGCTGCTGACTTTGACAACGACGGCTGGCCTGATATCTACGTCGCCTGCGATTCGACGCCTAGCTTTTTATTGAAGAACAATCACGACGGCACATTCACAGATGTGGGACTGGAAAGCGGGGTTGCTTTGAATGAGGATGGCATGGAGCAGGCAGGCATGGGCCTGGGCATCGGCGATGTCTATCTTCGAGGCAACCTCGACATTCTGAAAACCCACTTTGCCGACGACACCGCGATCCTGTATCGCAACGACGGAAAGGGCAGCTTCGAGGACGTAACGAACTCGGCGGGACTGGGAGTCGAAACGCGATTCATTGGCTGGGGCGCCGGCATCTTCGACCTGGACAATGACGGGTATCCGGACCTGTTCTGGGTGACCGGCAGCGTGTACCCGGAGATTGAAAAGGCACTTCCGAATTATCCGTTCAAGGGTCCTCGCATCGTCTTCCGCAATCTTCGCAATGGGAAATTCGAAGAGTTGCTGGGGGAAGCAGGCACCGGAGTTTCAGCCGAACATGCCAGCCGCGGCTGCGCCTTTGGTGACTTTGACAATGACGGCGATATGGATCTGCTTGTCATGAACATGAACGAGCCGCCGTCGCTGCTGCGGAATGACGTATCGGGAAAGAATCACTGGATCAAAGTAAAGCTGGTTGGAACTACCTCTAACCGTAGCGCGATCGGCTGCCGCGTGACTGCGCGCTATGGTGACAAGCAGCAGACCCAGGAAGTTCTCAGTCAGGCAAGTTTCTATTCTGCAAACGATCAGCGACTGCACTTCGGACTCGGCTCTGTCGATAAGGTTGACCTTGAGATCCGCTGGACCAATGGTAAGTCCGAGAAGTTAGCCGCTGTCGACGCTGATCGTCTGCTGATCGTTAAAGAAGGGGCTGGAATTGTCTCGGCACAGCCCTTCAGCAGAAAGACCTGACATCGTCAATTGTTGTTTTTCTCTTGATTGAGAAAGTCATCTAAGCTACCATCCGTCTAACGGTTTTTGGATAGGTGCTACTGTCTCGTCCGCCTGGTGCGCACGGATTGTGTGGGCGTCTTTCAGCCGTAATCCAGGGGGCGACTAATTCATGAGACTGAGTTCCGCAAAGGCTTTCGCGGCATTGTTACTACTTGCTTCCGGCACGTTTGCCCAGGAAGTGAATGCCACCCTGACGGGCTCGGTTACTGATCCGTCTGGTGCGACGGTACCAAGCGCTTCCGTATCGGTCCATAATAACGACACCAACACTGATTTCCGGACCGTCGATACCGATGCAGCCGGCCAGTTTACGGTGACTAACCTGCCTCCTGCTGTTTACACAGTTACCGTCAAAGCTAGCGGATTCCGCACCTATTTATCGAGCAACGTCGTGCTGCACGTAGCCGAGAAGCGTTCGCTTCCTGTCGAACTGCAGACCGGCCAGGTGAGCGAGACCGTCAATGTGACCGAGGCAAGTATTCCGGTTCAGACTTCCACTTCGGCCCAGGCCGGGACCATTACTGGGACACAGCTGAGGGAACTGCAGCTTAACAATCGTAACTTCGAGCAGTTAGTCACTCTTCAACCGGGAGTTACTTCCGGCTTGCCCGACATCATTAACTTCGGAATCTCAAACACCAGTTCAGTGGTGATAAACGGCGCTCGTGCGGGTGCAAACAATTGGACTGTAGATGGGGCCGACATCAATGACAGCGGGTCTAACGCCACCCTGCTGAACGTGCCCAGCGTTGATGCGATTCAGGAGTTCACTCTAGCCCGTAGCGGCTATGATGCGCAGTATGGACGCAGCGGCGGCGGTCAGGTTCTCACAGTTACTAAGTCCGGCACGAGCCAATATCACGGAGATGTTTATGAATTTGTCCGCAACGACAAATTCAACGCAAACAGCTTCTTCTCTAACCTGGTAGGAGCGAAGAAGCCGCCACTTCGCTATAACGACTATGGCTTCACCGTTGGCGGACCGCTCTTTATCCCCAAGCTTTACAGCCGGAAAGAATCGCAGACGTTCTTCTTCTGGTCTGAAGAGTGGCGCAAAACCGGGCAGCCGAGCAGCAATACCGCCATTGTGCCTACCGCCGGACAGTTAAACGGCACATTCAGCGGTGTGGTGCTTGACCCGGGTAGCGCTCCGGCCGGATGCGTTACAAACACTACGCCCGCAAACGCAAAAACGAACGTTGCGCAAATCAATCCAGCTTGTTTCAGTAAGAACGCCCAGGTGTATATCCAAAACGTGTATTCGAAGTTCCCGGCCAACGCAGGCAATGGAACCCAGTACATCTCTAATACGGTCGCAAAGAATAACTACCGTCAGGATATTGTCCGGCTCGATCAGAACATCACAGACAAGATACATGCATTCGGACGATTCATGCAGGATCAGGTTCCAACTACTGAGCCGGGAGGGCTGTTTGCCGGTTCGCCGCTTCCGAACATCTTCTCCACCGCTACAAATGCCCCAGGACGCAACGTGGTCGCGAACGTCTCCTGGGCAATCTCGCCGACAGTGGTCAATGAAGCAGCTTTCAATTACTCCTGGGGCGCAATCAACAGCAACCTGACCGGCATCACCAATTCGTCGGCCATCAATGGAGCGCTCTCGGGAAACCTGCCTTACCACGATCCTTACGGCCGTATACCCGGCGTCACCATCGACAACTTTAGCGGCATTCCCACTCCGAGCGCACCTTACTTTGAGCGCAATATAGACAAACAGATCTACGACAACTTCTCAAAGGTACTTGGCCCGCACACGATACGCGTTGGAGCCACCGCACAGTTCTTGACGAAAACTGAGAATGGTCCGAATCCAACGAACGGCACGTTTCGGTTCACGAGTACGCCGGACGGTTACTCTTCATTCGCGAATTTTTTAATCGGGCGCGCTTTTCAGTTCACCCAATCGAGCAGAGATATTATTCCGCGCCTGAGCTACACCAACGTTGAAGCGTATGTGCAGGATGACTGGAAAGTAACTCCCAGGCTGACTTTGAATTTGGGCTTTCGCTATAGCTTCTTTCCAACCGCCACCGACAGCAACAACGTCCTGAACAATTTTGACCCGCTGGTCTACAACCCCGCTGCTGCTCCTGCCTTGAATCCGGCTACCGGTGTATTCGCCAGTACAGCAGTGACTCCCTCGAATTACGTAAACGGGATCGTATTTCCCCAAGGTTCCGCCTGCACCGCCGCGCAGCAGTTAGCGCCTGTGACCTGTTCGCCCTACGGCAGTTATGTGAATCCGAACTCAGAAAATAACTTTGCTCCCCGTTTTGGCTTTGCCTGGGATGTAACCGGCAAGGGCACAACGGCGGTTCGCGGTGGTTATGGAATTTTCTACGACCGCACGCTGAACGGCATCTGGGAGCAGAACGCCTTTAGCGATCCGCCACTGGTGACGTCTCTCTTGATTCAGAACACCAGCTTCGATAATCCAGCGGGTTCGGCGGCATCTCCGAAAGGGCCGAGCAGCATAACTGCCACCGGCACGCCTACCTTCAAAGCTCCGTCTTATCAAAACTACAGCTTCTCCATTCAACAGCAGTTGAGCAGTACCTCGGTGTTTGAGATTGCTTACGTAGGAACACAAGGCCGTCACTTGCTGGGCGACGTGGATCTGAACCAGCCAAGCCTTGCTGCGCGACAGGCGAATCCAACCGTTGACGTTAACTTGATCCGCCCATACGTCGGGTTCGCAGCTATCACCTCGCGGGCGCCCATGTTTAACAGCAACTACAACTCCCTGCAAACCACTTTCAACCGCCGGGTGGGCAACGGTCTCACCTTGGGCGTAGTCTATACGTGGTCGAAGAACCTGACCAATAACCCAGCGGACCGGGGCGCGGCCGATTACAACAGCTATAACTTCGGCACCGATTATGGCCCAGCCACCCTCAACACTCCTCATATCGGAGTGGGGAACTTTGTCTACGCGTTGCCTTTCCTCAAAGACCAGCGAGGAGTCGTCGGGCACGTGCTAGGCGGCTGGGAATTCTCGGGCATAGTGAGGCTGCAATCCGGTCAGTCCGTGACCATCCGTCAGAATCTCGATCCGTTCCGAGCGAGCGACTGGCCTGCCGGCAGCCCCGGCGTTTACCCTGGCGGCATCGGTATCGACGTCGCAACCATTGCACCCCGCCCGAATTATATCGGTGGCGCATCCATTACCGGACAAGGCAGCCGGCAACAGTGGTTCAACACGGGCGCATTCACCGATGCCATCGGTCAATTCGGCAACGTTGGTCGTGGCTCGATCCTAACTCCTGGTCTTGAGAATTGGGATCTGGCGGGCATCAAGAACATCAAAGCCGGAGAGCGTGTAAGCCTGCAGTTTCGCGGCGAACTCTTCAACGCCTTCAACCACACGAACCTGACCGGTCTCGGAGTGAACTTGGATACAAAGTCAAGCTTCGGGCAACTAACAACGAGTCACTTGCCGAGGCAGATTCAACTCGGCTTGAAACTATACTTCTAGTCAGGTTGCAACGAAGGCACAAAGCGAAGAGACCGCTCCTGACAATAGCGGTCCTTTTTCTGTCTGTACTTTCGTGCGCCAATATCAGCGCTGGGCAGCAGGCTCCACCGGAAGAGCTTCGAGTTTTGCTCACCGAAGCTCTCAGCGCCATGCAGTCCGGCGACAACGCTACCGCCGAAGCTAAATTTCGTTCCGCTCTTCAGCAGGATCCGAACTCGGTCGCGACGCTGAACAACCTGGCCATTGTCCTGACCCGCGAAGGCAAAGGAGCAGAGGGAGAAGATCTGTATCGAAAAGCTCTCGCCATCAAGCCGGGCGACCCCTCCACTACTCGCAATTTAGCCGTCGCCTACTTTCGCGAGCAACGGTGGAACTCAGCGTGGTCGCTGCTTAAGACCCTCTGCAAAGTCGAGCCTGACTTCCAGTCGCTTGATCTGGCCGGCCTAACGCTGTTTGCACTGGACCGCTACCCGGAAGCTGCAGAATATCTGGAACATGCCGCCCAGTTGAATCCGTCAGACAGAACAACCTTAGACCTGCTTGGGAAAGCATACATGCGTTCCGGGAACTACCGCGGTGCTACGGACGTGTTCGGTCGTTTGATGGCAATCTCGCCCGAGTCGGCCGAGACGCATGTAATGATGGGTGCCGCTTACGACAAGATGTCGCGGTGGAAAGAAGCAAGGGCTGAGTTCGAGGAGGCGCGTTCTGTCGATACTCGTTACCAAGGCGTGCACTCAGGTCTGGCGCAGTTGGCTTGGAAGGAAGGGAATCTGGAAGCAGCGGCGCAAGAGTTTACGACTGAACTACAGACATATCCAAATGATCCGGTGTCTCACTGCCTTCTGGCGCAGGTTCTGGTTAAGCTGGGTCAGTCGGGGGATGCGCTCGGTCACTTTCGGTCGGCGGTAGCAGCGAACCCAGACTATCTGGAAGCACTCGATGGATTGGGCCGAACAGAACTGGCCGTGGGTAAGCCCGCCGAGGCAATCGCACCACTGCAGCGTGCCATTTATATAGATCCAAACTCGGTACCTGCCCATTATGCCCTTGGCAATGCCTATCGCAAGCTCGGACGTACCGCAGAAGGAACCAAAGAGCTAAAACTAGCCGAGACTATACAATTGGAGCAGCGCAGGTCGTACAGCAATAAGCTTCGTTCGGTCAGCCACTAGGAGCCATGTGAGCAGACACCGACACCCTCTTCGATGCTTCTTTTGCTTGGCGGTAGCCGCCGGTGGGTGCCTCGGGCAAAGTCCATCCGTTGACGCCCCGTCCCCTCACCCATTCGAAGCCAAGTTAGCCTTGGTCAGCGGCCAAGTCACTAGCTTGCGTGACGGTCAGCCTTGGGCCTTAAGCAGCGGTGAAACTCTTCCCATGAAGCAGACTTTGCAAACAGGCCAGGATGGCTACGCCCAGCTGCGGGTCGGCAATGGTGGAATCGTTGAAGTGTACAGCAGCTCTAAGGTTTTCTACCGCCAGAATGCGGGCAATCCCAGTGACGTTCTGGATCTGGTTGCGGGGCGCGTCCGCTTATATCTTCGTCCAAGGCAGGGTGAATTGCAGCGAGTTTTTTCTCCCTCAGCCATCATCAGCGCGCACAATGCGGCCTGTGTCTCACTTGTTATTGATGAGGACGACACCGTTCGAATCGACGTAATCGAAGGGCAAGTGCGGGTACAGCATGCGCTGCTGCCCAGCAACGAAGCCATTCTGGTAAAAGCAATCGACTCCATCCTGGTCCAGAAGAATCAAGCTATCTCCCGCCGGGTTGACCGGGGTTCGCTCTACCGGTACACTGCTCGAATCTTCACAGCAATCACATTCGGCCACTCCTCCCAAGATGGGAAACCGATTGAAGGCAATAAGTTGTTGGCGCACTCGCGGTCGGCGCATGCTCTTCATCTAGCTTTCTGAGAATCGGTGGGAGTCGCCGATACAATGTAAGTTAATGCGCATAGGAGGACTCCAGGCAGCAGCAACCGCCTGGCTCACCTTGGCAGCGGTAGTGCCAGCTACTGTGGAGGGGCAGCAATCTGGTGTGGCACCGAGGGTGGAGGCGCCCGCTTTAGCCGGGTTGGAAAATCCGTGGGATGCGCGAAAGATTATCGCTGACGTTCAGAAAGACACTGCTCAGCTTCAGCCATTGCTGTCGCAGATCAATCCTCAGACGTGGGTCGATCAGAAAGGCGCACCCACCACTTATCTGGTGCAGTGGCAGTCCGCTCAGCAGCAGAGTAATGATCTTTTGGCCATAACTAAGATTTTTGCGCAAAAAACCGAGAGTCTTTCTCAAGGCTTGGACACTTACTTTCGATTGGAGGCGTTGGAGGTTACTGAACGGTCGCTTGCGCAGGGAGCGCAGCAGTACGACTCGCGCGCTCAGTCGGACAAGTTGAACATGATGATCGCCCATAACTTCGCCAACCGTGAACGGCTGCGCAACTACCTGCGTGATCTGGCAACAGGCACAGAGCAGAATTTCGTCATTGCCGATCAGGAAGCACAGCGTTGCCGCGCAAGCCTTAGCCGCAACCCGCCTTCAACTGCTAAAGGAAAGAACAGGAAGAATTAATGGAGGCAGGAGTGTTCAGCTGTTCCATCTGTGGCGACGAGTCATGGGAAATCTGCACACACTGCACGAAGGATGCGTGCGGGAATCATCTCTGCGAGCGGTGCAGACGATGCAGCGATTGCTGTCTCTGCGACATGCCTGTGACAAGGTCTGCCAAGCCATTGCCTGATGGTCACAGTCTTCTTGCCTTAGTTAGTGCCGAGCCAGCTGAAGAAAACTGTTCGCACTCAGGCTAGCCATCAGTCACCGGAAGACCCGGTTTAGCCTTCGAACAGCGAGATTCTTCCTGGTTCAATAGCCGGTTTAGGCCATAACTCAACCCAAATTCATTTCCGGCATTGTTCCGGCCCTCCCTTTCTATCCATCCCACAAAGAACCGTGCATCGTGGACATTTTCCGGCACCGACTGACCGAGTTTACATGGTAATGTTTCTAGTAGGAGAATTCCTAGTGGTAACTTGGCTCTTCGTCTAGGTCAATCATGTCCAATCCCGGCCCTCAACAAACCACCAACATCGGTCCTCATAGCGCCACAGCTCTAAACGGCCTCCCGCACACGGGAGATCAGCATACGGTAACGGATGTCGCTGTAGCGGATTTACTCAAAATTGACTCTCGCATTCGAGAAGGAAAGTTTCAGCGTTGGCTCTGCCTGATTGCTGGAGGCGCAAGTGCGCTGGGCGGTCTTGAAGTAGCCTACGAGCACTACCGTGGAAGTTACAGCCGGCGCGTCATGTACACGCCTGTTGCACTCTCGGTAGTCTTGGCCGGAGCCGGTACTGCGGGATTCTTCAGCAAACGCGCTGCCGGTGTTCCGCTTCGTACGGTCTCGATCATCACCTTAGCTGACAGCGTGATCGGTTTTTACTTCCATGTCCGCGGCGTTCAACGCAAGCCGGGCGGCTGGCGCTTGCCCATTGTCAACATGGTCATGGGTCCTCCTATTTTTGCACCGCTTCTGTTCGGAGTCAGCGCTTACCTTGGTCTGCTCGCTTCTTTCCTGCAACGTGGCGATGACGACCATTCGGCGACCCTGGCCCTCCGCCCGGCGAATCAGCATCACTGGGCTAAGACGATCTCCGGACAGCACGAATCCATCAGCTGGGAACAAGATGTTCGTGAAGGTAGGTTCCAACGCCAATTGGCGGTCGCTACCGCCATTTCGTCGGTTTTCAGCGGCTTCGAAGCGTGGTACTCGCACTACAAGAACAATTTTCGCTACAAAGCTCAATGGACTCCGGTTGTCTTGTCGCCGCTGCTGATCATCACCAGCCTTGCCGCCGCATCCAGCCGAAAAGTAGCCCATACCCTGTTGCCGGCTCTCTCGGTAGCCGCCCTAGCTGATGGCGGCGTGGGATTTTTCTACCATGTTCGCGGCGTAGGCCGCCGTCCAGGTGGTTGGAAACGACCTCTCTACAACATTGTTTATGGGCCGCCAATTTTCGCGCCCCTGCTATTTGCAGCAAGTGGGTTTCTCGGTGTTCTCGCCAGCCTGCTTCGTCGGGAGAAACGATCATGACTACTGATGTTGAAGTACGGGAGTTGCGTCCAGTGGATCCGAAAACGGGACAGGCTCTGCCTCTGCGTAAGCAACCTGGATACTACCCTGGCTTCGAAACTCTTTCGCAACAAAGCTTCTGGGATAGCACGACGCGCCAGGTAGTCCTTGACCGCGTCGATCAGGTTCCGCCAATCCGTTTCTTTACGGACGAGCAGGCCGAACTGCTCAAGATCGTCTGCGACCGCATTATCCCGCAAGACGATCGGGAAGAATCGCGACGCATTCCGATTGTTCCGATGATTGATGCCCGTCTGGCCGAAGGCAAGAGCGACGGATACCGCTATGAACATATGCCGCCCGACCCGGACGCCCACCGGCTTGGACTTCAAGCCATTGAGGAAATGGCCCAGCAAGCGCACGGCAAGTCTTTCGCTGCGTTAAGCGTCCGCTTGCAGGAAGAGCTGCTTCAGTCCATACACGATGCCAAGCCGATCGGCCACAGTGAGGTCTGGAAGCAGATGCCCATCCACCGCTTCTGGATGCTGCTCCTCACCGATTGCATCGATGCCTATTACGCTCATCCCTGGGCTTGGGACGAGATTGGGTTTGGCGGACCGGCTTATCCGCGTGCTTACATGCGCCTGGAAGGTGGCGAGCCCGAGCCTTGGGAGGTACAGGAGAAGCGCTATGAGTGGGGCGCACCGCCCGACTCCATCTCCGGAGAGTTTTCCGCCGTTGCCGGCGATTACGAGCACCGGGGCCAATCCGGCCAAGGGGGTACCCATTGAAATTTCCTCTCCTGGGAGCTTTCCAATCCGCTACTAATGGAGACTCGCATAGCAACGGGAACTCGCACATGCTCGGTCCCCTGCAGAGCGTACACGCACCGATGCGGCGATTCTCTCCTGAGGATGAGATCGACTATGTCATCGTCGGGCTGGGCGCTGCGGGCGGGGTTCTTCTCCAACGCCTGGCCCGAGCTGGGTTTAATGTCATAGGCTTTGACGCCGGTCCTTTCTGGGATACTGAGCGCGACTGGGTCAGCGACGAAAAGGGCTCGCATAAGCTGTACTGGACCAACCCGAGGGTCACCGGCGGCGAAGATCCGCTTGCGCTGGGCGCCAATAACTCGGGCCAGGGAGTCGGCGGCGGCACTGTTCATTGGGCTTCCTTTGCACCCCGCTTTCACCCTTCTGACTTTCACACCTATTCACTCGATGGCGTGGGCGCAGATTGGCCAATTCGGTATGAAGACATGAAGCCGTATTATGCGCTGCTCGAGCAGGAATTGCCTGTCTCCGGACCTTCGTACTTCCCGTGGGGAGACCCACATGGCTATCCCTACAGCCCTCACCCGATGGGCGGCGTCGGCAATGCGCTCATCAAAGGTTGTTCCGCTCTGGGCATTGAAGTCAGTTCCGGCGGGCCAGTCGCGATTCTCAACGGCTCGCGCGGTGATCGTCCCCACTGCATCTACCGCGGGTTCTGCATTCAGGGTTGTAAGGTTGGAGCCAAAGCCAGCACGCTCGTCACCCACGTCCCGGACGCTCTTCAAAGCGGTGCTGAAATTCGTCCGCTCTGCATGGTTTCCCGCATAGAAGTGGGGCCCAATCGCCGTGTCACCGGCATTCATTACTTTGATAGTGACGGCACCGAGCACTTCCAGAGAGCGAAAGCTGTTATCGTCTCCGGCTATGCCATCGAGTCCCCACGCTTGCTGTTCAACTCCGCCTGTCCCGGTTTTGAGAATGGGCTGGCCAACTCCAGCGACACACTCGGTCGCTACCTGATGGCCCAGGCCGGCAATGTCATTCTCGGTCGCTTCGATCAACTTGTGCGCATGTACAAGGCGCCCCCGGCCCATGCTCTTACTGAGCACTTCTACGAAACCGATCCGCGGCGCGACTTTGCGCGGGGCTTCGCGATTCAGACTGTCGGTCCCCTGCCTATCGCCTTCGGTAAGCAAATGGTTACCGCGAAAGGCGCGTGGGGATGGGGACTTCGCAGCGTCATGATGGACTACAATCACTGGGCTGGTTTCGGCTTGCTGGGCGAGATCCTGGCCCATGCCGATAACCGGGTACAAGTAGCCGCCGAGAAAGACCGTTTCGGCCTGCCTGTGGCCAAGGTGACTTTCAATTTACACGAGAACGACAAAAAACTCATCGAGTTCGGAAAGAACAAAACGATGGAGGTCATGGCGGCCGCCGGCGCCAAGGAAGTGGTGCAGGAAAGCCGTTACGCCCATCTGGTGGGCGGCTGTCGAATGGGAAGCAATCCTGACTGCTCGGTTGTCGATCAGTTCGGCCGCACCCATGACATCGCCAACTTGTTCGTCTGTGATGGCAGCATTCTGCCGACTCAAGGCTCGGCTAACCCCGGCTTGACCATTATGGCCTTAGCTGCCCGTACTGCCGACTACCTTATTACGCAAGGTGCTCGAGTCTTCCAGTCTGATCGTCGCGACGAGACCACTAGTGCAATCCGCTACGACCTGTCCCCGCCCGATACGTGGGGCCACGGTATGCCGCGACTCAAGTAGCCAAGGAAATTTCATTCACTATGCACCCTGTGGCTCAACTTGAAAACATACGCATTTCGGCCTACACGGTGCCTACGGCCACTCCCGAGGCCGATGGCACCGCCGACTGGTCTAAAACAACGATCGTGATCATCCAGCCTTCTGCCGGCGGCATTACCGGCTTGGGCTACTCCTACGCCGACCTGCCCGCAGCTCACCTGATCGAAGGCCTGCTTGTCCCAAAGCTGAAGGGATTGAATGCTTTCGACGTTGGTGGTGCCTGGCAGTTGATGACCCGCGCGATCCGCAACGTTGGCCGCCCAGGCATTGCGTCCATGGCCATAGCAGCCGTTGACAATGCACTCTGGGATTTGAAGGCCCGCCTCGTTAACCTCTCCGTTTCAGGACTGCTGGGCGCTGTTCGCCCCGAAGTGCTCGCCTACGGAAGCGGTGGCTTTACTTCTTATACCGACCCTCAGCTTTCCGAACAGCTGGGCGGCTGGGCGCAACGCGGTTTCAAGGCGGTCAAAATGAAAATCGGCCGAAGTGCCGAAGAAGATCGCCGCCGCGCCAAGTTCGTCCGCAGCATCATAGGCGACTCGGTTGACTTGTTCGTCGATGCCAATGGTGCCTACACCCGCAAAGAAGCGCTTGCCCAGGCACAGTTCTTCTCGAGTCTGGGTGTTACCTGGTTTGAAGAACCGGTTTCTTCCGACGACCTCGCGGGCCTGCACTTTCTTCGCGATCAAGGCCCGGCGGGCATGAATATCGCAGCCGGTGAGTACGGCTACGATTCCTGGTATTTCCGCCGCATGCTTGCCGCAGAGGCTGTCGATGTCCTGCAAGCTGATGCAACCCGCTGCGCCGGCATTACTGGATTTTTACAGGCCGACGCGCTGTGTCAAAGCCACTCCATGCCGCTGTCGGCCCATACTTCCCCTTCCATCCATGCGCACGCCTGCTGTGGAGCTCAAAACGCACTCAACCTGGAATACTTCTTCGACCATGCACGCATTGAAAACATGGCCTTTGATGGTGTGCTGCAAGTGGAAGGAGGAATGCTCCGGCCCGATCTACATAAACCGGGCTTCGGACTCTCTCTCAAAGAAGCGGAGATGAAGCAGTTCAAAGTCTTCGATTCCGTCCAGAAACTCCCCTAAAGTTTCAAATCTACTCTTCTTCCCATCTTCAAAACTACTTTTTCCAAAGGATCCAAAAAGCGTTATGCTGTTTTCGTCTTCGAGTAAGACTGTTGGTGAGGCCCTAATCGAGCGCTTGTCCAACTGGGGTATCGATACCATCTTCGGCTTCCCGGGAGATGGGGTAAATGGAATCTTCGAAGGCCTGCGTACTCACCAGGACAAGGTTCGGTTCATACAGGTTCGGCATGAGGAATCCGCGGCCTTCGCTGCCTGCGCGTATGCCAAGTACAGCGGCCGCCTGGGAGTCTGTATCGCCACCTCCGGCCCCGGCGGTATCCATTTGCTTAACGGTCTCTATGATGCGAAGTGCGACGGCCAACCGGTGCTGGCTATTACAGGTCATACTTTCCATGACTTGATCGGTACGCACTACCAGCAGGATGTCGATCTCGACAAGGTCTACATGGACGTGTCGGTCTATAACCAGCGAGTAATGGGTCCTGCTCACCTGTTTAATGTGGTGGATGAGGCAATCAAAACGGCTCTGTCGAGAAGCGGCGTGGCTCATATCACCATCCCCAAAGACATCCAGGATATGAAGATGTCCGAAGGAGATCGTTCGAGTGCAAACATAAAACATCACAGCGGAGACCGCTTCGCTGCCGTTTACCCACGCGCAACGGAAGGGGAACTCCGGGAGGCCGCCGAAATCATCAACAAGGGTCAGCGCGTCGCCATCCTCGCTGGCCGGGGCTGCTTAAACGCAAGAGAGGAAGTGATTGCCCTGGCAGAAAAAATCGGGGCGCCCATCATCAAACCGCTCCTCGGCAAAGGCGTAGTTCCTGACCGTCATCCCATGACTACGGGCGGCTTAGGTCTTCTGGGGACTGCCCCTTCCCAGGACGCCATGGAAGAGTGCGACGTGGTCATCCTTGCTGGAACGAACTACCCCTACATGGAATTCCTCCCGAAACCGGGCCAGGCCAAGTGCATTCAAATAGACGTCGACCCGGCCCACATCGGCCTTCGTTATCCGGCGGACGTCGGCTTGGCATCTGACTGCAAAACGGCGCTTGCCGATCTTCTACCGTTTGTAGAGACTAAGCGGTCGCGCGATTTTCTCGAGAAGAGCCAGAACCGAATGGCGAGCTGGAACAAACTGATGGAGGAGCGCGGCACTCGCACCGACTCTCCGATGAAGCCGCAGGTGGTTACCTATCACCTCAACCGGCTGCTGGCCGATAACACCATCGTTTCCTCGGATAGCGGTACCATCGCTACCTGGACCGCCCGCTATGTCGAGATGCGCGGAAACATGAAGTTCTCGCTCTCCGGATCGCTAGCCACCATGGGCAATGGGCTGCCTTACAGCATCGGCGCTGCTGTTGCTTTCCCTGACCGGCCGGTGGTGTGCGTGGTCGGTGACGGTGGTCTGTCTATGCTGTTGGCGGAACTTGCCACCCTCCGAAAATACAACCTCAACGTTAAAGTCATCGTCATCAAAAACAACGTGCTCGGCCAGATCAAGTGGGAAGAGCTCGTTCAGGAAGGCAATCCCGAATTCGGCATCGATCTTGAGCCGATTGATTTCGCAGGTGTCGCGCGCAGTTGTGGAATTGGCGGTTACACTTTGTCAAAAGCGGAACATGCCGAGCACATACTTCGGGAAGCGATGAATCATCCGGGTCCGGCTCTGGTGGAAGCGGTCGTTGATCCGAACGAACCGCCTATGCCTGGACAAATCAAAACGGAAATGGCTATCAAGTTTGCCGAAGGCTTGGCTAAGGGAGACAAGCACGCCGGCAAGATCATCGCTAGCGTGCTGAAAGACAAAGCGCGGGAAATTCTCTAGCGCTCTCGCGGTAAACCTGATTCTGAACGGCATAGGAGCTCAGTGCTCCTATGTCGCTTTCCAAAGGCTGTTAAAACTTAACGCGCTTCTGTCCGGTGAGTATGCTTGCATGCGAGCCTGGACAGCAGCGCGTTTAAGCATATAAAGGGATCTCTCCAAAGCGCTTCACTGTGGGCGCGAATCTCCTTGGCTCTCGCCGGTTCAACTTGAACGTATGAATGGAGCTAAGTCTCTAGCTAGCTATCTCGGCGGAGTTTTCTTTGGACTATCTGGCAAAATCGGGCTGTATGACCGGTGTTCAGATTTTCGGTTTAAAGAGTTCACAAGCAACTCGAGCAGCCGAACGATTCTTCAAAGAGCGTAGCGTCCCGATTCATTCCGTCGATTTAAAGCAGAAGCCGATGGCGCCTGGCGAAATCAAGCGATTCATCGATCGTTTCGGCTTGGAGCAACTACTGGACAAGCAGGCCAAGAGCTACGAGGACGCCGGGCTGAAGTACCTCAAAGTCACCGATGCTGAACTGCTAGGGCGGATTGAGCGCGATCCAAAGCTACTCCTCCTGCCATTTGTACGGAGCGGAAAGCAAATCAGCATAGGCCAGGATGAAGAGTCATGGCGCGCCATGCTCACCGAACAGGGCCTATAACTGCTTCTCGGCGAGGTCACCAACGATGGGCAGTTTGGTCCGCTTGTTCATGTACGCCTGATACATCATCACGATGAACAGCACAGGAGTAGCAATCCAGATCATCGGGAACAAGGGCAAGAGCAGAATGCCAAACCCATGGGTCACGGCTAGCAGACCCACAACTACCTGCAGAGCTATCACAAGCAGGAAGACGGCGGCATGTAAGAACAGCGACTGCAAAGCATGAAACCGCACGACCCGATTGCGATTATAAGGAGCAACCAGCAGCAGCACAATGGCACAGATAATTCCAATCAGAAACGGGATGTAGCAGAGCATCGAGGCGATGTTGTCGCTGATACTCTGAGCGCCGGGTAACGATGTGCCGGTGCTTGCGTAACCCCCTGATCCTAAGGGCGACCCGCAATTTGGACAGAAGGCGCCAGTCGCCTGAGAGCCGCAATTGGGACAGAATGCCATGTCTGTCTATACTGTCACAGGACGTCGTACGGAGCTACGTAAGCCCAGGTTCACCAGTACCATCAATACTGAGAAGATCGGCAACAGCATCAGCGCCCGTCCGTACTGATTGCCGGTGGCCAGCGCTCCGATGATAGGCGAGCTGACGGCCAGGCCAAGCCAACCGCACGTAATTACGATACCCATCGCGGTCGCGGTACCGCGCGGGAACGAATCACCCACCACGGCGAGAACAGTCGGAAATACCGGCGCCATGCTCAGTCCAGCGCAAAAGACTGCAATCGTGATAGCAGTGGTCGAGGTAAGCGAAAGCATCGCGTATGTGGTGATGGCCATGAAGATTGCCGCCGCCAGCAACACAGTCTTGGCCGGCACTTTGATGATTACTCGCGAGACTACCAAGCGGCCAACGAGAATGCCGAACGCAAAGCCATAGCTGACTACGTGACCAGCAGCAGTGCGATCGAAGCCAACGGCAGTCAGATACTTTGTCATCCAGTTCCAGACACCCACTTCACAAGCAACATACAAGAACAGGAACAGGGAAAGCAGCAGCAGGCTCGGGCTCCCGAGAAGCGCCGGAACTTCGTTCAATCGGAAACTCGCTTCGCCCGAGGGCGATGGCATCTTGGTAGCAGCATTCACCAGTAACGTAATCAGCGTCAGGCCGGCAATGGAGTAGCAGAGCACCGCGGGCGCAATCCGTTCACTGGCCACATAGGTGGTGACAATGCCGCCCAGCCCAAAGAACAGGTTCAGGAAATTCAATGCCGATCCGCGCCGTGTAGGGTCTACGGCCCCGGCCAATGCGTTCGCGGCGGTGACAACGATTCCGCCCCCCAGGCCCAAAATAAAGAAGACGATCAGCAGGCCGGTAAAGCCCCCGGCGTTAGGCGCCCCAACTAGCGAAATCACAATCAGGCTTAACCCCGAAAGCAGGGCCAGCTTATTTCCACGGGTGTCAATGATCGGACCGGCCGAAAGTGACGCCAGCACCAGACCAAGCGCATTAGTCAGCGCGAGCGCACCCTCCTGGCCGGGAGTGAGCGCATAGCCGGGAAGCAATGCCCCCAGAATCGGTGCAATTAGACCATAGACGAAGACAGCCAGCGTGGCCGCAAGAATGAGCACCCAGAAAGAGTATCAAACACGCGGATGCCTAGCGAGCGGCAGCCATCGGAGCCGTTTGCAGAGCTACCTGCTCAATGGCCTCGATAGCTAATTCGCAATCGCGACGATCCACGTCCCGGTGAGTCACCATGCGCATTTGAGTCGCGTTGATGCCGTTGGCCAGTACGCCACGTGCTTTTAGTTCCTGGCTGAATACTACAGCCGGTACGCCCAGGCTGCTTACTTCGAAGATCACAATATTGGTTTGTACGGCAGGGGGGTTCAATCGAATGCCAGGCACCTGCCCGAGACCTTGCGCCAGCAACTGAGCATTGGCGTGATCGATGGGCAACTGCGCCGGAGACTCTTCAAGCGCTAGTAATCCTGCCGCTGCCAGGATGCCTGCCTGGCGCATGCCGCCGCCTAATCGCTTTCGATAGAGCCGGCCTTCGGCAATCGCATCGGCCTTCCCCACCAGCAACGAGCCAACCGGCGCTCCCAACGCTTTCGAAAGGCAGAACATGACTGAATCCACATGCTCCGTCACCCGCGACACGGGGGCGTTTAGCGCGGCAGCAGCGTTAAAGACGCGCGCTCCATCCATGTGGACTTTCAAATCTCGCTGATGTGCCCCCTCGCAGATCTCGTGAATCTGCTCGACCGGATAGACGGTTCCGCCGCCCATATTGTGCGTGTTCTCCAACCAGACCAGGGTCGTCGGGGCGTTGTGCGGACCCTTCGGTCGGAGCGAAGCCTCCACTTGCGGCCATGTTAAGAGGCCATTATTGGTCGGCACCGCACGCGGAATGCAGCCGGCGAACCAGGCCAGCATCGAAAGCTCCCAATCGATCAGGTGCGACCGTGAGTCGCAAAGCACCTCCTCGCCATGCTTGGTATGGAGCTTAGCCGCAATCGTGTTTCCCATCGTGCCGGTTGGAACAAACAGCGCAGCCTCTTTGCCGAAGATCTCAGCCGCCCGCTGCTCCAGGCGATTGACCGTGGGGTCTTCCCCGTATACATCGTCGCCCACTTCAGCGCTCGCCATGGCTGCACGCATGGCCGCGCTCGGCCGGGTCACGGTATCGCTTCGCAAATCGATGTAAGTGCGGTCAAACATGAAGGAACTCCTGGAAGATTTCATTTGAAACGAGTACGCCGGCGTCGGACAGCCGCAGCGTACCGCCTTCGTGTTTCAGCATACCGGCCTCTGTCCATTTTGCAATGGGGCGGGCAAACTGACGCCACTCGTCCCCCGTTGGCTCGATGCCCTCGGTCAGGCGCAGGCCGACAAAGAAGTGTTCCTCTTCCGCGCAGGCTGGTTCAACTTCCCGATTGGCCAACGGAGCCGTTAGATATGCTTCCAGTGAATCGGGATTCGACCATCTCACCGTCCCATCAAACGAGTGCGCATCCAAACCGAAGCCAAGGTACGGCTCACGCTTCCAGTATTTCAGGTTGTGGCGAGATGCAAAGCCCGGCCGGGCGAAGTTTGAGATCTCATAACGCTGCAAATCCATATGGCGCAAACACGCCACGGCTTGTTCGTAGAACTGCGCCGTGGTCTCTTCGCTGGGCAGGAATCCCGAACTATAGCGCTGTCCACCCAATAAAATCTCTTTCCCAAGGCGGCTATCTTCATCGAGCTCAAATATGTAGACAGAAGCATGAGGCACTTCCAGCTCCGCTAGATAAGCGAGGGATGCATTCCATGACCGACGTGTTTGATGGGGAAGACCGGCAATTAAATCGATGTTGATGTTCGTAAGGCCAGTGCGCCGCAACAGAGCAACGTCCTCAATCACAGTCTCGGCGCGATGGCGGCGGCCAGTGTGGCGCAACTCAGTGGCGTCAAAAGACTGAACGCCCAAGCTGACACGGTTGACGCCGGCCTTCATCCAAGCTTCTACGCTCGCTTCCGACAGCGTGCCGGGCGCGCACTCCATCGTCGCCTCCAGCAGGCGTTCGCGCGGAATCAGCCGTAGCAAAGTAGTCAACTCTTCAAGAGGCATCAGGCTGGGCGTGCCCCCGCCGAGGTAGAGCGTCTCGGGTAACCACGTCCATTGATGCGCCCCTACTTCGTGCAGAAGCGCTGCGGTGTAGCGGCCCATTGAATCGCCAGTGCCGACTCCTGAAGCGAAGTTACAGAAGCTGCACTTCTGATTGCAAAACGGATACGAGATGTAGACGCCGGGCACGGGATTAGAGCGTCACCTCTTGGCTCAAATGCTTGCCGATGGCAGCCGTGATCATCTCGTCGAGCGTTTGCTTTGTTTCGGGCAGAACAAAGGCGCTGCGCTCAGGCATCCAATCGAGCTTAAAGCTGCGAGAGTGGGCCGATACCCAGACTTGGCGCACCGGCGCATTCGGGCTAACCACAAACTTCCCTTTTGGCTCTTCAAACTCAATGGCAAGCGCACCGGCATTGAAGTCAGGCTCAAACTCATACCGGTTAGAAGCCCGTACTAACCGGTTATACAGCGAGTTCAACGCTGCGTCCGCTCGCGTCTTAAATTCCTGCTCATCCATAGTTTCTCTTCCATTCTCCCCCGGGCTGGGCGAAGTTTAGTAACTTTAGCTAGAAGAGACTCATCTGCTTACTGCGCATTCAACTATGGAGCCGTCGTGTGTTCGCCAAACCAGTATCCCCGGCACCAGTAAATTGTTTGGCGACTTCCTCTACGACTTCTCCAAAGTCCAGGAGTTCTATGGGCAGCCGTTTTCTGATCTGGACGCGCTTGTCGGGTCGGCACGAACGCTGCAATTTCCTGATGACAGACGCGCTCGAATAGTCGCAGCCTTACGTGAGCAGAACAGTTCTTCCGCCGCCCTTGATAAATTGGCTCAGCCCGGAACGGTTGCGGTAGTCAGCGGTCAGCAGGTGGGTCTGTTTTCAGGGCCGGCTTATACGATCTTCAAGGCTTTGACGGCAGTGCGATTGGCCGCTGAACTGGAGCGCCGTGGTGTAGCGGCCGTACCGGTTTTCTGGCTGGCAACTGAGGACCATGACCTGGCGGAGGTGGACCACGCCTGGCTGTTCGATGCAACGATTCGGCCCTCCAAAGTAGGCCTGAAGTCTGCGAGCTTTCGCGATGTGCCGGTGGGAACGGTCCCACTCGGAGACATCCCGCTTGCTGAACTGCAACAGGCCCTGGGCGATCTGCCGCATAGCGAAGATGTTCTGCTTGCTTTAGGTGAGTCTTACACGGCTGCCGAAACCTATGGCGGCGCGTTTCGATCCTTCCTGGGAAAGCTGCTGGCCGACTTCGACCTGCTTTATCTGGATCCACTGGCGCCCGCGATCCGGGAGATCGGTGGCGAATTGTTGGTGAGTGCGGCGAAGCAGGCGCCGAGCCTGCTGGCAGGTCTTCGACAGCGCAGCACTCAGCTAGAGACAGCGGGCTATCACGCGCAGGTTCACCTGGACCCGGGCGCATCATTGCTCTTTCATCTACACAACGGACGGCGGTCGGCCTTGAAGTGGAAAGACGGCCAATTCTCATCGAAAGACCAAACTTTTTCCGCCGATGATCTGGCGGAGAAAGGAGCGGAGTTATCACCTAACGCCCTGCTCCGCCCCGTCATGCAGGACTATATGCTGCCGACGGTGAGCTATGTCGGCGGCCCGGCGGAGATCGCCTACTTTGCGCAGAGCCAAGTGCTATACAAACAACTGCTTGGGCGGATGCCGGTGATCTACCCACGCAACAGCTTCACCTTACTGGACGAACGAGCAGACAAACTACTGGCGCGCTACGGGCTGCAACTGACTGACCTGCTGCGTCCACAGGATGCAGTGCGCAACACCATTGCCGCCAGGCTGGTTCCCAACGATCTTCGCGGTGAGCTTAACTTGCTTCGCTCCAATATGAACGGAGCGATTGCGCAGCTGCGGGAAAAGCTGCTGCAGTTCGATCCCACGCTGGCCCCGGCAGCGCAGAAGAGTCTCGCCAAGGTCTCCTACCAGATTGATAAACTCGCCGGCAAAACGGCGCGCGAAACCATGCGCCGTGATAAGCGTGCCGATGCCGATACCGATCACTTGCTCAACCTGATCTACCCGCAGCGGCACCTGCAGGAACGCTTCTATTCCATCGTTCCGTTCCTTGCCAGATACGGCCTTGATCTGCCTAAGCGGTTGTACGATTTAACGCAGCTGTCCTGCCCGGACCACATGGTCCGCACCCTCTAGGGGCTTGTTGAAAATCTAGTAAAACAGGTTACAAGAAGCATGTTTAGTGCGCCTTGGGTGTATGCGCGGAACTGACCAGAAGCAAGCGCGTTTGTTCAGCTGCGTGAGTGCGGAAGAGCGAATCCCAAAGGATCATCCACTACGGGATATTCGGATCACGGTGGACCAGGTGCTGGAGTGCATGGGGAAAGAGTTCGACGCGGTGTACGCCAATGCCGGCCGTCGTTCGATTGCCCCGGAGCGGCTTCTGCGAGCACTGTTGCTGCAGTTGTTCTATTCGATCCACAGCGAGCGAAGGGCTATGACACGAGCGATTTCGTCAGCGCCTTACGGGCAATGAATGTGCGTCCGCACTTGGCCCAGAAGCGCTGGAGCGCCATCGATGCCCGCATCACGCGGCACCCCGGTTACCTGGTCAGCCAAAAGAAACGTCCGCTCATCGAGAGCACCTTTGTATGGATGAAAGCGGTGGCGGGAATTCGCAAACTCAAGCTACGAGGGTTGCGGAACGTTCGATTGGCTCTTTGTTATGACGCGGCGGCTTTCACCTTTGGCGTATTCCGAACTGAAGAGGGCCCAAGCATAGTCAAACCCCTCAAATCAGCGTTCGCAGCTCCTCGCCAGCTCCAAACATTCCCACGGCTCCCATTTCAAGCCACTTTCATGCCATGTCTTTGCCAACTCACTACAGCAACGCGCTTTCCAACGAGCTCCTAGTGGATTGTCGTTTGAGAAACAATTGGCATACCGTTGCTGTCGGCTGCGGTGTGCTCTTGCTGTCGAGCCGATCTGGTTATCCGAGGACGAGCGTTGGAACTGGAACAGATCACGCAATCGCGCACCTTGCCTCTGAGAAATGTATTTCGGGCGCGGCTGATTCTGCCGCTGGAGCGTTACAGGCCCAGCGGCGGCCCGGAATTCAAACGCAACGGGAATTACATAGACCGGGTCGTATGATTTCGCGATGGAAGCACCGGTTCGAAGAGTCCAGATTAGAAGGAGTCAAGCAAGGCACAGGGGTGCATAACAGCTCCAGGACGGAAGCACACACTGATCGCTGCCTAAACTCGCGGCCGAGATGGGCGTGAGCAGATCGAGCGTGCGTGGCATTCTGGCTCCAGCCGGATCGCTTGGAACGACACAGGGTGAGCAACGAGGTTGAGATAAAGACGGCCGACATCATCGGGCCATACCCGGAACCCCCGTAGCATGCCCCGTTTTTGCGAGGGGTAAAAGACTCCGAATCAGGTGCCGGACCGTTTAGATCCGGTTCTGCCGTTGTCTCTCGGGCGAGCCGAAACGGCTGCGCTTTTTACTGGCTCGTGGCCTCTTTTTTTGGTCGCCGATCTGGGCGGGAATCCCAATCACGGGGACAATTTACTAGCCCCGTATAATGACAATGGTTTGAAGTTTTCTGCTGTTGCTGTTGTATCCAGTTGTCTTTTGCTCTTCGGTCAAGCCGAGAGCGGACTGGCGGATAAGGCAGAGGCGCAGATCCGAAGCGGTGATACCAACGGAGCTTTAGCTACCTTGGCAACTGCTTCACAGGGCCAGCTTTCGGCAGCGGCCGCCGATAAGGTTGGCTTTCTCTACGCAGTCCTGGGGCATACGCCTGAGTCCGTGAAAGAGTTTGAGGCGGCTATTGCGAAGCGGAGCGGCTATGCACCGGCACACTTTCATCTGGGTGTGGCGCTTTGGCTGCAAAAGGATTTTGACCGGGGGCTGCCGGAACTGGTGACCGCGGCCAAGCTGGAGCCGGGTAACTTTGACTATCGCTTTCGACTCGGTGCCGCCTATATCCAGCTAGAGGATGCGGCCAAGGCGCGGGATGAGCTGCAGGCGGCTGTAAAACTGAACGGAAATAATGCGGAGTGCTGGAATGCGTTGGGTAGAGCACTGCAACACACGCGGGAACTTCCGGCGAGCCTCGATGCATACGGACGCTCGGTGCAGTTGGACGGAAAAAACGATGCGGCCCGCAATGACTACGCGGCCATGCTCATCGAAACGCGTCAGGCTGACAGAGCCATTGAGGAGTTGAAATCCATCTTGAAGCGCGATGGCGCCAACTCGAGTGCGCGCGTGAATTTGGGTTATGCCTACATGAAGAAAGGCGACTTCGACAAAGCCGCCGAGGCTTTCAATGCAGCGATCAAAAGCGATCCGGATTCAGCAGCGGCGCACTACGATCTGGGAATTGCATTTAAGATGAAAGACCAAATTGAGGCTGCCCAGAAAGAGTTGCGGGAAGCTATCCGACTGGATCCAAACTTGCCGGAGGCGCACTTCACTTTGGGTATAACCAGTTGGCAGGCCGGCGATTTCCCCTCCACCATTGCCGAAATGCGGCAAGCAGTGGCTATCCGGCCTGAGTACGCGGAAGCGCACTACATGATTGGTATCGCTTTGAAGCAGAGCGGTGATCTGGATGGAGCTGTTCCGGAGTTGCGCGAGGCCATTCGACTGGACCCGACAACGCCCGGTCCGTTTAACACGCTGGGCCAGATCCTTCGAATCAAGGGCGATAAAGCGGGCAGTGACGAAGCATTTGCTACCGGAGCACGCCTGAAGCGAGACAAAGAGTCTCAGCTCGCCAACACGCTGGAGCAAGGGATGCGGGGCGGCTCGCCAATGCCTTCACCAATCCCGGCCAGAACCCGCTAGCCGCAGCTCCACTCCATGTCAACGCGCCGTACATTCGTAAAGTCTCTCTGCGCTGCGCTGCCCGTTTTTTCTCTCGATCAGTTGCTGGGCGATACGCCGCTGGGAGTGCAATTTGTGAACGTGGCGCGAGAAGCCGGGCTCACGAACAAAACCACGTTCGGCGCCGAGGCACGGAACCGATACTTGCTTGAGACAACAGGCTGCGGCGTTGCGTTCATCGACTATGACAACGACGGCTGGCTTGACCTGTTCTTTGTCAATGGCTCACGCTTTGAGACAACCTTTCCCAAGGGCAAGGAGCCGATCAGCCGCCTCTACAAGAACAACCGCGATGGCACATTCACGGACGTAACGGTGAAAGCCGGGGTTGGGCGGTTTGGTTGGGGTCAGGGCGTCTGCGCGGGCGACTATAACAACGACGGGCACGAAGACTTGTTCGTCAGCTACTGGGGCGATTGTTCACTCTATCGCAACAACGGCGATGGCACGTTCACCGATGTCGCCGCAAAGGCCGGAGTCACCACACGCACCGCCACGGGGCTCAGGCGCTGGAATACCGGTTGTGCCTTTGTCGATTACGACCGCGATGGACACCTGGACCTGTACGTTGCCAATTATATTGACTTTGACCCGACGACGGCGCCGTTGCCGGAAAGCGGGCCCTGTCTCTATGAGGGGTTAGTGGTTGCCTGTGGACCTCCCGGATTGCAGGGCGGCAAAGACATTCTCTTTCACAACAACGGGGATGGCACGTTCACCGATGTTTCGGAGAAGGCAGGCATTCTCAAAAAGCAAGGCACGTACGGACTGGGCGTCTTGGTCGGCGACTTCGACGACGATGGCTGGCCGGACATCTACGTGGCCGACGATTCGCAGCCCTCAGCGCTGTTTAAAAATAACCACGACGGGACCTTCACCGACATTGCGTTAGAAGCTGGCGTTGCGTTTGGAGCGGACGGAAAAACCCAGGCCGGCATGGGCGTTTCGGCAGCAGATGCCTTTGGAAACGGCAAGCTGGCCATCTTCAAAACTAATTTCGCGGGCGATACTTCCAGCTTGTATAAGAACCTGGGCAACGGCAATTTCGAGGACATGACGTTTCAGGCAGGGCTTGGGCGCAACACACGCTTTCTGGGTTGGGGTGCAACGTTTTTCGACTTCAATAACGATGGCTGGCCGGACATCCTGACGTGCAACGGGCATGTCTATCCCGAGGTGCGGGAGAAGGCGAGCGAATCGGGTTACCGCGAGCGCAAGGTGCTCTATCGCAACGACGGGAACAGCAAGTTTACCGACGTGTCGCTCGAAGCTGGGCCGGGGATCCTGGAGCCTGTGTCCGGTCGGGGCTGCGCGACGGGTGACTTCGATAATGACGGTGACCTAGACGTGGTGGTGAACTGCGTGAACGATGTGCCCCAGCTGCTGCGTTGTGACAGCACGCTCAAGAACAACTGGATCAAGGTGAAGACAGTGGGGACCAAGTCGAACCGTTCAGGCATTGGCGCCCGGATCTACTGTAAGCCGGATGGTGAACACCGTCAGATGGACGAGGTGCGAAGCGGCGGCAGTTATATCTCACAGAGCGATTTACGGGTTCACTTTGGCTGCGCAAAGGCAGCGACAGTGGACCTAGAGATTCATTGGCCCAGTGGGCAGGTGGATAAGGCTGAGAAGCTTGCTGTAAACCGCGTGATCACTGCGACTGAGGGGCAAACTCCGACGTAGATCATGAAGTCTGCAAGTCAGCATCTAAGTAGATTTCAACAAGAGGTAACGAGATACTGACAGCGTTGAGCTGGATAATGTCTTGAGCATTGCTGTACTGACGCATGATCCACATAGGTCTGTCTGGTGAGCCTTCTCGTGCATGATGCTCTACATACATCCGATCCTGAGCTACTACCAGATACTCCCGAAAAGAGGAAATCTCGCGGTAGCGCTCGAATTTCTTCCCACGGTCATAGTTTTGTGTGCTTTCTGAAAGAACCTCGATGATTATAGCTGGATTAAGCAAGGTTTTCCCCTCAAACACCTCTGGCTTGCAAGAGATTACAGCGTCAGCATAGCTAAGAAGACCATAGGGTGAAGTTCGAATTCGCATGTCCGATCCCCGAACACGGCATTCGGTGTTCTTAAGCTGCAGCCTAATGGCAGCTATTATGTTGCAAGCAACCAACGAGTGCTCTGGCGTATCGCCGGCCATGGCGAATATCTTGCCGTCCAGATACTTCATGACGGTCAAGCGCTAACTCTTCCTGCTCCAGGTATTGCTCTACTGAGAAGGAATGCTTGGGCTAGGTAGCCATGAACCCATGGTACGACTGCCCGACCCTGGGACTGAAATAGAAAAGGGGAGCGCGGCCGCTCCCCTTTTCTTTGTTGTAACTAGTCGATTTAGAAATCGAGGCGCATAGCAAATTGCAGGCGGCGCATGGTTGAGCCGAATGCAATTGCGTTGATCTGACCCGGATTTGATCCGTTCACATTCGAGTTCGGAAGCCCCAGATTCGCGTGGTTGAAGATGTTGAAAGCCTCGCCACGGAGTGAGTACTTCAGGCGTTCCGTAAGAGCGAAACTCTTCGACAGCGTAGCATCCTGATTGATGAAGATCGGGCCGCGGAGCGTGTTGTAGCCATAGTTACCAAATTGATTGTCAGCAGGAAGGGCGAACGCGGAACTCAGCCCAGCTAAGCCTGTGCCGGAGCTCAACCAGTCGTTTCGATTTTGGTTCGTGGCGTAGGGACTACCCGTACCGATGCTTGGTCGGGAGCCTGGTCCCACGTCCGGTCGCGCCAAGCCCGTAGTATCACCAAGCGACGGAGTGAAAGGCAATCCGGTATAGAACGTGGTCACGCCGGCGATATTCCAGCCACCGAGAACGGCGTCGACGGCTCGATTGAGATGTTGACCGTATCTCCGGCCACGTCCAAATGGAACGTCGAAGTTTTGGGCAATGGTTAAAGCATGATCGGAGATATTATTTTCACGCCCGAAGCTCAAAGAACGGTTGTAAAGGAAGGAGTAATCATCGGCGGCAGGTGCTTCAGCATCTTGCAGCGTATAGCTGACCTGAACTCCGTAGCCACTCCTGAAGTGACGGACGAGCTGAACCTGCAACGAATTGTAGTAATTGTTTGCACACATGCAATACAGACTGATCCCCTGCGTCCAGCCATAAGCGGCATAGTAAGGCTTCCGCTCGTTCAACGGCACCCCAGGTATCCAATTTGCCTGATTGACGTTGATGCTGAATCCGTCACCGGATCCATAAGCGACGTGACGTCCCACGTTACCCACGTACGCCACAGAGAGAGAAGTACCCGAGGCAATCTGCCTTTCGACTGTTAGATTGTAGGCCTCAGTCCTTGGAAGACGAACGTCCTGCGGACGGGCATTAGCGCCAACGTTGTTCGGCAATAGGAACTGCCCAGAGGTTGGGACAGTGATAGGCGCCGGGGTTGGTGGACCCTGAGCCAGGGTGAAGACATAGCCAAACGACTGAGTTGGATCAATCTGCTGTTTGGTAAGAACTGGCGGGTTCTGCGTTACGTTGTGGCCAAAGGTAGCGCCAAAGGTACCTAATCCATAAGACCAACCATAGCCAGCCCGGATCACGGTCTTGGGATTTAATTGATAAGCAATGCCGAGGCGAGGCGCCAAGTTCAGGTAGTTTGAGTTTTGGTATCCATGTACGCTCACATTACCAATGCCAAAAACGTCGATCATTCCGTTACGAAGGTCAAGAATAGAACCATTGCCGGCACCATTCACTTCTTCCGGGAAGACCAATTCCCAGCGCAAACCGTACGTAATCGTCAATTTCGAAGTAGCGCGCCAGGCATCCTGGCCATAGAAGAACCAGCGGCGTTGATGCTCTGCAGCAGTGGTGCTGGAACTGACATAACGCTGGAAGCTGCTGACGTCTCCTAAGAGGAAGGTAGCGAATCCTAATCCGGAGCCGCTGGTAGCGCTAGACGCCCCAGAATTGACCAGCCCGGTAGTTGCAGCGTTAAAGGTAAACTCACCTGCGCGATGCTCATCGCTAGGAACCCGTAAGTTCTTCGCATATCGAATATCGGCGCCGAACTTTAGGGTGTGGTTGCCCGCGATCTTAACCAGGTTGTCGGTAATTTGGTACTGGCCTTCATCTTCGGTCAGGGGACAGTTGCAACTATTGGCGCCGAGAGAGTAGCCGAGCGAGGTGACGCCGAAGTTGAAGTAGGGCAGACCCGAGGTGTAATAGTTATCCAAATTGGTGTTGGGGATTCCTGCGGCTGCTGCCGGTTGCGTACCAACGCCATTAGGGGTAGTCTGAACGAAATACTTCAGGTACCCAAAGCGGAACTCATTGATCAAGCCTGGGCCAAAGCTGTGAGTCGCGCCAATGGCAATGTTCTGATTACGAGCATAAGCATTTCCTGCAAAGGTCACACCGTTAAAGGCAGGACCGCCTGCCTCAGCGCCGAACGCTCCCACCGCACTCTGGGTGAATTGGTAGTTGCTATAGCGTCCATAGAAGCTGTCCTTTTCACTCTTGAAGTAGTCGATTCGGGTATCCCACTTGTTCGCGGTTCTAGAGCCTGCGCCCGATGCAGCATAGTTGGGAATCAACGGGTTGGCGACAGCCAAATTCGGCAAGGGGAGATACTGCAGGATATTCAGCGCCTGCGGACTCAGGCTAGCCGTGGGGATCTTGTTGCCCGGAAAAGGGTTGCCGGTTGCCGGATCGTAGATCGTGTTTACGCCGCCGGCTTGCAGGTACTCACTAAAATCTCCCGTGCGCGCTAGAGCAGTCGGAACAGTAGTCAAAACGGAACCACTAAAAGCTTGCCGGATAAGCTCTGCATCACCGAAGTAGAACAGTTTATCTTTCACGGCCGCCCCGCCAATAGAGCCACCAAACTGGTTCAGCTTGAAGGGAGGAGCGCCATTCGGCTCAGAAAACGGATCGCGAGCAAACGACGTGAAGCCAGGCGAGTTGTTGCGCAAGTAGTCGAAAGCAGTGAAGTGGATCTGATTCGTACCCGACTTCGTCGAGGCGTTCACGATACCTGCGGCGACATAACCAAACTCGGCGTCGTAGTCCTGTGAAGAGATCTTCTGCTCACCCAGAGCGTCGATGTTTGGATTAATAACCTCGATCCCAAGAATGGGATCTTGATTGACGGTTCCATCGAGCTGGTAGCCGGTGCTGCTGAAATGCTGTCCGTTAATCTGAATCTGTTGGCTACCCTGTGGATCTTCGCTGGAGGCATGCGCAAAACCGATACGCTGCGTGCCCGGTGTTAACAGCTCATAAGCTTGAGCGTTGCGATTGAGGCTCGGGAGATCAACCAACTGCTGAGCGGTAAACGTGGTCGCGACGTCAGCGCGGTCAGCCTGTAGCGTAGGAGCGGCAGCGGTTACTTCAACAGTCGAAGTTACATTGCCAGGCTGAAGAGTGGCATCCACACGGGCTGCATTATCAACCTGAACGGCAATGTCTTTGAATGACTGCTTGCTGAAACCCGGCGCCTCGACGGTGATCGCATAAGTACCCGGAATGAGCTGATTGCGCTCATAGTTTCCAGATTCGTTCGACGTAACCTCAGACGAAGTATTCTTGGTCTGGTCGGTAACTGTAATCTTGGCATTTGCTACCGCGCCCCCTGTGGCATCAGTAACGGTTCCGAAGATCCTGCCGAAAACCTGCTGGGCGGTGGCGTGGCCTGCTGTGCTTAGCAGCATCACGATCGCGAGAACAAAAGATAGCGAAATTCGCTTGTTAAGACTAACCATACTTCTCCTTGGAAGACCTCTCCGTGCATACGGCGCACAGTTACAACTCACACCTTTCGACTAGTCTAGTGCAAATAGTTATAGAAAGTAAGTAGCTCGATCAGATTTTCATAGGGTACCGGCAATTTTTGCAGTGCGCTGGTAAAGGGGTATGGAATGGGAAGATTCTATACTGCGGTATGGTCTGGGTGGTAGCTCTGTTGTTATCGGTAGAGCCGCCGAGCCCTCACCAAAGGGGGATGGAGCTCTACCGCGGGAAAGCGTACGCGCAAGCGGCAGTCGAGTTAGAGAAAGCAGCTAAAGAGGAAAAGCCAGGAAGCCCGGAGTGGCAGGAATCGGCTCTTGCTTTGGGGCAGAGCTATTTTGTGCTTGCCCAAGCGGCGCAAGCGATTTCATGGCTCGAGAAGCTTCCAGCCAGTACCGAAGCTAACTACATGCTGGGGTATGCATACTTGCAGACCCATCAGGCATCGCAGGCTGAGGCGGCTTTTGCACGGCTGTTCGGGGTCAGGCCCGATTCGGCAGCCGGTCATCTGATGGCGGGACAAATGATGCTCAAAAAAGACTTTGATACTGAGGCTGGTAAAGAGGTAGAAGCCGCGCTGGCGATTGACCCCAAAGTGCCCGAAGCCCACTTCCTGCTGGGTGAAATTGCCATTTTTCGAGGGCGGTCAGCTGATGGGATCGCCGAATTGCAGAAGGAACTGGCACTCAATCCGAATTTGGCCAAGGCGTGGTATCGATTGGGCGACGCCTACACGCGTGGTGACCAGTGGGCCGAGGCGATTCCAAACCTGCAGCGAGCGGTTTGGCTGAACCCGGAATATAGCGGTCCATATATCTTGCTGGGCAAGTGTTACTTCAAGCAGGCTAACTACCCAAATGCCGAAGGGATCCTGCGGCGCGCCGTGGCTATTGATCCTCATAACCAGGAAGCGAACTATCTGCTGGGGCAGACGCTTGTGGCAGAAGGCAAACGGGAAGAAGGACGGGCGGTCCTGGAGAAGTTGAAAAAGACCGGTGAAACACCTTAAAAGACGAATTCATAGTTGATCAGTATCTCGGTTGGCGCCTGAATGGAATCGGTACTTCGATATAGGTTCCCGGTTCGGCAGCATTCACGGCCGCCACGATTTGAGTCAGATAGGGGCGAACAAGCGGCCAGTTCTGATTGCCTTAAACAACCAGGGAAATTTTGCGTTCGCCGAGATTCTGCTGATATTTTATGTTCTTGTCGGTGCTCAGAAGGACCTCGTAACCTTTCAGCTTCTGCTTTGGCGATGAGCTCCCCATTTTCTAGAGCACCCCAGCCCAGCTGAGCAGCGCGACTGACCTGGTGTCCCGCCAAGCTCACCCCAATCTGTTTCGGCGTACCGTTATAAAATAGAACTCGCATAAGCTGGAGTTTTCTCCAAGCTCTTTGCTGCAAAAGCCAGTACGGCTTTAATCTGTTCCTCGGTGACGTCGAACGTGTTGGTTAGATCGAGGATACTTTCACCTAACTCCAGGCTCTCGAAAATCGGCTGAACGGGAGTGCGGGTACCGCGAAAGACCCAAGCTCCACTTAGCTTGCCAGGAACGCTTTCTACGTCGGGACAGTCAGACCAGTCAAGCATGGGTGCTCCTCTCACAATTGTACGAGTTGATCACTCATAACCCGGTAGTTACTTGGACCCTAGCGAGACGCCCTTGCCAGTTGAGCGCGGGCTCGGTCCAGGTTCTTGCGGACGACTGGCTGATCGGGGTTTAGCTTCAGTGCTGTCTCAAACGCCTGGACCGCCGCGGGCAGATTTCCAGTCATGGCAAGCAGTGCACCTAAGTTGCCTTGCAGCTCAGCGTCGGCGGGATTCAACTGGGCGGCTGCGGTCAGATGCATGAGCGCGGGCTCATACCTCTTTTCGGCCAGGCAGATGGAGGCAAGGGCTTGCTGGGCTGGGCCGTCGTCCGGCTTCGCGGCGAGAAGCTGGGTAAATTGCGCTTCCGCCGCCGGCAAATCTCCGGTTGCGGCCAGCGAGCGACCCAGGTTGAATCGCGCGTTTAGGTATTGGGAATCCAGGCGAAGGGCGTCCTGCAACTGTTCAATTGCCTCGGCCCATCGATCCTGCTGCATGAGAACCGTTCCCAGGCTGTTGCGAACAGTCGCGTTCTTTCGGTCCAGCTGTAGTGCTTGCCGGTACGATCGCGCTGCTTCGTCGAGCCTGCCCGCCGATTGCTGAAAAGCTCCCAGGTTGTAGTGGGCCAGGAAGTCGTCAGGATATTTTTGAAGGCGGCGCTCCATCGAGGCCTGCTGCAGAGCCCACCGCCCATCTTCGCCGCCGGCCGGCGTTCGCGGTAGAACCTGGAGCCAGACATGCCCCATCTCATCCTGACTGCGATTTCCGGCCTCTACAAGAATAGGCGGGTTATTCGGGTTGCGGATGTTTGCTGGGGAATTGTCATAACTGATTCGCATGGCGACGGTTGTTCCCTTTGGCAGATAGATTGGCTGTCGGTACTCGTATGTACCTTGCCAGTTGATGTCCCAATCGGGAATGCGGATCAAGGAGCGGCGGCTGCCATTGGGCAGCGTAGCCCAGGCTTCGATAACTTTACCCAGGTAGTGGGCATGCGGGTAAATGGCGAGCAGATCGACATTCACCGGCAGAGTGAGATGATCTTCGACCGTAAACGCTCGGGCCCCTGGCGGAATGCGAAGAGCCCCGTCATGCTCGAGCTGAATCAGCATCGGGTGCCTGGTCGGCGGCTGCGCTGTGAAGTAGAGTCCGATCTCGGCCTGAATCTGCTCGGGTTCACCGGTTGGCTGAAGGTGCAGGTTGAGAATCAGGTCCGTGCCGGGATCGAGCCGCCAGCTCATGTCGGCTGGTTGGGGTTGAATGACGGTGGCAGGTTTCCAGAAGAGGAAATGCGAATCAGGGTCAAAGTCGTTGGGGGCGGCTTCGGTGGTGACGTCCATGCCGGGGAAGCCGGGGCGGCCGTCTTCGCGATCGCGGCGGCGCAGCGACTGCGTTCGATCGAGCACGACATTGGCGTGATGAACGGCTCGCTTATCGTTCAACCGGAGTTCAAAGCCACGAACGTAGCGGATGTCTTTCCCGCCAGTTGGAATAACGAAGTTGCGGAACAGATCGGGGCCGGAGGCCGGCAGGGAAAACGGCTCAGGCATACGAATCACCAGATCGGGCGGACCCATCTGCCATTGGTTATTGAAGGTGGGAGGAGCGGGAGCCGCACGATCGGCACCTTCGGGGTGCCCGGCCTTAACCCAGTCTGCGATGAGCTGGATTTGGGCGACCGTCAAGTGGCGGTCACCCAGGAAGTCTGCGCTCGAAGGATCTGGCGGCCACGGCGGCATGTAGCGGCTTTGCGTAACCCGAGCAATCTGCGTTGCGTGCTTGCGGACGTCCTCATACGAGAGCAGCGGGAACGGGCCGATGCCGCCTTCGTGATGACACGGCGCACAGCGGCTGTACACGAGCGGCGCAACATCCTTATTGAATGTGACCGGCTCGGCGGCGCTTACCAGAGCGGAAGCGGTAAGGGAGAAGAGCAGCAGCCAACGGTGGGGCATACTCACGGCTCCAGCGCTTTGGCCATGGCGCGCTCAATATGCTCCTTCGACAAATCAGTGCTGATAAAGAGTTCCTGCCGGGCGCCTGCGCTGAGCGCAATAGCTTTCCACCCGTTAGTAGTTTGCACTGTCAGCCGAATGGTGGGCACCACGCCTTTGGCATCGCGAACGCGGCGGATCACGCCAGGAATGATGGATCGTACGTCTGCATTGCCTTTCAGAAAGCGTTCCAGCACCGGGCGCAGGCCGTCGATAATGCTGTGCTCGATTTTCAGCTTGCCTTGTGCCGCCCGAAGCTTCATCTCTCTATTTGAACCGTTTTTTATAGAGGATGTCGATGCCGAACTCGCCGTTGTCATCGCGCAAGGCGACTAAGGAGAACTGGCGGTTGAGGGAGTACTCCACCCGGAAGACCTGTTCGGAGGTTTGCGACAGGTTGGTGACGTAGGTAACCGTGATTTGGCGCGAAACCTGCTGCTCTAGCGTCAGTCGCGCCTGAGGGGTGTTGGCGATTCCCTGCACGAGCGGATCGATCCGGATGTTGGTGATGCCGAAAAGCTTTGATAGACGGTTGGAAACGGGCGAGATAGCCTGGCCCAAGACGGTATTCGCACCGGATTGTAAAGCGCCGGCATCGTTGGTGACCTGGAGATTGGGAACATTGGAGGCAATGTCGGGGGTGCGCCCGACCGTCAGAAGCGCGATGATGTCGCGGGGTTGCAAGGGCGGATCGGAGCGGTAGTTGAGATTAAGCTTTCCCAGGGTGCCGGAAACAGTGATGTCCACGGTAATGCCGCGAGTCTGAGTTTGCAGGTCAAGGTCGAGAACGGGCTCGATTTTGACTGGATTGGTAAAGCTGATCTGCCCGCGGTTGATGGTGTAGCGGCTGCCGAAAACCTTAATATCGCCTTCGTTGGCCTCAATGCTCCCCAGGAAGACAGGCTGGCGAGGAGTGCCGCGGAGTTGCAGATCGATCTCTGCCTGGATGCCGGTACTTAAGGCGGTGTCGAGTTGGAGTTCGGGTGAGCTTTCGATGCGCAGGTCGAGCCCGAGCCGCGACAGAAAATCGCCCCGGCTGTCGACGGCAGAGGAGGACGGGCCAGCGGTAAGAGCCAGTAAGTTACCGACATCCGTGCTGGGGTTAAAGACAATACGCGAAACTGTGATGCCTCCAGTTAGCAGCGCCTGCGATTCGGTGCCGGTCAGGCTGAGCTGGCTATTGCCCGTCAAACTGATTCCGTTGGCGTAACGGAACCGGATATTCTGCCCGCGTGACTCCAGGCGGTAAATGATCGGGCGATTCCGGGCGTATGTGGCAAAGCCGGAGAAGCTTACCTGGCCACCGCCGGTGTGGGCTTCTACGCTCTCGAGTGTGGCGCGGTTTCCATCGAAACGAATGGTGCCATGCAGGTCGCTGAGCCCGTTAGGCAGGTCGGGCGAGACGACGCTTCCGCCTATCAGCTGGGCAGACCCGGCAACTTTGGGATCGGCAAGCGTGCCGGCAATCGAAGCGGTAATGCGGGACGCGCCTGCCGTCTGCCACTGCGGATAGAGCAGTTGGAGCACGCGCAAATCGAGCGAACCGTCCAGACGAAGGGCGAGTGCGCCGGCGCCGGTGAGTGCGGCAGTACCAGAGGCGGTAAAGTGGGTGTCCCGTCCCACCAGTTGCAAGTGGCGAACGTTGGCGACTCCACCCTCGATTTCGAGAGTTACCGGACCCTGGTTTTCGAGGAGCAGTTGTGGCACGGGGTGGGAACCGACAAGGCGTTGTAGCCCGGGATCGCTGACTTCGATGTGTTGCAGTTCCAGAAGCGCCTGAAGATGGCGTGGGTTTGCCAGCGGGCCGGAGAACGTCAGGTCACCGGCGGCTGCACCGGTCAACGATGGAAGGTTGAGTTCGGGACGAAGGATTGACGCGAGAGACTCCAAGCTTATGCGCGCAAAGTGCAGTTCGCCTTCGGCGGGCGTCCCCGGCGCAATTTGCAGATCGGTGGTGCCCGAGATAGGGCTACCGCGGAGATCGCCGGTGAGATCAGCGCGAATGTGTCCGGAGCGAGTACTAGCAACAACGCGAAGGTTGCCGGCTGGAACACCGTCGAATGCAAGGGTTTGTAGAGTAAGATTGCCCGCCAGCGATTGCGGGGTAAAGCGGCCGGGGCCAACTTCGGCCGCAGCCTGCGCATGGACGGTGAGTGTTCCAGAAGGGTTTGGCAGTCCGGAAAGCAGCGGCTGCAAGCGAGAAAGCGGGACAGCGTCGCCATCCAGATTGACGGTAAGGGCGCCGCTGTTCCAGCTTTCGCCGACACGGACGTAGGAGCCGGAAAAGCCGACCTCGGCTTTTGCCAAACGAAGCCGTCCGTGCGTAATCCCCAGCTTTGTTCCGAGAACCGTTAGGTTGACGTGAACCGAATTGACCGGCTCGCCCATAATTGCGATGTGGCCGGCAGTGATTTCGGCAGAACCTTGCGGATTCGAAAGCGTTCCTTCCAAGCTGAAAGTGCCATCGGCAAGCCCGCCGGAAACATTTGTCGCTCGCACGGGATCGGCAAGCCGAAGCAGCGAGTCGATATGAACTCCGGAGAAGTTCCCGACTGACTGAAGATGACCGCTAGAAAGCTGAGTGCGAAGATCGGCATTCACGAACCCGAGCAAAGACCGTATCTGTAAATGACGAAGATTCAGCTCATCTGCTGTGGCAGCAACATCCGCGGTCAGTCCGTCGACAAACTGCCCTTTCCAAACGAAGCCATTCGCGGCGACCGAGGCAGTAACGGCGGGTTTGCCATTGTTCCAGAGCAGCAAACCGTTTGCCCGCACTGAGCCGGAATCGGACAGGACAGGAATAAGCTGCGGGGAAAGGCTTTGCCCACTTGACGCGAGCAGCGTAGTGAAATCGCCGAGATTGGAAGACTGCATGGCGAACTGGAGGTTCGATTCGAGCAGGCCGGCCGCTGACAACGTTGTATGGGGCAGAACGAGTCGGGAAGGACGAAGTTCAAGCGTGCCGGCCTTCTGCAAGTACGAAAGATGTACGTTCCCGGAGGCAGGCAGGGGGCCAGACCCGCCGGCAAGTTCAAGATCGGTAGAAGCGGTGAGGTCGCGTTCCTGTGGGAACAGCGTTGCCGAGAGCTGCACGGAGCCGGACGCAGTCGTTGAGATCGGTAGGTGCTTACCCGAGAGAGCAGATACATCAAGCCGATGCACCTGCCCGGAAACGCGCAGATTACGATAGCCGGTGAGTTCCGCATGTCCGGCAAAGTGAAGTTCGGGCGCAGTGACCTCGGCTCTCGTGAGACGGAGACTCCCCAGGTCTGCCGTTACCGGAGAAACGATCGTGGCATTGTGCAGGGCCATCCCCTCGATGCGCGCGTTGAGCCCGTGTGCGGTCAAGTTCCCGGCAAAGGTAAGCGGCGCATTCGGCCCCTTGTGGCCGGAACCTTCAACTGCGACAACCCCTCCGTACAGATGCTCTTGGATGCCGATGGTTCGGGCCAGCTCGCCGGTTGCCGAACGGGATTCCAGATGCCAGTCGAGCGTCGGGTTCGTAAAGTTCTGCATCCGGCCGCTCAAGGCAAGGTGAAGATCTGGGTTATCAAATCGGGCATCCTGGACGGACAGGCCACCGCGCCAGAGAGTCGCGTTGAGGGAGACCGCGCCGTGGTAGCGTTCAGCATTCCAATGAATGCGCAGATTGTCCGCGTGCATGGCCAGCTGGAGGTGCTGCCGACTGGGAAGGTAGGCAACGGTAAGCCGAACGTTTTGACTGGCTAGATCCAACGGTATCCGGCGATCATCGACCAGCGCTTCCCCGTTGCGGATCTCAACATAGGGAATGTGGACATGGAAGATTTGGCCGACCAGTCCGTCGACCGACCGTGCATCGACGCCCGATGGTGGAAAGTTGGTGGAGCCATCGGCTCGGATAGAGATCCGGATGTGAGGGCGCTCCACCAGCAGGGACTCAATCTCCACCTCCCCCCGGAGAAGCGACAGGACTTTCACTTGCACATCGGCCGCGGGTACGGATAATAGCGGCGGCTCCCCTGCCCTCTCGGTCCCGTGCAAAGTGAGGCCCCGCAGGTGAACGGTCAGGCTTTGCCAATCGAACCCAAAAAACTGCATCTCGGCACGCCCGCCGGTGCTCTTCTCCAGCCCTGCGATGACGGAGCGGCGTACGTAGTCGCTGAAAGAAGTTGACCGAAGCGCTGTTACCATCGCCACAGCGAGCAAGAGCCCAATGACGCTCGCGGCAGCTGCCAATCGGAGAAAAGAGCGAAGGATCGGCATGGTTACTGAAGCGAGGAGTCGAGGTATTCGATCTCGATCTGCTTGCGGGTCTCCTCCAGCCAGGCGCTAAGGATCTCGTCCGTCCGTTGCTCGATGAGGGTTTGCCGCGCCGCGTCGCGAGAAGACCGGACAGCCTGGCCCGCTTGAAAGGCAGCAATCTCGGCGTCGGAGATCTCGAAATTAGGACGGAACCGATATTCGATGAAGCGAAGGCTGGTCAACTGCAAAGCAAGGTGAGCCTTGAGAGTTTCGGCACTCAGCCTGGCGCTTTCCAGCGCAGCAGCAAAAGGCTTCTTGCCCCCGAAAGTCTCAATGAGGCCGTCGTAGTAGCGGCTGACTTCGTCGCTTGTAGGCAGGGGATAGCGGCCCAGCCGCATTTCGCGTTGGATGAGAGATTGCTGAATCAGGCGATCAGCGGCAGCACGGCGCTCCTCTCGCGTGAACTGTGGTGGCTGACCATTGAGGAAAGCAGTCACAGTAATCTCTTCGTTCACTTGCGACTCGGTGATTACTCGTCCATCGACCACGATGGCAATACGATCGACGACCGCTGCACCCAAAGGCATCAGCGACAAGCAACAGACTAGGAGGATACGCAACATGGCTTACTTAGAAGGCCTGCCCTAAGGAGAAGTGAAATTGAAAGGCGTTGATCTTCTGGACGGTAGCAACGGCGGTTCCGTTCAGATAGTCCTGCTCGGTTCCTTTCAAGCCGAAGAAGCGAGGCGCGTCGGGGCTGAGAGAGAAGTCAACCCGAACTGGGCCAATAGGAGTGCGGTAGCGCAGGCCGATGCCGGCCGATTGCACAGTGTAGTTGAAATCGCGGAAAGTAGCCTGGCGGAAGCGGAAGGAGAAGTCACCAAGGTTGGCGTAAACGTTTCCAGCATCCTGGAACAGGACACCTGCCAGATTGTCACCGTAGAGCGGAAAGCGCAATTCGAAGCTATTGGCGAACAAGACATTGCCGCCGAGGGGAAAGCCGGTAGCCAAGTCGCGAGGGCCGGCCTGGAAGTCGGGAAAGGCCCGGATGGAAGTGCCGCCTCCGGAGTAGAACCGCTCGGCAAGCGGAATCTCCGGACGGCCGCCCAGGCGAGTAATGACGCCAAACTGGGTGCTGCGCGCAAACACGATATCGCGGCCTAACGGATGGTACGTTGCGTTTCGCCCCAGGCCTCGCGTGAAGTGGGTCTGAGAGCCGAGGACCCCCGGCGCGTAAGCGAGCGTGAGAGTTGAGTAAATGCCGCGATGTGCATCGGTGGGGTCATCGCGCTTGTCCTGAATAAAGGACAGTTCGCCCAAACCGACCGTCTCCGGCTGGGAGAGCAGGGGAACCAGCAACTGCTGAATTTTCAAATTCGAAAGAGTAACATTTCGAAACACGGCGCGGTACTGCACGGTGTACGCGCGCGAGACACGTTGCGACAGTTGAAGCGAGGCCTCCTTACGTTGCGCGGCGAAGGTGCGGATGTCGGTAGAGTTGTCAAACAGCCCGGTGATGGAAAAGCCGAGGTTGTCCGCCGAGAGGAAGCGCGGAATAAAGTAGGTGATTGAGGCGCGCTGGCGGATGGTGGAGACCGCTGTCTGCACTCCGAGTGTCTGGCCCAGACCGAACAGATTGAGCCGGGTTATACCGAGCGCTACGCGCGGAGAGAAGCCGGTGGTTCCAGCCGGATTATCGAGAGTGGTTACGCCGCCGCCGATGCGGGAGATCTGGGCGCCGAACCCCAAGTTGAGCGAGTAGTGCCGGGCCTCTTCGACATCGAACAGGACGGTCTTGCGGTCCTCATCGCCTCCCGGATTCTGCACGGCGGTGTTGACGCGGGCGAAGATGCCGAGGTCATACAGGCTGCGCTGTGTATTGGTTTGTGCACTGAGAGAGAGCGGCTCGCCGGCTTTCAACTGTATGCGGCTGAAGAGCAGGCGCGGACTTGTGGTCTCCAGGCCGGACACGAGAACCTGGCGTACAAACCTCTGTTCGCCGGGAACAACCTGGTAAGCAACTTCCACCCGGTGCGGACAAGGACTGGGCGTGACCTGGTAATCGAAGGTCGCATTCAGATACCCGCGGCCGTAGAAGAATCTCAGAATCTCTTCCCGGTCGAGAGCAAGGTCGGCTTCGCTGAATGGCTGAGCGGCCGCCGTAGCCAGTCTGGGCAGCAAAGCACTTTTCTCCCCGGCACTAACTCCTTTCAGGACAACCTGCGAGACGAGCCACTGTGGGCCTTCGGCAATGGAGATGACAACACCCAACCGGTGCGCGTGGCCTCCGTAGTCGTCGCGGATACGGGAGGTGACCGAAACATCGCGGAACCCGGAGGATAGATATAGGTTGCGAATCGCTTGCAGATCAGCCTGGAGGTACGCCTCACTGAAGCGGCCCGAGGGATAGCGGGGGAACGTAGCGGGCTCGATATAAATGCGTTCACGGATGGTACTGCTCAGGAAGTAGCTGTTGCCGGCGATCTGCAGGAAAACGAATCGATGACGAACCCCGCGAGCAATGGAGTAAGTGACAATCTTTTCCCGGAGGGCAGGGCCGTTGCTGGTCTCGTAACTAACCTGCGCTTCAAAGTAGCCATCTTCCAGCAGATATTGGCGGATGTTCCGCTGGCCCTCCAGCAGCAGGTCGGGGTCAATTGAATGCTCCTGAAAAAGCGGTACGAGCTGGCGAATACGACCCTGGCTGATGCGGGCGCCGAGGACGCGGATGAGAATACGGGGGCCGGCTTCGATGTTGACCGTCGGCTTCAGGGTGTTGGAAGAGGCTTCAAACTCCAAGCGCGTTAGGGCTACACGCGAGTCGAACAGGTTGTGCTTCTCGTAGTAGGACCGAACATTCTCCAGCCCGTTGCGGACGCGCGAAGCCGTTACCTGCTGCCACCCGAGTAGGCCATAGACGCGCCGCCAGCGGGTAGCACGCAGGATGCCGGAAGTATTGCGTTCCGGATCGCCGGTGATGATAGGCGTCTGGAAACGCGCGCGCTTGCCCGTATCGACTTCGAAGAGCAAGGAAGCCTGCTGCCATGGCTGTTCATAGGTGACTTGGGAAGTGACTTGCGCTCGGTAAAAACCGTTCTGGCGCAGTTCGTTTTCTATGGATTCAACCGCCTGTAAACGGAGGCTATCAACATAGCGGCCGCCCAGCGGCAACTTGACTGCGCCAAGCACCTGGCCTGTGCTGGGCGGCGTCTTCAGCCCTGTGATTGTGATGCGGCCGACAAAGTAGGCGGGCTTGGTGAGGAAGCGCAAGGCAACCCCGGTATTCGTGCGGGCGGCATCCACGGCGAGGTCAGTATAACGGCCACTGGAGTAGAGGTTCTGGATGGCGACGGGCAGTGTCGACGGCTGGAAACGCTCACCGGTGTGGAACGGTAAACGGCTCGCAAGTTCGTCTGGGCCAAGAGGCTGGGCGGCTGGGTCGAAGGTGATGCTCTCAATGAGCAAGCCTTCGAACCGACTGGGGTCTTCGCTGTGGGTCGGAGTCGTTTGAGCGTTGCCGCAGACCTGGGAGAACAACGTAGCGAGCAGCCAGCAGCAGGCTGTTAGGATCGACTTATATGCAGGCGGGCGGGAATGGGCGGTATTCGCGGCAAATCCTGTTTCCACCCATCGGGGAGCGCGGGCAGGAGCAGATTCGTGCTGCGACAGTGTGTGTAGTTGGCTGCGGAGCCTTAGGGAGCCTGTCGGCGGAGGCACTGGTGCGCGCAGGTATCGGGCGGCTGCGGGTGATCGATCGCGACTACGTTGATTTTTCAAATCTACAGCGGCAATGGCTTTACGGAGAAGAAGATGCGCGTAACGAAGTTCCGAAGGCGGTCGCTGCCGCCGTTCGTCTGCGGCAGTTGAACAGCGACGTTACCATCGACCCCTTCGTCAGCGATGTGACGCCTTCCAACATTGAGGAGTTGCTGGAAGATTGTGCGCTGATGCTGGACGGTACCGACAACTTCGAAACCCGTTATCTCCTGAATGATTTTAGCGTTAAGCACGGGAAGCCCTGGGTTTATGGGGCGGCCATTGGCAGTTATGGGATCACGATGCCGGTGGACGCCGCGCGCGGGCCGTGTTTCCGCTGTGTGTATCCGGAGAGCCCAGCCGGGCAGCAGCCTACGTGCGATGTGAACGGAGTGATCGCGCCGGCGACTGCGACCACGGCGGCCTGGCAGGTAGCGGCGGCGATGCGGCTGCTGGTCGGATGGCCTGATTTCAACTGCGCGGTTCATTCCTTCGATGTATGGGCGGGCACGAGCCGGCAGATGAATGCGGGCCCGCGCGACCCGGACTGCGTCTGCTGCGGGTTACGGCGATTCGAGTTCTTGGACGGGCAGCGGGCCTCACCGGTCAGCCTTTGCGGACGGAATGCCGTGCAGCTCCATGTGGCCGTGAAGCGGCTGGATTTGGCGGCGTTGGCGATTGGCTTACAGGCGGTGGGAGATGTGCGGGTGAATGAGTTCGCGCTGCGTGTTTCAATACCGAAATTCGATGTGACAGTGTTTCCCGATGGGCGCGCGATTGTGAAAGGCACGACTGATGTGGCGGTAGCCAAGGGCGTTTACGCGCAACTGGTTGGCGCATAGCGCAGCGTTGCGGAGCGTGCGAGAATCAGGGAGATGGGCGGTTAGCTCAGCCGGTTAGAGCGCCTGCCTTACAAGCAGGAGGTCCACAGTTCGATCCTGTGACCGCCCACCAATACTTCCTCTCGCCTGGAGTAAACGCCTCACATGGAATGTCACTAAAGTCGGTTCTCTCGGTTCCAGAATTACTATAGCCGTTCCGAAGATTAACCCCAAGCTTCAACCGGAATGGGTAGTTCGCTCGGCTCTAGATCAACCCATCTGAGAATATTCAGATTCCTGACCGTTTTAGCGACTTCTTCCGGCTCCAGGGGTGGACGTCTCTTGATCTTCCAGTCCATCACGCTGCGAAACACTTCGAGCTCCGTGAGGTTCTCCTGACGGGGCTTTGCAAGGACTTTAGACATGAACAAAACCGAAGCCGCTATTTCCGCTTGGGTAGTGCGCATCCTCATAAACAAATCAGCAATTTGCTCAATGGTTTCGTCCCATTCCGATAACTCAGACTCAAACGTTTTCCGAGCATCTCGAAAGGTTTTTCCGGGATAGACAGTCAGCATCTTTCGGCCTAGTGGTTGCTCCTCGATCAGACCGTTGTTCACAAGCTTTGACAACAACGCATTTAAGTCCGACGAGAACGGCCCATAGCTGCCCTTTGTGAAAGACAGGCCAGTGGGTATACCCGCCTCCGTAGCGAAGAAGGCAATCTTTTGAAAGGTCGTTCGCCCAACGGGCCAGTGGTAAGGTTCTGAAACAATCCTTTGGAGTACCTCAACAAGAGCAAGCGCCCCAGCCGGAACACGAGAGGAAGCGCCGGCTAAGCTACCTGGAGCAACAGATCTAGATTCGGAATCGAGGAATTCTGGTGTTAATTCAACGGGGTTCGTACCCAAGGGAGCGTACAATTCCACCGAGATACGAAGGCGGTTCAGATGTCGATACAGCGTTGGCCCAACAACGCGCCACTCCAATCCACCGTTCCCGCAGCCCAATGGTGGAACAGCAAGCGACTGGATACCCCATTCCTCATAATGCTTTTCAAGGTATTCCAGACCTTCAACTATGTCGGATAGCTTGGAAACAGACCGCCAGTGATCTTTCGTTGGAAAATTGAGAACCCATTGCCCTGCAAGTTGCTTGTACAAATATGGTTTCCCGAGACGTACACGCGCAGAATCACATAATCGAACGTATTCCTTGTACATGTCAGGAAAACGCTCCTTAAAGCCCAACGCAATTCCCTTGCCCATGATTCCGACACAGTTCACCGTATTCACAAGCGTTTGGGCTTGTGAGGAAAATAGATCACCTGTTCTCGTCTTAATCATTCCGGCCCTGCTCCATCTGAAAGAATAGGTCGGCATCAACAATGATGGGCAATTTTCCTACGTCAGCACTAACGCGACTCAACGTTTCTTCGCATGAGACGTAAACGCCCATAAGGTCGTCAGGTGGGACGCGATCTGGGACCAGCACCTCTGCGCACATTATCGAGCCGTGCCGCCATTCCAGCTTCTGGTCCTCGGGATGTATCCAGGAGCGTGCATACACCAGTTCTCGGCTAATGAGTCTTAAACCATTCACACAACCACCGAAGCGAACGTAGTCACTGGAGGCATTCTGGTCCGCAACAACAACATTGTTATACCGAAGAATTCCTTTATTGATCCTGAGAACACACACAGTTCCCGGTGTTTGTCACGCAGACAATACATCATCTTGTTCCTAGCATTGAAATAGATGTTTGCGTATGAATGAAGCCTCCTACCGGTATTTGGAACAATGACCTTTCCACGACGATCCTGTATTACCTCCAGAGCGACCGGTTGCCCTGCAAAGGTTCGGCTCCGAACCTTGGATAAAATACCTCGCTCTAGAATCGAGCGTAAGTTCCCGATGTGTTGGATATTGTGCAGTTCCTCGATGTCTTCGTAGAGCATCGTCCTCAGTTCTTGGAACCTTGATTTGGATTCTCACGCTAGCGCAAGAGTAGCAACATCAGAACTTCGCCTCTTGTTCGCCCAGAGTACCACGCCTGCTTCCCCGAAATACCTCTTACCTCTCAAACGGGAATTATCGAATTCGCCCTTGCGTGCACTGGTGCTTGGCAAGGAAGACCTCAAGAGGAAAATTCAACCAATCACTCTCAGCCTACGTCTCGCCGTAGTTGTTGGGGTTGTCGCTTAGAGCTCAGTCGTGGCCAAGGTCCGTTGAGTTTCTGAGAGGATAGCGGGATCTCCGCCTCAGAAGGCTGCTTGAGAGTGCCACGCCGTAGGACGAATAGGTGGGGGCTGATGTAGCTTAGCCTCATCCGGCAAGTCAAGATATTGGTTTAGCCGAGGCTACCCGTCTCAGACAGCCAGTTCAGCGACCGAGAGATGCTCGCCGCCGACACCATTGTGGAATGGTAAGACAAAGGCGGCAGCTATGGTGTTGCTCACGTAGAGACCGTAGCTAGTAAGAATCCCAACGAACGAGGCGAGGTACAAGTCGCTTACTATATAGGAGGCGCCGAATTGTGTTGACGGGTAGCGTTAGCCGTTACGCTTGGCCAGCCTTTATCTTTGATGGCGAGCTTGGCAATGCGACTCTGTCGATATTACTTCGATTTCTACGCTCATACGTCGTCTTCCCATAGAGGAGGCCGACTCACCTGTCTCGCGGCAACGTTGCTTCTGCTGCTAGGGCCCTTGCCCGTTCATGCGCTCGAACTCCCTGCCGGGACTAACGTTGAGATTCGGCTGAATACGGCGACCGGATCGCGTTTCTCACATCGAGGTGACCGGGTAGAAGCGACGATTATTGCCCCGGTGATGGACGAGTCCCGCGTACTCATCCCACAAGGTTCCACACTGTCCGGCCAAGTTGGAACAGTACACCGACTTGGGTTCGGCATCAAGCATTCGACTGCGAGTGTCTCCTTGCAATTTGAATCCTTGACGCTTCCCGGACGCACCCCGATGCCTCTGGCTACACGAATCGTAGAGGTAGAGACGGCGAGGGAGCGCGTAAATGGAGATGGAGTCATAGGGGGAATTCGGCCGGTCGCGAATTTCTCTTCTGGAGTTTCGATATTCCTCTCCTTGTTGATGACCCAGCCAGCGATCGCGGTTCCGATTCTAGGCGGAAAGTTTCTGGTTGCCCGCTCGCCTGATCCGGAAATCTATCTTCCCGCCGGTACCGAAATGATTGTGCAGGTGACAAGCGGGCAAGCCATTCCCGCGTTAGCCCAAGGTGGGCAGGAGATCGCTCCCCTTTCGCCGGACGACGCGGCCCGTGCCCTTCGGCTTCTGAGTGACCTTCCTGAGCAGCAGAGCCGCAGGGGGCCCCACCAAGAGTCGGATCTGACCAACATTCTTTTTCTTGGGACACGCGAGCAGATTGGGCGAGCATTTCACGCGGCTGGTTGGGTAGGTTCGCAGGGCCGCAACGCGCTGGCTTTGTATCATATCTATAACAGCCTGGTGATGCGCTTCGGCGACAGCATGGCTCCTATGTCGCGCTTACGGCTGAATGGATGGCAACCGCAGGCCATGTATCAGAAGAGCTTGAACACCTTCGCTAAGCGCCATCACATCCGGCTCTGGAAGCAGGTTCAGCCAGATATGTGGCTAAGTGCAGCGTCGGAAGACCTTTCGTTCTCGATGAAGGGTGGATTAATCAGTCATGCGTCGGATCACAACATCGATAATGAGCGCGCGAAGGTGATCGACGATCTCGCCTTCGGCGGGTGTGTCGAGTCAGCTAGTCTTCTGCCACGCAGCAACCTGCGTGTCGGAATGGTCGATAAGCGTCCCATTGTCACTGACGGCGAAATAGCAGTCCTGCGGATGACGGATTGTTATCACCCGGTACATGAGTTTCCGGTGCAGCAGCGAAAAGCGATCGCCTCGCGATTTGGGCACGGGTTAGCTATTGTCGCGAAAGACTTTGTACGCTCCAATCCAATTACTCTGCTTTATAGTTCATCGAGCATGCTGCTGAGCCATGCGGACAAGCCGCGAACGATGCAAGCACAGTCGTCGCACCCTGGACCTCAGCCTTCGACCAGTCTGATTTTATCCGCCTGGAGGCGTCCGGTCGCGATAAAGAGTGTAGGCGGGCAATCCATTTACACCTCTGCCGCTCCGGTTATCTCCACGAACGCCGTGGCAGTGCGTGTGTCCTCTGCTCAGTAGTTGACTATTGGACTAACTCGCCCAGGTCTGGAGCATCCATCAATTGATAAGCAATCATGTGGCAGATCATTAGATGGCCATCCTCGATTCTGCCCATGTGTTGCTCGGAGACGCGAATCTCCAAATCAACGGCGCGGCCGAGCTCCCCGCCGTCCCGTCCAGTTAGTCCGATTGTCTTACAACCAATCGACTTGGCGTAATTCACGGCTGCAATCACATTCGGGGAGTTGCCAGAACCGCTAAGGGCCATAAGCACATCTCCGCTGCCGCCGAAATTCTTCAGTTGTTCAACGAATACGCACTCGTAGCCGACGTCGTTGGAGTAAGCCGTCAGTGTGGGAAGCGAGTCAGTAAAGGCGAGAATGCGAAAGCGCTTGTCACGCTCATAACTGGCGCCTTTCAGAACGTCGCAGACGAAGTGAGAAGCGGTTGAGGCGCTTCCGCCGTTTCCGCAGGTGAAGATGTGACGACCGCGGTCGCGTGCTTCGCGCATCCAGCTTGTGGCAAGGTCTACTTTGTCCAGATCGACGAGTTCCAGGGCAGATAGCAGATCCTTCTTATAAGTGTTGACAAAACTCATCGGAGCTCTTTCTTTCGACTCATAGTGTATCGTCCGGGCAAAGTCTCCGATGAGATTTGATATAGAAACAAGATGCCCTCGTTCGTTAAAGTAAGTGTCGCGCCAATACTGTTACTGGCATCTGTTGCCGTAAGCTTTGGCCAAAGCCTGCCTTCACTGCGCGCTCCGGCAGTTCCGCTGGTGGTACACGACCCATATTTCAGCATCTGGTCAAACGTGGACCAATTGAATGGCCAACGGACGGAGCACTGGACCGGGAAGCCCAATCGGCTGACCGCATATGCGCGCATTGATGGCAAGAGTTATCGATTGATGGGCGGCGATCCGCGCCATAGTCAGCAGCCGCAGCCGGTTCTGAACCAGACCAGTGTAGAGATTCTGCCTACCCGGACAATCTACAAGTTTGCCGGCGCGGGTGTCGAGGTTGATTTTACATTCCTGACGCCGGCACTGCCCGACGACTTAGACGTGTTGTCGCGCCCGCTGACTTACCTGGAGTGGACTGTACGCCCCACTGATAACGGCCAGCACACCGTGCAACTGTTTGCCGATGCTTTGGCCGATACGGTAGTGAATACCCGGGACGAGAAAACCGTGTCCTCCCGGTATCTGCTGGATAGCCAGCCTGTGTTGCGAATTGGCTCGCGGGAGCAGCCGGTTTTGCAGAAGTATGGGGACGACGTGCGCATCGACTGGGGCTACTTGTACCTGGCCGCCGACCGAACCGAGGGCGTTACGGAAGCGGCTATGCAGCACGGAGATGCTCTTGCCAGCTTCGAGAAAGACGGACGCCTTCCGGCCAGTGATGAGTTTTCAGAAGCTGCCGGCAATGATCGCGCCATCGCTTACAGCTTGGACCTAGGCCGGATCAGCGGGCCTGCTTCCCGCTACTTGATGATTGCCTACGACGACATTTACTCGATTGAGTTCTTCGAGCGCAAAGAGCGGGCATGGTGGCGGAGAAACGGGGCCGATGCCGCATCGCTGTTGCGGGATGGTCGGCGTGATCATGACTCTTTGGCAACCCGCTGCCAGCAGTTCGACCAGCAGCTGATGAGTGATTTGACAAAGGCCGGCGGCGAGCAGTATGCCCGTCTGGCTTCTCTTGCTTACCGGCAGACCCTGGGCGCTTACAAACTGGTAGCCGACATTAATGGCACCCCAATGTTTTTTCCAAAGGAAAATTCTAGCAACGGGTGTATTGGAACAGTGGACGTGATTTACCCGGCTGCTCCCTGGGCGCTGCTGTTCAACCCAAAGCTGCTGGAAGCGCAATTGCAGCCGGTGTTGGAGTATGCAAGCCTGCAGCGCTGGCGGTGGCCGTTTGCTCCGCATGACCTGGGCACTTATCCGCTCGCTAATGGACAGGTGTACGGCGGGGGTGAGCTCACCGAAGAGAACCAGATGCCGGTGGAGGAGAGCGGCAATATGCTGATTATGCTGGCTGCGCTGGCCAAGGTGGAAGGCAACGCGGATTTCTCGCAGAGGTACTGGCCGGTGTTAACCAAGTGGGCCGTTTATTTACGCAATAAAGGACTTGACCCTGAAAATCAATTGTCGACCGATGATTTCGCCGGACATCTGGCGCATAACGCAAACTTGTCAATCAAAGCAATCCTGGCCCTGGCGTCTTATGGCCGATTGGCCGAGATGACAGGACACAAGGCCGAAGCATCTGAGTACAAGCAGCTCGCCCACGGTTTTGCCGCGAAGTGGCAGGGCATGGCCGCAGAGGGCGACCATTACCGCTTAGCTTTCGACCAGCCGGGCAGTTGGAGCCAAAAGTACAACCTGGTGTGGGATCAGCTTCTGGGCCTCCATGTTTTTCCTCCTCAGATTGCGCAATCGGAACTGGCATTCTACGGAACGAAGATGAATAAGTACGGCTTACCTTTGGACAACAGAAAGGACTATACGAAGCTTGACTGGATTGTTTGGACAGCGACCATGGCAAAGAACCCGAGTGACTTTGCCAAGCTAGTAGACCCCGCCTATCTGTTCCTGCAGGAGACGCCCAGCCGGGTTCCTATGAGTGACTGGTATGACACGATTACAGCCAAGCAGGAGCCCTTCCAGGCGCGCTCGGTAGTCGGCGGCGTTTTCATCAAGATGTTAGTCGACCCGGCAGTCTGGAACAAATATGCGCATCGAGGCGGCGCAACTCTGGCCCAACTCAAGTAGCTAGCGCAACACGTGCAGGGCGTTCGCGGGCGGGGCAGGTACAACCGGCTTGGAGCGCCTTTGCCCGATTTTCAGGGAAGCTTTAAAGATGAGGCCGACTGGAATGAAGCCTGCAAGCTTATGAGCCGAGACTGCAGCGAGTCCCATCGATGCAACACATCCGCATGAGTTACAGTCCGGATTTCCTCCAAACTGACAGGGCGTGACTTTGGTTTGCAGATCAGCTGAGATGGTTTCGGTAGTAAGTGCGAACGTGCAATCAGCTGGGCTGTGGGGAGGCGTCGTAAATTGATTGATCAGGCCCTCAGGCATGTCGAGCTTGGGGGTCTTCTTACGAAGTGCAAGCAGATCGCGAACGGCCATGGCGCGCTCAGCAGGCGTTAGGATCTCCGGCAGCTCATCGCCCACCTGCGGTGTAAAGATAGAGAACCAGACTTTATTGATCTCCGGCCGAGGGGTCCAGAAATCCAGGAACTCCTGAAGATAGCCTTCGCGCTTCATCATCTGGGCAGTGATGGTGCTATGAATCGTCACATGCTGACCTGCGATGTTCTTCAGTATTCGTTCGTACGTTGCAGGCTTGCGGCGGGCATCGTGCTCGGGCTGCAGTCCGTCAATGGAAACGACAATGGAAAACCGCTTCAGGCTGGCCCACTCAGCAGGCAGCTGACGAAAAGCACTGGTTACGATCTGGACGTGGATGCCGCGCGCGAGTAGCTGAGGCACCAGGGCCTCGAGTTCGCGATAACGCACCAGCGGATCACCACCGACAATGGACAGATGCAGCGGCTTGGCCCGGTCTACCACTTCCAGAACACCGTCTACTAACGCCTGTCCCTTACGGTCATTGAGTTGCCGTAGCGTAACCCCGCCACCCAGGTGCGTGTCTTCATACGCGTAACAACCCGGGCATCTCAGCGGGCACTCACGCGTTATCTCGATAGAAAGCGAAGGTTTCTCGCCTTTAAGAATCTTTCCCCAAGCTTGGAGAACTTCTGACGTCTGCACTCTAACCTCTCAGCATGATGCGTAGACAGCCGAGTCCGCACCCGCCGGGCGCAGACCAGAAATCAACGATCTATCGCACCATTATCTCTATTCAAGATGCACCGGCACGGTCCAGTTGTATACAGAAGTACGAATTTGGGGCTTTCGACCCGCCAATAACAGAGGAAAACCCCAAAAGTGACCGGCCCTTCTAGTACATTTAGGAAACGGACAAGCCTTCAGCGTCCTTTGAATGACCCAGGTGGTGGAATACGTTCGATAAGGTCAGGGTATGTTACGGTGCCGATTCCGGACTCACGGTACCCGCCAGTTTGCCGGGCATATCGGCTAGGACATAAGCCAGTACGGCCAGCACAGCAACGTTCTTTCTAAAATCATCTGGATCGACCTTATCTATGGTGTCAGCCTGTGTGTGGTGCCAATCGAAATAGTGAGTGGCCGCCGTGGTAGGACTCAAACTTGGTACGCCTTTGTTGACGATCGGCTCGATGTCGCTGCCTCCGCCCCCAGCATTGACTTTGTCGGCACCAATTCGTGAGAGCAGCGAGGCAATCTGCTGGCACAGCTGCATGGAAACCTGCTGTTCAGAGGAAGGCGGGGTAGGAGCTGCCGGCGGCTGTCCAGGTTTGGGCCGGCGCATGAAGGCGAAGGGCCCGTAGCCGAACCCGAGAGGCCGTTCTGCGCCTTCGTCCATTTCGATGGCGGCTACATGGTGTTTCAGGTTGTCGCCGACCCACCGGAGGTAGGCCTCGCCGCCGCGCCCACCATTCTCCTCGTTCACCCAGAAGACTACCCGGATAGTCCGTTTCGGCTTCAGGCCAAGCTGGTGAATCAGTGTCGCGGCCTCCAGGGTTGCCATGATTCCTGAACCATCATCCTGAGCGCCCTGCCCAACGTCCCAGGAGTCAATGTGGCCGCCCATGACGACCACTTCTTCGGGATGTTCGCTACCGGGGATCTCGCCGATCACATTGGCTGCCACCGCATCAGGCTCCATATGCGCCGCCATCTCGAGATGAATGCGCGGTGATGCGCCGCTCTGTTGCAGCCGATGGAGCAGGGTTGCGTCTTCGATACTGATGGCAGCAGCCGGGATCTTAGAGACGCCTTCCGCATACTGCATGGCGCCGGTATGCGGCTGTTGCAGAGCAAGGGGGGTAATGGATCGAACAAGCACCGCGACGGCGCCCTGTTTTGCGGCTGCGGAGGCGCCACCGAGACGATACATAACTGTTTGCCCATAGCTTTTATAAGGAGCGTCAAAAACCACAACCTTGCCTTTGACAGCGTCGCCAAGCGCGGTAAGTTCGTCAAAGGTGGACACCACAACAGCATCGGCAGTGATGCCACCGGCAGGCGTACCTACACTCATGCCGAGCCCGAGCATATGCAGGGGCTTCTCGACGGGTGAAACGATGGCACCCGACTCGGCGCCGCGTACCCAATGAGGCACTTTGACCTCCGGCGTCACTACATGAACGAGTCCATCTTTTCGCATCTGGTCGGCGGCCCAGCTAATTGCTTTGGTGAGAGACTCGGAGCCGCTCAGCCGGTTGCCGATGCGGTCGCAAAGATACGTCAACTTCTCGTAACCGGCCTTGTCCTGCAGGGCTGCATCGATGAGGCGATCGGCAGCAGGTTGGTACTCCGCTTTCAGGTTTAGCGAATCCGCCGCATGGGCACTAAAGCAACAGCCAAGCAGCAGGGCGACAGCGGTAGAGATTGGAGCTCGCATCAAGTTTGTCAGAGTAGCATGCGTGCCCTGACCAGGTAGACTAGCGGAGATTAAGGGAGAGAAATTCTTGAGAACGTCCGTGCTGTACCGAGTCGCTTCTGTCCTGATTTTGCTGTTCGCGGCTGGTCACACACTTGGATTCCAAAAGACGGATCCGAATTGGGGAGTGGATTCGCTGATCGGCTCATTACGTGGCGTCCAGTTTGAGACCCAGGGCTTTACCAGGAGCTATCTCGACTTCTTTGTCGGGTTTGGCCTTTTCGCTTCTGTGTTCCTCCTCTTCGCCGGGGTCTTGGCCTGGCAGTTGGGAAGTTGTTTACCTGACGTGTTGGCCCGCTTGAAGGGCGCTGCCTGGTCGCTGGCCCTTTGTTTCGTGGCTATAACGATCCTCTGCTTAAGATATTTCTTCCTGACGCCGATCATTTTTTCGGCGGTTATCTCCCTGGTGCTTATTGCCGCAGCGAGGTCGATCAAAGCCGCTCGGCCCTAGCTATTTTGTTCCCTCCTGTCCGGCCTTGGCAGGCAGGCCAAGTTTTCTGTCGAAGAAGTCCGCAGTAGCCTGGTAGGCTTCGAGCCAGTGCCGGTGAAGCAGAAAATCGTGTATTTCGTTCGGAAAGATTAACTCTTCAAAAGGCACATTCCCCTTACGAAGCGCATCGGCGAGAACCACTGTTTGGGAGAAAGGCACATTTCGGTCATCGTCTCCATGAATGAGAAGGACCGGTGAGCGCCAGGTGCGAATCGAAGCCATAGGTGAGGAGTCGAAAGCCAGGCGAGCCGCCTCGCTAGTGGCCTGCTGTTGGGCAGGATCGCCAGAGCGGGTGCTCTCTGGAAGGAAAGCACTCCAATCGTGGACGCCGTGAAAGTCGACCCCTGCTTGGAAGAGGTCTGAGGCGCGGGCAAGGGCCAGAGCCGTCAGGTAGCCTCCGTAGGATCCGCCCCAAACACCAATGCGCCGGGCATCGACATCCGGCCTGCTCCTTAGATAAAGTCCGGCGCCGATCACATCGTTGAACTCGCTGCCTCCACCGGGTCCGTACTGCAGAGCTTCGCGGAAATTCAGCCCGTAGCCGATGCCGCTTCGATAGTTGACAGAGAGGACCAGGTACCCGCGGCTCGCCAGATACTGATTCATTGCGTAAGCGTTTGAATAGTAGGCCATGTAGTGAAAGCCGAGGAGCATCTGACGCCGCGAGCCGCCATGGAAAAAGGCGAGCGCCGGATGCGGACCCGGACCCTGCGGCAGGAAGAGTTGACCGTGCAACACGAGACCGTCGGCCGCAGTGAAGCTAACCGGTTGGGGACGTACCAGCCGAGCTGCTGGAAAGCCCGGCGGCGTAGCTTCCGGGGCCAACACTGCGGGCTGATCGTTTCCTGCTTCGACTACGGCGTGAGCACGGCTGTTATAGCTCGATGCGAGGTATCCCAAGCCCGCTCCATTCGCCAGGGGTGCTGGATTCCACTCGACCGCTTTCCCAAAAGTAATCTGCTTGGGAGTGCCGGAGGAGGAGCCGTCGATCTTCCAGAGATGACGCCGGTCGATGTCACCGATGTTGGATGAATAGAAGAGAGCGCCGCCGGTGGAGAGCTGCTCCACGTGCTCTACTTCACCTTCGCCCGGAGTCAGTTCAACAAGCGGACCGCTTGCGTTCAGGTTCACCCGGTACAGGTGGCACCAGCCTGTTCTCTCGTAGGGGAAAATAATGCCATTGCCGCTCCAGTGCAGTTGATTTTCGGAAACGATGGAATGAAAGGCACTGCCCATACCGGGGTTGGCCCGAAAGATCTCTTTCGATCGAGTCTCGCCTGCGTTCGCAACGCGAATCGACCACGGCTCAGCTACACGTTCCGGCGCATGAAGGGCGGTGCGAGTCTCATAGGGGATTCGGAGAAACGCCAGCCGCTGCCCGTCGGGTGACCAGGCCGGTTCGGAATCGAAATCAGTGCTCGGGTCAAGGTATTGCAGCGACCCCTGCCCGGGCGCGTACAAGCCAACGAAACTGTGATCCTTGCGGGTGTTTGTAAAGGCGAGAAATACTCCACTGGGCGACCAGTGCAAGCCTGTAACGGACCCCGACTGCCTGACCGCCTCCTTCACATTCTGACCGGAGAGCGTCATGGTGAAGAGCTGGCCACCTCGGACGAAGGCGACCAGATCACCGGCCGGCGAAACAGCAGGCGACCTTCCTTCGGTCAGCTTATGGGCCGGCGAGCCGTCAAGCTGGATGGCCCAGATGGATTGATCCGGCCGAATGGGCAACAGGCCGGGGTTGGGGTTCTCACCGCCATTTTCCAGTTCGCCCCCACGAGTAAAGAAGAGCGAGAGACCATCTTTTGACCATGTAAGGTCGCCAATCTCCTGCCCATCGTCGTCATTGAAGGCGGTTACTTTGTGCGCGCGGAAGTTGGACGCCTCGGCCACCCAGACGTTATGTCGCCCTTGTTCGTCCAGCAGCCAGGCAAGCTTTACACCGGTTGGCGAAGCGAGGAGCGAGCTGGCGAAAGGCGCGCTCATAACCTGATGGAGGGTGAAAGTGGGTTGCGCAAATGCGCCGATAGACAAAGGGAAAAGGAGTAAAAGGCGCAGCACGTATGGGTAATAGAGTAACGCGCCGGTAGAAAGGTCTGAAACGCAGAACGGGGTCAAGCGGCGAACCGCTTGACCCCGTTTGCTTTTGCTTTTAGCTTAGCTGCTTATTTAGGGCAACCAAGCGCCTTCATCCGTGCTTCCGGAAGAGGCTTGGCGTTCTTAACAGCAGGAGGCATGCTCGAGCTGCCGCGAGGCACCAAGTAGACTTCCACCCGACGGTTCTTGTCGGCTTCGGAGGTTTGCGAGCCTCTGCGTTCCTTCGTGTTCGAAGTTCCGCACTGGCCAGGTCGGGTCTCAGAGGTTTGGTCGGTTCCCACAAAGTCGTACTTGATGCGGGAAGGATCAACCTTGGCGCAAGTGCCGGTGCCGCCGCTCAAGACTGCAGCCGCGTTCAGAACGCGCTGTTCATCCAGAGCCGCTTGCGCTGCTGCACGTCTACCCTTGCGGGTGCGGGTGCTAGGCGCATTGGCCGATTCGTCATTATCGCGATGGCCTACCAGAACGATATCGTAATCGCCACTGGAGAGTCTCGGAGCTGCGTCATCGATCAGAACGCGCTTGCCGCAGTTATTAACGCGAGCATTGTTCTTCGCGAAGATAACGTCGTCAAGTCGAACGAACTGCGGTTGGCAGTTGACCGTGATGGTGGTGGACTGAGAGGCAGTCTTGCCAGCTTCATCGGTAACGGTCAGCGTTGCAGTGACCGTCTTGGTTTGGCCTTGTGCGCCACCCTCGAAGTTCAGGGTTGAGGCATCGAAAGTTGCGCGCTGATTGTTGCCGTTAGTTACGCTGCCTTCACTGACAGTCCAGTTGTAGGTCAGGTTTCCACCGCATGCTGAAGGTGTAACAACACCGATCAGATCAGTAGTATGTACGCCGGTGGTATTGGCTGCGCAAGCCAATGCAGACGGGTTAGCAACAGAGACACTGGTAATCTGCGGGCCAGCATCGTTCACAGTAACTGTGGAGGTAGCAGTGACAGGCTGTGCCGGAGGAGGCGTGGGCGGCTGTACCCAGCAACGAACCGGGAACTTCTTAGGCCGTTCCATCGGGGGCGGCGGAGGCGTGGTGTCCTTAACCGAGACCTGGATGCTGAAACTGCCCGAGTTGTTCGGAGTAAAGGCAAAGTCGGGGCTGTCGGTGCCCTGAGCCTGACCATTCACGGTCCATGAATACGAGAGCTTCTGATTGCCAGTAGCCTGAATGTTGGCATGTAACGTAACTGGCTTGCCCTGGCAGATGGTGCCTTCCGCGCCCGTGATGGTGGGGGTTGGAAGAGGCGCCGGGGGCGGTGGAGCTGCCGGCATGGGCGGGCACTTGCTCTGGCCTAAATAGAAAACGAGACCAACGGTTCCCTGAAAGTTATTGATGCTGTCGCCGCGGGGAATATAGACGCCGCCCGTATTGTAGTTCGGTAAGTTATAAGTCGGGTTCCGGGAAGTAATACCACGAGCATCGATCCGCATACCGAGGTGATCGGTAAAGTGGAACTTGATACCGCCACCATAGAAGCCGCCGACCTGTAGATTGTCATTCAGGTTGCCGGCACCGAAATTGGCCTGATTCGCAGGTTGACGGGCGATCCCCTCAGCATGCTTAGTTGGGGTAAATTGAATTCCCGCAGCGCCTGCCGTAAGGTAAGGCTGCACGCGTGATCCACGGGGACGCAAGTTAAAGACTGGGCCTAAACCCCAGGTATAGTTATGGGCGTCGAAGGCGTATGTGGGCAGCGGATTATTGGTTCCAGGATAAAACCCGGTTCCGTTCGGGGTGCGAAATTCAACGTTCGCCTCCGAGTACTCAACGAAGCCTTCAATTCCGAAGTACTTCGTGGGGTTAACCGCCACGCGAATACCGCCGATACCGCCATCGACTAAATGCGTGGTAAGACCACGGTTGACTTGCCCCCAGGTACTGACACCGCCAAAGGGGTCGATTTCGACCAGGTCAGGCATTGCATCCTCACCACCCCCGGACGACGTCGTTTTCGTATTAGTTGTTGTGGTTGTGCTGTCCTGTGCATGAGCTCCTGACGCAAACGTCAGTGCGGCACACAGGATTGCAGAACTTAACGGCCTACTTATAAGCCGAGTATCCATCCTTCTCCTCCAAAGCAGAGTACACACCTCTACCGATTATTGATGATCGAATCGAGATTTGCATCACATACAACCATCAAATCGCAAAATAACCTGAAGATAGAGAGAACGGCCAGACTTTTAACTTACTTACTTCGTCCGGACAAATCTTCTCAAATAGCCTGACCCCTAGATAAATTCTGGCCAAAACTTTACTTTCCGATGGGACTTCAGGATTCCCGGCTTCGCGCCAGCATAAACATGTTCTTGCCTCGCCAACTCGAGATAACATCGAGCTGCTCGAAACCTTGCTGGCCGACCCCAAAAGATCGTAAGTACTCAATATGGTAACTGGTTACGGGAACCTATGTTATCGAACGCGACTAATCGCGGTAGATAATTCCCAAATCACTAGTGAGTCCAAAGATCCGGCTGGAGGAGGCATCGGCCTTCCAGAGTTGCCGGATCCGGGTTGGCGGAAGCGCGGTTATGATCTCAGACCAACTGGCCCCTTCATCTTTGCTGACATACAATCGCCCATACTGCACGGCGTAAGCTGACTTATCAGCTCCTCCGAAGATGACCGAAGCTACGGTAGAAGCCGGCAACCCACTTGAAACAACAGACCACTTATGGCTTTCGCCATCCAGCCGGTAGAGCCCAACTCGTGTTGCTACCAGCATGGGTGCGTTTTCGCCCGTCGTCATAGCTACATCGTTAACATCGGACGAAGGAAGAGGGAACGGCAACTCAGCCCAACTTACGCCATTGTCTTTGGACACAAACAAGCCGCTTGCGGCTCGGGCCAAAATTGGTGACTGGTCAGGCCCAAAATACAGAGCTGTTACAGCGCTCCCTCCGGGAATGGCGGCAAGGGTCCAATGTTCGGCAAGGTCGTCGCTCCGCAGAAGACCGAGGTCAGTCGCAGCAAAGAAGATGTCCTTTGTTCCCGACCGAACCGAGTAGAGTCCGCTCACCTCTGAGACTGACACTTCCTTTGTTACCTGGCGAGGCGCAGACACCTTGGCTGAAGCTGTACGAACGGGCCGCTTCGCTGCTGGTCTCTTGGCAGGAGTACGCTTTGACTTAACGGTTGATGGCTTGTCTTCCAGAGGGGGAAGAGCCGTCACGAGTCGGATGGGAAGAACTTTCCAATCCGCCCCGCCATTGATCGATTTGTATAACTGGTGCGGACTGGCAGCGAGCAAGGTCTTATCATCATCGGGCACCCCGGCGACAGCCTTCAAATGAACCCCCGCTAAGCTCCTGGAGGCTCGCATCTGAGTCCAGGACTCGCCACGGTTCGCGCTGGTGAAGAAGCCGGTCGTCTCGCCTGACTGGGTCTCAATGGCTACCATCCGCTTGCCGGACGTAGACACGCCGCCAATCACGCGATCGACAAAACCATTGTTGATATTCCGAATGGACTCCCCACCGTTTTCACTCTTAGCTAAGCCCTCTACATCGAAGGCTAGATACAAGCCTTGCGGATTCGCGGGATCGAAAGAGAGCCAATTTACCTGTTCGGTAGTCAGTGTTCTCCAGGCGGCGCCGTGGTTGAGCGACTTAAACAAACCAGTGGTTGTTCCGGCATAGATGGTGGATGAGCTGGAAGGGTCTTCCCGAATGATGTGCGTGCGCCGGGAGGTATTCGGAATGCCGAGCAACTTATGCCAGAGTTCGCCCCGGTCAGGACTTGAATAGATCCCACTGCAGGCGCTCGCCAGTATATTGGAGGGGCTTGCCGGGTCCACGTAGATAGAGAACACATCGGAATCATCGATCATGCCGGTGTGAATGGAAGTCCAGGTCTTGCCGCCGTCAACACTCTTCCAGGGAAGGTGGCTGGTTCCGGCATACATCGTGTTAGGGTCTTTGGAATCTACGGCCACCGCTGTAATCTGAGCCATTTCCGAGTTTTGGGGGTCGGAGACACGGGACCAAGTCTTTCCGGCGTCATCGCTCATCATTACGCCGTTTTGCGTACCGGCGAGAAATCGCGTCGGCTGACTTGCCGCGTAGGTCAGGGCGCGGATTCCGTAGCGCTCCAGGCCCTTCACGAGCGCCCACGTCCCCCCACCATCGTGGCTCTCGTAGAGTCCGCCACCATCGGCAGCAATCACGCCTACCAGATAGTGAGTTGGATCAGCGGGATCGATAAGGATGGAGGTTAGTGCACTTAAGTGGCGTTTGGGAAAATTAAGAATATTCCAGTTCTCACCACCGTCGGTGGTTTTGAAGAGGAGCGAGTTCATGGCGCCGGCCAGAACCGTTTTGGAATTGGAAGGGTCTACGGTGACACTCGTGGCTGTCCCGCCATATGGCCCGGCAATCTTCCAGTCACCGACCTTCTCGGCAGCTGGAGAGGAAACTGCGAAAGCGGCATAAGCAGCTGCTATCGCGAACGTGGTTGTAAGACTTCTAATCATTCTCAGCGACTTCTGTTTAAACGAGATCACCTCTATTGTTACTGAGAACCGCTTGTTTTGTTACTGCAAGTTGCGATGGAGCGTAAAATCCTAGGTGTTTCCATATCTTTGCAGTACAAGCTACGTCTTCAGAATCTCCGGTGTACGTTGCCGCGGACAGCAGCATTCAGGTATTCTAAAGAGGTATTTTCAACAGGATAGGGTTTTGAGGTAATGGCAAACACGGTTTCCTCACTCAAGCGCGTCCGAAGCACCGAAAGAAAGACAGCGGTGAACCGGGTTCGCAAGTCGAGGCTGCGGCATCAGATTCGTTCGATGCGGCGTTTATTGGATAAAAAAGATTCGCAGGGAGCAACGGCCTTAATTCCGGCCACTTTCTCCATTGTCGATCGGGCTGCCAAGTGGGGCATCATCAAGAAGAACACTGCTGCCCGTTATAAGAGTCGTTTGACGCTTCGCTTGCGCAAGCTGACGACGGTTGCCGCCTAGATTTAGGCTTTTCCGAACTTCCAAGCGTTCCGGCCCTTGTTAGACTGACGTTCATATGGTGAGCGGGCTGACACGTGCCGGAGCGCTCTTCGTGCTGCTCTTCCCAACTGTCCTGCCGTCGGCGCTAGCGAAAGAGCCCGTGCGGGCAGCTCATGGCATGGTAGTCGCGCAGGAACCCATCGCCGCTGATGCCGGGTTGAAGGTGCTCGAACAGGGCGGCAATGCAATTGATGCAGCGGTAGCGGTAGGCTTTGCGCTGGCGGTTACGCATCCGGCGGCAGGCAACCTGGGCGGGGGTGGCTTCATGCTGATCCGCCTCGCTGACGGAACCACAACATTTCTCGACTTTCGTGAGTGCGCGCCTGCCTCTGCTACCCGCGACATGTACATCGGCCCAGATGGCAGCGCAACCAGCGACAGCGTGTATGGTTGGAGGTCTGCGGGAGTACCTGGCACGGTAGCTGGTCTGGCGCTTGCCCATCAGAAGTTCGGCAGGAAACGCTGGAAGGATCTAGTCGCTCCGGCCAGCAACTTAGCTTCCCAGGGCTTTATCCTTACTGAACCGGTAGCTGCCTCCATCCGCGACGAGAAGAATCCGCTGCACCTGGATCCGGAGTCGCAGAGAATCTTTCTGCGCAATGGCAGCCCGTTTACAGCGGGAGAAACGCTGAAGCAGCCGGAGCTTGCCGCCACCTTAAACCGTATAGCGAGCGGTGGGTCAGACGGCTTCTATAAAGGTGAAACGGCACGGCTCTTAGCAGCCGCCATGGCTGCTCATGGCGGACTGATCACCGAAGCGGACCTGCGAGCCTATAAGGTTGCCGAGCGTTCTCCACTGGAAGGCAATTACCGCGGCTTCCACGTCATCACCGCTCCGCCGCCCAGTGCCGGCGGTATTGGGCTGCTGCAAATGATGGGCATGTTGGACGGCAGCGGCTATAACAGCGACGGTCCGGACTCGGCCAAGGCAGTCCATTTTGAGGCAGAAGCCATGCGCCGCGTCTTTGCTGACCGGAGTGAATACCTGGGTGACCCTGGTTTCTACAATGTACCGACGGCGGACCTGCTGGAGCCTGCTTATCTAGCTTGGAGACGGAGTTCCATTGATCCGCTGCGCGCAACACCGACGGAGGCGGTTGCGCCCGGGCTTGCGAAAACTGCCGTGGCACGGCTGCGGACATGGCACGAGAGTGATCAGACTACCCACTTCAATGTTGTTGACGCTCAGGGCAATGCCGTTGCTGTTACCTATACCTTGAATAACTTGTACGGGAGCGGCGTTACGGTACCCAAGCTTGGGTTCCTGCTGAATGACGAGATGGATGACTTTGCGGCTAAACCGGGTTCGCCCAACATGTTCGGCATGGTGGGTTCCGATGCGAATGCTATCGAACCAAGCAAGCGACCGCTGTCGTCCATGACGCCCACGATCATCACGCAAAGCGGCAAGTTGTTCATGGTTATCGGCGCGCCGGGAGGTTCATCCATCGGGACAGGCGTCGCCGAAGTGATCTTTGACGTACTCGACTTCAAGATGAATGTGCAAGATGCCGTGGATCTGCCGCGCTTTCACCAGCAGTGGAAGCCCGACTTCCTCTACTTGCAAAGCGGATTCCAGCCTCAAGTAGTAGCTGATCTAACAAGAATGGGCTACGCAATTAAACCAACCGACGGTGTGGCACGAGTGGAAGCCATCGTAGTAAAAGGTGGGATGCTGGAAGGTGGCACCGAGTCGCGTTTGCACGGCAAGGTCGCCGGCTATTAACACCCCTTCGACAATACATGAAGCTTGCCTTATCGACCCACCTTTTTGTTGGGCACCGACTTACTACTGTCTGGCTGGAACGAGTCTGGGCGTCGGGGTTCCCGGCGGTTGAGATCTTCTGCGCGCGTCAGCATCTGGATTATCGCGACAAGGCGCAAATCAACGAACTCGGACACTGGTTCCGCGATTCGCCTCTTACGATGCAGTCGCTGCATGCGCCGATGTACACCGATGAGGTTTGGGGCCGCTCGGGTCCGCAAGCCGTGATCGACATTACCGAGCCATTAAAAGGCAAGCGGATCGCGATGGTGGACCAAATCAAACGTGCCCTGGAGATAGCTGATGTGGTGCCGTTCCAATACTTGATTCAACACCTGGGTGTGTCGGGACAGGAGTTTGACCCGCGTCGGGTGGATGCGGCGTTCTCCTCGCTCGACGAGATCAAGGTGTTTGCCGGTCAGCGCGGCGTGGAGGTTCTGTTGGAGAACACGCCCAACGGCCTTTCCTCGGCGGAACGGTTGAACCTCTTTCTAGGGGAGACGCATCTGAATTTGAATTACTGCTTCGACATTGGGCATGCCCACATGTACGGCAGCGTTGCGGGCGAGTTCGGGCGCATGCAGCCGCGTATTCGTTCCACACACCTGCACGACAACAACGCGGTCGAGGATGCACACCTATTCCCAGGCAAAGGGACGATTGACTGGGGCCGGGCAATGGAAATGCTTGCGCCCTACCAGGAGCAGTTGCCGTTCATGCTGGAATTAAGGGAACCGGCGGGCGTTGAACACCCGGTTGAGGAAGCGAAGCGTTCAATGGATTGGTTGCTGGAACGGCTATGAGCGACATAGCGGGCGCACCCACTGCGGAGCCCATCAGCATCGGTGAGATTGCTCGTGCGGAGGGCAAGCGGGTTCAGGTAAAAGGCTGGTTGTACAACCTGCGTAAATCCGGCAAGATCGTTTTCCCGTTGATTCGCGATGGCAGTGGGCTGCTGCAATGTGTGGCGGTGAAGAGCAACCTCCCGGAAGAAGTATTTAATGAACTGAAAGGCCTGACGCAGGAGAGCTCGGTTGCCCTTACGGGCACCGTTCGGGCGGAGGCGCGTGCTGCAGGCGGCTTCGAGCTGGATGTAGACGGCGCTCAAGTTCTGCAGCGAGTTTCGGAAGATCATCCGTATCCCATCACACCTAAAGATCACGGCGTTGATTTTCTAATGGACCATCGCCATCTCTGGCTGCGCAGCCGACGCCAGCATGCCGCGATTCAGGTGCGCCACGAGGTGATTAGCGGCATTCGCGATTACCTCGATTCGCACGGGTTTACTCTTGTCGATACACCCATCTTTACGCCGTCAGCTTGCGAAGGCACGTCGACCTTGTTCGAAGTAGATTACTTTGAGGACGAGAAGGTTTACCTGACGCAGTCGGGGCAGCTCTACAACGAAGCCAATGCGATGGCGTTCGGCAAAGTGTACTGCTTTGGGCCGACGTTCCGGGCTGAAAAGTCGAAGACTCGGCGTCACTTGACTGAGTTCTGGATGGTAGAGCCGGAGATGGCTTTTGCGGATCTGGAAGAGGTGAAGCGGGTGGCCGAGGAGATGATTGTCTACCTGGTGGGACGGGTACTCGATCGGCGTCGGGAGCAGTTGAAAGTGCTGGAGCGGGAGGCGGCCAAACTGGAGGCGATACAAGCACCTTTCATCCGCATGAGCTACGACGAAGCAGTGAAGGTTCTGCAGGCGAAGGGCAGCGACATTCAGTGGGGCGGCGATCTGGGCAACACGGACGAGACGCTGCTTACACAGGACAGCGAGCGCCCGGTGATGGTGGATCGGTACCCGAGCGAGATTAAGGCTTTCTACTTCCAGCCGGATACGGAGCGTCCGGAGCTTGCCTTGGGCGTGGACGTGATTGCGCCTGAAGGTTACGGCGAAATTGTAGGCGGCGGGCAGCGCATCCATGATTTGCAATTGCTCGAGAGGCGGCTGGCTGAGCACAACCTGCCACGGGAAGCGTTCGAGTGGTACCTGGACCTGCGCCGCTTCGGCACGGTCCCGCATGCCGGCTTTGGCATGGGTGTAGAACGATTTGTTGCGTGGATGTGCGGCCTGGACCATGTCCGCGAAACAATTCCGTATCCGAGAATGCTGTATCGCACCCGGCCCTAAGTTGTTACGGGACGGGCGAAGAGGTTGGCGCGAAGTAGCCGAAGATATCCACAATCAGCTGAGCAGCCCCCGAAGTAAACACGTCAACAGAGCCGTCTGCAACTGGCGCGATGGCCATGTTGGAGGTTACCGCTGAATCCAAGGCGTTGAGCGTAGAAACATTCGGTTCGATTCCTCCGTGCGGCCACACGGTTAGGAACTTCAGCGAGTTGGAAGGAATTACCGTTGCGTTGAAAACATACGATTGAGCGCTGGCGGGAACGCCACAAGGACTGCCCACGACGTTTATGTCTATAACGCCGTTAACCGGCTGCCCAAGCGGTTGTGTGCGGGAATCGTAGACACGGCAGGGCGTGAGGTTGTACAACGAAAGACCGGTGCCCGAAGGCGGAGCGAAGTAACCGTTGATGTCGATGATGAGATCAGTCTGCCCGGTTGCATAGACCGACACATCTCCATTTACACCGGCTGGTACAACGGCCGCGTTGGCAGTTGTGGCGCCAGTGGGAGCGTTCAACGTAGATACAACCGGCCGTGTTTGCCCGGCCGGCCAGGTAGTCAGGTAGGCAAGTGGTCCCTTAGGAACGGCTGTGTAATTCATTGAATAAGCTTTCGCCGTTCCGGGCACACCACAGACGCCGGTGAGGATTGGGAAAGTGCGCTCCTGCTGGGCGGCTAAAGTCGGTGCCCCAAGCGGGCCGGCAGTTCCGCGGGTATCAACAAGACGGCAGGGAGCAACTGGGTAGAAGGCCAGCGCAGTAACGTCAGAAGCTGAGACAAAATAACCATTGATGTCGATGATGAAATCGGTGTCGTCGGTGGCAAACACGCTGACCTCGCCATTGGTGCCGGCTGGGACGATGGCAGCGTTTGCTTTGGTGCGGCCGTCATACGAGTTCAGAGTGGAGACAACGGGTTGCGGTTGTCCGGTGGGAAACACGGTTAGATAAGAGAGTTGCCGTAACGGAACCACAGTGAAGTTGAGTGAATATGCCTGTGCGCTCGAGGGTATGCCACAGGAAGTGCTCGTAATCGAAACGTCTTGTGTTGTTTGACTCCTCAGAGGCCCGCTGCTGGAAGCGCGCGTATCGATGACCCGGCAGGGGGGGATAGGAACGAAGCTTAGCGGTGCGCTTGAGACAACTGATGTTTCTGGAAGCGCGCTCGATTGAGCATCGATCCCGGGCGCAAATACTCCTAGAACTGCCAAAAGAGCGATTCCAGATTTTCGTAAGGCGAACTGCATTTATAGCTGACCGTTAGAGCACTCGCCAAGGGCTTACTTTTGGAGCGCTCCTTTCACAGCAGCCGCGACGGATGGATCGTCCGGCGTCACAGCAGGTTCAAAGCGATTGAGAATTTGCCCATCGCGACCGATCAAAAACTTTGTAAAGTTCCACTTGATTTCACCACCGGTCTGCGGATTTTCCTGTTGGCTGGTGAGGAACTCGTAGAGCGGAGCTTTGTCACTACCCGCAACGGAAACCTTAGACATCATGGGAAATTGCACGTCGTACTTGGTCTTGCAGAAGGTCTTTATCTCTGCATTGGTACCCGGCTCCTGGCTTTTGAAATTGTTGGCAGGAATGCCGACGATAACGAAGCCCTGATCCTTGTATTTCTGATAGAGAGACTCCAGGCCGGTGTACTGGGGCGTGTAGCCGCACTTGCTTGCCACATTGACGAGCATCAGAACCTTTCCTTTGTATGTAGAAAGCGGAGTGCTTTTTCCGTCGATGGACGTGAGGGTGTAGTCATAGACGGAGGCAGCGCTCAGCGGCACGATGGACAGCACGACTGACATCACAAGCAAGGCGGCGTATTTCAGCATAGAGTTCACTATAGCCGAAGCCGCCTTGTTACAATGGCGAAAGCCAGGTGGGAGGTCGTCCAATGGTAGGACTGCAGAATCTGGATCTGCGTATCGGGGTTCGAGTCCCTGCCTCCCAGCCAAACCACCAGCTGTCACCTTCCCCTTCCTCCCGCGTCTCCTAAATTGGTTGCGTCTCAACGCGAACCGGACTGAATGGAATTCACAAATTTTGGTAGAACCGGACTAAAGGTTTCGCGCCTTTGTTTGGGATGCATGACTTACGGCTCCAGCAAGTGGCGCGAGTGGGTCTTGAACGAAGAGGAGAGCCGGCCGTTCATTCAGCACGCGCTTGAAGCCGGCATCAACTTTTTTGACACCGCGAACATGTATTCGGACGGAGTCAGCGAAGAGGTTACCGGGCGAGCTCTGCGCGACTTCGCCCAGCGTGACGAGATTGTATTGGCGACGAAAGTCTTCAATCCCATGCGCAAAGATCCGAACGGGCGCGGCCTCTCGCGTAAGGCGATCCTGACTGAGATCGACCACAGCCTGAAGCGACTTGGGACCGACTATGTCGACCTTTACCAGATACATCGCTGGGACAAAGAAACGCCGATCGATGAAACGATGGAGGCGCTGCACGATGTTGTTAAATCGGGGCGGGCGCGCTACATCGGAGCTTCGTCGATGTTTGCCTGGCAGTTCTCGAAATCGTTGTATGTTTCTGAGCTGCATGGCTGGACGAAGTTTGTTTCCATGCAGAATCATTACAACCTGATTTATCGCGAAGAGGAGCGGGAGATGATGCCGCTTTGCCAGGATCAGGGGATCGCTGTGATTCCGTGGTCACCGCTGGCGCGCGGATTTCTGGCAGGCAACCGGAGTAAGACGGGAGGCGGTCAGACCACTCGTGCGAATTCGGACGAATACGCCAAGCAACTCTACTATCAGGAAGATGATTTCGCAGTGGCCGAGCGGCTGGGGCAGGTAGCTGAGAAGCGTGGGTTACCGAACATGCAGATTGCTTTGGCTTGGCTGCTGAGCAAGCCGGGCGTGACGGCGCCCATCATTGGCGCGAGTAAGATGCACCATCTGGATGAGGCGCTCAGTGCTGTGCAGGTGAAGCTGACTGCCGAAGAGGTGAAGCAGTTGGAAGAACCGTACAAGCCTCACCATATCCTTGGACACTCGTAAGGATTAGCGCCTAGAGCGGCTTGCCGATTTCCCAATGGTGTCCGTACGGGTCGACAACGCGTCCGACGCGCCAACCGTATGGCTGGTCTTCCACGGGCCAAACGGCTGCGGCTCCTGCTACGACGGCTCGGTTGAAAGTAAGATCCGGATCTTCGACGATCAAGAGCATTCGGACCGATCCACCGCCCAGTGATTCGGGGCTAAAATTCCGGTCCGTTGGAGATTCGTCAGCGAGCCAGAATTCTGCTCCATTGACGGACAGTTGAGCGACGACTGACCCACTCTCATCCTCAACGCGGAATAGCTCATCGGCTCCAAAAGCAGCTTTGTAAAAGTCGATAGCCGATGTGCCCTTTCGAACGGACAGCATCGGCGTTATCGCTGTCTTGCCCGTGGCGACGCCGGCCATAGTTTCCCTGACTAGAGCGAAAAGATTTCCTGCCGTCGCCAGGCGTAGAGGGGAAATCGTTGGGTGAGCTGCTCGACACCCCGTTGTGTTTCAGCGATGGCGGCCGGCGAAGTCACATTATTCAGGACACGTGCAATTAATTCCGCGACCGTTCGCATCTCCGCTTCGCCGAATCCTCGCGTGGTTACGGCCGGGCTGCCTAGACGAATGCCGCTCGGATTCAGCGGAGGATTTTGGTCGAATGGGATGGCGTTTTTATTGGCGGTGATAAACGCTTCATCCAGAGCTTTTTCGGCATCTTTTCCCTTAACTCCTTTCGCAAACACGTCGATGAGGAACATGTGCGAATCAGTCCCACCGCTGACTACCCGGAAGCCTTGCCGCTGCAATTCGGACGCAAGAGCTTTTGCATTAGCGACCACCTGCTGCTGGTAAGCGCGGAAGTCGGACGAAAGCGCCTCGCGAAAACAAACTGCCTTTGCTGCTATCACGTGCACAAGAGGACCACCCTGCGCGCCCGGGAAGACAGCTTTGTCTATCTCTTTGCCGAACCGTTCGCGGGCCAGAATAATTCCGGAGCGGGGCCCCCGCAGCGTCTTATGTGTTGTGGAAGTAACGATATCAGCGTGTTCGCAGGGATTGGGATACACGCCACCGGCAATCAGGCCCGAGTAGTGCGCCATATCAACCAGGAACACGGCTCCGACACTATCGGCAATGCTGCGGAAACGCGCAAAATCAATGACACGGGAGTAAGCGCTGGCGCCCGCAATGATCATCTTGGGCCTATGCTCTTGGGCTAACCGCGCGACTTCTTCGTAGTCAATCTGTTCATCTTCGGGGCGAACGCCGTAAGCAACAACTTTGTACAGCTTGCCCGAAAAGTTGAGCGGATGCCCGTGGGTGAGATGTCCGCCATGCGCCAGGTTCATGCCGAGGATCGTGTCGCCTGGCTTTAGAACAGATGCATAGGCGGCCTCGTTCGCTTGCGAACCGGAGTGCGGTTGGACATTGGCGTACTCAGCGCCGAAGAGCTGCTTAACGCGATCGCGCGCCAGGTTTTCGACAACGTCCGCATACTCGCAGCCGCCGTAGTAGCGCTTGCCCGGATAGCCTTCTGCATACTTGTTCGTAAACACCGAACCGGCAGCCTCCAGAATGGCCTGTGAGGTGAAGTTCTCACTGGCAATCAGCTCCAGGCGAGTGTTCTGGCGCTCGGCTTCATGCTCAATCGCTCCAAAGATTTCGGGGTCCGCTTCAGCGAGCGGCCGAGCCATACGCGTTTGTGCGTTCATCGTTCTTCTATTGTCTCTGAAACGATCGTCAGCCGACTGGCTTCCTAGCAGGGTGCTGAAAAAGTAACTCATTTCGGGGGTTTGTATCTCGTCAAGAG
>CAXTYH010000019.1:0-94406 GCA_964248405.1 uncultured Bryobacteraceae bacterium
CGCCTTTGACCCGAACCTCGATACCCGCCGCAAGCAGGATGCTGGTTGTGGTCAGTCCACCGGATTGCATCTCCTGGGAGAACTGCTCGCGATCCCGGTACACCCTTATCCGAACGCCTCTGTGCGCGAGAGCTGCGAGCTCTTCAGCCAGCTCGCGGTCAGTGAAGCTGTACATCGCGACATCGACCGAGCGGGTTGCGGTCTCGAGCTGGGTCAGCTCGCTCCGCTCCAGGTTCGTTGCCGGTGAGTACAGATGTGCGTCAGTCTGTGCCGCCAACGGGAAGGCGGACAGCATCAAGCCGAGGAGAACGCGCGCCGCCTTTCCCATCGTTCCAGGCTAACTGCGTTTCGAAGACCCCGGAATGAGCCGAAGGTGTCATAGGAGCTACAGCGACAGTTCTCCATCCTCAGCCGCCTTCGCCGCAGCCGGCATCATCTCGGACCCTTGTTCTGAAGCGCAGCTTTGGCGACTAACGGCGATCGCGTAGGAGCCCTGAACGCCTTCCAACACCAACAAAGATGACAGCGGAGAAGAAGCCGGCCCAAAGGGCCAATGGCGGGAGCCCCGAGACTACCTGGTGCCGGAAGGCCGCGCCCGTTGAACACTCTCGCGAAAGTCCAGTCCCTGCATCTCCAACGGAACACACATCTCTTGAAGTCGTGAGCGGATCCTCTCCCCGATACGGTCCCCGAGTGTCTCCTCCCGCGAAACGGCCCGAAGAGTGTTCGAGTCCGCCATACCCGGTTGGCTCACGGTAGCAGGACGATTGGCGTAGTTAGTCGTGACGATCGTAGTTCGACAGCTGTTGTAGCGGCTGTTGAGTACGTATCCAACAGTGTCCATCACCCATTCCGTCGGCTTTGAGGCCCCAAGTTCGTCGAGCACCAACACTTCTGCTGCAAGGACCGGTGCGAGGATGTCTGACTCCGAACCATCGCCGCGCTGGGCGTAGGTGTGCTGAAGTCTTTTGAGGAGCTCTCGATAGTCTACGAACAGCCCGTTTGCTCCGCGTTCGGCGATGAGCGTTTTCAAAATCGCTGATGCCAAATGAGTCTTGCCGACACCGATCGATCCGACAAACATTACACCTGGCGTTCCTCCCGCTCCCGGCTTCGGAAACGCTTCCACGAAGTGCGCAGCATACATCTTTGCCAGCATGAGACTCCTGCTCGCGCCCGGGAAGTCGGTGATGTAACCCTCAACCGTACACTCCTGATATCGCTGCGGAATTCCCGCACGATCTAGCGACCGTACCAGCTTCCGCTTCGCGACACAGAAACACTCACGGACATGCCTGCCCTTGTCCGTCTCAACTAGGAGCTGCCCCGAACCGCCGCATTTTGAGCATTCCAGAGGCATGTCTCATCCAAAGTACTGTAGGGCTCACTGCCTTCACAACGGCAGGTCGCCTCACACTCAGGGTCTACTGATACTTCGAGTTTGTCTATATAAGCATCTGTTTAGCGGCGGTCTTCAGCATTGGGCTAAAGACCAAGATTGTCATTGACTGCCACAGCGATGTCCTGCTCCGATCCAAGATACCGTTCCGTCGTCTGGATCGAGCTGTGACCAAGTAAGAATTTGATTTGCTCGAGGTCGCCGCCATTTTTGCGACACAATTTCGCGCAGGTTCTCCTCAGATCGTGAGCGCCAAAGCGCAGAATGCCGATCTCTTTTGCAGAAGATTCGACCACACTCCAGATAGCCCCGTCGTTAAGGCGGTCGCGCTTAACCTTGCCGGCCTTGGTTAAAGAACGAAGCAGCTTGCCTTCCTCAATGGCCGCGGCCGTCATCCAGGCATTTACAGCTTGTTTCACCCAGACAGGGATAGCGATCGTACGCACACGGCCGCCCTTTCCTCGCAGGTCGGCAATGACCCACCTACTCTCTCGGAGTTGGATTTCTTCAACCTCGAGGTTTGCCAGCTCGCGGCGGCGCAAAGCGCAGCCGACAAGCAAAGCGAGGATGCAGTAATCCCGCTTTCCCTTAAGTGTTGAACGATTTGGGACCGCTAGCAGTTCCTTAGCCTGATCGCGCGTCAGCCAGTTTCCCATCCTGCGACCCTGCAGCCGCACATTTGGCACGTCTGCCATTTTGGCCGCCTCCTCTGCTTCGAGGATGCCGTTTCTCCGTGCTTCGGCAATCAGTTTCCGTACCGCTGCGAGTCGGACATTAATCGTAGAAGGGCTTAAGCCCTTCTCAATCATCGAGGCTCGATATTCCATCAGCAGCGGCCTAGAGATACCCTGTAAGCGAATCGCACACAGAGTGAACACCTCATCCAACGCTTTGGCGTAATTGCGCTTGGAATGCTGGGAGGTGACTGCTTGCAACACCATGTCGCGCAGCTTCTGACTAGCGAGGTGATAGGGTTCACTTTGCTGAGCTGGATTAATGGTAAGTTCTAGCGATTCGCTTATAGGTCCTGGAAGCGAATCGCTTACGGATGGGTGAGTACTCATAACGTTCTCGCTGCACACCGAGGATGCTTTAGAGCTGATCTATGCCGCATCCCAGGAGCGGCCACTTTGCGCCAAGCAGGCGACACCGTAAGCGAATCGCATACAGGTGTGCCCTGCATCGCCAATTCGGCAACGGGCTGTTGCAAAATTGGAATTGTGCAGCAACCTGCTGCACAATTTGCGAGATTAGGGATCAGATTCATTGTCCCTCCGCAGGTCATCGATCTCTTCGCGAAGTTTGCCAACCATTTCCTGGAGATCCTCCACAGAGGGAACTTGGTCCCTGATCGGCGCCGGCAGCTCCCGCGTGACCCGGTAGCTCGATACACCAATTGGCTGATCAATGTTTTGCAGCGTGTACTCAACGATTGTCCTCCGGTGAGACTCACAAAGCAGCAAACCCACGCTCCGCCCGTCCGGAGACAAACGCATCAGGTGATCCACAGCAGAGAGGTAGAAGCTGAGCTTGCCTGCCCACTCCGGCTGGAACCGCCCGGTTTTGAGTTCGATCACGAAATAGCAGTGCAGGCGCACATGGTAAAAGAGCAGGTCGATGTAGAACGTCTCGCCGTCGACCTCCACTGGCACCTGGCTGCCAACGAAGGCAAAGCCCCTTCCGAGTTCCAGGAGCAGATCGCGAAGGTGAGCCAGCAGCCCGCGTTCAATCTCCCGTTCGTGCGCCCGCTCTCTGACTGTTAGGAAATCAAAGTTGTACGGATCCTTGAGGAGCTGCTCGGCAAGGTCGGAGTCGGGAGGCGGCAAAGCCCGCTGAAAGTTCGTGAGAGCCTTCCCTTCCCTCTCGTGAAGGCCACTCTTGATCTGTAGCACCAGGATGTTCCGGCTCCAGCCATACTCCACCGCCGCCCGGAGATACCACTCCCGCAGTTCGGGGTCCTTGAGACGATCCAAGAGGACCATATGGTGACCCCAAGGCAATAGTGCAGCAGCCTGCTGCACTATTTGCTCGTCTGGCCACGCCTCAGCGAAGGACCTCATGTACTTGAGGCTCCGCGGACTGTATCCCTCCACCCCCGGAAGCTCCGTCTGAAGGTCATGGGCCAGCCTCTCGATGACCTTAGCGCCCCAGCCCTGCGCCTCCTGCCTCGCCAGGATCTCCCGGCCGATCGACCAGTAGAGAAGGACCAACTCCCGGCTGACCGCGAATGAAGCCCTCAGCTGCGCGCTTCGAATGCGACCTGTGAGCTCTTTGAGGAGTTCCGTATATCCCGCAGGGATCTGGAGGCTATTTTCCACGAAATCAGCTTATCAGCAGATAACGGATGACAAGCAGCATTGTCGTCGGTAATCTATCTCAGTTCTAAGATCACTTTTTAGCAGGTATGCCAATAACCCCGGTAGTCTAAAAGTGGAGAAACTGAGGCTTTATGGGACGTCCAATCAAGTGGTCGCGTGATCTCCACCCTATAGTCGATCGCGCTAAACACGATTCGACAGAGACCTGGGGCCGGAGAGACATCGAACGTCTCTTCGGCGTTGGCCGTGCCACGGCACAGTCATTAATGAAGGCGATCGGTGAACTTCAGCCGGTTGCAGGGGCTCATTTCGTTGAGCGTGGTGCCCTTCTGGCCTTCCTGAACGAAATGATCGAGGCTCCTGATATGGAACAGGCGTTGCGAGAAAGGGCGCGAGAAGCAGCCCCACCACCGCGGCCAAAACCCCTGCGCGTATCGCTCCCCCATGATCTTCGTACGGCAACAGTAAAGGATCTTCCCGAGAGCATTCGGCTTTCACCTGGGCGGCTTGAGATTGTCGGCACGTCGACCGAAAGTGTTCTTGAGGGCTTGGTCCTATTGGCTCAGGTGATGCAAAACGACCTCATGCAGGTCCAACTCTTGTTGGAACCTCCACCTCTACCCCCTGCTGTTGAAGACGATGAGCTCCAGATGCTTCTTGCGAGTATGCGATCTAGCCATCGCTAACCTACGTGCGATTCGCTTACAGGTGATGCGAGACGCATACAGGTCCCACCGCGGTTCGCATATAGACGTGTCTGCGCGTCGCATAGTGGACCAATCTGCGTATCGCTGCTAGATTCTGTCAGCGTTTCGCGTAGAGCGTATTAAGCAATGACTATAAGCAATCTCTAAGCAAGCTTTTTCAAACAAGCCAAATAGAGAGAATTCGAACGACGACGACGTTTCTTCCTTCTGTAGCCCAGTACATAGGAACCTCGCCCACAGAACCGAACCAAGCTCGTTACACCAATCTGTCATGGGTTTGGTACTTTGTCCTTGGTTTTCACACCAGAACCGCGTAATCTTTGTCCAACATGTCCCCGCGAAAGCAAGTCCGGAAACCAGATCACCTGAAGACTCGCGATGTCGCCGAGATTCTCGGCATTTCCCAGCGCACCTTGCTACGCAAACTCGCAAGTGGTGCGTTTCCAGAACCCGACAGAGATCCCAGCAACAACTACCGCCGCTGGCGCCCTGAAGACGTCCAAGCGGTGCGTCAAGTCCACGAGCGAGAAACTGCATGACACGAGTCGTCATTTCCAACCAGCGCGGCGGCGTTTCAAAGACCACAACCACAACCACACTTGCGCGCGAGTTTGCGGATCGCGGGAAGCGAGTCCTGGTCATCGACACGGACCCCCAAGGTTCCATTTCGAGCATTTTGAACCTCAAGCCGCAGCACAACTTGTACAACTTCGTAATCGAGCGCTTGCGTTTCGAAGACTGCATCGTTCCGGTAAGCGACAACTTACACGTGATGTGCTCGAGCCGTGAAACGACTAAGGTCGAAGCCATACTCATGGGGAATACAGCCCGTGAGCACGCCTTCGTACACCTGTTCTCCGCAATCGATTCCAATTACGACCTGGTCCTGATCGACGTAAGCCCTTCAATTACGCTCTTGCAGACATGTGCGATGGTGTACGCCCAGCATGTGTTGATTCCTGTCGCCATGGATACCTTGTCCTTTCAGGGTGCGATGGCCTCGATAGAGGCCTCGAAGTCCCTGAACCAGCTTCTCAATCTCCAGATCCACACCGTCGGTCTGTTGCCCGTCATGGTGGATCGCCGCCTTGCCATGACAAGCACTGTGATAAAGGGGCTCGAGGGTATGTCGACAGGGCTAAAGATTCCGCTTTTGCCCGCCATCCGGACAGATCAATCGGTGACGAAAGCCGCTCGTAGTGCTCAGTTTCTGGCCGATTTCGACCCGAAATGCAAAGCAATGGAGGACTACAAGTCCGTCGCAACCGAGCTAGAAGCAATCCTGAAGGTCTGACCTGATGGCCGAGCCACAAAAGCCGAAGGCACGAAAGAAACAGCAGATCGAGCCATTGGATTGGTCGACGATGGCGCAATCCCCTGCCCTCAAAGGCATGGTCTCGTTCCTTGAAGTCACTCCCGAAGATATTCGGCGTCAGCAGGGGGCTAATGGCGATTCGCGCATAGGTAGCGATACGGCTATAGGGGGCGATGCGCATATAGCTCATCCAGCCAACGAGCAGTCTGATGCGCGACGCGCGCTAGACGAGATCCCTACTGTAGGCGAAGCGCATATAGGTAGCGAAGCGCATATGGGTAGCGGATCGCTACTAGGTAGTCAATCGCTTACGGGAGGTGAACCGGGTACACAAATTGCCGGTTACGGACGGTCGACTGTTGCTACTGAGTATTCAGAGCATGGCAGCACTCGTATCCAAAATGGACGCAACAAAGCTTCATTGGAACCACCTAAGGCTGTCAGCGAATCAGCACCAGACTTCGAACCGCTTGCTGTGAGCGATTCGCCCTCTGTCAGCGATTCGCGCATAGGCAGAAGTATCCCGGTGCTCGGTGAACCGGCGCTCGTAAGCGTATCGCTTATAGGTAGCGATGCGAGCACAGGCAGTGTATCGCATACTGTATCTGTTCAGGCCGAAAAAGATGGAACAGACCAGTCTTCTGTGTTCACCGACCGCCAAATCAGTCTTCCTCGCGATGTGATCCAATCTGCGAGCGCTGGCGATTCGCTACCTGGGCGCGAATCGGCCCCTGGTAGCGAATCGCTGACTGGTGCTGAGTCGAAGAGGCGCGAACGGTTACGTCGGTCCTCGCCCGAACCCGACTACAAAGGCGCAAACGATTCGCTGGTAGCACGCGATATGCATACAGGTAGCGAACCGCGTATAGGTTCCATTCCTAAACCGACCTATTACGTAGGCAGCGACCAGTATTCGAGGCCCCTTCGGCGCATGCCAATGGTTCAGGGGGAAGTGGTGTGGCAGAACCGCAAGATCAGAAGGTGCGTTCTTGCGCAGGACGCACACTCTCAAGGTGAGGACGCCCTGTTTTCCGCAATGTGGAATGCTGCAAAAACCGATCCGGCCGACCCGGCCGGCTCCAGAACACTTCGCATCGGGTATGCAGAGCTCTCACAGAGATCGCGAATGCACCGTTCCAATGTGCGCATCAACATTGCTGGGCTGAGAGCAAAACTCGCGATCGAGGTGTTGGATGAGCATGACAGCCGGGATGTTATGCCCCGTCTTTATCGGTTGTACTCATACAAGGAAATCTTAGATCGACGCAAAGCCGCTGGCCTGGAATATGTGATTCGTAAGAAAAGTGTTGTGTTCGTAACCGAGAGTGGGGACGTCGTTGCACTTCCAGGTCTAGCGAAAACTGGTACTCGCAAGTCCCTGAGACAAACAGGGGAGAGCGGATACCGACCCTCAAACGAGGTGCTTACACAGGGGGCGCGAGCTGAGCAGCTGGATTTAGACGTTCGGCAGATCTCGGAAGCCTTGTCGCAGCATTGGTCGGTGGATGAGGCTGCTGCGCAGCAGTTACTTCGCCAATGCCGAGCGATACGCCGCGATGCCGAGATCGACGAAATCGTGTTTTTCATCAACGAAAAGCTCCAAATTGCCCTTACGAACAAGAACATCAAAAATCCGACAGGTCTCATCTTGGCCACGGTTCCGCAGTGTTTTGAAGGTTCTGCGTTTCAAGAGTTCCGCAGGCGTCGAAATGAAGGGCTCAGGCTGGCGGCCGAAGAAGCGGAACGTAAACGGGTCCAAGAGCGAGATCTACAGGCCTGGCTTGATGAAAGATTGCGCAAACTCAGAGCGGTGGCGAATGACGGCGGGCAATCGGACTCTGTCCGCGAGAAAGCACTCCATGAACTGCAACAGTACGAAAGCTAGGCGTCACGGCAGGCCGCATCTCCGGTTAACGCACTTGGCAATTGTCTGCTGGGGTATCGCCAACTTCTCGGTCAGTTGCCGCGTCTCTATCGAGAGGCTAGGCAGCCGGAATAGAGAACGAAGAATAGCAAAATTGACAAAGCGCTCACAGGGTTCCGGTATCTCCGGGTTGTCCGCGCGGGGAAGCGAAAGAGATACCGATTCTGCCAGCGCATCGTTTGGACCGAGAAATTGGGAGCGGTAGGCCATGCCGGATTTGTGGAAAACATCGCCGAAGTTCTTGAGTTCAGAGCTTGGTGGTAAATTTTCATGAGGACTTCAGCTTCGTGCGAGGACGTCTCCATGAGTGGGCCAAGAGACCCAACCGAAGAATTTTCTGAACTGTTGGAAGACGATTCGACATCGGCACTACTCAGAAGAGCTCTGGAGCTGTTCATGGCAGCAGATCCCAAACTTGCCAGGGACGCGGCGGACAGGCTTGACGAATTTTGTGAGCGAAGGCTCGCGATGACCAGAACGTATGCTGAGCAGGCTGACGTAACAGCGGCATCTCCGGATCGTACCGAGATGAACGATCGTTGTGACGCACTAACTGGTCGATTGATGAAGTACCTAGGGAAGTTAATAGCCGAGCAGGGACGCACCGGAGGCTCTCGATTGGTGCTCTTTGCCGCGGCTCGATCCTTCATCTGCACCAGTGCCAGTGTGTCTGGCGTAGAGGAAGGATTGGTCGGCGCTCGGCTGATCTTCGACGAAACGATGAGAGAGCTGACGCCCATGCTGCGCGAAATGCCAGAAACGGTGATTTGATGACACGACGAGTGCAAAACGTAATTTGTGGAACCCTCTTTGCTGCGTTCGCCGGCTGCCAAGCCAATCCGACCCCACCCACAGAAGAAGACGCGCAGACAGCTTGGCACCATATCGCCGCCCAAACCACTGCGAACAAACTGGAGGAGCTGGTCAGCCTTAAAAAAACAGACGGCCAGATGCAAGATGTCAACGGGGTAAAGGTGTACACCCTCTTCTATGAGGCAAAGGTCCGCTATCTCACCCCCGTTGGCCAATGGAAGGCCGGCGACGTAAGGACAATCAAGTCCAACTACGGTTTCCAGCGTACCGAGAAAGGCTGGCAGGGACCGGACGGAACGATCTACACGAAGTAGCCGGTTTGACCGAGTTCCGACCTTGTCCTAATCTCTCCCCACACTGAGGCAATCAGTGTGGAGGACGTGCGGATGTTTGATTCGCCAGAACAAGCTCTCGCTGAGCTGAATCGGGTCGGGTACTTCACCGACCAGAAGACGGCAACAACGGTCTACCTCGCGGGGAAGATCAATAAGCCCATCATGCTGGAGGGTCCCGCCGGCGCCGGTAAGACGGAGCTCGCACAGTCCGTCGCTCGCGCTTCTGGCGCCGAGCTGCTTCGGCTTCAGTGCTATCAGGGCATCAACGAGGAAAAGGCGATCGGCCAGTACGACAAGAGCCTCCAGGAGCTCTTCGTTCTGCTGAACACCAAATCCGAGAGTTCGCATGATTGGGACCAGATCCGGAGAGACGTAACCAGCCGCGCTTTCTTTTTAGCAGGCCCTCTCCTCACAGCGATCGAGAAGCAGAAGCGTTGTGTTCTCCTCATCGACGAAATTGATAAGGTCGACTACGCCTTTGAAGCGTTACTGCTGGAACTGCTCTCAGCGTGGACATTGTCCATTCCCAAGATGGGGACAGTGGTTGCCACCACTATACCCTTCGTCTTCATGACCTCGAATCAGGAACGACGGCTGGGAGACCCGCTTCGCCGACGGAGCTTCTACCTTGTGGTGGAACATCCGACCGCGGAACGCGAAGCTGCGATCGTAAAGCACAAAACACCAAACGCGAGCCCAGGCACTCACCGCTTTATTGCTGGTCTCGCGAAAGCTCTCCGGGCCTACAACCTCGAAAAGCCACCCAGCATTTCGGAGATGAACGACGTGGCGCAGGCGATGCAGCTGCTCTCGCTGGAAGAGGTGCGGGAAATCCACAAAGACATCATGCTTCCGCTCATCGTCAAGACGGAAGGTGACCGAAAGAAGATGCTGATGAAGCAATCCTTCGAGGTCATCATCAGCACGGCCAGACGCCACGCAAGTGAGATGGAAACACAGGAAGTGGCGGAGACTCTTCAAGAGCTGGCGGCGAAGGCATGAAGCTGCTGACGTCCGCACTGTTGGTGCTGGCAGCAATGCCTGCCAGCGTACCGGCACAAACCCTGCCCGAGAAGAAGTTCCCTGAGATCGTGTACTACGCAGACGCTTATGCGGACCACTACCATGTGCCGCGGGCACTCGTGCACGCCTTCATCACGCAAGAGTCTGGCTGGAACCGAAATGCTCTGTCCAGCAAAGGGGCCGCCGGCCTGATGCAGCTTATGCCTGGAACCGCAGCGCGCTTCGCTGTCCGGGATGCCCACTCGGTGTCGGACAATCTTAGCGGCGGTGTCCAGTACCTCGCTTTGCTGAGTTCGATGTTCCGCGGAGATCTACGCATGGTGACCGCTGCTTACTACTGCGGCGAGCACCACATCCAGCAGCGAGGCCTCAAGTACCAGAACCCTGAAGTCATCGCGTATGTGCTGTCGGTTCAAAGCGTATACGACCGCGAACTGCGTTTCCATCAGAAATCGAACCACTAACGAGGAGTCGTCCTATGAATCGTTGCTTTTTTAACACGCTGGCTGCTGTCGCGCTCTTGGCAACGACGGCTGGTGCACAGCAACCAGCACCAGCTCTCGAAACCGGTGAAGCCAGACACGACGTGCAGCCGGTCATTTCGGAGGTAACAGTCTCAGCGTCCACAGTGACCGATGTTCACCTCCAGCCACTATTCACAACGACGATCCGTCTACCCGATGCGGTCTCCTCAGTGGCCATAGGGGCGCCGACGCTATTTTCGGCAGAGCATTCCGATCAGGAGCCGAAACTTGTCTACGTGAAGCCCTCTACAGCAAAGGCCAGTGAGAGCAACCTTGTCGTCACGATGGAGAACGGGGAGACGATCAGTCTCAGACTGCTCTCGGACGGAGCGAGCGCCCTACATGCGCCGGTCGACTTCATTGTGAATTACAAACCGCAGGCGAGCTTCTTCATCGGCTCAGCGGATAGTGCGCCCACTCGAAAAAAGCCGGCAGACGAGAAGAAGCTTGACCCGCTCGATCAAGCTCTCGACGATCAATCCCGTGTGGCGACCCCTTCATGGCAAACCGGAACCGCACTCCCGAAGAAGGGCACGCCGCTGAAAGAACCGCAATCGATAGAAGGGGCTCTTGGGGAGATTCGGGATCTCCATGGTTCGATGCTGGTGGCTTACTCCGTTCGCAATCAGAGCGACCACTGGGTGGAGGTGCTGCCGCCACAAATCGAAATGACCAGTCCAGGCGCGAAGGAGCAGCTGAAGAAGAAGGCCAAGAAGCAGGTTGTGATGGCCGAGCAGGTGCCTGTCGCTGGCTTCCGAGTGAATGGGCGGCGCCTGGCACCAGGACAACGGATCGACGGGGTGGTCGCGTTTGCTCGGCCTGGTTTTAAGCAGAGCCAGGAAAGGCTGCTCCTGCAGCTGGCTTCCGCCAATTCAGTAGACGAACCGCTTCTTTTAACGGTCCCTTTCGTTGCTCCCGGAAATTAAATAGCCCTCTCCGCAATACGAGCCGATCCAAAAACAGACGCAAGGAGCGTTTATGGCAAGCGTGAATCAGATTTCAAACCCTGATGACAACAAACCCCACCAGACAACTCTGGAGCCGCCTGAGGCTGAGCCGAGTCAAGGCAAGTCTCCCAAGCCATTCGTTGTTCCCGAACGTGCAGGTGCCGGCGCCGGAAGGGATAAGACGAAAACCATCCTCATCGGGATCATCGGCGCATTTGTGTTGTTCGTAGCCCTCTTCGGATTGATCTCCACGAAGGGGAAGAGCAAGTCGAAAAGCCCCGGCGAGGCTGGCAAGCCGAGTCTCGGTCGCGTTGTCACCCCAAGCGCACCAGGGCAAATCATCCCGTCAGAAAATGCAGCCGCTCCTATCGCGGCCCAGGGAAAAACCGGAGCTCTCGACGCGCATGACATCGAGAAAACAAGGGTGGCCTCTCTCTCTAACCACAGTCCGAGTCAGGCCATGACCGGTAGCACGTCGCCAATGTCGAATAAGGCCGCGCCGGGTAAAGCTCTCGGCCAGATCAATCAGTTCCAACAGCCCGATACAGACCCACAACACCTTAGAAACTGGGCTCCTGAACCCTACCAGGGTCAGGATCGTGGCCAGACCGTACCAACGACACAGTCAACGCAGGAAGCTAGGCAAGAGCAGGACGAGTATGGGAAAGCGTCGATGGTTTTTGTAGCGCACCAAAGCAGTACCTCAGACAAGACGTCAAGCATGCTGCGTCCCTCCGTCGACAACTTCGGCCTCGCATCCGGTTACCATGTTGGAGCCCGGCTCGAGTCGATGGCCAGCACAGCCCTGAATGCTCCTGTGACAGCCGTAATCGAATACAACTACCAGCGTGATGGCAAGGTGCTCATACCGGCTGGTGCCCGAGCGATAGGGAAGATCTCCCAAGCCGATGCAAGCGGGATTATGAACATCACTTTCACTGCTCTTGAGATGCCTAACGGCGAAAGTGTACCGATTTCGGCGATCGGTGCCACTACCTCTTTGCAGGCCATCAAGGGCCAAGTCACAGGAAAGAATGTCGGCCGGAGCTTGGCTGTGCGGTCGCTGGCGGGATTAGGTGAGGCCGGGGCCATGCTGGTAGGCCAGGGCGGTGTGAACAGCGCGGTCAGTGAATCGGATCTAATTCGGCAGAGAGCCGCTGAGAACATTGGGAACGGCGCCGATCAGCAGGTAACCAGTCTAATGACGACTCAGCACATCGTGGTGAGTGTCCCTGCCGGCACGGAGATCTACTTGATTTTCACTAAGCCTCAGCGAGTGAACCCGACGTCCGCACAGCTCGTGGACCCCTCAACGACAGCGAATTGAGTCATCAACGCCGCTTGCATCACGAGGGGCCGGTTATCCGGCCCCTTTTGTTTTGTATAGGGCTAGCGAAGCGTGTGCAGTAAAACTATGAACCGCAAAGGGGTAAAAGTCCGCACATTCCCCGTTTGCGCAAACGGGGAAAACTCGGCACATTGCCCTTTTGCGCAAAAGGGTAAAACCTCACAAAGCAGCGTGAAATAAGGACCCAATCACGTTCTGATGTCAGCAAACGAGTCATGGGCGATACCGGTGCAGCGCGGAGATCCGACCCGGACACTTCCTGAATCCCTCAGGTTGATTAGTAGCCCCTTGCAGAACGACCCTCACAGGGCCAATCAAGAGTTGATCGAGTTTGCGACCGGCCCTATGTTTCTCTCGCGGCGGTAATCCCGCCGAGGAGGAAACATCCATGCTCACACTTCTTCGTCAGGGCCAAGCCGCAATCAAGCGTCGGTTCGGTCGTTCCGCTCAGGCCGTCATGTTGACGCTGACGCTCATGTTTGCTGGCGCAGCCGTAATGGCGCCAGCGCACGCGCTGGCACAAAACCTCGGGACCACGCCTGCTGTCGGTCAAGCGGTACAGGGTCAGACCGCAGCGCAACCCGAGGGAACTCTTCTCAACCTCGTCAATTGGATCGGTAACGTCATCTGCCCGGTTGGGGCAGCGCTCTTCGTTGTCGCGGCGGTCGTTCAGTACCGCGGTGGCCGAGGGTGGGCGCCGAGTGCGATCACCGCAGTCTGCCTCCTGATGGTGTCCGCGCTCACGCGCCTCGCCGAGTACTTCATCCAGAACGGGCAGCAGGTCGGTTAAGAAGATGCAAGCGCCACTGGTCTTTAGAGCGATCCTCGGTTTCCTTATTACGTTGGCAGTGCCGGCATCCCTTGCTGCGTTTGTGATGGCAGGCATGTCGCTTCGTAACGAGGGTGGGGTGAACTATCAGGCCAGTGGCGGCTTTTTGAAGTGGATCTTCTGGGGAGCGCTGCTCCTTACCATCCCCGGAGTAAGCACATGGCTTGTCAGTGAATCTGTTCCGGGCGCTTCGCAGTTGATCATGGCCGCTCAGCCGGCCGCCTATACCAACGGGATGAGCAAGCTCGCGAACGATTTCGTAGATGACATCCTCGTGGACCACTTTGTCCCTGTCGCCGCAGCTGCCCTCGTTTTCAAAGCAATTCTCGATCAGGCACAAGGCACCAGCCCTCTTGGGTCGATCGTTGCAGCGATGTTTTTGCTTGGGATCCAGGGAATATACAAGGTTGCGACAGGCACCTGGATGGGAAGCGGGGCATACAGCACAACTGACATGCTCATGAATGCCTTCAACTACGCTGCCAACACAATCAGCCCCATAGTGGGTGGGTTAGCGATTTCTGCGGCGGTGCTGGCTTTCGCCCAGAGCAAGCCCTGGAAAAGCTATGCGGTGAGCGGGATGAGCTTCCTTTGTGTGACTGGCATATGGGCTCTTCTAAAGAGCTGGACTGGAGTCACGATATGAGGAGTCCACGTGCGAGCCTCGCTCTGGCCCGGATCGCGTTCGTTGCTGCCATCAGCCTTACGGGGTGGGGCGTGTATGAGTTGGCCAACAGCTCTTGTGTATATGAACGCACTCAGGACAGCTCTCCCTCCGCGGACGTGCAGCCCTTTCCCTGGCACCTTGTCTGCCATGACTTTACAAGGATCAGCAACATTTGCGAGGCAATCCGATGAGCGGTGATTTCGCTAAAACTGGTTTGAGAGTTGCGACATTCGCCCTGTCGACGTCGCTCTCCCTGATGTTCACGAATGCTCTCCTTAGCTATCCGCTCAGCAGAGGCGTGATGGGGGTCGTTCTGCTTGCTGGCTTACTCCTTGCCGTGTCGTACGGGTTCGCCAAGTACCTGAAGATGCTGTGGAGTTTGAGCGGTAGAGCCTCGGCATTTGTCATCGGCAGGCGCTTGAAGCCCATTTCGAATCCTGCTCCTCAAAGCGCGGAGCAAGCCTAATGAACTCAGGCTCTTTCGATCAGGGACTGCTAAGCATGACCAGCTGGATGGGAAACGCGGTCATGCCCATCGTAGCGGCGTTGCTGGTTGCGTACGCGGTGTGGAAGTTCTCCCGAGGTGAGGACTTCGAACGAGTGATGTGGGGCTGCCTCGGAGCTCTTTCCATCTCCGGTCTGCTGCGTTTGGCCGAAGTTTTCGCGCGGCAGGGAACTGGAGCGAATCAGCCGTTTGAAGCCCTACTCACGACTGCCGATTGGCTTTGCAACACCATTCTTCCCGTGTATGCCGGCCTGGAAGTAGCCAGGGCTGTGCTGGGAATCAGTGGTGTCGGTCAGCGATTGAACGTTGGGGACGACTGGCTGCGCCATGTCGTCGCTGCTTTTGCTGCCCTGTCCTGCTCAGGTGTGATCCGGCTGTTGGAGCACTTCGTGAAAGCCGGCAAGGCTATAGCTCTTCTACATCAGGTCATCATGAGCAACTCCGGGAGGTTGGCGTAATGGCTTTGCGTGTCAGCCCGGTGTCCCGGAATCTCGCCATGAAGGTGACTTTCATGTTCCTCGAGCTAGAGGACATGCTTGGGCTAGGACTGCTGTGTGCGGTCGCTATGGTCGGTGGCAACTTCCTGTTTTCTGACCGGTATGTGTTCGGCATTCCGATGAACTGGTTTTTGGTACTCACCATTTTGTGCCTGGGTATTCCATCGCTGATGTTGTTCAAGTACGGGAAGCCCCGTAAATACATGCTCGACCTCCTCTTGTGGTACGGCAAGCCGCAGACCTACTGCGCCCATGCTCGCGATACCAAGGTGGACGGTCCTTACCTCCAGGAGGAACAGTAATGCCGAAGACACATGCTCAACACAAGCGCTCGCTCGAGAATCCCGCTCTGTGCGAGTTGTTGCCGTTCCGTGACGCGCTCGACAACGTGATCGTACGCACAGACGGCTGTTACGTTGCCGGCTTCCGGATGACGGGCGCTCTCACCTACTTCGCCGACGACGAGGGCAGAAACGAGAACAAGGAGATGCTTGAATCGCTGCTACGGACAATCCCAGAGCAGAGCATGCGCCTCCAGTTTCGCTACGAGGTAGTCGAAGGGCTGAACGGTCTCATGGGTAAGTATGAAGACCATCGTAGGACAGAGTCCCAGTCCGCTCTGGTCCTAGAGCGCCACAGAACTGCCCAATGGAAGCAGAAGGACGCCTCGGGAGAGTTCCTCACGCGGATTGCCACCTTGTACGTGATCTGGGATCCAGTCAAACATAAACGATTGATGGCCGCTGCCGGTGGCCAAATGTCGAAGAAAACCAAGCCCAAGAAGGGCTTTTCCTTGTCGATGCGTAGCTGCATCGAGACCACGAAGAAAGAGCACGTGGATGCTCTGGCCGAACTGGAGTCCATCGTGAGTGGCGTCCAGTCATCTCTGAAAGCTGCGGGTATGGGACCCGAACGGATGAGCCATGATGAACTCTTTCTCGATATCAAACGTGCAATGAATCCTTTGCTGCCTGACGAGATCAAGCTCAGGGCCAACAACCTGGGAGAGCGCTACATCTCGGCTCGAGAACAGGCCTCCACCGTTTCCATTCTTGGCGCCACTGAGAACTACCTCAACATCGACGGGATCCTGTGGAGCGTGATCTCGCTGAAAACGTCCCCAGACGGAACCTACCCCGGCATTCTCCGCAATCTGTTGACCATTGGTTTCCCGGTGGTGATCTCCACGCAGGTGTCCGTCCCGGACCAGCGTGTGGTTCTCGATCACTACAAGAAACGATTGAAGAAAATGCAGGCCGCCCAGATTGGGAACAAAGGGGAGCAGCGCATCGACGTTGCGGCTCAGGTCGCGACGCAGGAGCTGATCGAAATCCAGGAAGAGATCATCGCCAGCTCTGTGAAAACCGCGAAGGTCAGCCTTGTGATCGCGGTCCGGACCTCTCAACCTGCTTTCACGACGTACGAATACGAGAAAGCGGAGCGAGAACTGTCAACCCGGCGTCAGCACGTGATGCACATCATCTCGCAGATGAATGGTGCCCGCGCCTTCGGGGAGTCTCTGGCACAGCGTCGGCTCCTGATCTCATCTCTGCCGGGGATGGCTGAAGAGGATAGTCGCGATCATGATCTCTTGACGCCCCACGCTGCCGATTTGGTTCCAGTCGAGATGCCGTGGGCGGGAACCACGCGTGCGCCGCTCATGCTCTTTGAGACGCCCTACCGTCAGCTCGTTCCTTTCTCTCCGTTCGACGCCAGCCTCGAAAACGCCAACATGATCGTGGCTGCTGCTTCCGGATCCGGTAAGAGCGTGGCCATCGGCAACATGCTCCTGATGTGCGGGCGGCAGGATGTGCAGGTGTCCATCATTGAGCGCGGAGATTCCTACCTCCCGGCAGTGACGTATATGGGCGGACAGATGATTTCCATGTCCTTGGACAGCAGGCAGACCATCAACCCCTTCGATCTGGAAGCAGGCGACATAGGGCCCTCCAACGATCACCTGGCGTTCTTGAAGAACCTGACTCGGTTCATGATCGGCGATAGCGGAACCACCGATACCGACCTGCTCGACAACCTCCTCCTCACCGCAATCAAGAAAACCTATGACCGTGCTTCCATGCGAACCGGATGCAGCGTGCCTACTTACAGCGACCTCAAGGACGAGCTCGAAAACTATCACGATCAGGACAAGAATGAACTAGTCAACAAAGAGGCACGGCTCGCAGCAACAAAGCTTCGCGCGTGGGTCGAGGAAGGGATGTACGCACAGCTCTTCGACCGGCCAACCACGATCGATATGTCGGCACCCTGGTTGTACTTCAACATCGAGCAGCTCAAGGATGACCCCAAGCTGGAAACTGCGATGAGCCTCCTGATTGCATACGCCACCAACAAGCGGGCGATGGGTAAGGGCAACAAGCGCTGCGTCACGGTTTTGGACGAGTGCTGGTCTCTCCTCCAGTCTCCCAGCCTTGGGCCGGTTGTCGTCCAGCTGTTCCGCACTGCCCGGAAGCGAAATGCCTGCGTATGGGGCCTTTCTCAGGCAGTGGAAGATTTTACGGGAACACCGGACAAACCCAACGAGTTTGGCGGCGCCATCCTCACAACAACGGCTACCAAGCTTATCGGTAGACAGAAGGGCAATGTCGATGTTCTTCGCCAGTTCCTCCACCTGAACGAAACGACGATTCATCGGGTAAAGAGCCTGGGCATGACGGAGAAGGGCAAAAAGAGCGAGTTTCTCATCGTAATCGGAGAAAACGCGGAAACAACACACAGCCTCTACGTCGTCGTCAGTCCGATCGAGTATTGGATCCTGACCACGTTCCCCCGAGAACGATGGTACCGGCAGTACTGGCTGAATAAACACGGAGAGCTCACTGAGACCGCGGCCTACGAAGCGCTTGCCGCCAAGTTTCCGCACGGCCTATCGGAGCTTGATGAGTTAGCAGAAGAGCGGTCCGGGGAAGTCATGCGAATCGCTGGCACCGGTCCTGTAACAACCAAGAAGCGGACGCAAGAACCGGATCGTAAAACCGTGGTTACACCGCAGTTTCCGGTTCTCGCTGCACTCAGTGGTGCTCTCAGCTCATCCGCGCAATGGCAAGAAGAGGTGCACGCATGATGAAGATGTCCTCACGCCGGCTAAGGATTGCTGGAGCGATAGCAGCGGGTTCGATGCTGGTGGCCGCGCCTGTTTGTCAGGCCATCAGCCTCAACCCACTCGACTCCATCTTCAAAGCTATCGACTCAACCATCAGTGGAGACATTGGCGGCGCACTTTCAAGTCTGAACTCCATCCAGAACACCCTTATGCAGGAAGAGCAGAAGGTGCTCTTTCCAGTCTCGCTCATCAACCAGTCGCACAGCTACGTGACCACCATCATGGGCAGCTATCGGGGATGGATGACGAGCGTCTTCACGCTGCCCGTCAACAGTGCTCAGCTCGCATCCAGCCAAAACCTCGAGAGGGTCTTCCTGAGTGCGAACAGCGCCCAGGCGGGTTCTCTGGGTTCTGTGTATCACACATCTTTCGGGACTGTTCCAAACGCGACGGCAGCGCCACTGGCACATAGACAAATGGTCGACATGCAAGATGCTCTGGCGCAGGATGCCCTCGCGCAGTCTATGGCTGCCGATCAGGCCTCTACCGGCCTTCTAACGGTAGCCAATCAGATTGAGAACGAGACCGCGACCACCGCACCAGGAACAGCCGACATGCTCGCGGCCACCGCCCGAGCTGCCGAACTACAGAGTCTGGCGAGTCAGCACAAGTTGCTTGCTTCCATGCTCCGTGAAGAAGCTGCTCAGCTCGCAGAGCTGAATGGCCGACATAAGTTGAACGTCCAGCAGATGCAGCAGATGAACACAAATCTCCAGGGTGTGATTGCCCAGAAGTAGGGAAGGAACTATGACCACTGTGCAGATGAAACAGATCGTAAAGAAAGTGGGCTGGTTTACTGTTGCGGGTCTCTTCATTGCCGTCGCCGTCCCGCGCCAAGCGGAAGCGCAATTCGGCCTCGATCTGGCCGCTGTGCTTGCCGGTCTGGAGAAGATCTCAAGCTTGCTGACGAGCAGCGTGGCTTCCCCTCTCAAAGCAATCCAGTCAGTGGAACAGCAAGAGCAGCGGTTCCAGCAGACGGTGATGTATCCACAGCAGGCCATCAACAGCGCCAAAGCGTTGTCCGCTAGCTTCACTGGCCCGATGAAGAACATGCAGGCTCTGCTGAACTTGAAATACAGCAGTGCCACACTGCCGGCAGCGCAGCAATTAGAGCAGGTGATATTGTCCGGCAACGCGAACAACATCGGCTCGTTTGGCACGAGCTACTCCCAGGTATACGGATCTCTCCCAACGGCCGCGGCGGCTCCGCAGAACGTAAGGAACAGGATTGACCTCACCGACGCTCAGGCGCAGGACGCGATGAAAAAGGCAATCGAGCTCGATGCCCTTGCCGCAAGGGAGTTGGAGGTGGCGCAGACGTTGAACGAGCAGATCCAGACCGCGGCTCCGGGTACGGCTTCCATCATGGAGGCGGAAGGCTCAGCGTGGGTGCTTCAGGCGAACGCTTACAGCCAATCAGGCTTGGCAGCTTTGCTCCGCGTGAGAACGACCGAACTCTCCAACGCTGGGGCTGCGACCAAGAATTCCACGGCGCAGACGCAGCAGCTGAACCAAAACCTGCAAGGCATACTCACCCCTCGCCGATAGGACACCATGGACCCGGGAATCTTCGAATTTCAGACAATGATGACCACGGTCGCGAATGGCATGTCCGGGAAAATGATCCCGGCGATCGTTAACGTGGCGTACATCTTCATGATCATCAGTCTCATGCTGGGGGTCTACGAGGCCTACGCACGAGGAGGGGATACGAAGGGACTTGCGGGCACAGTGATGAAGTTCATCGTCGTTGCCTTCATCATCGGCAACTGGACAAGATTCTTTGCCGACCTCAACAGTGGCTTCAACACGGTTGCCCAGCAGATCGACGATTCCTATGGTGCTGGAGACCTCCTTAAAGATTGGGGGAACCTGCTTGTGGACAACTGGAACAACAGTGGCTACACATCGATCTGGAACATGATCACCGCTGGCGGGGCGGCATTCATCAACGCGTTGGAGATTGCGGTCGCTTACATGGTGTTTCCTGTCGCGGCGCAACTCTTCACTCTGATTTACATCTTCTGGGGCGCCGTGCTCTACGCTGTTGGGCCCTTGGTTCTTGCACTAGCGCCGAGCAGGATGATCAATGGCACGGCCAAGTTCTACGCTCAGAATCTCTTTGTGTGGAACTGCTGGGCGGTTCTATATGCAGTTTTCGCTTGTCTGATCACGGCAGTGAACGGGAAGGACCTCACGACCAGCCCCTTCTTCTCAGGCATGGTGACGGGTGCACAAACGCAAGTTTGGATCGGGCTAACAAGCATCATCTACTCGGTCTGCATCTTGCTGATACCACTGATAGCGATGGCCGTTCTGAAGGGCGAGTTCGGGGGCGTCGCAAACGCGATTACGTCCCTGGTTTCTATAGGCACGCAGGTCAACCGTGCCGCTTCTAGCGCCGCGAAAGCTGCCAAAGCCGGAACAGGGGGCTCGGGAAACGCAAAGAACACGAGCTCTCCACAAGGTGGATCCGGCGGCGGAACGTACCAGTCTCGTCCGCCTAATCCAACGCCGCCTCGCGCCACGGTGCCGTAGTCCGACGTTCGAAACCTGTTCAAGCAAATGTTGAGGAGAGAGATGAAGAGCCAAGCAGAGAGAGTCAGAGAGCCGAAGTTTTATGAGATGGACGGTGCACTACGCGCTTACGCAAACCGTTCGCTTGTTATCGCCGGGGTCATGGGCCTCATTACTTTGACCGCCGTTGTGGGTTTCCTGTTCGTTCGGCTCCAGCCGCCTACCGTCATTAAGGTCGACAACAGCGGACAGGCGCAGGTTGTAAGCCCTTACGGTGCAGGCAAGCGTCGAGGTCTCATTCCCGCTGTTTTGGCTGGCGCTCGGAGTGCCGGCCCCGATGAGTACGAAAAGCAAGCATTCATCAAGCAGTTCCTGAACCACTACCTGACCTACGATCCACACACGTTGGGCCAGAACTGGGCGGATGCAATGAATATGATGACCGGCAACCTGCGGCACACCGCGCTAAATCAGTTGCAGCGTGACAACACGGTCGGCAAGTTGGAAGACGACCAGGCCCTGTCCACTCTGAAGATTTCCAATCTTGAGGCGAGTAAGGACGATCCGCTTACGTATCAGGCCTTTGGTGTGCGGACTGTCCACAAGATGGTGAACGATCACGAGACGACCGCCAAGCTTGTAGAGCAGTACCACATCCGCCTTGTGAGTGCAGAGCGATCTGCCGACAACCCCGATGGATTGATGATCGGCGAGTACTGGTCCAAACAGATCGAGGGCGAAAAGCGCGATGCCGTTCTGGATGGCACGCCGGGTTCTGAAGAAGATTCTCAACAGGGAGGCAATCAGTGAGCACAGGGACAGACAACACAACAGCAGCCGAGCCGAACGGACGTAAGCGTCGAGGTCGACCGTCGAATTCTGATGAAGGGCACTCGCCGGTCCGGTTCTTCGCAGGAGAGATCAACAAAGAAGGCATCACGCTTGTAAAAGAGTTCGCGACAGAGCCTGAAGCACAGCTCAACTCGCTGAAGCTGGATCAGCCTTATTTCTCGGTCGAGGCGTGGAAGGTTAAGCCCGACTTCAGTAACGGATCCATCGCGGTGACAAAGCAGCCTTTCGGAAAACCGTAGGCGTCATCAGCGGACAAGTTCAGAAAAATCGTATCGTCTAGCGCTTTGCTACCGAACGGTTTTCTGAGCCACCTTGCGGGCCTTACTCGCAAGGATTTGTTCCGCTGATCCGGCTGCTTCATGCCTGGTCAGTCCCCTTTAACAGGCCGACAAAGACCAGGCAAAGCCGGAGACGCGGTCCCTCTCTAGCTTTGGTGGTCTCTTCGTGCCGCAACAACAAACACAAGGAGACTCGCTATGCACAAGATGGAAGGAAACGTAATCGTGATGTTGGATGTGCAGAAGGACGGAAGCATTGTCGAGCGGATCCCCGGCGTAGGCCAGGATGCGACGACAGCGAACACGCTTCTCGGTGCGATGTACCCCAACGCCAAGATCGCCATCGTCAGTGTTCCCACGGAGATTCTCGAAGATCATGAGGAGTCTGCGGTTGCACGCACTCTCACAGGTGTTCGTCATAACGGCGTGCACTACAAGATGGTTGGAGCATCTGGTTCCGCCAAGAATGGCAAATACTACTTTTGCGATGCCGCGCATGAGCCTGCCCTCGCAAAGCGGTTTGCAATGTGGCCTGAAGCGGCAATCACCTATTTCGGCATCCTGGTATCCAACCTCAAGGTTGTTCACCAAGAAGCCGATAAGACAGTGTTCGTCGTCGAAGACCTCAAGCTGGGTACCAACGACTGCCGTGGATGGATCAGGAAAAGCCTCTTCCAGAAACTGCAGCAGCCGGACGGATACTTCTACCAGTTCCGTTTGGCGTTCGGAGACACCCAGGCCAAAGGTAGTTTCAAGGTGATGAGCGATGACGTAGCCGATGCTCTCGGTTGCGACATCATCGTGCCTGAGAGCTCGATCAAACCCTCTCCTAAGAAGAGCTCAGCCCTCAAGAGCTTCTTCGGAACAGAGGTGCAGTCCTATCGTGGTCCGGTCATCATAGGCATCCGGGAGATCTCTCGGCCGCTTACGTTCGAATCGAGCTACACGGTTCTGCAACACGCCCCTGAAGCCGCAATCGCTACGGAGATTGTGCCGCAGGCGCGTGAAAAGATCGAAGCGCTCAAAACAGCTTGGGCAGAACGCAACCATCAGGCGCTTGTCGACATGATTGGGTGCTCTGTCCGGAACGACGATCCTGAGGGCGAAGAACTCCAGAGGATCATCGAAGCGACACTGTTGGCTGACGGCAGTGGGGAGCTTACCCGGCATCCCTACATCCATCGTCAACTGGATCGTCTGTTGGCACGTTGGGCTTACAAGCTGATGACGGGAGGAGGCCTCGATCTGCCTGCGTTTGCGCTTGCAGATGACGGTGTTCTCTATCTCGATAACGGCAAAGTGCGCTCCGCGGCGGATTGGATGCCAAGGGACCGTGCCATCACTTCCAGCTCTTCTGATCGGAGCCTTTGCGTGCGCTACCCAGTGCGCATGAAGGAGGACCTGCTTCCCATGGTCCACCTCCACGCAGAAGAGACTGCTACCTTGCTCGCCGCTTCCGAAAGCTTGCAGATTGAGCACGCACGCACCGTTGTAGCAGAGCAACTCACTCTCAAAGGGACGTACACGCTTCATTCGGAGACCGCCAAGCTAAACGGCGGTGATTTTGACTTCGACTGGGTGTGTGCGATCGAGAGCGAACGGTTTCCACTTTTTGTGGCTGATCGCTTCGCACTCACCAAAACTCACAAGGTGGTGAAGACCAAGCATGAACGGTCCAAGTCGCCATGGTTCAACCTTGAATTTGTTGCCCTGAAGTCCCGGGGTAACCAGATCGGGGTCATCACGGACCTGATGAGCTCCTGCGTTGCAGCTGACCGTCACGATTTGCTCTATGAACTCGTGGCAGAACTGCAAAACGAGATTGATTCGCTCAAGCACAACGTACGTGCCGATCGCACCAAGTTGCAGGCGATCCGTGCGGAAGTCGGAGCCGCACCCTGGCTTTCTCTCAAGAATGCCAAGACGGTCTCTGAGCTTCCGTTGAGCATCGAGGTCAAATCGTCTGATCGTATCGGCCGGCTCTACAACCAGCTTCGCAAGGATATCGCGGACCTGTTGGACAAGCCTTTTCCGATCGAGCAGTTCCGAGGTCTGATCACGGGCGACAACATCACGGAAGCCATGTTTGCCGAAGCGCGTCTGGTCAACACCGTGTACGCAGCTGGACACGGAGTGATTCAGGCGACATTCAGCAAAGAGAAGCAGCTACTGGACGCAGCACGAGAGAAGGTCAAGGGTGCAATTCAGTCCAAAGACCCGAACACCATCAAGTTTGCGAAGCGCGAGTTTGCAAAAGCAAGCGCCAGCTTCCGTCGTGCTGAGGATGCAACGCGAGATCAAGCGCGCTCCCTCCAGGCCATCATCGGCTATTGGGGTCAGGGCAAGCGAGAAAACCGCGAAGCATGGTGTGCCGCTCTCCACACGATCGTCTCCAAAGGACGTGGAATGGGATCGATTCTGTTCCATGCGTTTCCCCAGGAAGTAGTAAACGCTATCGCGGACCGGACCAGTGGTAAGAGGTCAACGGTTCAGGTGAAAGACAAAGAGGGAGCCGTCATCGTTCGCGACGGAGCTTTCTTTTTCACCCGCGGTGTCGAATCACGCTTCATCTTCCGTGTTGACCAGAAAGGAGCCCTGGTCTACACACAGCAGCAGTAGTTCGGCCCACTTCAGAAGCTCGAAGTGGAAACCCAGCCTTCCGCAAGGGAGGGATCTACAAGCTTCACGCTTGGCGTCCTTCCCCTTAGGGAGGCGCCAGCGTGGATAGAGAAGGAGTGAGAATGCGATTTCTTTACTGGCGCGTGGAACGGGCAAATGCCGGATCTGCGAAAACTAAGGTTCGGATTGAGCTGAAGCGAGACCCGAACTCCTACACCTATCAATGGAGCGTTACAGACAAACAGGCACGCAGGCTCAGCAAGCGCGAGCTACACGAACTGGACATGCGGGTCGCAAAGTATGTCTCAACGCTCGTTGAACCACCTCCTCAGAATCCCGAGGAACGTACGGTCTACACCTCGCTCTAGCAGCGGGCATACATCCATCGCGTGCTCGTGATGGGTACAACTCAGACCTTCCGACTAGGGAGGGAACTACAAGCATCCGTGCTTGGCGTCCCTCCCTAACGGGGAACGCCGGGCATGGAGAAACGGAGAAACACATGCGCTCTATCTCTCAGTGGCTGGCGGATACATTCTCAACACGATCTCAGGTGCGCTTCAAAATCACGTCGAGGGGACATCGGTTCGCCGTCTTCGCGATGCCTGGTTACACGCTCCTGGATAGCCTCCGTACGGGAAAGCATTGGGTCAGAAAAGCCGACGACCTCGAACCGACGATCTGCCAGTACAAGACAGCGTTGGAAGAGGTGAGGCGTGATCCAAACGCTGCCTCGCACGACACACTCATGAAGGTCATGCCTGACGTGGTGACTTACGTGAGATCACTTGGCGATCGTGCTTCTGTTCACACAGAACGGCACTTCGTCGTTTACCTATGAGCTGTACCAACGCTTGAAAGGGAGGGGTCAACAGACCTCTCCCTCAAGCCCCGGGGAGTAAGTATGAAGATCAGGATGGCATTGGCGTTACTCGCGGCGTGTGGCGTTGTCCGTGCTCAGACCATTACGCATCAGCGCATCAACCCAAACACAGTGACCAGAGTTGCAACGGCCCTCAATCACATCAGCCTGATCGAGATGCCGGAGCCCATCACAAACGCGGCAATTGGGAGTGAGGACTTCCGGATTGAGTGGCACGGCAACACTGTCGCGTTAAAGCCCCTTCGGCAGGGCCAGTCGACCAACCTTTTCATCTGGACGGAGCACGGCCAATCGAGCTACGAGATCCTCGCGCCTGCCGAGGTGGCTACGGCAGCCTTCGTTATTGATCAGACTGAGAACCGCTCTCTCGCACCCAAGCAAGCTGAAGCGCAAATCCGGGTCGACGAAACCGAGATCCAGAAAGCGGCCGACGCTCTCATCGCGCAAACGATGTTGCAGAGTGCGCCCGTGAACAGCCGCGGTGTAAAGGACGCCAAGGACCACGTGAATGTGCGCATCTCCGAGATCGTTCGCGACAAAGATGCCCTTTACATCCGCTACGTCGTCTCGAATCCAGGGCAGCATCCCTATCGTCTGAGCGACCCGGCCGTCGTTACCTTCGTGCCCACCTCGCCAGGGATCGTGATCAGTGCGCTCAAGGGAAAGCAGCTCTCCTCCCAGAAATTGACTGAGATTGGAACCGGCAGTATGACAGCAGTGCCAGTACGTGAGACCCGGCTCTCCAGCCGAGACGTGAATCCTGGTCAGAGCGTCGAAGGGGTGCTCTGCTTCAAGCAAACGGAAGACAAACCCCAGATCTACCGATTCGTCTTCGCCAACGACCTGAACCACCAGGTGGATGCAACAGCGGTGCTCTGATGCCAGAAGCGACAGTTCTCAAACCGGAGGAGGCGCGCAAGCGCCTCCTCTTAGCGTATAGGGCGGGCAATGAAACCAGCTTCCTCGAGATGCTGATGACTCCCGTCCTCGATCCAGTCGACCAGCGAGATGCAAAAGGGGAGCGACGCCTCCACCCACTCTTTGTGGTCGGCGGTGTGCTCTTCCTGCTTGCAATCGCGGCTTTCTTGTTTTTCACCCTGCATAAGTGAGGTCGACATGCCCCCTAATCAGAACCAGAACCGTCCCAGAAACGATGCGGCCGACGCCACGCTTGTGGCGGTGTTTCTCCTCCTCGCCATCTTCGGCCTCGTCTTCTACGTTGCCTATAGCCGTTTGCACCTTCGCGCAAACCAACTGTTGGAGCTTGGGCTGTACCCGTTGCTTGCCGGCGTCTTCCTGTACGAGTGGGTGAGGTATCAGGCGACCAAGCGAGTGAAGCTCGAAGAGGCCTGGCCGCGGCCCGTGCCGTCCATTTCACAGCAGACCGTCAGCGAGCAGGTTGAGCAGGCAAGGAAAGACGGTGCTGTGCTCCTCGGGCATGACATCCACGGAGAGCCGCAGTTCTGGTCTCACGACACGCGCACATACCAGGCCAACTGCTTCGGTATGACGGGTGCAGGCAAGACGACGCTTATTCAGTCGATCACTGAGCAGGACATCGCAAGTGGCGCCCCCATCATCTTCATCGACGGCAAAGGCGAATGGGACCTCTTTGAACGGCTTATTCCTGCCATGGAAGCTGCAGGACGGACTGGCGATCTGCGGGTGATCAATCCCATGCGCCCCGACATATCGGTTAACTACAACCCGTTCTGGTCGCCCGATGGCAACTACGAACAGCACGTCAGCTTCATCTTCGAGAGCTTCAAGATGGAGAAGGACTTCTTCGAGGGGCACCAGCGTGTCTATCTCGAGAACATCGCTCGCATCCTGCACTACACAGGGAGTCGATTCAACTTCCACGACGTCCTCGTAGCCGCGTACGACCAGGACGTTCTGAAAGAGCAGATTGCGGCCGCCATCAAGAACACGGAGGCCCCCAACTCCATCACGCAGCAGCAACGGCTCACCCTCGATATGAGCATCCGCAACCTCCTCGAATCGTTCGGTGACAGGGAGCGGGTAGCGAAGATCCAGGGTCTGATCAATAACCTGATGACGTTCATGGCCGACGACATCTCGTTGATCACCGGGCCTTACGACGAACTCCTTTCGTTGGAAGATGTCATCGAGCAAAAGCTGATTCTGTACGTCTCCCTGAACGTGAACGTCAACGAGCGGGCGGTGACGGCGCTCGGTCGCATGCTCCTGCAGAACCTTCAGCTCATGATCGGAAGGCGGTACGAAGACGCCAAGCGGAACCTGGAGCAGCCATTCGTGAGCGTCATCATGGATGAGTTCTCGCCGTTCGCCTATGAGAACTTCGCGCGCATCCTCGTCACAGCCCGCGGCGCCAATGTCGCATTCCTCTTCGCTCTGCAAAGCGCTCCCCAGCTTTTGCAGGTAGGCCGAGGGTTTCGGAACGACGTCGCGAGCGCCCCAAATACCACGTTCATGCTGCGGATTAAGGACGAAGAAACGGCGCAGGACTTCCTGAAGGCGTCCTCGAAGATTCGTCAGATGCGGCGCAGCATGCGCATTCGAAAGAGCGGACTTTTTCAGGCTAGCTACAAGGAAGAGGAGCAGGGTAGCCAGACCGAGGTGAAGGACACCCTGGCCCAGGACGAACACATCAAGCGTATGCCGACTGGGCAAATGGAGATGCTCTTCCCGGATCGGTTGCGCGGAGTTCTGCACAAGCACGTCCATATTCGCCGACCGAGCCAGCAGTGGCTTCCTGGAGTTGCCGAGAATCTGTATCCGAAGTACACCAGTCTGCGGCAGGGATCGAAGGGCCTCCACCTCAGATTCCCCAACCTGGAGCTCGAAGAAGCGCGGAACCGGAGAGGAAAGAAGAAATGACAGCAGGAGGCAAACTGATTCTGGCTCTGGCTCTGGCTTCACCAGCGGCCACAGCATTCTCTCAGCAGAGCACCATGCCGCTCGCGACGGCGCGACCCCGGTCCTCATACGATCCAGCCGCCAAGGCAGGTGCACCAGCCGACACCACAAGCGCCGTCGAGAAGGCATTCCATGCCGTCAATCCGCAGGACAAAGACTACGGAGCGGCCTTCGAGTCAGTACGGTTGGCAGCGATCGAGGAGACCGTACAGAACGTCCTTTGGTGGGCTGACGTGGTCCTCATGGCCGGGTTCACGCTCAGCATGGCTGGGAACTTCTGGCAACACCGCCGATCAGAAGACCGGTTGCGGATCAGCTCCGCGATCGTGGCGCAACTGTACAACAGCCACACTGCGTCCCGAGCCAAGGCCTTAGAGGCCATTGCCAAGCACAATCAGCTCGCGGATCTGTACAACGCGAAGTGGGACGAACAGTCTCAGCAGCGTGTCGCTCAGGAGGCAGCGGAACAGAAGCGGTCCACCAAGGGCGAGAACACTGCTGCGGCAAAGGTAGCGGACCAGCAGTCAGCGGGCGCTCGCACCACTCCTCAAACACGGGTGCAGCCCGAGTCAAATGCGAACACACCGGACGCGGGACAAAATACGGAGACGGACCCGATCCTTTCAGAAGCAGATGAGATCAAGCGCCTGAAGGCGCAGCTGGTCGCCAAGGAACAGAAGATCAACAACCTTCGGTCGCAGGTAAATAGGGCGCACACCACCCTTGAGCAGGAGCGGAAGAGGGCTATACCGGCGGTGCAAGCGTGACGATCTACTGCGCAAGCTTCGGTACGATCTGGTGGTTTCGTCCAGGGGCAGATCTTTCCTCAGCCTCTCGATTCACAAACGGTGCGGCGATTTTCAACACGACAGGCTTTCGTTCTGGATCAAGGGAAAGGCGTAATTGGCTCCAAATCGGCCTTGTGAGATTCAACGTCGGGACATGCTTAAAGCAGCGCCTCGATCCAGCAGCACTCCTACCGGGCAATTACGAATCACCGGGTATAGAGCAGAGAGGATCACAAAATAGACTCCTCATCTCGCGCCGGACCGGAAGAAACGTCTGGCCGACTGCGGTTCTGTTCTGTGCCAGAAGTGAGGAGGTCGGTCGAATTGCATTCGATCGGGGCTGGCGATCCGAAGGGGTGCGGCTCTTGTCGGCGAGCGAATTTCGAGGGAGGCAGGAGTCCCTCATTCTGGTCCCTGTCACAGGTTCGATCACAACAGGGGCCGGCACTTGGGTTGCAGAGTGGACGGGGGGGACATGGGAACTAGCCAAGAATTGAGCATGTACCAGATCGCAATGGAGGAACAGGAGGAGCGCCGTGGTTCGCTGAAGATGAACCTCCAGCGGGATCTACCCTTGTTGGTCACCGTGCGCAACGCCACGTTTATCAGCCACGAGCAGCTTCTCAGAATCCAAATCGAAGCCGGGCGAGAGCACAACCCGCGCTGCTTCCATTGGCGGATTAAACGCTTTGTGGATGCTGGTCTCATTCGCACGCTTGGAGCTGTACCGCCGTTTCTCGGAAGGGTCTACACGATCAGTCGTCTCGGGCTGGGCGTATTAGAGAGTTATGGGGAGGGCCTTTTAACCATCACTTCGTCCTCACAAAATCTTCCTTCGGTTGTTCAGGCGCCCCATTTCCTGGAGCTGAATGAAATCAGAAGGGCGCTCATCGACACCGGCAAGCTGCTGAAGTGGAAGTGGGAGCGTGAACTCACGTCATTGAATTATGTGATCGGTTCGCCTCTGGCGAAAGAATATGACGCTGTTGCGGAACTCAATTTGGGGGGGGAGCCCTACCGAATCGCCATTGAATATGAACGAACTCTGAAGTCCTCAGCTCGCTACCAGGAGATTCAGAAGGTGATTCGTGACGAAGGAGGAGTCGATATGATCCTGTACCTGACCGCCACAGTGGATCAGGTATTCAGCCTCTCTCGTGAGTTTGGGAAGCCGGGTATCCCGATGTGCTTCGCTTCTTCTCGCAAATTCCAGGCGCTTAAGTTCTCGGTGCTCTGCCTTTTCGCGTTTGGGGCTATGAGAGAAACGTTCACGTTGAGTGAGGCTTTCGACATCTCCGTTCCGCTCAGGAATTAGCCAGACCGACCTTATAGAGATGAAGAGGCCCTCTTTATGAAGGGCCTTTTCTCTGCCTGTGAAGCAACTTCATGGGGTCTCGGGTTTCTTGACGGAGCCTTGACGGCAGGTGTTGCAAAACGATTGACAGCGCCTTCCGTACGGCTTGACGCCCCCTTGACTACGGCGCTGCAAACCTAGGTTGCGACGGCACTTATCGCTGACTACCCCTTGGAATGAGCCTCAAATCGCCGAGGCCCCGGGCTGCGCTTCTGCGTGGCGAAATATACCCACCAGAAGAGGTCGACAACCATGCACAGTGACTCTCCACTCGAAACGTTATCACCCTCCACAGCGCTGCTTCTGAACCTGAGTGGTGGCAAAGACAGCACGCGGATGCTCGGCCTTGTGCGTGAGAAGTACCCCAACCTGAAGACGTATGCAGTGATGGCCGACACGGGTTTCGAGCATGTCAAGCCAGTCCCGGCGGTGGACTGGTGTCGCGAAATTGCAGCCCGCTTTGACCTTCCCCTTACCGTTGTCCGCAACCCGAAGAAGACCTACCTGGAGATGGTGCGTCGGCGGAGGATGTTTCCGTCCGCGCAATTCCGGCAATGCACCAGCGATCTGAAGCGCGGTCCCATCCAGAAGTTCCTTCGCACGATTCCGGAGAAGGTAGTCATCAACTGCATGGGAATGCGAGCCGAAGAGTCCCCCCAGCGTGCACGTCAGATCCCCTGGAAGCACGATAGGGAACTGAGCAAGAACGGCCGCACGGTGTACAACTGGCTGCCCATCTTCGAGGAAACGACCGAGCAGGTGCTCACATGGCACTGGCAAAACGGTGTTCCATTGCACCCGGTATATGTTCCCGAGTACCACTGCGACGGGACCGAAGGCGGCTACCTCCGGCGCTTCTCCTGTCGGGTTTGCATCTTCGCTACGGACCATGACGTGCGCATGATTCACCAGCATGACCGTGAGGCGTTCGATCAGATCTCGGCACTTGAGGCGGAGATTGGGTTCACGATGAAGTCCGGCCGCTCACTCGTCCAGATCGTGAATGCACCTGCTGCTTCGTCGTCAGACGTGGCGCAACTCAGTCTATTTGCCAAACCCGAGTAACGCTTTGACTGAAACGGAAGCTGACCTTAGGGTGCGTTCACAGCAGAAGTGATGTGCCAAGGCCACCATATTCGTTGGAGCAAAGGAGACACATGGGAGAACCAAAGCCTGCAAGAGTACTGAACTGGACGCCACTAGAGAAGGCTGTGCCGCCCAGCTTTCTCGGCGCTTTCATGCACATGGGGGAGGTCCGCACGATCCAGCAGTACAAGCATCGTGACAAACGGAGGTATCTCTATATCGATTCGGACTGCACGCGCTTCTACGACCTGCGTGGTCGTGGAGAGGACACCGTGTTCGTTGAAACAGATCGAGGTGCTGCCCTTCGCCGCGTTCTAGAGATGTGCTGCTGCGAGGATCCTTACCCACCATTTGATCCACCTCAGGAAGAATTCAATGCGCTCACTGTCGGCGCTGGTACGGAAGGCGCTCGTGCAGCCAGTCTTCTCGAAGGCTTCCTGAAGTTCCAATGTGCTGTGAATTGGTGGGTACTGGACGAACCGGATGAATGGGAGACCCTGCTGGTGTTCCCAAGTCTGAACTACGAGATGCTGGGCCTTGCTGGTCTCATTACCGAACAATTGAGGGGGCACTCCAGATCCTCTTTCGAGCGCCGAGCGCGGGAGATCCAGGTCGTCCTCGAAAAGCTGTGGGTCCCCAGTACCTGGCTTGCGCAGCCCGAAGAAGGCGATCGTTCACCTGCAACCATGGTCAGAGCATGGCGTACGTTCTGCGAGCTGGTTGCTAAAGAGACAGGGGAAGCTCCCACTTACGGTGTTCTGCGTCCTCAAGAACCGAGCTGGACGGAGGAACCCAGCCAAGCTGAGGCGGCTGCTGATCAGGAGTTGCCACCAGAAGAAATGGACGTGCCGCAGGAGCTCGCGATCCTGTGTCCAGCCAATACGGCGCAGGAGGCCATGGGCTTCTGGGGCCGTTTGCGAAAGACGCTCGGACCGTAGGTGTCGCTGCGGTCCGGCGCCCGCCTGGCTGTCGGCTTACGAGTTGGACGGAATACCAAGTTCGGTCTACGTTTTGTTCTGCTCATCGCCGACGGCCTCAGACGATTACGCGGGAGACACCATCATGCTGACGACACGAAGGATTACAGAGATCAATGCTTCTCCAAAACCGCTGGCGTGCGCCTGCCTAGACGTCAGAGGCAGGACCAAAAGCAAGTGTGCCGATTGCGGCGGCAAAGGTGGAATGAAGGGCTGTGTGACTTGCTTCGGAACAGGCATGTCTCCGCAGAATGGCGTCGTGCGTCGATGTGCCGAGTGCACGGGGCGAGGCCATCTCTTCCACGATTTTCCTGCTCCGATGCGGGCGCTGATAGCGAAGCGTCGGCGGGAACGGGCTCAAGCAGCAACTACGCAACGAACGTAACGGATGCAGGAAATTCCTGCGATCCACGGAGCCAACCAGCCAATTGGCTCCGTGTAAACGCGCGGATCCGTGGCCAACCTTGCTTGCGAAGGAGCCAACATGCGTCTTGCGAAAACCCGTATAGCCGTCCTCAAGACTTTTGAGCACGGCATCATCGACACCCCCAAAGGAGCCTTCCTCGGCTCCTTTTCTGTTGCCTCCATCAGCCTGTTGCTCAGTGCCATCGGTTCTGAGGTCGTTCCTGTGTGCCGGCAAGACGAGCTCGACGAGCGCTTTATGTTGGTTGATCGTGACGCATTCGTACCTGCTACCTGGGCGCGAGCGTGCATGGCTTTCCAAATGGCAACGGCCTTGCCCACAGTCATGGAGTGGCGCTGCCTTGGCTTGCCGGCTCTGTTCACCGTCACTTCAGGCTGGCACCGCAGTGCTTCGCTTCGGAGCAGTCCAGGCCAGACGTTGCCTTGTGCGGTGAGTGGGTACCGGCATTGCGACCCAACACAAGCGCGGATCTGGAACGGTGTTGTGTACCGGAAAGCGTACCGGGGCTGGCGTCCTGTACGTGACCTCAACAGAGCGGCCGTCCCCCTCGACACAATGCTTTCACTTGCTCGGGCTCTGGGCATGGAGGTCGAGTCCGGCCTTCGCTGGACGCTTTCTCGATGGCTGCGTACGCAGCTCGACCGCAGCTCCTTGTCCCCGGCAGGCCGGCGATGGTCACCACACGTCCAGGCCGACGCTACTCACACAGCAGCTTGAGGCTGCGCAACCAAGGAGCCCGGCCCGGGGCCGGGCTCTCTTTCTGGAGACAACATGCACACGATCCTGTCTTGGGGAATGGGCGTTGAATCGACGGCTATTCTGCTCCGCTGGCTTCTGGAACCTGTGACGCGGCCGTGCGCTCTAGACGAGTTGCTGGTGCTAACAGCGCAGACGGGTGATGAGTACGACGACACTCGTGTGCGCTGTGAAGAGCACATCCTTCCGCTCTTGCGGAAACACCATGTCCGCTTCGTGGAAGTCGCTCGTCGTGGCCATCTTGAGAAGGAGGGCATCGTTGTCCTCTCGGACAGTCGAACGCCGACCGGCATGCATATGGATGGCGCCTACAAGCTTTCGGACGAACTCCGTGCCGCAGGAACGGTTCCCCAGTTCGGTGGTGAGCATCGCTGCTCTCTTAAGTTCAAGGCTTTCGTCATTGAGACATGGTTGCGGGAGCGCTTTCAGGTCCCCGCGAAGCACGCCTTTGGTTACAGTCTGGATGAGCCGAAGCGGGTGGCAAAGAGCGAACAAGCAATGGCGGATCGAGTGGCTTTTGGCTTCAGCTCTGAGGAGCCGGGCCGCGCACATCGTGCATCCAGCTACGATCGCCCCAACCGCATCGGCTTTTACCCCCTCATTGAGTGGGGCTGGACCCGTCAGATGTGTTTGGACTACCTCCTCTCTAAGCTGGGCGTTGTGTGGGAGAAGAGCGCCTGCGTCTACTGTCCCTTCAATCAGCTTGGACCGGACGCTCTTCGGCGCCACAAGCGCCATCCCGTCCAGGTGGCTCAGGCTCTCGAGCTTGAGTTGGTCAGTCTAACTCTGAATCCACGGGGCACGCTGTACAAGAAAGCAGTCTCTTTACGAATACGCCGACCAGAGCGGGAACGTCTGGGCGATTGCTGCCTTCGAGGAGAAGCTTGCCCAGCAGTTGTGGCGGGTGTATCGGGTTCGGCGCATCTACGGGGCGAAGAAGGATGCTGACGGGCAGATCCGGATGGAGCGGAAAGGCCCGGCTCTTCGCGCTGTCGAGCACTACTCCGGAGAGGTTTCAAAGCTGGAGGCGATCAACCTGCTGCAGAAGAAGGCGGACCAGTTGGGCGCCGATCTGGAGCATAAACGGGGCATCAGCTACCTCTACCTGCAGCGAGTAGGTCCCATCTATCCAACCCGCGAGGAGTACTTCGTGGCTGGTCCTGCTGTTGTGGACGCGAAGGCTCGCTACGGTCTGGAATGGTTTGAAGAACAGTGGGAAGCTCGACAGAGGTTTCTATTTCCGTAATAGAGGAATCTGTCGGGCTTGCTCCCGGAGCTGCGTTCTTTCCATAATGCGACATACCGGGCCTAACCTAAGCTCTTTGTGTCATATGCGTAGAGTGCTGACCAACGCCGCCAAAGCGGGCGTTTGCTGGCGTCGGCTCGGATAGTAAAGAAAGAAGCCGGGGTATGGCTGACACCAGTCCTGAAGCACTCGGAGAAGCGTTCCTTCGGCGAGGTGCTCCGGCACATCTGATTCAGCCACGAAGGCAAGGCCGATCCCATCGAGAGCCGCTCTCAGAACCAGCCCGAGATCATCGACGATCAAGGGTCCATGGACTCTGACGGAAAGCTCCTTTATGCCCTTCTCAAACTCCCAGCGGTAGAGACCGGTACCGTGCCGGAAGTTGATGCAGGCATGCTGCAGCAGCTCGCGTGGTTCTTTCGGCTTGGCATGCGACTGGAAATACTTGGGCGAGCCTACGATAGCGGGGCGTTGGTCGGGCGAGACACGAACAGCGATCATGTCTTTGTCGATGTACTCCCCGAAGTGGATACCAGCGTCGAAGCCGTCAGCAACGATGTCTCGCTGACTGTCGTCCGTGGTCACGTCGAGCACTACATCCGGGTACTTGCTGTGGAGCACGCTCAGTTTAGGCGCAAGGACTGGTACGGCAAGGCGCGGAACAAGAAGGCGTACCCGGCCACCAAGCCGTGTGCGCTGTCCTGCGATGTTATCCAGGGCCTCCGTTACCTCGATTAGGGCGGGCTTCAGTCGTCCAACGAGCTCCGTCCCGGCCTCCGTAAGTGCTACGCTTCTCGTCGTTCGCGCAAGCAGGCGTACGCCCAACTCCTCTTCCAGCGCCCGCATCGCGTGACTTACTGCTGAGGGAGAGACCCCCTGGCGCTTTGCGGCCCGCGTGAAACTGCGTTCTTCCGCGACCGCCAGGAAGGTTGTGAGGGCGCTCAGGTCTTTTGGGAGCATTTGTGAATTGTATTCACTACCGCATGCTCATTTCAGGAGCCTCCGATAGGGCCCGTCCGGACTCGAATAGAGGTGAGAGTCAGGCGGCAATCATCGGCTTGCCGCCTGGGACAAAAGAGCCAGGAGACGACATTGGAGATCAAAAAAGCAGGTTCGCAACCTTCCGGGAAGGGACCGGCCGATTGGTTCACCGGGACAGTACGCATCGACCCACTGTTCACCGCACCCGACCCCGCGTTTGTTGCCGGGGCAAGCGTGACGTTTGAGCCGGGAGCACGCACCGCCTGGCATACCCACCCGCTTGGCCAGACGTTGATCGTTACGGCCGGAGCAGGGTGGGCGCAGCGAGAGGGCGGACCCGTGGAGCCGATCTTCCCGGGGGATGTTGTGTGGTTTGCGCCCGAAGAGAAGCATTGGCACGGAGCCACTCCGACAACAGCCATGACGCACATCGCCGTGCAGGAAAAAAAGGACGGGAAGGTCGTCGAGTGGATGGAGCACGTGAGCGATCAACAGTACAGCCGGTAGCGGCGCAACAAGCTGAGGAGAAAAGCACCATGCCAAGGAATGACCGATTTACAGACAGAGTAGTGTTCATCACCGGAGCTGCCAGCGGTATTGGCCGGGCCGCGGCACTCGCGTTTGCCGCAGAGGGTGCGCGTGTCGCGATCCTGGACCGCTCGGCAGATGCCCTCAAGGCAGTCCAGGCTTCCGTTGAACAGGCAGGTGCCGAGGTATTGAGCATCCCTTGTGACGTGTCTTCGCCGGAGCAGGTCGAAGACGCAGTGAAGCAGGTGATTGACCGATTCGGTGGCCTCGATGTCGCATTCAACAACGCCGGGGTGGAGAACAAAGACGCTCCAGTCCACGAGGTTGAACTGTCCGAATGGGACCGCATCCTCAACATCAACCTGCGTGGCACCTTTGTCTGCATGAAGCATGAGCTGGCGCAGATGGTGAAGCAGGGTGGCGGTGTGATCGTGAACACCTCCTCGGGCGCGGGCATATGCGGGGTGGCCGGTGGCGCTGCCTACACCGCATCCAAACACGCGATCATTGGCCTGACACGCTCGGCAGCGCTTGACTATGTCAAGCAAAACATCCGCGTCAACGCGGTACTGCCCGGAAACATAGAAACGCCCATGATGGATCGATTCACTGGCGGTGATATCCAGAAGGCAATTGATCTGGAGCCAGTCGGACGGCTCGGGAAACCCGAGGAGATTGCGGAGGCCGTGCTGTGGATGGCGTCAGACCTTGGAGGTTTCGTCACCGGGGCCGCAACGGTGATCGACGGAGGCTGGTCGCTTTAAGTGCCCAGCACAGACTCGATGACGAGTGGACTCACACGAGTGGCTCGACTTGCAATGCAGGTCGAGCTGCTCGAAGCCCCAGACATCCCAGAACTGATCCACGTGGCATTAGCAATGACAAACGCCGTTCTCGGAAGTTGAACCAACAGGCTGTCAGAAACCTTCGTTTGTGATGAAGGGTCGGGTGCCCCTATACGGCGTGGTTCGACGCGACGACTGACCAGATCTCCAATTTACAAGGAAAACTATGCACCCCACTCTCTTCGACGTGGGCCGTGCGCAACTTCCGCCCCGTGTTCTCGTGTTTGCCTCTGGAGTGAATGAGGCTCGCGAGATCCGGGGCTTTTCTCTTGCGCGCATTCCAATAGGCTTCTCGGCTGGGCACGTGCGGGGAGAAGCGATTGCGGAACTGCAACGGTCCGAGCTTCCTCTCTTTGCCGATAGCGGGGCGTTCTCCGAGGTCGCCCTTACAGCCGCAGGCCTGGTAGTTGTTCACCCCATCTCCCATCAGGGGTGGAGCAAGCGGCTTTCCCTTTACCAACTGCTTGCGGAGCGGCACGGTTCCAATCTCAGTGTCGTGGTGCCCGACCGCGTTGCAGATCAGAAGCACACGCTCGTCCTGCTAGCACGCTACCGGCGACAGCTTGAAAGTCTGGCTGAAACGGGGGCGCGGTTGCTTATCCCAGTGCAGGCAGGTGCGCTCACACCGGAGATCTTCTTCCAGCTCGCTCTGGACGTCGCCGGCGTGACAATGTCTCCTGCACTCCCCATGAAGAAGGCCGGTATGTCGCATGGGAAGGTCCTCGCGTTCCTGCAAGAAGTCCGGCCGGCGCACGTTCACCTGCTTGGGATGGGCTTCGAGCGAGAGCGGGCCAAGCGTTTGGTCCGTCTGCTCCTGAGCAGCTTTGAAGCGCTGACAGTCAGTCTCGATTCAAATCGACTTCGTGCGGTCGCTGGCCATTCCAGGCCGATGACTGGGCAGGAGAGGAGATATCAGGCCACTCCCGTCAGCAGCTTGTACGCCGAGGTGGAGCATCCGGCCCTGGCTGGATCACGGGTGCACCTCGACTACACCGAAGCAATTGCCTTTCCTTCGATGTGGGCGGGGGCTCCAGAGCTTGAACGAATCGCGAGTGAGGCTTGTCTCGCGCATCCGGAAGAGTTCCTTGGTGATCCAGACAGCTTCCTGCAGCAAGAGACCGATGGGCGCGCCCGATGGGAATGCCCAGTATTCTCTGCCGCGCTGGACCGCGCCTGGTCTCGCTATGTGGGAACCATCGTTAAGGGGGCGGTTCGAACCGCTGCCATCTCCGCCACTTTCAGCAACGCGCAGATCGCGCAATAACGGCAAACCCGCACGGGGCTGACTGGCAACAGGAAACCCGTGCTCTCACCTTCAATCTCTGACCAAATCCATCCCGAAAGGACCACAACCATGCATACACAACGTCGCTTTTCCAAGAGAGAGCTGTTGGGCCAGCTACGAGTCGAGTTCCTGTTCTCTGTCCATGATCTGCCTGGGATCACGTCGTCTTCGTCGAGATGGGAAGTCCTCGCTGCCTTTCTGAAAGCCGGCGAGGGAAGGGCAGAGCGCCTGATCGAGACCGATGGTGGTCTTCTCTTCCTCCAGAGCATCCCAGGGCGCCGGAACACAGGAGCCATCTACGCCTATAACGAGGCCGCACAGGGTTTTCTGTGGCTGAGATTCGATCGAGACGATGACCTCAATGGCATCGACTTCGATCAAGCAGTCTGGGCTTATCGCCTTCTTCAGTGGACAACGTTGGAGCGCATGGCCAGGGAGCAGCTCGTCCCAAAGGGGGTAGGTGAGGAGCCGTCGTCTGCACCTGGCAGTGAGCCGTGGAGCTCCCTCGTTCACTGAGACGGGGTGGTCCGTTCCTTTCCCTTGAGCTCACCGATCGCCATTCACAACGAGTTTGACCGGCGCCCGTTTGGCCTACACCCTTCAGCAACGTGGTCTCTGGAGTTGTTCATGCAGCTTGTCTCAATGTTCTCTTACCAGCCTGCTACGGTCTTCGTCTGCGAGACAGCCGCGGTCGTCATCCTCTTCTATAGCCTCCCTTCGTGGCTTATCTTCCGCGTGCGGAGCGCCTCCTGGCTGTCTGGGGTTGGCGCGCTGCTCCTGCTCCTATCTGGTGTCGGCCTGACGGTGAGCAGTCTTCGATCAAGTGCCGGTCGGTTCTCTCTGCATGGGTTGGACACCCTGGAGAGGGTTGCATGCTTTCTAGGCTTGGCTACCGTTGTCTTCGCGATCTTGCTGGCCGTGGCTGCAGCCTGCCTCAAACGGGCAACAGATCAGCAGACCACCACGGATTGACCAGTTCTTCAGCCCGTTCTACAACCTCCCCAACTTCAGAAAGGAGCAACCATGAGTACAGCAGCTCAGGCGCCGTGGATTCCGCCGCGGCCAAAACCCGAACTCCTCGCAACAGACCCGGCCCTGGTGGCTGAATACTGCTCGTGGTTTGTGAACCGGCGCGCTTACACCCGGCAATCGGACCGCCCGAACCCGGACAACAATCGCTACTACTACTACCAGCCCAAGGAGAGGGCTACCAAGACAAGGCTAGCCCTCAACGAAAGCACCGTGCGGCTTCATCTGTCAGGTGCCCAGACCATCGGCCTGTATGCGATCAACCCGGAGACGCAACGGTCGAAGTGGGTGGCGATCGACGCAGACTACACGCGGGCGCATCGCGATCTTGCAGCGCTGAAGCTGGAACTCAAAGAGGACGGTGTCGAGGCCGCGCTCGAGATGTCCCGCCGCGGCGCTCATCTCTGGATCCTCTGCGACGAGCCGCTGCCTGCGAAAACCTGCCGAGTCTACATCTACAACCTGGCCCTGCGTTTGGGTGTGCCGATCAAGGGCACGCTGAATCAGGTGGACGGCATCGAGATCTTCCCACGCCAGGATGAACTGCGCGAAGGGGAGTTCGGCAATGCTATCCGCGGTCCGCTCGGCATCCACCGGGCGAACATGCACCGGTACTGGTTTGAAGATGCGGCTCCCAACTTCCAGGCTCAGTTTGCCTACCTGCGCCAGCTCAAGCGGTTGACGGCCGAGGAGCTGGACACCTTTACCGAGGGCCTCAGTATCCCGGAGGAGTTTCAGTCCAGACCCAAGGTGGAACAGCCCGTCTCCTTCCTTGGCACCGGAAAGGGCTTTCAGATCCTGGAGCACGTCAGGGTGAAGCGCAAGTCGAGTGGAAACTGGTGGACTCGTTGTCCCTCCTGCGAGAAGCAGGGGCATGACAAGTCCGGCGACAACCTTGCTATTTCCGTTGCCGACCCGCGCTTCTATAAGTGTTGGGCCGGCTGTTCGAAGGAAATGATTCGGGAGGCCCTTGGCTTCCCCATTCGTCAACGCTAACCCGACAGGAGACTCGATGGACAAGAGACTCGCGCAGATTGCTTCGAGGGGGCTCACGCTCCCAGAACCAACGCGGTTGGAGATACGCAAGACAGGTATCTTCAGCCGCGCAACCGTTGAGCCGGTCTACCAGGATCAGGCGAAACGTTGGGCGCTGCGTGGCGAGGAAGCCGGTGGCGCCGTGGCTAGCCTAGGTCATTACATCGGCTTCTGCGGACCTACCGGAGAGGTGCTTCCCTGGACGCAGCGGGTACAGAACTTCATGCCCAATGGCGTCCACGCAATTGTGATCGAGCCTGAATTGTGCCGGGTCCAGATGTTCCGCTACGAGCACACCTACGATGTCCTGATTACCCGGCACTGGCTTCCCGAAGCAGGAGGGCGGCGGCCGCAGATGCAGAGCGAGGTCCTGTTCTTCCATCGGGCCGGCACCCTCATGACAGAGCTTTGGGGCAAAGACTCAGACTTCAGAGGCGGCGCGGCACCGCGTTTCTACAAGCGCAACGGCGACGAGCAGCTCCCTCCAGAAGCGTTCATCGACGTGCTCACGAAGGTCACGGAAGGCGTGTGCTGCGTGGGGTGCAAACACACGCACCTCTTGGATCTCAGGGTTACACGTGTTCGACAGGAGGCTCTGGCGACCGCATGAACACTGATCATCCACGCTTCTTCCAGCGGCTCCAGACTCTTGGAGCGCTGCTATTTGTGGCAGGCCTCACCACGCACACGGGCCACTACCAGTCTCTTACCGTAGCCGGCATCCTCCTCACCGTTGTCCTTTTGGTCCGCCTCTCCATCGAGTTCAGCATCGAGGAGAAAGAACCGGAGCAGAGCCTTGAACGCAAGCTGAAGAGACTCAGCTTCCTGAACCAGTTCTCGATGCTCATTGCCATGTTTGGCGTGGTGGGTTTCATGCGGGAACAGTAGGAGTCGGGCATGCGGACCCTCCGTAACCTCTTCGTTGTCTGTTTACTTTGTATGGTGGCGTGGGAGCTGCGGATGGAGCACGAACAGCTGCCTCCTGGCTCTCACGACACGATCAGCTCTGTTCTTGGCGAGGCAAAGCTTCGCCTGCCGAACGTGCACGCTGCCGGCGAGAGCGAGCAGATCTACTTCTCACCATCCACGGACCTTGAGCGGGTCGACATTTCGCTGATCGACCATGCACAGCAACGGATCCAAATAGCGATGTACGCGTTCACAGATCGCACAATCGCCTTGGCTCTGGCTCGCGCCGCAGCTCGCGGCGTCGAGGTGTCCATCTACCGGGACCGTGCTCAGTTCGAGGAAGAGCAGGGAAGGCATGTCCAGGTCCTTGCTCTGCTTGCCCGCCGAGCCAACGTGCACATTCGTGTGAAGGGTAGCGATGACCTGATGCACCAGAAAGCCATGCTTGTCGATGGCACGGTACTGCGCGACGGATCCGGCAACTGGTCTGTTTCAGCAGCTCGGTACCAAGACAATCAGGTGTCCGTCACACAGAGTCCACCTCAGATTGAGGCGTTCGAGCATGACTTTGCAGCCATGTGGAGCCGGCCCGACAACCTCCTTGAGCAGTAGCAAGCAGCAACACCACTTCAGCAAGAGAGAGGACCACCATGGCAAAGGGAGTCAACAAAGTCATCCTTCTCGGGAACGTCGGCAAAGATCCCGAAGTTCGTGCCTCACAGGGCGGCATGACCATCGCAAGCTTTACGTTCGCCACCGCGGACCGGCAAAAGGATCAGTCCGGTCAGTACGTCGACAAGACGGAATGGCACAACCTGGTTGCCTTTCAGCGCACCGCGGAGGTCGTTCGCGACTACGTGAAGAAGGGCACGCAACTCATGATCGAGGGCAAGATCCAGACCCGCTCATGGGATGACAAAGAGTCCGGCCAGAAGAAGTACCGCACGGAGATCCTGATCAAGGATCTGACCTTACTGGGCGGAGGCCAGGGAAAGGAGAACGGCAACGGGAACGCGCCTGCGTCAGCAGGACGTTCATCTGGCAACAGCAGTTCGAACGGTGGCTATGGCGGCGGCTACGGCCAACAGCCCGACTATGGCGACCAGGGCATCACGGACGACGACATTCCGTTCTAACGTTCCCCTCACCATCTTCTTCGCATAGGCGCTCTCCGGAGCGCCTTTTCTGTTTCCACCGGCACCTCCCATCCATCCTGAAAGGACCTTCCCATCATGCAGAGCACTCTTTCTCCGCAGCAGCAGGAACAGCTCCGTCAACTCGCCGTGCCCTTCCACCCGAAGGACATCAGCTGGCGCGTCACCAACACAACGCAGGATAAGAAGCGCGGCTGCGTGATCCCCTATGGCGATCAGCGCGCCTACACGGACCGCCTCAACAGCATCTTTACGCCGGTCGGGTGGACTCGCACGTATGAGGTCACGACGCTGTCACCGGTCTCGCGTATGAAGCGGGATAAGGTGATTCAAACCGGCAAGGTAATCGTGACCTGTGTGGTCTCGATCGAAGGTCTTGGCTCCCACACCGGCACCGGTGAAATGTGGGCTGATGACGAGAACGCAATGACCCGTTCGGAAGCTCAGGCCTTCAAACGAGCTTGCAGTTGTTATGGGCTCGGCCGCTACTTCTACGACTTCGCTGAGATGTGGGTCGAGCTCGACAAATACGGGAAGCCGGCATCTCTGCCGACTCTTCCGAAGTGGGCATTGCCGGAAGGTGTGGTGCCCCTCAAGGAGCAGCAGCCTCAGCGTAGCCAGCCGGCGTCGCAACCGGCAGCACAAACCGCAGGACGGCCGACAGGCGAAGTGCTTCCTCCGACTCGAAAGCAGGAGAGCGAGAAAGGGGCGGAGCTTCCCGTCGATGCAAAGCTCACGCCCAAGATCGAAGGCTTTCGGTCTGTAGTGGGTGATGCGCTTTACTTCGAGGTGTTCAGGGCTGGCGGCAATGTCAGGAACGCGCGCGATCTCCCGCATCTCCGGGCGCAGCACTGGGTGCTCAAGCAGTTGGAGACCCTCGGCCGTGGCATCGACCGTGTTCGTGAGTTGGCTCAGGAGCTCCAGGAACAGGTCTTCTTCGGTGTGCTCGACCATCACAAGGTCCAGTCCATCGATAAGATCCCGTCCTTTGAGGTCCTGAAGGCGCTCGTGCGCGATCTCCAATCGGCCGCAGGCGCCATCGCGGCCTAATCACCCCTCGGAGCGCAAAGGGGCAAAACTCGGCACAATCCCCGTTTGCGCAAAAGGGCAAAACCCCCTACAAACCCCATTTGCGCAAAGGGGCAAAACTTCCTACAAGCCCCATCTGCGCAGAAGGGCAAAACTCCGCACAATCCCCGTTTGCGCAAAGGGGCAAAACTCCCCACAACCTAACCCAGCTTCTAGGTCCCGCCTGGAGGTACGCCATGAGTGCGCCGACGTGCACGCTCTGCAAGCGCCCTGCTGCATGGCGGGTTGGAGACGAACTCCTGTGTGAGCTTCACAAAGAGAAGGCGATCGAACGCTACGGTGTCGATCGCTTCCCCATCGTGAGAGTAACCGACAGCGATGAGAAGTTTCTGATCCGCGGCCGTTACAAGGCCAACTCTCGTGTGAAAGTACCCCGCTACAAGAGAGCCATTCACCCCCACAAGTAGCCCTGGCAGCTATGCCAGCCGACCTCTCGCCCCGGGCGAGACGCATACGTGCGTCTGCACTCGCCGCAACCCCATGCACCTTCACCCCGAAAGGAAACTCCCATGGCAATCTCTGCTCGCTCCCGTCGCGGTACCTCGTCCTCTTTCTGGCGCAACCACAACGCCATGCAGACCATGTTGGTCCAGGCCTGCATGCCCTCCATTCGCCCTGAGCCCACGCGCAAAACGCCCGCGGTCTCCCCTTCCTCCCCCATCGTTACGCGTCAGCTTCCAGCGACCAAGTTCTTTGTCGCTCAGGCGTAGTGAGACCGCGGCACAGGCCACCCCCTGTGCCGCCCACGCTGCTACAGGAGGTAGCTATGTCCGTCATCGTTATCGACATCACGTCCCCGGAATGCTGCCAAATCCATCGCTCCGTCCACATCGAGGACTCCGGCGTTTCAGCTTGCCAGCCAAACAGATCGACCTTTTCTGACCATGCAAATTGCACTGCTTGATCTCCCACCCGCGCCCGTTGAGCCGCCTACCTGGGAACGCATCCCGGGTCCGAAGCAACTCGGCTCAAAGGGCATCGTTCACGTCCACTTACCTTCGCAAATGCAGGTGCACCACTGCGGGCATCCCACCGCCAACTTTCCCTATTACATCCTCGATATCCAAGGCGAGCGCCAGATCCTTGCTCCCAATGGGCGCGGCTTTCAGCATCTGATTGATGCCAAGCAGCATGTGGAACAACTTCATAAGGCGACCATGCAGGAAACCACAACCGAGTCATGCCGCAGCCGCTAGGAGGCGATCCTGTTCGGTCTGGGTATTAGCGTTCCGGATCCGATGTCACGGAGGTGAAGATCGACCAGTTGGAGCGGGGCCGGCCTTAGGTCTGTTCTTTACGATTAGCTGAGCACCTTGCTCGGGTTTGGTCGGTTGCTGCAACAACCACAGCTGCTCTGGAGTCCACTGCTGCTCCTAGAGCAACATGTGTCCTGGAAGCACCTGATGCTGATATCAGCAAGCCTATTACCTGCGTCACATCCCCGCTTAACAGCTTAGTGGTCGCGTGGTGAAGGAGCTATGTGCTCCTCATCACAGCGGACGCAACTTCGCCACCAGAAAGGATCCATTATGCGCAGCGCCGGCAGACTGAAGCTCGGTTACTACCCGCTCCCTCGTGAGGAGGGTCGCCGTATACGGCGGCTCCTCCATAGCAACGAAAGCTTCAGCGCGATCGATCCCTGCGTTGGAACCGGAGAAGCACTCCACCTGGTCACCAGTGATCTCAACTGCCGGCGGTACGGCATCGAGCTTGATTCTGAACGTGCCGCTGCAGCTCAGGCTGCCGCCATAACAACCGTCCAGGGGAACGCCTTCGACGCGCACGCCAAGGTGGAAACGTTCTCGCTGCTCTACCTCAACCCTCCATACGACTCGGAGATCGGCTCTCTCAGCAATCAACGGATGGAGTTCCTCTTTCTGGAACACACCTATCGTTGGCTGGTCCCGGGCGGGGTGCTGCTGTTTGTTGTCCCTGAGAACCGGCTGACCACCTGCATCCCTCTCCTGGCCGGCAACTTCACCGACTTCCGCCTGTTTCGTCTCGATGATCCGGAGTCACTTCGCTTCAATCAAGTCGTACTCACCGGTGTGCGTAAGCCACTCCGCGGGCATTTGATGGAGGCGAACCGCATCGCTCTGCAGCGACTGGTGTACAGCCAGCCCTACATGAGCCTCAATGATGAGCAGGACCCTTACCTCATTCCTGCGACGGCTGCGGCTGCCGTTGCCTATCGTGGGCTTCCTCTCGATCAGATCGAGTCCGACGTCCTCCACTCCCCTGCATGGAAGCAGGTCGCTCCCTTCCTCCTGCCCAAGGAGGAGATGGCAACCGGGCGGCCGATCACGCCGCTTCACGGCGGCCATGTTGGCCTGCTCTGTACGGCAGGTCTTCTGAACGGTGTCTTCGGACAAGGGGAAGAGCAGCACATCGCACGATGGCGCTCTGTCAAGCACATCAGCACGATTCAGGAGAAGGAGGACGGCATCGAGATCACGCGCAAGCGTGAGCGCTTCTCGAACGAACTCTCTCTCGTGTATCGAGATGGACGAACCCGCGTCCTTACCGAATCGGCGAACAAACCGGAGGAAGACCATGCAGAACGCGCACCTACGGCTGGGGCAGCTTGAGTACGCTCGCTCCAGCACCAGCATCAAGACAAACATCCGGCTGCATGTCGATCACTACATGGGGGAGGCTGGGCAGGGGCACCTGCTCAGCCTCTTCGGTGGAGACGCCGAGGTGGGGGCGATCGCCGCAGCGATCCAGGAGAAGCACCCTTTCACCCTTACCTTTCCGGAAGGCAAGAGCATCCCGTTCAACATGGGACCAGATGCCTCCTGCTACAAGGGCAGCCTTCCCGTGGAGGGCCGCAAACAGCCTCTACGTCACCTCCTTGCGGTCTCTCAACCGCTCCACGCCAACGGGACGGCCGGCCGGACCTTCCTGCTGAACTACGAGCGATCGTTAGCCTGGTCAACGCTGGTCAGTTTCCTTGGCCTGCCGGCGGAACCACGGTGGCGGGACTGGATCCTTGATAGGTTGGAGCGGGAGGACAAGCTGCAGCCGCTCGATGGCATCGGGTGCCAACCCGTCGTGATCACGGCGACTCGAGACGAGATGCTGTCCTCTATAGCCACTGGGCTGCAGGAGGGGCGGCTCAGCTTTCCAGAGACCAATGGGCCTATTCTCTGGCCGAGCTTCCGCGTGCAGGATGCTTTGCGTGGTCAGGGAGCACCAGAACTGTTCCAATAGGCCTCGTACTGAAGCGGTCAGAACGGATGCTGTAACAGCACCAATGCTTGTACAGCATCCGTAGTTGTAACAGCACCTGTTGCTATAACGACACCCGTAGGCAAGGTACCAGCATCCGATGCTGTTATGTCTTGCGGATTTCCGCTGAACTCAATCTCGGTCTAGAGTGACGGAACGATGGAGAACCTGAGCGTGAGCGGCGGCGGACTGACCGGGATTGTGAGGCGGTGGCGCAAGCGCCCAGCTCAGAAAGAAACCACGCAGGAATCGTTCTTTGCTCCAGCGAGAACGGGCGCCTTCCCACCGCTAAAGCCTAGCCCCGTTCATCAGCAGCTCCCCGAAGATCCCGAGCTAACGCCCGACCAGGCGGAGGCTCTGCATAGTATCGAGGCCGGTTTTGAGCCGGGCAGCTTCTATCTTCTGACTGGACACGCAGGTACCGGGAAGACCTACCTGATGCAGCGCCTGACCAAGAACATGCTGGCGAACAAGCGCAAGGTAATTCTGAGCGCGCCCACCCACAAAGCGGTAACTGTGCTCGCCCGCAAGCTGGCTGAGGCCAGGATTGTCGGCGTGCCCTGTCGCACCATTCACAGCGTGCTCAGCCTGAAAGCCAAGCCCCAGGCCGACCGCCTGATCTTCCAGCGGGAGCGGGGAGCCGAACCTGTCACGGCCGACGTCGTCGTGGTGGACGAGTGCAGCATGGTCCACGAAGACCTGTTCCGCCACATCAAACGCCATCTTCCTAACGCCTTCGTCCTGTTTGTCGGTGATCCAGCCCAGCTCCCACCTGTTGGAGAGCTTGAAAGCCAGACCTTCCGCACTCAGAACCGATCGCACCTGACGACCATCGTTCGTCAAGCAGCCGGTAACCCGATCCTCGCGGCCGCCGGTGTAATCCGTGGAAGTCAGGGTGGGGAACCAGACCTGTCCTGGTGCAGGACGTCAGCACTCGAAAGCGGGCATGGCGTCTTCGTTCCCGGGCCTGCGGCGCAGCGTTGGATGAAGAAGGCTTTCACCTCCGATGAGTTCGAGGCGGACCCGGACAGCTTTCGTTACCTCGCCTGGACGAACGAGCGCGTGGCGCAGGTCAACGAGATGGTCCGCCGGTGGCGATACGGGGAGCAGATCCCGACGCCCTTCATGCCGGGCGAAAGTGCCCTATTCCGTCAGCCGCTCATTCTCGACAACACCCTCCTTTTCGCGAACAACCAGGAGGCGAGGGTCATCGGGATCGAGCGCGGCACCTTCACTCATGAGATCGAGGAGGCACACGGAGTCCCGAAGTGGACTGCTTCGGTGCCGTCATGGGAGCTCTGCCTGCGAGATGCGGACGGTAACGAGAAGTCGGTCCACATGGTTGCGGACAACAACGAGTTCCAGAAGGTGATCGCCCGCATCACTGACGAGGCTGCCGACTCACGGCTGCGGTGGAAGCATCTGCATGAGTTTAAGCAGAGCCTGGCGCAGCTGCAGTCCATCTATGCGCTGACGGTGCACAAGAGCCAAGGCTCCACTATCGGCTCAGTCTTTGTGGACCTTCCAGACATTCGCCGGCGTGAAGAAACCAACCTGCTCGAGGCGCAGCAGATGCTGTATGTGGCGGTGACTCGGCCGTCAAAACGGTTGATCGTGGTGAGTGCATAGCACCTAAATGCGAATTCAGACTCACCCCATGGGTGAGTCGTCCATCAAGTAGATACGACCGCTTCGCGCTCATAACCCGATGTGCAAATCAACTCAGGTGAAATAGCGAAATCTTGCATTTACCTTTCGTCCTGTAGAGACGTGCTTAAGAATGTCCCCAACTCGGCGTGCAGCGCGGATGGTAATCGGATCGCCGGAATCGAATTGTGTGTTGTTGAAATTGAGCTTGGACAGACCAATGATCTCTCGCGCTAGCTCGAGTGCGTTTGTCTCGCCATCTTCGCGGATAAATTCGAGGGCGCGAGGGATGTAGGCTCCGGGATAAACCTGGAAGTAAGGAACAGTGCCCTTCAGGTACACGATGCCTGAAGCGTCGTCGAAGAGCAGCGCGGTTCCTCTCACCATCGGAGACTGACCAGCTCGGAGCAACCGCACACCTGATCTCCGCACGGTCACAAGGTCGAGTACCTCGAGCTTTTCATCGTCCGCAGCTCGTCGGAACCCTGACTTTTCAGCATCGTTGAAGGAAGACGTTTTGTGCATCACTAAACGCGCGGGCATGTTCTTGTGCTCACGCCTGTATGAGGCCAATCCGTTGGCAAGCAGAGAAAAAGCATCATCCTCGGATAGGTGAGGTGTGCGATCGTCTTTGTCATAGCTGGCACTGCCACCCTGAACGATAAGTCCTTCTCCGCGCTCGTCAAACACCTGGGCGACGCTGGTCATGAGTCTGTCGCCTTCCACGGCTTTGAAGAAGCTCACACCCACGTAGCAGGTGGTGAGCCGAGCTGGTTGAGGAGCCAGGCGCCAAGGGACACCTCCGGCCTTGTAGTAAAGGGCCGTGTGGAAATTCCATGCTGTAGTGGCTTGGTCCTGGATGCGTCGGCCTTTGGCTCGCACGACGCCTTGACCGCCGTATGTGTCTGGACGGAGCAGCTGGCACGGAAGCTGTAGATCGATCGCTTGTGCCTTAAACAGGTCGTGAAAATTGAGAACAGAGCCGGGAAGATCCTCTTGTTCAGGGGCCGGCTGCTGTGTTTCGTCGAGCGGCGGATCGGTGCCAGGGCCGCGTGCGCCGTCTCCAAGCGCGAAGACTTCCTGTGGGGGGGCAACCACCAAAACGTGGAGCCCGCTTTTGCTGGAAAGGTCTCGTGCGTGATCCATAAAGATGTCCACGAGCGCGGGCAAGGGAGCTCCGGCGCGGAGAGCAGCCGATAGCTCGTGCCGGGTGATTGTGCGGGTGAGAGCGTCGGAAAGCTCTAGAGACGTGCCAAACACCTGTTGAGTCATTCCTGGAAACGCAGGTCGCAGCGTCTGAAGCTTGAGCTCCTCAGATGGAACCCCATCTTTGCACCGTTCTACCCAGTCTCGTACACCGTCGACAGTAGCGGTTGTGCCGATCACTCCAATCCGAATCGGGGTCGGAACAGCGGAGCTACCCTTATCGAACGCTCCGAAAGACGAGAGACCTGCACGGATGTCAATGTGCTGTTGGTTCTGGTGAAAGGCCAGCTTTGGTTCTTCAACGATGTGCAGCTTCAATTGTCGACCTCTTTATCCTGAGTTGAAGACGGCACGGGAGCATCCAGAGCGGTTAATGCACGCTCATCGATAGGAGTTCGGAAAGTCAGGCTGGTGAGCGGGGCGAAGTCAAGGTGTCGGGCAGAAGAGAGGCGCTTCCATGGCGCTCTAAGAGTTGCCTGCCACACTAGAAGCTGGCTCAACACTGCACGATTCCGCTCAAGCCTCTTGATCCCTGCTAACAAAGACTCGTGGTACCAGGCAAGATCCTTGCCGTTGTAGGTGAAACGGTAGGTTGGAGTGACTTCCAGGTACCAGAGCTTTCCCAGCAGCCGGAAACGGCCTTGAAAGGCGCTATGGCGCTGATAGCGGAAAGTCTTGCCCTCCTTACCGGGCCTCTCGTAATGCGCGACAACTGTGACTGTGCTTCGTACCTGCAAGTTCTGGTGCTTTAGTTTGCGAGGAGGTTCATCAGGCCGGCCAAGAAAAGCATAGACATCCTGGTCTTTGAAGTAGCGCACACCCTGTGCGCCAAGATCGTCGCGAAGAGCACCATTCAGGAGCTGCACAAACATGCGGCGCCGATTCTCATCCTTGGAAAACGCCCAGTCCTGTGTATCGAGTTCTTCAAGAGCGCCAACGTCTACAACGTTCCGCAGACGCGAGCGTGTTGGATCGACGAAGCTGTAGAACATGTCCTCGTGCACGGTCCAAGCACTTGAAATGTAGTCCCCCGGCTTGAACGACGATGGTGGCGAAAGTTGAGCCCAGATTGCTTTTCGTGTGTGGCTAAGCGCGGGGACTACATAGAGCGTTTCTGGAAAGTGCCTCACCTCTAAGAGGTTTGCAAAGCTCTCCTCAATGCCTCCCTCCTGAGCTCCCTCTTCATCATCGTTACCTCGACCTGTTGACCCGCCAGAGGACTTGGGACTCTTCCCCTCAATTGGGCCTGTCCTCAGGTAAGCTGCAGCAAAGGCTGCGGCTGCGGAACACGCATATTTAGTCCAAGCATCCTGTCTCTTCAAACCGACGACATCGCTGAGCGAGCGAATCGAGAGCATCGGGACACGATCTCGGGTCGCACGGTGTACGCCAGCGGACTCCATCTCGACGGCCAGGATGCCACGGGCAGTGTTGAGCCAAGGGAACAGGAGAACCGGATCCTTTACTAAGCGATCACTGGCTGCAATCGCCCCAGCCATGAACAGAGGATTGCGCGGGGGTACGTCTTTGCCATAATGCGTCTGCAGGCTGGAGCGGACGCTTTTCTGCCACGTCTTCGGCCCGTAGAGCTTACTCGGGACAAAACTAACAACCGGCTTCGGCGGAAGATCGTTCCACCACTCGCCAAGATCATTCTCACGAGCGACCAGGTTCGCGACGCCTGCAGCGATCTGTCTGGCAATCGGGCCGCCGCCGACGTTGTACGTCGTCTCATCCTCGAACTTGCGAGCTTCAACGCTGAAATCGAGGATGCGGGTTGACAGCACGACATCACCTAAGCTGATGTCATCAGACGGGAGCCCACCCGCAATACCGACAATCAGCAGGAGGGATGGCTGCAGATCGTCGATCATGTCACGCGCTGCTTCTTGCGCTTCACCGTTTCCTTGTTCGATCTGACGCAGAACGGCCACGGTGTAGCGCTGGCTCGCCGCTCCCTCTGTAGTTCGAATGGCGTACTCGCGGTACCTCCCCTTGTAGACCTCTGGATCTCGAGGGAAGGCCGTTAGTACAGCTCGAAATTCGTCATCCCGGATTGTGATGATCCCGACATCGACCAACGGCTGGGCTTTCATTTGTCGCTAGCAAATCCCTTCTGATTCTTCTCGTGCAGCGCTCATATGATAGCGCTGAGGCGAACATCTGGCGTAAGCACAGGCTACAAACGCCGCTAAGCAGACCACCTTAATCCAAGACTGACGACCATCAGAGGCCAGCGCAAGCTGGCCTTTCCCTTTGCTTGTTCGCTCACTTCAGGAGACCCCTCATGGAAACCTACTTCGACTACCTGCGTGCGATGGCTCCTGAACTGGGATCGCGCATCGTGGAGACCTATCCTGCGCTGCAATCACCCAAGGACGAGCCCGCGCCTCGCCTGAGCTCTCTGCTTCGTTCCCCTTTGCCCGCACAGTCCCTTGCCATCACAGGGCTAGCCAAATACCTGAAGACGGCTCGCGCAGCTCGCATCGTCGCGGAGTGCGGGGCAGGGAAGACCTTCATGTCGCTGGGCACTATTCACGTACACGCCGGCGACAAGCCCTACACGTCGCTGGTGATGTGCCCACCGCACATTGTTCACAAGTGGGCGCGTGAGGCTCTGCTCACCGTGCCTGGAGCTCGCACCTTCATCGTTGAGGACCTTCGCAACGGTGGTGACCCGAAGAACACGCACGGCATCGTGGAGGTCAAGCTCGAGAAAGGGAAGACGGTCGTCCGCGGACTCACGACCACTTTGCCGAAGTTGCGGAGCATGGGCCGGGCTGGCTGGCGCGCTCTCTGCCCCGGCCCGGCCTTCTTCATCATGGGCAAGGAGAAGGGCAAGCTTGGCTACTTCTGGAAGCATGTAGTCAATGTAGCCCGGAGCGGCCGGGATCTCGGCGGCCTGATCAACCCCGACACAGGCCTGGCGATTCCGTCGAAGGACGGCGGTTTCCTCACTCGCCTGGACCTGCGAGAGGCCAAGTTCCATGAGACCTACACGGCAGGGAAGACGGGCACCACCCGGTTCTCTCCGCTCTGGCAGGCTGACGGAAGCAAGATCCAGCGCATGGCGCCTCTCGACTTCATAGGCCGCTACATGAAGGGCTGGTGGGATTACGCGATCGCCGATGAGCTGCACCAGCTCGCCGGCGACACGGCTCAGGGAAACGGACTCGGGGTACTCGCCCGTTGTGCTGAAAAGCTGATTGCGCTGACCGGCACCCTCATGGGCGGCTACGCCGATGACCTGTTCAACATCTTCTACCGCATGGAACCGCGGCGGATGGTGGCGGCCGGGTACGAGGCAGGCAGCCAAGGGCGGCGCGATTTTCAGGAGCAGTACGGCGTTCTTGAGACCGTGGAGAAGGTCCGCGAGACCGATAACGCCTGCTCCAAGGCCCAGAAGCGCACTGTCCAGGTGCTCCGAAAGCCCGGCGCGTCACCTCTGCTCTTCGGCAAGTACCTGATGGAGTCGACAGCCTTCATCACACTCGAAGACATCTCCGATCAGCTGCCTTCCTACGAGGAGAGCGTGCTGACCGTCGACATGGACGAGGAGCTTGAGAAGGCCTACGAGGAGATCTCGGAGGACATCACCTCAGCGATGAAGGAGCACCGGGGCAACAAGAGCCTGATGAGCGTCATGCTCAACACGCTGCTGCTGTACCCGGACCACCCCTTCGACCTCGAGGAGATCTGGGGCAAGAAGTACGACCAGAAGGAGGGCGGCATGGTGCCGTTCTTTGTCACACGTCCCCCGGATCTGTCCAAGGCTGTCACCTATGCCAAGGAGCAGCGCCTCATCGAGGATATCCGTGAGGAGCTGCGCCAGGGTCGGCGGTGCCAGGTCTACGCCACGTTCACAGGAAAGCATGATGTGACGGGGCGGCTGGCCGAGGTTCTCCAGCAGGCTGGCTTTCGTGTGGCCGTCCTGCGCTCCACGGTGGCCACGGACAAGCGGGAGGCGTGGTACGACAAGCAGCTGAAGGAGGGGGTAGAGGTTGTCATCTGCCATCCCCGGCTGGTAGAGACAGGTCTCGACCTGCTGGCCTTCCCGACGCTGTACTTCTACGAGACCGGGTACTCGCTCCACACGCTTCGGCAGGCAAGCCGGCGATCGTGGCGGATAGGGCAGCAGCACCCCGTCCGGGTAAAGTTCCTGGCATACAGCGGGACCATGCAGGAAACCTGCATCCGGCACATGGGCAAGAAGATGCTGGTCGCGCTCATGATGGAGGGCAAGTTTTCCGGCGAAGGGCTGCAGTCGCTCGACGCCAACGAGGACCTACTGTCCGCCATGGCTCGCGAGCTGGTCGAAAAGGGCGGAGTCGGCGAAACGGCCGATGCTGTCTGGAAGGACCTGGAGCGCGAACGGGCCAAGCATGCACCTGCTCCCAAGCCGCTGGCCGAGGTCATCACTTTGCCAGTAACTCCCGCAGAGGAGGTGGGGCCGGAGATCCTTCCGGAGCCGATCGAACTCCCGGCGTCTGCTGGCCTCCAGCTGGTCTTCCCTACCAATCCACGACGTCCGAAGCGGAAACCTGCCCCGCTCTGGCCAACCGGTCACACCCATGGGGAGCAAATGAGGCTGTTCGGCTAGTTCGCTCCCGTCAACTGCAGCCCGAGAGGTAAATCCTCTCGGGGCCACTGCAAAGGAAAGCAATGGTGGAATACAATAGGATTCAATCCTACTCGAAGGCGGCACCCATGCGCTCTAGCCAGCAGCTCAGTATCACGCTCCCTAACGAAATGGCGGATCTGGTACGTGCCAAAGTGCAAGCCGGCGAGTACGCCACGGAAAGTGAAGTGATAAGGGACGGTCTCCGGACTCTTATCGCTCGTGACCGCGTCGTCGAAGATTGGCTTCACGAGAAGGTGGGTCCGGCCCTCGATGCCTTGAGAACCGACCCGTCTCGGGCAGTGTCCGCGAAGCATGTCCGGGAAGCACTCTCGACAGAACACAACAAAGCGCTTGCGAAGCAACGTTGATGCCCTACACGGTTGTTTTTACGCCTGAAGCAGAGGCGCAGCTGCTTGAGCTGTATGGCTACATTGCGGTTGAAGCAACTCCGGAGACCGCTGCACGGTTTACGGACGGGATCATCACCTACTGCGAGAGTCTGAGTTCCTTTCCGCTGCGGGGGACTCGTCGCGATGATGTACGGCCAGGGCTGCGCATCACCAGCTATCGGAAACGTGTCGTTATAGCCTTTGCGCTTGATGCCGATCAGGTCCAGATCATCGGGATCTTCTACGGCGGTCAGAACTATGAGGCGATCCTTCAAGACGAGGAGTGACGTCAGCTTCGTTACGCCTCTCATTTGCATTAGCCCGCCCGTCCTCTGGACGGGCTTTCCTGTGTCTGGACCCGGCCTTTTTGGCCGGGTCTTCTGCATGTAAGGAGGTTTCATGGCTACAGCCGTTGCCCTTTCCGCCCCTGTGCTCCCGTTCGCGGCGCCACAGGAAGAACTCAAACCCGTTCCCGTCGTCACCGCAGAGCACTCTCTTCTGGAGATCGATCGGGAGATGGATGTCCTCTTCGATCACATCCAGGACGAACTCGAGGAAGCCGGCGAGCCCAGTCAGGAGAGCAAGGCTCGATTCGAGCAGCTCTGCGACGTCTTCGGCGACAAGGTCGACCGCATCGGCCGCTTTATCCGCGTGATGGAGGCCCGCGCTGCGTACTGCAAGGGGGAAGCTTCCCGGCTTGCGACACGCGGCCGGGTGGCCGAGAACAAGGTCGATCAGACCAAAGCTCTGATCCTGTACTTCCTTCAAAGTCGAGACGTCACCAAGATGGAGGGCAAGCAGTTCACCCTTCGACGCCAGAAGAACTCGCAGGATTCGGTCCGGATCAGTGACCCGGCTCTGATTCCGTTGCGACTCAAGAGAGTGGAGGCGCGATTTGACGGAGCGCTCTGGGAGCAGATAATCGCAGCCGTGCCGGTCGAGACACGAACGCTTCTGCTCGCCGGCATCCAGGACACCACGCCTGTCAGCGACGCAATCAAGCAAGCGATCGCGCAAAAGGAGGAGGTAGCCGGCGCCACAGTGACACGTGGCTATCACGTTCGCGTGGCGTAGCCGCCGATCCTGAAAGGAGGGCCAGTATGGAACGACTTGTCGAGATCGTTTACGCGGCAGAACGAGAAGTACTGGCTCACACCGTGGAGAGCACCCGCGGCCTCCGTGCCTTCTTCTGTGAACACGGTGGAGAAGCAATGCTGGGCTCCCTGCAGATAGAGGCTGTCCGCCGTGGCCTCTACCGCTACATGGGTCAACGGTACGCGGAAGCGGTGGAGGAACTGCTAGCGCGCACACGCCAATGTATTGCTTTCGGACGTATCAGGACGGACGACCAGCTGAGACGCTACCTCGTTGAGCTTGCGGCGTCGCTCGTGCCCTACAGCGACCTCGACCTGGCAATCAACGATCTCCTCATCCACGCACGACAGACCGGCATGTATTCGCTTCTCTCGAGCACTGCCGCCGAGAACCTGCCACACCACGGGAGTCCACATGACCGTGACCCTGCTATGCAACACCGGATCCGCAGTGGAACTGAAGCTTGATGCTGAAGCTCTTCACGTTCTGTCCGCCGCGGTTGAGTTCACGTCCCGGCTGAACTCTCAATGTCGCGAGTTGGCTCAGGCCTTCGAACCCCTGTTTCGCGGCACCGCAGCGCCTCAGATCGAGGCGGGGGAGGGGCGACTCTCGTCCGGGTAAAGCCACACACAACTTCACATCCAGCCCCCATGGCCAGCGAAAGCTGGCCATTTGCATTGGAGCCGCAACATGCCAAAGGCCTTGTTCTCCGCCGAAGAGTTCACGCCCACACAGTGGTCCACCGCGCAGGACAAAGCGACCTTTGGGAACCACTTCTTCCGCTTCATCGAATCCGGATGGAAGCAGACGCTGTTCACCCGAGGCTTTTACAACCGCCTCTCCAACTGCTTCGGGCACATCGCCCACTATGACCTGCACGGTTTCTATGGGACATGGTTCGCCGAGGACGCGCTTCGGCTCAGCTTTCTCCGGCACACCCTGCGCTTCGGCTGTTACGGCGACCCTGGATACACCTTTTCAGACGTAGAGCGTGCCATCAAGGCCGAGCTCCGCCGTCGTCCTTTGGTCGACCAGTACGAAGCTCGTGTCGCGGCCGCCACCCGCGCCCGGGAGCTGGCTCAGTTGGAACGCTTGCAGGCCAAGTACGGGACCGCGCCTGCCTCTCCCGTGGTGACCCAGCCTGTTGAGCTTCCCTTCATTCCAACGCCGATGCCTGGCCAGCCTCAGCCTCCAGCAATGCAAATCATCCTGTTCTAAGGAGACCCCATGCTGCATGTGTACCGTCCCGTTCTCGAGGTCCTCATGCAGCGTGGCGTCCAGGACCCTCACACCTTCCTGCGCCCCTCTCAGTGGGACGATCTCCCACACCCATCCACTATCGAAGGCATAGCTGAAGCTACCCCGTTCCTGCTTGGTGCCACAAGGGCCGGCCTGAAAATCACCATCTACGGGGACTACGACTGTGATGGCTCACTTTCCTCTGCCATCCTCGAAGCCACGCTTGTTCGTCTTGGGGCTGCGGTCGACGTCTACCTACCACATCGGGACGAGGGGTACGGCCTTAGCGAGTCCGCAGTGCATCGCTTCTCGCGCTCCGGCACCAAAGTCCTTATCGCGATCGACAACGGCATCAACGCCGCCGGTCCGGTACACCTTGCCCAGCGTCTCGGGATGACCGTGCTGGTCGTCGACCATCATCAGATTGAGACCAGGGCAGACACGCAGGCTGTCTGGTCGGATCAGTTCTGCGCTGCTGGCTTGGCGTACATGCTCAGTGCATCGCTGCTCGAGCAATCTAACATCCCCGGGGAAGCACAAAGAGCGTTTCTGGCCAGCCTGAGCCGACTGACTGCGATCGCTTCCATTGCCGATTGTGTTCCCCTGGTCGGCGCGACACGTACCCTGACACGGCTCGGGCTGGCGGAGCTGAGCAGAACGACGCACGCGGGCCTACGGAAGCTGATGGAGCTCGGCGGCATCATGCCCTCAAGAGTTCCATCTGCTGAAGAGGTAGCTTTCCGGATCGGACCGCGGCTGAATGCCGCCGGCCGGGTCGGACACCCCGTGGAGGTGCTGCGCATGCTCAAGGCCCGTACGCCGGACGAGCAGTCCAGACTCGCGCTGGAACTCGACCGATTCAACCTGTTGCGGCGCCAGCTAGAGAAGCAGGCTCTGGAGGAGCTTACCGGTATGGTGGATGCCCGGGGACAATCCGTCCTGGTCGTCTATGCGGCACACTGGCGCAAGGGTCTAGCCGGCATTCTCGCGAGCCGGGCAAGGGAGCGATTCGGTGTGCCCACCTTTGTCCTCGTTCACGATCCCAAGACCGGGATGGCTGTGGGATCGGGACGAAGCGTCGAAGGCATCAGCCTCATCGACGCGCTGCGCTCCTGCAAGGCTGTTCTGCATCGCTATGGAGGGCACCGGCAAGCCGCTGGGGTCACCGTAGCTGTGGACGCCGTTCCCGCTTTTCGCGATGCGTTGCGCCAATACATGGCTGAGCACCCCGCTCCACTGGAGGCTGCTCACGTGCCGTCTGTTGATCTGGAACTGCGCGAGGCAACACCGTCCTTCTCCCAGCAGCTGCGGGCAATGGAACCGTTTGGTATCGGGAATCCCGTGCCGGTCTTTCGGGTACACGCAGCTTCGATCCACTCACGGACGGAAAAGTTCGTCACCGTGCGCCAAGGCTCACACGAGTTGAAGGCGCGGGCCGGGGGAGTCGGCGCGAGCCAGGAGCTGGGAACCGCCTTGGTTGCGCTCAACGGGTCGAGCGCAACGCTGCTGCAGTTCGTTCCGAAGGCCTGTGAACATTGATGATTTGACTAGAATTCGCAGGCGTGGGATAACGTCCACACGGCAGGGCAGGAGTAGCGTATGGACGCACTGGATCACCAAATAACGCAGTACAGCCAAGCCTTGGAGGACCTGATCCTTCCAGGCACTTTGATCGACTGCTACGAGCAACATCGGAGACGGCTGATGCGACAGGCATCAGCCTGCTTCAATGACAACGAACTGAGTTGGTTTCTCGACATGCTGAACCAGCTCCGTGGCGTAGCGGACCGTCAGGACGACTTCGACCTCCTGTTCGACCCCATGATGTACACCGAGAACTCTTATGCGTGGGACGCTCCTCCCGGACTGACGATCGAGCTACCTGCTTTGAACTCGCAACTCGCTGCCGCTCCCTTCGTCACGGACGAGTTCCGGAAGATGGCGGAAGACGAGATCGCCCAGTTCCGGACTCTTGCAGAGACCTACCCTGACGAGGCCATCTGTGGACTGGCGCTCCTGGCAGCTGCGGCACTGATCGATTGTGACCCGGGCATCACGGACAGGCGTTCGGCCATTCGCTATCTTGCGTTGAACGCAAGCGCGAGACTGGAAGATTACTGGGCCGAAGATGACAATCTCTGGAAGAGTGCTGGCCCCCGCGTCGTGGAGCTTCCTGACCTGTTCCGGGAACAGAAGGAGAGCCTTCGCCGCGGCGCGCTAGAGTCTGTGCATGGACCGCTCACGGAGGTGGATCTCACCTGCTACACAGACGAGGAAGTGAAGCACTACGCGTTCAACCCGGACAAGTTCCTCATGTGTGGCAAAACGAAGCATATGCCCGTATGCGGCTACTGCCAGGAGCGCGTCGCCAAGTGGGTGACCTTTGCGAGGGACGCCGAGGAACGAACCATGGCCCAATACGGCGGCAAACTACCCGTTGCATGACACCACCTTTAGGGCGCGGGTCCAGTCAAATAAGGGTCCGCTTATCTTCTCCCGATCTGAGCCGCCAATGGGCCCACGTGCCAAGAGTTTTAGTGTTCGTCCTGTCCTAGTGGGTGTCTCCGCCGCAGTGATTACGATCGGCGTCGGATGTGGAATCGCTCTACACCAACCCAACGCGTCGAGTCCTGACGGCTTACTGAAGCGGGCCGACGAGCTGGCCTGGAAGAATCAGTGGATCGCCGCAAAGCCTTTGTACGAGCGTGCACGGATTGGCTTCCTCAAACAGCACCAGCCAGCAAAAGCTTTGTACGCCGAGGTAAGCGAGATCCCGGTGGATGTCGAGCACAGCAATGTGCCCTCAGAACTGGCTCGGCTTACAGCCGACCTTCAGAGGCCGGAAGCTTCAGACCCACGGACGAGGCTCCGCATCCTCGAAGTCCTAGGGATGCTTGAGACCAACTACGACGGGGCGTTTGCTCTCAAGACGTGGACCGAAGTTGGCCGGTTGGCAACGGAGCAGGGTCGCTTCTGGCTCGCAACTCGGGCCACTGGGGAACAGGGGATTGCCGCGTACTTTCTTGGGGATCTCGCCACCGCTAAGAAGAAGGTTGGAGCTGCCTGGAAGATCGCGCAATACGGTGGGGATCCAGGCGCACACATTCGCTATGCCAGCATGTTCGGGGCAGGGGAAGTGGATCAGCATCACTATAAGACCGCTCTTGAACCGCTGAACGAAGCGATCGACACAGCCAAACACACTGGAGCCGCCTACCCAACGATAGCTGTGTACGCGAAGATCGAGGCACTGGCGAACCTTGGACGCTTCGATGAAGCACTACAGCTGACCGATGAGGCTGAGGCAAAAGTCCGACAGTACGATCTGAAACCTCATCTGGTCGACGTTCGTCGCCTCCGCGCGATCACCTATCTGCTGATGAATCAAACGCCCAAGGCCATCGTTCAGTACGACTCGGCGATCCGACTGGCGGAGCAGATCGGATATTGGCGGGCCGTCATGCAGGACGGGGAGGAACTTGCAGGGGTATACGAACAGCAGAAGGCGTTCGACAAAGCGCTTGCGGTAGTGAATACAGCGCTTGATGCAAGCAGCCGCATCCCTGAAGAGGTTTGGCTCACGCCGAGAATCCTTGCCAGAAAAGCTGACATCCTGACAAAGATGGGGCGGGTTCGGGAGTCCAATGCTCTTTATCATCAGGCGGCCGATGTGTTGGATGGGCTCCTGTTGAAGGTACCCACTGTTGGGATGGAGCGAAACCTCATCACCGAGCTTGGAAACGTGTATTCCGGTTTCTTCAATTCACTCTGTGAGCAGGGACAGTACCCCGAGGCTTTTCAGGTCCTGGAAAAGGGACGCGGCCGCATTGAGGCTCAGGCCCTTGAGCATCACCAGAGTGCCGATCCAACGCACCTCAGTGCGGCAGAACAGAGCCTGGCGACACTGAATACCGTCCTGCTGAAGACGAACGATGAAGCCAAACGCTCTTCCTTATTAAGGAACATCGAATCGACGGAGGATTCGCTCCAGACGAGTGCCTTGGCGGAGCAGGCGGCAGATACACCCGTTGCACTTCGGGATTTGCAGAAGGACCTGATGCCTCAAGAGCTGGTGCTCGAGTATTCACTCGATGACACACAGTCCTTCGTACTGGCTGTGACTAATACGACGGTAGAGCGCTACTCGCTTGGTCCTAGGCGTGCCTTGGAAGAGCCGGCCCAACATTATCGAGCATTGCTGAGCAAAGAAAGGTCTGATCCAGAGTTGGCTCGCGATCTGTTTACCAAGCTACTGGGGATCGCTCCGGAATACCGGGCCAAAGGATCGGTGATCCTGGTGCCGGACGGGAAGCTCTCACTGCTCCCTTTTGCAGCCCTGATGGACGGCAACAAGTACATCATTTCTGACCATGTCGTCAGCACGGTGCCATCGAGTACAGTCCTCCACCTGATTCGGGGGCGCGCGCAAGGGAGGACGGGACGATTGCCGTACGTTGGAGTGGCCGCCTGGACCCGACCGTCCTCCCCGTTCGCGGTCGTTAGTCGCGCGGTAGAAGGGCCAGAAGAGAGCGACTTCATCCCGCTGCCTCAAAGCAGAACCGAGGTAGAGAACATCGGCGAGGACCTTCCCAAGCCCAGCAGGATCCTCCTCGGGAGCGATGCCACCGAAACGGTTTTCAAGAACCTTCCCCTACGCGACTACGACGTGCTTCACCTCGCCCTCCATGGTTACGCCGACCTGGACTATCCGGACCGTTCGTCACTCGTGTTCGCGCCTGAAGTCAATGGGAGCAACGATGGGCTTCTACAAGTTCGTGAGGTCCGCCTATTGAACCTGAATGCGAGCCTCGTGACGTTGTCTGCCTGCGATACGGGTGTGGGGCCGACCGGCCAAGCCGGCGTCGCGAACCTCGCAAATGCATTCATCGAAGCTGGAGCGCGGACGGTGGTCTCAACTCTCTGGGAACTCGATGATCGTGCCACAGCCAAGTTGATGGCCGACTTTTACGCCCGCTTGGCCGCCGGAACAGAAAAAGGCGAGGCCCTGGCTATGGCGCAGTTAAGCGTTGCGAACGCCGGAGTCGCCCCATACTACTGGGCCAGCTTCGAGATGGTCGGGGACCCAGCCGGCTCTCTTTACCCTTCTTCCCGGGTGCCAGCGCCGACCTCAAGTGCATCTATTTCTGGAACTCAGTCACTACAGAAATGATGCCAATGTCCAACCTGCCCGTACTCACGAACGATATGAAGCACGAGATCCTTGAAAAGGTGCTCGCGGCACTCCAGACAAAGTTTTATAAGCCCGAGCTACTCAATGCCCGCTGGGATGAGGCCGTAGCGGCGCAGCGACAAGCGATTGAGTGCGCGCCGACACACGAAGCCTTTGAAGAGGCCGTTTCCGGCTTACTGAAGGAGCTGAAGACCTCCCACTTCGGCTTCTTCCATGGGTCTGCGCATAGAGCCTCTAGCCGCGCCGCACTGAGTGCGACCTACCTCGAAGAAGACACAGATCACGGCAGGCGATGGGTGTTCCAGGATGTTCATTCCGGAGGGGCTGCGGCAACGGCTGGCATAGCACCGGGAGACATCCTGCTCTCCGTCAGCGGAAAACAGATCATCCCGCCAGATCACCCTGTGTTTCCGATGGGCAAGATCCTGGATGTTGAGGTGGATACCGGGTCTGGAACCGTGAAAATGGTTCGAGTCGATGTCGCACGTCCGAAAGGGAAGAAACTCCACTTCATTGAGCCGACCCTGGTTGAATCCAGACGACTGACCTCAGACCTCGGCTACCTGAAAGTAGCCATGTTCCCCGGCATGGTGGGAATGGATGTCGCAAACCAAATCTCAGCAGCTGCAGACGACCTTGAAGGGACCAAAGGGCTCATCCTAGATCTGCGCGGGAACACAGGAGGAGGCGTTGGGGCCTTACGCGTGATGAGTCTGCTCACGCCCGACAAAGTGCCAGTGGGTTTCTCGCTTAACCGAAACTGGAAGGGCAATCTCGAAGAAGAGAAGAAGGGCTTTAGCCGCTTCAACTCGATCCCGGAAAAGAAGAGCGGCCTCTGGCTACTAGCCTTGCGCTTCTTCCCAGCGATGGTTCAGAAGTCCCCTATCGTCCTCGAGACCGAGGGCCTTGGAAAGCGAAGCTTCCAAGGGAATATCGTGCTCTTGGTCGACAGGCACACGGCAAGCGCGGCCGAGATGATCGTTGCTTTTGCTCAAGACAACCAGCTTGCGACCGTTGCTGGAGAAAATACGGCCGGTCGCCTGCTGGCAGCAGATTCAGTCAAGGTCGGGCACGGCTATCGGCTGGCTCTTCCGACGGGCTCGTACCACACATGGTCGGGCAGAGTGCTGGAAGGTACGCCAATCAAGCCGGAGGTGAACCTTCCCTTTGATTGGCGCGGACGCAGAACGGGCAAAGATGAACAGCTGGAGCGGGCTCAGTCCTTGACGGCGATCGGATAGTAGTAGGTCGCCTGATCCGCGCCGTGAACCGTTGCCAAGTAGTAGATGCCCTGTTTCACCTGAGTCAGATCGAGGGTCACCTTCAAGGAGATGGTCTTCCCCATCTGAGCTGCTGTGCCCTTCGCGACAGCAACAGGTCCTGAACCGGTTCGATCCGGCAGGATCTCGACCGAGTAGGGTCCGTCGTCACTAAAGAGGGGCAGCTTAATCGTCAGCTCATCGAGACGACGAGGCAGAAGGAGTATAGGATCCTGCGATGGTGCGCGACCTCGGTTAGCGCTTTGAGTCGTCAGATCGAGCGTTTGGACGGTTGCTAGCTCTTCATGCCGAGTCGGGCCCGTTTTGAGGTGCCAGGTCAGAGCCACAACGATGAGAAGAACCGCCGTCGCAAGCATAGCGACACGAACAGCAGGAAAGGTGGTCTTGGTAGGCTCCGCACGCAGTTCCGCCAGGCGCTGCAAGCAATACGGACAATCGGCGACATGAGCTGTACGAGGATCGGATAGGGGCGGCTTCTTGGGTCCGAAAGCGATCTGGCGCAAGAAGGCCTCCCCCGGACCACCGACGTGGGGCTTGTTGCTAGGGGTAATCGGCATTCTGCTATACCGCTCGGAGAACCACTCCTCCGAACGCACAGTCTTGCCCCCCGATCTTCTGCTCCAGAATCTCAAGTCCTTGCCTCAGCGTTCCGTCCTGCTGCTCGCGGACGTGGTGGAGTGGGACTTGGATCGGTGTAGCGCCCGAGGGTGCTCCAGCAATCTACCGCGCAACAGAAACTCCTCGGCCCAGCTTAATCAAGATCGCATCAGTCTCCCGTCGGAAGCTCTTACGAATTGCACTGTAGTCTACCCCGAGTGTCTCCCCGATATCCCGCCATGTATAGCCCATACGAATGTATTTGGCGACGTCTTTCGCTTGCGGCGACAGTTCCCTGACGATCTCTTCGAGAAAAAGCACCTCCACCGGATCGATGAGCCTTGACGCTGCATAGGCATCCAGTTCCAGTGAGCCGCCTTCAGGAACCTCTTTGGTCTGGTGTTTCTGCTGTTTGGCCAACCGCCTGACCTGGCTGCGCAGACGAGCCGTTAACTTCTGGGTTGTCGGCCGCGGTGATGACTTTAGGGCGAAAGCCCAGACGGGTTCCAGCGCCTCTTCGATGAGCTCAGGGCCTCGCGCCTCGTCATGAAGGTAAGACCAAGCAGTCATATGGGCGAAAGACCACGTGGATTCGACTGCGGACAGGAGTTGCTGCCGCAGTGCTTCATCCAGGGAATCCTCCCACTTCCAGAGAACGTCGGGGCCTAGGGTCTTCGTCGCCATCACAACCGATCGGAGCCGTTCCTTGCGTGGTTCGCAACGTGCCGGCAATCCCACATCCAGGTAACCAAAGAGTACTTGCCTCAGAGCTCGCTCGTCCACCTTCGCAGCAATCTGAACCACTCTCGCCTGCGTATATGCATTCACCGATTGCAAAGAAGAAAATCAAGTTTTCCACACCACAAAGGGCAACCCAAAGTGCCTTTAGGGAGTAACGGAAGCGGACAGTCGCAATCCCTCGATCAGGAAAAGGCTTATATGGCTATTCCCTTTTCGATGTAGTTGTGCATAGTTGGCGAGAGCGGAGGAGCAATCGAGTGTCAGAGACCTCTCAAAGGATCACGCGGTACATTTGGCCGGCAGAAGCGGAACGGCTGGTAAAAAGAGCGGCACAGGGTGGATCGTCACAGCAAAACGCAGCACTTCTACATCAGAAGCTGGCAGCCCTGACCGGCTTCAATGATCATGCCTGCTGGCGATATCTCCAGAAGTTCGGTATAAAGCGCCCCGGCGCTGGGAAACGGGTGCAGTGGAACGCCAAAGCGGTCGATTTCGTCATGGACCAGGGCTACGACGCTGCGGTTCAGAAGTTCAACACCTCTAAGAAGGCCGTCTACCGCTTCATGCAGAGGAATGAACGGGCAATGGGCGCTTGCCGTGGACAGTACAGCCTCAACCAGCTTCGTAAGCTCCTTTCGGTTCGCACGGAGACCATCGGAGGCTGGATCAGAGCAGGTCATCTGGAAGCGACCCCGTTCCAGTACGGCGGCAAAGAGACGTACATTGTCTCAGATGAGCAGCTTCGCAAGTTCCTGAAGAGCTTCTCTGGTGAGCTCATGCCAAGGCGCTTGCCCGAAAAGCGCTTGGAGTTCCTCTCTCGATTCCTCTTCGAGGGGGGCCACGCAGAGCTGGGTCTGTTGCGCACTCGGGAGAGCAAAAAAGAAGGTGAAGCGTTTCGCAATGGGGAGTACCTCTTGTCTTCGACGCTCCGCTCAGAAGGGGAGAGCACAACCCAGATCTGACGCCGCTGTTTAGCATTTGGTAGAGCCTCCGTACGGAGGCTCTTTCACTTTCCGAGGATCAGAAAGCACACTATGCGATCGACTTCGCGGCTCTCTTTTTGGCCGGGGTCTTCTTGACTGCCGCTTTCTTGGTTGCAGTTTCTTCGCTGGAGCAGCCGGCACTCCTGCCTTTGCGTCAGCTGCTGCGAGGCGATCCTTCATTGCGGTGAGTTGGGCAATGGTCTTTTCGAGACCGGCGATAGTACGTGTGTTGTTCATCTGGCAAACGTATCAGGTTCTCTTCAAATCGCGAATGAAGCTGATTAGTTGCTCATATCATCCACAAACTCTGATACTGGCCCGGCGCTGGATACAAGCAAGGCATCGCGTGCGCGGGTACACGCAACGTAAAGCAGTTGCCGCTCGGACATGTAAACCTCTTGTAACTCTGTGGGATCAGAGGCTGCGGCGATGCTTGCCGGGTCGGGCAGCGCGTCCTCGTCACATGCCATAACGGCGACTGCGCGAAACTCTAGCCCTTTGGCAAGCTGCATTGGAGAGATGCATAGGGTATCTGGAACGGTCTCCATGCTGGCCGTAAGGTACTGGTGTGGCAAGCCTGCAGATTTAGCGGCGTTTTCGGCGCGCGGCAGTTGCGCCTCTGAACGAACGAATAAGACGATCTCTCCTGCGCTGGTCCCACTGGCAATCTGCCTTTTGATCCACTCACCCACGGCCGCGGACTCTTCTCGCTCTTCGGCAAAGGATTTAATTTCAGGAGATGGACCATTGAATACAGAGAGGGTGCCGAATCGCTGTTCCGCGTTACCATCGCCGTCCGTGATCTCCGGGTCGAGTAGCCGATCGGCTCGTTCCCTGATCTCCTGCGAGGTGCGGTAGTTAATCTTCAAATTGGTGGAGCGGCCACGAATCTCGACACCATTTGCCTTCCAGGAGAAAGGCGTTTGGAAGATCCGCTGCGCTGTATCGCCTGCAAAGAAAAGGGCGTTGGGACGGTTGCCGCCCAATGCGGCGAAGCATCGTAGCTCCGCTTGGCTGACGTCCTGCGCTTCATCTACTACCGCAAAGTCGAACGGCGGGGCACCACCATTGCGGTAATGATCGGCCAGCCTCACGAACATTTCCGCCAAGGTCATCTCGCGCCGGGCTTCCAGGGTCACAAATACACGTTCAAAGATTGACCATAGCGCCGCTCGTTGGGGCTCACGCAACCGTGACCGCCGACCGGCTCGGGTGTGGTCACGATAGGCCTCCCATGTGCGGAGCTGCGCTGCGTCAATCACCTGGTGCCATTCTGCAATGACAAACCGCTCCGGGATGCCATGAGCCGACGTCGCGGCCGGTCCTTCCCTCATCGTCTCAAGGATCAACGACTCGATCGTGGCCGGGTTGGCGATCTTCACTGGCCCGTAGAGGGGCGAAAGATTGCTCTCGTAAAGCCGTCTTGCAACAGCCTGGAAGGCGAGCACCTCGATCTGTTCCGCCAGCCGCGGTCGACTCGCAATCAGCAGACGGAGCCTTTTTTCCAGAGCCCGGACCAGCACCTCATTAAACGTCGTCAGTAGCACCCTGGATGACGGGTAGGTCTCGGCGAGGTGCACGGCGCGATGTAGTGCCACGATCGTCTTGCCCGTACCCGCAGATCCGGTGACGCGCGCCGGTCCACTGAAGTCACGCTCCACGATGGCTCTCTGCGCCGGGTGAAGAAAGATCGCCCACTTCTCCCACGGTGCTTCGAGAGCGGCCTTCAGCTCTTCGAGATTGGCGATGGAGCGGAACCGGCGCTGCGCGTCAGGGTGTGCAAAGGCAGCGGCAGCCTGCTGCGAGGTGAGCTCGGAAGCCTCCGTAGGAGTTACAGCTGCTACCTGGGCCGGCGCCGGGCGGGTGCCGGTAGCGAGCAACAGCACAGCTTCGCGCGCCTCATCCGGTAACTGCTCTACGATCTCCAGAACGCTGTCTTCGTTGGCTTGCCGCACCAGCTTCAGCCAGTCGACAGGAACGCCGTAGCTCAGGAGTTCCGCGTCGCTTGCACCAGCCAACAGCGGTAGAGGCTTTGGTGCCCGCGGCGCCGGTGTCTCCTCCTCCGGCACATAGCGGGGAACCACGATGTCCTGCACGGTCTCTTGCAGGTTGACCAGCTGCATGGCTCCGGTCACGGGATGCACCGTCAGCTTGCGGCGCTCTGCCCATTGGTAGGCTGCGTCGTGGTGCGCCACGTAGCAGAACACCATGCTCGCTTCCATGCGGTGCAGGATCAGTCGCAGGTCGTCGTTCACCCGAGCCGACCAGAAGTTCCGATCGCGGGCACGGTCCAGCTTATGCACCTGCAGCCCGGGATGCGCGGGGTTCATTTGCAGTTCAAGCGTAGCGATCTTTGCGGCCTGCTGCTCGCCCGGCTGCAGCTTCGCAAGGCTGTCCTGAAAGGTGTTGGCGAGGATGAATTGCATCAGCGAACCGTGAACACTTTCATCACCTCGTCGCCGAGATGATTGATTACCTTCACCGCGATGCGCCCCGACTCCGGCTTCGGAAAGGCGCGGGAGGTGTCGCTGCACAGTGATGCCCAAGCCTCGCGGTCGATCTCCGCTTTCAGCGTCGTCTTCAGCGACTTGTACGGATCGTTCGCGCCAAGAAAGTAAGCCTGCCGCACGAAAAAGCTCTCGTCGTTGTAGTCGGTGTCGAGGAACCAACAGGCCAGCTCGTCGGGGTCGCTCGAGGTCACCTCACCGGTCCCGGGATGGAAGACGTCGATGCCCTTTACCTGCACGCGAATCTCGTCATGCGAAGCTGGTTGGATCTCAATGTCCGGCTCGCCGAAGACGACGAACAGGTTGCCCTTGCCGGTGTTCTTCAGGTCCTCAGCCATGTGGAGGTCGGCGTTCATGCGCGCCTTCAACACGCGGATGCGGCCCAGCGCGTTGAAGTCTGTCGTCTGCGCCTCGAAGTTGAACGCGCACGCAATCAGCACGTCGAAGTTGGCGTCGGCGGCGGCGCGGGCGGCGACCACCAGGTCCTGCCGTCCCACCGTGCCGAACTCCGGGCCGACCATGACACCTGCGCGCTTCAACTGGCCGTCCACGTCCAGGTAGCGGCCCTCGGCGCAGATCGTCCCGTCACCCGGCCAGGGCTGCAGGCTTTCAAAGGTGATGCGGGCGCTCTTGTCGGCCTGCTGCACGCCGCTGGCTTTCAGGGTGTCGAGAATAACCTGGACGTAGTTGCCGGCATCCTTGGGATTGTCGTAGACGGCCGTGGCCGAGGGCGCGAGGTCGTTATCCTGGATGGCGAGCATGCGGTGCGGGCTGAGGCTTTCGACGGTGAACGGCCCGGCGACGCGCACCTTGTTCTTGTCCTCGTAGGGGCGGTCATAGAGGTTCTCAAACTCGGCTTTGGCGGCGATGCTGGCATCAATGGAGCGCTGGCGTTCGATGCGCGTCGCCCACCAGCTTGCATGCACCTTGGCCGCTTCGGCGGGCCACTTTGGATCGGCTCCGCGGGGAATCTCCCACTCCTGCCACGTCTTGCCGAGCAGGCGATTTAAGTCTTCGCGGGCGGATTCGAGAGCCGGCTGGTACTGCTCCCAGATCAGGTCGATCTCGGCGTTGTTGGCGATGGACTTGAGTGTGATGTGCGGCACGCGCTCATACACGAAGCCCTGCCGGATGTCGCCGCGCGTGGACGTGTTCGCCGGGCCAAGGTTGCGTAGCTGTGCCTCTTTGAACTGGCCCTCGGGCGAGTCCGAAAGCAGGTAGTACGGATAGCGCGCGCCCATAATCCGCGCTCGAGCCAGCGCCAGCGCCACCCGCGAGGTATCGATCGTAATCCAGCGCCGCCCCCACTGCTCGGCGACGTAGGCCGTGGTGCCCGAACCGCACGTGGGATCGAGCACGAGGTCGCCGGGATCGGTGGTCATGAGAATGCACCGCTCGATGACTCTCGGGTTGGTCTGAACTACGTAGGTTTTTGCGTCGCCGAATCCGCTAGTTCGGGTGTCATCCCAGATGTCAATGATCGGCCTGAACGGGAAGTCTTTCAGATAGCGTACGAACCCTAATGTCTGTCCGGAAGCGATCAAGCGACTTGCACGCCCTAGCCGAGACATGCCTGACTGGTTTGTTTTCCACCCACCCTTGCCAGGTCTAAATTCGGCGTTCTGCAAACGGTAAGGAAATGTGGTGGTCTCTCCTCCCGTCTGGGACGTGATCGGGTTGGGCCGGAAAGGCGAGAGTTCCGCTGCAATCAGGTTGGGACGCATCGCCTCCTCGGCAGTCATCCTCCTACGCGAACCATCAGGTGCTTCGAGCCAACGCAAATTGTCATCATCTTGGACCGTACGCTCGAAATAAAGCCGCCTCAATTTCAGGCTCTCTACGTCTTGTGCGTACCAGAGGACATAGTCGAAAGTCTGCGGCAGCGAGTCAACGTGTCCGCTAGGACTACCTGCTCCAGTGGTCTTGCGAAATACAATTTGCGGGAGAGCATTCTCGGAGCCAAACACCTCATCCAGAACCATTCTCACCCTGTGAACGTTATCGTCACTTATTTGTACAAAGATCGACCCTGACTCCGTCAACAAATCCCGCGCCACGACCAACCGGTCGCGGATGTAGCTGAGGTAGGAGTGGATGCCGTCGCGCCAGGTGTCGCGGAAGGCCTTCACCTGTTCGGGCTCGCGGGTGATGTGTTCGACGTTGCCGTCCTTGACGTCGCGGCTGGTCGTAGACCACTGGAAGTTGGAGTTGAACTTAATGCCGTACGGCGGGTCGAAGTAGATGCACTGCACCTTGCCGCGCAGGGCCTCCCGCTCGGCAAGAGAGGCCATGACCTGCAGGCTGTCGCCCAGGAGCATGCGGTTGGACCAGTGCTGCTCGTGCTGATAGAACTCGGTGCGGGCGTCGGGGCTGGGCAGGCCGTTGAAGTCGGCGAACAGGTCGGGCTGCAGGTCCGCGAAGCCCGTGGTCTCGCCCTTGATGCGGCGCTGGCGCTCGGTTTCGCGCTTCAGGTCGTCGATCAGCACCTTGGGGTGGACCTTCTCCTGGATGTAGAGCGGCGACGCGTTGATGCTGAGCGGCTGCTCGGCCTCCATGTCGTCGCCGGGATACTTGCCGCGCCAGATTAGCTGCGGGTCGAGGTCCCGATTGCGTCGCTCATACGCTACGCGGATGGGACGCTGCTGCTCCGGACGCATCAGTGGCTCGAACTCGGCCGTAGGGATGTTGCGGCGCGAGGCCTCGTCGTGCACAAAGGTTGTGACGGTCTTTTCTGCTGGCTTGCTGGAGCGTGGCGGCATCGTGTGTGTGGCCCTTACAGTGTGTGCTGCGAAGTCTTGTCCCCGACGACGGGGAAGAGGTTGCCGGCGACGGCCTGATCGATCGCCTGGTGAAGATAGCCCCCGACCAACTGCTCGAACTCAGATTCCAGCGTGTAGATGGAGCTGAGTTCGGCGAAGGCCCAGCGGCCATGCTCCCCGCTGCGGTTCACACCCGGGATCCAGCGTGTTTCCATGGTTTCGCGCTTGGTGCGGGCATCCTCGCCGCGATAGCCCTTGACCTCGACGATCAGGTTCAGCAGATCATCTTCACCGTGACCGTCTTCCACTCGCAGGATGAAGTCTGGGATGTAGACCCGATTGGCGGCGTGGAACAGGTACGGCACACGGAAGCCGAGGTTGGCAGAGTTCTTGACGTAATAGCGCACCCGCGGGTGCTGCTCGGCAACGCGGCAGAACTGCGCCTCCCACGTGCTGTCGAGCACGACGTAGTTGATGTGCGACTTGCCCGCGGCTGGCTCGTAGAGCTCGGTCTGTGTGGTGTTGTAGTTTACGTGGCGCGTTGAGCCAGTGGGGTTGAAGGGGTCGAGAATGGCGACGATCTCTGTCTGGGCGAGCATGGCGCGTGTGATCGCTGCCGTAATCTTCTCCGACGCGGTGGTGAGGAAGCGCGGGTCGAGGATTTGCGCGGGCTGCACACCGCCGAGCGGGAAGAAATAGTCCTTCAGCCACTCGTTAGCAATCCGCCGCAGCTCCATGAACGCCGACGAGCCGGGGTTCTCGATCTCCACACCGCGCCACGTGGTATCCAGCATGTGCGCGACCAGCTTGAAGACGATCGTGGAGTGGCGCTGATCCTTGAGGTGCGAGGGGCCGATGTTGACTCCCTCACCCACAATGCCCTCAACCCGGGTATTAGTCGGCCCTACGTCCTCTGGGCGCAGCACGAAGCGGGAATCTTCTGAGAAAGTCGCCACCAGCCGAGTGCGCGGCATCTCTACGCGGTAGCCCTGCACGCGCGGGTAGCTAATTTCCAGCGCAGCGCGATCCTTTACGGCCCGGATGTTGGTGAGGTTTGCCGGCTTCTGTGGCAGGGCCTTCACTGGCGTCGCGTTGAACTCGAATGGAATGCCAAGGACATCGGCGTACTCGACAGGGAAGAGCCCGTTAGACTCCATCTGGTAGGAGAGCCGACGCAGCGCGCGGCCGATCACCTGCTCGCACAGCAGCTGAGTGCCGAAGGCGCGTACACCGAGCACATGCGTGACGGTGTTGGCGTCCCAGCCCTCGGTGAGCATGGAGACCGAGACAACACAGCGGACCGACTCCCCGAGCGAGTCCGCACGGCCGACGTTGTTCATCACCTCGCGGAGAAGATCCGATTCGGTGAGGTTGTCAGCCTTCTCATGCTCTCCGCGGGCTTTCAACTCGGTCCGGAACTGCTCGATCTCCGCTGCGGCCACCTTGCGGAAAGCGGGGTCGAGATCCCCGCCGGCTTCCATTTGAACGCTGTCGACCAGGATGGTGCGTGGACGGGCGAGGCGGTTGCCATTGTCGTCGAAGTTGTCGAACAGGGGCAGCTTGCCGCGTACCTCGTGCTCCATGCCACCGGAGCTGCGGGTGTAGCCCGATATGTAGTCGTACACCACCTTGGAGGTGGAGGTGTTATTGCACACCACGATGAAACAGGGCGGCACCTTTTGGTTGCTCTGCTTCCAGAGCTCGAAGGTCTGCGCATAATGGCTGTACAGGGCATCGAGTGCGGAGCGCAGTAGCGTAGGCAGCTTATTCGGATCGAGCTCTTCCTCGCCACGGCCCTTTTTGGGCATATCCTTGCGGATGTTCTCCCACAACTCGCGGTAGATCGGCGCATTGCTGGTAGTGACGTTGTCGTCTACCGGAACGCGCGGCAGCTTCACAATGCCGCATTCGATTGCGTCCATGAGGGAGAAGTCACTCATTGTCCAGTGAAAGAGAGTGCCTTCTTCATAACCGGAGCCACGCAGAAAGAATGGCGTGGCGGAAAGGTCGACAATGCGGCTGATGCCAAGCTTCTTCTTGACGGTCTCCAGCCCGTTAATCCAGAGCCGGGCCGCCTCAGCGTTAGCTTTTGCTTCTTCCTTCTCGTCCGGGCGTAGCTCCTCTTCTTCCGAAACGCCGCCGGGCTTTTCCTTATAGCAGTGGTGCGCCTCGTCGTTGAGCACAAGGATGTTCTTCATGCCAAGCAGGTCGCCAGCCATGCGTTGCAGCATCAGGCCGTCGGTTTCGAGTGTCTCGATACGACCGTCGCGGCCATCAAGGAGACGCTTGCCGCCCTTCGAGATCGTCAGCCGTTCCCGACGCTTAAACTTGTGAAAATTCTCGATGACCACGACGGCACGCTGCATGTCCGGCAGCATGTCCTTGGGCACAAGATCGCGATGCTCGTAGTAGTTGCGGGTATCGTTCGGCTTGAGGACGTTCAGGCGGTCGCGGATCGTCAGGCCCGGCGTAATGACCAGGAACCCACGGGAGAAGCGGCTGTTCGGCCGACGCACCGCGTTCAGCGTCTGCCAGGCGATCACCATGGCCATCACTGTCGTCTTGCCGGCTCCGGTAGCCAGCTTCAGCGCAACCCGCGGAAGGCCCGGATTCGCCTCATCGTTTACCTTGGCGAGGTGTTCGATGTATTTGCGTCGCCAACTCTCCCTTTGTGGAGCGACCTCGGTCAGCCAGATGAGAGTTTCCACTGCTTCCAACTGGCAGAAGAAAGGGCGAACGGAAGTGAAGCTGTTCTCATCACGCCAATAAACCAGGAGCCGCTGTGTCTCAGGCGAAACAAGCCAACTCGAGGAGTCCGGCAGACCACGCCAGGCGTCCACATCGCCGCGCAAGTCGTTGACGATAGTGGAGTCATATTTCTGGATGGCGTTGGAGAGACCAGCAGCATCTGTGAGGCCGAGATCCTGCTGCCTTGAGCCGTTATTCTGCCGCCGAGCCTTCGGAATAGGGGAGAAGAACTCAGCGCCGCGCCGGGAGGGAAGGATCTTTTGTGTTGGCTGGCCCGTCTTATCCAGTTCCCAATGGCAGGACGGCCGCAAGTAGGGACTGTTGATGATGGGGCTTTCGAAAAACGGGCGCTCTGCGGACACAATTAGTCTCGTTTACTGCAGGATTCACTTCATACTGCCACATGTACCAGCGTAGACGGCAGATTCCCGACAAAGGAGGAGAGCCTCAATGGCCTTCGGTTCTGGATGCGCTCCAACGAAAACGCTTGTGGGAGGTTGACTTATGGTGAGCTGCGCAGCAGGTCATCAGATTTGGATGTCAGTGTTTGCTTCGAACTCGAGGCTACTCATTAGATGGGATGAGTGACTGATCGCAGCTTTCTCTCATACCGCATCCCCTACAGCGGCTACTCTGCCGATGGCTCCTGTTGACGGTAGAGGCACCGCGGGCGCGCTTCACCTCCATGAGGACTGATTCGAGCCACGCCATGTTCTCTGGCGTCGGATAGACCTTTCGCGGCTCCTCATTGCCGTACAGCACCAAGCCGTAGGGGACCTGCTCGCCATAGTGCTCACGCACGAGGACGATATAGGCGAGCACCTGGATCAGGTGATTGGGATAGACGCCGCCTCTGGCGGGCGGTCGAGCCGACTTCTTCAGTTCTACTGGGATGATGCCGTCCGCATTGCGGATCAGACAGTCAGGTTTCCCTCGAAGTGCCGGCCGCTCTGAGATTAAGGTGGGGGCGCTCACGCGCTGACTTTCGTGGTCCTGGTAGACGACATCACCGTCCGGGATCCGGAGCGCCCTCTTCCGCTCTTGGCTGAGGCGAAGAAGCAGCACACCGATCACGAGCGCACCCAAAGCTGCTAGCAGCAGCATCAGAGCACCCGCCAGAGAGCAAGGGCAAGCAAAAGAAGAGCAATGATCAGCGCCGCAATGCCGGCGCCACTCAGCGCATCAGTCGTGGCGATCTTAGCGCCTTGTGCCTGATGCCAAAGCTCCCCTTCAGCCTGGGCTTGCCGGGCTTCAGCGCTGGACGGCGCCTTGCACACCATCTTCAGCCACCACGCACGTTGGCAGTACACAAACTCTGCCAGCTCGCTCACTCGTACCGGTCGGTCATTCATCACGTCTTGATTCGGCCTCAATCTCCGGTTTCCGTCAAATCCCATTCATCAGAGGTACTTCTATGTTCCGAGAAATCGCGCCCCTTCTACGACAGCGAGCCGTTCTGCTCACGGTCACTCACCTCGAGGAGGATCAGATTCGTGTCAACGTGCTTCCCAAGCAGGTGGGTACGGGCGAAAACACGGCTCTCACAACCCCTTTCAGCGTTACGGGTACGGCGGAGGAGCTGGACGAACAGTTGCCGCAGGCTTTCGTTCAGTTTGTTGGGAAGCACCTGGAGCTAAAGAACACGCTTGAGGCAGCCAAAGCCGAGATGGAGGCGGCGGCCAAGCTGGCAAAGGAAGAAGCGAAGTCAAAGACCAAGACGTCGGCGAAGAAGCCAGAGCCCGCACCCGCGAAACCTGAACCCGCAAAACCTGCGCCAGCACTCAGCCTCTTCGACACGTTGCCTGCTGAACCAGAATCCGCACCACCAACTTCCGATGAGGACGAAATCCTGAAGGAGATCCAAGCCAATGAGCAGTCCGAAGACGACACCGAACATGACCTTGAAGACGACCCTGTTGCCGCGTGAGTTCATCTACAACGGTGCGAAGATTCCGGATCCCAACCCTGAAATGACTGTGGAGCAGGTTCGCGATCTGCTCACCGCAGCGTACCCGGAGATCTCGACGGCGGCGGTGTCTGGACCGGAGGACGCCGGCAGGAGTCTGCGATACACCTTCACCCGGGCCATCGGCTCGAAGGGGTGAAGTTATGTCCAGCACAGCAAAGGACCGGCTTCTCGGTGAGTTCGCAAACCTCGCTCAGAAGCCGCTTACACCCAACGAAGAGCGGCTCAGGAGACATCTCGAATGCGACAAGTGCGTCAAGCTATGCTCCGCCCTCGCGGAGGCCGTCCAGCCTTACCGAAACCAAGCCCAGCGTGCTCTCGACGCTCCAACCGAGTTGCTGGCGCCCCTGCTATAGAGCTGCTGGCACCGGCCTTTGGCCAGGCGCTCCCCAGCCTGGCCGAAGTGCCGGCCGCTTACTCGCACAGCGAAAACACGGATACCCTCCTCGCGCTCTGCCGGATTCTGGTGGAGCACGACCTCGGAGATGAAGGCTTATGGGAGAGCAGCGGGAAACAACCTCTGAGGTTCGCGGCGGCCGCGGTGAAGAAAGCAATCGAAGAGCGTTGCGGAGACTTGTTGACCCGCAACGTCAATTACGAGCTTTCGATCCAAGACACTATTGGCAGCTACGGCGACGAGGAGCTGCGTGCGGGGAGTCTGATCCTCTCAGTCGACTGCAACGGATGTGGGTACCTGAAGATTGGGCCCGCCCTGGCTGCGTTGGAAAGAGAGGAGGCCGGACTTGGAGCAGCCTTCTACCACCTGCTTCGTCTATCGCTCTACCGCTGGCTCCGTCTGTACGACCACACGGATGCGGAGGCCTACGCCGAGAACCTGCGCGAATGGGCAGAGCAGGAAGACGAACAGTCTCGGGGAGAATATGAACTCGCCGACGTCGAAGGAGCATTGCCTTCCTTCCTGCGCGGCGAAGACAAGCTGCAGATGAAGGATTATCGAGCTTTGGTCCGCCGCCACCGTCGCGGCCCTTGGAAGGCTTGGATCTATAGCCTCCTCCGGATCACGACGCTGACCCGCATTCCTTCCCGTGCGCCCCGAGAGCTGTTCGACGCGTACTGGGACGACAGCCCTCTACCGGCATTGCTGATCTGCTTCCATGACCAGGACGCGATCGCCGCGGCGTTCGACGCGGAGTCTCAGTCCATGCTCGAGTCCTCCCATGAACCAACGTATCTCCAAGTTTTCTCCCCTTCAAAGTCTGCCGAAGCCGAGCAAGCCCTCCGCGGCTTTGCGCGCTTTCTGGCGATCAACCTGGAGCTCTTCACGCTGGTGGAGGTCCTGAACGAAGCGTAAGGAGGCCTCACCTCGTGCAAACCCAGATCTCGATCGGCAGCAACAGAAACTTCACCCTCAGTCAGGCCCTGCTCATCTACAAGGGAGACTCGCACAAAGAAGCTTTCGTCACCCTTCACCAGGTCGGCAAGCAAGCCCATTGCACACCAACCCTGGGTCCCGCCGAGACACTCACACAGGGTTTTCTCGACAGCCTCATCCATGCCGTGGGAGGCAATGCGGCCGTGGAGGTGCTGCCAGAGAACGTCCTGGCACGCACGCAACAGATGTTGGCCTGGTGGGTGCCGGCGCAGCCGCGCCGACTGTTCCTCCAGCACGCCCAGGGTGTGCTCGACGACATCAGCGGACAGATCTTTCCCCAGCCCGCCCTGGTGCTGCGCGTGGATGGATCTGGCCTCTCCCTGCGAGCGCTCGAGAAGAACCAGCGGCCGCAAGCGAGTACCCGCATGATGGTTGCGCCTTACTGGAACACCTACGCGAACGGCTCTGTCTGCCTTGGGTCCATGCGCGCCCCGAAGCAGGCAAGCGTATCGGCGATGGATCGCTGGGAGACAAGCTTTTACGAGAGCGCGTTCACCCACCCCAACGATGCGCAACGGCTGACATCACACCCCCGCGGTTCGGAAGGGCTCTGGCGGAAGCTCGCCGGCAGCCAGCGGCCTTTCCCCTCGAAATATCTCAACGATGCCAAACAGTCCCTGGCTCACTTTCTGAAAGGAACACCCTAGATGCAAACTGAACATCAGCTTTCACCGCGTCTGCTGGAACGGGCTGTCCGCGTTCTGATCGTCGGCTCGGGAGGCAACGGAAGCGCCATGCTCATGGGGCTCCCGTACCTTCATCAGGCGATGAGGGTCTGGGGTCACCCTGGGGGCCTCGAAGTGACTGTGGTCGACGCCGATACCGTCAGTGAATCGAACTGTGTCCGTCAGCCCTTTTCTCGGTCGGACATCGGCATGAATAAGGCGGCAGTTCTGGTGAACAGGGTAAACATGTTTTGGGGTCTCGATTGGGAGGCCCGTGCCGAGTTCCTCAGCGAGACAACACTGCGAAACCCGGATCGTGGAGCCGACGTCGTAATTGGTTGCGTGGACACACGTGCCGCCCGGCGAATCATCGAGGAAGTCGTCACCGCTTCCTCTCCTGTCAGCTATTGGCTCGATCTAGGGAACAATGCCGCGAGTGGCCAGTTCGTACTTGGACAGCCCCTCAACGTTCTCAACCGCCGCCGGGCAGACCGGCTGCGAACCGTCTCTGAGCTATACCCAGAGATCGTGGATACGAGCGAAGGAGAAGATCCGCTTCCCAGCTGCTCGGCCGCTGAAGCTCTGGAACGCCAGGAGCCCTTCGTTAATCAGACGCTTGCGGCGAGCGCCCTGGCCATGCTTTCCCGTCTGTTCCGGTACGGGCGTCTCCCTTACCAGGGCGCCTTCTACAATGTTGCTACAGGGCGCATGTCGGCCTTACCCATCCATTCAAAACCGCGGAGACGTCGTCCCGCAAGACCGGGCGGTGGTCACTCTGCGTAACAAAACGAAAGGATTGCTCCTCATGTTCCACAGTAAAAGACACCTCAACTTGTTGATCTTCGCCCTGCTGATCGGATCAGGGTTTCACCGGCTGGCGTATGCTGCGGACGAAACAGGCGTTGCTGCCGCGCTCAAAACCGACTATATTCTGTCGCGTGTAGGGACAACTGGTCTCAAATACGACTACACCCGCGTCCTCCAGCCGGGTACGGTGCTCACAGTCCGCATCGACGGCATCTATGCGGATCTGGCGAGCACACCACAGGCCATTGTCGGCACTGTGATCACCAACAACGTTGCGCAGCAACAGCGGGGCCTGCTGTCAGCGCTGAGCAGCACAAACCAGGGCAGAATGCTTCGGGTAGGCGAACAGGTCTATCTTCTGAAACTAGATGTCAAGCAGGACAGCGTGCGCTTCGAACTGCTGACTGCGGGAACAGCATTGCCGAGGTACCGGGCGGAGGTGCGGTTTGCTATACCGGATCTCAGCGCGAAGCAGCCGGCCGAGGTGGAACAGATCATCGGTGCCGCGCTGTCTTCGAAGACTGTCTCTGGAGCAGGGAACGAAGAGCAAAGCCAACATCCGGCTCAGAGTGTCTCTTCCCATCGCTCAACATCGCGTCCTGGTGTGGCCGCGATCTCGCCTGAACAGGAGCAGCGGATCACCACGCAACTCAGCCACGCTCCGGCCGCGGTGTCCAAGCAGGTTGCGGAAGCCTCCGAAACCCTGAAACCGTTTATTGCTCTCAACTCCTGCATCAATGATTATGCTGGAAAGTCACAGCTGCAGGCGTACCTGGGGCCGCATGGGGACCTCAACGCAGTCAACCCTCCCTATGTGGCTTTGCACTATCACGACAAAGGAAGCTGTCTCGACGTCATCCGCATCCAGGGGTGGACTGCTCTAAGCTTGAACGCCGTGCAGTTCCAGGTCGTATACACGGCGGCCGACAGCGGCGAGAGTGTCGCCCGCACGGACACCATGCAGAAAGAACCCGACGGTACCTGGTTGATGAATAACTGACCAAGACGGGATCTACCCGTTCTCCATCCCAAGCCTGCCGAAGCCCGGCAGGCTTTTTCTTTTCCCTTACAACGAAAGGACAAACACAATGCTATTGACCATGGAGTCGAAGACTGCCGCGCACCACAAGCTCGAGCTTCTGATTGAGAAAGGCCGCGCCACTGCAGGCAGTGTTGTAGAGCACGTGATGACGCATCAGCCGGAAGACCGGCTTGTGCGCAGTAAAGAACTCGCCTTTGTTGCAGATCCTGAGAGTACGGAGGTCTCGGTACGCCTCGCGGATGGCTCAGGAACACAGACGCAGCGAGGGCTGAACCTCCACCGCAACGCCCTGACACAGATGGCGCAGGCCACCGATCTTCCGTTGAAGTTCGTCGACGCTTTGCAGCAGACGGGCGCGCCCTGGGGACGCGAACTCTTGGCCCACAACCTGAACACGGTTTTTCAGAACCGCATGCCCACACACCGGTATCTGCTTCGCTCAATGGGGTCTCAGGTGCGCGGCTTCCTCTCCGATCGTTACCGCAGGCTTGATTCGCGGCCGATCGTTGAGGCGTTTGCTAAGGCTGTTCAGCAGAAAGGAGCCTTTCCGTATGCCGGGTATGTCACCGACACGAAGATCGCCATTCAAGCGATCATGCCCGAGGTGTACGAGCCCATCCCTGGCGAGCTTGTCGCGTACGGGTTGAGTCTGGAGAACTCCGACTTCGGCAATGGGGCATTGTCGGTCCGCGCTTACCTCCTTCGAATCTGGTGCTCGAATCTGGCCATCACGCAGGAGGAGATGCGCCAAGTGCATCTGGGCAAGCGGCTGGACGACTCCATGCTGTACTCCAACCGTACCTATGAGCTGGATGCCCGGGCGACGGTAAGTGCTCTGAAGGACGTCATTCATGGTCAACTCGATGCTGACTCGCTTCGCCGCCGTATGGATGCTGTCCGGCATGCCAACGATCAAGAGGTAAGCCCACAGAGAGCAAAGGAGACCTTTCGTCGCATGCTGCAGAAGGGCGAGTCAGAAGCCGCTCTGCAAGCCTTCGAGTCATCGGACACCTACAACCTGCCGGCTGGAAACACGAACTGGCGATTGTCGAACGCGATCTCGTGGATCGCAGGTCAGACCAAGGACACGGAACGCAAGCTTGAGCTCATGAAGGCTGCAGGCGAAGTCTTACCCAAGGCAGCTTAAGTGAGCCTCTTTATTGATGCTTTTGTCGGCCACCGCGTATGTACATACGCGGTGGCCGACAAGGAAAAGACCACAACAACACCCGGCAAGGTTGCTCTTCGCACTTTCGCTCTTGTTTCGCTTGAGCGTTGCTCTTAGACTGCAAAGAAGGGAATAGGTCGATGCCAGAAGAAGTTCAGACTTTCAAGCAGTCAACGGACGAGGACGAGACGTCGTCGTCTGAGTTCAGGCTGTCCTCCACACCGACGGAGGTGCATCACCAGTTCGTTCGAGAGGTCATCGACAGGACCCTGGGCAAGCGACGGCGGAAACAGCCTCACCAGTGCGTCACCGTGAAGCTGCCCTACCAGGACTATGCACGCGTGACGCGCGTCCGCGAAGGTTGGGAACTGAACCAGACCGACCTGATCCGTTTCTTCTTCGAACTTGCCCTGCCGATTCTGGAAGCACCAACGCAGGAGTTGCGTCCGCTACTTGAAGCGCATCGCGATGAAGTCCGAGCACAGCGGGAAGCAGAGGCTAAGAAGCGCGGTCGCGGCGAGATGCTTCGGACTTGAGCAGCGTCCTCTCGTCAGAGTCTTGCACCGCAGAGTTCTGCATTTCCACGATGCCGTCGCATACTCACGCTGGGTGTAATGACCCCACGCCTCACGCCGACACGTTCTAAAACGGCAGATAAAGTATGTCCGATAACATTTCGGCTCTTTGCGATCCTTGGTAAAAGGAACAAATAGTGACGAGTACTAACGTCTGATAAGAAAGATTCTGTACAGTCAGTCTGTAGGCGCAACGCAATAATGTCGTAGCTCTGCAAAGCCAAAGTGTCGCCGCCCTTCTTAGAACCAGGTGCGGAGGCGACGGATTGGGCTGGGTGCAGATGAGCAAGCGGGACTTGCAGCGGATCGAGGTTCTAACCGAGGTGTTGGCCGGGCGGCGGACGACGGAGTCGGCCGCTGGGGTGTTGGGTGTGAGCCTCCGGCAGACCCAGCGTCTGGTGGCCAGGTACCAGGACGGCGGTGGCGCAGCGCTCATCCACCGGTCACGAGGCCGGACGGCCAGCAACCGACTTAACGACGGTGTCCGGGAGTATGTGCTGGAGCTTGTGCGCCAGAACTACCGAGACTTCGGACCCACGCTCGCAGCGGAGGTCCTGCTGGAACGGCATGGCGTGGACGTCTCGCGTGAAACGGTCCGCAAGTGGATGGCGGAGGCAGGTCTGTGGCTATCCCGGAAGCAGCGCAAGACGTTCCATCAACCCCGGCTTCGACGCGAGAGCTACGGCGAGCTGGTCCAGATCGATGGCAGCGAGCACCGCTGGTTCGAGAACCGTGGTGAGCCCTGTACGCTGCTGGTCTTCATCGATGACGCCACGAGCAGGCTCATGCAACTGCGCTTCGTGCCGAGCGAGAGCACGGCGTCGTACTTCGAGATCTTGCGGGGCTACCTGGACGAACATGGCTGCCCTCTTGCGTTTTACTCGGACAAGCACTCCGTGTTCCGAGCCACCCGGCAGGATGCCAAGGGCGGCCAGGGCATGACCCAGTTCGGCCGTGCGCTTTCGGAGCTGAACATCGAGATCCTGTGCGCGAACTCCAGCCAGGCAAAGGGGCGAGTCGAACGCGCGAACCGGACTCTACAGGACCGGCTCGTGAAGGAGCTACGGCTTGCCGGTATCAGCGGCACGGAAGCCGGCAACGCCTTCCTGCAAGGCTTCGTGGAGCGCTATAACGAACGGTTCGCCGTGCGAGCGGCGAGCACCGCCAATCTGCATCGTCCACTGCACGTCCCGCAGCACAAGCTGAACGACATCCTATGCCACCGCGAACAGCGGTACATCGGCGCCCAGCTGAGCTTCCACTACGACCGCAAGCAGATCATCTTGGAGCAGACCGAACTGTCGAAGGGCTTGGCCGGCAAGTATGTCGAGCTCTACGACTTCGCCGATGGATCGCTTGAGGTTCGCTGGAAAGGCATGCTGCTTCCCTATCGCGTGTTCCGCAAGGACCAGCGTGTCAGTCACACAGCCATCGTCCAGAACAAACGGCTGAGCCATGCGCTGACCCTCGTGAAAGCGCAACAGGACCTCAAGCGCGAGACGAAGGTCATGACCAACAGCGAAAAGACGGGCTACAAGAAGAACCCACGAGCCATCTACGGGCCAGACTTCGTCGAGAAAACGCGTTCGCGCGCCGCGGTGGAAATGACGGTCTGATGGAAAGCGTGGAACGATAAAGCCGTCCCACCCTTCCCACAGACCTTGGAAAGCGCCACAGAACGGCGCTTCCCACATTACGCACCGCGTAGACGGAGACGGTCTTACAATGACATATTCGCTTTGCACAGCGAACGACATTACCGCTTTGCTCCAACACAGTCGCGGCGCAGGTTATCAGACGTCCATGCCGTGCTCACCTTGGCGTGCACAGAACGCGCGGGTGTCTTGCTGCAAGCCAGCAGAAAACAAGCAAAGCTGAGGACAAAGAGCGAAACCGCTCCCCAAATTCCCCTCCTCGCGATTTCATTTACAACCGCATCAACGGGGGTCTGAACATCTAGCAGTCGCTCGGTCACCCACGCACTTGAGGCAGCACAAGCGAAGACCGCTCCCCCGATCCGGAGCACCGGGTACGCCCGTGTCCGGCTCATCAAGAGCAGCGATGGCAGGATAATAGCGACGACCGTCATCTGCATCGTCTCGATCCCTAGATTGAAGGCAAAAATTCCGGCAACGCGATCCCAGCGCGAGAGCCCAAGGCGGTCGAGGGTCGTTGCGAAGGCAAGGCCATGGATGAGACCGAAAAAAGCAGCGATCCAGGCCTCCCTGCCCGGAAAGATCGGGCGCAATGCATGAACGGCTGAAACCAGAATCGACAGGGCGATGAGTACTTCGACTGGTCGGCTGGGCACATGAACTACATTCATCGCCGCGAGCGTCAGTGTCAGTGAATGACCGACTGTAAATGCCGTGACGATGCCGGCGATGTGAAGCAGACTTCTACGAACACCGGAGGTTCCCTTCCACCGTGAACCGACCGCAAGAAGAGGTGCGGGCAGAAGCAGCACCAACAAGAAGAGAAGATGATCCGTTCCCTCCGCGATGTGTCGCATTCCAAGGCGGAAGAGGCTTAAGAATTGCAGTCCCGCCAACCATGTCTGTAGGCCCGTGAGCGAAGCGGAAGATGTATTGCCAACGGGCGCGTGCCTGAAATCCAGTTCGTAGATCGACTGTCGCGGGTTGCGCTTCTGGTCGACGACACGAAGGCGAGGATCTTGTGGAACTTCGACGTTTACAAGGTAGACCGAGCCTGCATTCAGGTGATGATTCGCAAGAATCAGGCTGTGGCTTGCTCCGCTGCTCGGCGGCAACTCGACATGGTAGTGAATCTGGATTTCGCCTAGACCATCGCGCAGATGCGAGGGTTCGGGAACATTCCATGAATCCAGTTGTACCGCGGTGGCTCTTCCATCAACGCTGACGGACAGATCTCCGAGCACATGCTCGGCGTATGCCTTCGCTTCGCTCTCGGAGAAGACACCGTCGTGATTGGTATCAATGAGTGCGATCACCGAAGGCGCAACCAGCACGCCGGGAATCAATCGCATGGAAGCGTTGATCCGATTCGCGTCCAGCGAGAGGATCGTAGCCTGAAGGTACTCGTCGATGCGATGCGCCCATGCCGCCCTCCCAGCAAGAAGGAAGCAAAGAGCGGCAAGAGTCACCTTTCTTCGCATCATGGTTTTAGAAGCGCACTTGCATAGTCGTTGGTCGGATCGCGGTACATGGTGTGGACATGATTGCCCGGCTCGTCACTCTGTGGAGCGTACTCAATCACAAGGTGCGGTCCCTGGATGCGGTAGTAGGCAGTGATATTGGTGCCGGCCGTCGCAGTGGTGACGCCACTCCACGCAAAGTACGTCTCTTTAATTTCTGCCCTCAACTGGCTCATGCGTGCGTCTGCATAGGGCTTCGTCAGGATGCCGGTCCACTCTGCAATCACATCCAGCAGCATCGCTTGTTGTTTCGCGTTCATGCTGGAAGCCTTCAGGCCTTCAGGTGAAATCTTTTTGCCGTCCTGCCCCGGTCCAAGTACGAGATCGGCAACCTGGTAGCCAAGGACGGCCTGCTTGCGCTGTGTTTCGTCCAGAGCATCCAGCAGCGCCAGCGCCTTATCGCTTTCGCGTCCTACGGGGCGAATCGTCTTGCCGTTCAGCTTGAACAGCGCCGGTTGTGCGCCAGTAAGCGTTGGCGTCAGCACACCCCTGGTTCCGGCAATGGTGATGTTCAACGCCAGGTGGTGCCCACCGAACTGCAGCATCCACGGATGCTTCGTGGAGGGTGTTCCAAGAAACGAGATGAAGTATAGATCGGCTCCAAACATATCGCCACCGCCGGGTGGCCGACCTCCAGGTCCGCCCGGTCCACCTGGACCGCGTCCACCAAACTGTGGCGGAGGCCCGCCCTGCCCGCCAGGAGGAGGCCCTGGTGGACGCTGGCCGCCGCGCGGCCCACGCTTCGATCCGTTCGCTTTGAAGTCATCATCGGCCTGACGAATCTCGTTCACCTTTTCCAGACCCATGGGGCTTAGTACAGTTCCGAGGAGATTCATCGCGGCTTCCTGTTGCGGCACACTCATCTGCTTCAGGCTGATGCCACCACGAGGAACGAATCCCGTCGGGAAGTTGGACCACCGGGCTCGTTGGGTCGCATCGTCGAAGGCATACATCACCTTCTGCCGCTGCTCGGCGCTCAGTGTGCCCAGAAACCTGTCTGCTGCGCGCACGACCTCATCGGTAGTGCTTTTCTGCTGTGCCCCGGCAGCAGCCAGGGGAAGAGAGAAAGCTACTGCACTGGCAAGGGCAAGAAGTCGTTTCATTTAGCCGCCGTTAGCTTTACGCCGTAGTCGTTTGTTGGGTCGCGATAGATAGTATGGACATGCATGGTCGGGTCGCCACCCACTCCCTGAGGTGAGAACTCAATGACCAGCTTCGGCCCTTGAATGCGGTAATACGAGCTGCCGTTCTTTCCGGGCGTATGTGTTGTGGGTCCACTCCACGCGAAGAAGGTGTCGCCCAAGCCCTCTTGGATCTCAGCGATCCGCGGCTTTGCGTAGCTACCTGTGACGATGCCCGCCCATTGAGCAATGACGTTCAGCAGCAGTTCGCGCTGTTTTTCGTTCAGTTCCGAGGCTTTGATACCTTCCGGTTGAATCTGTTTTCCGGCCTGTCCCGGCCCAAGTACCAGGTCGCGAACCTCGTAGTTCAGAATGGCTTTCTTCTGTTGGTCCTTACTGAGGGAATCAAGAAGTGCGAAGGCCAGGTCGTTCTCCGGGGCAAGAACGCGCACGGTCTTTCCGGCACGCTGATAAACGGAGGGTTGAGCTCCGGTCAGAGTGGGTGTGATGACACCCTTCGCTCCGGCAATGACGATGTTCAGTCCCAAGTGGTGTCCGCCGAATTCGATCATCCAGGGTGTATCAAGACTGGGCTCCCCAAAGATGCCGAGCGTGTAAACCGCTTCCCCCGACGCGAAGTTCGTGCCGGCATCCTTGAGGGCCTGGTCAGAACCCATGATGTCGAGCACCTTCTGGTAGCCCATCGGACTGAGCACAGTTTGCAACAAGTGCATCGCGGCAGTCCGCTCAGGTGCCGACAAACTGCCAATCTGCAGCCCTGGTCGAGGTACATCGCTGACGGGGTAGTTCGACCATACGGCTGCCCCATACTGTTCGCCGATGAAGCCGCCCGGAGGCCCCTGGCCGAAGCCACCGGGACCACCTCCGGGTCCGCTTGGGCCACCCGGTCCCTGTCTGCCCGGTCCGCCCTCGCGAGGCGGACCCGGTGGACCGCCATTCGGAGGCCGGGGGCCGCCTAGAGCACCACCTCGACCTCCCCGCTCGCCACCGGCCGGAGCACCTGGAGCTACACCACCGTCGCTTGTGCGATGAAACGCGGCTTCTTTGGCCACGTTCTGCGGTGTGAACGGGAACTGAACCTTCTGCCGCTGCTCTGGAGTGAGTGTTTTGAGAAAGGCAGTGGTCGCATCTGCTGCGGCCTGCGTTTCACGGTCCGAGGCTGCCTGCTCGGATCCCTTGCCTTCTACGCGGCTCGTGCCCACGTACCCGACAACGCCCACAAGGGTGAGAGCATTCGCTATCAGTAGCAATTTCTTCATACGTGCCCTTCAGTGCCGTTGGAATGGTTCGACTGTGTTTCTTCACGCGCCGGATCGCCGTGCTCGCGATCTTGTTAGGGCTGCCGTTTCACGCAGGCGAAGTTCGCTGCATCGTTCACATCACCGGTGCCCTGATACTTCGCAAGCATCGGCCATGCACAGAGAGGATGTGTACGAACAACCTTGCCATTCTGGAGCTTCGAAGCGACGATACGTTCCGGTGCTGTGCCGGTTTCAATCCATGTGTCGAGCGCCGCCAGTTTATCGAAAACGTCGCAACCACTGCCCCCGCTGCAATGACCCATACCCGGGACGGCAAAAAAGCGCACGGAGTCATCAGTCAAAGCCGCACCCGAACTTTGCTTGACCGCGTCTATGTAGCGGACGGACTGCAGTGGGCTGGAGCCGTCGTTCCAGCCGTGATACCAGAGCAGCTTGCCGCCATGATCGAAGAAGGGCTTCAGGTTCGCCGTGGCGACCTGATTTTCATTCACCGTGCGCAGGGCAGCGCGGCCAAACGTCACGTCCCTGTCGAGGTCCAAAGTCTTCGGATCCCACTTGGGGTTTTGATAAATCAGATAGCGGTAAAGAGCCGAGGCAATGTCCATCGGACCGCCGCCCGCGACAGGTTCATTCCCGGGCACAGCACCTTCAAACAGCTTTTCACCCGTGCGGGAATCGAACATACCGGCGTCAAGCGTTTTGACGAACGCGACCTGCGTGGCCGTCAGGCAAGTATCGCTGTTGGCGCCCTTGCACAGCAGCGTCGCAGGATCGAAGTGGCAGGCCATCGGATCTTCAAGTTCGCCATCTTTCGCTCCGTCCAGTGCGTCGCAACTGTTCATCACGGCATTACGTAGCAGGGTGGCTTTCGTCTGGCTGAATTGCCGTGCAGGATCTTGTTGGACCAGCAGCGCTGGCCACATCTGGAAGGCGTTCAGCTCAACGATCGGGCTGGCTGGCGCACCCACGATGGCACCATCGTAATCTTCCGGAAAGCGGTTGATTTCTGTCAGGCCCATCTGGCCGCCGAGCGAACATCCGAACCAGAAAGAGTGCGTGGGTAGCTTCCCATAAAACGCTTTGATAAAGAGCTTGGCATCGACCGTCATGCTGTGCGCGGCCCGGTAGCCGTAGTCGATGATCTTGTCAGGATGACCCAGCGCAAAATGGCCGTTTGGGAGCGAGTTGTCATGGCCAGTGTCTGTGCTGACGACGGCGAAGTGATGCTCCAGACCAAGCAGCAAGCCACCATACATAATGGAGCCAGCCCATCCAAAGTCACCCGCACCCATCATTTTCCCGTTCCAACCCGTGACCGGCAGCCAAACTTCAATCTTGATGTTCGAATCACCACTGGGCTTCAGCGTCGCTGCGACACGGCAGAACGGCACATGATTCGTCGTGTCTTTGGGATCGAACGGCGCGAGTGCCATATTGCCACGCCCTGTTCCCTGACCACCTCCTGGAGGTCCTACATCATGTTGTCCCCCGGGTGCGGCCTGATCGCTTCCTGGAGGTCTGTCGGCGCGGACGGGTAGCTTGAAAGCCATGGGAATGACCACCTCAGCGAGCGTGATCGTCGCTTCAGGGATACTGAGTCTTGCGAGATCAGCGCAGGCGGAGTCGGATTTGGGAGATTGCCCCCACATAGTCGTGAGTGAGCCCAGAAAAGTGATGCCACATAGGGTCACACGAAACCACCTGCTGCTAGGGCTTGATAGAACAGCTACGGCTTGTCGAATTTGCTTCTTCATTGCTGCACCAGCTTTCCGTTCTGTACGGCGTAAGAGCGCGGAGCTGCCGGAGCCAGCAGCTCCGATCCTATCCACGCCTGCGTTGTCGAACCCTGCACATCGCTGGGAGCCGAAACAAAGTCGGCGAGTTTGGAGGCATTGCTGCTCGTCGGGTGTGCAATCTGCGGGAACGGATAGATGGGCCGGCTCGCCAGCGACGGCTGCTTCGCTGTGGCGTACGGTGCGGTTTGCGTCCGTCCGCCGCGACCGTCAGGTCCGCCCCCTGGACCGCGGCCTCCCTGTACCTTGTCTCCCTCCAGCATGGTGGGAGCCTTGCCCTGCTCTACCCAGGCCATCAAGGGCGTGAGCGTCTCCAGCTGTGAGAAGCCGTCGCCTCCGCCACAGTGACCCATGCCGGGGATCATGAACAGCTTGAGGAAGCGGTCGACATTTGCCTTTCCAAGTTCATGCTGGACCGCTGTGTAGTAAGCCACCGTGGTGAGCGGCGGAATGGAAGTGTCAGACCAGCCGTGATACAGGATCAGCTTGCCCCCGTGCGACGCAAAGGGTCGCAGGTCCGTGTCGACGGCATCGTTCAAATCATGTAGTTCCGTCACTCTGCGGAACTGCTCCATGGTGAAGGGATAGGCAGCCGTGTTGGTGTCGGAGGGTGTCACTACCGGGAACACGACGGGAGCCATGGAAGCGACCATGCCACCTCCCGGACCGCCTGCTGGCCGTGGAGCAAGTGCCTTTGTCTCCAAGCCGTCTGGACGTTGCTGTGGCGGCCGAGTACCAGCAGGTGGCATCCCGCCACCCCACTGCGCCTCAGAACCAGGTTGCCAGCCACCTGGCAGAAAGTGCCGTCCTGCAGCGTCGGTCGGACCCATATAGAGCTTGCTCGCTGCCGTCCACTCTTCCGTTGTGAGGCATTTCGAAGTGTCCGTCTCACTTGCGGAACACTCGACCCATTTGGGATCGACCTTGCAGGCACGGGGATCGGTCAACAAGCCGTCTTTTACTCCGTCCAGCGTGTCGCAGTGATCTATGACGGCAGCATGCAGCAAGGAGAGCTTAGATCCTTGCAGGATCTTGGTACCATCTGCGCGCGTGTTCGCAAACTGAGTCCAGGCATGATTCAGGCTGTTCTGCACCTGGAAGTACATCGCAGGTGCCCCGGCGGAGATACCGTCGAAGTCGTCAGGAAAGCGTTCAGCTTCCATCATGGCTTCGCGACCTCCATCGGAGCACCCGCTGAAATAGGCGAACTTCTGCGGCTGGCCATAGTACGCCTTGATCAGAGCTTTCGCCGTAAGAGCTGTCAGGTGATTAGCGCGATAGGCGAAGTCGATGCGCTTCTGCGGGTCAGTAGCGAAGCTACCCTCGCCGGGTGCGCCCATCCGCTCCGCTTGATGTCCCATGTCCGTTGCGGCCACAACAAATTTCCCATCCAGCGCCGGTTGGCACCCGCCCGCGTTGCCGATGCTCGCGTTGATCATGCCGCATAAACCACCGCAGCCTGCCTGTAACAATCGCTGCGTCCAGTGCTCTACCGGGAGGTCCACTTCAAAGTGAATAGCGGGCGCGATCACACCCGTCACATGGCAGAACGGACCCTTCGGCGTATCAACAATCGACGCTTGCAATGCCGCATCCGTTCCTATGGCATCCTGCAGCGAGAGATTCGCAAGAGCCCCGCAATCCACCCTTGGCTTAACCACTACAAGGGCGGAAGCCGCTTGAGCCTTGCTGCCTTTTGCACCCGCGATCAGCAGGCCAACCACCAGCAAAATCGCTTCTAGCATTCGGCGTCCGTTCCGTCCGATCATCTTGACTCCCTCTCACTCCAAAATGCACAGGTCCTGTGTGTAGGCTCGGCGAACAATGAGCCATCTGATTGCCAGACGGAGGGCTTCGCCCTCCGTTCTGCACCATCCATCTACCCACCATAGCTAGTGGCTCTTCAGGAAGTCAGCCGAAGTAACGAGAGCGCAAGTAACTGCACTGACACGAACTGTACGGCTGCAAGTGTGAGCAGAACGGTCGAGTCATCCAAGCTCTTGCGTATATGAAGGAGCATCAGCGACCCTTCGAAGACGTATCGTCAGAGGCGTTAACCTCGATTTGCTGATTCACCGAGATGCCAAGCTTGATGCTTTCCCGGGTTACTTCACCGTTGGACACCGAAACGTCACCGTCGAGAGCCGGGGTGAAGCCTGCGGCTGTGATACTGACGGAATATTCCCCTGGGATGAGGTGCTCAGCCTGAAAGGCTCCAACGTCGTTGCTCATCATCGCCTTCGAAAAACCTGTCCCATTGGAGATGATGATTTCGGCGTGGGGAACCAGGGCGCCGGAGGGATCGACAACGAGTCCACTGATAGTACCGCCGTCGGTCGGTTGGGCAGGAGCAGTTAGCGTTACACCTGACAGGAGCGCAAGCGCGAACGCTATGCGAAGAACAGTTTTGTTATGCATGTTGGTTTCCCCTTCTGTGCTTCTCTGAAGCATTCTCAGGAGAACTCACCGTCTGGGTGCGTGCGGACACATTCAGTAACTCTATGTAACGTTGTGTCACGGAGGTCGTGACCGATCGTTACGCTGATCGCGGCCTATTTTTATCTGCCGGGCATTACCCTCGAGTCAGGGCCTTGCAACCATGGATGAAATCCTGCTGATCGATGACGATGTGGAGCTTTGCGAGATGCTGACCGAATACCTTGGCCGGTATGACTTGCGTGTGTCTTCCGTTCACCGTGGCGATGCCGGTTTGCAGGCAGCCCGGTCCAGGAAGTGGGACATGATCCTGCTCGACGTGATGCTTCCAGGCCTTGACGGATTCGAGGTGCTCAAGCAGCTTCGGACATTCACGACAGGAAATGTCATGCTGCTCACCGCTCGAGGTGAGGACATAGATCGCATCGTGGGCTTGGAAATGGGTGCCGACGACTACCTTGCTAAGCCATTCAACGCTCGCGAGCTCTTGGCTCGGATCCGCGCGATACGTCGACGCGGTGAATCGCCGGCGGCAGAGGCAGGTTCAGCAGCTCTCGCCATTGGCGATTTGGTTTTGGACACGGGTTCGCGTAGCGTGCAGCAAAACGGATTGCCGCTCGACCTAACTGATGTTGAATTCGCTTTGCTTCAGGCGCTTATGCAGTCACCCGGGAAGGTCATCGAAAGAGAGCCGCTTGCCGAGAAAGTGTTGGGACGAAAGTTTAGCCCTTTCGATCGCAGCCTCGATATGCATGTCAGCCGGCTGCGGAAGAAGCTGGGCGGCGACGGTGAAGATCGGATCAAAACCGTGCGTGGGACGGGGTACCAACTGGCTTTACGGCGGCCTGGCCGGGGTCAGACGCCGTGAAAATGCGTGGGCTCTTTCTGAAGGTGTTCGGGATCTTCTGGCTGGCACAAAGCCTGATCTTCGTCATTTCCACTAGCCAGATCGTGAGGCAGCGGTTTCCGAGCCCTAGCACGCTCGCCGATGCGCTCGACAGCAACCTTCAGTACGACGGTGAGCAAGGAATCCGGGCATACGACGACGGAGGTTGCTCTGGATTCGCCAGCCACACGCGACATGAGCCCTCCGGCGCCATGCTCCTTCAGCCGAGCGGCGACGTGGTCTGCCGCACCGCGGCTACGCTCGCGTTGCCCGGTTTACGTCCGCAGTTTCAAAAGCGAATTGAGGGTCGCCAGGTAGGAGGCGGTTACGTTTGGCTCGTGCCCGTTATTTCCCGAACGGGAGATCATTATGAGTACGTTTGGTTCCAGCCTCCTCCGCGCAGGCCAGACCACCGTCCGAGCCTCCTGCGGTATGCCTTTCCGCAGCTACCGGTCGCTATCGCTGTCGGAGGTTTGACAACCTTCGCTTTGGTCCTCCTCTTTAGCCGTCCACTCATCCGTCTACGAAGGGCGGCGCGAGCACTCGCCCAAGGCGACCTCACCGCCCGTGTAGTGGCTTCACCAGCCAGCATCGTGGGGTCCCATTCTGATGAATTCCAGGGTTTGGCACACGACTTCAATCACATGGCCGAACGTCTTGAGTCGCTCGTCGGAGCGCAGCGTCTGCTCTTGCGCGATGTGTCTCACGAGCTTCGTTCTCCACTGTCGCGGCTCAGCGTTGCGTTGGAATTGGCACGCGAGGACGCCGCGCCTCCCTTGATCCCACACTTAGCCCGAATCGAGCGTGAGGGAGAGAAGCTCAACCAGCTCATCGGCGAGCTACTGACTCTGTCCTCCATGGAGTCGCTGGAAAGCGCTTCCCTTTTCACAGAGGTGTCATTGAATCAGGTTTGTGAGGAGCTACTTCCCGATGCGGAGTACGAGGCTCAGCTCCGTCCCTGTACCGTACTTCTCGAACAAGAGGAGGAGTGCGTCATCCAGGGAAATTCCAATGTGCTGCATCGTGCAGTCGAAAACGTAGTCCGCAACGCGATCCGTTACACCGAGGCGGGAACGCAAGTCACAATTCGCGTGAAGCGGTCAAACGGGTGCGCGATGATTGAGGTTACCGACTGCGGCCCTGGAATCCCCGAAGATCAGATTGAAAATGTCTTGCGTCCGTTCTACCGCTTGGACTACGCCCGTAGCGCGACAACGGGTGGATTCGGCGTTGGCCTGGCGATAACAGACCGGGCAGTCAAGCTTCACGGGGGCAAGGTCACCGTGGCAAATCGTCAACGGGGCGGTACCTGTGTAGAGATGGCCTTTCACTAAAGGCATAACGCGAGGCCCGATCGCGGCGTCGAGTATCGCTCACTGACTTCGCATTAGCCGGTTCGCTCAAAGGGCGAGCTAAGGGGATGGATATGCACCGTTTTCGGATCACCGTAGAACCTATTGCCACAGAAACATCTTCAGCAGCTCTACAGTTTGAAGTCAACAATCACGATGACATCTTGGCCATCGTGCGGCGGGTTCCTACACGGCTCGGGCTCGACGAAAACGAGACAAGAGCGTTGATCGTCGGAGCCAAGCTACTTGGAGAGGTCATCCTGAAGCACAGGGCTGAAGAGCCTTTCAGGCAGTTGCGGCCAGCTCTGCGGGAGTTCATGCAACAACTGAAGAGCGACCCCGGACGCGGCCCAGCTTCAACGTAGGCTGTCGCTCAGCAGCACTGTCAGACCGTGGAGTCCACGGCGGACAGCACCGGGACTGGTCTCCACCGTTCCCCAGCTACTTCCTTTCCTACCCGAGCCGCTGCAATCAACCTGCCGCACTTGCTGCTGTGATCGATACGCTCAGAGTTAACGCAGGCGACAACACCAGTGAAGGTAAGTAGCTAAGCGAAGTGTAGCAACTGTCAGAACCAGCTTCAGTTCACCGCTTTCGAAAGCCTTAATCTGTATAGCCGGCGTGCTGACGCTCGGTAAGAGTGTCCGAATCATTGCACCATCAAGTTGCGATGTGCTTCTCTCCAATCGCTGGGCGGTA
>CAXTYH010000020.1:0-22446 GCA_964248405.1 uncultured Bryobacteraceae bacterium
GCGCGCTAGGGGCAGAGCCCCTTAGGAAGCTGTTGCTATTGCTTGTTCTTGGGGGACTCCCCACGCTTTACGCAAGCAAATTGGTCATGGAAATGGCGCAGCTATGTAAAGCATGGAAAACGATAGAGCCGTTTCCCACCCTTCACACAGCCGCTTGGAAGACGCTGATGAAGCTCGCGTCTCCCACATTCCCACGACCACGGCGACGAGACTAGATAAGAAGGACAAGTAACTGCGACTGCTTCACCAAAGCGTTGGTCTGTTCTCGTCAACTGAGAATGCCGGGCGGATCACTTCCGAGATTGCGACCTATGAGGTCAACCGCGAGCTGCCCATCTCCTGTTGCTGCACTCTTGCCGAAAACACCGAATTTCCAGGCGGTTCGTAGTTCATTATGGATATTTGTCGTACGGACCATGCGGCAAGTCTGCGAGATCACGGGTGCCGCTCTATGAGGGGCAGCTCGACAAGTTTGAGGGTCCGACCATTGCGAAGGTGAATGATCCTGTACCTTTCGTCTTTGTATTCATCCGAATCAGAGTTTGGTTTCGCTGAATTGGAATGCACAACGGGCTCATAGGCTCCTTTTTGTCGAATATCGCCCTTCAGGTTCCAGACGGTACACTCCACGAGAACATCCATTGAAACTCCTCGACAGAGCGCCCAACCGGCAACCAGCCTTCCATGCATAACAGGGGTTGCAGGTTCACCCGGGACAGGAGCGGGGCCGGTGTACCCGTGCTCAAGCGATCGCATCTGTGACGCAGCTCTACACGCGGCGTCTTTGAAAGAGAAGTCTTCGAAGTACTGGTTGAGCTTGACTTCCCAACCGCTCGGCAGCTTAACCCAAAGGTGGTCTTCATCGTAGTGAATAGGGAATGCTTTGCCTCCCAGGCTGGCCAGTTTTCGGAGGCCGAAATCCCAGGATTGGTGTCCCCCAATCATGAATGTGTCACCTACTCGAAAGCAGAATAGATAGTAGGTCGGCAGCGGGATGGGGGGGCAGTCCGCATAACATCCCCCGTGGTTGGCTTCCACCAAGGCTGCTTGCTGAGGTAGCTGTGCCGGTGCGTTTGGGGTCAGCCAGAGGCATAGAAGTGCGACTAGACACATGCGGACGGGCGACATGCGAGAAGTATACGAATTGCACCAAGCCGGAATCTCCGCCTTTAAGCGTGCCGTTCTCCGAAAACGGGGTTTTCGGAACTTAGCCGAGCCTAGGTCCCGATGACCGCTTTTCCCATCAGAAGTGTTTCTGGCTTGATGACCAATCGGCAATACACTCGCCATTATGCCGTGGCGACTACCAGAGGATTCTTAGCAAAGGTGCCGTCTCGTCTCGCTTTATCAAAGTGCTTCTGCGTTTTCAGCAAAGCGATGAGGACGCCTAGCAGTCTTTCGGCCAAGCCACGCAGTGCTCGTGGATGCTGGTGGCCTGCTGCCCTCATTGCGTCGTAGTGTTTTCGGCTTCTGCTATCGCAGCAAAGGCTGCTCGTTGCCCAGTAGAACACCGCGTTTCGCAAGCGCGGGCTGCAAGCCTGACGCATACCGACGGTCTTTCTCTTGCCGCTTTGCCTGGTTACCGGAGCCGTGCCGGCATAACAGCGCAATGCTTCGTAATCCCGCTCCCGGATCGGCTTGGAGGCTTCTGTCAAGAGAGCCGCGGCGACAGCAGGGCCGACACCAGGAATAGATAGGACTAAGCAGGCATCGCACGGTGGTTGATTCGTTCCGGCGTTCGCCTCAATCATGACGGTTAGCAGGCGCTTGATGCGATTGCCCACCTCCCGAAGTTGCTCCTCCAGTAGCCTCACTTGGGGAAGCAGCAGTTGAACATGCTCACAGGCCGCTTGGGCTGCGCCTGGAGCCAAGACCAGTGGCGCAGTCCTCAAAGCCGCGTGTACCTCGTCGACTGAAATCTTCCGTATCCGGTTCACCTTGAGGATGCGCAGAATGCGAAGGGAAGTGATCTTCGCCCCTGCGGCAGGCGTAGGTGCCGCCTCCAGCAGATCCCACATGAGCCGATCATCCGCAGCCGGACTGATTGCAAGCATCTGTGGATAGTACCGGTGAAGTTGCTGCCATAAGCGGTTGGTAACGCGCCTCAGTTCAACCTTCAGATCGTCCTGGAACCGGGATAGCTCTCGCAGTCGAATCAACTCGGGGGAGTCGATCTCCACCCTCCTGTAACTCTGACTATCTGTAAACAGCGAACTCGCAAGTACCAGAGCATCCCGGGCATCGTCCTTCGCTCCGGCAACGGTAAAGCGGTCGCGGAAGCGGTCTACCTGCTTGGGATTGATTGAGAACACGGCAAAGCCAGCTTCGACCAGAGTTTCCACGAGGGCTCCCCAGGCGACCTCGATACCGATTGCGACCAAAGCTGGCTCACACGCGGTTCGTTGTTTAAGTTTGTGGACCAGGGTTACAAGGCCCTCACCGCTGTGGTCTGCGTTGTACTGCTCTAGGGGTCGCCCGGTACCATCCAGCACGGCAACGCGGTGTGTCTGCGTTCCCCAGTCGATCCCGACAAAGTATTGAAATGATTGCTGCACGATACCTCCTGGATTTGTTTGCGATGCCTTCGTCACGCCTGTACCGGCACTCACCCCTGCTGCGGTGGTGCTACTCCCCACTGGACGTTTGCATCACTGCTGAACCGTCAAGGCGCAAGTCCCCGATTGGTGATCGAGTCACTGCGTTACGGAGGCACTCTTGACGGCCAGCTACGTGAGACTCACCCGCTTACGGGAAGTCTTGAACAGCGTACAGGCGTTACGGGGTTTCCCCGTTGGGATGGGGAGCCTCCGAGATAATGACGGCGGCATTTGCCCGGCATTGGCTTGGAGCTGGGGAAGGGCGAAGCGTCTTCCCCGCAGAAGTCGGTCAGCCGTCAAAGACGTTTGGCTTGGCAGTTATGGCACCTACTCACCTTGTTCCGAGTCCTAGTGGAGTAGTTGACAAAGAAGGAAATGTGGGTGCATAGTCCTAGTCAGCTAGGAGCTATTGAATGAAGCCCGCCAAAGCCGCCGAACAGATCCCGCCGATGGAACTGGTGATTATGAATATCCTTTGGGACCACGGCCCTCTCAGCGTGCAGGAGGTCCAGGCGAAACTGCCGAGCGATTCCGCGTACACGACCGTGCAAACGACCCTGAATACGATGGAAAAGAAGGGAAGGACCAAGCGCAAACTACAGGGACGGGCCTACGTCTACAAGGCCGCCATCTCCAGAGACCTTGCCATGAAAAACGCCTTAAGAGATCTAGTGGACCGCATGTTTTCCGGCTCTGTAGAAAGCCTGATGATGAGCTTGCTTGAGTCCGAGCGTCTGGACGATGAAAGCTTCGAGAGACTTCAAAGACTCATTGCAAAACGGGGGCAGGCATGACCCCCCTCATCAATTGGTGCACCTTCTTCGTCCTGAACTCCGTGTGGCAGTTCCCCGTCCTTTTTGCCATTGCGGCGTTGCTCGTGAGGTTCCTGCCTAAGCTCTCGAACGCGCTGGAATACCGTATCTGGGTCGGCTGCCTGCTACTCGGCGTGGCGGTTCCTAGCCTTTCGACCTACCTGGCGGTCGTTCCCGTCCATCGGGTGCGAGGAACCGATAGAGTCTCTGAGACGGACCGCTGGAAAGCTCCTCATCCCCCTCAGCATGGTCATCTGACGGAGGTCATGACCGCTGTGGAAGTCACACCCGCAGTGCGGAGTCCCTTCGGCCTGATGGCAGGCACCTATCTGGTTTCAGTATTGGTAGGGATCAGCTTTCTAACACTGCGTCTTGAAAAAACCCGCCGAATCGTTGACGGACGCGTTGCTCTGATGCCACAGCCGCAGGCGATTGCAGAAGGTCCACGCAGGCACGTCGGAGTCTTTGTCGGGAAGGAGCTTAGGAGCCCGGCAACCTTGGACTGGCCAGTGCCGATGATCCTGGTTCCGGAAGCGTTTGAAGACATGCCGGGCCTCGAACAAGATGCCGTGATCGCTCACGAGCTGGCGCACATCGTGCGATCTGACTTCGTTAAGAACCTTCTTCTGGAGATCGCATCTCTGCCGCTCAGCTATCACCCGATGACCCGGTACCTCAGGCGAAAGATCACGGAATCTCGTGAGGTGCTGTGTGACGACCTGGCCGCAGAATCTACTTCCCAAAGAGGCACCTACGCACAAGCGCTCTTGAACGTGGCCAGAAGATTGGAAGCCCAGTCTCCTTCTTTGAGTCTTGTCCTCGAAATGACCACTACGCAACTTGAAAGGCGAATCATGAAACTGCTTCAAGAACCTCTTTCCGTCTCTCCACGTCTCCGCTACTTCACTCAAGCATTGTGCCTGTTGGCGTTGCTCGGCGGCAGCGTTGGCGTCCTTCGCCTGAGCCTGCATCCGGTTTCAGTACAAGCGGCAGGGTCGCCGGCCTTCCCGTTCGATCCTTCTCAAACGTTCGACACGCTTAAGCCGATCGCCGAACGCCAGCTAGCGCCGAACTTTACTCTCGTAGACAACAGCGGTAAGAAAATCACGCTGTCCGACTACAAGGGAAAGGTCGTGCTCCTCGATTTCTGGGCGACTTGGTGCGGGGGCTGCAAGCTGGAGATCCCTTGGTACATCAAATTCGACCGTAAGTACCGGAAAGAGGGACTGGCCGTCATCGGAGTGTCGATGGATGAGAAAGGCTGGGATGCCGTTCGACCCTTCCTTGCCAAGAAGCGCGATGACGAGACCGGCGGCATGATCGCGATGCAGTATCCCATCGTGATCGGAAACGATGCCCTAGCTAGTCGTTTCGGCCTCACCTCCATGCCGATGACCCTTTTGATAGACAAGAGCGGCCGGATCGCGGTGTCGCACACGGGCGTCGTGGACAAAGGGAACTTCGAAAGCAACATCCTACAGTTGCTCAAGCAATAACACCTCGGCGTGTTAGCGTCCTAGGCATCTAGGACGCTGAAACGCCAGCTACGCGGATGGCCACCCTTACTTGGCCTTACCCTGTTACGGGAGGGCTTTGCGGTGTGTGGACGCTACGTTCGTCGGAGTGACAAACAAACGATCGCGGAGTACTTCCACGCGAATCCGCAGCCTGCGGAGCTGCCGATGCCAGCCGCCGATTACAACATCGCGCCGACGACACACCAGCCGATCATCCGACAGAGCAGGGAATCGGGCGAACGGGAGATGGTACTTGCCCGCTGGGGCCTGGTGCCCTTCTTTACCAAAGAACTGAGTGACATCAAGGGCCTATCCACTATTAATGCGCGGGCCGAGTCGATTACCAAGGCTCTTACCTGGCGCGAACCGTTCAAGAAACGGCGCTGTATCGTGCCTGCCAACAGCTTCTACGAATGGGTGAAAGACTCTAAGCCGCCAAAGAAGCCCTACGTCTTCGAACTGGCGAACGGGAACCCCATTGGTTTTGCGGGCCTCTGGGACGCCTGGAAAGACAAAGAAGGCCGCTGGCTCCAGTCCTTCGCCATCGTGACTACCGAAGCGAACGAACTCATGAGTCGGGTCCATCCGAGAATGCCGTGTATCCTCCAGCCCCGTGATTACGACCGCTGGCTGGACAGGGAAGAGACCGAACGCCTGCCGATCGATCTGCTGCGGCCCCTCGACTCGGACGAACTGGAGATGTATGAAGCCAATCCCAAAGTCGGCAATGTCCGCAATAACGGTCCGGAACTGATGAGGAAAGCGGCTGAGGCGAGCGAGAGCGGCGAGCTGCCACGATAAACACGGCTGTTTTGACCGTTCTCAAGGGTTGGCCCCATAGTAAGCCGCATGAGCGGTTAGGTGGGCTTTGGTATCGACCTATCGCTCAAATCTGACCGGAGGGCAATATGGCCACTCAACCAATCCGCATCTACGGCGTCCTCAGCAAAATCACCCTTGCTAAGGATCAACCTTCCACCTCAAAGGCGACTTCAGAGATGAAGAAGCTTCAACCGGAAAAGGCCAAGCCCACTCCATGTGCATCGTCGAAGAAGGCGAAGCAATAAACCAGTTGGCCCACGATCCCATACGGTCGTGGGCCCAGAACTCTGAACTGTATAACGGATCGCTTAGAGGTCAGTAGCCCAATTCACCGGGAAGGAAAGCTCGTCCACTTGGGCAAAGGCTTTATCGTTCGTTACGAGCGTAGCTCTGGCGACGATGGCATGAGCGGCAATCATCATGTCCATATTTCCAAGAGTGATGCCTTTCTTCTCCAGCTTGGCCCGAACAATGCCATAGGCTTCAGCTTCATCCGTTCCCCATGGAAGAACTTGGATGCTAGCGAGAAAGCTGTCCATGAGAGACCTGAGCGCCGTCGCCTGAGGCTTCTTGGCCAAGCCGTAACGGATTTCGGCAACGGTGATCGCGGACACAGCGGCAACCTCATTGCCGGATAGAGCGACCAACTTGTCAGTCGCTACAATTGAGCGTCCTTTGACGATGTAGCTCACCATGTTGGTGTCGAGTAGGTACATCACCATTCAGGTCGTTCCTGAGAGACCTGTGCGTGGGCACGTTCGGCAGGGGAGAGGAAGTCATCCGAGATGTTTAGTTCATGAAGTGCATCAAGAATTTCTCGCAGGCTGCTGGGACTCTGGGACAGGATCACATCGCCGTTCTTCGGGTCTCGGCGAATGTAGACTTCGGTACTGGGAAAGCGGAACTGAGCCGGAATGCGGACCGCCTGGCTTCTACCACTCATAAAGACTTTAGCTTTTTCGAGCTGGGGCATCCTTTCACCTCTGGTATCTATCGTGCTATATTACAGGGACGGAGGTCAAGTGCAACACTTTACCACTGGCGTTCCGACTGGAAAGCGCTGTAGAAATCAACCTTAAAGGTGAGAGCTTGTCCGAAGCCGTTGAACGTCTGAGTAGTTTTGTTACGTATGCTCAAGGACTCGGAGATGAGAAGGGGGAAGCGCAGGTCTTCTGTGACCGTCTCTTCCGTGCGTTTGGACATGCCGGATACAAGGAAGCCGGAGCCACTCTTGAGGCCCGCATTCCCAAGAAGGGGTTCAAAGGCAAGAAGTACATCGATCTCCTTTGGAAGCCTCGTGTCCTTATCGAGATGAAGAGCGCAGCTGAAAACCTCAGCTTGCACTACCAACAGGCTTTCGATTACTGGCTTGCTGCGGTACCCAACAGACCTCGGTATGTTGTTCTCTGCAACTTCAAAGAGTTTTGGATTTACGATTTCGACCGCCAGTTGGATCAACCAGTCGACCGCATCAAGCTCGCCGATCTTCCGCTACGCTACACCGCGCTCAACTTCCTCTTTCCAGATAATCCAAAGCCGTATTTTAAGAACGATCTGGAACCGGTCTCGCGCGAGGCGGCTGACCGTATGGCAGCACTCTTCAGGAATTTGGTGAGGCGACCAGGTCACCCGATTCCTAGAGAGCAGGCCCAGCGCTTCGTCTTGCAGCTTCTGGTCTCGATGTTTGCAGAAGATCTTGATCTGTTGCCTGCAGTCACGATCAAACGGATTGTCGATGATTGCTTCCACAACAAGCAGTCGAGCTACGACCTGTTTGGGGCTTTGTTCAAGCAAATGGATAATCCAAAGCCTGCGACGGCAGGAAGGTTCAAGGGCGTCCGATACTTCAATGGAGGTCTCTTCAGCACGGTTGATCCCATCGAGCTAACCAAGTACGAGTTGGAATTGATTGGAGACGACGACTCGGGCGCAGCGCTAAAAAACTGGTCAAAGGTAAACCCTGCGATCTTCGGAACACTCTTTCAAGACAGCATGGAGAAGGTGGAACGCCATGCCTTCGGCGCACACTACACCGCCGAGGCGGACATCTTGCGAATCGTTGGGCCGACAGTTATTCGGCCCTGGACTGAGCTCATCGATACAGCAAGCTCAATGAAGCAGCTCCTTGACCTGCGAGCGCGTCTGGCAAACTTCACCGTTCTTGATCCAGCCTGTGGAAGCGGCAACTTCCTCTATGTCTGCTACCGGGAGCTTTCGCGCCTTGACCTCAGGATTCTTGAGAGAATTCGTGGCCTGGTCTCTGCGGCTGAATTCGCAAAGCAGGTGAAGACGCTGAGTGTTCTCAGCCCTAAACAGTTTTATGGAATTGAATACGACACCTTTGGTCTTGAACTGGCTAAAGTGACCCTCATGCTGGCGAAGAAGCTGGCCATTGACGAAGCAAAACGCACGTTTGGAACGACACAAGGCGAGCTTGCGCTGCAAGAGGAAGGTCTTCCGCTAGACAATCTGGACGCAAACTTCACACCGGGGGATGCCCTGCTACTTCAATGGCCAGCGGTTGATGCGGTGATCGGAAACCCTCCTTACCAAAGTAAGAACAAGCGGCAAGGCGAGATGGAGCCTGGGTACGAGCTGACGCTGCGGAAGCACTTTCCTGATGTCGATGGAAGAGCCGATTACTGTACCTATTGGTTCCGAAAGGCTCATGATCTGCTTCAACCCGGAAGTCGTGCCGGGCTTGTAGGGACAAACACAATACGACAGAATTACAGCCGTGAGGCGAGTCTCGACTACATTCTGGACCATGATGGGACCATCACTGAAGCAGTCTCAAGCTTGGTCTGGCCTGGTGAGGCGGTTGTACACGTCTCGATAGTGAACTGGATCAAAGGGCAGGCACCCGGGCCTAAGCAGCTGTTCTTCCAGGATGGTAATAGGGCTGGGGTCGGAGAGAGGAAAGTGGTCGTTGACTATATCGGCCCGGCACTCTCCACTGGAGAAGATGTCACAAAGGCACGGGCTCTCGTCGCAAACAAGAATGCCCCCTGCTTTCAAGGACAGACGCATGGCCATGTTGCTTTCCTGCTCAAAGCTGAGGACGCGAAAAGTTTACTTTCCAACGGTAAAAGTGCAGGCATGGCAAAGGTCTTGCGCCCGTTTTTGATTGCAAACGACATCGTTGCTCTAAAGACGCCCAGACCGAGGCGGTACGTGATTGATTTTGCCGGTCTGGATCTTCTCGATGCCGAACAGTTTCCGCAGCTCTTGAATCGGATTAAGGCAAAGGCACTTCCTGCGAGGCAAGCAGCAGAGAGGAAGGAAGCTGCCAGAAATGCCGCGTTGCGTAAGGTCCATCCAGATAAAAGAGGGAACACGCATCATGGCGCGTTCTTGAGACACTGGTGGCACCTATCTTATGCACGTGAAGAGATGGTGCAGAGGCTCTCCAAGTTACCGCGCTATATTGCTTGTGGACGCGTTACAAAACGGCCAATCTTTTCGTTTGTCAGCTCCGCAATCCGCCCGAACGACGCACTCCAAGTCTTTGCATACGCGGACGATTACACTTTTGGCATCTTGCAGTCAGGCCCTCATTGGGAATGGTTCACTTCACGATGCTCAACCATGAAAGCCGACCCTCGATACACGTCTAATACGGTGTGGGACAGCTTCCCGTGGCCTCAAGAGCCGAGCGTCAAAGCCATAAAGGCTGTTGCGGATGCTGCTGTCTCGTTTCGGACAGTGCGGGACGAACTAGCAAAGAAGTACAACCGCTCATATAGGGATCTGTACCGGACCTTAGAGCTGCCAGGAGAGAACCCTCTTAAAACCGCTCAAGGAACTCTTGATGATGCTGTGCGACGTGCATATGGCTTCAGTTCGAAAGCGGACATCCGCTTAGCTTTGCTCACCTTGAACCTGGAACTGAGCGAGTTGGAGAAGAGTGGAACTCCCATCCGGTCGGGCGGCGTCCCAGAATATGCGGATAAAAGCGCGTTTATCACAGATGATGCGATAGACGCCTAGCACCGCGGGGGTGAACATTGCTTGTCCAGGGTTTCGGCGTTCTGCCTAAATACCAAGCTTGTGAAAGAAGATGCGTCTGCGATTCTTCAGGAGCGGAGAACAGGACTTTGATGTCATTAGCTTCCGTCCCATCATTCATATGTTGAATAGATGGCTTTCTTCACTGATTCCAAAAGCCGCTGTGCCAGCGCTTTATCTGTGTCCGGATACTTCAACTGTCTGACCAGATAAGCGTATGCGCTACCCAGAACCTCTCGCCCACTCGCCGCAACCTCGTGTGCCCAAGCCCGACAGTCTTTTACGAACTGCGGGCGCGGCATACTGGCTGAATATTGGTCTAGCAAGTTCCAGTTATCAGCATCAAGCCCATGCAGCCATCCGGCACTGACCGGAGTAAACTGCGGATGGAAGTAAAGGCATAGTTCCAATGTGATGGGATCCATCGAGACGGTGCCGGAACCGACATCTCCGAAGTCGATCAGCATCGGTTGGCCGGAATGACTAAGAAGCAAGTTGCCGCCATGGAGATCACCGTGAATACAGCAGCTCCTCGATTGGATTGTCTTGGCCTCGATTTCCGGAATCCAGATCAATCGGTACTTATTTTGAACGTCAGCTAGGTCCGCATCGCTCAAGAGTTTCCGTCGTATCTGCCCAATCGTCACGTTCGCCGTCGGTACGCCCTGCCGCCACGGAGACAAAAGTTCCTTGATCGCAGGAACCAACGCTGCATCCACGTCGCCCTGCTGCAATCGATCAAACAGCGACGAGTTGTAGCCATTCAGCAGGTTATAGAACACACCGCCCGAGTTGACCGCTCCGAACCGGATTACCTCGACCTTCGCCGGATGTGAACCGGGTACGAGCCTGTCCAGGTTCGCAAAGCGATTGGATTCGTCATCGACCACTTCGAGAAGGCCGAGCTTAGCGGCTGCATCCATCTGGAGAGCGCCCGCTCCATCGTGTACTTTCACGCGCAGCACGCGCGATGCTGACAGGCCACCGTTCAATGACGATACGATGCACGTTGTCCCCGCACGTTTGCGGGTGAAGATTCGCAGCGTTCGCTTCTCCACCGTTGATAACGTCAACGTCTGAACGCCGGTGGTCACATCCACGTTGTTCGTTGCCTCGACCACCGGATAGAGCGCCCGCATGTGATCCAGAAACTCCGGTAGGTCGGTCTTCGCGAAAACATCCACGGTGGATACCGTCTGTCCTTCGCCCCACACATCCTCCTGACGGGCTGTGCGAACCAGCTTGCGGGCAAACTGTTCTACCGAAGAGCCGGTCAGAAGAATGATCGGCACACCGGGCGCGCTCTGTACCGCCCGCGAGAACACGGCCTGCCCATGGTCCACCGAAGCATCGAACGAACCGTTCGCGGTTGGCAACTTCAGATCGAGCACGATGATATCGAGGAGAACATTGACCAGATTGTCAAGAACGGCAAAGGCTGCCTCACGCGACTCCGCCACCGTGACGACGACATTGCCGACCGCTTCAAGCCGGGGCTTTATACCATCCACGAAATCCCGATCATCTTCTACCAGTAGGATTCGCATGTTAGATCAACCACCGCAGCTCGAAATGAGTCCCGTCTTCCTTGGCTTCCAGGTCGGCAGTGCCTTCCAAGGAATCCATCGCGCGTCGCGCAATAGAGAGACCCATACCCGGGTGCCCCTTCTTCGTCGTGTTGCCCGTGCTGAACGCTGCATCGCTGCGGAGTGCTAACCCTTTTCCTTTGTCAATGACCGTGATCCAGTAGTCGATGTCCGTTTGTCCCCACGCAACGATGATCGCGTGAGCCCCCTCGGGCAACCGCACTCCCTCCAAGGCATCCACGGCGTTGCGCAAACCATTCGCCAGAGCTAGGCACAACAGGCTCGCATCGTTCTTGCAGAGCAGCGGTTGATGTCCGACGAGCGATACAGTGGCTTTGTCAGCCGGAACCTCAGTCTCGGCCACCTCTGCGATCAACTCCGCGAGGTCGAATTCTTCCAAGTTGGGTGTTGAGGCCGCAATGCGCAGCGCTTGGATGCCCGAAAGGATTTTCTTCAGGTATTCGAGGTACGTCCAGGTTTGGCTTTCGGCACGCTTCGGTATCTCCTCGGAAGCGGCTGCACGGAGCAGACCGAATACCGGCTCAATCTCGTGCAGCAGAATTCCAGTAATCTCTTGCGTGATCTTCCCGTACAACTGGTGGCGCAGCCGGTCGCTAATGGCAAGCGACGTGTCGGCGAACTCCGCGTCGGTCACGACCGGCATCGTGCAATTGGTAAGCGCAGCGGTAAGCGCCTTCTTCACCCAGGACACCGATTCCGTCTTGATCGCGGCGCGCAACTTCGGTGCGTCTGCTTTGTTGCGGAAGCGGCGCAGGGTTCTCGCCGCTTTGAGACGATCATGAGGGGCGGTCGAGGTGAGAAGGGCCAGCGCTTCCTTGCGGTCCTTGTCCGCATCAGTGCTTTCCATAGAACTTTGCGCGTCGCTGGAAGGCATCCCGTCCCCCCTCCATAACGTTGGTGATCGCCGTCACGATGGCGGAGTTTTCTAGGCCCGCAGCTTCCAATACGAATCCGCGCTTGCCGTCCGAGGACATATGGATGACCCTCTCCGCCTCGCCGAGCACGGGGATGTTTGGATTGTGCGTCGAGAACAAAATCTGGCTTTCCGAAGAGCGCTCGCGAATCACCTTAACGACGGTTTCGGCGATAAAAGCGTTATCAATATGATCTTCCGGCTGGTCCACAACGATGACGCGCTCCTTCTGTTCCAGGATCAAGGGAAGAATCACGGTGCAGCGTTGCCCAGTCGATAGATCGGCGATCGCCTTATACTCCGAACCATCGAGCAATGTGAAGTGGACATCGTCTTCCACAGAGACCGTGAGCAGTTCCCCGAGATGGCACACCTTCAAAGCAGCGATCAAGCGGATCGCACGCTCGCGATTGATGCCGAGTACATCGGAGAGCAGCTCGTGGTTCGACTCTTCGATGCACTCGGTCAGCTCTCTGGGACTCATGCTCCCTGAAAGAGAGGACGCCAGATCGTTATAGTGCAGCCCGCTTCCCTTAAGGCAATCCGCGATGACGGCAGCGTATTGGTCAACCTGGCCAGCTCGCTCGACTTCCACATGAATCCTTGGGCCGAGGTCGGAAGATAAAGACTCCGCACACTCCTGACGGCTTTTATAGCGCTCATCGCGAATCTGATCCAACCGGTCGAGTGCCGCTTCCCTCGATTTCTGCAGCATCCGCAACTTCGTGGCGGCGACCTTTGCCGTGTTGGTAAGCGACATCAGTTGCGCTTTCTTCTCCCGTAGGTTGGCTGCTTGGCGAACGACAGCGCCCGCGCCTTGTTGCTGCAATTCCAGGTCCTTGCGTACCTGACGAGCTTTGTCATCCACCTTCAGCTTTTCTTGATTGGTGGTGTTAGTCATCTCGGCTAACAACTTTTCTGCTGCCTGCAATTCGCGCCGCGCTGTCTGAATTGCCTTCTTCGCTCTTTCAAAATGCTCGCGCGCCTGCGCCGCTGGATCGTTTTCCAGCGCTTCTTCCATCTCGCTTCCATGATCGAGCAAAGTTACGATCTGTTCTTTCCATTCGTCCACCGCCTCGGAAAGACGTGCAGCATAGGAGAGACGAACCGCCAGCGCTGAGGACTGGTTGGAGAATCCATCGACTTCTACCTTGCGTGCCTTAAGCCCCGCGGAGTTCTTCGTAATCTGCTGTTCTTTCGCTTCCGCCTCTTTCAGTTGCTCTTCCAGAGCAGGAAGCTGTGCCAGTTTCTCGTCCAGATCAGACTTCTGTTGCAAGTAGCTTCCAAGCTCCGTCGTTAAGGATTTGATCTCGCTGACTGTTGCCGTCTCTGTGCGTGCGAGCTGACCCCGGTTTTTCACGAAAGAATCCAAGATCCGGAGCCGGCCTCTGGAACTCAATCCGACGGTTTCAATTTCCGTCTGCGAAAAGATCGATGGCGGGACGAACTCGCTAGATTGCTTTGGAGCGGATTCTTCGGCGGCACGAGAGACAGTAATAATGCGCCCATCCACATTGAGGGTTACCGTCACCCGCCCATCTTCCAGGATCGACATTGCGTGTTCGGAGGCTCGTTGCGAGGATTCCGCCGTATGCCCGGGAATGCCGAGGCAATACCGGATTAGTTCGATTAGAGAGGTCTTGCCTGTGCCGCGAGCACCAATGACAACATTCAGCCCAGCCGTCAGTTCCAGATCAAGCCCGTCCAAAAAACCTTCTTCGACTTGTATTCGCTTGATGTACAACGGCACCTCGCAGATGCAGCACAGTTCTTCTGAATACTTCATCTTACAGCGAGGGTGACCAACGGGTCGGATGCGAGTCCTCGGATGCTCTGGAGATGGCATGGCTGCCGCCGTCATCTTGTCCGTAGCAAAAGGGTATACCCCAACGCTACACCGTTGGAGGGATACTTTTCTGTGGCTTTAGCGTTGATTCTCGGATTGTGCGACAGTCCCCGAGTAGGGCCTTAGAACCTAACGACACTTTTGCGGAGCCGTAGCCAAGATACATAGCCAAGTAGACGCTGGCCAAATAGCTCCGCTTGTTCCTCTTGTTGGCCACATAGTTTAGAGTAGGCCAAGTGATGTGTACTCAACTGGACTGCTGCCGGACACGTGCTTCCGTGGACTACTGGCGGTCGTATCTTAATATTGGATGAGCGGTAAAGTCACACTTCCGACGCGGACGCGCAAAGGGCAGCGAGCAATGTTCTGTCCTTGCGGGCGCGAACGGGTGCTAGCGCTTGGCATCTGCGCAATTTGCTACACGCTTAGGCGCCAAGATAAAGAGTTGTTCAATGGGTTGCGCGAGCAAGTGTTGGAGCGCGACGGTTATGCTTGCCGGGTGTGTGGAGCATCGGGTCGACGCAAGCGGTCGATCGCAGTTCATCATCGGGTTCCTAGACGCTCCGTACTCCACCTGATGATCTCTCTTTGCCTGGGCTGTCATGCCCGCGTCCATCGGACGAAAGCGGTTCTCTGCGAGATGCCGCCCCTGCTCTTGCAGTTGTGGAGGGAACAGCATCCGCACGGCCATGAGCAGCGTATCCTCGATTTCACCTTCACTCCTCCTTCGCAGCACGAGGTTCCCTTGTTTGGGGAACTACTCTGAACGAAGGACACAAGGAATAGAAGTTTAATGTGGTGCGTTTAGCTAGATCCCGATCCGCTCGACCTCATCGAGCGAGATTTGATCGTCACGCCGATCGTAGAGGCCAGTGGTTCTGGCCGATTCATGCGCGGCCATCTGCTGCGCGATCTCCAGCCGGCCGCCGTTCTTGAGGTAAGCCGTGATGCCGGTCGCGCGGAAGGTGTGACAGCCAATTTCGGTCTTGATCCCGGCCGCAAGTGCCCGCCGGCGAATCATCCTCCACACATCGGACTGGAGCAGGGAATTGCCGGTCAGCTCGCCCGACCGACCGCGCGTGGTGCGAAAGAGCGGGCCTTTGCGGTCCTCGCCGATGCCGGCGGCCGCAATGTACTCGACGAGATATTGGTCAAGATTGTGGTGGGTCGGCATCTCGTGCTCCTTGCCGCCTTTCTCATGAAGCCGGACCCAGCCGCGGCGTCCTTGTATATAGAAGTCTTCCACTCGCATCGAAACCGCCGCCCCCACGCGGGCGAAGGTATAGACCATCAGCCCAATGAGGGCGCGATCGCGCAGGCCGGGAAGGGAAGTGGTGTCGATCGCATCCAGCAGGGTCCGGGCTTCATCCGCCTGGAGCACCGGCGTCTTGCCGCGCCTCTGGGTGTGCTTCGGCCCGCGCACGGCGTGAGCGGGATTAAGGGGCAGGACCTGGCCGACCACCATCCAATCGAACAGCATCCGCAAAGCGGCTAGCCGGAGCTTTACCGTGGGTTTCGATTGCGTCTTCAACTGCAACTCGACGAAGGCCGCGACGTGCACCGGCTCGACCTGTGCGAGATCCACGATGCCGTGTTCGGCGCAGTAGGCGGAGAACTGCCGAACCGCTTCCATGTAGGCGCGGCGGGTGTTTGGGTTGCGAATGTGCGAACTGAAGAAGTCGCGCATTCGGCTGCGAGCTTCGGGCCGCACGGTGAAGAGGGAGGGCAGAGAAGCACTGCCGGCCAGCACGACCTCGTTCATTCAGCCTCCAGCTCGTCCGGCCACTGCTGCGCACCATGGAGAACACGCAGCACTCGGATAGATTCTGCTTCGACCCGGTAGGCCGCGACATAAGGGGTTCGTTGGATTACCAGTTCGCGCGTGCCAGAGACGCGGCCCGGTCTGCCGACCTCCGGAGACGTAGCCAGCAGCTCGACCTGAGCTTCGATCCCGTCGTCGATACGGGCCGCAGCACGTGAACTATCGGCCTCGATGTAGGCAAAGATCGCCTCGCGGTCTTCGATCGCAAACAAGCTCCAGACGATCCGCACCTTTACTCCTCCGCTTGAAGCGCGGCGGCACGACGACGCGCAAAACGCGTCTTTACCTCTTCATGGACTACGGGCGGCCGAGGATCGTCGAGCGCCGCCTGCACCTTTGCGCGAAACCAACGATCGTGCGCGTCCGCATTGGCAGCGAGCGGAAATGGGAGAGCTCCTTCATTGGCCGTACGAGTGAGCAGGATGCGGACGGCGTCGGAAACGGTCATTCCGAGTTCTTCAAGCACTGCCGCCGCCTGAGCTTTCACGCGGGGATCGATCCGGGTCTGGATGAGAGCGTTAGCGGGCATAAAACCTCCTAACCCAAAGTGTAATGCAATTGCATGACGCAAGGCCGAAATTGGTTTTAGGCCTATTTGTTCATCAGCATGATAAAGGACATTATCATGCGTAGAATGGCATGCAGAGGCGGCCTTCCAGTGCGGACTGCCAAGCTGCGTTCCACGCTGCTCCGCAGCTCCGAGCGCGGCTTTGGAAGCTTCGCGCTCGTGTTTGGCGACGGCGGCGAGAATGTGAATGGTTAGCCTGGGCTGTCGACGGTGACGAAGTTGACGCCGCTCTCCATCAGCCCCGAATGAATCCGACCGATTTACAAGCATTGTGACTTAACAAAGAATTTCAGCATCTGATTTAGTGTGGCAACTATTGAGTCCCCAACCGATAGACCATATGGTCAAAAGTCAGGAGACTTCAATGAAAACCGCACGGTACGCTGCCGCGGCCCTCGTTCTTTGTATGGCGCCTTCTTCCCTCTTGCGCAAAACATGAGTGATCTTAAAGATCGACTCGCGTCCGCTATCAAAGTTGTACGTGAGATCGAAAGCACGCCGGATGGCGGCATTCCAGACTTCATCGTCGGAGCTTCCTATGGTCAAGGTGTTGTGACCTGCCGAACGCCGAAAGGATGGAGCGGTCCCGTCTTTGTCCGACTCGCAGGTGCCAGCTTCGGTTTCCAGATCGGCGGCCAGGCAACCGACCTGGTGCTGATCTCGGTGAACGACAAGGGCTTTGAGGATCTGCTTCACTCCAAATTCAAGATTGGTGCGGATGCGTCTGCAGCGGCGGACCCCGTTGGGCGTCACGCCGCAGCAGCGACAGACATCCTTTTGAATCCGAACTGCTCTCCTACTTACGTGCGAAGGGGTGTCTTTGCAGGTGTCGATTTGAATGGAGCCGTTGTCTCGCAGAACACGGACGACACAAACCTTTTTTACGGTGGCCAGGCAAAACCCTATGCAGAAATTCTGCATAGAGCGGTTTCTGTCCCCAGGGCCGCCCGCCAGTTTGTGAGCACCATCGCTCGTTACTTTCACTCGACGCGCTAGCCGATAATCCTGGCGCTTTTTGATGCGTCCAGGCTCTTGTGCGTCTTTAGTCTCTCCCTCTCAGCGGCACCATTAGGAGATTTACATGCAGAGTTCTATGAAAACCATCGCGATCAGTGCGTTTGTAGGCCTTGTCGTCGGGCTGCTCCTCGGGTTTCTGCCAGAGCATTCAACCAATTCCAAGCTGCAGGACCAGAACGCCTCGATTACACGGGCGAAATCCAGCACACAGGACCAGCTGGAACTGACCCAGAAGAGACTGCGGTTAAGTAGCTTGGCTGTCCGGTCGGCTGAAGTATTTTCTCAGGCTCAGTCGAACAATTACTCCATTGCCTCTGCGAGTGCATCAGGTCTTTTCACGGATCTCCGAAAGTATGTCGAGGCGAGTCCCGGCAATCAGACCTCGCAACAAATGCGGGAAATTCTCAGTGTCAGGGACCGAGTGATCTCAGGCCTCGCCGAGGCCAATCCTGGGGTCAAACCATTGCTTCAGCAGGTCTTTACGAAACTGGAAAAAGTTTCAACGGCTGCCAATGAATCGAATTAGACGCGACGACCTCACCCTGGCTTCCCGCCAGAGTGCTTTCAGGAATCTATGAACATTCCCTTCTTTCAGCTTGCGGGTCCGGCCAAAAACGTGGAGCTTTTCGGCATCCGGCTTCTTGGCGTCGACGCGCAAAACGGTCGCAAGCTCATCTTCACGTTAGCCTTCTTCACCACGGCAGCTCCTGATCTCGCTAAGATCGTCATCGCTCAGATGAAAGAAGCGGCTCAGTTGGTCGGGGGTCGGTGAGGTGCCGTACCGCCCATAGTTTTCCCGCTGGGACGGGTGAGAAACAGCAAGGTGCTCGCGCTTGGACTGTGTGCCACCTGCTACTCGCTAAAACGGCAGGATGAAGAGCATTTCGGGGGTCTGCGGGAAACGGTTCTGGAGCGCGACGGCTATCGCTGCCGTGTCTGTGACGCCTCAGGCCGGGACAAGCGATCTATCGTGGTGCACCATCGCGTACCGGGAAGGTCGATCTTGAGGCTAGACTAATGATCTCTCTTTGCCCCAGCTGTCATGCCAAGGTCCACCGCACCAAAGCTGCATTGTCGCTCATGCCGCCACTTCTGCTGCAGCTGTGGCGAGAGCAACATCCCGAAGGGCACGAGCAGGTGGGCCTAGATTTCGCTAGCCAAGCGAAATCGGCTCAAGCTGTTCCGTTGTTCGACGATCGCGCTAAGGTGGACCACCTCTAGGCAGCAGAGATCTCTGCTGATTTCTGCGCGCAGGCATGGAGCTCCGAACCTGTTCTACGCAAAGCCACTCACTGTTTAGCTGCTTCGCTCAGCCTTGCCAGTAGCTTCCCTTGCAGCGCTCGAAGCGCATCTGCAGGGCTGCTGCACCGTGCAGCAAAGGCCACCAAAGCGTCGCCTGTTGGGTTCGACATATGGAGCTAAACCCCGTTCTATCGGCTCTCGACTCGGTCCCCTGAAAGGTATCCGACGATTTAATCAGCCGCAGCCGCTTCTTCATGCGCTCGCTCACTTCAATGACACCACGCGAGTCCTGGAATCCAGCAGCACGTATTTGATCCGGCGTAACCGCGAGTCTACGTCCTTATCACGATGATTACCGAAGTCTGCCATATGCCGTCAATATCGAGGATGGCGATCCCCAGCCCGTAATCTAAATCTGGTCTGCTCCCTCAGGGTTTGTGGCGTCGATCGAAAGATCTGAACATAGCTCTTCGGTACCGAACAGCCCCTTGTGATGAACACAGGAGGTTCTTCGTTCTGGCGCTCACCTTGGGATTGGGCGCCCCTGGTCACGCTCGTTCTGGCCCTGTGGTGCGCAGTTATCACGCTCGGGTGTCTCATCAAACATGAAACAGTGGCTACAATATGGCGGATCACGATACACTTCGCTACCAGAGAGTCCTTGGCTGGGTTGGGCGTATCAGGATCAATCGGGAAGGGTGGTGTGTGATGCGTTACGGAATCGGTGTGGCATTGCTTTCGCTTTCGTTTAGTAGCTGCGGCGCGGCCGGAGCACAGGAGATCGTGCACGCACTGAGCGGAACTGTACAGAAGGTCGACACACAATCGAAAACGCTTCAGGTTGGAACGAACGACGGTTCCGAAGGAACGTTCAGCTTCCCTCCAAGCGCAAGTAAGGCTCAGGTCGAGTTTGATCGCGATGTCCAAGGCCGCACGGCTCCGGTTGCCACATTCACCAAGCTGAATGAAAACGTCGTTGTTTATTACTACGGCAACGGTAACGTGCGCACAGCGGTCGGGATACAGGACCTTGGGCCGGGCCCGTTCGACATTGTCGATGGGACAGTCAGCAAATTCGATAAGCATCACCAGCAGATCACGGTGAAGGATAGCTCCGGGAAGGCACACGATTTCGCGATCGACCCGAAGGCTATGGCTGACAGTACTACAGGAGCAGTCCCGGCAAACCGCTTCTCGCCGTCAAAGGGTGACAACGTCCGCGTGATTGCAACGAAGACGACCGGTGCGGAAAAAGCACTTTTCATCCGGGACTGAGTGCTTACACCTTCACCGTCGATCTGCACCAGCTCGCCATAGCTCTCGCGCCGCAAACGGGGTTGATGGAACGTCCGGCGCTGCTTCCTTGAGAGCCAGAGTCCCGCCTCAGCCATCCACTTACGCAATGTCTCACGCGAGATCTCGACGTCGTGTTGCCTCAGCAAAACCTCTGCTGCCAGGGTCGGACCGAAGTCGCGGTAATTCTGACGCACCAGCTCCAGGACGTACTCTCGTGCGCCCTCGCTCAACCGGTTGCTAGCCGGCCGGCCTCGCGATCGGTGGACCAATGCGGCGCCACCACCAACCCCATACCTGGCCAGCAGTCGCTGCACCTGCCGAACGCTCACACCCAACACCCCGGCGGCCGACTGCGTCGTTCGCCGGCCGGCCTGGATCTCGGCCAAGACCTCAATACGCTGCAAGTCGCGCTTGCTCATCTGCACCCAGCCCAATCTGTCGCCTCCGCACCTGCTTTTAAGAAGGGTGGCGACACTTTGGCTTTGCAGAGCTACGACATTATTGCTTTGCGCCTACAGCTGAACGAGTCAGAATGCTCGTTATCGGACACTACAAAGCGATCTTTTACTCATGTTACCTAATCCGCGCCTGTATGAGGAAGTTGTCAGACATAGCGCCAGCGGTAAGGAGGCGATCGATTATGTCAACCCCGGCCCTTTGGAGGCGACAAGATCTCGAGTCTCGGAAAGTACGTCCGGTATCGGGCGACGTCGCGTGTGAGCAATGCCAATCCTTCGATGGCAGCGTGGGCGCCGATGTAGAAATCCGGGAGCGGCATATTGCGGGTTCCACCGCGCCGCTTGTATGCCAAGAAGGCTTTGCCCGCAAGAAAACCCGCCTCCCACGGAAGCGCCTCGCGGCGGTAAAGACTGCTAGGGAGGGCCGCGTTCAGTGCTTCGATGGTCGAATACCCGATCGAAACCTCAGCGTAGATGATCGGGTTCAGGATGAGTGTAGTCAATTCTGTGCACTCCGCCAGAGCGCTTCTGGACCAATCACTCCATTCCGGATCGTTTGTCGCCACGTCCAACAGAACATTGCTGTCCACCAGGACGCCTCGATGGTCCCGCAGACACTCTGACAAGCCGGGCAGTGCTGATCTCACTTTCGGCGTCTGCCGGCATGGCTATTCCCGCGCGTTAGGGCCAGGATCTCATCGGTGCTCATCCGGGCATCGGCAGTGCCCCGAAGTGCGTCGAGAGTCCTGTTTGCTCTCCCGCCTGCTCCTCCCAGTCCCTCCAGCTTGCGTATTCGGGCGTGATCGGCGGCTATCTCGAATTCAACTTCCGTATGCGGCAGCAAACCGAGTTGATTACGGACGTGCAGGGGAATGGTCACCTGACCTTTGCTTGTGATTTGCATGGTAAGACTCCTACGAGTAAGGATATACCCTGAGTTTAGGAGCCTACTCAATTCACTTTTCATCTCACCTGAACCGAGACCACGAAGGGGGTGCATCGCGCTCGTGAGCAATGCACCCCCTCGTTCTTAAGCTGCCTTCGGCAGTACCTCGCCTGCGATCTTCATCAGATCAAGTTTGCGCTCTGCATCCTTGGTCTGACCGGCGATCCAGGAGATGGCATTCGACAGGCGCCAATTCGTATTGCCCGGAGGCAGATTGTAGGTGTCTGGCGAGTCGAATGCCTGCGTGGCGGCCTCGGATTCACCCTTCTGAAGCAATCTGCGAAAGGTGTCCTTCGCGGTTCGCGAGTCGACCGACTGCTCGTTGGCGTGCCGAACCGCCTCCATCCGGCGCTTGAGCGAATCGGCGTCGAGCTGCCCGTCGATTACGTCCCGCAGCGCACTGACGGTCGTCTTGGCGTCCAGTTCGTAGGTGCGATTGGAATAGAGCATCGAGTCGTCTAAACGCTTGCCTAGATGGACCTGGCGCATCTCTTCCTGCGTGATGGCCAGATTAGAGCACCAGATGCGTAGGAGGTATGCCCGCACAGACAGCGCTCCGTTGCCAAAGTCTGAATTCTCCAGACTGAGCCCATACGCAACCATCTCTCCGGGGATCGGTTCGTAGACCTCCGGCATGATGGCCTGAATCGCAATCTTGGTATCGGTGACGCACCCGTCATAAGGCAAAGCTCCCTTGCGCTGCACTGCCGAAGCGAAGGCCTCGATGATGGGCCGGGAGTCGAGCCGGCGGTAGCGATCGGACAGGAAGCCACGCAACTCACCCCCGAGAGAGCGCAAGAGGTATCGGGCCTTCGGTGCCCGGTTGGTAAAGATGGTGTTGAGATTGTGGGCGAGGAGCTCACGCCCCCAGGGTGCAGCTGTGTTCTCGAGAGTGTCGATGAACTTCAGCGGCAGATCGCTGCTGTGGGCCATCTGCGCCAGCGCATTTCTGTGAAGCCGTTTCGAGACTGTACT
>CAXTYH010000020.1:22546-76594 GCA_964248405.1 uncultured Bryobacteraceae bacterium
TGCTGTGGGCCATCTGCGCCAGCGCATTTCTGTGAAGCCGTTTCGAGACTGTACTGGCCCCGTCGCGTGCTTCGGGGAAAGTGACGCTGAGTGCGGTTGTTTCCGGCGCGGCTTGGAACCGCAGCGCCGTTCCACGGGTGAGATGATCTGTCGGCTGGTGGGTCATGACGTGCTGGATGACCTCGCCGGCTGTGGTGCGGCCTTTCTCAATGAGCGCTTCGAGTTTGTGGTGGGCGGCCGTCTTCGATTCCATGGTGAGAAGCATGAAAGATCTCCTTGGTGGACGTTGGGGGAATGGAAAAGGCTAGCTCTCCAAAGGAGTTGGCCTGTGTAGGGAGCTTGATTCTCAGGGGTGCGAATGGGAGCTGGCTGGCGCCTCAGAAGGCCTCTACACACCACACAGCAATGAGTTAGAGCAGTCCCCAGACCGAAACGGCAACCATGAGACTGGCGATTGTTTTTCCGGTCGTGCGGGAGAGGAACGGTTCAAGATAGAAGACCGCCACACAGACAACGAAAAGCATATCCAGGTACAAGATTCCTCCTTCATAAACAGAGAGGCCCTTCTCAGGTGCGAGAAGGGCTTACGATTGCAAATGGCTCTGGTCCACAAAGCGGACGACCAGCAAAGTCATTCGAAGAGTTTCCTTTGCTTTGCGAACCATTGATCGCCAAAGCGCTCGATACCATAGCGAGCTTTGGTTTGCACGTAAGAAGGCGCCACGGTATAGAACTCCTCCCGGGTGGGGTACTCATTGCCCCTGCGCTCCCGGTACGCATAGTGCAGTCCACGACTGGACTCCATTTCCAGGCCCAAACTGGCGGCAAGAAGACCGAGAGATCGGTTCGCTTCCTCTCGCGTTGAAAACGTCTGTAGCCGCTCCACCGCGCGGTCGGCCATGCCCTTCTTCTTCGGGTCGGGTACACCGTCCGTCTTACGAGCGTGATAAATTCGTCGGACTCGGTACACACTCCAGTGCGAGCCATGCAGAAGCGCCTGGAACGCAGAAGCAGCCTTCACATCTCCGCTTGTCAAAGTGATTTGGATCAGGCTCTTCTTGGGATAGAGGGTGCCGCGGGGGTTCAGGGCTAAGCTGAGAAACTCCAGCAGCATGGCTTGAGCGACCTGCTCGGGATGCCGACGGTGCCGTTCTACAGCGTCCGTTTTCAAAGCATTGAAGGGACACTCGACACAGGCACTCTTCTGCCACTGAATGCCGAAGACCTCTTTGAGATAGGCGAGGCAGTCTTCCCGGCGCCAGCCCCACTCCACCAAGGGAAAGAAGCTTTCGCGGCTCGACGAGTCATAGTGCGTCGTCCTCTCGATCCGGCGCTGTTCCTCACAATTGAAGCCGAACGCGACGCGACGGGCTGTCGCGGACTCGCACTTCGCCACGCGGCGAGGTTCGGCTACGTTGTAGCCGAAGGCATGTCTGACCGGGCCTTCCTGGTGCTGCTTCAGCCAGGTTTCGATGACGAAGGCTTTAAATTTCAGGCTACAGCGGTGCTCGCCTCCGAACTGAGGAATGGTCCCGTTACTGCGAAGCTCATCGGAGAGGCGGTAATCGCCGTTCAGATGGACCTGGGTGGGTGAGTTGCTATCCTCGAGCACGGTGATGCCGGCAGCCTCAAGGTGACCATGCCGGGCGAGTTGCACGTAGCGGATCCCATGCTTCCGCATGAGGGGCAGGATGTGCTCGGTAACGTCCTGTCCTGTGTCGGCGTACTCGTCTCCTGTCTGGGCGGTGACGACGACCAGATCGGCAAGTTCGCACGGACGGGTCTCAGGCTCGAAAAGCCAGCGAGCCAGGATGGCGGTGGACTCGACTCCCATCCCGTAACTCAAGATGACCTTCATCGTGAAGCCTCCTTTTCCGACCTGATCGTGATTGCGGCAGAGAGCCGCTCCTTGGTTCGTCGTACCGCAACAGGCCGCGTCTCCTCGGTGAGTGCCAGCTCTCCGATCTGGCGCAGATCCTCTTCCGTGAGGGGGTGCCTACTGCTGACGGCCAGGTCGACAAAGTGACCGCCGCGAAGATTCCAGGCGTTTTCCCCGATCCGCGCATTGGAGCTCACCGTGAAGTGGGCCATGCTGCCCTCGATCAGGCGAACCGCGGAGACGACGCATACGACACGGCCGTTGACGATGCCATACCAGGTGATCTTGTCGGCCGGAGTCGTCTTCCATCCGCCGTGGGTTTTCGCCTGTCGTGTGACGCTGAACACATCGGACCAATTGACACAAGTACCTGACATAGTGGGAGTCCTCTTCTGAGCAGCAAAAGAAGAGGCCCTCTCGCAAGAGGGCCTGATTAAGTTCTGGAGCTGTTTACGGAAGTGTCGAGACAGGAGGCTTCAGGCAGCGGCTTTCAGCCGGCGACACCGGCGTACCTGTTTCTCCCAGAGCTCCGGGTCGATCGGGAGGGGCACAGTACGGCCGGTGGAGGCGTTGTAGAACCCGCCGTGGTGGTCCAGCGTACCGTAACGCAACAGACGGGTGATCATGGCCAGTGCGGTGGACGCCAGCACATTGTTGACGAATGGCTCCTGGCGCTCCAGCGCCTCAGCCGCGGAACAGCTGGGCAACGGCCCTTCTCCTTGAGAGGTGTCCATAATCGAAGGAAAGAGTTCTGTCACCGTGCGCAGCCTGGTCCTGCTCTGACGATTGACGTCGTTCAGAGGCTGGCCCAAGACGAACTGGCCATTGCTGGCGTTGTTGCCGAGGTCCAGCCAGTAGCGAACATTACGCCACGGGCCGCTCTTGGTGTGGAAGGCCTCGTGCATCTCGCGCCGCGCTGCCCGCGTATCGACACAGCTGATTACCAGGTCGATCGTGTTGTCGTAATTGGAAGTGTTGTTCTTCCGGTCCTTGGAGAAGAAAGCTTCTTCCGCCCGCCAAGCCAAGCCATGGAAGAGGTTGATCCGGTTGATGAGAATCGTAGCCTTGTTCTGCCCGACATCGGCCACTCCAAAAGGCTGACGTACGCAATTGGTCGGCGACACGAGATCGCCGTCCATGACCGTAACCGAAAGGCCTGCCTCTCGTCCCCAGGCAACGAGGGCGTGATGCAGGTACGGCAGTCCGAAAAGTACAGCACTGCCGTTTCCTCCCGAACCGATGAGCAGGATGCGGAACTCACGCCGGTAGGGGCTCTGGTGGGCAAGCTGGTGGGTGATCTTCATGTCTGTCTCCGAGACAGATCCGTGGGGCCGGTCGGGAGACTCGATCTCTCCCTGATCAGCGTTGTAACAACTGGTTGAGCGTCTCTCCCGCGCCGGCCAGGCATTCGATAGGAAATGTGCGTCTCCCGATCAGAGAGGCCCACAGACCGATGAAGCCTCCTGGATGCTCGGTAAGTTTCTTGACAGCGTTCGGGTGGGTGAACTCACTCTGAAAGAAGCCCTCTTCCCAGCGCGGAAGCGACGCGATCATCACCTCGCGAGGCACACGGGCCGATCCCAAACACACGCCTCCCTGATCGCTTACGTTCCAGTAGGGAGCGCGATAAAGCGGGGTGTCAGCCTCGGGACGGTCGGGACATGCAACCGCACGCACCTCGAGACTGCCGGGCTGTGCACGGAAGACCAAGCCGGGCTGAGGGAACCGCTTACCGGATAGGAGAGCGACTTCCCTGCCCTTCTCCTTGGCGTAGAACATGGGCCGCACCGCAGCTGGCGCCCACCACACGATGGACTCCTGCGTTCGAGCGAGAACATGCAAAGGCAAGAACTCCACGGAGAGCGATCCCTGAAGCTGCCTGAGCAGGTCGGTCACGTCGGACTTGCCCAGAGCTGATCCCGCGCCCAACGACGGAACACCCTCGGAGCTGAGATGAACGGGGTGTTTCGACACGAAGGAGTCTGGGTTCTTCGCGTGATGCGATGCGCGGTCGCTGCGGTAGACGAGCAGCGCTTCACGCAGCTCGAAGCTCAGGGTGGAACTGAGGTTGATCTGTGCTTGCAAGGTCGTAACTCCTTTCCAGAGCTTTGGCCAAGTCGGCGAGTGAGCGATTGATCCGGACCATGTTCCGAACATGGAGAAGGACACGCCGGACGTCGTTGGCGTCCGACGGATCGAAGGAGTCGATCCAGGTAGGAGCATGCGAGGACTCGTACATGTACTGCCGCTCGTCATCGAAGGCTTGTGTGATCGGGTCATACGCTTCAAAAGCCAATATCCAATTGGGAAGCGGCTGGTCGTCCCAGCCTCCTTCTTTTTCCTGAATGTTCAATCCCGGCTGTGGCTTCGGCGCGGCGGCCATCGTGAGGATCGGCTCGATCAACGCCGCGCACGGCCCGGAGCGATGCTTCCTTAGGCGAACGAGATGATGTCCCATATGGCGGCACTCTTGATGAAAGTCGATCTCTCGCACACACACTGGAGTAGCGGCCGCAAGGTCGGGAACATTCACATCGTTCTCTTTACAGTGCCGTTCGAAGGCCTCCGGCGAGCCGTCCCAGTCGTCGATGTCCATCTCGATCGACTCCTTCCACTGGTCCAGATAAGACTCCGTCGTCGCGGCATCGTAGACGTACATCCATCGGTTCATTGTTCTGTCGAGGACGATGTAGAAGGACCGACCCAGGCCGGCTTCCTCCTGTTCCAGACGTTCAAGCGCTTTACCGACGGCGAGAAAGCCACAGCCGTCGGAGGTCTCCAGCAGGATGAAGAGTTTGCGCTGCTCTGGGTGCACACCATCCAGATCGTCCACAATCGCGAAGTCTAAGCTGACGTGCTGCTCGAGTTCGGCCGCACCCAGGCTCTGGAGCCATTCGTTCAGGGCACCGCGGACGAAGAGGGAGGGATTGCCATGGTGCCGATGCCAGAGTTCGACCGAGCCTAGACCAAGCTCAACCAGGCTGGCCGCCAACGCTACCGCGGTGTCCCCGCCCTCAGTATGCGCAAAAGACGTCGGAACGTTCGAGAGAACCGGAAGAACGAGGCCCGGTGTTTGCCGGGCCATCGTCAGTGCAGCCAGGGAAGCAAGGCGGCCGGTGTTGGCAGCTCGGCCTGTCCCCGGGAATGTCTGGCTCCGGTCACCGAGGCCAGGATGCAGGATGCCGTCTGTGCCTCTTCGCATTGGAGAAACCTTTCAATCATCTGTTCGTTGGGGGTGCGCGCCTGCCGGCGGAGGCGGTGCATCTCCGCCAGCAGAAACTTGCGGGTGTTCCTATTTATCGCTCGAAGCGGACGTGGCATATGCCTAACCCTTGTGTCCGATCGACGTCGTGAACGTGATGGTCTGGGCACGATCCGTCAGCTGCTCCTCATAGGAAGCGTTGTTCAGCGCGGGATAGATTCCGCTGTAGTGCGCCCTCACTTCTTCAATCGAGAGCGCCGGATTAGGGTCGGCTAGTTTGCGGCCGTCGAGGATGAACTCACGCGGCAATGTTACTGTCTTGAGTGCCATAGAACGCCTCCTGGAGGATCTCGTCTTCTTCACTGCTCGTGCTGAATATGCCTGCCTGCGCCTCAGTCTCCGCTACAGGGTTCCTCTTCGCCGGAGCAAGCGGTTTCGAGGCTGCTTCGTCGTCGCTCTCTTCGGCAGCTCCATTTCCAGCTTCAACTCTAGCCACGCTCGCTGGGGCAGTTGGAGACGTCTCAACGGGGGCATCGAAGAGGCTTGGTGTAAGAGGTTTCCGCGCTTCACTCTTCGCCTCGGCTGCGGCCGGCTTCGTTGAGGGTGTCTTGCTGCCTTTCTTGGCTTCGGCAACCTTCTTGGCGGCTTCGTCCTTGGCTTCCTTGAGCGCCGCCTCCATATTGACCTTCACCTGTTCCAGCGACCTCGCGAGCGAAAGGTATTCGGCCGTGTAGCTGACGATCGAGTGGGGCAGTTCGGCATCCAGCTCCTCTGCGGTGCCTTCTACGGCAAAGGGTTGTGCAAGCTCCTTCGGCTCGTCTTTGCCGGTAGCCCGGGGTGTAATGGTGATGCGGATCCGCGCGTCGCCGACGGAGGCAAGCGTAAGCACCAGGCTGCGCTTGGTCAGCAATGGCGAGAGTTCCTTGAACATAAGTGGCTCCTTCAACGGTTGAGGCGCTCGGACGTTGGTCCGCGCACCGGAAATTTGACGGACAACGTGAAAGTGAGGCTGAATCAAGGGGTGGTAAAGCCCGATGACCCAATCCGTGTCAGTGAGCTGGCGGAGTTCGTTTACTGCCAGCGTGCGTGGTGGCTCAAGATGGTTTGCAAGGAGCCATCCACCGTCGAAGCGCGAGAGGCGCAAGCTGAGGGGGAACGCTGGCATCGGCAGCAGGGTGCTCACATTGCACGGACGGATGCCCTGAGCGGAGCCGCCTAACCTTGCTCTGCTGATCGCCCTATTGCTGCTGGTTCTGGCTGCATGGAGGTCACTGCGGTGATGCTTTCTGTCATCGCGGCCATGGCTCTGGTCCTCGGCATCGTTCTTCTTCGCATGAGCCAACGCCGCCGACAGCAGCTCGGCCTGCCAAACGGTGACGTGTTCTATCAGGATCATCGGGGGCAGCCGATGCCGGCGGTGGTGTTGCACTCCCGCATCTACAACCTGCGCGGCAGGCCTGACTGTCTGATTCGTACGGCGGAAGGCATCATCCCGGTGGAGCTGAAGAAATCGGCGCGTCCACCCTCCCGCGGTGACGTGTACCCAAATCACCTGATTCAGGTTCTTGCCTACATTGTCCTGGTACGCGAACACTACAACGAGCCCGTCCCTTACGGTCTGGTGGTGTACGGAGATGAAGCTGCCCGCAAGGTACTGCCGACAAGCGACAATCTTGCCTGGTTTTCTGACGTGGTCGATCAGGTGCGCCGGGCGCGGGGACTGCCGGACGTGGACCGCAGTCACCATCAACGGAGCCGATGTCGCGGCTGCGGCCTCAACCAAAGTTGCGATCAGTCGCTGGAAAAAGTGAAATAACAATCAGATTCCGGGTTTTCTAGTCCGTTTACTCCTGTTCCTGCTGTTGCTGCGCGTTCGTTTTTTGGTCCCAGTAGTTCTGAGCCGCGTCATTTGCCTTTTTGGTCTCTCGCGTGTTTGGCAAACCCACGTTCATATGGTTTTCGCAGAAAAGATAGTTGCTGAGGAACTCAACCCGTTTTTCGGGAAAGCGCCTGGCGATCATCGTGCCGGCCTCACGGGTCAGGAAGCGGCGAAGCTGATCGTTCGAAACAACGAAGGTCGACTTGCCGCCGTAGGTGACAGGAGTGGCTTCAAGGCATCCCATGTCTATCCAGCGTTTGAGCATCTCCATTCTGACGTTCAACATCCGTCTCAGCTGATTGAGGCCATATTGGCCTGAACACGCGCCGACCGTTCGTCCCTGCCGCTGCATCGCGCTATAGAGGGCTTTCTTGGAGCAGCCAAACTTTTGCGCAGCTTTTTCGTAGCCGTGTTCCATGACAAACTCGACCATGATCTCGTTTGACCACACCTTGCGGGTCCCGGAACCGGGACGCTGGATGCCGTGCCGCTGGAGAAAACGCCAGCACGCGTCGCTACTGAAACCCGTGAGTTCCTCCAGGTGACTGTGGAGGAGGGGGGCGTTCGGTTTCTTGTCCTGAACTCGAAGGGCCTTGGACACCAAACGCACGGCCTCGGGCGGCCAGAGGTAACGGCCTGATTTCTTGGGTGTGCTCTGCATGGTCAGTGATTCTCCCCAACTTTTTGGTCCCACTATAGTTTTGGCGCCTCGGACCTGAAACTCGCTATCGGATCTCACGCCTGTACTTGTTAAAGGCACTTTGGTTTGCCAACTGTGGTGTGGAAAACGCAAAATAGTTTGCGGGCGGGCGAAGCTGTCAATCACCCATTCGTGGAGTCTCGTCGTCTATGCTTCAAGTACCCCGTCGGCGCTTGATCGTCAGCCACGCCGTCACCGATCAGCGAAAGGGTTCCGTTGCTCCATGATGGTGAAGACTTACGCGGCGCACGCTCTCTGGAAGTGGGAAGCTTCTCTGGATGAAAGGCTTAAAGCGAAACTTCTGACTGCGGCGGAATCTTGCTGGAGCTATGCACGTCATAGCGCATGGTCCTATCTGCACGACGTGACGTTAGCGCCCGAGATCCTCGAGGAGGCGCTTGAAGTCGTTCGTGCGTATGCCCTCCGAACGTCCCCAAGTCCTCCTGTTGAGAAACTGACGGTGCGTCTTCGCAGTCAGACACGCCGCGTGGTGAAGCAGCGCGCGAAACGGCTGAGAGAGGAGCCGAGAGGCTCTCTTCGCGAACTCGACCTCTTTTCGAGGGTCGATCATCCTGACCCCACCGATCTGCTTTACTTGGAAGAGGTGTTGAAGCTCTTGAGCCCTCAAGCCAAGGAGGTCGCAGGCTGGATCCGGACGGGCTACTCCTGGCGAGAGATCGGGAAGCTTTCCCGAATAGACCATACCGCGATACGACGAGCGTTCCGCCGTGAAACGGCTGCCGCACCCGCGCAACTTGGAATCCGGCAAGATGTTAATTGATAGACTTTGTGAGTGCAACCCACCCTACCCAGTCAATCCGCCTCCAGTACTGCTGCGTTTATCAAGGGACCGAACTCGCTGAGGCTTACCCATTGAACTTCTGGAGCAAGAGACCCGGGCGAGTGCGTCACTCTGAAGAGTGGTTTGCTTCCCTTTACCCGAAGATGCCCCTTTCAGACATGTCGGAGACCGCGAGCTGTAGCGGTCCCGATGAGGCGTTCCTACGACAACTCGCGAGTGGGTCGAACAAGCCCTCTCTTCCTGATCCGCGTGTTTCGCATGTGGCTGGCTGTCTGCGATGTATGCAGAGACTTAGGTCGTTTCAACAGGAGGAGAAGCAAAGAAAACGTCGGTTTCACCTTTCCCTGTGGGCAGTAGCGACGGCCGTACTCCTGGTCGTTCTGGGTGTGAGCTTCTATCGGTACCGCAACACCCTGCCCGAACAGTTCGCGTCAGTGACACAGACCCTGGATCTGTCGGGATACGGAACCACTCGTGGTTCGCCTGCAACGCTCCCCCTCTTGGCGCTTCCTCGTCGCGTCGTTACGGTCAGCATGATCTTGCCACAATTCAGCGAACCCGGGTCATACGCCGTAAGTGTCCTGGAGACGAAGGAAGCGAGTCCTCGCGCCCAGGCCACAGGTGTTGCCGTACAGGCGGGCCCGAGGACGTCGCTGACCATGAAACTCGATCTGCGTACAGCAAAGCCAGGGCGCTACTATCTTTCAACCACACACGGAACGGATGCGGCAGCTTACTACTATCCTCTGCAAATCGTAAGGTGAAGGAGGCGCGGCTCTGCTTCTTTGGAGGATCCCGCCGAAGAGAAGCGGATTGTCTTCATAGCCGGCTGTGAACCACTTCGACAGCCCGCTCCAACTGACCGTCTAGGCCTAGCTTCCGTTCTTTCCAATCGAAAGGGACCAGAACATCTGGTGGAATAGGCGTTCCTTCCAGAACGCCTCCAGACCAGGTGTGATAGGCGCCCACGGGTAGCGCGAGACGGTAACCATGACCCACTTTCACGGAGGTGGCTGAGAGCAAGCGCCCTGCTGTGTTTTCGCCCACAACCGTGGCCAGTTTGTTATCTCTTGCAAAGGCCACGATCATCTCTGCGGCGCTGGCGGTATGTCGATCGACCAGAAGCACGATGTTGCCCTGAAAGCTTCGCTGGCCCAGACCTTCCGTCTCAAGCACGATCGGGACCTTCTTGAGCATGGCAGGCAAGAAGCGCAGGGAAAGGAGCCAGAGACCATTTTTCGTCGACGGTATAGAGTCGAAACGAACAAAGCGGTCCTTTTCCTCCGCGAGGTCCCCACCTTGCCAGTGACGCCGTAACGAGAAGCCCACCGGGGTCTTATTCGGCGTCAGCAGGCTCATGACACGGAGGGATCCCACGCCCCCGCCTGTGTTCCCTCTTAAATCCAGCACGAGCCCCTTGGTGCCTTCCAACTCTGCGGCTGCTGCTGAGATCTGATTGGCGACGTCAACGCCGATGGTCCCAGGGAACATAGCTACCTTCAGATAGCCTAGATCGTGGTCGAGACGCTTTGCTTCAACCAGAGTTGGCTCGATGAAGTGAAGCTTTTTGCCTTTCGGCCGCGCTACCTCGATGCGAACCGTCAGAATGTCTCCTGCCCCCTTTGCTATCTCTATCTGGGACGCACCGCCCATCGGGAATACCGGATGTTCAGGGGGAACGATCTGCTTTTCGTTGACCATCAGGATGATGTCACCTGGCGAGATGCCTGCGGTAGCAGCCGCTCCGCCGGGGTGCACACCCTGAAAGACCCAACGACGGCCGTGTTCCGTCTTTTCTTCAAGGTACGTGGCACTCAGAGCCGCGCGGCTTGATGCCCTCTGAGCTGAACTATGAAAAAACCCGAAGTGAGACACCTTGAGCTGCTTCAGGAACTCCGAAACGGCTTCCTCGAAGGTTTCGGTGGATTGCGCTTGCTCGATCTTAGGACGGTGTGTCTCGATCGCTCTTTCCCATGTCGCGTCGAGCATTTCCGGTTTATAGAACTTCGTCTTGATGGTGGCGAGAACCTTCTCCAGGATCTCGTGCCTTATCTGGCGGGTCAGTGTTGGCGATTTCTGCATGTCCCTCAGGCTCTCTAGCGGTTCAACGACCAATGCCAAATGTAGATGCCCGGGCAGCCGAAGAGGGTACATCGACCGGAAACAAGCCACCCGCCGGATCGCCAACGATCTGGAAGCTTGCCCAGAAGTACGGTGCAGCGCCGCCTTTGGCGAGCTCGGACTGAGCCTGCCGTAGGGCTTCTCCCTTCTCTGTGCCGGACGCCAGCCGTGCGTAAAAATCAGCCATGAGCCGGGCCGTAGATTGGTCGTTAAGATCCCACAATGTCGAAACTACGGTCTTTGAGCCGGCTTCTATGAAGGCGTTTGCTATGTTCGCGACACCAGCCTGCCCAGTTGGGCCTACGCCAGTATTGCAGGCAGACAGAGTGACCAAGCTGGCATCCAGATTGAGACGACGTATCTCTCTGACCTGCAGGAGCCCGTCGTTTCTCCCTCCTACTTCAGGAGTGAAGGCCAGAGCAGAGCGATCGGGATAGTCGAGGTCAGCGTAGCCATGGAGGGCTAGGTGGAGCACATCATAGGAACGCAGCGGCAAGCTCTTGAACCGGGTCTCGGTTGCTTCGGCGCCCAGAAGGACGGTGCTCGGCTGGGGTAGATCCGTGCCGACAAGCTCCACCTCCTCACGGCTTTCAGGGAGTGGAATGAAATCCGTCTCTTCCCGTCCTTCGACGGCTCGTCGTACTAACGCAATTGGTGACGAAGGCCGAGTCCAGGCAGCAACTCCGACGTATGGCAAGCGGAACTTCTCGGACTGTGTTCGTGCGCGAATCAGATGCAGAACCGTGCTCGAAGGAACAATGCTCACAGTGTGATCCGCGACGATGTAGGAACCGCCGTCCATCAAAGCAGCAAAGGGCAACAAGGACAGCTTACCGTCAGGAACAACAATGATCGAATGCTTTGTCTTATACTCTGGAGCGGACTGAAGCACTTTGTGGAACAGTGTTCCAGCAAGCTGCGTATCCACTTTCCCTTTGCTCAGTAGCCTCCGGTAAGCCTCAGCCGCGTCCTCGATCTCACGCCGCGGTCCCAAGGCGTAACGTTGAACCGTCGACTGCGTCACCGCGAGGACATACGATTGATTGTCGTCGAGCGAATACTCCAACACCACTTCCTCGCTCCCTAAGTCGTGCTGAAGCTCGCTAAGCGCGACAGGTGCGATGACGGCCCGTTCAGCCAGAGCGCTGTCCTCAAGACGAGCTTCCATGGTGTTGATGCTTCCTACAAGCTGTAGGCGCTTAGACTCATCGTCTGTCTGCAGTAGCTGGGTATTCAGGTGCGCGAGACTCTGTTCAGCTGAACTGAGTTGCGTGGGATCGATCGCTTGATGATGTTCAAGCGCCTGCGCCTCGACGCGCCCGCGAGCTTCTTCCAGAATATGAAAAGCCCCCGGATATTTTTTCTGGTCGCAGAGCAGGTTAAAGAAGCCAGAGTAGACATTTCCCAACTGGGCGATGAGATCCCGTTCTATGCCGGGTGTTGGGGCGTGAACCAGAAATGCGTCGATAAGGTCCGCTGCCTTCCCGTACAGAACCTGCGCTTCCTTTGACCGGCCGAGTCGGGCAAGGATCTCGGCCTTTCTGGCAAGGAGCCTGGGTGTCAGGTAAACCTCTTCCGGGATATGGTTGCTGGCGCCAAGTGCGCGATCGACAGTGGAGAGGGCGAGGGGGAGTTGGCCGGTCGATTCGTAAACGCCTGCCAGCTGATCCCCAATCTGCATGACACCGCGCCAGTAGCCGACAGCCTCAGCCTGTTGCATAGCTCGGCTGTACGCCTCACCGGCGTGGGCCAAATCACCCATCTCTCCATAGGCATTTCCACGCAGACGCTCCAACTCGACGATGTGTGGCATGAGCCCATACTGGCGCTCTCTGTCCTCCGCCTGAGCCAATAAAGAAAACGCTTCGGAATATTGTCCAAGACCCGACAGCGCCTCGATCTTCGCATTCACCGCGATCGTTGGATAGGCGGACCCCGTGGCGTTCGCGGTGTCAATGGCCTCATCCAGCGCCGCTAAGGACGCCTTGTACTGGTGCAGGTCCACTTGCCCCGCACCATAGAGGCTTGCATAGCGTACGTGAGCGCCGGGATCACCCAAATGCTTTGCGATTTCCCAAGCTGCCAGAACCTTCCGTTTTGCGGTTGCGGTATCTCCGAGGAGGTAGGCCGCAATCCCCTCTTCTCCCGACGCTCGGCTGGCGAGCATGTAACGATGCTGTTCTGCCGCGAGCCTGCCCACCTCAGCCCACGTCTTCTCAGCGAGTGCAGCGTCATAGTTGGTCTCGACCATCCCGAGGATTTCGAGAACTCTGAGCCTCGTTCTTGGATCCTTCGCAGCCGGACTTTGGAGGTCCCTACTTAAACGAATAAGCTGTTCTGGAACAGATGTTCGCTCAACATCGACCGGTATTTGACTGACTTCGGCATACAGCGCCTCAGAGGTTTTGCCCTCCTTGAGGAAATTGACCCGCGCATTTTCGTAGACAGGTTTGGCCGCAATCCATTGGTTCTTCCACGCCAGAGCATCTGCTTGCTGTACGAGTCCCTCGGGACTGGACGGCTTCGGCCTATGCGCAACATGGAACCCAACGGCGAGCGTCGTACTGGCGAGCGCAGCAGCGGCGCTGAAGCTTGCGAACTTGAGACGGGGGCCCATAGAGAGACTCGACCGGGACTGCATAGTGCCGAACGATTAGACGCTTTTACGAAACAGAAGGATTTCGAACGACGGAGAGCCGTCGTCTGTTGTGCTGTAGCTCTGATCTGGACTCGTAGCGTCTCAGGCGTCAGCTCACCACCGGACATATGGTGGTGAAGGCAGAAATGGGACGGCGGTCTGCGCGCCTCAATTCAGCGGCACTCGCCCCTCCCGTTCGAATAACATTCGCTCCTCCGTCCGACGAACGTATTTGATCCAGTAGGCCACTCGTTCCTGACAGTAGCCGCAGAGCGGCAAATGTCTGGTTTTCCCGGAAAGCAGGAACTTGTCGGGGTTGAAAGCAAAGTGCTTGATCTGCTCCTCGCTGTAGCACTCGAGATCGGCCTCCGTCACTGTTTCTGGGCTGATAGCCGCCCTGTCTTGGAGGATCTGCTCCTTCTGTTCGGCGACCACATCGGACAGCCTAACAACGCGATCCCCTGCTTCCTGCCAGGGCGTGTCGTCCGCGGCCCAGTAATCTTCCAGCTTGGCGCTGGTGTTGATGGCCAGGTAACGGATCGCGGAGCGCCGATCGATGATGTCCGGCTGCGCATCCACAAACGCCGCTGCCGCGATCTTTGCTAAGCCGAGGACGGCTTCGTCCGGGTACGTTTCAGCCAGCGTCCGCAACCGCGCCACCTCCTGCTCAGAGATCACCCGAAGGACAGAATCTGCCGTGGCTCGATCAAGTACCTGAGTGTTTAGCGCGGGGAGGTTGATGACCAGCCCGGGAGGCGCACCCCAGGCCGGATGATCGACCATGTACATGACGGGGTCGAAGAGGACATCGAAGTCCTCTTTTTGGTCGGCGACCCCGCGCAGCTCATTCATCATGTGAAGGAACCAGCTGAGTTCGTTGTCATTAAAGGCGATCGCTGCTTTACGCATCTCCCGCCTTCGGTGGTGTTCGAAACAGTCCATTAGAGTCCCCGGAAGGATGAACTCCTCCAGCGAGCGGTTGTACTGTTCAAGATGTTGTGCCAGAGCGTCCATGCTGCCCTCCTGCATCCTTGCTGGGACGGTTATCCCATGAGGTCTGTTTTCTGTCAAACTCCCAATAAAGACGCTAGTTTCTAAGCAGCCTAAGCAGTGTCGCCGTGATGCCATTCAGGGCTAACAGAGCCGTTCCGCGCCCGGTAAGGGCTTCCGCAGAACGGGCTTTGATCTCTCGCGATCGTTGCCGGACAAAGACAAAGCCAGAACTGGCGGCTCGAACATTGACATCTCGCAGCTGGAAGAGGGGTGTGGGGTTTCCTGTCCCGAACGGCTCCATGCTCCTCAATTGCTCATAGAAGCTACGGCCAGCCAGTTCAAGATCCAGCTCTGCCTCCGGCACGGGTGCCTGCATCGGCTTCGGCGGGTGTTGGAGCAGATGTGCTTCAAAACAACTCCGGAAGCACGGAACATCTTCGATTCTGAGTGTCACTCCGGCTGCCTGATCGTGGCCGCCGAAGCGCTGCAGAACAGGACTGCATGCACGCAGCGCGTCGATGAGGCTCAAGCCGTCAACACTCGGCCCGAACCCACCGCCATCCCGGTACGAACGTCTTCGACCAAGACGAAGACCGGGACGCCATACCTCTCTAGCCCTGCTGGCCAGGATGCCCGCGATTCCCTTCTTCCACCGTGGTCCATAAACGACCAGACCTGCAAGAAGAGGACTGGGAACCATCGAAAGCAGTTCTGCGAGAGCCTTCTTCTCCTGCGCCCGCCGCCCACGATTCAGCCGATCGAGGGTGAGCGCGAGCTCTACTTGGTTCTCTGGCGCCGGTGCGTTCAGCATCTCCAAAGCGTCTTGCGGATGACTCACTCGGCCGGCCGCATTGATACGCGGTGCTACCCGGAAAGCAATCTGTTCCGAGGTTGGCACCTCGCTCTCCCGAACGCCGGCCATCCCCAACATCTTGCGCAACCCTGCATGGCGGGTTTGCGCCAGCTCGGCAAGGCCAATCCTGGTGAGGGTCCTCGTCGGCCCGATCAGCGGCACGCAGTCCGCGATCGAAGCGATAGCTGCAAGCCGGCACAAGCTGCTGAGAAACGGCAGCAGCTGAGCGAATCGGAGGCCCGACCTTTCGAGCGGCGCCCAAGACAACAATACCCCCAGTCCCGCGGCGCAATAGCCGGTTGACCAAACGGCAGTGGCGTCAGCGCGGGTTTCGACATGGTGATGATCCACAACCACGATGTCGAGCCCCAACCGCCGCGTAAGACAGACTGGACCTCTTGCGTTGATCCCGTTGTCGATCGTGATGATTAGCCCGGCGGCAGCCTTCGAAAAGTGATGAACGACGCCATTCGTGAGACCGTAGCCGTCATCCCTGTGAGGCAGGTAGACGAGCGGTTCGGCTCCGAGCTTGCGGAGCGTGGCTTGGAGGATCGCCGTGGAAAGTACACCATCGCAATCGTAGTCGCCAAAGATGGCGAGTTTGCGATTGGAGCGTACGCCCACAAGGATTTTGGCAACCGCCTCTTCCATTCCGTCGATTAGGAAGGGAGAAGGCAGATCGCTCCAGACCGCAGGCGCAAGGTACTGATGAGGATCGTCGATGCCGCGATGCTGCAGGACATCGACCAAGGGTCGACACAGAGGCAGCATGGGACTCTCCAATTTCAAACGCTGAGGTGAAAGTTACGATGGGTGATCTCTCTTCAGAGAACACGCAAGGTCAAGGCAATTGCGCCAGAGGACTTCAAGACGAACGGGGCACTCGGGCGCTCGTTAGGTTGGACTTGTCACGAACATCACGCATGTTGTCGGGCAGAGTTGCTGCCGAGTAGCAACGGCCCAAGAGAAATTGGTGGCAAGAAGGGAGTTCATGGGGACTTAGGCGCGACTGACGTGCTTTTAGTGGTTCTTACTTACGCTGTCCTTGGACAACAATCCAGCCAGAACTTGCTCCAGTTTCGTTGGACGGCGTGTAAGAACCCTTTCAAGAGTCGAATCGACAACGTCGAATTCTCCATCGCGTATGGCTTCGAACATGGAGATCAGCATGCCAACTATCGGTTCCGGGAGGCCTCGTTGCAGCGCACCTTGCCGATAAGAATCTTCCGAAACTGTCTCGCGCAAAATTTCGCGGTCGAGAGCATCGGAGGCAATACGCGCGACATCGGTGAAGGTGTATGTCCTGGAAGCTGTGAGCGGGGCGGTGATGCCGTCGAACAAGCTTGGATCGGTCAAGGCTGCCACTGCGGCCTCCGCAAGATCGTCCCGGACAGTCCAGGAGACTGGTCCATCTTCCGGAAGCGCGAGCTTGCCTGTTTCCTGCATGCCGCCAAGCTGGTATAGCGATGATTCTGCATAGAAGCCATTCCGCAGCGAGACGAACGGCACACCTGAAGCTTTCAGGAGCTGTTCTGTCATTGCGTGATCCCGCGCAAAGATCACCTTCGATGTGGGACTTGCGGCCTGATGGCTCGTATAAAGGATGCGCTTCACTCCGGCGTCTTTCGCGGCCTGAATGGCGTTCCCGTGCAGCCGAAGTGCCTCATCGCCCAGAACGTTCGCAGAGACGAGGAGTATCTGCTCCGCACCGTCGAAAGCCTTGGCCAGACTCGCTGGCTCGGCGAAGCTGGCCTTGTTTACACGAACCTTTCTAGCAGCAAAATCAGCTGCCTTCTCCGGATCGCGGACACTGATTCCGATCTCCGATGCAGGCATCCTGGTCAACAAACCTTCGACAACCCTGCGCCCGTAGTGCCCTGTTGCTCCTGTGACAACGATCATGCGTCCCTACCTCCGTTTGTTTTCAACGGTAACATATTTGTGTTGTCAATGTGATTAGCGAGCTATGATGGCTTATGGCGAAGACGGGAACGGACGCGCACCGTGACAAAATCCTCAAGGTCGCCTTCTCGTTGCTAACAAAAGAGGGGCGCGATGCGATTACGACACGCAATGTCGCTGAAGCCTCCAACGTGCAACCGCCTGTTTTGTATCGCGTCTTCGGCGACAAGAACGGCCTGCTCGACGCCATCGCCGTTTACGGCTTCACGGCGTACCTGAAAAAAAAGCATCCTCCCGAGGCAGCGAGTGACCCAGTGGAAGCTCTTCGAGCCGGTTGGGACATGCATATCGAGTTTGGTCTTCTGAATCCCGAGCTCTACCTGTTGATGTATGCCGATCCGCGGCCCGGGGCTGAGAGCCTGGCAGCCCAACAGGCTTTCGCGATGCTTGGCGAACACATGCAGCATGTCGCAGCAGCTGGGCGGCTACGCATCAGCGCGACCAGAGCCTGCGCTCTGTACCATGCGGCGGCAGTTGGAATCATGATGTCGCTGCTCGCCACGACTCCTAAGCAGCGCGACCCGGCACTCTCAGCAATTGCCCGGGACCATGCGCTGGCTGCCATCACGACGGACGCGCCAGCCGCTTCGAACTCTGACATTCCGGCGACGGCGAGCCAATTGCGTGCACTACTATCGCAAAAGGGCAAAGAACAGAGCCCGCTCTCTGAAGGCGAGTACTTGCTTCTGTCGGAGTGGCTAACGCGCCTGTCGGAGTAGTTGGTTCATCCCGTGAAGTCGCAATAACCGTTAGTAACGGCCCGATTCGCGCCCCACGAAGGGTGTTTCCGTGACTTCCCACATCACCGAATCAGGGGGGATAATAAAGTGGATAAGGGCGGCCTATGAGGGATGACAGACAATGGCAAAGGTGAGTGACCGTCTGCCTGAGCTACCGCCCGACGCCTTCCGCAAGGAGGACGGAGGCGACGACGCCGACTTCTACGCGCCTACTCGGCTTGTCACCCACATTGACGAGGCGGCGACGCGGGCGCTCACTGCCTACTACCGAGCCACCCTACCGGCTGGAGGCGTGCTGCTGGATCTCATGTCGAGCTGGGTTAGCCATCTGCCGCCCGAGGTGGCCTTTGCCGAGGTGATCGGCCAGGGCATGAACGCCGAGGAGCTCAGGGCCAACCCCCGGCTTAGCCGGAGCTTCGTGCAGAACCTGAACCGCAACCCCATCCTGCCGCTGGAGGCCGGCAGCGGCGATGCGGCCATGTGCTGTGTGGGCGTCCAGTACCTGCAACGTCCCCTGGAGGTATTCGTTGAAGTTTTGCGGGTCCTGCGGCCGGGCGCGCCCGTCATCGTCAGCTTCTCAAACCGCTGCTTTCCGACCAAGGCTGTGGCGATCTGGCGGTCGCTCGACGCCCAGGGACATGCCGCCCTGGTGCGCCTCTATCTCGAGCGCGCCGGCTTTCGCGACATCCGTGCAGAGGTGCTGCGGGACGGCTCCAAGAGCGATCCGCTCATCGCGGTCACTGCCCGGCGTTGAGGGGGCTGCTACAGCCGAGCTTCTGCTTTGCGGCCATTGCGCCTACCTCGACTTGGCCATTCACGAAACCCCGATAAATTGCGATGATGTCGGTGCTTCTCTACCCGGCCGGGACAGGGTGTAGACGGCCCGGAGCCGGCGCGCGATCATGGGATTGTGGGTCGTGTTTTCGACAACCCGGCGCACGCCTGAGGCAAGGGGCCCCCTTTCGACAGCGGCAGCTGTGTTGCCGCCCAGCCTGCCCCTTGACTTGCCTCCCAGCTTGCCGTCCAGCTTGCCCCTGGGATGGCCCCCTAGCTTGCTCCCCATGCAGGCCGACCCGCCCGCCTCAAGCGCATCACGGTGTGTACGCGGCCCTTTCGTGCCGCCGGGCCGCGCGTAGAGGCCGAGCGCGTCACCGGCAAGCCGGTAGTGCACAATTCGAGGGTTTCAGGTCTTCCATCGAATCGGGTTGGACGCGCTTCAAGCGGAAATGTCGAGATAGGAAGGGTAGGGACCTACTTCACCGAAGTTCAGAAGAAAGCCGCAGGAGATCTTGGCCATGTTCCCGCGCACGATGTGCCCCGGAACCGACTCGGATTCACTGCTGATGTGCGCCCAGATGGCTTTAGCGTTACGGTTAGGCGCGTGTTTCTGAAGGAAACGCAGAACGAACACGCGGGAAGATTCGAGATCATCGAAACGATACTCGCGCACCGGTTTTCGTATCGCCGTGCGAGCATACAGGCGAAAGCAGTGCACGTACTTACCTTCATCAAGCATCGGTGGCTCCTTGGGTTGTGGCGCCCTAGACTGTGTGACTCGGTACGGTCTGGAATCAAGCTGTCGAGCCTGCAAGCATCCTCGTACTGACTCACCGGCCTCGTCGGCAACGAATTTACGCAATCCTTATGTGGTAGCCGCGGCTGACGGAGGCGCCTTCGACCACCTCGTTCCGGGCGATCGCTTGCTTGATGGCGTCGTTGGACGGCCTGGCATCCTGGATGCCGGCGACAAGAGCGGATCGCAATTCTGCCGATATCGCAGCCAAAATCCGTTCCCAGGTGCCTCCGTCAAATCGTGCCTCGACCAACTTCAGGCGTAGAGGGAGGAGCGAGGGATCGCTGACCCGAACCGAATCCTGCGAGTTCTTCTGGCAACGCAACGTAAACTGCTTGCCTTCCATCTTGCTCATCTCACGACTCTGCAGGTAGTAGAGGACGAGCGCCTTGGTCTGCTCGGCTTTGTTCTCGGCGCTCTTTCCCCGGGCAGTGAGCCGGGCAGCTTCTGCCTTGCAGTACGTCGTGCGAGCTTCCATCACGCGGATGAATCGCCCGATGCGGTCGACCTTCTCTCCATGGGCGTCACAGAAAGCGTGGAAGCGCGCAACGCTGTCCGGGCTTGCAACCCCGGTTTCTTCGAATTCGTCTTGCATCTGGTCGAAGAGGATATCCAGCTCGCGATCAATCTCAAGTAGCGAATGATCGCTGGCGATTAGTTCAGAGACAGACTTCTTTTCCTGTGCCGATGAGAATGGCAGCACAGGGCCTTGCGTAAGGGGGGATGCGGACATGGAAAGCTCCTTGGAAATAGCGCAAAAAAGCCCGGCTCTCGCCGGGCTGGAAAAAGGAACCTGCTCCGAAGGGCAGGCTGTGTGATTTGTTGTCAGTTCTGGTTGTTCTTGGACCCAAAGTAGAAGCCCAATGCAGAACCGATCAGACCGGTCAAAGCCGGAAGAAGTTTATCGAGCATGTCCTTCGTCTTGTCGTAATCGCCATGCGTGGAGTAGAAGGCGAATCCGATGACACCGAACAGAGCAGCGATGAGGCTGATCGTTATGATCGCTCGCACTGTATCCCGTCGGGGTTCGGGATCGTACTGTACGATCAGCGACTCCTTAACAGTCGGGATATCGGAAAGTGAAGGTTGAGTCGACATAAGGGACCTTTCAATCGAGCCGGACAAGAAAAAGGCTCCCATCCGGGAGCCTTTCAATAAGCAAAGGAATCGGACTAGTTCCTGATCTGAACGGAGTAACGCTTCCCACTCTTGTAGACGTAGACCTTGGAGTCAGGCGCCTCCATGACGGTCTCGGTGAGGTCGAGTGCGCGCTTAAGCGCGCCGTCGAGAGTCCAACCATGCCTCTGCGCCAGCTCTTCAAGCCGCTCCATGCTGTTGCTCGAAACGACGGGCGATCCATGCACTTCAGCGATAGTTGTCGCCATACGATCCTCCAACAGGCCTGCTTTGTTCATAGGATAATCCTCCTCGGACCTGATTGCACGGGAAAAGGGGTGAGCCGTCCTCACCCCTTCTCCCAAACGACCAAGCTTTGACCCAACGCAAGACTCAGCCGAAGAGCCTCATCTGTTCGCCGGCCAAGTGTCCGGTTGGCCAAAGCGGCATTTGTTTCCGCTTCGGTCGTGGTGGAGCGGTGTGAACAAGTTGCGGGCCGGACAGAGTCGATACCTCCACCGGGACAGCCTCGATCGGGACGGACGGCTGTACCTCCACTACCTCCTTTGCCGCTGGCTGGGGCAGTTCCAGTACCCTGGGCTGCTCCGGAGCGTGACGAACCCGTTCCCGCTCGAGGTCCTTCCAGACGGCATCGGCCGATTCGCCGACGCCGCCCTTTTCAACCAGTTCGCGGGCCATGGCCGTTAGGAGGTCCTCGTTGGCATCGAGCGATTGAAGCCCTTCGCCGGAGAATTTTCCTTCCATCATCAGAGCGACCAGCATCTTCTTGCCCATGTGGCGGATGCAGGTCTCCTGCATCGTGCCGCGGTAGGCCAAAAACTTCACCCGGACGGGATGCCGCTGCCCGATCCGCCACGACCGCCGGCTTGCTTGCCGGAGTGTGTGGAGCGAGTAGCCCGTTTCGTAGAAGTAGAGGGTTGGAAAGGCCAGTAGATCGAGTCCTGTCTCCACCAGTTTGGGGTGGCAGATCACAACCTCGACACCTGCCCGCAGCTGCCGTTCGTACCAAGCCTCCCGCTTGTCTGTAGAGACGGTGGCGCGCAGCACAGCGACATGGAAGCCGGACTGCTGAAGAACACGCTCCAACCGTGCGGTGACATCGTGCTTGCCGGTGAAGGTGGCATAGACCTGGCAGCGTCTGCCTTGGCGCAGCTCCTCCCGAATGTCTCCGATGAGGCGTTGCTCCTTGGCATAGGTGTCTGTCTCGGGCAGGTCTTCCGGTTCCGTGACGAAGAAGGGGACCATGCAGCCCTGTTTGGGGTCGTACTGCTTGCCCCAGATCGCGCCGATCCCATAGGGGTGGTCAGGGTAGAGCAAAAGCGTGTTGAGCATGACGCTCATCAGGCTCTTGTTGCCGCGGTTCGCCTTCATCGCATCGGTGATGTCCTCCTCTACCTCCTCGTAGGCTTTGGATAGTGCCGGGTCCATGTCGACCGACAGCACCGTCTCTTCATACGAGGGGAGCTGGTCGGAGATGTCTTCGAGGGTGATGAAGGCCGTCGACTCCATCAGGTACTTCCCGAAGAGCAACGGGGAGGCGCCCGGCTTGCGAAGCACCTGAACGGTGCGCTTCTGAGCTTTCGAGCAGGCGTTGTCCGACTGACGCACCTTCTCGACTGTCTCCAGCACGCCGTACTGCTCCTGGAAGTCCCGCCGGCCCTGGCTTCCCGCCTCGAATCCTCCGGCCACCATCTGCCGCGGCTCCATGCGGTAGAAGATGTTGAAGAGATCGTCGGCATAGCCGCCCATGAGCGTTCCGGTGAGGGCGATCAGCTTCTCCGCAGATCGGGCCAGCACGCCCAGCCCATTGCCCTGAGCCGTGTCGCCGGCAAGCTGGTGCAGTTCGTCGGCAACCGCGTAGTCCCACCAGCCCTTCATGTAGCGTCCGATGAAGTCGAGCGGGGCCATGCGCTGGATCTTGTCGCGATCGGCCTGCCATAGCGGAGAGAAGCGAGTGGTACCCTGCTTACCGGCTTGGAAGGTCTCATTGAACTTCACTTCGCGCAGGTCCATGCGGCTGAGGTAGCCGCCGTCCGCGGCAGCCACTGCGAGGCCGGTGTCCGGATTGGTGAGGCCGCCCAGTTCACGACCGCATTTTGCGACCGTGAACGCGTGCTTCCAGAAGTACCCCAGCTTGCCCTTTTCCTTACCCATGATGAAGAAGGCGGGTTGTGAGCATAGCGACCTCCAGCCGTTGCGCCCCATCCTGCGCAGCTTCGGAAGCGTCGTCGTGAGGCCCCTTACGACTGTGGACCCCTTCTCCAGTTGAACCTCAACGATGCCGTGGGTGTTCTTGGGATCTCCGCCGTTGCGGAGGTCCTCGATGACAAAAGCGCGGGCGTTTGGCACCGTCAGGAGCGCCTCACGCGCCCACTTGTGCACGATGTGCGGCGGGCACATCACCAGCCCCGTGTACGGCTTCGATCCCGCGTGGACATGCATTGTTCCCAGCGCCATGAACGTCTTCCCTGCCCCGCACTCCGCAACGATCTTTGCGGCCCGAGCCTGCTTCAGGTATTTGGCAAGGCCGGTGATTGCGAGAGCTTGCGCCGGCAGCGGTGTGCGCAACAAGGTCTGGAGCGCGGCCGCTGGCGAGTCTTTCGGCGACTGCAAGGCTGGGTAGGTCTGAACGATACGAGCCCCGAGTTCGGGAGCCATTGCGCGCAAATATTCAAAGTAGTTTTCCACGTTTGGATCTCCTGAAATGAGCGAATGAGCAAAGAGAAAAGGCCAGAGGGAGTCTGGCCTACGATGGGTTAGGTTGGCTGGATCGGAGGCCTCGCCTTTACGGTTAGGGAGGCCTTCAGCTCCTACAAAGGATTCGGTGCTGGATGAACCCCTCCGAACTTACGGCTTTGAAGGCAGTGAGCTTGTCAGTGAGGTCATCCACGGAGTGGCCGACCTTCTGAACGCCTACTACGACGAGGTGGTAGATGGCGTTAGGTTGATTTCGGATCCCCGAAGCCGAGGCGAGCCCTTCAGCGCGCTCGGAAGGCTCTCGACGTGGCTCTTGCTTCAAACGACGCGGCCCTTGGCCAACTCCAGCTGAATGCGATAATCCCTAGCATGGGAAGACGGGCAGAAGCGAACTGTCCAATTAAGCCCGAAGCTGGAAGCAATGGCATCTGTTTGTGAACAATGCGGCGGCTCAGGCCAGCTCTTCATTCAGGAGGCTGATCGGCGGTTCGTCCGGCCGTGCCCCTGCGTCGCCGCGCGCAAGCTGAAGCGTGCCATCGAGGCCGCCCGAATCCCCGAGCGATACCAGAACTGCTCCTTGGACGACTACAGGATCGACTTCCCTAGCGCGACGCGCAGCCTGGCTGTGGCGCGCCACTATGCGATGGGCTTCGTGAAACGCTACCCCGTAGAAACGGGTACGACTGGCCTTATGTTCATGGGGTCCATTGGTGTCGGGAAGACCCATCTGGCGGTAGCCATCCTTAAAGCCCTCATTCTCGATCGGGGTGCTAGCGGCCTGTTCTGCGACTACCGGGAGTTCCTAAAGCAATTGCAGCAAACCTACAGCCAGCGTGGCGACGGCTCGGAACGGGAGCTCCTGGACCCTATTCTGAACACTCCGGTCCTCGTACTGGACGAGCTGGGAGCGATGAAGCCCACTGAGTGGGTGATGGATACGGTGGGTTATGTGCTGAACACGCGCTACAACGAATGCCGCATGACCATCATCACCACCAACTTTCCCAATCTGCCCCCCTACGCGGAGGAGGAAGGAACCAGAGCGTTCGCTTCGATGAGAAGCGTACCGCGCGGAGACACCCTGGGGGACCGCATCGGCGAACGAGTCCGCTCGCGCTTGCAGGAGATGTGCGTGCCGATCGAAATGGAAGGAACGGACTTCCGTCAGCAGGTCAAGCGCGCACACCTCGCGTGAAAACCCGGCGGTATGCGCCGTTGCCGGTCGAAGTCGTGGAGTTCGGGGGAGCTTGAGCAGACATAACTCGGACCGAAGTTCCGCAGACCTCCGGCCTGATCAGAATCATGTCAATCGCTTCAACCGCCAACCGGTATGGACGACGGAAGCGCACAAGACAGCTTGGCTCGCAGGATCATGCTTCGTTTCAGAACAAGGCAGGCGCGCCGCGCAGCGCGTCCTGCACACGAAAGGACGGCCAAAGTATTGGGCCGTTCTCGTGCGGAAAGCACAAGGTTTCTTCCCGTAGACCCTTGGAAACTGCCTCCAGGAGTTGCTCCCGCGTAGCGGTGATGACCACAGGTTCACACCCGATTCCTTCGGCCGGCTGAATCTTGTTCTCGCGATCCAGCCAGTCGAGAACCCATCCACTCCAGCTAGGATCGGCCGGCAGACCAATGAAGCTCACCAGCGTCGACCAGGCGAGAGAGCGCTCAAAGTTCATGAGATAGGTCTTCCCTGCCGTCCCGTTCGCGTGGAGCGCCAGCGAGACCGCCACCAAATGCCGGAGCGGTTGCTTGCGCCCGGAGAGAGCCAGGCTGCCCCGGTAACAGGACGCATCCGCGCCCATGCTGACGGTATGCACCTTCCCGTCCGGAAAGGTGAGGGCAAACGGATGCTTCTCCTGAATCGCAGCGGTGATGGCGCCGACCTCGGCATCGCCGCCATAGACGCTCAGCAGATGACCCTCCGCTTGCTCGCCCATGTAGCGGTCCACCTGCAGGTGGATCCGCGTCTGGATGTTCGCGGTGGAGCGTAGGTATTCAAGCTGCCCCAGCCGTAGATGTGCATTCTGCATCTGGTTCCTCCTCTGCTTTCTTGGCTGACTCTGTCAGCACAAGAGTTCGGCCGTCCTGGTAAACGAGAGAAAGCTCGTTCGAGAAACGCTCGCGCTTACGAGTGATCTCGACGTGATCTTCCTCCTCGTTGATCGTGGTGGTGTGCTTGATCGAACGCCAGCGTGCGATGTGGCGATCTGACCCTGCACCGAAGACCCCGTTCAGCAGGCCAGCCGTACAGAGCAGACCGACGTGACCGGCATGCAAGGGTGTGATTGGCCGGCCGGATGCCATCTCTTCCTTCGGCAGCAAAAACGGAGCCACTTGCTTCCACGCCGGCGAGTGAGGGATGAGATCCTCGATCGCGTCGAATGGCAGACCCCTGTAGGTGATGGTAGCTGGGGGAGTGTCGGGTACGAGATAGGGCTCGTGTTCGTCACCAAGGTCGAGCAGACGGGCACTGAAGATCAGTCTCTGCAACAGGGTGCGATTCGTCTCCATGACATTACCGCGCATGGTCTTCCGGACGGCCGTGAGAACGACCTGCCCAAAGCGGATGGATTCTGGGTGGCTAAGGCGGAACAGCCGGAACTCGGTGAAGTTCGAGGCAAGCAGCGGAAGGCACACCGAAAGCCGCTTCTCGGGGATGACGAAGAAGAGCACGCCCCCCGGCACCAGCCAACGATAGACATGCTCCAAGAACAGCAGCTCCATGCGCTGATTGTTCAGAGAGCCGATCTCCGAGTCATAGGGTGGGTTGAGATAGAGCAGCGAGAAGGACTCGACCTTGGCATGAGCGTCGAAGAGGTTTCCATGGGTCGTCTCAATCCCGGCCCGGGAAGCAGAGGAGGCGCGTTCTGCATCGAGCTCGACCCCGTATCGTCTGCAATCGAAGCCAGCGGTGAGGAGGTTGAGCGCCTCGCCTCCGCCGACGCAGGGATCGAGAACGCTGAAGGAGGTATGCTCGCAGCGGATAAGGTGCCGTAAACGGCGCCCCTCCTCTGCGGGCAATGGATAGTAGCCCAGCTTGAGCCTGCCGGCGTTGCGCATGAAAGCTCCTTTCGGAAGCCGTTTGTTGTCGTGGGTCTGAGTGGGGAGGATGCTTCGGCCAAAGATATAGGTCAATTTGACTTATCAGGACCAAAGAATCATTCTTCTCGTTTCTTTCAAGAAGCCGAGAGAGCATCCCCGATGCGCCCTCAGCGACGTAGGTGCTCAGATCGAGCTGCAACGGCCCGGCCGGGCCGGGCCATCGATGAATCGCTCAAGAAGCTGCCTTGGAGTTTCGCTTACCGGTCAGAAGCGCAAAACAGTTTCCAGTGATGATCGGCGTTTGCACGACCCATGGTAAGGCGCAGGAGTTTTCGTGTTTCCTTCTCGTTGAGGATCGCGGCGAAGAATTCCATTCCGTCGCGCAACGCACGAGCAGCGCGGTGATTGCCGTCGATGAGAGGCATGCCGAGGCCGTTCGGTAGCGTGACCATGATGCCGTGCTGTAAGTGAGGCGGAATGTGATCGATGTGCCTTTCGTCGATGTTGACGTGGCGCAGCCACTCCCGTAAGGCATTGGGTTCAACGCGGATCAGGTCGTGACTGCGGCTCATCATTTCGGCGGTCGAAACGCTGAATTGAAGCGAAAGCAGCCTGCAGACCTGATCGGCTCTGTTTGGATTGGTGCCGATGACAGGGCAAAGGGGACAACCATTCTCGTGAAGGGCTTCTGGGTTGGTCATGATTTTCTCTCTTGTGAGCGCCCGAGTAGGCGCAACAAAGCCAGCCCAGCAGACGTGCTGGGCTGGCTCGAACCGTTGAAGTGGTTGAATGAACCCGTCGAGGTTCGCTTGGCTAATACTGCGGAAGGCGGGAGCGCACCGCTTCCAGCTGTTCTGACCGGACAACGATCAGGTCTGTGGAACATCCCGCGTTGTCAGCAGAGTCTAAAAGCTCGCGAACGGCTTGCTTCAAGTCATCGGTCGCGTAATGGTTTGGAGCCCAGCTTGGCCCTGCGTTGAACATCAGGTCATCGACGATCTCGATCACGTTGTCCTTGACGAAGAGGATGCCGCGATCGTCTGGGTCCTCACCTTCCCAGGAGACCTGGCCATTGAGGACGTAGCCTCGTGCGGACAGGAAGTGATCGATCAACAGCCTGAGCCACATGCCGAAACCAGAACGGCTCTCGTCCTCCTCCGGAAGGAGGAGGTTCCTATCTTCCGACACCCTGATAAGGCCTGTGTGCCAGGGCAGATCCGGTTCCGGGCTGGCCGCAATCGCAGCGAAGACGGCCTGCGTCTGCTTGCTTCGTTCTCCTTCGACAACAGCCCGAACGATGGCGGCGTCCGCCTCGGTCAGAGTTGGAAAGAGGCAATCTCGCCGTTGTAGTACGTGCTGTAACCCAATGTGACCTCCTCGTCGTAAACATTTTTGTTGTTGTTGTTCGCTTTTTGTGGAGCCAGACATATCGCCCTCCACGGCCGAACTGTTGGGCAGCACACGGTTCGTGCGTGTGCTGCCCAAGTCCCTACGCTTGCGCGATGAAGACCTTCGTGGCCGGGTTAGGGCGCTGGACAGCCATCGGTGGGATGGGCTTCAGGGTGGAGCTTTCGGTCGCAGAAGCCGGACGCACGGACGGCATGCAGGCGGCGGCCAGCATGGTCTGCATGGCGTTGTGGTTGCGCCAGAAAGAGGGGGAGGTGCCGCGACGGGAACGAGCAGAGATTGCCATGGGAGTTCTCCTGGAACAGGGTTGTGGAGCGATGGAAGAGGACGGTGCAGAGACAAAGAGCTAGTGGAAGGAAGGGCGCAGGACGCAGGTCCAGACCCAGAGGAGCGACAGGAAAAGAGCGGCGAACAGCAGGACGACACCCCCTAACAGGAGTGGTTGACCTGTGTCCGCGTGGAGCAGCGCAGACAGGGCGTACGCGACGACTGCTGCGTCGAACGCGGTCAAAGCCAGACAGAACAGACAGCGGAAGGCGAAACGCGCGGAGCGAACAGGAACAAACTCGATCGGTTCCAGAACAATGCGAGGTGACGTGAGCACAGGGGACCTTTCACGAGAGGCTCATAACGCGGGTGGAAGCGCACGGCTGCGAGCCCCGTTGAGAACGGGGCTTGAAAGTCGCAGGAGTTAGTTGTGGTGGGGCTTGCCGGTCTTTTCTTCCTTGGGGAAGGAGAGCGAACTGCCTGGACGGGCTTTGTATCTACCCGGACCGTGAACGCGTCTTCGCTTTCGGAGAGGCGCTGCACGGGAACCGCTCAACGCCTAACTGGGCGACGATCGGTGCTTGGTGCATTTCGCGGAAGAGTTCTTCGAGGATTCGTCAGACAGCAGAACGCTCATGGAGCGAGCAGTGATGCGCGCTCCTGATCGGCCTTTTTACTTTGCAGGCGATGCGGCGATCCCGGCAGGATTCGCCGCCCAGCCTTGGTGAGCGATCAGGCAGCCACGCCCTGAGCGGCGTGCTGCAGATCGGTGCCGACCGCCTTCAGAACCTCGAAGGACGGTATTTTGTCGATGGCCTGGACCTTATGCGCATCAAGAGCGGCGTAAAAGACGTTCTCGTGCACCTCTTCGGCCAGGACACGCACCCGCTTGATGCCGCGGTCGATGACCGCCAGCTGCTGCAGGATCCACTTCTGGCCATCCACGCTAGGCAGTTCGCGAGCACTGCGCGCAGCACCGCCCTTACGAAACACTTCGAAGAAGAGCGCGTCCCCGACGATCTGCCGGAACCCCTCGATCTGCTGCGTCAACGCAGGGTCCAGGGAGGCGCCCGACTGTGAACTGCTGCCCTGCACCGCTACGGGCCCTTTCGGCTGGCTGGACTGCGGGGTGGGGTTCCGTGTAGGGTCGCTAGCATCCTGGTGGATGGATACGACACCCGGAGGCAACGCCCACTTGGGCAGGGCTGGAAGGTTCTTCGGCTGGCCGTACTCAGTCAGATCGACCCACATCTCGGCGAAGTTATAGAAGTAGCGTCCCAGACCGAAGCAGGAGCAGGCGCGTTTGAAGGCCTGGGCCTCCGCCCGGGTCATAGCGTTGTCGTCGTCGGCCCACATCTCACCGCTGCCGCTGTGCGATCCGAGGCCATGCACCGTGACGACGCAGGTCACAATCACCTTGCCGGTCTGGATAGTCGTGTTCTTCTTGGTGCGCGACACCGGAGAAAGCGTCGTCACATCGTAGGTTCGCGTCCAGCCAGCGGGGCTGAAGATAGTATTGAGCCGGTCGGTGTAAGCGCGCTGATCCCCATAGGGAATGACGCAGCCTCGCTTGCCGTCTTTCGTCTTGTTGGTGACCCGCCAGCTGATAGCGACTGGATCGAAGGGGACAGCGAGCAGCGCGAGTGAATTCTGCTGGTCGGCCGTAAGTTCGGTGTGCATGGGAGTGGTCCTTTCAGAGAGGGCTGAAGGTGGAGTCGCGTGCAATAGAAAAGGCGCTCCAGAGAGCGCCTTGCGGGGACATTGAGCAGTTTGAGAACCGCTCAGAAGGGAATATCGTCGTCGGTAATGCCCTGATCGGCGTAGTCGGTCTGCTGTCGGCCGTATCCCGAGTTGTTGGAAGTGGAGTAGCCGCCCTGGCCCTTGCCGTTGGTCGAGCGCGAGGCGGCTTGTGCCGTACCGCCTCCGTTCTCGCGGTCAGGGCCTCCGCCGAGCAGGGTAAGGTCGTTGATGATGATTTCGGTTCGGTACTTCTTCTGACCGGATTCCTTGTCGTCCCATGATCTGGTCTGAAGTTTGCCTTCGACCAGGATCTGAGACCCCTTCTTGACGTAGTCGCGAACGATCTCCGCAGTCCGCTGGAAGGCGACCAGGTTGTGCCATTCCGTCCTGTCGACCCACTCTTCGCCCTGTTTTTGACGATCGGCGGTGGCGAGCGAGAGGCTGGCTACAAGCGTGCCTCCCTGTGTGCTGCGGATCTCCGGGTCTTTGCCGACGTTCCCGAGGAGGAATGCTTTGTTGACACCTTTTGCCATACGAGTTCCTTTCCGTAATCGTGCTGGTTGCTGTTGCGTGGTGAAGGCTGGCGCCTACTGAACGATGTAGTTGTCCCTTCGGTTCCACATCGCCTCGAAGCCGCGGATGAAGGACGCGATCTGGCTTGCGTCCTGGCTGACGGTGACCTGGTTGTCCTGATAGCGGGCCGCGGATAAAGACCAGTTGCCGGAGCCATCACGGAGGATCGCGTCGTCGATGAGCATGACCTTGTCGTGCATCAGTTCCTTCGTGCCTTTCACCCGGACATGGATGTTGGGTTGGGTGGCCAGCATCTCGGCAACTCCGGACCGCCGCAGTCGTTCCTCCTCGAACTGCTCATGGTCGCGATAGATCCATACCTGCACACCGCGTGCGGCCTGTCGCTCCAGAGCTGCTGCAATACGCCGGTCGGTAAAGGCATACATCGCCACTTTGATCGAACGGCTCGCCTGTGAAATCAGGCTGACGTCGATCTCTTCAAGGTCGTCCGACGGGGAGAAGAAGATGCCCTCTTCTCTCGTCGTTGAGGCATGCACCACATCGGGGCGCACTCTGGTTGTGTACCCAGAAGAGGGAGGATGCTGCAGTGCCGAGATGATCCGGTCACGGCATTGCAGTCCCCAGAAAAGGGTGAAGGCCGTGAACACGAAAAAGGCGGTACGTAGAATGCGCATGGGGAAGCTCCTATTGCTCGCGCATTAGGCCCATGAAGCCGAACGCCGTGACTAGCAATGAACATTGGTTAAGCAGGCTGATGTGACGGAATTTGGGTGCGAGGACTTCCTCGGTCTCGTTGCCGGTAATGCTCAGCTCGATGGTGAGCCGCACGACCAGAACAAGACAGAGAAGACCGCCGGCAAGGAGAATGCTTGGGTGCTCTTGCATGTGAACGGTCACACCGAGCACCGCGAGGAGCGCTCCCCACACCTGAAGCCGCTGCTCGAAGCGGGGATGCTCTGTGTTCATGCTGTGACCATCGCTTCCTCCCGCAAGGGGGCGGAAGAGCTGCCCACCTCAAGAAGGTGGGAGTGCTTGCAACCGACGCAGCAAACGGCTTCGGTCACCTTGAGCAACGCGTCCAAGAAGGGGTGAGGCGGTAGCTCTTCTTGCCCGTTCTTCTTCAAGAAGCGCGGCACCGCCCCTCCGCGAAAGGCAGCATCCTTCCCCCACAACTCGGTGGCGAGTGTGCCCGCTCGCCGGAAGAAGACGATGCCGCTCTCTATCTCCGGCCGGCGCCCTCCCTGCGATCGCAACGAGTGCCGGGTGATTAACACATCGTAGGTATTCTCGTACCGAAACATCTCGACCCTGCATAGCTCCGGCGCGATTACGACCGCGTGAACACCGTTGGGCATGAAATTCTGAACTCGCTGCATCCAGGCCAGCGGCCGTCCGTCTGTGCCGGTGAAGCCGACGTAGTACCCAAGACTCGCGACCGCCCCGCCGGCTTCTTCTCCGCGGAGCGCCCACCGGTTTGACTGCTGCTGATGGACGGGCTGGAGCGTGGCGCGGCTGAAAATACCGGTACGGCGTATCTCCTTCCGCGTCGGCTCCGGCAGGGTGAGGCCACGGTGGGCCATGGTCGCGAGCTTCGTATCCATAGATTCTTCCTCTCTTTCAGGGTTGATGTTGACGGATCGGGACGCCCAGCGCCTCCCGGATCATCTCCTTCGTGCAGCCTGCCCAGCACTTGTAAAAGCGCGGATCGCCAACCGAGATGGCGAGGTTGTCGCCGGACCGGTCGTGGCTTTGCTTCTCGCAGGATGGGCATCGCGTCCACCAGTTGTTGCTAGCCTTCCGCTTGACCTGGACATGATCGAGGATCTGGAAGCCACGCCCTCCATCGAATGGAACGACCGGCTGCTCGATCTTCGGCCGTGACTGGAATTCTTCGGGGATGCTCAGGCCTTCGACGAACGTCGCTAGTTCCTGAGCCGTGAGCCGCTTCACACTGCGAAGGTAGGCGAACTGCGACTGGAGATCGGGAGCGGCCTCCTCAAACCAATAGCGGTGCATGTTGGCGCGGTGCACCCCCAAAGGTCCCCGGATCGCATTCCCGAACTCTCCCTCCCGCAGCTCGTCCTGCCGAGGAAAGATCTCGATACCGTCCAGTTGATTGAGCGTGCCCTTGATCGGCACCCCGAGCCGCAGCGCGAGATTGTAGATATAGATACGGCAGTCTTTCGCGGGCAGCGGCTCCTCGCACAAGATCCAGAGGTGCGCTCCACGCCGGGACATCTCGAGAGCAGCCTCGATACCGTCCTCTTTGAGCTCTAGTTTGAGCTTGGCCAGATCGCGGTGTGCCCGCGCATAGTCGGCGTCGATCGCCACCCACTTCGACCGTTGCGTCTGCGGATTGATGGCGTACAGGCCCACCGTTTGCAGACCGTTGAGGTGTTTGCGCAGCGTTCCCTCGTCTAGCGACAGCCGCTTCTTGGTCAGCCGCTCTTTTGGCTGGTAATAGTAGTAGCGGCCGTTCTCCGGGTTCGGCGTGTCCGACTGGCGGGTGTAGGCGCGGCGGTTCACAAACCATGCCATGTATTCGGGGAGAAGAGCCGGATCCACTTTCAGGATCGGCGGTGCGGGCCGGGGTGGAATCCAGGGTGTGGTCGCGGCTATGGACATGGTTTGCTCCTTTCGTAGGGTGGTTGTAAGGGCAGATTGAAATTCAGTCAAATGGGAGAGAAAGGCCCAGCTTTCGGCGCCTTTTCTCCTCTGGGCGAGCTATCAGGCGTGACACCGTCGTGCTCTGTGCCTGCTGGCGCCGTTGTTGAGGTTGGTCCATTTCAGGAGCCGGTACGCCGAGACAGCCCTATCGAAGTCCGCGCCGCTCAGGTCGCAATCGCGATCGAAGCGCAGCCAGAGAAACGCTCCGGTCTCCTCGTGGTAGACATAGATCGCGCCCGTGTTCGGCCGGTGCGGAATGCTTTGCAGAAAGATCAGGCCGCCGTCGGTCTCGATCAAACGCTCGGCTCTGGCCTCACCGTTCTTTAGAAAGGCTGCGAGCGCCTCCCATCGTGAGGAGTCCGGTGTGAGGCCGGGGAGCGCATCGGTGGAGAAAAGGTAGTCGACACGGAGCTGGCCAAGCAGCTCCCGTTTGGAATAGCGCCGTTGCGTCTTCATGGGAAGGTCCTCGTTTCGGATCGAATTGGGCAGAAATTGCCGGGTGGAAGATCGCCGGAGTGCGGTTTCCTGTTGCCAGTCAGTCCGCACGTCCGTGGTTCGGTGATGGAGATAGGTGAAGGTCAGAGACGGTGAAAGGTGCCTTGATCGAGAGCGCGCTGGGCGGCCTCTTCGGTCCGGTAATACCCCGACTCGCGAGAGTAGGGACCGCAGGCGCAAATCGTGCCGATGTAGTAGCCGGCCGCAGAACGCAAGAACTCGTTTTCGACGTCCTTGAAGCAGCGGGCGCAGGTGCTGGGCGCGCCGCTGGCGATGGTTTCTCCGGGTAGCATGGATGGTCCTCCTTCGGACGAAGTGGGTTTAAATGCGGGAATGAAATGCACGGACAAGAACGCACCAACTCGGCCTACAGCTCCCCGATGGGCGCGACGCGGAACAGACGTTTAGGCGCGACTCGTTGGCCGAGATCGTTCAGCGGAGAGCCTTCTCGCCAGCGAACTCACGTTGCTCCCACAGATTGAGGTCGATGATGTCCCACGCTGAAAGCGGATTGCTGTCGGTCATCGCCCGGGTGTTGGCCCAGGGCTGTGCACCCGGTGCAGGCGAAAGCAAGCCACTTTCAATGGCACGGAGCCGGTGAATCTTGCGGACGATCGTGGACGCGCGCAGTAGTGCTACCTTCCGGTTCGTGCGGCAGAGCGACGAACGGTGGGACCTCATACTTCCTCTTTTTTCCGGTTGGTGAAATCAACCGGTCACATGGGGGCTTGGCACTGGCCTCCCAAAGAGGTCAACGACATGGCGTGCAAAGAAAAGAGGTGCCCGTAAGGACACCTCTTGAACCGCATCATCTTCAAAGCTGCTCGGGCCGACTACTCGCCGACCGAGGCAAGCGCTACACGATCATGCTTCGATAAAAGGATCAGGGGACTCTTGCGTCTGCCTGGCACCTACGCGCGCTAATGCTTGAATCCATAGTTAGTACGATCCTGACGCCCAGGGCGATCACTAATGGAAATTCCAGCAGGACGATGGGTGTGGGCCATACCCAGACCATCGCATCGAGCAGCCATTCCCAACCCATGACGTTCCACACGGAGTGGTACTTCGGCCACATTCTCCATGCAGTCCTGAGGCTTCGCCAATGTGCGGCCTGCTCCTCGGTGTAGCCGAAGAGGCGGTGTGGGAAAGAGTGTTCCTTCGGACGGGTATCGGGATCGTGCCGTTCCAGGTGGACACATTCATGCGAAAGCACGACCGCCACTGCAGCGGGATCGATCCGATACTGCTGGCACACGTGGACGACGCCCTCCGGATTCGAGGTGTATCCTCTGCGTCCCTTGCTGCACGGGATGAACTCAATGGGATTTCCCCGGGATCGCAGGTAGGCCACCTGGCGAGGCTCGTATTCATTGAGAAGCGTCAAGCCTCCCTCAACCTCCTCGCTGTACTGTCGCCCCGTCAACCAGGCGCGCGACCTTGTATCCATAACCCTCCCGTCTTCATCCCAATTCGCACTCTTGAGAACGTACGAGCCGCAAATCTGCGCGACGATTGCCAGAAACAGGACCGAAAGAACAAGAAGTTTGGTCGTCGATGGCTGTTGCCGCTGCTTCATAACGGCTCCTTTCATAACCATTGCGTCCTCATCGAAATAGTTGCTGCCGATGTGCGGGGGTGAGGAGCCGCCTTCACGACGACACAGGGACCACTCCGAGAGAGTTGCCCTGAGGTCCCGTTAGCGGCTTGACTTTCCGCCTCTTGCTCTCACAAACCGCACAACGGGCCCGTGCTCTTGCCACAAACGTCGGAGCAGTCGCATGCCAGCGGCTTCGCCACAGTCATGTTCATGGAGCCTCCAACACATATCGCATCGCGCACTCGGGGTCGACTAACAAATACTCTCCGTCCCTGTACTCAAAGCAATCACCGGAGAGAGCGTCGATGTTCAGGTAACGTCGCGTCCACCGATGTTTGTAAAGTTCCATCGTCCCGATCCTACCCATGTGCATGAAATCCGCTAGTTGGACGGGAGACACCGCTCTTTCGAGCGGTACCCAGTTGGGTGTTGTGTCGATTGTTAGTGTGTCGGCTTGCATTCGTTCATCCTCTCTGGTTGCAGTGATCACGCCCGAGATGTTCCTCCCAGTCGCGATGGAGAGGAACATAAGGCCAGTCCGGAATCCAGTCAAACGCGCACGATGTCTCATCTCGGACAAGGATCGCTTGACGGGATCACCGCGCCAGTCCGCTACAGCCCTCTCCTGAAGCCGCGAACAGAGAAAGCTGGCCATCCTCCCGCGCCGCCGTCTGCGGTTGACTTACGATCTGCACCAACGAGCGATCGGCCTTCATCGTGAAACCGCTTTGCTGCTCCAAATCGCTCACGAGATCGAACGCCTCCCGGTCATGTCGGTAGATCATTCGCAGGTCGTCGTCGGTCGCGAAGATGCATACGCGACACGAGAACCGGCGCAGATAGCCGCTCGTTGTTCCGTCTCGATGGTATTCCGCTACGTACGCCGGATGCAGCGGAACCGCACTTTGCCAGTGCCACTTCAGCACATCTTCTGCCGTCTCGTGGAAAATAGGGAGCCAGTTGAAGACGGTCCGGCCAGCCTTGCTGAGGTTTTCGTCTTGCGACCAGACCACTTGACGGGCACGCCGAGACGACTCCTGCGCGCGCATTCCCATGCAGTTGATGAGCACCGGATGCGGCAGTTGCCGGATGAACTTCTGGATCGGTCCACGCTTCAGGTCGCTCGTGCATTGCCGGAACTGCGCCGACGGGAACTTCCCTCGCGCACGTACCATTTCCAGATACGTCGTGTTCGGGTTGCGCACGACATGCAAGTCCAGCCCAAAACGTTCAGCGATGTAACGCGACCACTCGACTGCGGGAACGGGTCGGACGTGCTCGAACCCCGTGTCTGCCATGACGCAGTAGGTTGGAATTTGCCGGGAAGAGCGACCGCACGTGCCCGAGCATCCGGGTGCTGTCCTTGCCGCCGCTGAGATTGATCACCAAGCCGGCATGACCAGAACTCGGTGCGATAAACTCTTGGGGATCGATCATGCTCATTCTCCTTCAGCGCTTAATGTTGGGGGGAACTGGGTCTGGGTCCGCTAAATCTCCTCTTCCTTTTGCGAACTTCTGCAGTTCAAGCTGAAACCATCGTTTTTGCATGCGCACACGTAGGTAGTCAGAAATAAGCGGTTTCGTAAGTGCTGTTTACAGCCTCTGCGGCAACAGCGCGGCAACGGTGCGGCACGTGGCGGCAGCACCGGAACAACAACGAAACAGGTCTTGAAGCGGGACAGCGGCAGGTGAGCGGCAATTGTGCGGCACGGCAGCTTGAACCCGGCTTTCTGCAACAGAAAGCCTCTCCATAAGGAGAGGCCTGTGCATTCCCGCACCGCAGGCGATCATCCTGTAATCGACATGACAGTCCCGATCGCATCCCGCAGAGAAAATGTCTCGCGCATCGATCCGTACGCAAACAGAACCGACGTATCCATTAGATTGGCCCGCACTTTGCCCGAAGAAACGAAGCACATCGGAAGAGCCGGATGATCGAATGCACGCGACAGGGTGAACACAAGGTCCAGCGTCGACGTTAGATAAAGCACCAAATCGACTTGCCCTTCGTCCCGAATCGCTTCTTGAATCTCCTTGTAGCGGGCTGCCGACTTGAGCGTCTTTTCATATTCGACGGCCATTCGCAGCGAAGCTCCCTCCGACTCGACCTCGGCAATCGCGTCGTAATCTTTCGCCAAGGGTGATCCAAGGACATAGTTGAGGGAGATCAGTTCCCGGTCCGACTTCCAGCTTTTCAACTTTCCGGTGGATCTAAGCGCGTGGTAGATCTCATTCAGCTCAAGGAAATGCGCTCCCTGGAGGACGCTAGGCAGGTTGCGCGATCCCGAAGTGATACTCACAAGCCCTTCCCCGCAGCTCTCCAGTACACCAAGACCGAACCTCGTAATGGAGTACACGGCCCCTTTATACGGTTGGATCGCCGGTGTCTCGCGAACGTGAGCGCCCTTGATGAGTCGGCGAATTCTCCAGTTGAACGATCGGCGGTTGTGTTCCAAACCGGCTTCGACCATCCAGCGAAAAAGCTGATCGTGCGACACGAACGTACTGTTACGGACCTGTAAGAGGAGCGGCAGATCGCGTTCCGTGCTGAGCTGAACCCCTATCCTTTGTTCCAGGGACTCCTGCTCATCGTTCCCGAATTGTTCTCTGCCGTGATCGCTAACGTAGCTGTTGAACCCGTCCATAGACACCTCCACTCTCCTTTATTTGTCTTCACCCAACCGTTGAATGGGAGGAGCACGAGACACTCCTGCTTCTCCTTAAACTCGCTCGCGGCAAGCAGCCTCACCCCGCGAGACCGCCACTCCGAATCGAACGAGATACGTCCATGCTCCTCGTGGGACAGGCAGGTGAGGACCATGTCGACCGGAGCACTCATCCTGACCTTGCGTGCGAGCAGAAGGCGGTTCTGTGTTCCACTGCGTTCAGGCCCCGGGGAAAGGTAGCGTCCCTGGCCAGCCTGATCGGGTCTGATTCGTTGTTCCCCACAGGTGCCGGCGTTGAATCTGACTACGCCGGGAACGATCCAATTGCGATGTTCCCGTGCTCCGGATGCGAAGCCGGTGGTGTTGAACACGGCCGCCTGCGCCGTAAAGCGGTCGGCCGATGCGCAATCCTGACCGGGTCGCAACCACCACAAGGAGCCGAAGCTGAGGCAATGAACGATCATGCTTGCCCGGCCGCCGGCGCGCCACTACGTGCTTCTTCTAGGCTGTGATGGGCTCTGCCTAACTGCGCGCGGAGCTGGGCAATCTTCTGCTCGCTAGCCTTTTGCTGGGCCTTGTTTTGCGCCGTAAGTTGCCGCAGCTGCTCCTCAAGCACCGTCATATCGTTCGTGCCTAGCATGCCCGGCGCAATCTCTTGCACGTCTGCTTCTACAGGAGCGTCGCTAGAAAGCGGTGATTGCTGGTTCTCGGGCGCAGTCTTCGAGGCGGACTTGGACGGCTTCGCGTGCAGCTTCTCCGCTGCTTCCAGGCCGTCCTTAGCGCCCGCTACAGCGTCCCTCTGCGCAGTCGCTCCGCGCATCGCGGCCGTTTCGACCGACTGCGCGTTGTAGCGGCGCACCAGCTGGTTGTGCTTCTCGATTGCTTCGATTGCCCTGGCCCGCGCTGCCACATGGCTGTTATAGAGCTGTGCGACGACGTCGCCGGCGACACGCAGCCGCAGATCCCGCTGCCGCCAGAGCCACACGATGTACATCACAGCCGTCATTAGAAGCAGTGTCAGGACGATGCAGCTCCACCAATAAAAACTCTCGACGGTCTCTTCGAAGGCAGCGATTCGGGCCTGCTCGACCGTGGCGCCGTAGTCCTTGTTCTGCGGATTGATCTTGTCCAGAGCAGCCGCCACACCGCTTTGTCCCTGCGCCTTTGCCGTCCCGAAGGCAGCGTGGTCGTAAGGTCTGCGTGGCTGGTCGGCCCCCGAGCCGGCACTCGCTCCCTGCACGGGATGAGGACTGGTTCCTGTTTGCTCCGCGTGAAGTGACGACAACGTGGCGCAGGCAAGGGTCGTCACGAGGGCGAGTAGACGGGCAAACTTCCGCACAGCAAGTGCAGGAGCAACCAGCCGCACGCATAGAACGGTCTTGATCTTCATCTGCCCTTTGTTCCTTTCTTGCCCTGTCGGGTTCGTTTCTCCTCCAGCTCCGGATTGCTGAACCGAAGGTTCAGGCCTTCGGTGTCGTCCTGGCAGGTGGCGTATTTGGGGTAGAGATTTTCGGGAACCCCGGGGAGCCAGTGACGGAAGGGCTGCCGAATATGGACGTGCCGGTGCAGCACACCGCGCAGTCTGTCCGGCGCCAGCATCTCCATCTGGCCGGTCGGCATGCGCTTGATGTGCTCCTCCTGCGCCAGGGTTTGGCGTACTTCGGTCTGGCTACCATCGCCGTCTTCCTTGTAGCTCGTTTGGAAAAGGCCGCTCTTGCGAATGCGCATGCTGCGCCGCATCTGGCGAATCCGGGCGGAGGCTTTGAGGAAGTCCTGCGCGGTTTCCTCGTCCTTGATGCGCAGCATGAAGGTGGTATTGGGAGCGCTGGCGACGTCGTTGCGGAAACCGCGGCCGACCTGAAGCAGCTGCGGGGCGCTCTGAAGCGCGAAGAGGAAGGCGACGTTTGCGCCTCTTGCCGTCACCAGGATGTGCGCAAAGTTCTCGTACGCGAACGGCGAGAACTCGTCCATGATGACGCTGACGAACGGCTGCTCCTTGCCCTTCTGGGCCTCGGCGTACCGCTTGCCGATCATCAGCTGAAGATTCTGGAGCAGCATCCGGCCAAGTGCCGTGACCGCGCGTTCGTTCACGTTGACGTTCAGGCTGACGTACAGGATCAGCTTCTGCTCGATGACGTCGTTGAGCGAAAGCAGGTTGTCGTAGGAGCTGGTGATGAGCGCAAGGTCGTCCGCCATGAAGGTCATCAGGTTGTTGATCAGTCCCTGAATCTTGGCCACGCGCTCCCGATCGCCGAAGGATTCGAGCAAGTTGCGAACACTCATCTGCAGCGTAAGCCGCTGCTGGTCGGTGATGAATTGGTCGCCATGGGTGCGTACCATCGCCAGCTTGATCTGCTGTTCGAGGATGGCTTGGTCGTAGGCGGCAACCAGCACGTCATGGAAGTTGAAGCGTCTGCCTGTGTAATGGAGGATGCGGGCGATGTTCTCGAGGTACACCCGTTGGTGGCCTTCGAAGAAGTCCTTCTCCATCTTGAAGCTCTCAAAGATGAAGCTGATGTGGTCCTCGTAGTTTCCGTCTTCCGACCAGAAGGGGTTGTAGCTGGCCGAGATGTCGGGCCGCAGCGGGTTGATGACGCGGAGCTGATGGATGCGTCCGGCCGCTTCCATGGTAGGGATGAGCTTCTCGAAAAGCTCCCAATCGCCCTTGCCGTCGATGAAGATGATGGGAGCGCCGCTATGAATGTCCTGCTCGGTGATGCCGTGCAGCAGCGTGGTCTTCCCCCCGCCCGTCATGCCAAAGCAGTTCGCCTGGTAGGTCCGGGTCTCATTTGTCCAGGTCACCGGCTCACCATGGATGTCGTAGCCGAGCAGCACGGCTTGCGCCTGCCGGGCCTGCTCGACGTTCTCACGATCCTTGATAGGGGAGATGTACGGAACCGGCCGGGGCCACGCCTCTTCCATCTTCACCTCGCGGGTGGCGGCGTAACGCAGCCACTCGTAGAGGAAGACAAGCACCAGGAACGGGTAAAAGGTGAGCTCGACCAGCTGGTTGGCCCGGAGGTGAAACCTGCTGTAAGCGAGATAGAAGACGGCGCCGGCCACGGCGAACAGCAGTAGCCAAACGAGCAACATCGCATCCTCGGAGTCATTGCGCGGCCGTGACCGGTTTTGCTGGCTAGGCGGCATGTGGCCCTCCATGAGAGAAGAAGAAGGCTGCAATGACGGCAAGCACAACCAACACCACGCCGATGACCAGCATGGGATGGACCTTCCGCTTGTTTTTGTTATCGCGCTGCTCGATCGGGTTCAGCAACGGACGCTTGACGAACTCCGCAAAGCCAACTGGATCTCCGGCACTGTACGCGGAAAGGATGCGCGCTTGCGCCTCTTCCGAGGTGATGGTCTGGTTCGGATCCATCACAGCACCGCCGCGGCCGTCACAGGGTGGGACTCGTCATTCCCGAAGACGAAACGGTAAAGATGCGGGCCTTGACTGGTCTGCTCAAAGCAGAGGACACCGTCTACCGTCTGGCCAGGGTTCACGTCGGGGTTGCTGATGCGCTCCTCGCGGACCAACAAAGTTGAGGTCGTCCCCGTACCGAGTGCCTGGATCTTCTGTTCCGGCACCTGTAGGCCCTTCAACGATCCCAACACATTGCCGGCGACGGTGGGAGTGAAGCTGAAGACCGAGGGGGCGCTCAGGCGATACGAATGCTGACCGGGATTTGAGACGGTGTACCGGACGTAAAGCGCGTCCTTGTCCCGCACAAACTCGGTAATACGCACGTTGACGTGATCGGAGGCATCCTTGATGCCACGGCTGTTGACGACGGAACTCTGCAAGATCGACTGCGCAATCAGCGTGTCGGCCGCTTTCTGGATCTCGGTCTGGCTGATCTTCGCTTCCGTTTTCGCCGGCTTGCTCCCTTCAGGCCTGCCGTTGGTCTGGTCGATGACAAAGGAGGCGTTCGTTATCTCGCCTGGAGGAAGGATCTCGTAGGTGGACTGGGTGTGCTCGGTCCACACGAAGAGGTTCGTCGACTGTCCCTGCCGGACCGGCTTGAGGGCGACTGTGTTTCCGTGCCACTCGATGCGGATATCGTCGCTCCCCACCGCAGCACGCGTGATGGGCTCGGGCAGTTCAATGAGGCTGAGGTGGTTGAGGGCCGTCGCGACCTGCGTGACAGCGTTGGGATTTACCGTTTGGTGGGTAATGGTCTGGGCCGAGGTAAGGCTCCCGGCTGCGAAGAATAGGTTGGCTATCATCGGCTTCATAGAGTTCGAATCCTTCCGAATGCTCGTGGGAGAGTCGTGAAGACCTCTCCCTCAAGCTGTTGACACCTTGCCACTAGAACGTCGCAAAGAAACTGCGCCGATCCCACCGGGTTGGGGCGTTCTGGTTTAGGTTGGCCATGTACTTGGCAACCCGCATATCGAGTTCGTGTAACTCACGTTTGCTGAGCCGTTTTGCTTTCTTGTCAGCGACGGTCCACTGGTACACGTACCCTTGGGAATCGCACTTCAAGTCAATACGAACTCGTGTTTGTTGTGCGGTGGATGCCACGCGTTCCAGACGCCAGAAAAGAAATCGCATGATGTGCTCTCTTTCTCCTCATCACGCCTGTCACTCCCGGAGGGAGTCGACAGGCGGTGAGGCCGGTAGGATCTCCTCCGAGGTGGAGGTTCGAGTTGATCGATCCCGCGCGGGATCGAATGGATTAATGCTGCCGGTACAGCAACGAACGCGTCTCCCCGTCCAGGCGGAAGATGAAGCTCTTCTGTGTACCGCGAACAAAGAAGAACGAGCCGTCCTGAAGAACGACCGCTCCTTCCCTGTCCTTGACCTGAACCGTGGTTTTTCTTCCGCCGGTCCGGTCAGCAACAGCGTTGACGACCTCTTGAGGAAACGCGTGGAACAGAATAGAACCCATTCCCTTGCCGCGCGAAACGATGGTGTGGAGAGCAGCGCACCAGCCCTCACGGTTCTCCGTCTTACCCTGTCCCCAGTAGCCGATGATGGCCTGCAGAGAGCGAGACTGATCGCGTGTGGACTCTTCAGCGCGACGGAAGCTGGCATTCGCTTTCGCGAGTTCCCGCTTGCTGTGCTTGATCGAGCTCTGATCGCCGGACTGCAGAGCGACCTTCACCTTCTCCCGCGCAGCGTCGAGTGCCTGCTTTTCCTGGTTGAACTGCTTCTGAATGACGGCGTGGCCGGCTGCATAGACGGTGTTCACCAGGCGTACTTCGCGAAACATCTCTTCCGAGACATCTCCGCCGGTGATCAGGCCCCGAAACTGCTCGATGGGAAAGGGATCCTCCAGCATGTCCGCAATGTCCTTGCGAAGCACGTTGTAGAGGTTTCCAATGCGGTCAGTCCTTTGGGTGTCGAGGCTCATCGGAAGTTCAGAGACGATTTTCGCTGTCTTGAGGGACAGCCAGGGCGCGGCTCCAACTTCCGTCCGAATGGCGTGCAGCTTGGTACGATCGGCCCGAATGTTGTGCTTGAGTGAGTCGATCTCCTTCTGCAGCTCGGCGACAAGCTCATAGAGCAGGTCGTGACGATCCGCAGCGACGCAGGAACTCATCAGGTCGGTAATGACGCCGATCTGATTGCCCCGCGACTTCAGAGCGACAAACTCGAGGTTGAACCACGGAGACTTCGCACGTTCGTGCTTGATCTTCGTGACCTTGTGAGCTTGCTTGAGAGCGAACCGGTCCGCCACGAACAGTGGAAAGCGTTCACTCTCGATCACGCATACCCAATCGAAATCGAAGTCGCCGCCGTTGAGCTTGGCGGTCTCCGAATGCAGGGTGTAGGTGCCTTTGAGCGTCAGCTGTTCGTTTGCAATGCTCAGTGCCTCATCGAACGTCAGATGTTGGCTCTGGGCAAGCAAGGTAGCGGCCTCTTCCGCATGCAGATGGATCATGGGCAGCAGATCCTCCTTCATGCGAACGGGGTAACGGACGCACAGGCTCCTCTCAGAAGTGCTGGAGGTGATGGCCCGGTCGCGCGGCATCCAATCCGCCGCGGACACGACCTCCCCGTTGTTGAGGTAGAGAACGCCGTCGTCTGCCAGCGCGAACGCGGGTAGATCGAGGCCTCCTCCGGTCAACAGCTTGTAGGTCCAACGTGCGAGCAGGCGGTCCAGCTGACGGTGAATGTAGGGGTGCCTGGTAAGCTCACCACTTCCATCGGCCAGCAGCGTCGCTTCGATGATCCTCTGGAACTCTTCTTCCTCGGAATCGTCGGAGCGAACGGAAGAACCAATCATCTCGACCAGAGCCTGGTGATTGCGTTCCCGCCATGCCGCCTTCAAAGCGTCGATCTTTTCACGCGCCTGCGGCACAACCTCCGTAGCGATTGCGTCAAGGGGAGCATGTTGCAGCACCGTGTAGCTCGACTCGAAGGTAAGCGGGCGTGAGATCTCCCGGATGCCTAATACGATCGGACCACGAAAGGCGCGTACCTCCGAACCGAAGAGGGTCTTGAGTGCAGACTGTTTCTTCAATCCGGGTTTGATCGAGCTTTCCGGAATGACGAGATCGCAGCCAAGTGCATCGGCTACGTCATCGCTCATCACCTTGAAGCTGCCTTTAGCTTGCGTGGATTCGAATGCGAGCCGGAACTGGTAAAAGTAGCCCTCCGGAAGACCGAGCTTCAGGAAGAGGCTCCTTCTTATCCAACCGCGGCAGTCGTTCGTTCCCAGCTTCAGGTCCGGCACAACAAACACCGTGGTGTCGGATTCTTCGCGTACCACCTTGAGGGCGGAGACGAGGATGCCAAAGTAGGTGATTGCAGCTTCCGGCCACATCTCGAAGCGCTTCGCGAGCAGAGGCTCGTGAGCGGCATCGCAGAAGTAATACTTCCCACTCTTGGCGGAACCGGAGGCTCCGACCATCTTGTAGTGAACGCCGTTGTGACGAACACCGGTGAGGGTGCGTGCGACCGTGGCTTCCTCATAATCTTCGAGGGTTTCGGTCGGAACGCTGACGATAGCGACCTTGGCGTTGGGGTACATGACTCCCAGGAGCGTGTTCGCGGTCGTCGCATCCTGGCCTACGCCGGGGATCCGTTCGACCATGCTGCCGTTCTTCTGTATGTCCAACATCACGATGCGATTTCCTTCCATCTTGTGCATAGCGAGTCTCCTTGTGCTTGGGGTTGCGGCACGCAAGAAGACCACCAAAACCGTAGAGAGGACCGCGTCTCCGGCTTTGCCTGGTCTGTTACGTCCTGTTGAAAAGGACCAACCAGGCTTGAAGCAGCCGGGTCAGCGGGACAAATCCTTGCGATTGAGGTCCGCAAGGTGACTCAGAGAATCGAATTGATAGCGAAAGAGCTATACGAGACGATTCTTCTGAACTTGTCCGCCGGCCGCGCCTTTATGTCTTGCTGCTGACAGGGCGCTTTTCGACAGCAATCTTTCCTCCGCTCAAATCCGCTACCGCCTTCCACGCTTCAATCGTGTAGTAGGGCTGGCTGAGCTTCAACGATTCGAGCTGGGCTTCAAGCTCGCTCGCTAGCTCCTGTTTGAGCGTGATACCAGTGGAGTCCGCGTCCCCGAGAAAGAAACGCGTCGTCACCGCATCCCTCTTTTCCTGCGCTTTCCGGCCCCTACGCGGTTTGTCAAGCAGTTCAGGCGCTGCGGGCCTTGTCACTGTGGCTGTACTCATTGGTTGTTCCCTCCTCCATCGTTCTGCGTTTCCGACCCCGGTGTTCCTTCGAGAACCGCCTCGCGTTTCTCGCCCTCGATCTGCCTGGACCAGTACTCGCCGACCAGCAAGCCGTTGGGATTGTCGGCGGAGCGCTCCATGCTTACCAGCCGCAAGTGGTACTGCTCGACCAGCTTGTCCGTGATTTCGTGCTCATTGACCATGCGGTGCACGGTGCGCACGCCGAACGCCTCGTAGGTCATCGGATCTTCCCGGCTGGGCTCGAGCGAGCTCAGCTTCAGGGTGGACATGGCCTGTTCGTCTTCCAGCTTGCCTACGGTGTTGTCTTTCTGCAGCTGGCCGACGGCAGTATGGCGCAGGTTGCTGGTCATCATGTTCATGGCGTCGGCCCAGCTTTGGCCCAGGGTGTGCGGGTCGTAGGTCAGGTAGTGGCCGAGAAACTGCTTCAGAAAGGCCTGCTTCTCGTACTCGTCCGGACCGGCGTTGTGAGCTGAGGCCAATACGGCCGGGATCAGTCCGCGGTGGCCGCTCACACCATAGGGACTCACGACCTGCGCCTCCCCGGTACCGTTGACCTTGATGACTGTAGGCGGTTGGATACGCACAAGGAGAAAACCCAGCACGGCGACGAGCGCAGTCAGCCCCATCACCCCGGCGAGCACCAGCGATCGATTCGAGTAGGCGCGCAAAGCGCCGTCCATCTCATAAAACTTTGGTTCCTTTTGAACTGCGACCGGCTTCTTCATCGTTCCTTCTCCTTGGGCTCTGGTTCTGTCCGGGACGGGTGGTCTCTTTATGGAGTCGTCTGGCGCGGCGGGGTGTTGGGCGGTGGCGTACTTAGGTTGCGGTAGGTGCCGCCTCCCATCCCTCCCTGAGCACTTTGGTTGGTGCTCCTGCCCGCGCCGGCGCTCCCTGCCTTGGTGCTGCTCGCTCCCCCGGCGAGCCGGCTCGCCTGGTTGACCGTCGCCATGATGCCGACCAAGGCTCCGCCAACCCCGCCGAACTCAGCCTTCAGCACAAAGAACGCAATCACCGGAATGAGCAGGATGCAGATCGCGTACAGAATGCTGGTCAGCCCAATCCAGATCTGTGTCTGCGCCCCGGTCACGCTGTTTGCAAAGAAAGGGCTGGCCGTCATGTCCTTGCCATTGACCGCGGTGATCAGGCAGGCAAAGATTGCGTACACGATCGCCCAGCAGTTCCAGACGATGAGGTTCTGAACATAGAACTTGGCGACAGAATTCAGCATCCTGCTCGGAGCCAGAGCAAGAACTAGAGGACCAACGGCATAGACGACCGCGCCCCAGAAGATGTAGATCAGGGTGAAGATCTGCACCGCTAAGGGAAAGATGATGTAGGCGATCGCGACCTCCAAGCTGTTTACAATGGCAGCGCCGCCACTCGTGATCATGTTCCAGACCGAACCGTATCCATTTGAGTTCCAATTGTCGGAGAGTTGTTTCCCCCAATCCTTCATCAGGTCGCCACCGCCGTAGGAGTTGTCGATATACTGTGCGATTTGATTGAACCCGCTCATCGTATCCGTAAAAAACGTCGTCCAGTTCCCCACGACGAAGGCAACCACGATGTACTTGAAAACCGTCGCCGTCAGCTGCCGGGTGTCGCCGCCCTTGGCATAGGCCTCATAGATACCAAGGACCAGAAACATCACCATCAGCACATAGGACACGTTCTGAAGAGCGGGAATCATCTTGCCTGCCAAGCCCGACTGCACGGTTTGCATCATGGTCTGAAACACGAAGATCGAACTGTCCATCATTTCCTCTTACCGCGGCGTGAGGACGCCTTGCAGGTTCTGGTTCAGCTGTTGAGTCTGTGCGGTGGCGTTCTTGATCCCGGTTCCCGCATTCGAAAGCTCGGTCGTCCTTACCCGCAGCAGGGCGGCCATCGCCGACTGGCTGTAGGCATTCGCCTGAAGGACCCACGCCGATGCTTCCGCTTCGAGGAGCGGCGCTGTTCCTGGAGCGGCATCCTGAATCTGCTCATTGAGCGACTGTGCGACCTCAATTTCACGCGCCGAAAGGGCGTCCAGCTCGATCGCCTTCTTCATCGCGTCCTGGGCCTGGGCGTCGGTCATGTCGATCGTGCTGCGCACGTTCGGCGGCGCCGCTGTCTGGGACGGCAGGGTGCCATAGACCTGCGTATAGCTGGTTCCGAAACCTCCGATATTGTTGGGATCCCCTGAGAGCATCTGCTGCTCCAGTTGCTGGGACGCGGGCATCGTTGCGCTCGATAGGTTCAGGTTCAGCAACGACTCCATCGACTTCATAGGGGCTGTAAAGCTCGCCGACAGAGCTTTCGCGCTAGTGATCGCCTGCTGCGGGTACAGCACCGTCTCTTGAAACTGCTGTGTACTCTGCTCCACGGACTGTATCTGTGCCAGGGGCGAAGCGACGCTGCTGGTCAGCAGACCCGATATTTTCTGCAGCCCGGCAAGGATCACGGCTAAGTCGATGCCGAACTGGGCATGGGCCTGACGAGGCACGGCCACCCCCACAAAGAGACCCGCTGCGCAGAGCCAGCCCACACGAGGGGCCACCCGTTTCCATATTGCCTTTTGTTCCGGCATGCCTTGCCTCCTGTCCTTTATTGCTGCGCAATGGTTCCCTGCAGATTTGTATTCATCTGCTGGGTCTGGATCACATTTTGTTTGCGGATACCGTTGTCGTGAGCGAGGGCCCCAGCCTCTTCCCGCAGCATCGCCGCGAGGAGTTTGTGTTGCCCGGCTAGACTTGCCAGCTCCGCTGTACGAGCCATAGCCGAGAACATGTCAGCGGTTCCCGGGGCCGTACTCGAACTTCCCGATTCGATCTGATTGGCCATCGTAATCAGGCTGGTCGCTGCTTGATCTCCTGCAACCGATTGGGCCAGCGCATCCTTGGCGAGAGCGTCATCCATGTCCATCATCTGGCGGTGCGGCTGGGGAGCCGCGGTCGCCGCCGGTAGTGTCCCGAAGGAAGTGTTGTACAACCCGTTCAGGTTTTGAAGGGTCCCGCTCTGTCCTCCCAGGAACACCTTTTCCAGACGCTGGCTGCTCGAAAGCTGCGCGCTGTTCACCGGAAGCGTAAACACGCCCGACATCCACCCGCGATAGCTGGTCTGGATGGTGTTGATGTAGCTGTGCGCCTGGTTGATTAGGCTCACCGGGAAAAGGAGCGACTGCTGATCCTGTTCGAGCGCGCTCTGAGTACCGATCATGCCGGTGAGCGACCCACCGATGGCCGAACTGATCGTAGAGTCGATGACCGTAAAGATTTCCCAGCTCAGGGCCATTGCGGCCGGCGGCGCGATCAAAAGAAGCGCGCCGACCGCAACTGCGGTCCTCTTCATCCGTCTTCGAGAGATCTCGGATACTGACATCGTTATGCCTCCTGCAAAACGTCTTCAACCACGCGGGTACGGGTTTTGATCACAGCCACGCTGACCCCTCGGCCCAGCGCTATCTGCATCACTTCACCTGATCGCTCTTCGGGGAGCTCGTCCAGCGAGGCAAGTCCGTTGGGGTAAACCGATGCGAGGCGTTCATACGCTGCCGTAACGGTCAGGTTCGCGTGCTTGCGCAGCCAGTACTGGCGATACCACTTCTCTCTCGGAAAGGTGGTCAGCAACCAGTATTCGATCGGGGTAGGCACTATGTGCAGGCTGTGCGTGGTCTCGGACTTCTCGCCGATGACCAGCAGAAACTCGCTCTTCTTGCCCTTCTCTGTCATGCCCAAATGCTTCACTCGATGGATGGCCGTCTCGTTCAGGTGCACAAACTGGCGGAGGACGTCGATGTTGCCCTTTTGCCGGCCGATCAACTTCGTTGCAGTCGTGGTGAGGATGGCGCCGCCAAACTCGTTCGGCTTGTCCGGGGTGCCGGTGAAGTCCTCGACCGCCTGGGAGAGACCCCAGACGCAGGCATTGCGCTTGCGGGCTGTGCGGAAGAGCTGCACGACCACCGGACCGAGACTCGGCGACTGCAGCAGCGACCAGCACTCATCAAGAATCGTGATGCAGCGCTTGTTGCTCTTCCCCATCGCCCGCTTGTTGGTGGCATAGGCGATCAAGAGGCTCATCGCCGTTTCGAGCTTGGGATCGTCCTTGAGCTGCTCGATGTTGAAGTAGAGCCACGGGGTCAACATATCGATGGTGGTCGGGCGGTCGAAGAGCTTGGCATACATCCCGTTCTCGACCCAGGCCCGAAGCTTCGTGGCTGCTAGCCTCGCTTCCCGGTTCACGATGTCGTTCTTGTCTTCATCGTGGTAGTTCTCGAGCTCATCTTTCAAGTCGCTGTAGGTCGGGATGGTGCTGCCGGAGCGCATGGCGGCACGATCGTAGGTCTTGCGGATCGCGGTCAGCAGGAGATTGTCGAGCAGGTCGGTATCCGTGGCGCCGCTGTCCCCGATCATGAAGCGCGTCAGGTTTTTGAGAAAGGCCATGTGGTCGTTCGAGGGGGACAGGTCACCCGCCTCCAGATCAAAGGGATTGATCGTTTCTTCGCTGTCGAGCGACATAGAGATCATGCGGCCGCCCATATACGTCACGGCCGGCAGGTAGGAGTCGCCCCGCTCGATGATCGAGACCTGGACGTCCTGCCGGCCGCAGGTCAACGCCATGCGCCCCACCACGACGCTCTTGCCGGACCCGGAGGCCGCCGCCACGATCGCATTCGCGTTTTCAAGGCCGGCGTCGAAAGGAGAAAACGGGATGAGCTGCCGGTACGGCGTCTCGAACAGCATGAGCGGCGCCCGCGGCGTTCCCGCCCAGGGCATTTCGACCGGAATCAGGTCGGCCGCATGCGTGGTCAACAGGTCGTGATCGCGCTGGTCGTCGTCCGCCATCCCCGGCATGGAGGAGATGAGAAGCCGTCTCTGGGCGAGCGTTTCCCCGTAGGCTCGCGCCCCATTGGCCTGGGAGACGATATGCAGGATGTGCTGTCGGCGGTTGGACAGCTCCCGCTCGGCCGTCTCGTATTCGTGGCTGCTGAAGGCAGGATGCGAGGTTCGCACCGCGATGGTCAGGCTCACCTTCGCCGTCTTCACCGAGCTCGCCAGGATTTCAGCCTGAATGTCCATCAGCTCCTGGGTCGCGACCTGGGCCTCCATGTCGACCCGCTGATTGCCCTTCGAATCGATTTGTGCGGCCTGCATCTTCTTGAGCCGCTTCTTGTACTTGTCGAGCACCGCCCGCTGGTCCGGGATCGTCACTTGGGTGGAGAGAACGACTGGAAAGCCCACCGTCAGCAAGCTGCGCAGAATCCCGGGATAGGTACCGTCGGGAGGCGTTTTAAGCGACACAAAACTCCACAGCACTCCGTCGACGTTAATGTAGTTCTCCGCGTCGCCGAGGATCGAGACTGTGGATGTCTGCTCGCGCGGCGACACATACCGCTCGGCGAGATCGTTGTCCCGAAGTACGGCCGTGTCGGGCACCTCGGGGTTGAGGGCCCGCTTGATCTCCAGAAAGAGTTCTCCGTGGGTCATCCGTTCCGGACCCATCGCCGCGCGCTTCAGCGAAGACTCCACGCCTTTGACGATCGATTCGAACTCCGCCAAGGCGTCGTTGTGCTCCTTTTTCGAGCGCTCGATGCACTTGCGCAAAGACAGCGAGAACCCGGGCTTCTTTTCCCCGCTCTTTTTCATGGGGCCGCCGGCTGCGGCCATCAGGCGCCGGTGCTTCTCCGGGTCCCAGATCAGGTACACCGCCGCCAGCCGGGTGAGGTATTCGCCTTCCTCTTCACGTGTTTTCCACTGCTGCAGGCGATGTGATTCGAGCACCAAGGCCTCGGGATTCTGTGTGCGCCGATGATCTTCGTACCGGGTCAAGAGACCACAGAGGCCCTCAATGACCTCGTAGCGGAACTGCAGCCGCATGCTCTGCTCCGGCACCGTCCGCAGTAGAGACTCGACCAATTCCTTGGTCTCGTTCCTTCCCTCATCGTCCGAGAAGTACGTCAGCGTGCCCGCGATGCGGAACCCCGCCACGTAGGATCCATCGGTCCGGATCATGACGTTGTCGAGAAAGTCCCGAATAGGCAGCAGTTCGCAGAGTGCCGGGTTTTGGAGAGATCGCCTGTGTGCTTCTCTGGTCTGGGGCATTACACGTTCTCCTTCAGGTAAGTTGTCGTCAGCTGGGTGTCTCGCGCCAAGGCGCAATAGGTATGGGGCTTGCCGTACCAGGCCAGAAGATCGACCATGTACTTCCGCGGCTTGCCGTATTTGAAGAGCATCAGGGCCGGGACACCGAGTCCCAGCACAACCAAGACCAAAAACCAGTTCATCGGGATCGAGAAGACGTAGCGATCCGAGAACAGGAACTGCCCCGCGATCATGGCCACGGCGCAGGCGAAAGCGAGCGCAAGCATGTCTTCGATCTCCAGGAACATGAAGGTGACCTTGAGTGCGAGATTGCGCGATACCGGACTCACCATGAGCGCCATTAGGCTATCCCTGCCTTTCCCGCGGTGACGAAGTGCTCGAACAGCCGCAACAGCCCGGAGCAGCACAACGCCGCAAACGCTGCGACGACATGCCGCAGCCAGTCGTCGCCGATATTGAGGCGCGTGCCTACACCACTCCAGCCCAGAACTGCCCGCACCACCTCGAGGGCTGCATAGAGCGGCAGGATCACGTTGCAGACCCAATCCGCCAAGGCTAGCAACGCAACGAAAAGCTGATCTTTTCCGGTCGTAACGGGTTGCCGTGCGAATGACTCTGCAAGTCGAAGTAGGCCTGACACGGTCAGCGATCCCAGAGCCCCCCAGATGTACCTCTCAAAATCGCCGCCTTTGGAGAAGCGGTAGATGCCCAGTGCCAACATGAGAGCGGCGAGCAGCGGCATCGCTCCGTTGCCGACCCAATTGGTCAGATTAAGAACGCCCTGAGTGAAGGAGCCTGTACTCATGCCTCTGCCTCACTTCCCTCTTCGATCTTGGAAGTGCTCCGAGCTTCAAGAATCATGATCCTGGTCAAGAGCGCCGCCGCCGCTCGGCCACTCAAGGTCCATAACTTGCGCAGAGTCCACGCACAGGCAGCAAGCAGAACGCCGACTGTTGTCAGCAGCAGCACGGCTCCGAAAGCCAGCCGCCCTGCGGCGGCGTGTAGAAGAAGAGCGACAGTCCCCAGAACGAAGTACAAACTGATAGCGAATACAACGAACCGGATACCGATAGCGCCAGTCTCGATGTTTCTCATGGCTGCTCCTTTTATGGAACTGCAACGCTCCATCGCATAAGCCCAGGCTCGCAGCTCTCCCAGGGATTCGTCCTGATCGTTACTGCGCAGGAAGCGAGATGACCGGCGACCGCGAACAGTGCCGTTAGCCCAAAGAGCCCGGCGCTATGCGCCATTCGCACCCTCGCGGTGCGGTGGAGCACGTTCATATCGTTACCCCCGTCCAGCTCTTGACCAGGGACCAAAGCCCCGTCGCGCACAGAAAGCCCATCCCGCTCACCGCAAAGACCTTCCATTCCTTGTGCTGTACGAACGCAAGGATCCCTGCTGAAATCGCCAGCCCGCCCACAATCGGGCTGAGCGTGCCCGCGGCGTAGTTGAAGGCGTTCATCAGGAGATCGGTAGTGCCGTACGCTCCACCTTTATTCCAGTCACCCGATGCCAGTGAGTAGACACCCTGAATTCCCAGCAAAAACATAGCCGCTACGATGGAGGCAAGAGGATTGGTCCCCTGCGAGTGGTCGAGTAGGGCTTTGAAGATGAGCGCGGCGGCGATCACCGGAACGATGTGCCCGATCAGGACATCGTCCACAAAGTCTCCGGCGACTTTATTGATCCCGTTGGTGTACGGGGTCGAGACGCCCGCCGATATTAGCTGCGCCGCACCTGGAACGGTCTCCTGCACGAGCCAGGTACTGACGCCCGGTAGGGTCAACAGGAGTGCGCCCCAGAACAACCACTTCAGGAAGCCGCCACCGGCTTGATAGTTCACCCCGCCCTCATTGCGCAGCTTCATCCCTGCCAGCACGAAGGCCGCCAGTGAGGCTGGAATGGCCAGCGACATCAGGAGTGCGAGGAAAGCTCGGAAGATCAGCGGCGGCGTCATGGTTTAACCAACCTGCTGGCCGCTGGTGATGAAGTGTTCGATCAACCGTGTAAGCCCCGAAACAGCCAGCAGACCGCCTGCGGTCATAGCAGCCGGCATCCAGCTGCGACCGCTGCGCCACTGGACGACGGTGCCCACGACAGCCAGGCCGGCGCCGACCGGGCAGATCACGTTGCCTACCCAGTTGACGACGTTCATAAAGGCCCCTTCGGGCTGCGCCGCCGTCTGGCCCTGAACTGCCTGGTTGAAGGCGGGAGCCGTGCCATCGTTCTGGGCCATGGCCGAAGCAGGAGCGAGGCATGCCACACCGATAAAGCTAAGGGTCATCATCAGCATGAGGTTTTGTGAAAAGCGTCTAAGCCTGCGCTGCGCTGCGACTCGGGATGCACGAAGAAAGGTCAGCATCGGTAGTTCCTCCTCGGCGGGGTTCCCGCCGCAACAGGAACATAAGGCCGTTCCGGAGTTCCGGCAAATCGCGCAATCCCACGTTTTGGAGCTTTTACTGATCCCTTTGCGAGTTCAGCAGTGCTGTGTTCCTAACGGCAGAAGGGGAAGGCCACTGAAGTGGTATACGGCTTGCCCAAGAAACCGAGCCCCAAGTCCCTAAGACTGGTGGATTTACTAGGTTCCCGCGTAGAACGGATAGAAAATAACCGTTTGGGCAATCGAGCAGTGTGTTCACTTCTACTCGTCTGCGCAATCGAGCAATGTGTTTACTTCTACTCGTCCGCGCAGTCGAGCAATGTGTTTACTTC
>CAXTYH010000020.1:76694-92472 GCA_964248405.1 uncultured Bryobacteraceae bacterium
ACTTCTACTCGTCCGCGCAATCGAGCAATGTGTTCACTTCTACTCGTCTGCGCAGTCGAGCATGCGATGTTGGGCACACACGGCAACGGCCGGCTTTCGCCGGCCGTTGTTGCTGACCTGATTGCTGGCTGTGCTTAGTAGGGATTCAGCGGTCTTGGGCCACGGAGATGTTCTGCGCTGAAGCCGGGTTCACACGTTGCGGTTTGGTGAAGATGAGGTAGATCTCTGTACCGGCAGGAACACTCACCACGATATGCTGCGTCGTGAGGAGACTCATGACTTGAGCGTCTGCTCCATTTCCGATGTTCTCTGCTGCACGCTGCCGGATCAGATCCGACTCGCTGACCGCACTGTTCACGCTACCTCCACCCACCAGCATGGCGCTCGCTTCGCCAAGGCCTGCCAGGGACCGGACCGCGAGGCTTCTTCCCGCGTTCTTACCGGTAACCTGGCCTTTGATCGCCTGCAGGGACGTGGTTGCACCGATAGCAGAGATCGGAACCGCTTCTTCCTTGGCCAACTCGATGGAGCTGAACTCGATATTGAGGATTCCGGAAGCATCTGCCTGCGTGATCTTGCCGACCGCGCGAGAGCCGGCTGGAATAAGCACTCGGCCGTCTCGTTCGTAGTTGTACTCAATCACTGCGGTGACGGGGGTGTGTAACGCCGTGCTCGCCATCGACTCGAGGCGGGCTGCGACGTGGTACCCGGACTCCAGACCGAAGTTGCCCGGAGCCGCTGTAAGCGACGTAGCGGGCTTCCCTGCCTCGCCGTTCGCGTGCGCTACAAAGATCATCGACGGCTTAGCGTATTGTTCCTGCTCTTTTTGGGCGGTTTGGGCCTCCCCCGGGCTCGGTGATCCGTTCGATCCGGGGTACGCCTGCGGACTCCAGTTTTTCAGGTGTTCCGGAGATGTGTCGGGCGCTTGAAACGCCGGCACCTGGCCCAAGGTCTTGCTCCCTGCTGCGGTAGTCTTCGTCGGGGAGCTGTTTGCAGCCTGAGCCCCGAAGGTGCCTGATTTGAGGGTCTTCGTTTTTTCGATGTCGTTCGCTTCCAAAGAGCCCGTCTTGGCCGTTGCGCGCTCGGTGGCGGCCATCTTGTCGGCGGGAACGAGCTGGCCTGGGGCGCTTGGCGTCACCACACGACCGAGATTCGGCGGCGCAGCGCTATCTGCCGTGCCTTTCTTCTTGTTCGTCCCTTTCGTTGAAACGAATCCGAAGAATGCCACCAGAAGGACCAGAGCAGCTCCTGCAACCAGCAGCATCATCCCTGTTTTGTCTTTGCCGCCCGCTCCTCCCGCGCGGCTTGGCATCACAAACGGTCGGCCGTTCGGCGGCTGCGGGATTGCCGGCGTGCTCTGTTTTTCGTTTTCTTGAGGAACGATCTCTTCTTCTCGGTTGGGAAGCGGATTCAGACTGGCCATGACGGTGTTCTCCTTGAAATGAGCGAAGTGCCTGGTTGATTAGCGGGGAGCAACGAACGACACGGGAAGCAGGAGCGGCTTGTCCACCGCATTCGCCGACGCCAGTTGCAGCAGGAGACGTTCCTGGCTCTGCTTGAAGCCGGGACGATGGAACGTCACCACGCCATCGGCGCGTTGTCCCGGGGCGAGCCGCCGGCCGTTGACTCTGAAATCGGAAACCGGCACCTGCTCCGCTTCCACGATGTGCTTTCTGTCTTTCTTCTTGATGTCCTTCGTATCTCCCGGACTATTCACCTCGATCTGAGGAGGAAGAACTTCGATCCAGTGATCGCTCTGGTTCCGGACCGAATACGCAACCAGCATTTGCCCGTTTGCTTCCCGGATATCCCCAACGGCGCCCGCAATGGCGGGTTGTTCGTGTTTACTGGGCTTCATCTCCAGAGCCGTGCCCTGTTGCCAAGCCGGAGTCGCCACACGTGCCTGGCCTTCAAGGGCGCTGTCCAGAGGATCGATTGGTCGCGTCGTAGCCTCTCCCTGCTCCTCTTTCCTGACCACTGCGTCCGGGGAGCAGAGAAAGAAGCTCTGCTGTGGCTTGTAGTCGACGATGAAGTCGACAGGAGCATTGAGACTGGCGGAACCGTCCGAGAGGAGCCTGAGGCTGATCGTCTCACCCGATTGCATGGTGATGACGAGATTGCTTTCGACCGGCTCCTTGGTCGACGGCTTCACGTAGACCAGCCGCGGTTCCTGATCGGAATGCTCAGCCTCGAACAGCGTGGGAGCCCCTACCGCCACAGAGCTGACTGCGTCAGGCAGGCGGATCGTGGTGGTGAAGAGCGGCCGCAGATGGACGTCGGTCACAGCAGCCTTCGAGACAGTCACGTCGGACACCATGGGTTGGGAGTTTCGCTGCTGGCTGAAGGCCGTCGATGCGAAGAACGCGACTGCGACGAGGGCTTGGATTGGGAGTCTCATTTCCTTCCTTTCAAATTGCCGGGATGATGAACCTGCAACTCACGCTGATATCTGCTTTGGACCGAGAGGACATACGCAAGTACCTCGGCGTTGTGGTACCCGAGACCGCTGGACAGAAGGTGATGCTCGCCGCAGTAGTACGCCGCGACGACCATGCGAAGGTCACCGTGGAAGAGCTCATTCATGGAGGCCAGGTAGCGAACACCCCCGCCGATGTTGTCCGCGATTGAGGTTGGATTGGCGACAAGGAAGCGCGCCGCGGTCGCGGGCATCAGCTGCATCAGCCCTATCGCGCCCTTGCTCGACAGGGCACGCGGATTCCAACCCGACTCCTGCTCGATGATCGCGTGAACCAGTTCTCTGGGCAGATGGTAGTGGTCGGCATAGGCATCGGCGTAATACACCGCCTCAGGCGCTCTGCTCTCTCCGAGAGTCGCTCCGTGCACGAAACGAGGGACAGCCGCTACAGTCATCAGCAATGCGATCCATATCGCTCTCACGCAGTCACCTCGAGAGCGGCGATCGTGGCGTCTACCTCGCGTGCCTCCATGGCGTCGGCATTCTTTTTCGCCGTATAGATGATCATCTCGAAGGTCTCTCTCATCAGCATCCGCTTGCGATCCCCTTCCGTCTTCACGATCAGGGGAAGGATGATGTCCTTGTGCACGGCAACGATTTGATCCATGCTGAGCAGCTGCATGGCCTGGGCGACATCGTTCATCTCTGAAATACTCGGTGGCTTTTCGAGGTTGTAACTACGCAAAGCCTTCGCGAGTCCCGCGATGAAGCGATGCGTCGCTGCATTTGCGGTCGGAGTCTTGTTCTTGACGATGGCCGCTTCCCTTTCGGCCGTGGGGTGCTCGACTATCAGGTAGAAGCTGCGGCGACGCAGGGGATCGCCGAGCCGTCGCTCCTGGTTCGAGGTCATGAAGACGAACGGGATTGTCGTTGCTTTAACGGTCCCCATCTTTGGGATGGAAAGCGTCCATGCGGACAGCAGCTCAAGCAGCAGCGCCTCAAACGCGTAATCGACCTTGTCGATCTCATCGATCAGCAGAACGCAGCGCTTTTCCTGCTCGATGGCCGTGAGCAGCGGTCCTGCGAGGAAGAACGCGCGGCTGGTTACATCCTTGCGGATCTGGTCCCAGTCGTAGACGCCCTCGGCCTTCGTCTTGAGCAGGACGAAGAGCTCCTGAAGGCTCTTGTCGAACTGCCCAATTGCTTTTTCTTCGTTGATGCCCTGATAGCACTGAAGGCGGAGGAGATCGGCACCGGCCGCGCGGGCAACCGACTGCGCGAGTTCTGTTTTGCCGGCGCCGGCTGGCCCCTCCAGCATGATTGGTTTGTTGATCTTCCCCGCCAGGTACACCGTCGTCGCGGTCTTCTGGTCGGTGAAGTACCCCACTCGGCTCAGTGCCGAAAGGGCGTGCCCTGGTGATTCGAACATCCCACTCTCCCCTGCTGAACGAACCAGCTCGGGGCAGCGTAGGATAGGGCACGATCTCAGTCAAACGGCAGTTTAGTGATCGAAGTGGGTGCCGTCGGGGCCTTGCCAGCCGTTCTCCGTCTTCTGGAAGCCGTAGTTCGAGTGAATGGTCTCTATGTCCCCGGGATTCCAGCGCCCCATTTTGGTGAGGTGCTTTTTCTCGGCCTCGTAGAAGAGGGATAGACTTTCGTTCCATTGACTTCGGCGAACTGACCGTCAGTCTTTTTCAGATCGATTAACTGTAAATCACCTGCCAATCCCGAACGCTGATTGATGTTGAGCCACGTAGCTTTAGCGTCGTCGACAGACGGAGGTGCCGGGTTGACCTTGCAACCGGCTAGAGTCACCAGCATCACTGGCCAAATCATCAAGCGCCTTGGCATATCAACTCCTTGAACGATGCATCTCCCTACCATGGGGGTGGTGTCCTCCATCGCTGCCTGCAAGACATATTGCGCATCTGCACGCCCATGGTCAAGCCCCGAACAGAACCACAGTGTGACAGGTTAGGTGTCTGCCCTCAACATTGTCCAACCGCCTAGCGACCTCTCTCAATGTTGCACGGGGGCGTAGAGGATCTCACAGCCTACCCTAGATTCCGGTGAACTCGGCCTTCGTCTGGTTGCTACGATTTGGAACAGCCATGATCTGCGGAACGGACTTGCGATGTATAGAACCATGTATACACACTCGTCGCTTACCACAAATCCTGCTGAATCAGCAGCTTTGGAGGTTCTTCGGCATGTCGACCAACCTGATTATCTTTTGCCAGCCTACCTCTCGGTGCCACCCGGGGCCCTCAATTTAGAGAGGTTCGTTGGCAGAACTCTGGGACGACGCGCATTTGGTGCCCCGTTAAGCAGTCCCACGGCACTCCTGGAAGCCGCTTCTGCCAGCAAACCTCTCGCTTTTCTTCGTCTTTGAAGCCCTCTACCCGCCAATTCCGAGAGGTTCGCTGGCAAAAGGTTCCTCGTAGGCTGGAGCGGGTTGTCAAATCGCACCAGGTATTGGGCATTTCTTTTGTTTCTGAAGGCTGCGAGCCCGATTGTGAGTTCCTGAGAGAGGTTCGAGAGGTGCGCTGGCAATCCACGCCATTGATCGAGAAGCTCCTTTGGTGGCTAATCGAGAGGTTTGCTGGCAAAGGACGAGAGGTTTGCTGGCACGGACCGAGAGGTCCGCTGGAATATAGCGGGAGGTCCGTTGGCATCTCCGTAGTGTGGAGGGCTGGTAGGAAGTGAGAGGCTGGCTGGCAAAGATAGAGAGGTGCGCTGGCAATGACTGCGCTTTAAGCTTCGTGCTTGCAATCAGTTGCGCGATCCCAAAGTTTTTAAGTGTCCTAAAGTTGTTGACTTTTCTTATAGGATTCAACAAACAACAAGGATCACACCGTGGCGAACCGAAAAACCAAAATGCAACATCCACCGGCGACATTAGCATTGATGCCGATTGCTGTTGATGTTGATCTAGTTCGATTTGAGAAGAACTTGCTTCAGATAGGGTTCTTCGGTGCAAACGACGCCCGTGATAAAAACCGGACTTCCCGCCGGATAGAACAGATCGTTGTTCGGAATGGCAGCAAAATCAGAGTCGCTGCAGAATTTCGCGGATCAGAGTCCTTGGGACTTCCCTCCACAACAGATCGGGACAAATTCATCGCGCTGCTCAAAATTGTCAGCGAAGAGCGCGTAAAGACCGGTTTCATCTCCAACCCGATCCGCTTTAGCGGCTATCGTCTCATTCAGGAGCTGGGGCTCTCCAGAAACGGCGAGATCTATGAGGAGATTGTGCGTTGGGGTAAAAGAATGACCGACACGACGATCACCTCTGAGCACGTGGTGTATCGGGCCGAAAAGAAGACCTACTCAGACGAGGTGCTGCACGTTTTTAGATCATTTAAGCGCACCGGGAGTAGCAATCTGAATGGCACAGAACGCCAGGAACACTATGAGGTAGTGCTCGAAGATTGGTTGTTGGAAAACTTGAACCAACGCTACGTGATCCCAGAGGACTTCAACGCCTATAAGCAGCTCACAAGACCGACAGCAAAAGGCATCTTCGGCAATCTGCACCTCTGGTTCCATGCCAGTCAGGGCCGGCAGGTGGAGAAAGACTACTCCGACCTCTGTAATCTCCTGAATGTTCAGGCGTACCCCCATCTCTCCAAGATCAAATCGACCATGGGCCTGGCTCTGAACGAGCTTGTCGCGATTAAGTATCTCTCCAAGTGGGACGTACAGAAGATGTCGAGCAAGGCGGGCTACAAAGTTGTCTTGTGTGCGGGAGAAGAGCTAATAGCGATCTTGGAGAATACGCGACCGGAACGGCGGGAGCACTCCCCTGCACTCCCAGAACCTACCATAACCTCCCCCCAGCCAGTGAAATTGACAGCAGATGAACAAGAAGCGGTCGATCTCCTAAAGGGATATGGTGTGGTGCCTCTCAAAGCGAACAAGTTGGTCGCCAATTTCGGCGCAGAAGTCGTGTGTGAAACCGTCGAGTACCTCGCAGGTCAGGTGATTCAGGGCAGACGAAAGAATGTCGATAATCCTGCGGGTCTCATCATCTACTCACTGGAGAACTCGCTGCCTGTTCCTGCTGGATTCATGAGCTCGCGGAAGCGGAGAGCTGCAGAGGAGGTTCAAAATAAGAGGCGAATCAAGGAACAGAAGCTGATGCAAGAAGAGTTCGCATACTCGAAGTGGCTTGACGATCAGCAAGATCGAATTGTCAGGGAGCAATATTCAGAACCAGAACTCGAGGCGAAGCTGAAAGATTTGGTCACGGAGATGGGGCGTCGCGATGAACGTGTTCGTCGTATGCCCGACAACGCCCGTCGTGATGTTGCATTCCGCTCCCTTCGGAAAGAACTTGCTTCTGAGATCCAACTGCCTTCTTTTGAGGAATGGCGAACCACGACCGAACAGACACGGCTATTCTGATACCCCTCAATATTTGTTGCGAGTGCTACGTGTGCGAAGCAATGTGTAGCAACATGTAGCGACCTGTAACCACCGGTAGCTTCTGCACGTGTTGGAGACTAAAGAGCACAGCTGAACTCCGGGACGCTACCGGTTGCTACACAAAGCGTGCAGAAGCAATTGACAGCGTTAGATAGCTACCAGTAGCATGTTGTAGCAAGCAGTAGCAGCAAAGGAGTGCAATGCCTGTAATCGTCACCGCAAGTTCAAAAGGGGGGGCAGGTAAAAGCACTCTGACGCTTGTACTTGCGCAAGCGCTTGAGGAGATGGGTGCAAGCGTCACGATTATAGACGCCGATCCGAATAGGCCGTTGGTTCGCTGGCGAGCAGGGAAGTCCAAGTGCGCTGTAGAGGTGATCGGAGACGTCACGGAAAGCAACATCATCAAGGTCATCAGGGAACACAGCGCAGTCCGGCAGTTCGTCTTGGTCGATTTAGAGGGAACCGCGAATCGATTGGTTTCGAGAGCGATCACCCAGGCGGATCTGGTGCTGATTCCGCTCCAAGCAAGTGCCCTGGACTCGAACGAGGCGAGTCGTGCAGTCGGTCTTATTCAAGAGGAAGAGGAAGCCCTTGAGGGTCGGGTCATCCCGTACCGGATCATTATGACCCGGACAAACCCTCTCATCACAACAAGGATCGAGGGCGGAATATACCGGGCGCTAGCTGATGCAAGCATTGCGCTCATGAGAACCCGTCTACACGAAAGACAGGCATACAAGGCGATTTTTGTGAGACGCGTTGCCCTCTCTGAACTTGATAACAGCGTAAGCGGCTTGGAAGCCGCCAGAGAAAACGCCGAGCGGCTCGCCGATGAGGTCGTCCACCTGATCACGGCGCAAGCTAAAGAGGGGGTGAAACATGCAGAACGGTGAGACAAACGAGGATGCGTTTGGCTTCGGTGCCGTGGCGAGCTCTGCGAAGGAGAGGATCAAGCAGATCAAGCCGTCGGTGCCCGCAGAGAATGTAGTAGATATGGCTGCGATCGACGCGGTCGCAGACGGTGCTGGATTTGTGAGCCGCGAGATGGTGCCCGCACCGGAGTACTCCTACCGAAACGCCCGAACCCAGAGGCCGGAACCTAGAATTCCGCTAAATATGCGGGTTCCGGTGAGCTTGGGTAACGCCTTCCAGCGGTTTTGTGAAGAGAACCGATATAGCTATCCGGAGGCCCTCGCGGAAGTGATGCGGCGGGCCGATCTACCGTTGAAGTAAAGGCTTATGCTTGGTGCCCCAATCCCGCGAAGAACGCGCGTAGGTCGTTGTCGCTAACCGCAGGTGGCTCAGGCGGCGGTTCGATTGCTGCTTGGAAGCGGTCAAGATCATTCTGCATGATTAAAGCCAGGGTCATGAGGCTCTCCAGCATGGCGCTCGCGGTGGGAGCTTCGATCTCAAGCCGGCCGGGGGTCAGCTTTATATTGCCGGGCAGGTCGGGCATCATGGCGCTACGAAGATCCTGGGGCAAGGAAACGCGCAAGGGCTTTGCTTTGGGAGGGGGTTCAGCCTCGAGCCTCCGACTCCGCAAACCCTCTTCGACTGAGGGCGCCGCGATCATCGCGTTCAAAAAGGAGAGCAGGGCAGGGCGCTCCACGAAGTGCGCGCCGCCCACCGGCTGGATCTCGCCGACGGCTTTCATCAGCATCTGGGCGGTGGCCCGGCCCACGCCGAAGAGTTCCTCGATGTCCTTGCGGCTCCAGGTTTCGGTCCTCGCGTGCCTGGCCCGTTCCCGGATGGGGTGAAGGTCGCGGGACCACTTCACGGGTCTGGCCACTGAAAACCTCCTTGAAACAGCTCGTTCAGGATACCGGGATTACTGGCACACCTGCCATTAACTCCCAAGTGGCCCTGCGAAGGTTACCCACGACAATGCGAATTGTCGGGTACTACACGGAAATGAGCTCGGAACTGACAATCTGGAGTGAGCAGGGCAGGGAAGGGGGCGCGGGGGACGCCTCTGCGCAGGCGGACGGCTCCGGTCGACCTAAAAGCCCGGAGCTTACCTCTGCCCAGCACCAACTCCGGGCCATGGTGCTCGCCTCCGTCACCTCACCCCACTCCCGGCGCAATTACGGCAAGGCTCTCGACCTGCTGTTCGCCTTCGCGGACAGCAGGCCGCTCACCCGGGCGCTGCTGATGGCGTACCGGGCGTCCATGGAGGGCCTCGCTCCTTCAACAGTCAACGTCCGTCTCTCGGCCGTCCGCAAGCTGGTTACCGAGGCGCAGAAGAACGGGATGCTCTCGACCGAGGAGGCCGCCAACCTGACCGAGATCCCAAACATACGCGAGAAGGGGACTCGGCTGGGGAACTGGCTGACCAAGGAGCAGGCCCGGGAGCTGCTTGCCGTCCCGGACCGGTCGACCCTCAAGGGCAAACGCGACTACGTGATCCTCGCCCTCCTGGTCGGTTGCGCCCTCCGGAGGAGGGAACTGGCATCGCTCACGGTCGAGGACCTCCAGATGCGAGAGAACCGATGGGTCATCGCCGACCTTCGCGGCAAGGGCGGCCGGATCCGCACCGTCGCCGTCCCGGTCTGGGTCAAGAACGGCATCAACGCCTGGCAAACGGCCGCGAAGATCGAAGAGGGGCCCCTGCTCCGGTCGATTAACAAGGGCGGCAAAGTCGGAAAGAGCTTGAGCGACTGGGCGGTCTGGTCGGTGGTCGAGCAATCCGCAAAGCAGATCGGGATCGAGCGCTTCGGCGCCCACGACCTGCGCCGCACCTGCGCTAAGCTCTGCAGGAAGGCCGGCGGCGATCTCGAACAGATCAAGTTCCTGCTCGGGCACTCGTCCATCCAGACCACGGAGCGGTACCTCGGCTCCGAGCAGGAGATCGCGATCGCGGTGAACGACAGCTTAGGGCTCTAAGATGTCAAGCCGTCCAGACGCTTAGGATAGGTGAGCTTATGCCAAGCGATCTGGACAGGTCAGAGGATAGCCGGCAGGGAACTGAGGTGCTGGTGTTGCGATGATTCGACAAAGTGTGAGTGACGGGATCGACCCAGGCGCATATCGCCGATATGAAGCGGACGGCTGCAGCCACGGTTTGATCCAAATGCATGGAACTACAAGGCTAGCTGTGGTGAGCTCCGCCCTATGAAAGAAGCTTGATGTCTGATATCCACACAACGCTGGCAAGGGTGCCGTTGCTTTCAATAATCAGCAAACGTGCAGCGGGCCTAGACGATGCGTTGCTCTAAACATTCTGTGGCGTGATTGACGCCCGGTACGCGCGTGCGCCGAGTCAACGGCGGGTGGGAAGCGCGAACAGAATCGCAGCAGATCGGTTTGCCTCGTGGTCTTCGTTTTGCGGAATATCTGCTTCAAATGAAAGCGCGTGTTTTCGTATGTGAGCTTCAGATGATCTGCTGCATGCTTCAATTCTTTGCCCTCGAGGAAAAGATCGGCAAGCCTCGACTCCAAGGGCGTGAGGTGATAAAGCTCCCTGAGGAGTTGTGAGCGGCTAGGCAGCGAGGCTCCCGGATCAGCAAGAAAGACGAGCACTGCAGGGCCCGCGTTGAGGTCCCAACTATTGACGCGGGCGGGCAGGACCTGAATCTGCAACGGATGCTGATCTCCGGGACCGGGCATCAGCATCGCCCCGCCGGGCTGTATGCTACTGCCACCGGCACCGGTCAACTCGATACCGCTAACGCGTGCTGCCGTATTGATCAACTCTTGCAGTGTGGCATTCCTTCCGGCGTCCATGGCGACCAGCCTCCCTCCAAACCGCATCAGGAGATCGTTCCGGGTAAGAACCGCCTCGGCCCCTGCAGAGGCCGCGAGTATGTGGCCGTCTGCCCGCAACGCAAATACGGCCGCCGCCGTCGCTTCCAGCGCGGCCCGAAGCGCACACGCCTCCATATCCAACGCGGCAAGCGTTGACTGGAGATAGAAGGCCCGTTTCAAATGTGGCGTCAAGAGCTCCACAAGATGATGCTGTTCCGGGCTAAACGGGCCATCTTTCTTAGATCGCCAAGCAGCCAAACCCAGGGCCGTGTAGGGGCCGGTCGCTCCAACCATGGCGCAGCTTGCATAGTGCATGTCGAGATCGCGATAGTAGTCGTTATAGATCTCTGAGGCTTCCATCCGCTTGTAGGAGTAGATCTCCTCCAGAGAGCCAGTCCAATGGCTTTGGTTAGCGACCGATTGCAGGCCAGCGGCTAAGACTTCGTCGAACTGAAAGTAGTACTCCGCATAGTTCCGTTTTTCGGACTCGGAGTAGCCTTCCAAATGGACATTAGTCTTCGCAGCTTCTGGCGCCCTAGCGCACAGTACGCCTCGCGTGCTATCCATCGCACTGTAAAACTCGGCAACAAAGCGGGACCAATGTTGCGGATCAGCTGCCGCCTCGTACAACACGGCGACCAAGGATGAGAACCTATCGACGGCATGCATGAATAAGCTAGATCCTGAACTAGGAAGAATCGCGTGTTCCCGACGCCTAACAGTAACACAGCAGCTGGCTTCCCACATTAACGATTATCGTGTAGATACGGAAACAAAAGGGATGATCTCATTTCTTCTAAGCCTAAGCGGATCACCAACGGTTGTCGCCGCCTCACAGCTGTTTACCCAAATTTGAGCTAATTTGATTGTCAGCATGGCCTGACGTGCTCTAGTCGACGTAGTAGGCCTTGACCAGCTTGACGGGTGATCCGGACACCTCGTCTTTGGCATCGGTTTGACTGACGATCCTAGGCTTTGCGCAACAGCCCGAACCCGCCGTTCTCCTGTATCGGACCAATAGCTCCCAATTGGGAGCTTTGTGGGCACCACACCTCCCGTACACTTCCCTCAAGTAAAGATCGTTTCCCGCGCCCCGTCGGCTCAAACGCGCATGCAAACGCTTAGGCAGTCAAACCATAAGAGGATCCCAATGTACTTCCGTCGCTTCATCGTTGCCACTTGTCTGCTTGCTTCCGTTCACCTTGCCGCGCACGCGGATACCGTTTCCAAATTCAATGTTTATGGTATTGGCCCCTTGAACGACACACTTGCTGGGACCCTCACCATCGACGAGACCACAGGCTCTGTCGAAGCCTATTCAGTGCTCGCAGGGGGAGTATCAGACTCTGGGATTCAGTTCCAGATTGGTCAAACGTTCACTACCAGCATCAACTCATATGTCACCCTCTATGGATCCGGCTCTACCACGGCCAACCCCGTCCAAGGATCTCTCGTCGGCTACAACGGCGGCTCTTTCACGTCGATCGGCCCAAATGCTAATCCGTATGCCGGTTGGGTCAGCCTTCCGGATCCTGTTACCGTCTTCGATGTAGAGGGTGAGGACAAGTTGGGCCGAACACTTGTCGGAACCGTAACGATTGACGAGAGCGCAGGCGCTGTCCAAGCTTATTCCGTGATTGCAGGGGGAGTAGCAGACTTCGGAGTCGGGCCTCGGGTTGGTTCGACTTTCCTGACAGGCAGCGGCTCGGTTGTCACCCTAGATGGATCCCTCGTCAACTACAACGGCGGCCCTTTCACGTCTACTATTAACAACGATGTTTATTCCGGTACGATCAGCCTTCCTGCGGCAGTGACCCCGGAGCCCTCCAGCCTCGTTCTGTTGGGGACCGGTCTGGTCGCTGCTGCAGGCGCGTCGCGTCGCCGCTTGGCGTGATGGGGCGCCAGCGGAGACTCACCAATGTGATTTCGCCCTCCGATGCAGGCCACAATCGGGCGAGGGGGCTCTCATAGTCAACCCGAAATCATCGTTGCCCCATTAGTACGCAGCGTTATCGCGCCGAATGAGTCGGACAATCGCACCAAAGTGCAATCCGCTCCCGCCACCGGCCTGATCGAAATATCGTCGACGGTGAGGTCGTAGTAGACCTGCCCCGTTCCCTAATGTCCACGCTTCTGCCGCCTAATCTGAGGAGAACCTGTATGCGCCTTTATTCTCTTGTTGCTGCCGTCTCTTTGCTTTCGGCCGGGCTTGCTGCTCGTGCCGATGATCTGTTCATCCTAACAATGACGGCACCAAAATCACGTTCACCTTACCCTCCCCAACGGCTCCCGGCTACAACGATGGGATGATCGTCGCATTCGACAACGTTCCAATCGATTTGAATGGATCGGTGGAAACTGTGCAGGAGGTCCAGTTCAACGAGCACAATGGCCAGGCGGTAGGCGGACTGGGCATCTATAACGGGCAGAGCGTCTTATTCCAAACCGGAGACATTCTCTTTACCACCTCGGGCGACGATGTGACCTTTCTTCCCGGCACCTACCAATTGACCAACTTCAACCTTACCCAAAACACGTACACCGGGAACTTCGACCTTACGATTGCGGCCACTCCAGAACCGTCCAGTCTCATGCTGCTCGGCACAGGTCTGCTTGGCGCTTGCGGGGTAGCACGTCGCAAGTTCAGCAAGGCCTGACGCTGAGCAGGCCCCTTCCGAGAAGGGCCAGGCTCGAACACAGGCGAGGTCGTGGGTGTGTGGCGTATGCTGCTTGCCTCGCAAAGGCTAAGGCTGTAGCTTGGGAAATTATCTGTCGTAGTCTTTAAGGCGGTATCTGTCGTACGAACGGGTCAGGCTTGGCCGATGACAAGGCTGTCTCGCGCGGCTTCGACGATGGCCAGCGAGACAGCTTGAATGTCATTCACAATGAGTACGCGTTCGATCTGACTCAGCAGTCTCGTAAGGAGACGTAGGTTCCCGCTCGTAATCCGAATCAGTCTCGCGACCACTTCCGGCGTGAAGGTGCTCTCCGGCAGGCTGACTCCGACAGGGGTCCAGTGCCGTTCCAGCAGCGACTGCATCTCCTCAGGCGTCAACGGCCCAAACTCGTGAACAAAGCCGATCCGCGAGTAGAACTGCGGGAAGCGGGCAACGCGCTTCTCGATACCGGGCATGCCGATCAGGATCATGCCGACGCCTCCACCGTCGAACGATGAGCGCAGCTGTTCAAGGCTGTTCATCTGCAGCCGGTCGGCTTCGTCGACCAGGATAAGTGAGGTCGGATCCCTGACTTCCTTCTTCCTAGCCTGGAACGTTTGGTATGTCTGGAAGTACACATCTAATCGCGCACCATGCCTGCAAAGTTGAGAGAGCTATTAGGGGTCCCCTCAGAAAACGGACCAGATCGTACGTTTAGACGGTCTCGGCAGGCACAACAGATTGACGTATGTTCTCGGAACTCAATCATTTGTCGGAACTCTGTACTCCGAGAATCGCGAACCGTTTGTGAGAACATTTCCTTCCGTATTTCTCAAGCTGCCTTCTCGATTCGTCGAGGTTCTCGTAACATGTCGTTTATGAGGAGCCGATCACGGGAACGCGCCATAGAGCCTCCGACGGCCTGCGGAGGCGCCCCTCAGCTCTTTGGGGGCCGGACTCAGCGCGAAGTCGAGGTCGGGTCGGAACGGCTTCAGAGCCTAAGCGTACGATCTGGTCCGTTTTCTGAGGGGACCCCCAGTTGTGCAACAAGCTGCTGCACAATTGGCCTAAGCCCATGCCGAACCTCTTCCCAACCTCGAAGTTGCCCGAAACTCTGGTCGCTGACCTCCGCCACCTCATCAGGGAGGCACAGCGTCAAGCCGCTGCAGCCGTAAACGTAGCCTTGACGCTCCTCTACTGGAGGGTCGGGGATCGCGTCCGGCGCGAGGTTCTCGGCGACGTGCGCGGCGGGTACGGGGAGCAGATTGTTGCGACACTGTCGCACCAATTGGTGGCCGAGTTCGGCCGCGGCTACTCGGAGAAGAACCTGCGCCGCATGGTCCAGTTCACCGACGCGTTTCCGGACCTGGAGATTGTCGTGACACTGTCGCGACAATTGAGCTGGTCGCACTTTCAGGCCTTGCTGCCGCTTTCCCGGCCGTTGCAACGCGAGTTCTACGCTGAGATGTCCCGCATCGAGGGCTGGAGCGTCCGCACCCTCCGTGAACGGATCGATTCGATGCTGTACGAGCGAACGGCAGTCTCGAAGCAGCCGGATGCGCTCATCCGGCACAAACTGGCCAAGCTTCGGACCACGGGAGAGGTGTCCCCGGCCCTGATCCTAAAAGATCCCTACGTTCTCGACTTCCTAGACCTGTCGGACCGGTTCCTCGAACGCGACATGGAGGACGCCATCCTGCGCGACTTGGAAGCATTCCTGCTGGAACTGGGCGCCGGCTTTTCCTTCGTCGCCCGCCAGAGGCGGATCCAGCTGGATGGGAATGACTTTTACATCGATCTGCTCTTCTTCAACCGCAAGCTCAAGCGCCTGGTCGCGGTGGAACTCAAGCAGGGTGGCTTCAAGCCTGAGTACAAAGGGCAGATGGAACTCTACCTGCGTTGGCTTGCCCGGTACGAGAGGGAAGAAGGGGAAGCCTGGCCCCTCGGAATCATCCTCTGTGCCGGCAAGGAGTCCGAACAGATAGAACTGTTGGAGCTTGATGCCGCTGGGATTCACGTCGCGGAGTACCTGACCGTCCTTCCCGCCCGGCACCTTCTTGAGCGCAAACTGCACGAGGCGATCGCGGCCGCCCGGATGCGCTTCGAGAACAGCGAACCGGGATCGGATCCCTCATGAGCACTGGCCTGGTACACGTTCCGAAACAGTCGGAGCCATGGCCCGCCTACGGCCGCTTCCACGACTTGCGCCGGACGGTGCTGAACGGCGTCGCCTCGGAAAACTCGAAGCGTAACTACGCCTTGGCGTTGGATGAACTAGCGGCATTCTGCGCGCAGCAGCGGGAGCCAATCTCGCGGGCGCTGCTGCTGGAGTTCAAGGCCGCCCTGCTCGCACGGGATCTCGGCGCTTCGACCATCAACGTCAAGCTATCCGCCGTCCGCAAGCTGGTCAATGAGGCAAAGCGCGCCGGTGTCCTCGGTGCGGAGGAAGCGTCCCACATGTCGGACATCCCGAATGTGCCGATTCGGGGCACCCGTCTTGGCAACTGGTTGACCAAGGAACAGGCAAAAGAGC
>CAXTYH010000021.1:0-91773 GCA_964248405.1 uncultured Bryobacteraceae bacterium
GCCAGTGGCTGTTTTGCTGGCGGAATCGGTGGTCGGTTTCGGGGCGGAACACTGGTCGACTTCCCAGCGGAATCCCGGTCGCCTTCCTGGCGGAATCGGTGTCTAGCTTTGACCGGAATCCTCACGTGGATGAGATGGATCTGTCAAAGGCGACTTTCGGTCTCGCGGATATGAAATTGCATTTGTTCTGCAAGCCTAACTTCACCTGCGTTTGGCGTAACACTTTCGAAGGCCCAGCGACTAACCCCGGCAAGATGTCCCGGCAAGAAAGGTTCAGCGCTCTGGATCTGAACGCCAAGACAGCAGACATTGCCAATCGAGTGCTTCAGGATCTGGTGAAGCTTCAGAACATGGTCACGTTCACAAACCCTCCCTCTGCCGATAATTCGGCGCAAGCTGTTGCGGCGCTCCTCGCATTGGCAAAGGCAGCACAGCCACAGCAACAACCTGCTGTCGTTCAACCCACCGCCCAACAACGCAAAGACTGGCAAGAAGCATTCGACCAATGCGGAATCTGCCATGATCCCGACCGCCGCGCTGAGTTGGGTAAGAACATCGACTTATACACGCCTCTAGACGGCCTTTTCAGGCGAGCAAAGTTAAGAAACGGCAAACCCGTCACGACTCAGACCGTGCGTGCCGTCATTGAAGACGGCGGACGAGGCATGCCCGCTTATAAAGACATGTTGTCGGAAAAAGACTTCACCGACGTCATTTCTTATATTCGCTGGCGCTTCCCTTAAGCCAGTACTGATAAGCGAAATTTGTGATTCAGTTGTATGGAATGTGGGTGGGCCGATGAACTGTTTGGCCTTCAAGTCTTCGACGGACCATTCGAACAGATTGTTGCCGCGAAGGATCGCTCGACGCATAGCAATGAAATTCTTGAGGTGTGAATTCTTTAAACTATTGCACCAGCTTTTTGAAAGATGTTGGTGGCGACTCTGGTTCAGGTCCTAAATCATCGAGACGCTTCTGCACGTGTTGGCGGAACGGTTCCACTGCATGCAGATAAGAACGGATCGTTGTTTCCGAGTAAGTGCTGCGCACGAGTTCCTCGCGCATCCGCTGCAAAAGTATGGTCACAGAGAACTCCTTTCTCTGCAACCAACGCTAATCGTTCAAGGGTCCGAAATGCTCTTCCGGCCGCCGCGCCAGCGGCTTCGTTCAAGTCGCGAAGTGTAGAGCGAAAAGCAGCCACTTGTCGTATAACGCGCATCCGCAGCGATCTGAGCTAATCAGGGTAAAGGCACATGGGATCAAATGGACTGGTGCAGCCATGGCGAGATACTCGACGGGCAGTAAGAAGCCACCATGCGTAAATAGGAGTGGGATAATCGGCCTCTATGCAGGAGTTGCATGGCGTGGTCGCACCGTATCCTAACTTTGTCTTGTCAATGAAGGCACAGTCTCTCCTGTTTGATTCATTCCATTTGGCCGGTACGACTGACTTTCTTAAGTCCTTACGAGTCCCTGGGCATTTGCGCGCTGAAGAGGCTTTTCTCCGATCTACAGGCATTATCAAATCGATACCCGAGAACATAATGTTGGAGTTGCTCGACGAGACTCTTTTTTGGTAATGACTTCTCCACGCTAGCTCACTATTTTTGGGAGCATGGATTTAAGACCATGAGCATGCGTTGGCCTATTGATTATCAAATACGTTGGCTCTCCGCGAGGATCGCAGGTATGTCGGCAGCTGAGATTATTCCGATCTGTGAAGAGCCATTTCCTTCGGCGGTTATCAGCGCTCCGGCCCCGGAACAGTTTTCACGACAGCAGGTTCTCCGGGTTGCGCTGAATGCCTTGCCGGTACCGGATGAAGCTTCAGCGTGGCAGGATATTGTCGACTTCAAATATAATCTCCACGACAAGCAATGGGACTTCAGGCGATTCCTAAGGACACTTGCTTCGAAGAAGCAAACCGAAGCCGAAACTCGCGATGACATCGAATGGACTCTCAATGAATACGCCAAGGCGATGAAGCTTCACAATCTCAAAGCCGGAAATAGCTTCGTGGAAGTTTACCTTATGCCAGTCGTCGAGATCATTGAGGACGTAGCAAAATTCAACTGGTCAAAACTAGCAAAGGGTGCGTTATCCGTGACAAGGCACCAGATCGAGCTCATGGAAGCCGAGATGAAAGCACCGGGCAAGGAGTGCGCCTATGTGTTCGATGCGCGCAAGAGGTTTGGCGCGTAACAACCGCTAACTTTTCTTTTTAATGCGGGTTCCCGGGAGTATCGCCTGAAAAGGGCGTTAGCCGAACTATGGTCGGTGATAATTTATCGCGAGTGGGCTCTGGATCAGAGATCTAAGATGTGTCCCACATAGTCGGTCAAAGTCGCAAGCGTAGAGCTAGCTTTGGAACTTCATTTGGTTGTATAACTCGCTTTGATGTGATCTCTCGGCACATGTCGATCGCCTGTAACGGCTACGTCGGACATTCGGATGATGGAGCTTCTACATAGATCTTGAGTAACGGTGAAGTATGGAGTTTGCGGGCATTCTGATCTAAGGCGGCGCAGGAGGCCGCCCAGAATGCTCAAACCCCGGAGAAAGAGGAGACCACCAAAGCGATCTCTTGCCTTACCCGATCTCGAACAGACGAAGTCTGCCGTACTGAACAGCCTCACGTCGAAGAGCGGCCAACGAACGTACGATCATGCGATCAACGAATTCGTTGACTGGTACTGCTCGGAACCAAGACTCGCCTTCAACCGTACTGTCGTCCTTCGCTATCGAATCCACTTGGAACAGCGGCACCTCGCTCCCACAACGATCAATCTCCGCTTGGCCGCGGTCAGACGAGTGGCGTACGAGGCCGCTGATTCCGGCTTGCTCAGCCCAGAACTTGCCGCTGGCATCCGCCGAGTCAAGGGTGTACGCCGAATTGGCGTGCGACTGGGCAATTGGCTCACCGCTGATCAGGGTCGCTCGTTGCTGCTAAATACCCAGGGCGACAGTCTCAGGAGTAAACGGAACTATGCCATTCTCGCTTTTCTGATTGGTTGCGGATTGAGGCGCGGTGAACTCCTCGCCCTCTCGGTCGCGTCGATTCAGCTCCGAGAGGAGCACTGGGTGATTGCCGACCTTTATGGAAAGGCCGGGCATATTCGGACGGTACCAATTCCACTCTGGGTAAAAGAGGCGCTTGATGGCTGGACTGAAGCAAGTGGAATCAAGGAGGGCTGTCTCTTTAGAGCAATCAACAAGTCGGGACAGATCTGGGGCCACGGTATGACGCCGAAAGTGCTTTGGGAGATCGTCAAGAGTGCGGCCGAGGCCGCCGGGATCTATAAGCTAGCGCCACACGATCTGCGACGCACCTGTGCGCGTCTCTGTCATCTTGCCGGAGGCGAGCTTGAACAGATCCAGTTTCTCCTTGGTCATGTATCTATCCAAACAACGGAAGTCTATCTTGGCTGCAAGCAGAAGCTGCGATTCGCCGTGAACGACAAAATCGGTATCGAACCGTGAGGCAAGGGGCGGATTACCCGTCCCTTCCGGACCAGGGCGGAGTTAAGGCTTCAAACGCTGCATCGTGACGGGCCCGGAGCGAAGGAGCCACTTGGATTTTAAGGAACTACCGGCCGTTGCTCCAGCGAAGGTCTTGGATGATTGCGCCGCTTCACATATCTAGGCGCTGAACCAGTATGCTGCCGGAGAAGCAAGTTGAGCTGAGCAGCGTGATGCTGCACATGCCGCATGCTGTAGAGCATTAATTCGCTAAAGGTGAGATCGAGTGATCCGTATTGACACACTCGGCGCGCTTGGTCTTCCGTGAGGTTCGTCAGAATGGAATGGCATTTTTCACGGCAGTAATTGCCCAACTCTGGCTTCGTGTAGGGCCTCACGGGAAGAAGTCCTTCGGGATCCAGTTCTCGCACATCGAATGGCGGCGGCGGAGCAAACCCTTCAGGCGAGCCCGAGAGTTGCAGATCGAGAAAGAAAAGAGTGTGATAGGCCAGATACCAAAACCCGACGATTCCGCTGGGGTTCCAGGCAGGAGGTTTCGAAGAATCGCTCCAAAGATCATCCGGACACGCGTTCATGGCGTTATCAAGCATTTCGATCGAAGCTCCGAGCTGGTCCCACAGCATTTTGTTCCAAGCCGTTTCCAAAATGAACGCTCCTCGATTCGGCTACTATACCAGCGGCGAGCGCCGCATGGATCATCCATTCCCGGTGGATTTTGTCCGCTCTAACGACGTAGTATTTGGTAATCCTGCAAGCCTCAGCGCAGTGCCGCTCGTCTACACTTCCGGACGACGGATTAATCGATTGCGCGGCCCCTGTCCAGATGATGGCAATTCATAGCCGTTCGAAGTTCGGTCTAATGCTCAGCGCAGTTCAGGTTGTGAGGGGCGGGCATTGTGTCTGAAGGAGTCTTTGATTACTCGGTGGGTCACGTCCTTCGACTATGGTGCTCCTTATCGCTAACGACACTGAAGTCGGCAGCGCTTTCGGCTGTCAGATTCTCGCCACAGCTCTTTTGATCGATCATTGCGAGCTTCGGACTCCGCTCGCCTATGGTCTACTTCGGGTGGTGTCAGGGAGGTTACGAGCCTGTGCGGAACGTGTCGCCGGAATCCGTCGAGTCATTACTGACGAGGGCGGCTTCACAGGTTGGTTGGCGAGTTGTTGAAAACCGACACAGTTAGGTTATGCTTATTCCGGCCGCTTCTGGAATTTGCCTATATTCAAACTCCCAAGCAACAGTAATCGGAGGCGCAAGGATGAAAGAAATGACTTCCAATCTCACGTCTGCACCGCGCCCGGGCGCACAAGTAGTGCTGCGCATTGGAGTTACCGGTCACAGACATCTCCAGCAAGATCATCGGGAGCCGATCCGATCTATATGTCAAGCTGTGATTGAGTGCGGTCGGGCGAGCGTTGCCGCAATCCTTGCGGAGCAGCATGCCGGTTACAGCAACGAGTGTCCATCGGTGCGTGTTGTCACATCGTTAGCCGAAGGAAGCGACCAAATCATGGTGGAAGCCGCCCGTCAGATCAATACGGCAGATACTGTCCCCATTGAAGTGTGGGCGATTCTCCCGTATCCGGCGAGCGTTTATCGTTCTGATTTCGTTCGGAAAGACGCCGACCCGACGCTCGTCGAGCGATTTGAAGATCTGCTTAGCTCAGCCAAACATCGCACCGAACTGGACGGCAGTCGCTCCGATTTGCCGAATCGCCTCAAGGCATATGAGCAGGCCGGAAAGGTCATGTTGGCGGGGATCGACGTGCTTATCTCAATCTGCAGTCCCGAAGCGCCGCTGAAAGAGGGCGGTTCGGTGGCAGCCACACAGGAAGCGCTCGCGAGCGGGATGCCTGTGATTGCGGTAAATCCAGATAATCCCACGGAAGTCCAACTGCGAATGATGGATTTTAGAGGACAGATTCGGCAACAACCTTTCACCGCGCCTACACTCCAAGCGGAGCTCGAGGGGATACTAAGGCCCCCCACGATTCGCGATTCTCATCTCGGTGAGTCGAATTGGAAAGATCTACAAGGACGAATCATCTGCCTTCGAGAACTGAGCCGAGTAGAGCAAATACTGACGACGCTGTACAAGCTCCCCTGGAAATTGCTGACTGCATTCTCAGAACCTCGCAAGAGGGCGCAAGACGCGAAAGTACAGCGTCCTATGACGCCATTTAAACGGACATATGAGCTTGCGGAGCAACGGTCCAAGCAATACGCCATTTTATGGCGTGGCTCGTTCATGCTGAATTACCTCCTTGGCGCTTCGGCGGTGACCTGCGCACTCTTGCAGTACGCGACCTCTTCCACAGAGCTAGGTTGGACGTGGGCGGAAGCGTTGACGCTTAGCTTGCTGCTTGCGAATTTTAGCTATGCGTCTCACCGGCGCTGGCACGCATTCTTTGGGGATATGCGCTTTTACGCGGAACTCCTCCGTCAGGCTCGTGCAATGAGTCTGATCGGAGCCATGATTCCTCAACTATACGGGATTCAGAGCGACAGCGAACGGGGGCGCGAAGCATGGATCAACTGGTACTGCCGTGCGTTACAGCGTTCTTGTCTGCCCGCTGACGGCACAGTCGAAGAAAAGTACAACTGGACGGTGAACGGTTGGATCCAAAGGCAGATGCACTACCAGCACTCCTACTCGAGATCCCGATTGAAGATGGAGAAGCGCCTGACTTGTATTGAGGTAATACTTTTCGCAGGCGCTGCACTGTGCTGCATACTGCATCTCACGTCCGCTCTTCCAAATGCCGCTGAACCTTGGCTTGTGTTTGTTGCAGCGGCTGCCCCGGCTTGGGCAGCCGCATTTCACGCGATCGGTATTCAAGGTGAGTTTAGGACCGTTGCGGAAGCTTCCGAATTGGCGGCGAGGCAGATAAAACAAATATGTGAAATGGCTGGCAAAGAGGAAGCCGACGGAACGGCATCGCACGCAAATCTTATTTTGATAGCAAGAGATGCCTCCCCCGTGATGATGCAGGAAGCCGCCGGATGGCGAACCATTTCCCAAATGCATGAAATGCTCCCGTCCTAGGTGCGCAAACAATGAGCAGGTCGATATGGATACTCGTCTTCATAGTGATGATCATGACCGCAGGGATCCCGATGGGCAGTCAGGTGCACCAGATCGTAGTTGACCACTTAGAACAATCCACGCAAACATACGTCGGCTCGCCATCAATCACCCAGCTCCCCGACAAAACGCTGCTGGCCTCTCACGACATCTTTGGTCCTGCCAGTGGAAGAAACGTGACGAGAGTCTTTGCTTCAACAGACGGCGGCCTTTCGTGGACTCTCCGGTCCGAGATTCATGGTCAATTCTGGTCTACGTTGTTTGTACATAAGGGTTCTGTGTATCTGATGGGACCTGACTCGGAGTTCGGGGCCGTCGTTATTCGGCGTTCTCAGGATGACGGGCGCACTTGGACGGATCCTTCCGACGGCCAGCACGGCAAGTTGCTCGAAGGCAGGTTTCACACGGCGCCCACACCTGTAATCGAGCACGAAGGCCGGGTTTGGCGCGCGATGGAAGATATCGGCGGTCCTGGAGAATGGCCAACGCACTTTCGCAGTCTTATCCTCTCGGCACCACTTAACTCAAACCTCCTCGATGCAACATCGTGGGCTCGATCAAACACAGTCTCCAGCGACCAGACCCTGCTCAATAATCAATTTCACGGCTGGTTAGAAGGAAACGCAGTCGTGTTGCCGAACGGCACTATCGGCGTTTTGTTGCGCGTTGATGCGAAGCCACTAGGCGATAAGGCAGCCCTCGCTGTTGTGAGCCAAGACGGACGAATTGAGAGCTTCGACCCGTCCACCGGCATCATTTCTATGCCAGGCGGATCCGTCAAGTTCACGGTCCGGCTTGACAGGACGACGAAGCAGTACTGGTCGATTACAAACGTTCTTCTCGCGGGTGAGAGTCCCGCAAATCCGGGAATCGTTCGCAACACACTGGCACTTGTTCGGAGTAAGGACCTGCAGCACTGGGAAGTTGTGCGGATGCTCTGGCACCACGATGACGAAAAGCACTATGGCTCACAGTACGTGGATTGGGTATTCGACAAGGATGATCTTATTGCTGTGGCTCGTACAGCCGACGCGGACGGCAGTGGAGGGGCTCACGACTTCCATGATGCCAATTTCCTGACTTTCTTCCGTGTACGAGGGTTTCGAGAAGCTAAATAAATCTGGTCGCAAGAGCTACTTGAAAGCTCTTTTGAGGAGAAGATGGAAAAGATATTTCTCTCGTATCGACGTGAGGATAGCCGCGAAATAACGGCTCGCATTAACGACTGGTTCGACATGTACTTTGGCCGAGGCATCACCTTCCGTGACATTGATAGTCTTCAGGCGGGTCGAGACTTCCCGGCCGATATTAAGTCGGCACTCAACTCCTGCTCGGTAGGCGTTGTGATCATGGGGGAGAAGTGGGCGGAAATTGGCTCGGAGCGGGGAGGGCCTCGCATCATGCGCGAAGCAGATTATGTTCGAATGGAAATTGGGCAGTTGCTCGAACGCAATGTCCCTATCATTACGGTGCTCCTCAACGACGCCGACATGCCACGCAAAGAGCAAGTTCCTGAAGAGATTCGAAGATTTGTAGACATCGGTGCAGCGAGAGTTCGCACTGGACGTGATTTTCCCTCTCATGTGCATTTCCTCGCGACGCACGTAGCCAAAGCGGGAAGCATTCGGCTCGAGAATTATCCCGACTCGCTCCGAGGATTTCGAAAGATCGGGCTGACGGCCGTATCCGTCGGACATATGTCGACAAATTCTCTCGTCATGGGAGAAATCCATACTGCTCGGGACATTCTTATCGTCATGAACGATGGCCGCGGCTTTTTGGACGCGCAACGAGAAACGATCAAAACGAGGACCTCGGATCCTAGCAAGCGGACCCGGGTGGTCTTCCTTCATCCCTCGGCAGAGCTGCTAAGGCTACCCGCATTTCTGAGGAAAGTGGAAAAGACTCATTTTGCACAGGTTCATGACATCGCGAGGGGGTTCAGGGCTTTGCGTGGCGGACAATTGGGTTCCCCGGTCGAGATGCGCGGATCACACACCATCTTTCCCTGCACCTACGTTATCTCTGAAAACTATGCTTTTCAGGCTCCATATCTTTGCACCGGCGGTGGTGTGTTGCCTATTTTGGAATTTGCCTCAGCAGCTGACGGCTCAACCTTCTACAAAACATTGCGCGAGGATGCGGAAACAGTCTTCATCAAAGCTGTTGAGCTGACAGAGGCGGACTTTCCTGCGGACGAATAGACACTCCCTACGTCACTGGAACGTGCGCACAGGATCACGCAGTTGGCTGCACTTTGCGCAGATACACCGCGCAATACGGCGAAGTATAGATCTAAACATGACGAGACTTCGTGAGTTTCTCGACACTGCTAGAGCTAGAGTGTTACTCCGCCTTGGCCATTCCTGCAGCAAACAGCTACCATTGACGTTTTGCTTCGCCATGCGCCATTTAATGCCCATCGTGACGCCACGTTTAATTTTGCGTCCGCCTACTCTTAGCGATTTGGATGCTATCCAAGCCGCCAAGGAAGATGCATGGGGTGATCTGCAGCTTTGCATGGCTTGGGCGTTCGACAACCAACGACCGCGGGAAGCGCTGGAACACTCCATTCGCCGAATGATGGATTTCCAGAGTCAGGCCGGTATCGCGTTAGCTGGATTCCATAGAGTCAACGGGGAGTTCGTCGTCCGAACCGCATTGGATCTCACCGATGAAGCGGACGTTTATGAGACCGGCTATTGGGCGGCACGGAAATACACCGGACAGGGAATGGCGACGGAGGCAGCCAACGCCGCGATTCGATATGCGTTCGGTCACCTGGGCGCGAAGGCAATCAGCATCGGGTACTTCGACGGCAACGTTGCTAGCCGTCGCATTGTGGAGAAACTTGGATTTCAGAAAATTCGCGTCGTTCCTCAAGGGGCGACGCGGTGCCTCGATGGAGCAAAGCTTGACCGGCATGAATACGTCTTGACGAGCCCCGAGTCACTTCCCAGGCTCGATGTTTCTTGGGGTTGAAGCTGATCTGAAATTGCTGCCACCCCAAAGAGTGCGGAATACGGCCCCGGTGTTTAGCGGTGGCATTCGCTCGATCTCTTACTAACGGATTTCCACCGGGTAGTAGTTCCAACCGAACGGACTCTGCCGAATTTCCATTCGATACTCTCCGGGCGATGCCTTGCGAAGATCAAGCTTCAACTCGAAAGATGTGGTGCCGTCCTTCAACTGGACTTGCGCGGATCTCATCAGCTTCAGTGACCCGGCTCTGTCACGTAAGCGAAACTCATACGTTCCGGATTTGCTTCCGACCGGTAGTTGAACCGTGAGATCAATCAAACGGCGGTCCAAGAAAACCGCCGGATTGCTCTCGACAGCCCCGGACGCCGATCGACTCATCGACTCGATATCAATCGTCCTTGGCAGGTACGCAAGTTCGGCATTCTGGGGGCGCTCATGGTCGATTGCCGTCCGAAGTCGGACGAAAACGAAAAGTAGAATAGCCGCCAGCAGCACGGTCCCCGCGATACTCCAGCGGATGGCGTTCGCTCTTCGCTCTTTCGATCTTGCGGCATCTGCGCGAATACCCAAGTACTCGCTGTAACACTCAGAACAATGAGTGACATGCTCCCAGTCACTCTCACCTTCGAGCTTCATGTTGAAAGACTCACGAGCTAAACGCGCGAGCACTTGGCGGCCAGGACATCCCTTGCGTTCGGGATTCGGATACTTATTAAGGATCTCTTCTTGGAGCCGACGCTGTATTCTTTCGTATTTATCCTGCGGCGACTCTTCTGGCGACATTTTTCCCTGACATTATGGCAGCCATACGCGTTGAGAAGCGGTGCATCACCACGTCACTTTCGCAGTTCGGGCTGCCTTTCGCATGCCGCGGAAAAACGCTTGCGTAAGAGTGTTCCGTCTCTTACTGAACCGGTCAATGTACTCGTCGCGGGAACAGCCCTGAAGCATCATCGGTACCATGTCTGCCTCTTTATGCAGTCCGAGTGCACGCGCTTGTTCTACCAGCTTTTCGATAAGCTCATAGTCTTCCGCTCGCGAAACCAGATCTACTCGATCCTGTAAACGATCAAGGGTCATGGCAAAAAGCTCAACATCTTTTCCGATTCGGGCACGGCGGTCACCCGCGCGCAGATTTCTTGCCGCCCAAAGAGCATTAGAACTAATCACTAATTCAGGACGAGGGCCGACGTCACAGCCTCTCTTCTTCCAGGCGGATTTCAGGGCGCTGTCAGCGATCTCAGAAGCTCGCCAAGGATCGTACAAGAGCCGCTTCGCAATGCGCCGGAGGTCGTCCGCCGCAGGTACGATCCCGAGTCGGAACCAATCAGGATGTATCGGATTGCCCTTACGATCGGTATCTTCCACACAAATGGGAATGACATCGGGATGCGTGCATTCGTCGTAGTCGAAGGGAATGGTGATTACCGGCATGCTGGCTCCAAAGTTTGCTAGGCGCTCTGTCACCGACCCAATTCCGGATGGCATGCATGTCAGAGGGCGCCGCTTCTCTATACAATGCCACGGAATATAGCTCGAATTGAAGAGATATCCCCAGAAATTTGCAACCGGGCTGCTTTTCAGCAAAACGCACGGCTGGAAGCGAAGCTCAGACGCGAATTGGGTTCTACCGTTCTCGACGCGCTTGCTGATGAGAGAACAGAAGACATAGTCCTTAATCCCGATTCGACGCTTTGGATCAAACTCGCCGCCGCGCCATTTAAACAGATCGGCACGATGGCTTCGTCGCAATCAGCCAGTGCTTTGAACACGATCGCAGCTTGGAAAGGCACGGTACTTAATCATGACCGCCCGATCCTTGAAACCGAGTTGCCCATAGACGGAAGCCGCTTTGAAGGCATCACTTCTCCAGTGGTCCGAAACCCGGTCTTCGCGATTCGAGTTCGGCCACGATCCATTTTTTCTGTTGCAGACTACGAAAGATCAGGCATTCTTACCAGTCACTCCGAGCAAATCGAAAAAGCAGATGGCCGCGAGTTTTTTCGTTTGGTCCGCGGTCTTAGCCATGCAGAAGTGCTCCGTGCGGCTATAAAAACATGCAGAAACATCCTGGTCGTCGGTGCGACCGGCTCCGGTAAGACGACCCTGGTTAATGCGCTGCTTGCAGAGATTGCAATCGTCACGCCAGCGGACCGGATCGTATCCATCGAAGACACAATTGAGTTGCAGTGCCCGGCGTTGAATTATGTCGATCTGAGAGCCGTTGGTTCCGTTTCGATGCTGGAATGCCTTCGAGCGTGCATGCGATTGAAGCCGACCAGAATTGTTGTCGGCGAAGTCCGTGGGCCTGAGGCTCATGCCCTTCTAAAAGCTTGGAACACCGGACATCCAGGGGGCGTTGCCACCGTTCACGCCAACAGCGCAATGAGCGGCCTTGTTCGGTTGGAGAGTCTTGCGGCCGAGTCGACGAGCGCTCCGCAACAGAATCTGATTGCTGAGGCAGTCGACCTTGTGGTGTTCATTGGCCAGCATGGCGGCACCCGTCGGGTCCGAGAGATTATGACCGTCTTGGGCTTCCGGGACGGTCGTTACGAAGTTGAGTACGTATAATCGTTCAGTTTCAAAGGAGAAAGAATGAGAACTTGCAAGATGAGGCTGATGAGACGCATCCAATCTGGGGCGGCGCAAAGGCTTGCGCTGCTGCTGATGATGGCTTCTTTCTGTGGTGCTCATGCGCACGCGGCGCCGACAGGGACGCTCCCCTGGGAACGTCCCATGACAGCGATTGCTACATCGCTGACTGGACCCGTAGCATATGCGATTGGGCTGATTGGGATTGCGATTGCAGGCGGCGCGATGCTGTGGGGAGGTGAACTGACGGAATTCGGTCGTCGCGCTTGCATGATCGGTTTGGTTGTGTCGGTGCTGGTCTTCGCTGCTCCGCTGCTGGCATCAGCGTTCGGCGTTGCAGCGGCAGTGGTGTAGCGGAAATGGTTGAGACACAGCAACCACGGCAGGCGCTCATCCACCAATCAGCGAACCGGCACAACCTGCTCCTTGGCGCAGATCGGGAAATCGTTCTGGTGACGGTTATGATTGCTGTCGGTCTAGCATTCAGTCTCGGAACCTGGTGGGGTCTGGCTCTAGCGTTGGCGTTCTGGTTGTGTGCAGTCGCCATTCTGCAGCGGCTCGGTAAGGCAGACCCGTTGATGCGAAAAGTGTATCTTCGGCACGTCCGGTATCGCGCGTTCTATCCGGCTAAGAGCGGAGTCTATGTTGCCGGTTCGGAGACGCCACACTCATGGAGGTGATAGGTGCGCGTTAACAAAGCGAAGTGCGCGGCGAAGGGCCTCGCCGATCTCCTGTTGCCATTTGCACTAGTTGAAGATGGAATTCTTCTCCAGCAGGACGGTTCATTCCTGGCCGCGTGGGTTTTTCGTGGGCCCGATACGCAATCCGCGACGCACGGTGAGATGGAGGCGCTCGCCGCTAGATTGAACAGCATTCTTCAACTTGGAAGCGGCTGGATGCTCCAGGCGGATCTCATACGTTCTCGAGCGCCGGGTTACCCGGAGGCGGGTGCCTTCCCCGACTTGGTGACGCGGATCATAGACGAGGAGCGACGTCAGCAGTTCTTAACCGAGGGTCTTCATTTTGAAAGTGATCACTTCCTGACGCTTACCTATCTTCCGCCTGTGGAGTCGGAGCAGTCGATGCGGGCTTGGCTCTTCGAAGGCGGATCAAAGCGCAAAGTTGGCCTTGCCGCTCGGACCGCCATTAATCACTTCAAGAGTCGCGTCCAGAGCTTCGAAACAACTTTTGCATCTTTGTTTAAAGCACAACGGCTTTTATTGAGAGCGGATTGGGATGACGCCGGCTTCAGTCGGTCAGACGATCAGCTCTTGCGCTTTATGCGCCGGTGCGTTCAAGGCGATGACTTTCCCTTTGAACTTCCTGAGGCGCCGGTTTACCTCAACGAACTACTCGCTACAGGCGACTTGCGCGGCGGCGTGGAGCCATGTCTTGGGCGCAAGCATATCCGCGTCGTGGCCATCGATGGGTACCCGAAACTTAGTTATCCGGGTGTCCTCAGCGAGATCGATTCGCTCTCAATGGAATACCGCTGGAACACTCGCGCGATCTTTCTCGACCCGGAGGAGGCTCGTGGCATCTTGGACAAGACGCGCAAGAAGTGGCGTTCCCGTATCCGAGGTTTCAAAGACCAGGTTCTCCGCAGTCAGAACGGCGCCATAAACCTTTTCGCGCAGCTCATGGCAGAGGACGCCGAGCAGGCGATGGGACTTGCGGCTTCGGGCGATGTACAGTTCGTTCAGTACACCAGCAGTATCGTTTGTATGGACGAGGATTTGGGGATCCTATCCGACAAGGTTTCCGGCGTAGTCAAGCGACTTCAGAAGCTCGGGTTTTCCAGCAGAATAGAGACGGTCAACGCACTCGAAGCGTGGCGCGGAACCCTTCCAGGCGATGGTTACCGAAATGTGCGTCGGGTGATTCTTCACACGTTGAATTTGGCCGACATGCTTCCCATCAGTTCGGTATGGCCGGGTGAGCGGGAGAATCCATCGCGATTAATGCCGAAGAGCAGCCCGCCACTATTATTGGGGGCCTCGGCGGGCGATACTCCCTTTCGTGTCAACCTCCATGTCTCGGACCTCGGCCACACTCTGATGTGCGGACCGTCCGGTGCCGGTAAATCGACCGCCCTCGGTCTGATCGTTGCGCAATGGTTCCGGTACCCGCACGCGCAAGTATTCGCCTTTGATAAAGGCTTTTCTCTTTTTGCCCTGACGCATGCGGCGGATGGCGAGTTTTACGACCTTGCGGGAGAAAGCTCAAATCTTGCATTCTGCCCACTTGCCGAATTGGATTCGGACGCTGATGTGATCTGGGCGTCTTCCTGGATCGAGGACCTCTGCGCCTTGAATGGGATGTCTCTTTCCCCCAGGCACCGGAATGCGATCACCACGGCCGTTCAACAATTGCGGCTCTCCCCGTCGAGAACGTTCACTGAACTGACGGCCAATGTACAAGACATGGACGTCCGGGAAGCCTTGCAGTATTTCACGCTCTCTGGTCCTCTCGGCGCACTGCTGGATGCCGATGAAGATATGCTCGGCGCTGGCCGGTTTTTGACCTTCGAATTGGAGTCGCTGCTGCAGCTCGATGACAAAGCGGTCATCCCCGTCTTGCTGTATTTATTCCGCCGTATTGAAAAACGCTTGGATGGATCGCCCACCTTGGTTACGTTAGATGAAGCTTGGGCATACCTCGAACATGAAGTTTTCCGCGCGCGGCTTCGCGACTGGCTGAAAACGCTGCGCCGTCTAAACGGAGTTGTTCTCTTGTCAACCCAGAACCTGAGTGACATCTGCCGTTCGGAGATCAGCGACGTCGTGCTGGAAATGTGCCCCACAAAAATCCTGTTACCGAACGGCGAGGCGAAAAACCCGGCATCGCGGGAGTTCTATGACCGTATTGGATTGAACTCGCGCGAACTCGAAATCGTGCAGGGCAGCATTCCTAAGCAGCACTACTATTTCATTTCTCCGCTTGGGCGGCGGTTAATCTCACTCGGCCTGCATGATGTCACGTTATCGTTTGTCGGAGTCAATGGCCGTGAAGATCGGCAGAGCCTATCAGAGCTGATGGTCCGGTATGGTGAGGGTTGGCAAGGTGAGTGGCTCAGGAGTCGAGCGAAGGTATTGAAGAATTCCCAGCTCCTCGAATGGGCGGACTACTACGAAAAACTTTCGCAGGAATCAGGAGCAAATGTCTTATGCGCATCGGTATAAAAAACTACCTTGTAGCATCGGCGCTGTTCATGCTTTGGACGTTCCCCGTGAGCGCTCAATTCGGCTCAGGAGTAGTCTTCTGCTCAAATTGCGCCTCTGAGCCGACTGCGGCGAGCATCCGCATAATGCACAACCTGGAATACGCGAAACAGCTTCTCCAGTACGCGATCCAAGTACAACATTTGGCTGACGCAGTTAGAAATACCGCCCACGGCGGTCCCGCGGCGCTGAACAATGTCTCAGCCGACCTAAACCAATTGTCATCGGTTGTGCAGGGTGGCCGTGCCATCGCGTACTCCATGGCAAATCAGGATGCTGCATTTCGTGGGACTTTTCCGGGCTACGATCCGGCGTACGCTGCGGCACGCGGGATGGGCAACTACCAGAATGATTACGCATTGTGGGCGCAAACTACGCTCGCTACAACGCAAGGTATTCTCCGCGGCGTCGGTGTGCAGGGACGCCTGCTCGCGACTGAGCAGGGAGTGCTTTCCGTGCTCAAAAGTCTCAGTGCCTCAAATCTGCTCAACCGGAACGATGCCATCAACCTGACGAGTCAACTCGCCGCCGAACAAATTGGGCAGATTCAGAAGCTGAGAGAGCTCCAACTCGAAGACATGACAAGCAAAGCTGCGTTCCAGGGTTATATTATTCAGCAGCAGGCCGCAAGTGAAGCAGCAACAAAACGATTCTTCAATCGCACTCCAGAGATCTCAGACCGAACGACCTTCCAAGCTGGCTGGAAGTAACTACTTATGCGCCTTTGTTCTCGTGCTGGTCTTGGCAATGGCTGGATGTTCTTCGGTGAAGGACCAATCCAGCCCGATTGTCCAGCGGGCGAAGGCGTGCGGCTTCGGTCAGACCGCACCGGTATCCCCTGTCGCGATGCAAGACTGGTTTCACAAGCACCGGGATTGTGCGGTCTCAGTCGATCAGATGTGCAAGCCAGTTCGCCAGAACGCGCCTGCTGCCTGGACCGACTCGACGGAAGGTCGATTGTGCCTGGCCGCGCGAGATGTCGCGCAGTGGGTCCGCAAACCGAGTCAGGACCACTCAACATTTCAGGCCGGTTGGAAGTAACGAAGTTCATGGGCCGTGACTTGCATTGATAGGACTCAGTGCAATGAAATTATTTCATTTTGCAAGAACATCGCGTCGTCTTGCACTCCTCGCAATTGCTTTTCTCATTATGTGTCCGCTGCTGTGCGGCGACGACATCAAGGCCCCAAGCGCCATTTTGAGCCAGTATCGCGATCAGCGAACAACTTGGTTCGCCGTCATTTGGCCTTACGCCAACACCCTGTTTGGAATACTCGCGACTATCGAATTCGCCTGGAGCGCAGCCGTCATGCTCCTGGAGCGTTCCGATCTTCAGTCGTGGACTGCCGCGCTCGTCCGTAAGGTGATGTGGATCGGCGCGTTTTATTCGCTACTCCTGTATGGACGCATTTGGATACCTGCGATCATCGACAGTTTCGAATCAATCGGTCAGCATGCAGCGGGCACCGGGCCGATGGCCCCCAGCGACGTTTTCTCACGCGGCATTGATCTTGCCGCGGCTTTGATGGCCACTTCAAGTTCAGCCGCTTTCTTCACGAATCTCGGCACATCCCTCACCATGGTCGCCACCGGGATCATCACCGCGCTGGCCTTCATAGCAATCACCGTCCAGTTTGTCGTGGCCATGGTTGAGAGCTACATCATCGTAGCCGCAGCCTTCATATTCGTAGGTTTCGGCGGCTCTCGCTGGACGGCTCCTTACGTGGAACGCTATATCGCGCTCGGCGTGGCGAACGGTGTCAAAATCATGCTGCTCTACCTGCTGATCGGAACTGGCATGAACCTTTCCGTGGATTGGATGGATCAAGCATCAAAAATTGCCGCAAACGACAGTCCAGCGATGTCAGCACTTGAAATTATGGGTGCGTCGATTATTTTCATGATGCTCTGCTGGCAGATTCCGAAGCTCTTTGCAGCCGTCCTGGGAGGATCGCCGGCGTTGTCCGGCGGCGATCTGATTGCCTCCTCGACGTTCGTGGCTGGCGGAGCTGTGGCGGTTGGCTCCGCGGCTTTAGCCGGTGCTGGCGCCATTGCCGCCGGAGCTCGCGGTATCGCTACTGTCGCTTCATCTCACGGATCAAACGGCATCGCCGGCTTGCTGGGTTCATCAAGTAGTGCAGCGTCATCCGCACCTCTGCCCGTAACACCCGCCGGCGGTTCTCCGATTTCAAGCTCTGTGCGCCCTCCGTCCGCTCCCTCAGGAATGCGAAGGAATTTGAACCTGCGGCCTCCGTCCGACGGAGCGCCGCACGCCGCTCCGCCGCGAATGAATATCGATCATCACGAATGATGGGTTGAAAGTCTGTCACACGCTGGTATTTCTCTGACCTTCTGATTAGTGGAGAACTTGATGACTACCGCGCCCGAAAACCCGTATCTCAACGGGCGCCGAGAATGGGATGAACGATACGGAAGCCTCATCACCAGAGAACGACAGTGGCGGATTATGGCTCTGGTCAGCGCCATTGCGGCCTTGTTCGCGATCGGAGGTCTGGTAGTACTTTCGACGCGCTCGCGCATTGTTCCGTTTGTGGTTGCCATGGACTCGCTCGGGCGTCCTATGGCGATGGGGCCCGCAGAACAGACCTCATCCGCCGATGATCGCGTAAAGAGGGCGGCGCTGTATACGTGGATACAAGATATTCGGCTTGTGACGACCGATGGAACGGCGCAGCGCAAGTCGATCGACCGCGTTTATGCGTTCGTCGCGAGCGGCTCGCAAGCGCAGGCGTTTGTCAGCGAGTTTTACCGTGGCGATCCGCCCCAAAATCGCGCGCAAACCGGCACCGTTACGGCAGACGTTCAGTCTATTCTTCCGACGAGCGACCGGACTTTCGAGGTCGAGTGGATCGAGACAACTCGGGATTCATTCGGGGCAATCACACAAAGGTCTCGCTGGAAAAGCGCGCTAACGATCGCAATTAACTCGCCAACCGACGAGTCGTCTGCGCGAGTCAATCCACTTGGCATCTACGTTGCCCACGCGAGCTGGAACAAGCTTCTCTAAGGATCGAATAACTTATGCACACCTGCACCGACAAATTGGTTTTGAGCACATTCGTAGTCGGCTCTCTCCTTCTTAACGTACAAGCCTTAGCGCAAGAACCGGTCGTAGCAAAGCGGCTCCCGCCAGAGAAAGAGGCAGTCCAACCCAGAGCTGATGCCGCGCAACAGGTGCTTGAGCGAGAGCTGTCTAGGCAAGTGCAAAACCTAACCATACCGACCAACCCGCAACCCGCGGCTGCTATAACAGCACCGGCCGGCTACAAGCCGAGAGTGGATATTCATCTTGGGCAAACAGCGCAGGAGGCCGTGCAGATGAGTGAAAGGTGGATGGCAGAACATAACCAGCCGACGGTGGGCCAAGACGGCCGAGTCCTGTACACGTTTGGAGCGGGTCTTCCTACCATGGTTTGCGCTCCGCTTCGTGTCTGCATCATCGAACTCCAGCCGGGCGAAAAGCTTGTGGGTGAGCCGCACATCGGTGACTCTGTTCGCTGGAATATTTCCCCGTCGACGTTTGGCAGCGCGGACTCGTCAACCGCCGTCATCGTCCTGAAGCCACAGTCTTCCGGGCTGGATACGAACCTGCTAGTGACAACCGACCGCAGAGCATATTATTTGCGCCTCCTGTCGAAGCCGGAAGACTATGTCGCGAGAGTTGCCTTCGCTTACCCGGATGACGAGAGTAAGGCGGCTAGGTGGCGTTCCGAACTCGCAACTCAAAAGGTCGAGGAACGGAAAGCTTCCACCACAGACCTTGCCGGAGGGAGTGTTGATTCGCTGAATTTCGAGTATCGAATCAAGAGCAAGGACGAGAAGTCCAAACCGGTTCGGGTGTTTGACGATGGGCAGAAGACCTATCTCCAGGTCAGTCGCGATACACAGCGGCGAGAAGCTCCGGTGCTAGTCATCATTGGTCGTGACGGCAAGCAAGAGATGGTGAACTATCGCGTGAAAAACGACATGTACGTCGTTGATCGACTCTTTGATCGTGCTCAGCTTGTTCTCGGCACGGGTAAGAAGGCGGAAAAGGTGGAGATCAGTCGTGAAAAGCGAAGCTGAGGATGGAACGAACCAAGCTTCGGCTTGGAGTTCGCCCGACGGACTTGATCTTGAACCTCGGCATCCCGAGGTCGTTCGCATCAGTCGAAGAACCTCAGTCGCTCTGATTGCCCTGGTAGTCGTCCTGCTTGGCCTGTTTGCCTATGGCGGCTGGAAGCGCCGTCAGAAGCAGATAGAGTCGTTTGCCGACGCGGGCGCGCCCAAGAGGGCTGCACCAGCGACATCGGCAGCGGCTGACATTGAGAAGGACGTACCCGCCGGTAACATCGCCGGTGTCCGCCAGCCCGCCGCTGTCCCTCCAAGGCCAAGTGATCTGATTCCGCCAGAAGACCTTCAGACGCCTGAGCTTCGTCGGACCACGCCGAACACTACCTACTCTTCACAAGTCGCCCAGCCGTACGCGTCCGCTCCCAATCAAGTCCAGCAGGTGAAGGAACCAACACCGGAAGAGAGACGCATTCAAGCCGCTTACGATGCGGAACAGCGAGCAATAGCAGCGCCAACTACGACCGGTAGTGTGACTGCAGCGTCTACTGGGGGTGTATCAGCGCCGGGTCAAATCGTTGGACTCAGCGATGTTCCTCCAGAGCGTCAAATGCAGCCACGTACTCAGCTGGAGGATCATGAGAAGTCTGACAACAAAGCTGATTTCTTGGTAAGAGTGCGGTCAGCATCGAGCAGTGACTATTCTCGATCGACTCGAACAGAACCGCTTTCTAAATTTGAGATCAAAGCCGGTTGGGAAATCCCGGCGGTAATGGAACAAGCACTCAACTCTGATCTGCCCGGAGAGTTGAAGGCGCTCGTCACATCGAATATCTACGACACCGCCTCAGGGCGCTATGTTCTCATCCCGCAAGGCTCCCGCTTGGTGGGAGAGTACAACTCGCAACTCGGGTATGGTCAGGACGGAGTTCAGGTCGTCTGGAATCGCGTGATTTATCCAGATGGCTCATCGCTTGATCTGAATGGGATGATCGGACAGGACATGGCCGGCTTCTCCGGCTTTCGCGACAAGATCGACCGGCACTATAAGCGATTGGTCGGATTCGCGGTATTAACCAGCATGTTCTCGGCCGCATCCGGCATTGCGCAGAATCGCAATCGCTCGGTCCTCACCTATCCGAATCCGGGTGACGTCGCCGCGAGCTCGGTTGGTCAACAGGTCTCAGATCTCGGATCGCAGATCACGCGGAGAAACCTGAACGTACAGCCCACAATTAAGATTCCGGCTGGTTATCGCTTCAACGTGCGCGTGAACCGGGACATCTTATTCGACTCACCTTACTAGAAGTCAGGGCCAATACCTGTGAGTGCGAAGGGGCACCCGTGAGCGGCCCTTCGGCATGTAATGACTGGGCGCGGTGTTGCTGTGGCGTGCGCGCCCGTGTGATTGATGTCGCATTCTTCGGGCTAGAAGCAGATTCCCCTGCTGGAGCGCGTCCGTTCCGGCACCGGGCGTCGTGGCTCGAACCTGGCTTCGTCAGCAAGGAACACGTGACGATCCGGCGGATGGAGCACGTCGGCATCATGGTTGACGACCTCGTGGCCGCAACCGATTTCTTTGTCGAACTTGGACTCGAGTCGTAAGGAGAGGGGCTGCCCTTTCGTCGTTTTCTCCGCCCTGGCGCAGCGGTTTCGCTCGGCTCGCATCTTTTCCACAAACTTGACGCCCGACTCAGGAATTAGGTAAGGATCATATAGGAAGTAAACGCCCCCAGAATGCCGACAGACCGCCCCTAGGATGCCGAACATCTCTGCCAAAAGCGCCCCCATTTTGCCGAGGATTACTTGGATTTCCACATGATGCAGAGGATTTCAGCCTGGCGGCGCGGCGCAAGACTGTTGGGGACCAAAGAATGATGGTTGCCGGGACGGTGCCCCAAAAGGCATTTGATTAAACCGCTACGATACAGTCCGATCCACGTTATGGCGTGTGCAGGTCATTCCGAGTCGATTCTGAGACTTGCGGGAAACCGGTTGAAAACATCGGTCACTACACCACTCCCGGCGCTCTCGGGCCGAAGAGCCGCATGTCAAATCGGAACGGAATCCGTGAGGCAAAAGCAATTCGCTGGAAGTCTGGATGGGCAGGATTCAGGACGTAGTTCCGTTCGCCTAGAACGACAGACGGCACAGACAGAATCACCGAGCGCCGTTGTGCCAACCACTCGTCACCCATCCGCCTTGTAGGCTCCTGCTCCCGAGGATCGAGGGTGGACCACTTTGCCGGCAACTGGCTCTCATCCAGGATATCCACAGCGACATCGTCGGGAATGCCGGCGCCCCCCCCCCAAGAATATATCGGTCAGGAAGCGACGCCGACAGGTGCACGAGAATCTCGAGCATGGCTAGTGATCGGTTCTCGCTCATGTAGAGAACTCGAGCTCCTTTTGAGTTCCAGCGGCCGCCAACGCGGCGCGCACCCTCTCCGAGGTAGGCCGGATAATTTGCTCGACACAGGCGAAAAGCCTGCATCAGCCGAGGACGCCGTGCTCGATGCGGTTCAGGATCTCGTCAGCCTGTCCAAACCCTTCTTCGGTGTTGGCGACTTCGATCGGACTTCGGCCTTGCAGGGATGGATTCGGTGTTTCCAGCCACGCAAGCGCCTTCTGACGGTTCGCAAACACTTCACCGGCACGCACCGACAATGAGATAAAGCGTGCCGGCGACCGTCCTTCGTTGAGCTCCGTGTTGGTTGGTGTCGTCGCCACGATCTGACCTCACCTTCACTATACGCTCAGATAACCCTCATGGCCGCCCGGCAAGCACGGGAAGAGGCCGGTTTCCCGCAAGTCTCAGAATCAACTCGGAATAATCTGGAATACGGAAGAACGAAGAAGCCGCGGAATTTCCAATTCTGTTTGTGGAAGTTTTGCGTCCCTGCTTCGTCGGCCTGGTGACGCAAAACTATGGAGCGCCCCTAGAATGCCGACCGATGTCGTTGCTATCGGCTCGCACCGCGTCGGCTGAGGCCGACGGTTTTTCTGAAACTCATTCAGCCTACCTGTCACGAACACCGCTTGTTAGGACTTGCGGAATGAGAGGAGAACATGGAAGATTCCGAAGACATCCTGACCATCAAAGAAATCGCACGCTTGTTGCGCTGCTCGAAGGCACATGTTGCAAACGTGATGCAGGGCAAGGTTCGGGGACTTACCCGCTTGATGCACTTGCCGCTTGGCCGTCGCAAAGTCGCCCGTCGCGCACGGGTCGATGAGTGGATGGAAGCAAACAAGGCCCGCTAAGATGAGCATGTCAGAAAGCATCGCCTTGGACGCAAGAAAGGTATTTCTAATGCGTCGAAAGCGTTTTCAGAAAGGAAGCGTCCGTTCCCGAAAGCACGGGCGAAACAAGGTATGGGTAGCGCAATGGTGGCAGGATGGGGCCAAGCGCTCAAAGGTGATCGGTCGATGCGCCGACATGCTGAAGAGCGAAGCAGAAGCGCGGCTTGCGGTCATCCTGAAGCCGTTCAATGTCGATTCGGGTTTTCCCGAAAAGCCAGTCTACACATTCAAAGTCTACGTGGAGGAAGTTTTCCTCTTGGTTATGCGCCGGAAATGGAAGGAGTCCACGCGCATGACTACTGAACCGAGGATCACGGCTCACCTGGTACCCGCCTTGGGCACTCGGCAGCTGAAACAAATCACTCGGGAACAAATGCAAGAGGTCATTGACCGAATTGGCCTCGACAAATCCCGTTCTATTGTGGATCACTTGCGTTGGGATCTCAATTCGATCTTCAAGATGGCTGTGAGCGACGGTCTGGTTGACTTCAATCCCGCCGCGGCACTGTTCACGGGAACCTGTAAACCACAAGCGCAAAAGCTGGTGTTAACGCCAGAACAAATCCGTGCCGCCCTGAAAGTGCTGGAGCTTCGGGAGCGGCTGATCTTCCGGCTTGCGGTGTTTGAAGGCATGCGGCCGGGGGAAATTCTTGCTCTTCAGCTCCGCCACCTCCATGAGACCTGGATCTCAATTGAACAGCGGGTTTATAAGGGCAAACTCGACGCTCCGAAAGGAAGAAAGGGGAAGAACACTGCCAGGAAGATCGGTCTGTCACCGGGTACAGCGAGGGAACTGGCGCTAGGGAAGACGATGATTCTTGACAGAACGCCGAACGGTTACCTGTTCGCTTCGGAACGAAATACGCCGCTGGATCGCGCAAACGTCTGGTTGCGTTCTCTCGAACCGAAGCTGGCGGGCATCGGTTTGGAATGGGCGACATTCCAGGTGCTTCGGCGCACAAACGCCAGCATGTCACGCAAATTCAAAATTGACGACAAGGTCTCCGCCGATCAGCGCGGGCACGGTCTTGGCGCCAGTATGGAAATCTATTCTCGAAGCGACCTGGAGCAGATGTGCGAAGCGGTCGCGAAGCTGGAGTCCGAGGTGATCCAGTAGTGAAAACCGCGGTTCAGGTGATGTCTGGAAAGAAAACGGAGTAAACGGAGTAACGCTTGTTTTTCGATTCTTCCCAAGTTATAGATTCTATGGAGCGGGAGACCGGGTTCGAACCGGCGACGTCCAGCTTGGGAAGCTGGCATTCTACCGCTGAATTACTCCCGCTCAGCTTTTTGATCATATCGCAACCGCCCTACCGCAACACCCTCCATTTGCGGTTTTCTCACCAATTCTCCTGTTTCCTGGACAAGCATCCTTACGCGTCGCAGCCTTTGCGCCCGCTCTTTTTAAAGGTAAGGGGAAACAAACCCTGAGAGGTTCGGCTGCAACCATTTAGCCTCGCTTTCGCCGTCCGGAGGCGGCCAATGACCCGATATGCTCGTCCCGAGAGTATCCTCGACCAAGTGCATCAAAGGTCTTGACGGCAACCGCCGCTTCAGACAAGCGGATTGTGGCTCAAACTCACATCCCGGAAAGTGGTTACCTTTCTCACCAAGGATCAATTCAAGACCAGAAACGCGTGTATTGTTGTGGAGGATGAGGGCATCATCACGAGTATGCTCGATCAGCTTGGGTAGGAGGCGTCCGGGCAAACTGGAATAAGAGTGATGCGCTCTAAATCGGCGGCAGTGTTCCTCCCGATCTGGTCCTTATGGAATGAAGATTCAGGGCGAGAGACGGCGTTGAGACCGCGGCCGAGATCCGCGAAGAAGACCGAACCGTTGGCTACTGGAGCAAAGTGCCTCTGAGCACGGCAAACTCGATGTCTCTGCCTCGCCTGCTGTGGATGTTCCCTGAACGCGTTTTCGGTTGTTGACTGAGGTGCATGGACCGAGGCGTTGTCGTGCCGGAGTGGGCCTTGCCATCTGCCGACGTTTGGTTGAAGGAGTGACGGACGAATTGGGCAAGGTCGAAGTTAAGTCTCACAATGGTCGAGTGGTTATAATCACCGAACGCGATACGAAGCTGGTGGGATCACCCGTCAGGTTCGATTGAGCTTCCAAGAAAGTCCTAAACTTGCCTTTTGTGTCAACCGTTGTTCCTCTTTTGGCTTTGAGCTTTCTTGCAACCGGAGGCGCCAGCGCCCAGACGGTTTGGCATATCGGCACATTTGACCAATCACCGGGGGAGTTTACCCATCGAGCCGCACCGGCTCTCACTTACACGGTCGGCAGCAGTGACTCGAAGCGGGACTGGCCTGCTCGCCAAAGCACCGGCAGCACTTACCAAATCGTATTTGACTTACAGCAGATACGGCCGTACACCTTACACATCGTGGCACTGATTGACCGGCCGCGGGCGCCCACTCTCAGCATCAGTGTGAATGGCAAAAGCGGCTTATTCTTCCTTCATCCGAAACTTAGTTATTCACGCTCTGACGATAGTTTTTCATTTGATCCGCACCAATCGCAGAGCACGGTGCGAGCCCGGATTCCCGCCCAGTTCCTAAAACAGGGCTCGAACACAATTGCTATCACCGCTGTAGACTCGCCCCCAACCGCCTCAGGAGAAGAAGAGATCGGCGGCTTTAATTACGACGCTTTAGAACTGACACCGACGGCGTCCACAGAGCTCGCAGCAGACAGAGTTGCTCTTGAACCCACAATTTTCTTTCAGCAAACACGCAATGGCCTGGTCGAGCTTGTCGATGGCTTCTTCAGATTCAATGGACCTTGGCAGGCACAGCCCATTGACCTGTCAGTACAAGGCAAGCACTACCACGCCCAGCTTCCCGGCGGCGACTTTGGGGAGGCGCGCATCTCCTTTCCAGTTGCTGCATGGGACGGTACAGTTCCAGCTAAAGTAGTTGCTCCTGGGCTCGCTGATTCCGGCGAGATCCCACTCATTGCGCAGCGCAAGTGGACGGTCTTCGTCGTGCCTCATACCCATCTCGACATCGGATTCTCTGATTACCAAGGAAAGGTCGCTGAGATCCAGTCCAGAGTCCTGGCAAGAGCCCAATCGCTAATCCACGAGCATCCGGATTTCCGGTTCTCTCCGGACGGCTCCTGGAACATCGAACAGTACCTTGCTACTCGTTCCCAAGCTAAGATCGCCGATCTTATGGATCTGTTTAAGAGCGGTAAGATGTCCTTGCCTGCGCAGTATGTGAATGTGCTGACCGGGTACGCTTCCCTGGAAACTCTGTACCGATCCCTATACACCTCCAGAGAGTTGTCTCGTAAATACAATCTGCCCTTCGAGTACGCCAATATCACAGACGTCCCCACTTACTCGGCTAGCTATCCGTCAATTCTGGCAAGCAGCGGCGTCAAGTATTGGGTAGCGGCTGCGAACAATGATCGAGCTCCTATCTTCTTCTACGATCACTGGAACGAAAGATCTCCCTTCTGGTGGGTTGGCCCCGACAGCAAGAAAGTTCTCTTCTGGTATTCGCGCCACTATGAGCAAGTGCAGACGCTGTTCGGGCTCCCTCCGCAGCAGTTGGCGATCCGCGAATCGCTTCCCATCTATATGCAGGCGTTCTCCAAGCCGACGTATAAGCCAGATGTCGCATTGATCTATGGAGTGCAGGTGGAGAATACGGACCTTTACCCGGCCACCGCAACTTTTGCTACCGACTGGAACAAGAACTACGTCTACCCGAAGTTGCAGTACTCCACCTTTGGCGATTTCTTTCACTATGTCGAACAGCACTATTCGAAAGATCTCCCCGAGTTCAAGGGCGATGGCGGCGGCTACTGGGAGGACGGCATCGGCAGCGATGCTTACTTTGCTGCTGAAGACCGCTCCAACCAAAACCGCGTGCTCTCAGCCGAGGTGCTCTCAACCGTCACTCATACGCTTGAACCCAACGTGCTGCCGCCAACAAACGCCTTCACTGACATCTGGCGCAACATTGTTCTCTTCTCCGAACACACCTGGCTGTCTTACAATGCCGTGTCTCAACCGGACCACGATGAATCGATCAGACAGCTTCGGGTCAAAGACGATCGCGCTGACCGGGCTGCGTTACAGATCGCCGATGTCACCGATCGCTCGATGAGCCAGTTGGCGGACCAGATACATATTCCCGCCAACACCCTTGTGGTTTTCAACTCATTGAATTGGAAACGCGACTTGATGGTTGAAACCGATCTTAACGAAAATTCCGGCATTGTTGACATGAGTACGCAGAAGCCGATTGCTCTGCAGGTTCTTTCTCATCAACAAAGGTTTAAGCGAGTGCGTTTCCTTTCGCCCGATACTCCGGCTGTGGGCTACAAATGCTTCTCTATCACGCGAAATCAAGAACCTGTCACAGCGCCTCAAAACCACACAAGCCAGACCATTGAATCTGATTTCTACCGCATCACCATCGATGAGAAAACCGGGTCGCTGGCCAGCGTCTTCGACAAGCAGTTAGGTCGCGAGTTGGTCGACAAGGCAAGCCCTTACAAATTCGGCGAGTATCTCTATGTCACGGGCGGCGATGGCGTCACGCAAATGATGCATCCGTTTCCCGCGCTGCCTCCAGGGCGCTTGACAATCAGCAATGCAACGGATGGCAAGCTGCTTGGCATCGAGAGGACAGCTTGGGGTCAATCGATCCGGCTCGCCAGCGCCAACGTAAACACGCCGCAGGTGCAGACCGAAGTTCTTCTGTTCGATCACCAGAAAAAGATTGAGTTTAGAATTTCCGTCAACAAAGACTACACGGTGCGCAAAGAGGGAGTCTACATTGCTTTTCCCATTGCAGCAAAAAGTCCACGCTTCGCCTACGCGTCTCAGCAGGGCTGGGTCGACCCATCGCGCGACTTGATGAAAGGCGGAAGCCTGGAGTGGTTCAACGTCCAACAATGGATGGCAGTCAGTGATGCCAGCGCCTCGGTCGCAATCGTGCCGCTGGATGCTTCGCTCGCCAGTTTCGGCGACATTAACCGCGGTCAGTGGCCTGGCCAGTTTCAGCCCAAAAGTTCGACCCTTTTCTCCTATGTGATGAACAATTACTGGCACACTAATTATCGTGCCGGCCAGGGCGGACACTTTGTTTTTCGTTATGTGATGACCAGTGCAACCGCACTAGATGGCGGTGCTCTCACCCACTTGGGCTTTGACGCAATGAGGTCAGCCGAAATAAACCAAGTAGTTGACCAGGATAAAACCGGCAACCCGCCCCGCCCCTTGTCTCCGCAAGGGCGCAGCTTTCTGAAGATACAAGGTAACGGCATCGCGCTCAGTACGTGGAAGATTGCTGAAGATCATCGGGGTACCATCCTGCGGCTCATGGAGACTAATGGTAAGAACACCGAGGGAATCATTCAGACTCCCTTTGCTCAAATTATTTCAGCTAACCTTTGCTCAGGAGTCGAAGATGATTTGCAACCTCTAATCGCTTCCGGAAACAAACTGAAGGTTTCTATCAAGCCATTCGAGGTAGTTACCCTCCGAGTTGTTATCGCTGCGAACGCGCAGAAGCAGTGAGTCGAATTACAACTGTTGTCTTTGTTCAGGAAAAGCTTCCGTGCTGCTCCTTACCGACCAAGGAACATGGTTTGCACCCAAAATCCAAAATTAGTACGGAAAATCGTTAGCGGCTGCAACTCCCAGCCTGAGGCGCTCATCATGATACTGAACGGTACAGTATCAAATGAATCGACACATTCCAGCTAAGGCTCATGTCTTCGTACTACTTGCTTTCATTTGCGCTCCCGTAATCACAATGGCCAGTACGGTTGGGTCGACGGCTCTGAAGCAGTGGGAAGCCTATCGCGGCCACGTACAAAGTGAGCTGCAACGGGCGGTTCAAACGCCAGACCACTTTCTCTGGGTCGATGGATCACGGGAGCGACAGGCAGCAGTTCAAGGAGGAAGTATTCTGATTGCGCCAGCCCAAAATCGAGGGACCATAGCTGTGAAGTCAGGGCTGATTCATCACTGGGTAGGCGCGGTTTTTCTGCCAGGCACCACCGCCGCTCAACTAGTTCAATCGATGCAGGATTATGGAAACTACTCCGACATCTATTCGCCGGCCGTAACCAAATCAAGAATTCTTACCCGGAGCGGCGATGAATTTACCTATTCGCTCACGATCATCTCCAAAGCTTGGAAGATTAAGACAGGCCTGCGCGGCGAGTTCCGTTCCCGCTTTGTCTCAGCAGGTGACGGAATCGGCTACAGCACCAGCCAGTCGACCAAGCTTCGTGAGTTAGAGGACCCGGATGGACCGCACGAGCAGGCCATAGAGCCTGAACAGGATCATGGTTATGTTCAGCGGACCTTCACGGTAGTACGATATCGGGAAGAGAACGATGGCATCTTCGTTGAAGTGGAATCTTTAACACTAAGCCGCGACATTCCGTTTCCGGTCCGGTGGATTGCCGGTCCGATCGTAGAAAGAATTTCGCGGGAAGCAATGGCGGCTACACTGGACAAGCTCAGCGCAAAGCTGCAGCCGTTGTCTGCCAATACGAGAACGGTCACTAAGGAAAAAACTAATCTTACGAGAAGCTTTCGATAAGCTGAGGGAGCTTGATGGCGGGCACAGCAGCACAGCGTAGGCAGAATGAAATTCTCAAGGCCGCAACCGATCTCTTTCTGGAGCGAGGCTACGAGAGTGTCAGCGTTGACGCGATTGTTGAGCGAACGGGCGGCTCGAAGACAACAGTTTATAGCTACTACGGGGGCAAAGAAGCTCTGTTCATCGCATCTATTGAGGCTCTAACGGCCGAGATGCTGAAGCCAATGTGTCGCTTCCAGGTGGCTGATCTTTCGCCGGAAGAAGGACTCGCAATTGTTGGACGGCAATTCCTTGTCACGCTTGCCTGCCCGCGGGGCATTGCGCTTTTTCATACTGTCTTGGCGCATTCTCGTCAGTTCCCGGGCCTAGCGGAGGCGTTCTACGCTGCCGGTCCGAAAATCTTTAAGCGCCTGGTGAGCCAGACCATGGCGCATTGGCAAAATCAGGGTTTATTGCGTTGTGGAAAGCCTGAACTTCTGACAGAGCAGTTTGTGAGCCTCGTGCTGGGGGGCTGGAATATGCAAATGCTGCTTGGCTTGGCTGGACCTCTAAGCACGCGCGAGATCGATAAGCTCGTATTAAGTGGGACGCAGACCTTTCTGCACGGCTTGGCTCAAGACACTGCCAGCCATCCAGAGGCGTAAGCCATTGCAAGCTTACTTTTCCCTTGACCTCGTGGTGAGTTGGCCCCGATAGCTCCGCGGTTGGAGACTTCTTTCACTGTATCGAACAGCACTATTCGACAGATACAAGGCAACGGCCTCGCGCTCAGCACGCGGAAGCTTGCTGAAGATGATCTGCAACCTCTAATGGCTTCCGGAAACCAACCGGAGATTTCCATCAAGCCATTCGAGGTGGCTACAGTCCAAGTTCTGATCGCGGGCGAACGCGTAGAAGCAGTAAGTCGAATTACAGCTTGCTGTTGTCTTTATTCAGGCTGTCCTTCAGATCGCCGACACCCTCTTTTACTTTGCCCTTAGCCTGATCGAGCAAGCCTTCGGCCTGAGTGCTCTTATCGTCTGTAACTTTGCCCCACTCCTCTTTTACTTTGCCTTTAGCTTGGTCGATGTTTCCCGAGACTTTATCGTCATTCATAGTGTCAATCTCCACTGAATAGATGACGGCCCGCAAGAGAATGTTCCAGGCATCCTTTACGCATCGGGGCAGGGAATCCCTGACTGGCAAAGCTGGGGTAGTACCCAAGTCTGGAAGCCGGCGCAACTTCACGCCTGACGTGCTCATCGTGAAACTGGACGGCACAGCCGATGGCTCAATTAGTTTCTTCCAGACCACTTCCTTTTCTATTAGTCGCAGTTCTTAGTCTTCCTCTTACAAGTCTTGGCGATGCTGTCCGCTCGAGCACTCAGAAGCAGTGGGAATCTTACACCGTGCGGGTACAAGATAATTTGCACAGCGCCGCTCGAGCGCCTGATCATTTTCTCTGGATTGATCAATCGCCTGAGCGACGAGCAGCCGTTCAAGCGGGAAATATCCTGGTTGCACCCATGCACAACAAAGGGTATGTAGCGGTGCAGTCAGGGCTGATCCACGACTGGGTGGGCGCCGTCTTCCTGCCGGGTATTACCGGGTTCCAACTGGCGCACTTGATTCAGGACTACGGCAATTATTCAAACATCTATTCACCGGCCGTCACTCAATCCAGGCTTCTTACCCGAAGCGGCGATGAATTCACTTACGCACTGACGATCGTCTCCAAGGTATGGAACATAAAAGCAGGATTACGTGGTGAATTCTCATCAGTCTTTGTGTCCAAGTCGGGCGGGATCGGTTACGGCATCTCTCACTCGGTCAAGCTTCGGGAATTAGAGCACCCGGATGAACCGGACCAGCAGGACATAGCGCCTGAACAAGATCATGGCTACCTTCAGCGAACGTTAACGCTGCTTCGATATCGCGAAGAGAAGGAAGGCACGTTCGTCGAAATGGAATCGGTCACCCTTAGCCGTGATATTCCGTCTGCCGTTCGATGGGTTGCCAACCCAATCATAGAGAGGATTTCGCGCGACGCAACGGCGGCCATCCTGGATAAACTCAGGGCAAAGCTGCAGCCGCTGTCCGCCGGTAACACAACGACCAATACGGGTAAGAATCGTCTCACTACTAGACTTCAGGTAGAGTAATTTAGAATTCCATCTTATGCCGAACGCGCAGCTCGGTGGGCCCTCGTACGGATCAACATCCACCACCCTTCTATCAAGGAACCTTATCAAGCTTTACACACGGCTTTGCTGCCTTGTAGAAGTACTACGGCGATCTCCTAGAAAACCACCAGACTTGCTTGACTTCCCAGCCTGAAGTTGATCATACTGATCGCAACCAGGGTCACGTAGATTTTACGTGGTAACTAGGAAAGGTTAGCCAAGTGCGAAGATTACAAAGTCTGTATCTTCTGGGTTTCCTCGCTGTCATTTTCAGCATTCCCCAGACTCTCTCAGCCCAAACGAGTTTCGGTTCTGTCGTAGGAACCGTAACCGACGCCTCCGGAGCAGCTCTTCCCGGAACGGAAGTCATTCTCACCAACCTCGGTACGAACGAAAAGCGTACCGGACTCACCAACACGGACGGTTTATACCAGTTCGTCAACATCACACCGGGCCAATACAGCGCAGAAGTTAGCAAGTCCGGCTTTAAGCGAACGGTGCAATCGCCCATCAGCGTTGAAACACAGTCAACTGCCACGGCTAATATCTCATTGCAGCTCGGCAACGTCTCTCAAACTATTGAAGTCACTGCTGCTGCGCCACTGTTACAGCCGGAAAGTTCTTCGCTTGGACAAGTGATCGATCAGCGGAAAACGGATGAGTTGCCCCTGAATGGCCGCAACCCGTTGAACCTGGTTGCGCTCGTGCCGTCGGTCGTGCCGCAAGGTGGATCGATGTCCACCCCAAACGGCCAGAATCCCTTTGCGTGGGGCAATTACCAGATCGGTGGCGGTATGGCCAACCAGAGCATGGTCTGGCTTGATGGCTCTCCCGTGAACGGTGCTTACATCAACATCACGGCTTTGATCCCAACGCAGGATTCACTCCAGGAATTTAAGGTCAACACAAATAATCTGTCGCCCGATTACGGCCGCTTCGCCGGCGGCGTCGTGAGCTTCACCACCAAGTCCGGTACTAATGAACTGCACGGCGTTGCCTATGAATATCTTCGCAACAAGCTCCTGAATGCAAATACATTTTTCAACAATCAGGCAGGCGTGCCGCGTCCCGCGTTTACCCAGAATCAGTTCGGCTTCAACGTGGGTGGACCCGTTTACATCCCGAAAGTCTATGACGGTCGCAATAAAACGTTCTTCTTCGTCAACTACGAGGGCTACCGATCCCGGCAGGGTCAATCGTTTACCGAAACAGTTCCAACTCTGCAAGAGCGCGGTGGTGATCTCTCGGCTCTGGCCGCTTCGCAAAAGGTAACCAGCATTTATGATCCGCTGACCACTTGCGGCTCCGGTGCGCCGAACTCGCCGGTTTGCGCCCCTGGTGTCTTGCCTGGTAGCCGGCAGCCATTCGCAGGGAACATTATTCCTACCAATCGCATCAATGCCACCTCGCTCAAATTCCTGAACCTGTATCCTCTTCCTAACACCTCCGGTAATGCGCAAGGCGTCGGAAACTGGGTGGGCAACGCCAGTGTGGGCGGCAACCAGAACGAGACCGTGGTTCACCTGGATCAAAACGTCTCGGACAAGCAGCACATCACGGCCCGCTACACTTACTGGGGAAATTTAAACCTGCCTATTGATCCCATGAAGGATGGTGTTTGCCAGGATCGCTGCACCGAAAAGTTTAATACCAACAACTTTGTTCTCGGCGACACCTACTCGTTCAATCCGACGACCATCATGGATGTTCGTTTGAGCTACCAGCGTTTTGATTACACCCGAACGCCGGAGACTTTGGGATACAACCTGGCGAATTTAGGTTGGCCCAGTTCTTTAAACACCCAGGCTGTTTTTCAGGATCTTCCAGTTCCGGTAATCAACGGCTTCGATACGGCCAATACCTTCGGAAGTCAAGGGGCCGGCAGCGTGATCCTCAACAAGAATGACAACTATCGCGGCGCTGGTACGCTGACTAAGATTTCAGGTAAGCACACTATGAAGTTCGGCGCCGAATTCATGCGTATGACGCTGAATTACGCTCAGACAAATACGCCCACTGGAATTTTCAACTTTGGCCCGTCTTTCACGGCGCAAAACGGTCTTAATCCAGGCCTCAGTCCTGGTTTAGGTTTGGCTTCCTTCCTGCTTGGCTATGCCGATGGCGGCGGCGCCAGCAGTCCTTCCCTCGTCGCTGCACAACAGCTATACCCGGCTGTCTTCGTTAACGACGATTGGCACGCCAGTTCGAAGCTGACCATCAACGTCGGCGTGCGCTGGGAGCACTCTGGCCCCTGGACCGAACGGTACAACCGCCTCAGTTACTTTAGCCCCACCCAGCTCAACCAGGTGCTTCGTACTCAGGGCGTCAACGTTGCCGGCAATCTCAGCCTGGTGAACTCACCCGGTGACAGTTACCGCAGCAACATCTACCCGGATTGGAATCAATATGCACCGCGAATCGGTGCTGCCTATCAAATTGCCTCAAAAACAGTGTTCCGGGGCGGCTACGGTCTTTTCTGGCTTCCAAACAACGTAGCTTGGGACTATAGCCCAAACAACAATTCCATTAACAGCTACACTACTCCCTACCTGGCCAGTGTGTTCGCCGGCGTTCCTGCAAGCGACATCAGTAACCCATTTCCGGGGGGAATCGTTCCGCCTCCTGGACGAAATCCTTCCTACGCGACAACTCTGCTTGGCCAGAGTCTGCAGGCACCCATGCTGAACAATCCCTATGGTTATGCGCAGCAATGGAACGCTGACCTGCAGCACCAGCTTGGAAATGGCTTCCTGATCGACGTCGCTTATGGCGGTGCTAAGGGAACCCATCTGCCAGTGGAGTCACCCAACATCAACCAACTGCCCGACCAGTATCTTTCACTCGGTAGCAGCTTGTTAAGCAGTGTCCCCAATCCGTACTACGGCCTGATTACGTCGGCCGGTTCGCCTCTGGCGCAGCCCACTGTACAGCTCGGGCAACTTCTCCGTCCTTACCCGCAGTACACCGACGTACGCGCCTCGGGGAACGGCACCGGCAACTCGACCTACGAGTCGCTGCAGGTGAAAGCGGAGAAGCGCTTCTCCGGCGGCAACTCTATCCTCGTCGCTTACACCCATGCCAAGTTAATCAGTGATACCGACACCATCACGGGCTGGCTTGAAGCCGGCGGTACCGGCGGGTACCAGGACTTCAACAATCTTCGGGCCGAGAAGTCGCTTGCCTCCTTTGACGTTCCCAATCGCCTGGTCGTCAGCTATGTGCTCGATGTTCCGATTGGCAAAGGCCGGAAGTTTCTCAATCACTCGAATGCACTTGTCAACGGCGCTTTGGGCGGCTGGGGCGTTCTGGGCGTGACCACCATCCAAAATGGATTTCCCCTGCACTTCTCTACCAACACCAACAATACGGATTCCTTCGGTGGCGGCCAGCGACCGAATGTGGTGCTGGGCTGTGATAAGTCAATTTCAGGTTCCATACAGTCGCGCCTGAATAATTACTTCAATACCTCATGCTTTACGGCTCCTCTGCAAGCTACGTTCGGTGATGAAAGCCGCACCGACCCGACACTTCGCTCCCCCGGAATTGCCAATTGGGATTTCTCGGCTTTCAAGAGCTTCCCATTACAGAAGGAAGGACCGGCAAGCATTCAGTTCCGCGCCGAGTTCTTTAACATCTTCAACCGTGTTCAGTTCGGCTACCCGGGTCAGACCCAAGGCCAAAGCACGTTTGGCGTCATCACCAGCCAAGTCAATAATCCACGGCTGGTCCAATTCGCTTTAAGAGCCGCCTTTTAAGCCTCAACCGACCTTCGCTCGCAACACCCGGGCACCGGACTTCACTTCCGGCGACCCGGGTGTTTTTATTTTCCGGACAACTTGCGAAACTCCTCAGTCTCGCGGGCAGCCTCTGCAGTCCGGCCTTGTTTACGATAGAGCGTCGCCAGCCCGAAGTGCGCTTGCGCGGCCAGGCTGCCTTTTTCTTCCTGGGCCAGCAACGTTTTCCAAGCCTGTTCGGCAGCCGCTGCATCACCCTGCAGCGAAGCGGTTTTGCCCAGCAGGTATAAGGTCTCCGGCATGTCCGGACGAAGCTGCTGCGCCCGCTTCAGTTCCGCCCGCGCCTCAGCCAATTTGCCTTGTTGCAGCAGCGCCTGACCCAAGTCATAGGCCGCCTCGGCATCCCCCGGCTGCAGGGTGCATTCGGCTCGAAACTGCTCCTCCGCTTTCGCCCAGTCTGCGGTCCCGGTATAAAACTGGCCCAGTTCCAAGTGAATACCCGGAGCATCTGGTCGTGCTGCAATCGCCTGCTTGAATTCACTCTCGGCTTCGCCCGACCGCTTCAACGCCGCCAGATTCTCCCCTAATGCTTGATGTGCACGTGCCGCATTCGGAGCGCCCGACTCCAGCGCATCAAACGCGTTCTTCGAAAGCAACCCGCTGGCGCGTCCCAGGTAGTAGAGCAAATCCGGGTCGCCGGGCCTGGCCTTCAATGCCGCTTGCAGACTCGCAACGGCTTCTGAAAGATCACCGGCTTTCAGCTGTGCAATCCCCAGAGCGTCGAGAGTCTGGGATCGCTGCAGGTGAGGGATGGCCTCGGCCGCATAACCTTGCGTCAGCAGCGCGTAACCTAGCATCTGGTGCGCTCCCACCAAGTCCGGATTCAGCTCCAGCGCACGTTTCAAGGCTGGAACCGCATCGGCATATTGATGATTCTGCAAATAGGCCGCGCCCAGGTTCACAAACGCTGCAGGCAGCTGTGGAGCTAACTCGCTAGCCTTTCGAAACTCGCTTATGGCATCGGCCAAGCGGCCCTGCTGTTGCGCCGCCAAACCCGCACGCGCATGTTCCACCACCTCCGGCGAGACTGCCTGCCATGCTAACCCGGTCGCCAACAGCCAGCGATGCATACCCGCTACTTAGCCGGCTCAGCAACGGTCAAGAACTGGTCAGCCCGCACATCGGTGAGATGTTGCTTCCCTCCGGAAGGCCAGGAAATGTCTACCGTGGCAGACACCGCTGAGCCTAAGCCAAAGTGAACCCGCTTGTCGCTGGCCGATAGATAGCTGCCCGCCGAGTTCACATATTGGCTTTGCCCATTGACTAAAACTGTTGCGCCGAATCCATCGCGATTGCTCCGGGTCCCCTGCAAGCTCAATGTCAGCCAGTGGTTTCCCTTAGGGTGGCTGTTGTGTAGCAGCAGAGGCTCGGCTCCCAACACGGTCTCGATCACATCTACGCTGCCGTCATTGTCCAGGTCGCCGAACGCTGCACCACGACCAGCTATCGGTAAGGCTGTCCCGGCGTCTGACCGGCCCAGGCGACCGCCAGAGTTCAGCGCAAACAGCGGCGGCTCCAGGTAGTGCAACGTTCCATCCATCTGCCCCACATTGTCCATCACATGGCCTTGCGCCACGAACAGATCTTTCCACCCATCGTTGTCGAAATCCTCCCAGCCCACGCCCCAGCCCGAGCTGCCTGCCGAGAGTGCACTCAATCCGGCAGCTTGACTCGCGTAACTGAATTGGCCGCCACCATCGTTGTGATACACCGCATATACCTGGCGAGCCAGATTCGTCACAATCAGGTCCGGCCGGCCATCGTTGTCGTAGTCGCGGAAGTCAACGCCCATGCCCGAGTAAGGCTTACCGTCGTCGGACAATGCAGTGCCGGTTTCCAGCCCACGCTCGGTAAACTTTCCTCCGCCGTCGTTGTGAAAGAGGAACTGTTCCATCCCATCGTTTGCAACAAAGATATCCGCGCGGCCATCTCCGTCGTAGTCGCCGAACGCCACACCTAAAGAGCGCCCTTGCTTGGAGCAGATGCCGGATTGCCGGCTGACATCCTCGAAAGTTCCATCACCGCGATTCCGATACAGCACGTTCGTTGTCGGCGGAAAGTCTCCCGGAGGACAATATGTTTCTCGGTTGCAGCTCTTGCTATGGGCAAAGTCCCACTGCATGTATCGCGTGACGAATAGATCGAGATTTCCATCGTTATCGAAATCGAAGAAGCCGGCCGACGCCGACCACCCACCCGCGGCTACTCCTGCTTTCGCAGTCACATCGGTAAACGTGCCATCACGATTGTTGTGATACAAAACGTTCCTGCCGTAACTGGTCACATAGAGGTCCGTATAACCATCATTATCGAAGTCAGCCGCTGCGACGCCCATCCCATAGTTCCCGTCTCCGGCCTTGCCCAGCCCTGCCCGCTCGGTTACATCGGTGAATGAATGATCCTGATTCTGGCGAAATAAGCGATTCCAATACTTGGGCTCACTACGGTGAAAGTTCGGTCCGTCGCTCATACGGTCGCCAATGAAACCGCTGTTCACAAAGAACAGATCAAGCAGACCGTCATTGTTGTAGTCGAGCATTGCAACTCCGCCGCCCATCGTTTCCAGCAGATGCTTATGCGAAGTGGGTGAGTTTTCGTGCTTGAACGCTAACCCGGCGGGCTTCCAAGGGCTGAACAGTGCTGCTGCCGATAGCGAAGAAAAGCAGATCAACGCAGCCCAAAACCTCACCTCCCTACTGTAGAGCCTGACCGGTGGGACGCTGCTCGCGGGCTGTCACCAATGAGAAGTAGCCGATGAACAGGTAGCAGCCAAGCGGGACAAACATCGTTTCGGCCATGCTTCGATGCCACTCAAACAGCAGTCCCATCAGGGGAGTTGCCACCGCGCCGCCTATCACCGCCATCACCAGCAGAGACCCGCCCGTCTTGGTGTTGGGCCCAAGGTCACGCAAGCCAAGCGCAAAGATAGTGGGGAACATCAGCGACATGAAGAAGCTGGTGAAGAGAAGAGCCCACAATCCAATCCAGCCCGGGAAGACGATGCCGATCGCTACCAGGAAGACGTTGACGATGCAGTATGAGCCCATCAGCTGATTGGCTGGAACGAACTTCATAAAGTAGGTGGAGGAAAACCGGCCGACGCCGAACGCCACCAGGGTCGCTGTCAGAAAAAGACCCGCTGCCTTCTCCGGCTGATGCGTGTAGTCCTGAATATATTGGATGAAGTAACTCCAGGTTCCGACCTGTGCTCCAACGTATAGGAATTCGGCGATCACCGCTTGCACGAAGCGCTTGTTGCCCAACAGCACGGGCCAGCTCGCTTTGCTGCTTCCCCACGCATCTACACCTTCACCTGCCAACACGGGAAACTTCGTTCTGGCAATCAGGATTGCCCAGAAGAAGACAATCACCCCTAACACCAGGTAGGGCATGATGACGCGCAACGTTTCCTGTTGCAAGACAATCGCGTACTGCCCGCTGGCTTTGAGGCTCTGCACCTGCGCGGGTGAAAGCTCAATGCCGGAAAAGATAAAAGTGGTGCCGACCAATACCCCGAGTACCGCACCCAGCGGATTGAAAGCTTGCGAGAAATTAAGCCGCCGCTCCATCGTGGCAGGGTCGCCCAGCTGGGCAATGAAGGGACCAGCGCCGGTCTCCAGAAACGCCAGGCCACTGGCGATGACAAAGAGCGCAAGCAGAAAAAAGCCATAGCTTTGGGTCACCGCCGCGGGCCAGAAAAGAAGCGTCCCAGTGCCGTACAACCCCAGGCCGATCAGCAGTCCTGCTTTGTAGCCCAGGCGCTGCATCAACAGCGCCGCCGGCAGCGAGAGGACAAAGTAGCCCATATAAAAAGCCGATTGCACCAGCCCTGCCTGCAGACGCGTGATCTGGAACGCTTTCATGAACTGACGGATCAAGACATCGTTCAGGTTGCTGGGGATGCCCCAGAGGAAGAAGAGTGCTGTGACCAGAACGAATGGCGCCATCTGCTCCCGCCGTGGAAAAAGAGGGTGGTTGCCCGAAGCCGCCTTCCGTGCCCCTTCGGAATTCAGACTGGCATTCATCATCGGCGCGACACCCCTCAGGCAGACTCGATGATTATATTTGCATATTGAGTTGTATCCGCAGTGCGGATCAGACCAACTGCTGCTGGGACGCGCTCTTTGAAGAGACGATGAGCGGTAAAGCTTATGCTGAGTGGCGCGAGCGCAGCTTCAAACTGTTGCTGAATATCGGTGCTGTTTGCCTGGCGAAACTCATCGGCCATACAAGCGGAACCAATCGTGAAGTTTGCGCGCAGAGCATGCAGAACATCGAGGACGCGTGGGATGTCATCGACCAACGAGATATCCACCGTCTCCAGGCCGGGCCAGAATGGAAAGCCTCGGTCGGCAATTACCAGCGTGTTGGTGTGGCGCACCCGACTGAGCAGCGAGTTGATGGCTGGATTGAGAATGCCGTTCTTCAACATGGCCTATAAACGGTAAGCCCGTGCTGCCGTGCCGCCCAGGATTGCCGCTTGTTCGGAGGTAGTCAGCGGTGAGATCCACTCCGTTACTACCTCGAACCATCGTGTGTAAGAAGAGGCAAGCAAGCACACGGGCCAATCGGACCCGAACATGATTCGTTCCGGACCGAATGCTTCCAGGGTCACATCGAAGAACGGCCGGAGATCCTCTTTACGCCATGTCCCGTGATGCGCCTCAGTCACCATGCCTGACAGCTTGCAAGATACGTTTGGTCTCTCAGCAAGCTTGCGGAGTTGATCCGCCCAGGGCTGCAACTCCCGCCCTGCGATCCTTGGTTTAGCGATGTGATCCAGAATGAACAACTGCTTCGGGTGCCGGTCCACAATCGCTAACGTATACGGAAGGTGGCGCTCCAGAATCAGCAAATCGTAAGGGAGCTGATACCTGTGCAACAAGGCAAGTCCACTGTTGAAAGCTGCGCCGAGCATGAAATCGTCTTCCCGTTCGTCCTGAATCACGTGCCGAACACCTTTCAGCAGCTCATTTTCTGTGAGCTCTTCCAGCAGCTTATGGATGTTCTCAGACGCCAAAGGCAGCCACCCAACGACGCCGCGGATCCACCCGTTCTGCCCAGCCAGGCTGAGAAGCCGGTGCGTTTCCTCGACAGTTTGTCGCGCCTGTACGGCAATGGAACCCTCAATGCCGAGCGTTCCCAGTTCAGGCTTCAGATCTTCGGGCAGGTAATCGCGCTGCAGCTGGACCATCGATGAATCGATCCAACCGTACTCTTCCGGCGAATAACGCCAGAAGTGCTGATGTGAATCAATCCGCATTGCTGATCTGCACAAGAATCTTTTGAAACCGGCTCGGATGCGCGCTCCATTCGGAGAGTGCGTTCCCGGCCTCTTCCATGGGAACTACCGTACTCACAATTTGCTCCACCGGCAAAGGCGTTTTTTGCAGAGCAGCAATCACACGGTGAAAGTCTTGCGGGACGGCGTTACGCGAGCCCAGGATGTCCAGCTCTTTCTGGACGAACAACCTGGTTTCGTAGGGCACCAAATCCTTGGCATAGCCGATGTACACCACGCGACCGGTAAATGCCGCCTCTTCAACAGCCGCGCGAAACGTAGCCGGCAACCCGATCGCCTCAACCATCACATCCGGGCCGCGTCCGTTCGTCATCTCCATCAAGCGCTCGTGCAGCGGCTCATTCTTCGAATGAATCACGTGAGTCGCACCGCATGCCCGGGCTAGTTGCAGCTTCTTGTCGTCGATATCAACTGCGATGACCGTGGCGCCACGTTCGGCTGCAGCAAAGATAGCGCCCACGCCAACGCCTCCACATCCGAAGACAGCCACTACATCCTCGGCCTCAATCCGTCCGCGCCGCGCCGCATGAAACCCGATGGTCAGCGGTTCCACCAGTGCGAGTTCCATAGGGGTCAGCCCCGGAGCCGCATAGAGCTTCTCTGAACCCGTGCCGATTAACTCAGTCATAGCGCCATCGCGCTGCACACCAAGCGTCTGATTGAATTGACAGGCGTTAGCACGATTGCGCAGGCAGGCCGGGCAGCGTCCGCAGCCTAAGTAAGGCGACACCGTGACGTTCGTTCCTGGTGCGAAGGCCGGGGTAGATCCGGGCGCTTCCAGAATGGTTGCCGAGACTTCATGGCCCAGCACACGCGGATAACTCACCAGCGGGTTCTTCCCCAAATAGCTGCTGAGATCTGTCCCGCACATGCCCACAAAGTTGACCCGCAGCAGAAACTCATCCCCGACGAGTTTGGGCACCGGTCTCTCGATTACCTCAACTTTCCCGGGACTGGTAATCTGCAGAGCTCTCATAGAACGTGGTTCTCGCAATGCGCATGATCGGCGTTCTCGGGATGGCCGGAGGGCCAGACACAGTTCTTCACCGGCGCTACAGTTTCCCGGAGTTGATGAACAAAGTCCGGTTCCAACTGTAACGCTAAGCTTCCCAGATTCACCTCCACCTCGTCCGGCGATGACATGCCCACCAATGTACTCGAAGCGTAAGGGTGATCGAGGCAGGCACGAAGCGCTACCTGCATAGGTGAAAGACCATGGGCAAGGCAAAGTCTGACAACGGCTGCTCCGGCCTGTCTTACTACTGGGGGAGCCGGGTGCCAACGCGGCGGACCTTCCGGCGTCAGTATCCCCATATGTAACGGCGAAGCATTAATGAGGCCGATACACGCAGCCTGCAACGAAGGAAGCAGCATTCGATCCGCATCGTCGGCAAGCAAGTTTGATCGGCAATAGGACAGGGCGGTATCGATCTGCTGACTCCGCGCGAGGTCAGCCATAATCCTCAACTGGTAGGAACTCACTCCAATGAACCGAGCCTTACCGGACGCCTTCACTTCCCGCAGAGCCGGAATTGTCTCTTCGGCAATCTGGCGCATGTCGGCAAACTCAATATCGTGAGCCTGCAGAAGGTCAAGGTAGTCGGTCTGCAACCGGCTGAGCGATTCGTCAACGCTCCGCAAAATCCGCTTGCGTGAAAAGTCGAACTGCTCAGCACCATATCGGCCGCACTTGGTTGCAAGATAGATCGACTTCCGACGCCCTTGCAGCGTCTTCCCCAGCCGCGTTTCGGCCAGAGTCTGCCCATAGTACGGAGACACATCGAAGAAGTTGATGCCGCCTTCGATTGCAGAGTCAACTGCCGCCTGGCACGCCTCATCGCTGACCGGACGAAAAACGTCGCCGAAGGGCGAAGCACCAAAGCCAATCGCCGAAACGAGAAGCCCCGTGCTGCCGAGACTGCGGTAGTTCATTGCCGGAAAACCGCCACCAAATGAGCTTACATCGAGAACAAGGGCACACTCGCTACTCTTAACTGAGAGAGGCGCAGTTGAAGGCAGAAGATTCAGGTTCGTTCGTATTCTACGATCCCAGCGGTAATCGCTGGCGATACTTTCGTCGCGGCGCTCAGGTCTCTGTTCTCCTGCTGGCGATGATCGCCACCCTGTTTCTGCTGGTTGCCATCAGCCTTCCTCAGCTGCCCGTGCTGGGTTTGCCGGCCGTTGCTCCCGTGGTGCAGTTGGAAGGCTTGTCCCTCCTTGGGGGCAAGCGGCTGGCCGCTAACGTTCCGTACCGCATTCCAAAACCGTCGAAACCGCTCCGCTACGTCCGTTCGCTTTCCCCAGTCATTCATCCTCGGCCCGCATCCAAGCCGCTAGCCGGTCAGCCTCTGGTATGGGGCTTCTTCGTCAACTGGGATCCGGCCAGCATGGTCTCGCTCCGTCTCCATCTCAGCCATCTCACGCAGTTGGTTCCCGAGTGGCTGGTCCTGCAAAACGCCGGCGGTGACATTGACGACCAGAGCGATCCAACCGTAATCAGCATCGCGCGTCAAGCTAATCTGCCCATCTATGCCATGCTGACTAACTTCCGCAAGGGTGACTGGCAAAGCGCAGACGTCCACCGCATTCTCAACGATGCTAAGCGCCGTGACAGCTTGATCGAGAATATCCGCTCCAACCTCGCCGAACACCACTTTGCCGGAGTCAATGTCGATCTGGAGCAAGTAGGACAGAACGACCGCGCCGCGCTGGTCGAGTTTATACGCCGCCTCGCCACACGTCTCCATCAGGACGGCTACGTGGTCTCGCAGGATGTGCCGGTCGATGACGATGCCTATGACCTGCGAAGTCTGGCAGCCCCGCTTGATTATCTCGTCCCTATGGTCTACGACGAGCACTACGAGCTGAGCAGCCCGGGCCCTGTTGCGTCGCAGGACTTCTTTGAAACCCAGTTGACCCGGGTGAGCAAGCTCGTGCCCGCTGCCAAGGTTGTGGTTGCCTTTGGAAACTATGGATATGACTGGCAGATCGGCAAGACCGGAGGAGCTGAGGTTGCTTTTAGTGATGTGATGACCGCCGCTGCCCAGAGCAAGAGCGTTGTGCGTTGGGATGGGGACACGGGCAATCCGGTGCTCCGCTACGTAATGGGAGGGCAGTCGCACGAGGTCTGGTTTTTGGATGCCGTCTCCGCCCTGAATCAGATCAATGCAGTGAACGACGATGGCTTCCGTGGAGTTGGGCTGTGGCGTTTAGGGGCAGAAGACCCCGGGCTGTGGCAGGTTCTGGCGCGCGACTCCTGGCCCGCTGATCACTTCGACACCTCACGCCTGACCGCTCTATCGGCAGACCAGGGCGCTCCCCGACACTACGGCCGTGGCGAAATAGTCCGTGTGGATGAAGTCCCGCACGGAGGTAAACGGGAAGTGATTGCACCCAAAACGGATGCCGACTACTACGGCGAGCAGTATGGAACCTATCCAACACCTTTTGTGATCACCCACTCAGGCGCGCTCGATGAAAAGCTGCTTTGTCTCACCTTCGACGACGGACCTGATGATCGCTACACTCCTCAGATCCTGGACGTCCTCAAGAAGATGAATGTCCCGGCAACGTTCTTCGTCATTGGAGTGAATGCTGAGAAGTTTCCGGCCCTGATTCGGCGTGAGTATGCAGAAGGTCATGAGATTGGCAACCACACTTACACGCATCCAAATATTGCGGCCACCTCTCCCATTCGCACCGAGCTGGAACTAAGCACCACTCAGCGCATCATCGAAAATCAGCTGGGCAGGTCAATGACATTCTTCCGGCCGCCCTATAACGCCGATAGCGAACCCACTACTCCAGAAGAGATCGAACCCATTCGGCGCGCCCAGGGTTATGGCTACAACACCATTTCAGAGACCATCGACCCCCGGGATTGGCAGCCGGGCATTACAGCACAGGCTATTGCCGATGAAACTGAAGCTGAAATTGCGACTTCAATCAACGAACATGACGAGGCAGCCACCCACGTTATTCTGCTGCACGACGCCGGCGGTGACCGCGAGGCCACCGTTGCTGCACTTCCGCTGATCATCAACTATTACCGTAGCCGAGGATATCGCTTCGGAACCATTGGCGAATTGATTTCTCGCGATCGCAACTCCGTCATGCCGCAGACCAATGCAAAGGAACTGCGGCTGGCAAGAATTGAAGGAAGTGGGCTCGATATCAAGGCGCGCTTCCGTCAAGTCCTGGGCATTCTCTTCCTCACCGCCATCTTTGCTTCCCTTGCCCGCTCGCTCCTATATGGTGTACTTGCTGTGCTCCAGAAGTGGACAGCCCACCACGCCGAGTACGATCCCCAATTCTGCCCGCCCGTCTCCGTGCTCATTGCGGCTTATAACGAAGAGAAGGTGATTGACCGGACAATCGAATCCATCCTCGAGAACGGTTATGGCGATCTTGAAATCATCGTTGTCGATGACGGCTCAAAGGACCGCACGCTCTCGGTACTGCACCAGCGCTTTGGCGAACACCCCAAAGTTCGCATTCTTACCCAGGCTAACGCCGGCAAGTCGGCTGCCCTCAACTTAGGGATCAGCGTCGCCCAGCACAACATTCTGATTGCTGTTGATGCGGACACGCAGTTCCGTGCCGGCACCATCGAGCGCCTGATCCGCCACTTCAAAACCCCCAACGTAGGAGCAGTTAGCGGCAATGCGCGAGTCGGCAACCGGCAAAGCTGGATCACCAAATTTCAATCGATCGAATACATCTACGGCTTCAACCTCGATCGGCGCGCGCTGGGCTTTCTCAATGCCATCACGGTGGTGCCGGGCGCTGTCGGCGCCTGGCGTAAAGACCTGGTGCAGCAGTGTGGCGGATTCCTAAGCGATACGCTGGCCGAAGACACCGACCTGACACTGGCCATCCGGCGACTTGGCTACATCATCTACTACGAACAAGACGCGATTGCGTTTACCGAAGCGCCGGAGGACACCCGGAGCTTGGCCAAACAGAGATTTCGCTGGGTCTTCGGCACTCTCCAGGCTTCCTGGAAGCATCGCGATGCGCTGTTCGTTCCCAAGTACGGCACGCTCGGTTTCATCGCCCTGCCCAGCGTGTGGATCTTTCAACTTCTGCTGGCCGCGCTGTCTCCGTTTGCCGAAGTGGCCATGCTGTTGTCGCTGATCGCAGGCGATTGGAAAATCATCCTGCTCTACTATGCCGCTTTTTTCCTACTGGAGCTGATAACGGGCTTTCTCGCCTATGCCCTGGAAGAGTTGCCGCCGTGGGACTTGGCGCTGCTCTTCTTTCAAACCATTTACTATCGCCAGCTCATGCTTTACGTACTCGGGAAAAGCATCCTGTATGCGATTCGGGGCCGAATCGTCGGCTGGGGTAAACTGGAACGCAAAGCCAGCGTAAGCGCAACTTCTTAAGTTCCTCGCTTAAAACTTTATATGATTGCGTATTAGTTCCACGAGACAGCTCACCGATTGGAAGCGTACACTAACGGTACAGTGACGGGAATCTTGCCGCCCCAATCTTTTAGGTCGTAAGCTCATGAGTACATGCAGCGATTCCTGACCGGGAGTGAGCCTCGTTGAGTACTGGCGTAAAATTAGTCCCGGCCACTCCCTTTAGTGTGGGTCAGGACGGGTCGGAACCGGGCCGCTTCTGGCCGCGCGGTCAGCACCTGTTGCGCTACCGGTACGCCACGTCCTTCGCCGCCGGCAAATCTGTCATCGATATAGGCTGCGCTGCCGGGTACGGAACCAGCCTCCTCTATCCCTCCTCGCGTTTCGTTGTCGGGATCGAACCTCTGGGGGAACTGATCGAATCTGCGAGCGGACGATTTCCGGAAATCGAATTCCTCCACGCGAACCAAGACCGTCTGCCGATATGCTCCCGCTCCCTCGATCTCGCTACGGCATTCGAGTCAGTGGTCGGTTATTTCGATTGGCCCGAGTGTGCTGCCGAAGCCTCTCGAATCTTAGCTGCGAACGGCGTTTTTCTTGCCTCGCGAGCACAGGCCGATGGGCAAGACCAGGAAGAGCTTGACGCTTGGTTGCAAGTTCTTCGGCGTAATTTTCGAAGTGTCGACGTTGTTTTGCGAGATCGACTGGATGGCAGCCTACATCCGCAGGGTGAGCAGTACGCCTACCCTTTGCCAACAGCTCAAAAGGCACGCTTTTTTGTAGCCGTTTGTTCTCAGGTTGCGACCGAGATACCGTTACGGCTCAGCACTTCGCCTGCTTCTCAAATTCTTGCCGATGAATTGGAAGAACTTCAGAACCAGCGAGTCACGCTGACCAGCCTGAATGGCGACCTACTTGAGGCCTTTCGGGATCGGGAGCACGCCTATCTCGAGGCTGCCGCGGAGTTAACCGATGTAAAGGCGAGGCTGCAAGCCAGTGAGCAAGCCGCCGCCGATTCAGCTGCGCAGTTACTGGAAGCTGAGTCGCTGCTCACCGTACTAGTGCAGGAGCGCGAACTGGCGCTCGGCTCTACCTGGATGCAGATTGGGCGCTTCCTGCGGCTGGGTCCCTGGCGCGAACCGCTTACTTTTCGTGTGCTCGCCTCTGACACTCAGGCCTTCGTTGTCCGGACCTGGGCAACATGCGGCGCTCCGTTCCTCAGCCTTTCCGAACGCTGGTCGCAGCTCTGCGAAACTGCCCCCGACTTAGCTCTCTACTGCCTCAGCCCTGTCCTGCTGGTCCTCAGCTTCCTGTCGTTGCTGGCGGTTGACGTCTGCTTTGCCTTGTTCGGCAAACGCAAGTTGCCGGTGGATACTGCCCCGAATCACAGCGCCGCAACTGTGGTGATTCCTAACTGGAATGGCCGTGCTCTCCTGCAGCGCTTCCTGCCTTCCGTCGTCCATGCCCTGGCCGGCAATCCAGACAACGAGATCATCGTGGTGGATAATGCTTCCATCGACGGTAGCGTCGGCTTCATTCGCGAGCAGTTTCCACAGATAAAGGTTCTGCGCATGCGCCAGAATGCCGGTTTCGGCGGTGCTTGCAATGCCGGGGTGGCCGCCGCCCAGAACGACGTTGTGGTTCTGCTCAATAACGATATGCGGGTGGAACCGGGCTTTCTTCCGCCACTGCTGGACAAGTTCTCCGATCCACACCTGTTCGCCGTTTCCTCGCAAATCTTTTTCTCCGACCCTAACCGGCGTCGGGAGGAAACGGGACTGACCGAAACCTGGTGGGAGAATGGCCAACTGGGCGTTACCCACCATATTGATCCGGCTATTCGGGAGGCTTTTCCCTGTGCGTACCCAGGCGGTGGTTCCAGCGCAGTTGATAAGCGCAAATTTCTGGAGCTCGGCGGGTTTGACGAACTGTTCCGTCCTTTTTACTACGAAGATACCGACCTGGGACGGCTGGCCTGGACACGCGGTTGGTCCATTCTGTACGAACCTAACAGTGTCGTCCACCATGAACATCGCGGCACTATTGGACGCAGATACAAGAAGGATTTCGTTCAGGGAGTAATCCGCAAAAACGCCCTGCTCTACTGCTGGAAGAATATCGGTAATTGGGGGATGCTGTTTCAGCACTTCCGGTCTTGTATTGGTGCTTCGCTTCGCAGCCGGACAAAGCCTGACAAATTTAAACCGGTGAAAGAGAACCCTTGCACGCCTGTGCAGACGGCGCACTGCTGGAAGCAGCTTCGGCAAGTCTGGAATTCACGCTGGCATGCCCGCATCACTCGCGCGATCTCCGACAAGGAGTCATTTCGCCGTCCTCTGGCCGGCTACTATCGTGACCGGTTCCACCCGCCGATTGCTGAACCAGCAAGACGATTGAATGTGCTGTTTGTCTCTCCGTATCCCATCGAGCCCCCCGTACATGGTGGCGCCGTTTTCATGCGGGAGGCAATTGCTGAACTGTCGGAAATTACAAATTTACATCTGATTTCGTTCGTCGACTCCAGGTCGCAACTCGGGGCGCAGGAGCGCTTCCGGAACATCTGCAAATCAGTGAAGTTTCTTGTTCGTCGGGGCATTCTGCTGGATGACCAGTGGACGCTGACTCCCAATGCCTTTCGCGAGTTTGAGTCGCGGGAGCTTTTGTGGTCTATTCATCGGGCAATATATCGGGAAAAAATTGATGTTGTCCAACTGGAATACACCGTCCTGGCTCAATACTTCTGTAATTTCCGCCATATTCCGTGTATCTTGTTCGAGCACGATATCTCTGTTCAATCTTTGCGAAGTCAGATAAAGGCAAGTGGCTGGAAAGGGAATCTGTTGCTCGAGTGGATTCGGATGCGCATTCATGAACCGCGATTGCTCAAGCACTTTGCTCGTGTGCAGGTCTGTAGTGAGGCCAACGCCAGGTATCTTGCTTCACTCGTTCCGCAGTTGAGAGGGCGCATTGATTCCGACCTTCGTGCGGGCATCAACCTTGCTGGCTATCGGTTCTTGCCCGAAGGTCGCGAGCCCGAGTCCATTCTCTTCCTCGGCAGCTTCCGGCACTTACCCAATCTCGAAGGGCTACGCTGGTTTACTACGGAGATTTTCCCCCGGATTCTTGCGCAACGGCCGGACGCGATTTTATATGTCGCTGGTTCAGATCCACCGGCGGGCGTCACCCTCCTGAACAATCATGCGAACATCCGGTTCTTAGGTGCCGTGCCGGATGTGCGTAGTGTGTTAGAGCGATACCGAGTTTTTGTGTGCCCAATCCTAAGCGGGTCCGGTGTTCGGGTGAAACTGCTGGAAGCCTTCGCTTCCGGCATACCTGCTGTTTCAACGTACCTGGGAGCCGAGGGGCTCACGTCAACGACAGGCGAAATCTGCGAGTTGGCCGATGACAAACAGCAATTTGCTGACTCTGTCGTCCGATTGCTCTCGGACAGTAATTACGGCAAGGACTTAGCGACGAGAGCTCGTACTATGGTGCAGCAGCACCGAAATGTCCGTGAAATGACACGCCGGCTGGAGCAAACCTATCGGCACGAAGTATTTCGACTGCAGGGTACCGGTAAGTTAGGCGAAGGTATCCCATCCGATGCACATACACTTACATATTAATCGCCCTAACACTATTATTTGAGAAAACTGACGAAAAAGGCTATCCAAGTGCATCTTAATTCCGTATTGGGTAACAGCAGGACTGTGAGTGTTGAAACCAAGCTTGAAGAAATGGTTCGGCACGGGAAGTTGAAAGGATAGAAACGAATGGCCGAAGAAGTAGTTAAAGACTTAATCGCAAAAAATTCAAATCGCCGAAATTTCGTACGAAATCTCGGTATAGCAAGTGCGGCGGTAGGTGCTGCTGCTGTGCTCGAGCCCTCAAAGGCGGAAGCCCAGGCAGCATATACGGACGTCGACATCCTCAATTTTGCTTTGAATCTTGAGTATCTCGAAGCAGAGTTCTACACCTACGCCACAACGGGTCAGGGAATTGAAATTTTGGGCTACACCGTTCAGGGCGGAAGTGGGACTGCCGGATCAACGACCGGCGGATCTCGTGTAACCTTCACCGACGGTCTGACCAGGAACGTTGCCCTGGAATTGGCGGAAGACGAACAGGACCATGTTGCGTTCCTCCAAAATACGATTACTCAGTTGGGTGGGCAATATATTAGTCGGCCCGCACTGAACTTGAATGCTCTTGGATTCGGTTTCGGAAGCCAAGTCGAGTTCCTGAGACTGGCTCGCATCTTCGAAGATATCGGCACCACCGCTTACGGCTATGCTGCGAACCTTCTAACTAACTCAACCGTTGTGAATGCGGCTGCCCGTATCTTGGCAACAGAGGCCGAGCACGTCGGCGCCATTCGCCAATTGATCGCTGCTCAATCGATTCAGACGCTCCCGGCGCTCGACGCCGCTGATGTCCTCCCTCCCTCCAGTGGAGTGAAGTTCTTTTCCACAAACGGCTTCTCGCTGACCCTGACTCGAAGCCCCAATCAGGTGCTCTATCTGGCTTACGGCGGAACTGCTACCACCCCGCCCCCCGTTGCCTCTTCCGGCGGCTTCTTCCCGGCCGGCGTCAATGGGCTGGCAGCGTTCCAAACAGCTTCGAGTGCAGCGGCTGGTTATGACACCGCTTACATGGTTGGTACTCCCAACCCGATCCACTTAAATGGTGCAACATATGGGCAGACCATGATTACTTGGTACGCGCCTTCCAGCGTCCAGTACATCCAGATCCGCGTAGGCTCTCCTAGCGGTCCGCTTTTCACGACTAACTTCCCGCAAGGTTCGATGATGACCGGTCAATGGGTCACCGATGGAATGATTCTGTACCTCCAGGACATCACCAACGGCAAGGCTCTGAATGCCAACAATACTATCGCTAAAGTAATTCTCTACGCTTCCTAAAGCTACAACCGGGAAGAGTACATCTGTGCTCTTCCCACCTCCTTCCTGTATCCTCCTTCCCAGCCTCAACTCAACCTTCCCGCAATCTCTGAACGTGGCGCTGCTCATGTAGAATGCATGTCACAAGCATGTTAAATGCAAGAGTGAACAAAGCAGTTGTGCTCGCAGCCGGACGAGGCAAACGAATGGGCTCATTCACTGAGCAAATTCCTAAGCCAATGCTGCCGGTGAACGGCAAGCCCCTGCTCGAGCATATTCTCGGACGGCTTTCAACCGCAGGTATCTCAGAGTTTTTCATCGTGGTTGGTTACCAACATGAGCAAATTGAAACGCACTTTCGCCAATACTCGCTACCGATCAAGTTTCAAGTGCAGGATCCTGTTGACGGAACAGGTTCAGCAGCCCGGCTTGCCCGTGCCTTCACCGGTGAGGAACCATTCTTACTGACGTACGGCGACATACTCTGTGATGCTGCCGAATACTCCCATTGCGAGGCTATCCTCCAGCAGCAGCCTGCCACCTCTGCCATTGTTGCTGTAAAAGACGTGGATGATCCCTGGCAAGGCGCTGCGGTCTATGAGGTAGGGGGGCGCATTAGCAAAATTGTCGAGAAGCCTCCGCAAGGAACCTCCCTGACACGCTGGAACAGTGCCGGCTTTTATCTCTTCCAGCCAGTGCTGTACAACTACCTGGACCGGATTCAGCCCACTGCTCGCAACGAGTATGAACTTACTTCAGCCTTAGAGCTGATGCTGGCCGATCGGCTTGAGTTGCGCATCTCGCCGTTGCAAGGAGACTGGCGCGATGTGGGCCGTCCCGAAGATCTTGCTGCTGTGAACACCCAAAAGTAACGTTGCAGGTCGCCAGTTTGGTCAGTGGAAAATTTGGTTCACCCGAATCACTCGCGCGTACCTTCCGTCGAACATTAGTTCGCTCAACCCCGCAGGTGACACGTCAAAGCGATGAATGTTATCGAGCGGCATACCTAAAAACAAAACGAGCAAGGCCCGAATAACGTCCCCATGGGAAACCACCGCCACGGTCGCTTCCTTCTCGCCACTGTGCTCTTCCAAGATACGCAGAACGGCGATCCAAGCCCGCGCTTGCACTTGCATCAGGAACTCTCCACCAGGAGGACTCGAGGTTGAGCGAAGCCGATTGTAGAGATCCCAGTAATCCTGTTCACGTATTTCGACGAAAGTCTTGCCCATCCACTCGCCGTAATCAAGCTCGAGCAAGTCGTTGTCGGTTGAGATAGGCAGCGACAGATCTTCGGCCAGATATCGGGCGGTCTCCATAGCTCGTTCCAGTGGGCTGGACACAATAGCATCCACCGTATACTTTGCCCTCAAGCCGCTGCTGAGGGCCTGCGCTTGCCGACAACCGTCAGGGCTCAAGTGCACTCCCGGCATTCGGCCATATAACACGCGGCCGGTTAAGTCGGTCTCGCCATGACGGATCAGTAAAATACGGATCATAGTGGTGGAGGAAAATCTAAGCTTGCCAGAGAGCTTCAGTGTTAGCGAAATTCAAGAACGAGTTACTGCGCTCGGCCCATGGTTTCACAATCTGAATCTAGCCGGAGTGCAGACTGCGCCGGACCACTTTCTGGGCGATTATCCGTCTCTCAAGTGGAAGAGCTTCGAGCACGCTATTCCTGCTGATCTTACCGGCTTGACGGTACTTGATATCGGCTGTAACGGAGGCTTCTATTCAATTGAGATGAAGCGCCGCGGCGCCGCCCGTGTGCTGGGCATCGATCACGATGAAGACTATCTGGCGCAGGCCCGCTACGCTGCCAAAGTCTTGCGTATGGACATTGACTTCCGCAAGCTCTCAGTCTACGAGGTAGGCCAGCTCCGCGAGCGCTTTGATCTGGTTCTCTACATGGGTGTCTTCTATCATTTGCGCTATCCATTACTGGCGCTCGATCTTCTGCGGCAGCACGTAGCGAAAGACTGGTTTGTCTTTCAATCGATGATGCGGGGCAGCCGCACTAAGCCGCATATCGAAGACGATTACCCGTTTTGGGAAACAAGTATGTTCGACCATCCGGGCTATCCGAAGATGCACTTTATTGAAAAGGACTATTCAGGCGACTGCACCAACTGGTGGGTGCCCAATCGAGCCTGTGCCGAAGCTGTGCTGCGCAGTGCCGGCTTTCGAATCGTCGATGCCCCCGAACAGGAAGTCTTGATCTGCCGCTGTAATCCGGACGCCGAACTTCACCCCTTGCCGGCAGGTTTGGCGTGATTGAAGCCGTCATGCTTTGGAACGAGCCCAACAACATGTCGCACTGGGATTTTGAGATCGACAGCGACTGGTCAGCATTTGCACAGATGGTCAAGTTGGCCGGAGCCGCCATCAAAGCCGAGTCTGCCGGTTTGCCGAAGATTCTGGGCGGCATCTCGCCCATTGATCCCGCCTTCGTCCAACGCATGGAAGCGCGGGGAGCCCTGGACGCGGTTGACGTAGTTGCCGTGCATGGGTTTCCGCTTGATTGGAACCACTGGACCATCAACGAGTGGCCCGACAAGATTGCTGAAATTCGAGCTGTTACGGCGAAGCCCATCTGGGTTTCCGAAGTCGGCGCGTCCTCTTTCGGCGCTGAAGAGGTGCAAGACTTCGGTCTTATAAAAACAGCCGAACTGCTGCTGCCCAGCCTGGATCATGTCTACTGGTACAGCTTGTTCGATCTGCCAAAAGCATGGCCCGCCACTACCCGCCATCGTGAGAGTGAAGGCTCTTCCTACTACCGGCATTTCTATATGGGTCTGTACCGTGAAGATGGTGAGCCCAAACTGGCGGCCCGGCGTTTCAAACACTATGCTCCAGCCATGGGCATCTGTCAGTGGTTTCATTTTGAGGATCATCGTCTCGAAGCCGGCGTGGCGCATTTGCAGGAATTAGGAGTCAAGAAGCTTCGTACCGGACTGAGTTGGGCCGACTATCTGCGCCCTGATGCTGAGCGATGGTTCGACCGTCAGATGAGCCTGCTCCAGCCATTTGAAGTTACTCTTACTTACTGCTTTACCCCGGAAAATAAGGGCATTCGGCCCCATCACACCAGTCCTCCGGCACATCCTGAGGAGTTTGCCGAGTTCTGTGCCGCGATGACACGAAAGTATTGTTGCGGCTAATGCACGTAGTATTGCTGGCTATATTAAGGTCTAGTTACAGGTAAGTAGTAACAATGACTCTCCACATGCTTCTATCCTATTTACAGGTACAAAGCTTTGCATGAAGATCACCTAAGTCCACACGCAGCGGTAAGAAGAGGATCTAACTGAAAATGAAAGGGACTGTTCTTATTACCGGCGGTGCTGGATTTATTGGGGCGCATGTAGCAGGCGAGCTACTCGAAGCTGGGTACCACGTCCGCGTGCTCGACAGCCTGGTAACTCAGGTACATGGCCCAGAACCGAAGCGGCCAGGGTATCTGAACAAGGATGCAGAGTTTATTCTCGGCGACGTCCGCAACCCGGAGGTAGTAGACGAATCGCTCTCCGGCGTAGAAGCTGTCTATCACTTCGTTGGATTAGTCGGCGTCGGCCAGAGCATGTATCAGGTAGCCGAATATACCAGCGTCAATAACTTGGGCACGGCTGTCCTGTTGGAGCGTCTGGTCAAGCAGCCAGTTACAAAGTTGATTGTTGCTTCCAGTATGAGCGTTTACGGCGAGGGTCTCTACGTGAAAGGAGACGGCACTCCTTACGCAACCGCCGCTCGTACCGCAAGCCAGTTGAAGCTTCATCAGTGGGAGATGACTGCTCCTGACGGTGAGCCGTTAAAACCGGTCGCCACGCCTGAGACTAAACAGCCTTCGCTTGCATCCATCTACGCTCTCTCGAAGTTCGATCAGGAGCAGATGTGCCTCATCATGGGACGCGCTTACGGCATTCCCACGGTTGCTCTTCGCTTTTTCAATGCTTACGGTCCTTACCAGTCGCTGTCGAATCCTTACACGGGCGTACTGGCCATCTTTGCTTCCCGCCTGCTCAATGGCAAACGTCCCATCATCTTCGAAGACGGTCAACAGCTGCGGGATTTCGTAAGCGTAGCCGATGTCGCTTTGGCCTGCCGTCTGGCATTGGAAGCGCCGGGCGCACAAGATGTTGTCCTGAATGTTGGCAGCGGCGAAAGCGTAACGGTTTCGGACGTAGCAAGGCGCCTCTCAAAAGTGATGGGCCTGAAACTGGAGCCCGAAATCACCGGCGACTATCGTGTCGGTGATATTCGCCACTGCTTTCCTGACATCAGCAAAGCTCGCCAGGTTCTTGGTTTCACTTCCCGGGTCGGTCTCGAATCCGGCATGCGCAGCTTAGCCGAGTGGCTCGACCAGCAGACAGCGCATGACCGCTTTAATGAAATGCGTGCCGAACTTGTCTCGCGCGGGCTGGTGGTCTAAGTGGCAGATCAGCGGCGGGACATACTGATCACTGGCGGCGCAGGTTTTGTCGGGACCAACGTCGCTCGCAGCTATCTGGCTGAAGGGCAGCCGGTTCATATCTTCGACAACCTTAGCCGCGACGGCGTAGCGTCCAACATCTCAGAACTGCAGGCAATGTATGGCCGTGATCTGCGCTTTACACAAGCCGACGTGCAGTCTTCGGACGACATGGAGCACGCGGTGGAAAGCGCTAAGGTGGTCTATCATTTGGCGGCGCAGGTAGCGGTGACTTCCAGCCTTGCCAATCCCATGGCGGATTTGGAAACCAATCTCCTGGGCACTATGCGGTTGCTGGAGGCAGTGCGACGTAGTGGGGCGCAAATCCCGGTGCTCTTTACTTCCACCAACAAAGTCTATGGGAAGCTGGGGGCCATCGGTCTCCAAAGGCGTGCCTCACGATGGGAGCCGCAAAGCAAACAGTTCGCCGAGCACGGCGCCGGTGAGGATCAACCGCTCGAGTTCCTCTCTCCCTACGGTTGCTCAAAAGGGAGTGCGGATCAGTATGTGCTCGACTATGCGCACTCGTTCCACATCCCGGCTACTGTCTTCCGCATGAGCTGCATCTACGGGCCGTATCAGTTGGGCTCGGAAGACCAGGGCTGGGTCGCCCACTTCATTCGACAAGCTATGAAACGCGAACCGGTCACTATCTTCGGCGACGGTCGGCAAGTTCGGGATCTGCTCTTCGTTGGCGATCTTGTCTCGGCCATGCGCAAGGCTCTCGACAATATGGCGCTGGCAGGGGGCGAAGCTTTCAATCTTGGCGGCGGCCCGGCCAACAGTACCAGCCTGCTGGAACTGCTGCGCGACATCGGCGAACTCGTGGGTCACCCTGTAGAGATCGAGTGGAGCGCTGAGCGCCTGGCGGATCAGAGGTGGTACGTAGCCGATACGGGTAAGATCAGCGCCAGACTTGGCTGGGCGCCCCGCACCAGCATCCAGGAAGGCTTGCGTGCTTTACGCGATTGGTACTTGCAACGCCCTGCGCTGGTCGCCCAATCGGAGGTGCAGGTAGCCTGATGCGATTTGCTTTGGTGAACCCTGCCTGGAGCTTCGAAGGCTCCATTTACTTTGGCTGCCGCGAACCGCATCTGCCGCTCGAATTCGGCTACTCGAAGGCTCTACTAGAAAGCGGCGGACACGAAGTATCGTTGATCGACGGTCAACTCGACGGTCTGACACAATCGGACGTCGTCTCTCGCGTTCGTGCGTTCCAGCCGGATTTCACTGTGATCACGACTGCGCCCAGTTATTTGTTCTGGCGCTGTGCTCCGCCCGAATTGCGAGTGCCTCAGGAGCTGCGCCAGGCGCTGTCTGGTATTGCGGGCCAGATCATCATCGTGGGGCCGCACGGGTCCACTACGCCGCGGGCCACCCTTAGAAAGCTCGACGCGGATTACGTGGTGCTGGGCGAGTGCGAAGAGGTTCTGCCCACGTTGGCAAGTCAGGGCAGGGAGGCGGCATCAATCTGCTTCCGCGACGGCGATCGCCTTGTTGTACGAGGCCCCAATCAGGCCGCCGACATGAAAGCATTGCCCGCGCTGCATTGGCCTGATGAGTACGTAAAGCGCCACGGTCATCACCATCACCGTTTCGATAATGCTCCAACCGGTCCAGGTGCGGAGATGGAAGCTTCGCGCGGTTGCCCTTATCACTGCACTTTTTGCGCGAAGGACAATTTCCGCAATAACTACCGCAAGCGCCCGCACTCGGTCATCCTGGAAGAACTCGACGGCTTACTCGCTCAGGGTATCGAGTACATCTACTTCATCGACGAGATCTTTCTTCCCGACCTGCCTCTGCTCCATAGCTTTGCCGAGCGTAAGTTCAAGCTGGGCGTACAGACGCGCATCGATCTGTGGAGCGAAGAAGCATTGGAAGCATTGGCAAAGGCGGGCTGCGTCTCCATCGAAGCCGGTGTGGAAAGCATCACTGAGAGTGGGCGTGCGCTTCTCGACAAGAAGTGCAAGCTGACCACCGACGAACTGTCTGACCGTCTGATTTACGCCAAGCGCCTGGTCCCTTTCGTTCAGGCAAACCTGCTGGCGATGACAGGCGATGATGCGGATACTGTGGAAAGTTGGCGTCGCAATCTGGACCTCTACGGTGTGTGGGCAAACAAACCCGTGCCGCTGTTCCCGTACCCCGGTTCGCCTGAGTACACGCGCATGTGGGGTGCACCCGACGACGATGCCTGGGAGCGGGCCCATGCCGCCTATCTGAATGGCTTCGATTCGTTCAGCGACATACAGGAGAAGCGCCCTCAGGCCTTGATCGAGCTGGAGATTGCAGGCCAGGGCCGTTAGCGTTGTGTCTGCTTCCAGGCAGCTGAAGCGCATGGTGCTGACCGCTGATGCAGTGGGTGGAGTTTGGCAGTACACGGCTGCGTTAGCGCATGCATTGGTGCAAGATAACGTCGCTGTATTGGTCGCCACCATGGGGCCGCGGCCGTCGGCTTCGCAACGCGCTGAACTGCCCGCTTCGGTCGAACTAGCCGAGAGTGATTTCGCGCTCGAGTGGATGGCTGAGCCCTGGCCGGATGTAGACGCTGCCGGTGCCTGGTTACAGAAGCTGACGCGGCAATTTCATCCTGACATCCTCCATCTGAACGGATACAGTCATGCCGCGCTTTCCTGGGATGTGCCGACCCTCATCGTTGCGCACTCCTGTGTTCTGTCATGGTGGCGGGCGGTGCACGGCTGCGAGGCGCCTTCGGAGTGGGATGGCTATCGGCGGCGCGTTCAGGCCGGTCTTCAAGCTTGCGACCGAATTGTTGCTCCTTCCGCCTTCATGGCTGCTCAGATCGCCGGCATCTACGGAATTGATGAGCGAAAGATCGCGGTCATTCACAACGGACTCGCTTTTCAAACGGCCGCCCCCCGGCCCAAAGAACTGATCGCCCTCGCCGCCGGACGGCTCTGGGACAAAGCGAAAAACGTAGGCTTACTGAGTGCGGTTGCTAGGGAATCGAAGATGCCGTTCTATCTGGTTGGACACGCGTCAACTGGGGCATCTGAACGGTTGCATGCCTTAGGACAACTGCCTCACAGGGAGGTGCTGCGCTGGATGGGTCGTGCCCAGTTCTTCGCTCACCCGGCCTTGTATGAACCGTTCGGCCTGGCCATTCTGGAAGCGGCACGCGCCCGGTGCTGCCTCCTGCTGGCCGATACTGCCAGCGCGCGGGAGCTTTGGAATGGCGCGGCTCTCTTCCTCAACCCGCATGATCCGGGCGATTGGATTGCCGCAATCAATCGGCTCTCAGTCAGCATCGACGAGTGTGAACGCTTAGCCGCTGCTGCCTGCGCCCGCTCCCTCGAGTTCAGCGAAACCTCATTCGCCGAACGGTATCGGCAAGTTTATACAGATCTGCTCAATGCCCGAAGCGTGGCCGCATGAAGCTGCGCATTGCGCTCTTTTATCACTCCCTGCTTTCGGATTGGAATCACGGCAACGCTCATTTTTTGCGCGGCATTGTTGCTGAACTCCAGGCGCGAGGCCATTGCGTTCAGGTCTACGAACCGGAAGACAGCTGGAGCCGTGCGAACCTCCTAGCCGATGGTGGTCCCGCGGGTACCCAAGACTTCGAGCAGCGGTTTCCCCCTCTTCGCAGCACTCTTTATCAATCGCATAACCTGCAATGGGGCCAGTGGCTCGACGGTGTCGACCTGGCGATTGTGCACGAGTGGAACGCGCCCGAGATTGTCTCGCAAGCAGGGCTGTGGCGTTCGCGAAACAATCATTTCAAGCTGCTCTTTCATGACACGCACCATCGGGCTGTTACCGCGCCCCATGAACTTTCGCGCTTCGATCTCACTCACTATGACGGCGTGCTCGCGTATGGCGCTTCCTTGCGCGAAGCGTATGAGCGCTTAGGCTGGGGCCGCCAGGTTCATGTCTGGCATGAAGCTGCCGATACGCGGGTCTTCTACCCACGCCCGCAGAACGCTGACTCAAAGGCCGGCGACTTGGTCTGGATTGGAAACTGGGGTGACGAGGAGCGTACCGAGGAACTGCGCGAATACTTCCTCGGCCCGGTAAAAAGCCTTAAACTGACAGCGCGCGTCCACGGCGTTCGTTACCCTCCAACTGCGCTGCGCGAACTGGAGAGCGCCGGTATCACTTACGGCGGCTGGCTGCCCAATTACCAGGTTCCGGAAGTCTTCGCCGCCTACGCCATGACGCTTCATGTGCCCCGCCGACCTTACGTGGAGCAGTTGCCCGGCATCCCCACCATTCGCCCCTTTGAGGCGCTTGCCTGTGGCATACCCTTGATCTCCTCGCCTTGGCATGACAGTGAAGGGCTTTTCCGCGTGGGCAAAGATTTCCTTATGGCGCAAAATGGAGAACAGATGCGTGGTCATTTGCATGACGTCAGTAACGATGCTTCGCTCCGGCAAAGCCTGAGCGAGAGTGGCCTCCAGACCATTCGGACGCGCCACACTTGTGCTCATCGGGTGGATGAATTACTCAGCATCTACGGCGGACTCTGCCAGTGAGAATTGCCTTTTGGGGTTCCAGCCTCGTCTCTGCTTATTGGAACGGAGCAGCCACTTACTACCGCGGCGTTTTGCGTGCCTTGGCTCAGCGCGGCTATGCGATTACATTCTTCGAGCCCGATGCTTACGGGCGGCAGCAGCATCGCGACATCCCTGACCCGGAGTGGGCCAGTATCGTGGTGTACGATCCCCAGGATCAAAACAGCCTCAACCGCAATCTTGCCTGGTCAGCCCAATGCGAAGTCATCGTGAAAGCGAGCGGGGTCGGCGTGCTGGACGACGTGCTGGAAGCCAGCATCAGTTCCATTCGTGAACCGATCTGCAAGGTGTTCTGGGATGTTGATGCGCCGGCGACGCTGGAGCGTATTCAGAGTCATCCAGACGATCCGTTCCACCGTGCCCTGCCGCTGTTCGACCTTGTGCTTACTTACGGCGGCGGCAAGCGGGTTACTGATGAATACAAGCTCCGGGGCGCGCGCGAATGCATCGCCATCTACAACGCCTTCGATCCCGACGTTCACTATCCGGTAGCTTTCGACGAACGCTTTGCCGGCGATGTCTCTTTCTTGGGCAACCGCCTCCCAGACCGCGAGGCGCGAGTGGAAGAGTTCTTCCTCAAAGCGGCCGCTCTCACTCCGCGAAAGCGTTTCGTCCTGGGCGGTAATGGCTGGGCGGACAAAGCCATCCCGCTCAACGTTGCCTACCTCGGCCATGTCTACACACGCGATCACAACGCCTTCAACTGTTCTGCTCGCCTGGTGTTGAACATCAGCCGCGACAGCATGGCGCGTTACGGCTTCTCTCCGGCAACCCGCGTCTTCGAAGCTGCCGGCGCCGGCACTTGTCTTGTGACCGATGCTTGGGAAGGCATCGAGACCTTTCTGGAGCCCGGGCGCGAAGTGTTAGTGGCAGAGAGCGGCGAACAAGTCTCACAGTTGGCTCAATCGGTCGACGCTGCGCGTGCCCGTGCCATGGGTGAGGCAGCTCGCGCCAAGGTCTTGCGGGACCATACCTACACCCAGCGTGGCGTCCTGGTCGATGCTGCCCTGCAGGAAGCCGTCGCGCGCGTATGTGCCGGCCAGGAGATACCGGTTTGAGCAAGCCACAGTTGCAGGGCGTCTTTCTGGGCTTGACCATAACCTCAACCTGGGGCAACGGTCATGCCACAACCTATCGGGCGCTGCTGAAGGAGTTTGCCGGCCTGGGGCACCGGGTTACTTTTCTGGAGCGCAATGTTCCCTGGTATGCCGGCAATCGCGAATTTGAACAACTCCCTTACTGCCAGATCGGGCTGTACGAATCTCTTGAACAATTGCGCGAGCAATATGCGCGAACAATCGCAGAAGCTGACTTTGTGGTTGTCGGGTCTTATGTTCCGGACGGCATTGCTGTTGGAGAATGGGTTACCAGATCAGCCCCCGGATTGAAGGTCTTCTATGACATCGACACCCCGGTTACTCTTACCAATCTAGGGGCCGGTAAGTGCGAGTACCTTTCCCGTGCGCTGGTTAGTAAGTACAACCTCTATCTTTCGTTTACCGGCGGGCCCACGCTCACTTATCTGCAGGAGCAGCTTCACTCGCCTTGCGCCCGCCCGCTTTACTGTTCAGTCGATCCAACACTGTACTATCCGGAGCCGCGCCGGCCCGAGTGGGATTTAGCCTACCTGGGTACTTATGCTGAGGATCGTCAACCCGCCGTGCAAGAACTTTTGCTGGATGTTGCCCGCCTTAATCCGGAGAAACACTTTGCCGTAGCCGGGCCGCAATATCCTGACAACATATACTGGCCGCAAAACGTGAGACGGTTTGATCATCTTCCTGCAAGTGATCACCGGGAATGGTACAACTCGCAGCGGTTTGCATTGAACCTGACCCGTCGTGACATGGTGCGATCAGGCTACTCGCCAAGTGTCCGGCTATTCGAAGCAGCAGCGTGTGGCGTCCCCATCATGACGGACATATGGCCCGGACTCGACTCTGTCTTCCGCGTTGGTTCAGAGATACTTCCCGTACGCAGTGCGCGTGATGTGACCGACAACCTGCAACTGCCATTGGAAAAGCGGCATCAAATCAGTGAAAAGGCGAGAAGGCGAACGTTGGAGTTTCACACCGCTGCCGTAAGGGCAAGAGAGCTGGAAACGCATCTGGTCACTTCGCTTCAAGGAACTGCGCAGCGAAGAAGTCACACGGAAAGCGCCCTCCATTGTTCGAAGGCTGCGGTATTCATCTAAACGAAGCTTCTTCTCGCAGAGAAGGTTTTATCAAATGAAGCTGATTAGAGTTGCGACCCTAAGCGCGTGCTGCCTCTTACTCACCATCAATGCCGTTGCGAAGCAGTCTTCGCCGCCCTCTACATCCGCCAGCATGGTAGTTACGTTGGAGCCGAAGCGCGGAGACAGATTCCACCAGTCGAACCAAACGACATCACAGTCAACATGGGCAAGGAGAAAAGCCGGGTCACCAATCTGGCGAAGGCCGGGGAGAACGGAGGAAGTTTGCAATTGCTGCTCCTGATTGACGATTCGTCCGGCACCAGCTTTGACACTCAGATTAGTACGCTGAAAGACTTTGTCACTGCTCTTCCGCAGAGCACTGAAGTAGCTGTTGGGTACATGCGCAATGGAACGAATCAGATGGTTGCTCCCTTCACGCGCGATCATGCAGCCGCTGCCAACACAATCCGTTTGACCTTGGGTCAGGGCGGCGTTGATGTCAGTCCCTATGATTCGCTCTCGGATGCAATCAAAGGTTGGCCGGTGGGTGCCGAGCGGCGCGAAGTAATTATGATCAGCAGCGGTATCGAAGGTCTGGGCGGCGGGTTTGCTCCCGACAACCCATACGTGAACCGCGGCATTTCTGATGCGCAAAGGGCAGGTGTGATCGTGTACACAATCTACAGCCCGAGCGCCGGCCACTCCGGGCACTCCTACTGGCTACAGAACACCGGGCAGAATTTCCTCTCGCAACTATCTGAGGAGACTGGCGGCGAATCTTACTATCTGGGCTTCGGCGCGCCCGTATCCTTCTCACCGTATCTTCGCGAAATTCAGGAGAGTTTAAGTAACCAGTACATTCTCCGCTTTGAAGTCGCGCCACAAAAGAAGTCGGAGTTACAACCAGTAAAGGTTCGTGTTCTGGAGAAAGACGCTTCCATTGCTGCGGCAGATCGGGTATTTGTTAAAGCAGGTATGTAGGCAGTATTTACAGTCGTTGACGGCACAGGTAACTAACTAAGACCACAGTTTGTCCCTTAACAGAGGAACAACTAAATGCCCGTAGAAACAACGACCGACCCCAGAACGCAAGGACCGAAGCCAACCTTTCCGGAGCCCAAGCAAAGCAAAGAACCGGGTACGACGGGCGAGATGGGTACCAAGCCGGATCATGGCGAAGACTCCTACCAGGGCTTCGGCCGCCTGAAAGGTAAGAAGGCCCTGATCACCGGTGGCGATAGCGGAATCGGACGGGCTATTGCGCTAGCTTTTGCGCGCGAAGGCGCCGATGTCCTGATCTCTTATCTTGATGAAGACGAAGATGCCGAACAGAGTGCGCAGTTGGTCCGCGATGCCGGCCGCAAAGCCGTTACCGTTGCTGGATCCATCGAAGAAGTTGCGCACTGCCAGGCCCTGGTTGATAAAACTGTCCAGGAGCTTGGAGCCATTGACATCCTGGTTAATAACGCAGCTTTTCAGATGTCACACGACAGCATTGAAGAGCTTACTCCGGAAGAATGGGATAAAACATTTCGGACTAATATCAATGCCATGTTTTATCTCAGCCGGGCTGCTTTGGCTCAGATGAAAGAGGGCGGTATTATCCTCAACACGACCTCGGTTCAAGCCTACAAACCTACCCCGAGTCTGCTGGCGTACGCCAGTACAAAAGGCGCAATCGTAACATTCACAAAGGCCCTGGCGCAACTTGCCATCAAGCAGGGAATTCGCGTAAATGCCGTCGCCCCCGGACCGGTTTGGACTCCCCTGATTCCGGCAACTATGCCTGCGGAGAAGGTGAAAGACTTCGGCAAGACCAATCCGATGGAGCGCCCTGCCCAACCAGCTGAGCTCGCGCCGATGTACGTTTTCCTCGCCTCGAACGATGCCCGATTCATCAACGGCGGCATCTTCGACGTAACCGGCGGCTTGATGCTTCCCTAGCCGTTATTCAGTTCCTTCAAGGGGCCCGAAGCTACTGGATTCGGGCTCTGCGGTCATCTCTGCCATGCTATTAAACAAGGCAGGAATACACCGTTGAATCGAAGGAGGAGGCGCATCGCGCTGCTTCTTGTAAGCGTCTTGATCGCTGTAGTTTTAGGCGCGCTCTACGTTTACCTGTCACCAATACGGCCCGATATAACTCTGACCGGAGTCGTGCTTGTGGAAGACCCGGACCCGCGAAAGCAGGTTCCAATCATCGATGCGGAGGTCAGAGCCAGCGTCGGCAAGCGAGTGGTGGTCACGCACTCAGGCGCCTCCGGCTATTTTAAGCTTGGGCCGATTCCATACCGGCCGAAAGAGACGGTAGCTTTTACCGCCTCTCACCCTGACTACAAAACAGTTCAGTTCTCGCCCGCTAACTTCGACCGCCTCTTTGTCATTCGGCTTCCAACAACTAAACTGGACACGAGCGACCCGACGTATGACGGTCCCATTCTCAACATCACAAACCTAAAGATCAGATACGCCGTAAAAGCCACCGCCACCATCAACATCGGAAGCATCGTCAGATCCTTTGAGGTGCAGAACCGGGGCAATGTTCCTTGCGCGGCAGCATCGGTTTGTTCGCCTGATGGAAAGTGGCGAGCGAGCGTTCAGTCTGTCACCTATGATGCCGGCAATAGCAACCAGTTCACCAATGTTCGTAGCTCCTGCATTTCAGGCCCTTGCGTCTTTACTCAGGTTGAAGGCAATAATATTGCTAATCCCGGCCGTTACCTTCACATTACAATCCGTAACTGGTCTGATACTGTTACTTTCCTAGTTGAATCGGAAGTAAGTCGGACTACGCAGAGTGATCTGGTGCGGCAGGCTTTTCCCGCGACTATTGGCTCGACAATGGAGTTCACACTTCCTGCCACCGCTGAAGGACCGAGCATTGAGGCCGAACTCGGAGGCACGAACATTATCTTCCCGCTGGGCCCAAGCCTGTTACTTTCCTGGGCCACGTGCCGGCAGGAGATCAACCCGAACGGAACCCGACTATTTCGCTGCGAATTAAAGCCCTCTTTCGCCTTCCGCTAGCTTGTCTTTCGCGGTGCATTGGCCTGCAGCCTGATAACATTCAAAGGAAAGTTGAAGGGCTCTTTTGTCGTCAGACTCTCGTCGAAATTTCCTGCACACATCTCTGTTCACCACAACCGCCTTGGGTCTCATGGGAGAAAAAGTGAGCCTTGGGCAAAGCAATGCGCCTGCGGGGCCAGGCACTCAGCCGAAGCTGAGCACTGAGCCAACACCCAATGCAGAGTGGCGCAACCGTCAGAGCGGCATGGCTTATCGGCGTCTGGGCCGCACCAACTTGATGATTTCAGAAGTCATCTCAGGTGGTGACCCGATCAGTTCCGACAACTACAAACATCTGGAGCTGGCGCTTGAGATGGGGTTGAATTATCTGGACATGGCGCCCGCCTACGGTGATGGCGACTGCGAAATTGCCTACGGTAAGTTTCTTGGCGGTTCAGCCAAGCGCAATCAGGTGTTTCTTCAAACCAAGGTGAGCCAATTCGGTCGCTTACGGAACCACATGTATGAAGACGTGTTCAAGGGCCTGCCCGCCGATAAGCAAGCAGCCATCATGAAGCGTGTTGCTGAGGTCAGGCAGACAAGCCTCGCCGAGAAACCGGGTTACTACATCACTTACTTTCCGGGCCAGCAGGATCAATTTCCGGGGAGCGTCCTCAGTACCGTGATGAGACCCGACTACGCGCATTTGGTGGAAGGCAGCCAGAAGTTCCGGCAATGCATCGAGGACTCAATCAATGGCAGCCTATCGCGTGTAGGTACCGATCACTTCGATCTGCTGATGTGTCCGCATGGCGCCGCTACCGCGGATGAATTGGACAACCCTCATATCTACGAGACCTTCCAATCCATTCGTAAGGCCGGTAAGGCGCGTTTCCTTGGTGTTACCTCGCATAACGACCCGGCGACCATCGTGCGCAAGGCAAACCAACTGAACCACTATGACGCCGTGATGGTGGCCTACAACGTTATCAACGCCGGTTACCTGGATCAGGCCATTGTGGAAGCAACCAACAACGATGTGGGCATCATTGCTATGAAAACTGCTCACGCCGTGGCCACTCACCATAAGCCGTTGCAGCCCATTCCGCAATGGCGTATCGACAAGATCAACAAAGTCATCCCCGGTGACATGAAAGCTCCGATGAAGGCGTATCTCTGGGTGTTGCAGAACCCGCGGATCTCTGCCATCAATTCAAATCTCTGGGATGAGACCTTCGTGCGCGAGAACTTATCTCTCGCAGGTAAGAAGGTCCAATTGCAGCCCGCGTAGCGTCTCACGTCCGGGGCTATGGTTGAAACCGAAACACCTGGTACGGTAGCTTCCGAGTGCTTAGCCCCTTGTTGTAGCGTGGCGATTCATTGATATGAGAAGCCGTGATGTATAGCGTGCCGTCAGGTCCTTCGCTGAATGTATCTGGCCACACCAGGCGCGCATCTTTCGCAATCAATGTTATCTTTCCGTTTGGATCGAGGCGCTGCACGGCATTATCCTGTAAATCGCTCAAGTAGAGCTGTCCTCTACTGTTCATCCATAGCCCATCAACCGGGAACGTGGTCGCTACCGTCTCCACCGCTGCTGCAGCCTGCCCTGGTTCATCGCGTAACAGGGCTGTTTTTACGCGGTATAAATGCTTGGCCGTTACCGCCTGGAAGTAAAGATACTGGCCATCCGGCGACAGCGCAATGCCGTCAGAGTTAAATGACGGCGGTTTGCCATCAGGTCCAAGAACAGGCTTGCCGTTAATCACAATCTGAACGCCGGGCTCCACTTTCACTTGCGAGATGCCATCCAGCGCGCGATGCGCTTTGCCGCTCTGCAGATCCACAACAACGATGCCGCCCGGTCCGCTATCGGTCATGTATGCCGTGTGCCGCTTGGTATCGAACCGCACATCGTTGAGGTAGCTTCCCGGCTTGATTACATCCGAACCGAACGATAACACCCGAACCACTTTGTCGGTGGCTAAATCAATCTGAACCAGTTTGGGACCATTAGGCACCACCGCCGCCAGCAGCGGCGCAGCAGGGTCAACTACCCAGAGCGATTCGCCATCCGCTACCACGCTTTGAACGCATACAAAGTGCGTTGCCGCCGTCTCTGGCTTAGAGTCCCACCGGTTCCACTCCCCGTCGGGAAAGGGCTTCGTCGACCCATCCTTCATCACTTCAACAACCGCGTTCAGGTACTTGTCCGACCAGCGCGGATAATTGACGAACAAACGTCCGCTCTTAGAAACACTAACCCCGGTCAGCTGGAAGTTATCATCGTGAAACACTTCTGTGAGCGACGCGGTTTGAGCCAGCAGCCCTGGAGTGTCCAGCCCTAACAGGGCCAGGACCATCACGGCTATCGGCGCGGTTGAACCAACCAGCTTAGATCGATAATGTTTGGGCACGGTAGTGGGACAACACGCGTCCTTTCCGGTTACACCTGTTGCTACTTCCAGCCGCACGGGAAGTTGGAGAACTCAAAGTGGAGTATCATCGATATGGCATTTCGGCTACTACCTTCCATCGATGGCAACCCTTCGAGAACGTAAGCGGCGAGGCGAACAGATTATCAAGTTGTATCGAAGCCGGACCAGCGATAACTACTCCAGCGCTACCGATGCAATCGCCGACATTCTGCTCTATGTTGCAGCGACCCATGACGAGTCAGTAAATATTCTGCAGGCAGCCGAAGTGGACTTTCGTAATACAGCCGAGGGCGAAAGCTTCCTTACAGAAGGCTGACTGTTCCCAATAGGATTACGACAGTCGGGAATGCTGGCGCAGTTCATCGTCCAGTTGTGAAACCACAGCCTGCCGGTCTTGACCCCTTAGTTCGCTATCGAGCCGCCGTAGCGCGAGCCCCACAATGTCCCTGTGATGCAGCTTCGACCCTAGCGCATCGTCTGCGCTCAAACGCAGCCACAGATCGTGCAGCTTATCTACATCTTCAGGCCAGAGTCGGGGCGGATGCGGCCCTAGATTTACGAACATGGAGGGACGATCAGGCGTAATGATCTCAAGCGAGAATGGATGCCGGGGCTCGGGAAGCTTCTCCCAGGCTAAACCGATTCTGCGCGCCAGCTCTTCCGAACTCATGCGCAGGGAAACGCCCGTCACCAGCCGTGAGACTTTAAGATTGCTCGCCGTTTCCACCACGGCCGCAAAGGGATCAATCGCCGGCACCACCAGCAGTTCCACCGTCTTGCCTTCTTTTTCCGCCACGTTGACCACGGCGGTGAACAGTTCTCTCTCGTCAGACCCGAAGACTTGCTCACCGGTAAGCGCGTATTCGCTATCAGGCCCGATCAACCGCACGGTCATCACCACTATGTCGTGCCGCCGCAGATCCGTTTTCTGTAGCGTTCGACGAAGGTGCTGCAGGTTGTGGGTATGGCGGACGGCTACCAGCACACACCCGGCACGCGCATGCAGAGAGGTTGCCTCTACTCGCGGCTGCTGCGCAAGATTGAACTCTTCCAAATGAGAGTCATGTTTGGAAATATGTCGGCGAGCATTGATGTTCTCTGAAATGGTGAACAGCAGAAAGAAAGCTATGGTGAATGCAATTCCGTAGATGGTTGCATATTGCTTGGAGAACAGGTTAACGATGGCTGTCACCAGCAGGATGAGCGTTGTCGCGGTGAGGCCAATCGGTAGCTCCACATTACCGACACGAATATTGAAGGGAACCTTGTACTCCTGATCGGTCCGCTGGAATCGGAGCACCAGCACACCAAGCGCTTTGAACGCGAAACTCCAGACCACCCCGAAAGCGTACGCTTCGCCCAGCAGATACAAGTTGCCACCGCTTAGGGCAATGGTGGTAAGCTGCAGCGCCGTAATGATGTTGATGATGTGAAACGTCGTTCCGAACTTAGGATGCAGCTTGCGGAACCAGTCCAAGAGCACGCCGTCTTCGGCAACCCGGTTCAGCACACCGTTTGCGCCAATCAGCGACGTATTCACCGCGCCCGAGAGAATGAGAACGCCGACAATGACAACGAAAATGTGAAAGCTTAGCCGTAGCAGTTCCGGGCCGGCCAAATTCATCGCCAGACCGCCAATCAGGTTGTCTACATACTGCTTACGTTCGGCATCCGGAATAATCATCACCGCGAACAGCGTAATCACCCCGGTTGAAACAATGGCGTAGTAGCAGACGATGTTGCCGGCAATCTTCAGGTTCTTCAACTTCGGCGAAGCAATCTCGCGATAGACCTGCGCCAGCGTCTCAAAGCCGCTCATGGAGAGCAGCGAGTGTCCGAAGGCGATGATCACCACCATAATGGGGATGGTCGGCCAGCTTGTCCCTTTGAACCAGCCTAGAGACTCATTAGTAAGAACCACGTGACTCGGTATCGGAGAAGGCGGCAACGTCCACCTTCCATGCAGAAGGATAGTCAAGGGACACCAGACCAGAAGTATGACGACCATTACAGTCGTGATCTGCATGATTCTAAGAGCAGCGCTGCTGGATTCCTCGAGCCCTCTAATGTTGCTGCGCCAGAAGAATATGGTCACCACCATACTGAAGAGAGCTGCAAAGAGATTCGGGCTCATAGAGAAGTTGATGTGCACATAGCCCAGCAACTCGGTGAGTAGCCTTCCCAGGTATTGCCCGGCGCTGACAGCGCTGATAGGCCCGGTCAGGATGTAATCGAAGACCAGTGCCGAGACCGATAACCGTGCCATGATGGGGCCCATGCTGTCGCGCACCACCACATACACACCGCCGCGCACGAACATTCCGCAGCTCTCCATGTAAACAGAGCGCACGGCAAAGCTGAAGATCATCACGCCCAGCACATACCAGGCAGCCGACTTCCCGATTGCCTGCTCAGCAATGCCGCCGGCATAAAACATGGAAGAGGCCAGGTCACTTAGGACAATTGCCGCGCCTCGCCAGTAGCTGATAAACGAAAGAGCCACAGTGGTGGCGACCACTACTTTCAGACTATTTGCGGACTTCGAATTAATCTCCATGAAACAGGCGGATCATTTGTCAGTATCCCGTACTGATCTTCAAAACAGTAAGCGGGCCAGATGTTACCGTAAAGAAAATTAGCTCCGATGTACTTCGCGTCGTTCTTTCTTAATGCCTGATGTTTCATCTGCGATGCAGCGCTCGCGATTGCGGAGCAACTTTGGATTTACACGACCGGGCGTTAGCTTGCCCTCGCTGCGGCGACTTGCTGGAGATTGTTATCGGCGCGTTGCCGGCCGAACCGGATCAACTGAAGAATGTTTGGCTGCAACGCCGCCTTTCGTGGCGGGCCGAAGATGTTAGCGGCGTCTGGCGATTTCGCGAAGTGCTTCCACCTTACCCGGAGGAAGCGGTCACACTGGGCGAGGGCAACCTCCCACTTGTGCGGGCCATTCGGTCAGCGTCTTGGGCCGGCTTGCACGATCTGCAGTTCAAGCATCTCGGCTGGAACCCGACCGGCTCTTTTAAAGACCTAGGAATGACTGCCGGCATGACGGAGGCAAGGCATGTCGGCTCTCATACAGTCGCTTGCGCGTCCACGGGGAATACAGCTGCGGCCCTAGCTGCCTATGCCGCACGCGGCAATATGACCGCACGTGTCTTTCTGCCTGCCGGTCAGGCTTCGGCTAACAAGCTCGCGCAGGCGCTGGATTATGGCGCTGAGATTGTGCAAATCGCTGGGAGCTTTGACGATGCTCTGAACTCGCTGCTTGCGGCTGCCGACCCTTCGCTTTACTTTCTCAATTCCATCAATCCGTTCCGGATCGAGGGCCAGAAAACTGCTATTTACGAACTGCTGGAACAATGCGGCTGGCAGGCTCCGGACTATCTGGTAGTGCCGGGGGGCAATCTTGGGAACTCGTCTGCATTCGGAAAGGCGCTGAGTGAGCTGAAGCAGCTCGGCTTCATAGACAAGGTTCCTCGCCTGGTTATTGTGCAAGCGGAAGGCGCTAATCCGCTGGCTCGCATGTGGGCTGCAGGCAGTCTTGAACTCGAAGCAGTAGCGCATCCCGAGACGGTTGCCACTGCCATTCGTATTGGCAATCCGCGGTCGTGGCGGAAGGCGGTTGAAGCAATTCACCTTACTGACGGCCTGGTGCTGGATGTAACGGACGAAGAGATTGGGGAAGCCAAGCGCGTGATCGGCCGTGATGGCATCGGCTGCGAACCTGCTTCTGCGACAACGCTGGCCGGCATCCGCAAACTGACGGAAAGCAATCGGCTCGATCGTGATGCCAAGGTTGTTGCTGTGTTAACGGGGCATGTGCTGAAAGACACCGAGTACATCATCAAACACCACGCGCAAAGTCCAGCATGACCGGCACCGCACTGCGTGATGTTGAAATCAGGGTGCCAGCTTCGATAGCCAATCTGGGCCCTGGATTTGACACGCTAGCGGTGGCTGTTCAGCTTTACCTCAGCCTTCGCGTCACCACAACTTCCGGCACAGGAGAGCTGCGGTTCACGTTCTGCAACCAGCCGCTTGACGGCGAGAACTACATTGAGCGTGCATTCCGCTTTCTTGCAAACCAAGGCCGGCTGCCGTTTCCTTCGCTGCACGTGACGGTGGATTCGCAGATTCCAATGAAGTCCGGTTTGGGCAGTAGTGCTGCCGCGACCGTTGCCGGCTTGCGCCTCTTTGAACTAATGGCCGGTCCGCTTTCCTCTCAAGGTCTGCTCAACGCTGCCTGTGCGCTGGAAAATCATCCCGACAACATTGCCGCCGCGCTGCTCGGTGGACTCACCTGTAGTTGCCAGTTGCCTGACCGCTCAGTGACGGCTGTGCGAATCGATTGGCCTGAGGAGCTCAAGCTTCTTGTGCTGACTCCCGAGTATGCGCTCTCTACCCTTCACTCCCGGGAGGTGTTGCCAGAAACGATTCCGCGGGACGATGCTGTTTTTAATCTTCAGCGTTTGTCCCTGCTGCTGCACGCCATTCAGTCGGGGGACTATTCGTTACTTCGCGAAGCGCTCACTGACCGGCTCCATCAGCCTTACCGCCAACATTTGGTTCCCGGCCTGCAGCGTATTCTTGCTCTGCAACATCCCGATCTGCTTGGAGTCTGTCTCAGCGGCGCCGGCCCTTCTATCGTTGGCTTTGCGCAACGCAATCTGGACGAAGTCGCCGATCTGTTGGCAACCGAATTTGGCGCTGAGAACATTCCGTTCCGCCTACGTGTTCTAACGGCGCACGCCTGACGCTTACTGCAGTTGGGCGGCCAGGTGCGGCTGTCCCAAATGACACTCTGCATGCACCGCCCTTACGGCACGCTCCAGTCCATCCAGGCGCACCACAATCCCAATGGTAATCTCGCTGGAGCCCTGGGCAATCGCGATGATGTTGATGCGCTCGCGCGAGATAGCCGTGAACACTCTGCCGGCCAGACCCGGCAGCCCGCGCATGCCCTCGCCCACAACTGCTAACAAGCCCACGTTCTCGTCTACCTCAATCGGCTTCAGGTAACCGTGCGCAAGTTCAATCGACAGATTAGAACCAAGTGCACCGAGCGCAGCATCCAGGTCGTGTTTGCGAATCAGAAAGCAGAAGCTCTGCCGATAGCTGGAGCTGCTAAAGACCAGCACCTCTACGTTTGCTAAGGCTAATGCGTCGAGTGAACGCGCCATGACCCGTGTGCCGCTCAGCACGGCGCTGGCCGGTTCCATGGAGACAAGCACCACGTCAGACATAGAGGTAACCGCACGCACGCCTCTTGGTTCATCAAAGCTGCTGACAATGCGTGTGCCGGGTTTGTCCAGGGCAAAGCTGTTCTTGCTCCACACCGGTATGTGCTTTTCCGCAAGCGGCGCCAACGTTCTCGGGTGCAACACTTTGGCCCCGTTGTAAGCAAGTTCGGCTGCCTCGGCGTAGGTCACCTGATCGAGAACAGCCACATCCGAGACGAGCCGAGGGTCGGCCGTCATGATGCCATCCACGTCAGTCCAGATCCAGAGCTCGGCCGCTTCCAGCGCAGCAGCCAGGATCGAGGCCGAGAAGTCAGACCCGCCTCGGCCTAGTGTGGTCGGGCGGCCATCTTCGGTTGCACCGTTGAAGCCAGTTACGACCGGGACAATGCCGTTTGATAACAGCGGCATCAACTTGCTGCTGCATCGTTGCCGCGTCGGCTCTGCCCGTGGCGAAGCGTTGCCGAAGACAGCATCGGTAACGATGACTTCAGCCGCGTTCACCGCCTCGGCCTGTGTGCTCGTGGCATTCAGCAAAGTTGCCAGCAGTGCTGCCGACAAGCGTTCGCCGACAGACAGAGCCTCGTCTACCGAACGCGGCGGCCGCTCACCCAGCATGAAGATGCCATTGGTGATGCGCTTGAACTCCGCGACCAATGTCTCTACTTCGCTCCACGCTTCTTCCTGCAGCGCGCCCGTGCCTGAAGCCACCGTAAACAATTGGGTGCACGCTTGGAGATGCTTTTCCAGCAGCGCTTGAATGCCGGCATCCAGTGCTGTGCGGTCGCCGAGTTCCGCACGATGCAGAGTATCCAGCAACAGATCGGTCACCTTTGACATGGCCGAGACCACGACTAACACCGGACGGACCCGGCTTTGCTCCGAGATAATGCGCGCCGCCACCTGCATTCGTTCGGCACTGCCCATGCTCGTGCCGCCGAACTTCATCACCAAAAGATTGTTCACAGATTGTTCTGGCTTCCATTGTCTCGCGCAACGGCAAAGTCAACCGTTATGCAATTTAGCCGACTCTTGGCGCGCAGAGGCGCAAGGTTGCATGAACCGGGCCTGCTTCCTAGTTGAGCGTCAGGCAAGAGCATAGACGCTAACGAGTCCGTCCGTGACGTTTGACCGAGTAAGGAATGTCGACTTCTGCGTAACCACCCGATCCAGACGCATTGACTGCCGCTATCACATGCGCCGCCTGCGGACGAATATTTGGCCATTGTCCGTTGCCGAGCACGACAATCGCTATCTTGCGTGTGCTCAGGTTCTGCTGATATCGCATGTTCTTATCAGTCGTTACGAGAACATCGTACCCAGCCTCCTCAGCTGCGGTCAAAAGATCGCCGTTCTGCAGAGCGCCCAGTCCGGCTTGAACGAAGTGGTCACGCTGTGGTTCCGCATACCCTTGGCCAGCGGCTTGGGCGTTCCTTGGTCGAATAAAACTTTCACTTCAAGGCTGGAGCCTTTTGAAGACTAGAAACGACGAAGTGCAACACTTCTTGAACCTGATCCAAGTCCAGCCCATCAAACCAAAGCAAGATGTCACTGATACTTGCGCCGGCCTCAATGTTTTCAAAAATCGTGGAAACCGGCATACGGGTGCCACGCAATACCCATGCGCCGCTCATCTTTCCCGGTACGCTTTCCACAGCCGGGCACTGAGACCAATCCAGTAGCATCGCGACCTAACCTTTTCCTCTGGCCCATTGCCAATTCTGCAGGATATTTTCATGGTAGACAACCTGCACAAGTTGAACAACTCGTCGGAATCGGGTGCGTCCCAAACGGGGAAGCATTCACTGGAAGCGCTCCATTTCCTCACCGTTCCGATTCAAACCCAAAGATTGCGCTGACGATGTTTAAAGAAAGCACTCGAAGGTTGCGTGTCTCCCTTATGACTGGCAAACAACCGAGGCATTCGTCGATGGATTCGCTAGCGTAATGCACTCACTGGAACCGGGTTCAATATCTGTAAGCTCCGTCGTGGGCGTTGGGGTGGTAACGGGTTTCTTTGCCTGTTTTGCCCGGTCGAGCTTGAGTTGGAGCAGCTCGAGTTGGAGGAAGTGGCGGTCGTCGGAGCGGTGGCCGTTGGCGATGCGCATGGTTTCCCGAACGAAGCCATCGTGTTCGCGTTGACGCTCGCGGCGGAGTTTCAGCAGGTCGTTCAGGCATTTGCTAAACGCACGTTCGTGGTGGGTCTGGTAGCGGAGGTAGAGAGCGAGATGGGCTTGGGCGCAGTGGGTGGGGTCGTCGTTGCTGAAGCAGTACTCCTGGAGTGTGCCGGCGCGGATGGCGAGCCATTGATGCTGGGCGAGGGCGTTGACCAGGAGATGCTCGGTGGGAGTGGTGGGCTTGTGTTCGGCGCGGAGGTCGGAGAGGAGTTGATCGTAGTCTTCCTGCACTTCCCAGTCGAGGACGACGAAATGGTTGCCGGTGAGGCCGTGCTGACGACGGTTCTGGCTGGAGGCGGCTTTGCCTTCGGCGGTGCGCGGGCCGGTGGAGTGCTGCGCGTTGCTGCGATTGGCGGCGAGTTGTTGGGGCGAGGTTGCAGTTTGCATTTCGCCTGAGGTGTAGCGTGGTGGCGGTTCGGAGGAGTTGGGTGATTGGGGCTAAGTGAATGAGGCGGTAGGGATTGAAGGAAGAGGGAGAGCTTGTGATCGGGTGGGCGGGAGGTTCCCGGGCGAGCAGGGTTTGTACCGGTGAGCTGTTTTGCGTTGGGGGACACGCCTACTGTATCGGTGTTTGCGAGTCCGTAGACATCCGGCCGGGGTGTCCCGGACTGGCTTGGTATGAACCGGGGAGAGAGGTGACAGAAAGAGCCAGGCACACGGGTAACAGATAAGGAGCAGGGCTAGCGGGTCCAAAGGTTTGCGCTGTTGGCCACTGCTGCGGCTGCTATCGAAGCGTCTGCCAGTTCGACGCCATGGCTCTTCCGGAAACGCCCGAGGTAGAGGCCGGCCTGGCGGCCGATCTCAGAGGTGATGGGGGCGTCGGAGTTGATCCAGTCGACTGCCGCGACGGAGGTTCCGAATGTAATCCCCTGCAGGGATCGATTGAGAAGAATCCTTCTGTGTTCCGACGAAGTCCTGCATGGCTTTCCGACGTTCGTCTAAGTTGCCGAAGTACTTTTCGCGGACGGCTTGGCGGACCAGTTCTGACAGGGTTGTCTGTTCAGCGATCGCTCGATTGTGGAGAGCATCCCAGAGATGATCGTCGAGATAGAGCTGGGTGCGTTTCATGATGTATAGGGTACATCGTCAAGCTGGGAGGTCCGGCGAGCGGCTTAACTGCCGCAGAATGCGAAAATTCAGTTTCGACTGCCTTTGCTTTATCATGCTGAACTTTGTTGAGGTGCGTGTTCTAGGTTCTTTGATCGAGAAGGAAGGGACCACGCCCGAGTACTATCCGTTATCGCTGAATGCACTGGTCAACGCGTGCAATCAGAAATCGAACCGTGATCCTGCTGTTCAGTTCGATGAGGAAACGGTAAGAAGCGCAATTGAGAGCCTGCGCGAGAAAGGCTATGCAACGGTCATCAGCGGTGTCAGCCGGGTAGTAAAGTTCGGCCAACGTATCTCTGAAACGCTCAACATGGGTCGCCGGGAGCTTGCTGTTTTGTGCGTGTTACTGCTGCGCGGTCCGCAAACACTTGGCGAGATTAAGGATCGGAGCGAGCGAATGTATTCCTTCGCGGACCTGTCAGAGACGGAACGAGTGCTTGAGAAGTTGAGCGAGTGGCCCGGCATTCCGCTGGTGACGAAACTCGCTCGGCAACCCGGGCAAAAAGAGGCTCGCTATGCGCATTTGCTAGCTGGTGAACCGGTTGTGGCAGAGCCGGTTGAGGGTACGGCGATTGTTTCCCGTTCCTCACAACTAGAAGCAACAGTTCAGCAACTGCGGGCCGAGATGGATGATCTGAAACGGCGCCTGGAAGAGCTGGAGAACGCTCTGCTCTAAGCCTCTTTCGTACAATCTTGGCAATGGCAAATACATGGCGGCGTGGCAATGGGCACCTGTGTCTGATTGCAGGAGCGCTGGTGGCTTCGACGCTTATAGCTCAAACGCTCATAGCTCAGACCAGTAAGACTCCGGCCAAGGATACCGAGCAGGTTCGCACGCCCACCGAGGGCGATATCCCGAGTGCCTTCAAGGCTGCCCAACTGGGTTACGACTACTCGAAGCGCGAAGTGATGATTCCTATGCGTGACGGGGTGAAGCTCTACACGGTGATCGTGATTCCCAAGGGTGCGGCACATGCACCGATCGTGCTGACGCGAACTCCGTACAATGCGGCAAAACGCGCGGCTCGCCATGACAGCCCGAGCATGCTCGCAACGCTGCCGCAAGGCGACGAAGTGTTCGTCGGGGACGGCTACATCCGCGTCTTCCAGGATGTGCGGGGCAAGTACGGCTCAGAAGGAACGTATGTGATGACGCGTCCTGTTCGCGGGCCGCTGAACAAAGCAGCAACCGATCATGTGACCGATGCCTACGACACCATTGATTGGCTGGTGAAGAACACGCCGGAATCAAATGGCCGGGTGGGGATGGTCGGCTCGTCGTATGAAGGGTTCACCGTAGTCATGGCTCTGTTGAATCCGCATCCGGCGTTGAAAGCAGCGGCCCCGGAAAGTCCCATGGTGGACGGCTGGATGGGGGACGACTGGTTCCACTACGGCGCTTTTCGTCAGACGAACTTCGATTACGTTGCCAGCCAAACCAGCGCGCGCGGGGCGGGAGAGGCGGTGACCCGCGATGCCATGGACGACTACGATGCTTTCCGGCGTTTTGGTTCAGCCGGTGAGTATGCTCGGGCGCATGGCCTGGATAAGCTTCCCTGGATTCAGCGCATGACCGAGCACCCCTCCTATGATGAGTTCTGGCAAGGGCAGGCGCTGGATAAACTTCTTGCGCAGCATCCGGCGGCAGTTCCCACCATGTGGGTGCAAGGCTTGTGGGACCAGGAGGACATGTGGGGCGCCATCCACAGTTATCTGGCACTGAAAGCTAAGGGCCAGGCTGACCATAATTATCTGGTGATGGGGCCGTGGCGGCATAGCCAGGTCAACTACGGCGGCGATCAACTCGGGCCGTTCAAGTGGAATGGCGACACAGCCCTGCAGTTTCGTCGCGATGTCCTAAAGCCTTTCTTCGACCAGTACCTGAAGGACGGTGCACCGAAGGCGGACATCCCGCACGTGTTCATCTATAACACCGGTGAGAACCACTGGGACCGCTTCGATCAGTGGCCGCTCGCTTGTGAGGAGGGTTGCTCATCGCCGATGAAGCCCCTTTATCTGGAAGCCAATGGAGGATTGAGTTTTGCAAAGCCAATGGAGCGGGCGCAGGCGGCTGACAGCTATGTTTCCGACCCGGCTAAACCGGTGCCCTACATCTCCCGGCCTGTCAGCTTCGGAGATGGAGAGCGTTGGCGAACGTGGCTGGTGCAGGATCAGCGCTTTATTGCGGACCGGCCTGATGTGCTGGTGTATCAAACTCCCGTGCTCGATAAGCCGCTTCGCATAAGCGGGGCTCCGGTTGCGGATCTCTTTGCAGCCACCACCGGCACCGATGCCGATTGGGTTGTGAAACTAATCGATGTCTATCCGGACCAGATGCCGGATCAGCCTGAGATGGGCGGCTATCAGCTACCTGTCTCTATGGACATCTTCCGTGGGCGCTACCGTAGAAGCTTCGAAGCGCCTTCCGCCATACCGCCCGGTCCACAGCAGTATCGCTTTGGATTGCCTACTACGAACCATGTCTTCGAGCCAGGGCATCGCGTGATGGTGCAAATTCAATCCAGCTGGTTTCCGCTGTACGATCGCAACCCACAGACCTACGTCTCCAATATCTTCTTCGCCGCGCCGGGTGACTATCGCAGCGCAACGGAGAGTATCTTCCGTTCAGGAGATACGGCGAGCGCAGTATGGTTGCCCGTTGTTTCCGACCGAGCCAAAGGCACTCAATAGGCGTAGGTCAAAACGGCTGGTGCTTGCCTGGTTCAATCCGGTCAGTCTGTAGATAGGGCTGGAGAACTTCCGGCACCAGCACGCTGCCGTCAGCTTGTTGATAGTTTTCGACAATCGCAACCCATGTGCGGCCGACTGCCAGACCACTGCCATTTATGGTGTGAACGAACTCGGCCTTGCCCTTTCCGCCTTTGAAGCGGATTTGCGCACGTCGTGCTTGGAAGGCTTGGAAGTTTGAGCACGAGGAAATCTCTTTGTACCCGTTCTGACCGGGCAGCCAGACTTCCAGATCGTAGGTCTTGGCCGAACTGAAACCCATGTCACCGGTGCAAAGCAGCATGCGCCGATACGGCAGCTTTAGCTTTTCCAGCACGATCTCCGCATGACGAGTCAGCCGCTCATGTTCCTCGTTGCTTTGCTCCGGCTGGGCAAACTTGACGAGCTCGACTTTTTGGAACTGGTGCTGACGAATGATGCCGCGCACATCGCGCCCATACGAGCCGGCCTCGCTTCGAAAACATGACGTATAAGCACAGAGGGAAACAGGCAGAGCGTCAGCGTTTAGCGTCTCGTCACGCAGCAGGTTCGTGACCGGCACTTCAGCGGTGGGAGCGAGCCAGAAATCATGCCCCTCGCAACGAAACAGATCCTCAGAGAACTTAGGCAGCTGACCCGTTCCATACAGGCTGGCGGAATTGACCAGAACCGGCGGCAGCACTTCGATGTAGCCGTGCTCGCGCGTATGCAGATCGAGCATAAAGTTAGCAAGCGCGCGCTCCAGCTTGGCTCCCAGATTCCAGTAGACAGCAAAGCGCGCTCCGGTCACCTTGGCAGCGCGTTCCAGGTCTAAAATGCCTAGCTTGGCACCCAGTTCCCAATGCGGCTGAGGGGCGAAATCAAACTCAGGCGGCTTGCCCCAGCGATGCACCTCGACGTTGCCGCTCTCATCCTTGCCGACCGGAACGTCTTCGGCAGGCAGGTTGGGCACACGCGCCAGGTAATCCCGAAACTCGCTATCGACCTTCGAGACTTGGGTGTCAATCTCGGCGATGCGCTCGCCCATGGCCCGCACCTGCAACTGACGCTCAGCGGTGTCCGTGCCAGCCTTACGAAGCTTGCCGATGTCGGCCGTGGCAGCATTACGCTCGGCTTTTAACTGCTCGGTTTCGGTGACCAGCTGACGGCGCTGTCCATCAAGCGCTCGAAAGGCATCGGCATCCAGATGGAAACCGCGCCCTGCCAGGCGCTGCTCCATTGCCTCAAGATTATTACGAAAGAAACTTAGCTCGTGCATCGGCCAACGTCAGGAACGCTGCCCGATGGCCTTCCACTGCTGACCATCGGGCAAGCCGGTGTAATCAGCGCGCGGACGAATGAGCCGATTGTTGCGATACTGCTCCAGAATATGGGCCGTCCATCCAGACATGCGGCTGACTGCAAAGATGGGAGTAAAGAGATCGACTGGAATGCCGAGCGAATAGTAAGTGGAGGCAGAGTAAAAGTCGACGTTTGCATTCAGTTGCTTCAACTCGTGCACCGTCTCTTCTACCCGTGCCGATTTTTCAAACAGCTCGCCGTGGCCGGTGCGTTCGCCCAGTTCCTGGCTTAGGCGCTTCAAGTGGATTGCGCGCGGGTCCAGGGTCTTATAAACGCGATGGCCGAAGCCCGCAATCTTGACTTTGTTGTCCAACAACTCTTTTACTTTGCGGACCGCATCGTCCGGAGAACTGGTCGACAGCAGCAATCGAATCACATCTTCGTTTGCCCCACCATGGAGCGGTCCTTTCAGCGCGCCGATGGCCGAAGTGACAGCAGAGTAAATGTCAGACAGAGTCGCAGCAGTCACTCGAGCGGCGAATGTTGAAGCGTTGAGTTCGTGGTCGGCATGCAGGATCAGTGCAATATCGAATACGCGTTCCATCACGTCATCGGGCTTCTTGCCTGTCAACGTGTATAGGAAGTTTGCCGCATAGCCGAGTTGTGGGTCGCCCGAAACCACTTCCTGCCCATTGCGCAATCGATCATAACTGGTGACGACCGTGGCAATGCGAGCCATCAGTCGAATCGCTTTCCGGACGTTGGCCTCGGACGTATTATCGCGGGCTTCGCTGTCATAGAGACTCAGCATGGAAACAGCCGTGCGCACCACATCCATCGGCAAGGCACCTTTCGGCGCACTCTTCAGGAAGGCGGTCACTTCGCCCGAAAGCTCCCGTTCCGCAACCAGTGAGCTTTTTAACTGAGCCAGCTGCGATTGCGTAGGAAGCTTGCCGTTCCAAAGCAGGTATATCGTCTCTTCGAAGGTTGCGTTCTCCGCCAGGGTCTGGACGTTGTAGCCGTAGTAGCTCAGTACGCCCTGATTACCATCGATGAAACAAATCTGCGAAGAAGTAGCAACCACTCCCTCAAGACCTGCTCCTGTGCTCGCCATGTTCTATCGGTCTCCCGCCTTGATTCTATAAGAGTGAGTTCGCAGAAAGAAGCGTTCGTTAGCATACAGGCAAGGCCTAGGACGACTTCAAAATCTAACTAAGTTTGTCTCGACCGATGAAAGCGAGGCGTAACATTAGCAGATCGGCATGTCACGACTGCTCTTTAAAGAAGCCGAAAGCTCAATTGAACTGCAACAAGTTCACGCACTTAACCACCGCGTGTTTGCAGACGAAATAGGTCAGCATCAAGCGAATTCCTCTGGGCTCCTAATTGATCATCTGCATGTTCAAAATCGATATTTTGTAGCCGTTCGGGATGGTGAAGTCGTGGGAATGGTTGCGGCGAACGCTGGGCCAGAGTTCTCGATTGCAAAGAGGTTATCCGATATCAGTGTGCTTCTGGATTTTCCTAGCCCGATCGAGATACGGTTGCTGGCGATCAATCCACAACAACGGAATAGAACGATACTTGCCGGCCTGCTTTGGCAGGTGTATCGCTTTTCGCTTTCGCATGGGTTCTCCCACTTGCTGATCTCAGCCATTGCCGAGAGGGAAGCAATGTACCGCAAACTTGGCTTTCGCTCTCTTGGCCCAGCTGTGCCGGAGGGTGCTGCGCGTTTTACACCGATGGTGAGGTCAGTGGTGGAGCAGCACAAATCTCGCAACAGGTGCACTGTTCTATACGAGCGACGTTTGCAACGCCTCACAAACAAACCAGATCCCGTGAGCCTCATGCCTGGTCCGGTCTGCATGAGTCCTGCAGTGACGGCCGCATTTAGTTCCGTTCCGGTCTCTCATCGCTCGTCCACATTCAACTGCTGCTACGGCAGGGTCATATCCTTGTTGAACGGATTGCTCACCGGCGCTGAGGCGGTTATTTTCCCTGGTGGTGGAACGCTGGCAAACGATGCCGTTGCAGCGAGTCTGAAAGCGATCTTCAAAGACAGACGGGGTCTGGTTATTAGCAATGGTGAATTTGGTGAGCGGTTGGCCAACCAGGCGAAAACGGGCGGGTTGTTGTTTCACCAGCTTTCGTTTGCCTGGGGCCATCCCTGGTCATTTGCTGCAATCGCGAACAGCCTTCGTCAGAAACCGTCGTGGATCTGGGCTGTGCAACTCGAGACGAGCACGGGAGTCCTGAATGACGTTGATCCTCTTATTACGATGGCGAAGGACGCTGGTTGCGCTTTAGCTTTGGACTGCGTGAGCAGTGTCGGAGCGACCAGGATTGCAAGCGAAGCCGGGCCGATTCTCTTTGCCACAGGTGTTTCCGGTAAGTCGCTGGGTGCCTACGCTGGTTTAGCTTTCGTGTATCTAAGTGAGGAATCCAGGTTCCTGCTTTCAAAGCAGATAATCTGTCCTTCTTTCAATCTGTTGCGTATGCACGAAGCATGTGGACCCGTATCGACGGTACCTTCATCATTGATGTTCGCTCTCGCTCAATCGCTCGAAGACCAATATGGATCTCCGGAAGCGGCAGCTCAACGCTTCCAACAGTACTTCGCATTGGGACAGCAGACCCGGCGACAGATGCGATCTCTGGGGCTTGAGCCTGTCTCGCCCGAGGCAGTCGCGGCGCCGAATGTCACGACGTTTGTTCTGCCCGATGATTCGTTCCCGAAACAGTGTCTCGAAGTAGGTTTCCAGATCGCTTGCGAATCGCAGTACCTTCAATCGCGAAACTGGGGCCAAATTGCAACAATGGGAAACATCACCTCAGCGTCAGTTGACAAGTTCTTCGAAACTCTGGGTCAACGTCACTGAATCGGGTCAGGTTGAGTGTCGTTTTGTCTGAAAGAGGTCGGACCAATCGACCAGCCATCGCTAGATGACTAACGCACTGATCGCACCGATCTAGCGTTCCGGTCCCGCGCTACCAGCAGCACCACGGGAAAGACCAAGGCAGTAAGAGCAAGCGTTCCCGGTTCCGGTACGGCTGTCGGTGTGGCGATGAAGCTGGTTCCCAGCCCTGACCTACTGCTGAAGGCCGTCCCGACCACTTGGCCTAAATCATTGATTCCGGTGATGCCCGTTGTGTCGTACCCCGGAACGGAAATGGGGCTAAAAACGTTGTTCGGGTCCAAAACACCTCCATTGACAGTAATTTGGCCCAAGTTGTTGATGGAATAAGCACTGGTAAAAATGGTCGTGAACTGGCCGTTGGTGTCCAGGAAATTATGAAAGCCTGTGGCATCTGTGTATCCGCCCACAATCTGACCTTTATCATTAAGCCCTGTAAACTCTGTGCTGGAGCTTCCAGGAAAGGTGAAGGTTGTATAGACGCCGGCGGCAGATCGAATAAACCCGTAATTTTCATTTCGCCCGGGCAGCAAATAAGTTCCGACAATCTCCCCAGCGTTATTGATTTCGTATGGAATTGTTGCGGGTGAGCCCGGAACATTGATCATGCTGAAGACTCCTTTGTCGTCCAAAAATCCTTTCTGAAGGCCTGTCAGCGGTTCCGTGGAGAACCCTACAATTTGTCCAACGTCGTTAAGACCAAAGAAGTCATTGCCAGGCACTGAAGGAGTATTCAGAGTGTACAAGCCGCGATCATAGACAAACCCGGTACGGCTACCGACCAAAAAGTCCACACCAACAACCTGACCTAAGTTGTTGATGTCAGCGGCTTGAGCGTCACCTCCCGGAATGTTGAATAGGGTGTAGTTGTAAGAAGCGGCTTTAATGATCTGGCCAAACAATAGGAAGATAAGCGCTGTAAGAGTGACGGTTTTCCGGGAATGCATTGAGTCTCCTGTGCATTCGGATTGTACTCCCACCTGGGCCTGATCTGAGTGAGGCGCTAATCCAAGCAATGCGACGACATCGGCGTGCAACGAGAAGCAAAAGGAAGAGAGCCATCAAGTTTAAGCAACGTCAGCCAGATTCTTACACGCTTCTTGCCATGCTCACTCGAGTAAAGCAGATACTGTCGACAACCGCCCCTGCAATACCAGCGCGGCACTTCTTGATTCAGGCGTTGGCAGTGGTATCCCTTCGTAAGTTGATCCGTTGGCATGAATGTCGAGTGCAGACGCTTAATCCGAAGCTTGGAAAATCGAAAGATGCCGGCTTCGTTCCTACAACTACAGCTGACGGACTAAACTGATAAACTGCACCCTCGAACCTTCCTTCCGAGTTATCGCCTGTTGTGATCCTCAACCGACGTTTAAGGGCTGCCGCTTTGAAGTCGCGTACGAACTTCGCCTAGTCCTCGACATAACTCAAATTCGCTTTGCGGGACTTTGTGAGTCTAGACTTGAGTCACAGTTTCGGGGACAACTCCATACACCCAATAAGTAAGCACTTCGTTAACAGCCCTCTTAGCCTTTCGTTGCTGGCCAAGAGGGCATATAACTAGTCATCTTAGTCAGAAGCAGATAAATAAAGAGGCTCGTTTTGTACAAGCCTTTCCACTTACTCTATCTGGAGTTGTATTAAGCCACCGAGGGATCAATCGCATTCGCATCGAGCCCGAGATCGGCAATTGCCTGACTTGCCTTTGCTTTATCGAAGCGGTTCCAGGCTGAGAGGCGCGAGAGCGCAGCAGCAGCGATACTCGGGGCGTCTACTTCGAAGAAGCGTCGCAGATGTTCCCGGTTTTCACTGCGGCCAAAGCCATCGGTACCGAGAGCAGTCAATCGGCCAGGGAGCCACGGCGTAATCTGGTCGGCCACAATCTTCATATAGTCGGAAGCCGCGATCACCGGCATGTCGATGTTGCCCAGCGCTTCCAGCAGGTAAGGCTTGCGCTGCGGTTCGGCAGGATGCAGGCGGTTCCAGCGGTCAACCTTCAGAGCATCACGCCGGAGTTCGGTGTAGCTGGTCACGCTCCATACGTTGGCGCCGATGCCGTACTTCTCGGCCAACAGCGCTTGCGCCTTCAGAGCTTCATTTAGAATAGAGCCGCTGCCGAATAAGGTCACATCAACCGAGCCGGTTTGCGAGGGGCTGTACAGATAAAGTCCGCGCAGAATACCTTCCGTAATGCCTTGGGTGTCGGGCATTGCCGGCTGCACGTAGTTCTCGTTACAGACAGTGAGGTAGTAGAAGTGATCCTCGTTATTTTCGTACATGCGGCGGATGCCATCTTGCACGATGACGGCGATCTCATAAGCAAACGCCGGGTCGTAGCTGCGGCAGGTTGGAACTACGCTCGACAACACGTGGCTGTGGCCGTCGTCATGCTGCAGGCCCTCGCCCAGCAGCGTTGTCCGGCCAGCCGTGCCGCCCACCAGGAAGCCCTTGCCGCGCGAATCAGCAAAGGCCCAGATCAGGTCGCCCACGCGCTGGAAGCCGAACATGGAGTAGTAGATGAAGAACGGAATGGTCGGCACGCCCACGTTGGCGTAAGCCGTTCCAGCTGCTGTAAACGAAGCCATCGCGCCCGCTTCGGTGATTCCTTCTTCTAAGATCTGGCCGTTCTGCGACTCCTTGTAGTACATCAGAACATCGCTATCGACCGGCTTATAGAGCTGCCCGCCCGCCGCATAGATGCCGCGTTCGCGGAACATCGATTCCATGCCGAAGGTTCGTGCTTCGTCCGGAATGATGGGCACTACATATTTGCCCAGCTCGGGCTGTTTCAGGAGCGCTTTCAAGACTGAGACAAAGGCACTGGTGGTGGAAGCTTCGCGACCGCGCGAACCACCTAAAGATTCACTGAAGGTCTCCAGCGGCGGAGCCTGCAAGGTGATCTTTTTGGGCGCACGACGGGGCAGGTATCCGCCCAACTCCTCGCGTCGGCTCTTCAGATACTGCATCTCCGGACTGTCGTCAGCCGGCTTCACAAACGAAATGCTGTGGATGTCTTCCTTGGACAGGTTCAGATCGAAGCGATTCGAAAGATAGAACAGCTCTTCCTCGTTCAGCTTCTTCTGCTGGTGGGTAATGTTCTTGCCTTCGCCTGCTTCACCAAGTCCATAGCCCTTGACCGTTTTCATGAGCAGCAGGGTTGGCTGGCCCTTTGTTTCATTGGCTCGCTTCAGGGCGTTGTAGACCTTCACCGGATCATGACCGCCCCGCCGCAGCCTTGCCAGTTCGTCGTCCGACTTGTCTTCCACCAGCTTCAGCAATTCAGGGTATTTGCCGAAGAACTCCTTACGTACGTAAGCGCCGCCACGAGCTTTGAAGTTCTGGTACTCGCCATCCACGCACTCTTCCATGCGCTTGAGCAGCAATCCAGATTGGTCGCGTGCAAACAGCTCATCCCAATCGCTGCCCCAGAGAACTTTGATGACGTTCCAGCCTGCGCCGCGGAACAAGCCCTCGTACTCCTGAATGACGCTGCCGTTGCCGCGCACTGGCCCATCCAAGCGCTGCAAATTGCAGTTGATGACGAAGATAAGGTTGTCGAGCTTTTCGCGCGAAGCGATATGAAGCGCACCGGTCGACTCGGGCTCGTCCATCTCGCCGTCGCCGAGGAAGGCGTAGACTTTGCGACCAGTCCGGGCGATAATCTCGCGGTTTTCCAGATAGCGGAGGAAGCGAGCGTTATAGATCGAGTTGATGGGACCCAAACCCATCGACACGGTTGGGAACTGCCAGAAGTCGGGCATCAGCCACGGATGCGGATAAGAAGATAAACCGGGAGTGTCACGCAGTTCGTGGCGGAAGTTCAGCAGATGCTGTTCAGAGAGACGGCCTTCCAGAAAAGCGCGCGAGTAAACACCAGGCGACGCGTGTCCCTGGTAATAGACAAGGTCACCCGGTTCGGACCCATAGCTGCCGCGAAAGAAGTGATTGAAGCCAACTTCGCTAACGGTGGCCAGGGAAGCGTAAGTAGAGATGTGGCCGCCGATGTTGGGGTCGTATTTATTGGCGCGAACTACCATGGCTGCCGCGTTCCAGCGAATGAGACTCTTGATTCGCCGCTCAATGGCCCGGTCGCCTGGATAGGGCACCTGTTCACTGACCGGTATGGTGTTTACGTATGGCGTACGGACTTTTTGCGAAGTGGAAACGCCAGCACTGGAGGCCCGGTCCAAGAGCCTCTCCAGCAGAAAAGCCGCGCGATCCGGACCTGCCTCATCAACAATCTGATCCAGCGCCTCCAGCCACTCTGAGGTCTCCTGAGGGTTCAGATCCATTTCACGTTCTTCTTTGGGTTTCAGCATCTTTCGAGTGGTAAATCTAACAATACGAAGTTTGGTTCAGCCGCGCAATCGCACGGTTCGCGACAGGAGAGGGGTGGACGGCAAGCACCAGTTAGCTGTGCCCGACATCGCCGGCTCTCTTCGATTTATTATCGCGCAAAGCTTGCATTTCGTCCGGCAGTCAGGCAATCTAAAAGGTTTTCCAGGAACATCTTTACTGAATGAGGGTGCGAGTTTTATATCACGACCATTGCTTCGACGGAGCGGCGTCCGCCGCCTATGTGACGCGCTTTCTTCGCAGCAAATTTTATCCCGATGCTGAGTTTTTCTACACAGGACTGGCGCACCGGGCCGATCAGCTGTTTGAGGACAGCCTTTTCGATGGCGACGCTAATGCAATTGTGGACTTCAAATACGCCACGCATCCGAACCTGACCTGGTGGTTTGACCATCACCAGAGCGCTTATCTGAGCCAGGAAGATGCCGAGCACCATCGGCAGGATAAGAGCGGACGTAAGCTGCTCGATACCAGTTATCGTTCCTGCACTAAGTTCATCTCGACAGTAGTCAAGCAGCAGTACAACTTTATTGCGCCTGAGCTGGATGATCTGGTGACATGGGCCGATATCGTGGATGGCGCACTGTATGAGAGTGCCGAGGCGGCGGTGAAAATGGAAGCGCCGGCAATGAAATTGACGCTGGTCATTGAGGGCAGTAAGGGCCCGCACCTGGTGCAGAAGATCATCCGGGCGATGCAGCACCAGCCGCTCTCGACGATTGTTTCCGACAGTGAAGTGCGTGCCTCTTACGATGACTTATATCGCAATCACCTGCGTAACCTCGATATCATTCGAAAAGAAGGTTCGTGTACGAATGGCGTTATCTACTTTGACTTAGTCGAATACGGAATTGAAGGTTATAACAAATTCATTCCGTATTACTTGTTTCCCGATTCGGCTTATACGGTTTCTGTTTCCAGCTCTACTTTTCGCACGAAGGTTTCGGTGGGATCAAATCCTTGGGTGAAAGAGCCGCTGCGTCACAATCTGGCTACGATCTGTGAACGGTATGGGGGCGGCGGTCACCCCAAAGTCGGCGCGATTAGTTTTCCGATTGGGGCGGTAGAGGAGGCACGAAAGGCCGCGGCTGAGATTCGTCAGGAATTGCAGACGTGAACTCAGTTTATGAGCGTGCAGTTCAGCGGACTAATGGGTAGATAATCTTTCGGAGAAAGGTGGCGATGTTTACTCCCAAGGGAAGATTTGGCTGGTACGAACTGATGACCAGCGACACTAAAGCAGCCGGCAAGTTTTACTCTGACGTTATTGGTTGGACGACCAGGGAGGTTTCGGGTGCTGATGGCGTTCAGTACACGACTTTCAATCTTGGCAGCGTCGGTATTGCCGGCATGTTGAGCATTCCCGGGCACACCGCCTGGATCGGCTATATAACCGTAGAAGATGTCGATGCTCACGTTCAGAAGATTGTTCAAGCCGGTGGCAGGCTATTGAGACCCGCGGCTGACGTGCCTGGAATGCTGCGCTTCGCTGTGATGTCCGACCCGCAGGGCGCTCCCATTGTGGTTTTTACGCCCGACCCGGGGATGCCTTCGCCCGAACGCCCTGCACCGCTTACCCCGGGTACGGTCGGCTGGCACGAACTCTACACGACGGACCTGGAAGGCGGGTTTGAATTTTACAGCAAGCTCTTCGGTTGGGGTAAGGCCACCGATATGGACATGGGACCGATGGGCATTTATCGTGTCTTCGACCAGGGAGAGCACACGGAGATGGGCGACGGCGGCATGATGACCAAGGCCCCCCATATCCCGGCATCTAACTGGAGCTTCTACTTCAACGTGGATTCCATCAGTGCGGCGACCCAACGACTTGGATCGGGAGGCGGGAAGGTTGTTAACGGCCCCATGCAGGTGCCCGGCGGTAGCTGGATTATCCAAGCCCAGGATCCGCAAGGAGCAATGTTTTCTCTCGTCAGTAGTAACGAATGACTACCGGTAACTTACCGGGCTGCTCCAGGCGGAGGGCGATGCGAGCCCAGGCTCTTGTTAAACAGTGTTGTTTCGGCGAGGCGTCCATCCGGGGTGTAAGAGTGATCAGGAATACGTCCGACCTCTGTCCATCCCAAACTGCGATACAGCCGGTCGCCGGCGCTACCTGTCTCGGTGTCCAGCAACAGGAGGGTACGCCCGGCTTCGCGAGCTGCGCCCTCGGCGGCTATGAGTAAGCGTCGGCCCAAGCCTTGTCGGCGTGCGGAAGAGTGCACCAACATTTTATTGATTTCGGCCCGATGCGGAGCGTTAGGCTGCTGTGCAAAAGTAAGCAGCACTGTGCCCAGCAGGCGCCCAAACTGCTCGGCAACAATGAGTCGCTTTTCGCCGGCCGCGATGCCGGGAAGCTGGCCGCGCCAGAATGCCTGCGCTTCAGCCTCTGTCAACCGAGCGAGGAAGTTGACCGACGCCCCGTGAGCGACCGCATCCAGTAAGATTGCTGAAAGTTCACTCAGTCGCGTTTCCCCTTCGATTGAGTCAACTGCACGAATTAACACGTTCACCAAAGATCGCAGGCTTTGTAGTCTGGCCAATTTGCCTTCACCGTTAGTCAATTACTGATCGACTCGATTCCCACCAATGATGCACGTTTCTTCAGGTAGGCGGAAGTTGGTCCCTGGTCTCCTGGAAATCGCAACGCGTATTCGAGCGGTGTACAGTCCACCACTTCACCTGGAGTCTCATAGTGCCCTGGAATCCTTGCACGAATTGTAAGATCGGCGCCTCGCTCCACCAACAATTGCACAAGCGGAAGCCCCGCATCATCCGGCTGAGTCGCGGCGTGAAAGATAGGTGTCTGCCCGCCCACTCCAGTCTCGTCCACCGTCGCTGTCCCATTGACGTCAGCGCCGCGCTCCAGCAAGAGCCGGGCAGCATGTACGTTCTGAAATTCGGCGGCTACGTGGAGTAGCGTTCCGCCTCGCAAGGTAAGCATACGCGCTGCCGTCGTACCGATATCGAGATCCGGGAATCGCTGATGTAGCAGATCGGGATTTCCATCCAGCAGTTCGGCTAATTCGGGCGTGCGTCCCCCAACTACCGCCAATACCGCGGGAAATGCATGTCTAGATTTCCCACCTGCTCGAAGTAGGATTTCAATGCAGGCACTGAGCATTTCCGGGTTCCGGACATAGCTGCCCAGTAAATAATCGAGAGCCGTGCCCGGGTGCGGAATTCCATGCGCCTTCGGCGCCGCCTCGCTCCCACAATTGGGGTCCGCGCCATGCTCCAACAACCAAATCAGGGTGTCCGGGCTAAGCGTCTCACACGCGGCAAACAGGATAGGGTAGTTGCCGTGCCAGGCTGCGTTGACGTCCGCGCCATAGGCCAAGAGCAATTCCATCATCGGTATTCGCTCGCTGGAGAGTGCGGCGCGCATCAGCGGAGCATCGCCTCCCTGATGAACATCCGACCCAGCCTCGATCATCCACTGTGCGATGGCCAAACGCGTCTGGTTCGGCGGTACACGCGGCACTCGACACTCGGCAACCCAGGTGAGAGGTCCATCTTTGGCGTAGCCGAGTGGGGCTTTGTGCAAGGCTCGATTCCGCAACATCATGGATTGAACCAGGGGCAGATCGTTCCGGTCAATTGCACTCTTAAGCTGTCCAGCTTCTTCGAGAGAATCCACGTGCGCCTTCAATTTAGGCCAGCTTGCAAATCCGTACACACGCGCTGTCTTCAGCTGTGCATCAGCAAGCGAACGAGCGTTGCCCCCTTGAAACAGATCCTTGGCTTGGTCCTTCAGGTGGCGGAGATTGGGGTGATCAGGCAGGGTGCGTGCAGCACCGGGAAACTGGTTCGACATTGCGAACTCCTTTCAATCGAAGGTGCCCGCCGTCCGCGTTTCGGGCTGAAAGAAGTTTCGCGCGATGTTGAAATGACTGACAGGTGGGCTTCTACCCTTTCCGCGGACCGGATGCGCCCTTCACGCTCGCCTCTAGCCTACTACGGGCCGGGAGGCTTGCTTCCTGTCCCGTTGCGCTTGGGGTTGTTCAAGGGCATCCGTAGAGCGTGACGCGACCAACTTTTCCAAGTGCTTGGCGAGTATGTCTACTTCCAGATTCACCCGCGAGCCTGGTCGGTATTGTTGCAAGGTCGTTCCGCGGTAAGTAAGAGGAATAATCGTGAATGAGACTAAGTTGCCAGTACTTCGGCCCCGGTCAGACTGATTCCACCGATTGCAACCGACCCTTTGCTAACGATGTAGCGCAGGCTTATACGGTTTCTGTTTCCAACTCTACTTTCCGCACTAAGGTTCCCGTGGGAACTAACTCTTGGGTGAAGGTTCTATCTGTGAACGGTATGGAGGCGGCGGTCACCCCAAAGTCGGCGCAATTAGCTTTCTTATTGGAGCTGTAGAGGAAGCCAGAAAGCTGGGGCTGAGATTCGGGAAGAGTTGCAGACGTAAAAGCAAAGCAACCCCTCTTTATGGATTTATCTTCTGTTGTTAGTTTGTCAAGATGTCCGCTTTTATTAACACATGATCTGTCCGTTT
>CAXTYH010000022.1:0-89955 GCA_964248405.1 uncultured Bryobacteraceae bacterium
AACGGTTTTCAAGACCGGCGCATTCAACCACTCTGCCATTCCTCCGTTCACCAGTTTATCCGATGGAGAGAACGCCCGTCTGTGTTACTGGACGATGACGGTCAGCGTTTTCGATTCGCTCTGACCCTTGTCGTTGGTAGCAGTGAGGGTATAGCGGGTGGTTTTCTTCGGAGATATCTCAATACAGTGGCGAGCCGTTGGCGTAACGGGTTCGTTGGGGACCGGATCGAGCTTCAGCGTGGTTGCATTCACGACCCCGTAACAGAGTTGAGCCGATTGACCCTTCGCAAGGTGGCCCGGATCAGCCAGGAAGGTGGTGACCTTGATCTCGCCGGAACCGAATATCTGTTCGTTCACACGCTTGCGAGATTCCTCCTGCTTGGCTTGCGCCGCCTGCTCGGACTCTCTGGCAGATTGCGCCCGCGAGTAGAAAGTCCAGCCGACATACAAAGCAGCAATCAGTACAGCTACCGTCGTGTAAGGAATCAGAGCGCCCAGCGCGCTTTTCGTTTTTGGTTCAGGATTCAGGCCCGGATCGGTCAACGCCATATGTGCATTTTACTGCCCGGCGACGACGCACAGCTCAATCGCAGTAGGAGTTGCGGTGGATCGATAAACGCGTTCGGTGGCCTTGATGAAATCTGCCGGCTTGGCGTTGGGGATATCGACCAGTGTTTGGGGATTGCGATCAAAGAGCGGAAACCACGAACTCTGAATCTGAACCATCAGGCGGTGACCTGTTTGGAAGCAGTGATAAATGTCCGGCATGTCGAAGCGGATCTGCTCGACTTGCCCAGGGACAAGCGGCTCCGGAGTCACGAAGCTTCTACGAAACTTGGCACGGAAAGGTTCACCTCGTATCAGCTGTTGACGCCCGCTCGGGTCGACGTCGATCAGCTTCACTACAAAGTCGGAGTCAGTGCCTGTTGATGAGATGTAGAGCGACGGCGACACGGGGCCGGCGACCGTCACCGGTTCCTGCAGCGGGTCAGTTTCGTAGCTCAGAACATCGGACCGCTCACCGGCGAAGCGCTGGTCGGCAACCATGTAATCGCGATTGACAGTTAACGTTGGCTTAGGGGAAAACGGAACGGGATTCGCAGGGTCGCTGATGTAAGAATCGAAGGCTGCGTCCTGGGTCGGTCTACTAAAACTGAGCCGATGATCGGCATGAAGATAAAGCGGTTTAACGGTGGAACTGGAGGGCGGCCACTGCGGCTGGGATTGCCAGGTATTGGCGCCCGTTTCGAACATGGAGGCACGCGGAAGAGTCAGGTCACGCTCACCCTTCAGAAAATGGAGAAAGAACGGAAGTTCGACCTTCTCGCGGAAGTAAGTTGCCGTATCGGAGCCAAACTGAACATCCCCTAACCTGGTGGCTTGGCGGTTTGCCCACTGGCCGTGGAACCAGGGCCCCATCACCAGGCGGAGATCAGTCTCGGGTGACTGATCGTGGATGGCTCGATACGTTTTCAGAGCGCCGGAAAGGTCTTCGGCGTCAAACCAACCGCCCACGACTAACACCGCCGGCGTGATGTGCTTCAAGTGAGGAAGAATATTACGCTCGCGCCAATACTGGTCGTAAGTTGTATTTTCAGCGACGTCAGTCCAATACCGATTGAGGCTTTTGCCGTATAATTTGTCAGCGTCGGCAATAGAACCCATGCGCAGGAAGAATTTGTAGGCGTCTTTGGTCCCATAGTCAAAGGGCTTAGATTCAGACGAAAGCACCGGGTTGTGCTGCGGCCCAAAGTCGGTGTAAAAGTCAAAGTTTGAGAGCAGCAGGAAGGCGCCGTTATGGTAGGAGTCGTCGCCCTGGTAGAGATCAGCCATGGGCGCCTGAGGAGAGGCGGCAACCAGCGCCGGATGGGCGTTAATCAATCCGGTACTGGTGTAGAAACCCGGGTAAGAGATCCCCCGCAGCCCGACTTTGCCATTGTTGTTCGGCACGTTCTTGAGGAGCCACTCGATTGTGTCGTAGGTGTCCGTACTTTCATCGACATCGTGCGCATTGCCCGGGCGGTCAAACTCAGGACGCTCTTCCACAAATGTTCCTTCCGACATGTAGCGGCCCCGCACATCCTGCCAGACAAAGATAAAGCCACTCCGGGCGAATTCAGCCAGCGAGGCCGCAAACTTCTTCGATGGGAATTGATCGGGCCCGTAGTAGCCGATGCTGTACGGCGTTCTTGTCATCAGGAACGGATAGCGATGTCCAGTGTCTTTCGGAGTGTAGATAGCCGTGAAGAGCCGGACTCCATCGCGCATGGGAATGCGCACTTCCTGCTTTTGATAGTGAGCTGAAAAGTCGTAACTTGCAGCCTCTGCATTGCCCTTGCTTGCAAAGAGTGCTAACGCCAGGACAAAGCTCTGAAATGCGCTCATGGCCCATGGTATCCGGGCTCCTACGCGGCAAAGCCATTCACGGGACGTTATTTTGCAGCTATACTGGCAAAGAAACGGCGAAACAAGCAAGCGCAATGCTGGATACCGAAGAACAACTTGCACGTTTGAGACAGCGCGTCGCTGTGATCGATCAGAAGTTTGCGGACAGTCGCGCAACTCGTACGGAGCTTCCGCCCTCGACACCCGCGCGTTGTTCGGGGCGCACCATTGAGGAATGGTTAGAGGGTGAAGTAAAGACCAATGAGCATGGTCAGCACTTCCAAATGGAGCGCTTGCATCCGGGGAACAAGCAGCACGGGTCAGCCGACATTGGTGCGCTTGCCGAACTTTCGCCGAATTTGCTAAGTGCCCTGAGTGGCGGCAGCATTGCAGGGGTAGCTCCGCAGCGCTGGGCTTTCCTCGATACCGAAACGACCGGGCTGGCGGGCGGGTCAGGGACGTATGCGTTTCTCATCGGCGTTGGGCGAATCACTCCGGACGGCTTTCGCGTCCGTCAGTTCTTTCTGCGCGAGTATGCCGAGGAACGCAGCACCCTGGCAGCACTGAGCGAACACTTGGCCGAGTTTGATGTGCTGATAACGTACAACGGCAAGAGCTACGATCAGCCGCTGCTGGAGACGCGCTATCGGATGACCCGGCAGAAGCCGCCGTTTGGAAGACTGGAGCATCTGGACCTGCTCTACGGTGCGCGGCGCTTGTGGAAGCTGCGGCTGGAGAAATGCCGGCTGATTCAACTCGAACAACAGATCTTAGGGCTGCACCGGGAAGGCGATCTCGCCGGCGAGCTGATTCCGTACGTCTACTTCGATTTCCTGCGATCCAACGACGCTACACGACTGGTGCCGATCTTTCATCACAATGCAATGGATATCGTGACTCTGGCCTGCCTTACCGGCATTGTGCCGGCGGCTTTCCATGCGGCCGAGTGTGGTGGGTGCAACTCCCATCTACTGGCCGAAGCGGGAGTACGACATGGCGCCGATCTGGCCGGAATCGCCCGCTGGTTACTGGCGAGCGGCAAAGGGGAAGAAGCACTTATCCTACTGCGGCGTGCGGTGACCGTGGGCTTAGCCGACACGCTTCTCTTCCGGACGCTTTGGGACATTGCAAAATTGGAGAAGAAACTGGGACGCGTGGATGCCGCTGTCGAGGTATTGGTCGAATTGGCTGGATGCCGGAATGAGTTTCGGACTCCTGCACTGGAAGAATTGGCCAAATACTACGAGCGGACCGAAAAGAACCTGGTGCTGGCTCTGGACTTTACCTACCAGGCGCTAAGCTTTGGCAGTACGGAACCATTGTTGCAGCGCAAGGATCGGCTGCAACGACGATTAGCCAGACCGCAACTGCGCAAGCCGGTTCATCGGGATGTGATCTGATGCTGCCGTTCGGCCCTTTGCGACAATCGAGCCTAGCAACATGAGCCTGATTCGAAGCGGGTTTTCTGCACTTTTCTTACTCTCGGCGACCCTCGCTGCGACGCAGTCCGATGACGCTGGGAAACCGAAGTCGATGACACGCATGGTGGTCCGCCTGATGGCGCCTGGCGTGAAAGCCAATAGTTTCTCCGCCCTGCCAAAGACAATCTACCGCGCGGGCTCGCGTTACGCGCGGATCGAAGATGCTCCCGATTCTCGACAGCAAGTGCAGAAGCTTACCGTTATTGCCGAACCGGATGCCTACAGCGCCAATTTGATCGATAAAAAAGGCACACATGTAGTTGCTCAAGGGGAGTCTGCGGACCTGCACCTTCCGATTGTGTTGCCCTTTGACCCGAAGCACGAGCTGGCTGCTCTAGATAGGTTGGAGTTCGGAGACGAGTACGACTTCTTCACAGAAGCTGGCGCCGCAAGTGAACCCGGACCGACCATCAATGCCAAGCCGACCGATGCGCTGCGGTTAAAGATACCCGGCGGGAGCGCGCTGCTTGTTCTCAGGGGCGGTACCCACACTCCGGTAACGCTCTCCTGGAAGATGAAGGACGGCGAATATCAATACGAGTACATCGAGTACGACGATAAGCCCTTTAACGCCAGGCTCTTTGCTAAGCCTGCAGGCATCCAGTTCACAGGGGTTAGCCCTGATCTGGCGGGCGAACATTAATCTGCAAGTCACCCGTCGCAGTTTCTTCTGAGGTGACGTCCTATAACCGTGAGTTGGAATTCAAATAGGCGCGAGGTGCTGTTGGCAATGGGTGCTGGAATGGTTTCGTCTAACGCAGGAATGAGTGCAGGAGTGGACGATGGCTTCTACCGAACGCTGGGGCACACCGGCGAGAAAGTCTCCTGCATCGGAATGGGCGGCTTTCATCTGGGTAAGTCGGAGCTCAGCGAGAGCGAGGCCATAAAGCTGATCCACAGCGGCATTGACCGCGGCATCAACTTTATGGATAACTCCTGGGACTACAACAAGGGCGAGAGCGAGAAGCGCATGGGTAAGGCGCTTGCTCAAGGCGGTTATCGCAAGCGCGTGCTGCTGATGACCAAGATCGATGGCCGCACGAAAGAAGAAGCCAGTAAGCAGATCGAGGAGTCTCTGAAGCGGCTGGAAACAGATCACGTGGACGTGCTGCAGTTTCATGAGGTAATCCGCTTCGATGATCCGGACCGGATCTTTGCTCAGGACGGAGCGATTGAAGCTTTCCTTGCAGCGAAGCAAGCCGGCAAGACCCGGTACATCGGGTTCACCGGGCACAAGGATCCTCGTATTCACCAATACATGCTCGAAGTGGCGGACCGGCATAAGTTCGTCTTCGACACCGTGCAAATGCCGATCAATGTGATGGACGCACACTTCCGCAGTTTTGAGAAGGAAGTGCTTCCAGACCTGGTGAAGAGAAACACCGGGGTGCTCGGGATGAAGAGCATGGGTGACAGCACCATTCTGAAGAGTGGCAAAGTGACTGCAAAAGAGTGCCTGCAGTACTCCCTAAGCCGTCCGGTCTCAGTGCTGATCACTGGAATTGACAAGCCGGAGTTTCTTGACCAGGCATTGGTAGTGGCTCACACGCAGAAGCAGGTGAGCAAGGATGAAATCACAGCGCTGCTAAAGCGCACTGAACCGGCAGGCACCAGTGGGCAATGGGAGTTGTTCAAGACCAGCTCGCATTTTGACAGCACTGCGAAGAATCCAGATTGGCTGGGCAAGGAAAGCCCGCACGTACAGCAATACGCTCCGCCGGTCTAGCGGATTCATGGAAGGGACACGAGCGCTTGCTACCCTGAGTCGGATGTTTTCGCGAATCCGGCTCTTCCCTTCCCTGCTGTCCTCGGTCACGATCCTATTCGGCTCCTCGGTGCCTGTGTTTGCCGTACAGCCAACTAAACCCAAGCTGATTGTTGCGATCATTGTCGATCAATTTCGCTACGACTATCTCACACGCTTCCGCGCTGACTATCATGGCGGTTTGAATCAGCTGTTGACTGATGGTGCGGATTTCACTAACGCGTACTATGGGCAGGTTCCTACGGTTACTGCGGTTGGCCACAGTATCTTCCTGTCAGGCGCAATGCCTGCGGTGAGCGGCATAATCGGTAACAGCTGGTATGACCGCGATGAAGAGCAGGTGGTGACCAGCGTCTGCGATTGGGAGGAGAAACAAGTAGGAGGCGGCACTCGACAACCTGCTAAAAGCCCACGTTGTACTGATGCTGATCCGGCTTCGCCCCGGCGTCTGCTCGTAAGCACGTTGGGCGACGAGATGCGGGCTGCCGATCCAAAATCGAAGGTGGTTGGAATTTCCATCAAAGCGCGAGGAGCAATCCTGCCCTCAGGGCACCGCGCAGCCGGTGCTTACTGGTTCGACGATGAGACAGGTAACTTCATCACCAGCACCTTTTATATGCAGCAGTTACCGCCCTGGGCGGTTGCGTATAACGATAAAAAGCTTGCGGCTGCTGATGTAACGAAGAAGTGGGAGAACTTTCCTTCCTGGAACTTCCATGCTCCCGCAGGAAGCTCCGCGCCTTTTGCGAAGCTTCCTGGCAGCCCCTGGGGCAATGAACTCATTGAGGGCTTCGCCGAGGCTGCGCTGGACGGCGAGCAATTGGGCCAGGGCGGCGCAACCGATCTGCTCACCATCTCCTATTCATCAAACGACTATGTCGGCCATCGTGCCGGTCCTGATTCACCCGAAGTACGTGATATGGCGATTCGAACGGATCAGCTACTGGCTCACTTGTTCAAGCGCATTGATGCGAAGGTTGGCCTGAAAAATACGCTGGTTGTTCTGTCAGCCGATCATGGCGTTGCGCCCACGCCCGAACAGGACAGTCGCGACAAGATGCCCGGCGGATATCTGGCGGCAGACATTGAAGATTCGGTAAGCAGTGCACTTAATCGAAAATTCGGCAGAGCAAACTGGATTATCCCTGGCGGCAGTGATACAGCAATATATCTGAATAGCGAAGCACTGAACAAGGTGAAGGACCACGAAGGCAGACTGCTGTCGCGCTCCGAAGTAGAGGCTGTAGTACGTGAGGCAGTTCTTGCGACACCGCAATTGCATGTCGCGCGCGTGTACTCAAGAGAACAGCTGGACAACGGAGTAGCGGGTGATTTCCTGGCGCAAGCCGAGATGAACGGCTACTATCCGCGTCGCAGCGGCGATTTGTTTCTCATCTTTGAGCCAAACTGGATTTCTGGCAGCAGCGGCACAACTCACTTTTCTCCCTACGGCTATGATCGTCGCGTGCCGCTGCTGATGATGGGTCCAGGCATCAAACCCGGCCGCTATAACGGCCCGGTGATGCCCAACGATGTTGCTCCAACTTTGGCTTCGATACTGGATATTCAGACGCCTAACGGCTCGTCTGGGCGAGTGTTAGCTGAGGCGCTGGTTCAATAGAGTGACCCGGTTCCAGCAGCAGGATGGCAACCGAATCAGCAGGAAGCTCTATTGATCCTGGCCGTACTTGCCAGCCTTCTTCGGAAGCAACCACATCCAGCGGCGTACTACCGGTTGGAATGCTTTGTCGATCTCCGCCAAGGTTGAAGATAACCTCAACCGGACCGCGCTGGAGTCTGAGCCACTGCCCTTCTTCGCTAAAGTCCACGTGCACGCGATCGAGCCGTCCGTCCGTCAAAGCAGGAGTGGATCGGCGCAGCGCAATTAGCTTCTTGTGCCATGCAAGCAGCGTCTGGTGCGGCTCCTGGGAAACTTCGTCCCAGTTCAAGCGAGACCGCTCGAAGGTCTCCCGTGCTTGCGGATCGGGCACCTCCTCTGGCTTCCACCCGAATACTTTGAATTCGTTCTTGCGGCCGTCCGAGACTGCCTTGGCCAAATCTTTGTCTTCGTGCTGCGAGAAATATTGGAAGGGGGACGAAGCGGCGAACTCCTCGCCCTGGAATAGCATTGGCACAAAGGGAGACGTCAGAACCAGCGCAGCTGCGATCTTTTGCCGGCCGACGCTGAGAAGGTGAAACAGACGATCACCTTGGGCACGGTTGCCGATTTGGTCATGGTTCTGAGCGAACACGACAAAGCGATGACCGGACAACCCAGTGGCAGGACGGCCATGCACGCGATCTCGGTGGACCGAGTAGTTGCCGTCGTAGACGTACGCCGCACGTAGCGACTTAGCCAGGTGACTGATGCAACCGAAGTCTTCGTAGTAGCCTTTTACTTCACCGGTAAGAATCGCGTGCAGAGCGTGGTGGAACTCGTCGTTCCATTGCGCGTCGATTCCATACCCGCCGGCCTCGCGTGACTTCACGATACGTGGATCATTGAGATCGCTTTCGGCGATCAGAACCAGATGCCTGCCAACCTGGGAAGAAAGCGCTTCCACTTCTTGAGCGAGTTGTTCCAGGAAATGCAGAGCAGAGTGATCGACAAACGCGTGTACAGCATCCAGGCGCAGACCATCAAAGTGGTAATCCCGAAGCCACATCAACGCGTTGTCTGAGAAGAAGCGGCGAACCTCAAAGCTGCCCTTCGAATCAAGGTTAACGGCGTCGCCCCATGGCGTCTTGTACTTGTCAGTGAAATATGGTCCATACTTACCGAGGTAGTTACCCGCAGGACCGAAGTGGTTGTACACCACATCCAGCAGTACAGCCAGGCCTTTACTGTGGCATGTATTGATCAACGTTTTTAGATCGTCGGGTGTCCCGTAGCTGTGGTGCGGAGCGTAGAGATCAACGCCGTCGTAACCCCAGCCCCAAGGACCGGAGAACTCGTTTACCGGCATGATCTCCAGGTGAGTGACTCCCACATCGAGCAGGTAATCGAGCTTGTCGATCACAGCTAGAAACGTCCCTTGTTGAGTAAACGTGCCAATGTGCAATTCGTAGATGATGGCGCTGGACAAGGGGCGGGGCTGCCAATTCTGGTCAGACCACTGGAAGGCCGAATGGTCGACAATGCGAGACGGGCCGTTCACGCCTTCGGGTTGCCACGGAGAGCGAGGATCAGGCACAGGCTGACCGCCATCGACAGCAAATGCGTAATCGACACCAGCCGCTGCGGATGCAACTGTTCCCTTCCACCAACCACGCTCGGCCTTTTCCATAGAATGCGACGCGCCGGCCACAACTACCGCTAACGAGCTCGCGTCAGGAGCCCAAACTTCAAATGTATGCATGTTAGGTTTTTTCAAGCAAAGCTACTGGGAACTCCGCTAATAAGGAGCTGACAGCTAGTGTGTTCCCCTCGACTAGAGAGCCAGTGAAGCAATTCCGCCAGCGACCTGCGGGAAGTTGGATGCTTGTGTTTCCCCAATTGCAGCCCAGTGTTTTCACCAGTCGCGGCACTAGCGTGAGGACATTTTCGCCGCGTGCGAAGCCGATTAGGTGATGAGCCTTTTCGCCCGTTGCCGCAAGGGGAGCGTAGTTTGCGTCCGAGCCGAACCAATCCGGATGCCTGCGCCGTAAGCTCAACGCGTGGTGCGTAATGGCAAGTTTCGGCAGACCTTCCTCACTCCGCGCGAGAATGTCAGAAGCGGATAAGTTTGGTAACTCGGCCAGCAGTTTGCGTCGCAGCTGGTAGTCAACCGGACGTCGGTTGTCTGGATCGACGAGACTCAAATCCCACAACTCGCAACCCTGGTAAGTATCCGGGACACCGGGGCAGGTCAGCTTCAACAGTGCCAGAGAAAGCGAGTTTACCCGGCCCGGTTCAATCAGAGCTTTGACGAAATCGCTCAGCTCTTTTTGAAATGGTTCGCTGTCATAAAGCTGATCCACAAAAGACTTTGTTGCTTCCTCAAAAGCCGGGTTCGGAGTCAACCAGGTAGTCTGTGCTTTTGCCTCACGAGTCGCTTTTTCCAAGTACGGCAACAAGCGGTCTTTTCCAATGGGCCAGGCGCCAATCATCGTCTGATAGATAAGGTATTCGGTATTGGCATCAGGAGCCTCCTTCTTCTTGAAGCTCGCATTCATCTCGCTCCAGCGTTTCAAGGCAGCTTCCCACAAGTCCGGAATCTCGGACAGCAGACTGATGCGCGCCCGGACATCCTCACTCCGCTTGGTGTCGTGAGTGGATAGCGCAAGCATCGTCCTTGGATGGGTGCTCTGAATATCGGAGCAGTAACTATGAAATGCTAACGGCTCAACCCCGAAGCGTCCTGGATCGCCGCCCACTTCGTTCAGTGAAGTCAGTCGGTTGTAGTTGTAGAAGACAGTATCTTCGACTCCCTTGGCCATGGCCGGACCCGTGAACTGCTGGAAGCGCATGACGAACTCGCTTTCCAGAGGGCCGCGCGTTTTCAGAAGAAGAATGTCGCGCATAAAATCGAAGAACTCGCCTTCGGTCTCGGGCCGGTTACGCTTGGCCATCGCGACCGCTTCGTTGACGTATCGCTCGTCATCGGCGGTCATCTCCTGGCGTGAGGGCACCACATACGTTCGATAAATCGGGAAACAGGCTACCAGTTCCCGAATCGCTCGGATGACATCATGCCGCGTGTAATCGCGTTGGTCTCGGTGGGCTTTACAGATATCGAACAGCAAGGTGGTCAAGCGATTCACATCGCTGCCTAACAAGTCACGGAGTACGCGGTGCTTCTTGTCGCGGCATACTGCACCATAGTCAGTTGTCTGGCCTGTGAAGTCGGAATAGATCCGGTTAAAGGCGGCTTGGTTTGCCGTATCGACAAAGAGTCCACCCACCTGGTTCAGGTAGTCGTAGCCGGTTGTGCCATCAATCGGCCACTCGCGGCGTAGCCTTTCGCCCGGTTCCAAAATCTTCTCTGCCAGTATCCAAACGTCAGGCGACTCTTCACGCAATCGGTCAAAATATTGATGCGGATCGAGTAGTCCGTCAGGATGGTCAACGCGAATGCCATCGAGCACGCCGTCGCGCAGCCAATGCAGAATCAACGCGTGCGTATCGGCGAAGACATGCCGGTCTTCCATCCTCAAGCCGACCAGCGTATTCACATCGAAGAAGCGGCGGTAGACCAGATCCTGTTCGGCGGCACGCCAAAAGGCGACGCGGAAATTTTGTCGCTCCAGAAAGCTGTCCAGCTTGTCCACGTCGCGATTTAGCTCTCTTAACCGCTGGTCAACTGCATCCGCAATAAACGGCACCTCGTGAAAGAGACGATCCAGCATGCCGCGAATGACTTCCTTGTCACGATGTCGCTGCACGAGACTAGCCAGGTCGGTCTCACTGGCCCGCGGCAGAAGCGTGTATGAATCGGCAATGAAGGCGAGATAATCAGACCCGGTGTCGTTGGCGGCCGGGGCCAGGATGATCGGCAGGGACTTTGGCGCAACTGGCAGTTCGTGATCAAAATAGCGGATGAAGAAGTCTGCGCCACGCCGCTCCACGTTTATTTCGTGACGTGAGAGAACCCGCCCGTAGTGATCGCCCAGAATAGGAACTAACATTTTGTTCCGCACCGTCTCATCAGGCGAATTCCAGTTGATATCGAAGTAAGGCGCGTAGCGACTGGAAGGACCGTTCTCCAGCACGTCCCACCATAGGCGATTACGCCGGCCGCTGATTGCCATATGGTTTGGAACTATATCCAGAACCTGTCCGAGGCCGACCTCACCCAAATGTTTACAGAACCGATCATGCGCCTCAGTTCCACCCAGTTCCTCATTGACCTTATGGTGATCGACTACGTCGTAGCCATGTCGGCTGCCGGGAGCAGCCTGAAGATAAGGGGAGCAGTAGACGTGCGAGACGCCCAGGGCGTAAAGGTACGCGGCTACGTCAGATGCCTGATCGAAGCCAAAATCTGCATGCAGTTGCAGACGGTAAGTGGCGGTCGGTATTCGAGCCATTGATTCGTTGTATGACCACTACCCTGACGGATGGTTTCGTCTGACCGCTCGGGTCAGCGGGAAGCAATGGTGAAGAAATAAAGAGTCATTGTGAATCCAACGGCAATCACCAAGCCACGTATAAATTGCGGCCGGACATGCCGCGCTAACACTGGGCCCAGATAGCCGCCCGCGACACCGGCCACCGCCATATAGAGAGTCGGACGCCAGGCAACCTGATTGGCCACGATGAAAATAACGGATGCAACCGCGTTCAAAGCTGCCGCAATGACCGCTTTGAGTCCATTCATCTGATGAATGTCGGTTAAACCATAAAGTCGGAAGGCAGCCAAAAGCATGATCCCGATGCCGCCGCCGAAGTATCCGCCATACACCGTAATTGGGACGAGGACGGCCAGCATGGCAATTCCGTTGGCCTCGGCTCGTCCGCGTAAAACGCTGTTCACCTTTCCGCCGAAAGTAAAGATCATAGTTGCAAACAGCAGCAGCCATGGTGCGACGTGCCGGAAAGACCTGTCTGAGGTATGCAGCAGGAGCCAGGCCCCGACGGCGCCACCTAGCAAGCTGACAATCAGCCAGGTCCGTAACAGATTAACGTTCAGATTACGCAGGTCCTTGCGATAGGCGATGCCGCTCGCAATAGAGCCGGTCACCAGAGCCACAGTACTGGAAGCATTGGCGACAACGCTCGGAACGCCGGCAAAGACCAGCGCGGGGAAGGTGAGAAAACTACCGCCGCCTGCAACCGAGTTAATCACGCCCGCTGCAAAAGCAGCCAGCATCAGCAGACTCAGGCTTGTCACAAATATTTCACAAACAACACCTGATTGCCACGTTCGTTGTACAGCAGTTCATCTGCGATCTGCCGTACCAACATGATCCCAAACCCGCCCGGACGCAGTCCCATCTGCGACCGAATTTCAGCATGATGCAGCGGGTTGTCCGGGGGATTGTTCACCGCCGCATGGGCCAGCTTGCTCCAATCGAAGCCGGGTCCGGTATCGCGCAGCTGCAGCATGATAGAACGGCTGAAACGTATGTAAGTCAGTTCGACGCCAAAGCGGGGTTCCGCGCAACCGTGCTCTATCGCGTTCGCAAGTAGCTCGTCGATTGCCACCGCCAAACGCTCGCATAGCTCAGCGGGTAGATCCACGAGCATGTGTAGTCGAAAGAACTCGACAACACGCTCTTTCAAACCAAGCTGGGGCTGAATGCAAAGGCAGATCCAATTGGCCGAGAATGACCGAACCTCCACGCCCGGGACGCCGTCAAAAGCGGTTTTACCGTCTACAAAGGCCATAAGCGGCGGTGCGACTTGGAGTCTCTTTCATAGTGCTGGCCGGGAATGTTACCGTCAAAATTGAAGTGTATGCGATTGCTCTCCGGCTCTCTAGTATTCTTGCTGACAGCAACGTCGGCTTTCCCTGCGAAGAAGGTGCTCTCTCCCAGCACGAGCGCCGGCAACGATCAGATTGATGTGGTCGCGACGATCTTCATGACCGAAGAAGAAGTAGCGCAAAAGATTGGAGCTGATCCGGGTAAGGGCATCGTGCTCCTGCAAGTACGCGTCATCCCGAAAACAGACGCCCCGGTTCAACTCAGTCCAGACGACTTCATTCTGCTGGCGCATGATGATGGAGAGCGATCAAAGCCTTTTGACCCGGCGCAAATTGCCGGACAGGGTGCGATGGTAGTGACTGCCGCTACCGTCAAGACAAAACAGACTTCAGGTTTTGGGGGCTTTGGAGGAATGGCAGGAGGCGGGAGCGGTTCGTCCCCGGGAAATTCAAAACCGACCACGCTTAGTACCAAGATGGATCCCAAGAGTCAGGGAAATGAGAAACTGCTGGAGGCACTACAGGCCAAGCAGTTCCCGCAGAAAGAATCGGTACAGCCTGTAGAGGGGTACTTATATTTCCCGCTGGACGGCAAGCATAAGCTGAAAAATCTTGCCGTCCTCTACCGGGGTCAAGCGGGCAATCTCAACTTAGAGTTCCAACACTAACAGGAAGCCTAGCTGGCTTTATCGATGGAGTTGATTTTGATCGTATCGCCTTCAACCGTGCCGTCAATTTTGACGTTCTCGCCGGCATGGGCCACTGCTTTGTCACGGGACGCCGCATCGAACTTCATCACTTTACCGTCCCTCACTAGAACGGGGGCCGCACCGCCCTTGATACATGTATCTACTACACACTTGGTGTTGGCTGCGCTGACCTTTTCGTGCTTGGCGCCACAGTGTGCGTCGGAGATATAGCCGGATAAATCTTCAGCCACCATGCCGGTCGCGCAAAGAGCGGCAGTCATCAACGAAGCCGAAACAAATTTCTTCACAATTCCTCCTGACAACCTACTAGAAATACCGGGTTGTTCATTTAGTGTACGACGAATGCAGGCGGCCAGTATCAAACTTCGAAGATGACGGGAATGATTAGTGGCCTGCGCTGCGTTTGCTTACTGAGGTGACGCTTTAGATCAGAACGGATCTTCTCCTGCATCACACCGACATCGCTGCGCTCTTCCGCACTCGAACTTTCCAGTGTTCGCGATACCACGGTTCGCGCCTCTTGCAGCAGCGCGGTTCCTTCACCCGTAACAAATCCGCGGCTGATGATTTCCGGTAGCCCTTCGGTTTTGCCGCTTAATTTGTTAATGGCAATAATGGGAAGAACAAAGCCATCCTCGGACAGGTGCCGCCGGTCTCGTATGATGACGTCTTCCACCACCTCGTCGAGCGAACCGGAGTCGATACAGATGCGGCCTACCGTTACCTTTTCACCGCGGCGTGCGCCTGCCTCATCGATCACCAGCGTATCGCCGGTCTCCATGACAAAAGACTCTTTCAGTCCAGCAAACTTCAGGTGCTGCGCCAAGGCGGCATGACGCGAAAGTTGACGGTATTCGCCGTGAATAGGCACGAAGTAGCGAGGCTTCACCAGATTGAGTATCAGTCGCAACTCTTCCTCGCTGGCATGTCCAGAGACGTGAATGGGCGGCTTCATGGTTCCGTAAACCAACTCAGCGCCCCGCCGGGCAATGTGATTCATCATCCGGTAGATCCCTTTTTCATTTCCGGGAATAATGCGAGCACTGAAGGCTACCGTATCGCCTTTTTGTAGGTGCAAATGCCGGTGGCTGTCCACCGCTACTCGCGACATGGCCGACATAGGTTCACCCTGAGTGCCGGAAACCACCACTGCCACTTTGTTCGGCGGCATGGACATAATATCCTGCGGACGGATGAGGATGGAGTCCGGAATAGAAAGCAAACCCAAGCCGTGAGAAATCTCAGTTACGCTTAACATGCTCCGGCCAAGAAAGGCGACCTTGCGGCCGTGCTCGCTGGCCAAATCGAGAATGGTTTGCAGACGATGAACTGAACTGCTGAAGCATGAGATAACTAAGCGGCGTTGAGCTTGCGAGAACAGTTCTTGAAGCCGGGGGCGAACCGCTCGCTCGCTTTCTGTAAAACCAGGACGATCGACATTGGTCGAATCGCTCATCAGCAGGAGTACACCGCGCTTGCCGTATTCGGCGAAGGTGTGCAAATCAAAAAGTTCGTTATCGGTGGGGGTGGGATCCACCTTGAAATCACCGGTATGGATGATAACGCCCAGAGGTGTGGTGATGGCCATTGCCACCGCACTCACAATCGAGTGGGTCACACGAATAAACTCAATTTCGAACGGACCCAGTCTTATCCGATCTCCGGCTTTAACCGGGTTTAGCTTGGCATCATCAAGCAGGTCATGCTCTTCCAGGCGACGTTCTACCAGCGCGAGTGTGAACTCGGTGCCGTAGATGGGGAGGTTCAACACCGAAAGGAGAAACGGTATGCCCCCAATGTGATCCTCGTGGCCGTGGGTCAGCAACAGCCCACGAACTTTATCCGCGTTCTGCTCGAGGTAAGTGAAGTCGGGCGTTACGATATCGACGCCGAGTAATTCGGATTCGGGGAACATCATGCCGGCGTCGATGACGATAATGTCGTCGCCGTAACGCACAGCCATCGAGTTCATTCCGAAGTCACCGAGACCGCCCAAAGGAATGATTTGAAGCTTGCGATCGGACATTATTAAGGCCTAGTTCGGGGCAACTCTGCGCAGAACCAGGGAAGCTCAAGGGTAACACGTGCCGTAGAGTTACCAGCTGGCTTGAGGCTGAACCCGGCCCTGCGCCTGGGCACTCAGCTCCGTCTCAGCAGCGGAAGCGGATGGCCGGGTTGGCCAAACAGACAACCCTCTATTCCGTACCGGTGTAAGCCTCAGGTTATCCGGCTACTCCTTCTCAAAGGGGCTTCATGGAACGTATTCTTGACTTTGAAGGTGCTGCGCCGAGCGGATGGTGCTAGCTGCCAGGTCAAACGAAGCGGAGAAGGAGAGGAGGCAGTGAACACTTTAGAAATGACGGAGGGTAGACAAATGGCTGAAGTCAAAGTTCTGAAACTCAAAGCCGACCCCTTCATTCCGTCCGATGCAAATCCGTTGCGTCCGCCTAAGCCGGATCTAAGTCCGTTGACGAGCCTTCGGTTTTTTGCGGCCCTTGCGGTGGTGGTTTATCATTTTGCTCACCCGGCTCTTTCCCAATGGCCTGCGCCGTTGGTGAACCTTGCCAATTCCGGCTATACAGCTGTCAGTTTCTTCTTTCTTCTCTCCGGTTTCATACTTGCTTATAGCTACATAGACGGGAGTGGAGGTTTACGCAGCAGTCGACGTGATTTCTTTGTAGCGCGGTTTGCTCGGATCTATCCGGCCTACTTCTTTGCCTTTCTTCTCGCCGCTCCCCACAACGTCGTCACCAGCTTAGAGGTAAACCGATCCGCCGTCGGCGTTGCCCGACTGGCGTTTAGTGCGCTTGCAGCCCTTTCGCTTCAGCAGTCTTGGACTCCCTGGAGCGCCTGGTGCTGGAACTTCCCAGCATGGTCTATCTCGGTGGAAGCATTCTTCTACCTGACATTCCCCTGGATCGCCCCGCGGCTTGCTTCGCGAATGTCGATGTCGAGTTGCATGAAAGCTTGTGGAGGTTTGTGGGTTCTGGCAATGGTCGCTCCTACGCTGCTGGTAGTGCTAACCGGCTCGACGGGCGCTCCTGGACTCCAGGATCAATGGCAAAAAGCTATCGAGTTCACCCCACTTCTTCGCCTGCCCGAGTTCCTGGTGGGTATCCTTCTCGGACGGGCTTTCAGCTTGGGGCTCTTCGAACGCATTCAGGGCGCGATACTGGTGTACCTCTGTCTTTTTGGCATCGTTGGAACCCTCGCCTTCCTGCCCCAGATTCCACACCCATTACTGGCGAACGGTCTTCTCCTGCCTTTGTTTGCCGGCTTGATCATCAGTCTTGCGAGATGCCGTACCCGGTTGTCTGAACTTCTATCCTGGCGTCCTCTCGTGCTGCTTGGAGAGGTGAGTTATAGCCTCTATATTTTGCAAATTCCAGTTGCATACCTGCTGCATATGCCGCCTCCGTTCAATTCGCTCGGCGACTTTGCAATCTATAGCCTCGCCTTGTTAGTTGCATCGGTGTTCTGCTGGCATTACGTCGAGCGTCCTCTCCGTAACTACCTCCGCCAGCTATTTGCCAAGCGGGCGTCCACTGCGCTCCAGCGCCAGATTGAGTGGCAGGGCGAGAGTTCACTGGTTTCATCGCTGCCGGGGTTGAAGTAGTGAAAGTGGAGGAGCGGCAATCGGAGCCGGTTCTGGACGAAGGGGACAACGCACTCCCGGCGCATGTTCGTAAAGACCTGCTCACCGGAACATCCGCGCTCGGGATCGGAGTGATCACAGAGCGTGGCTGTAGCTTTCTTGCCACCATCCTGGCGGCGCGCATCAGCGGAGTTTCGTCCTTTGGTGTCTATGCCCTGGCCATCTCAACGGCCAACAATATCAGCGCCTATGCCGCCGGTGGTATCGGCTCTACTGCGATCCGCTTCTCCGGCGAGCATCCCCGCGGCTCGGACGGCTACCCAACCCTTACGCGGGTGTTAGCGGTTATCTCCATCGTCTCTGCCGCCGTCGCAGCTGCCGTACTCTGGCTTGGATCCGCACCCATCGCAAAACTGCTCGGCAAACCGAGCTTGATCTCCGCCTTGCAGTGGGCTTCCCTCTCCGCCTCCGGCATCATCCTGCTGGAGTGTTGCCGCGGATTTCTCGTGGGTCAGCGTCGCATTAAGGCGCTGTTGCTGCTTTCCTTATTGGTCGGCGTGGGTTATCTCACCTTGCTGCCCGCCATGGCTCGTTTGGGGCCGATGCAAATGATCGCCAGCCAGAGCACGGTTACCTTAAGTGCTGTCTGCCTTTGCATGTTGGGCTATCGAAAGCTTCAGCTTCAACCGCCCATCCCGATCAAGAAGCCCGAACCGTTTCGCCCTTTGCTGAAGCAAATCTGGGGCTTTGGCTTCGTACAGCTTGCGAGCTTGATGGGAATGAACGCGGCTGGGTGGTGGCTGACCTCTCTGATCGCACGCAGTGACCATACGATGGTGCAGATGGGGTTTTTTGCGGTCGCGCATCAGCTGCGGAACATGGTTGCCCTGGGGCCGAGCTTACTGACCGAAGGCAGCCTCGCTGTAATGGCAGGACGGGACGGTAAAGTTGCTAAAACGCCAGACAACGTCATGGCCTTGTGTACCTATGCCAGTACATTGGTTTCGCTCGTACTGGCTGGCCTGGGGATCATCATCCTGCCCTGGGCGCTCCCGATGCTGTACGGATCCGCGTATAGTTCAGCAACGGCAGTTGCTGCAGTGGCTCTCACTACTGCAGTGATCCATATGGGTAGCGCTCCCGCAGCGGCGCGTCTCTCCATCGTTTCCATCAAAACGACCGGCGTGGTAAACACGGTTTGGGCTGTCTTTGTGGCAACGGCTGCGACTTTAGTGCTCTTTAAACATGGCGATGCAGCGAAAGGTGCCGCAGTTTACCTGGCGGGTCACGTCTTTGTTGCTGTCTTGCAATTTAGAAGCTTGCACCAACGCACCACAATCCCTGCCGGAACTATCAGCTCTTTCGGCGTGGGAAGCGCCGGGTCTATAGCTCTCGCTGCCTTAGCTTATTGGCGGCAGGTCTCTCCGGACCTCAACCTTTCGCTCACCGCGTCGATGATCGGCTGCTTTGGGCTAACTATTTCCTGTTTGATGGTAATTGGCAACCGACGTGGATGGCTGCCGTCCCGGTCTGCCCTTAACGCCGTGCTCGCGCGCATTCCCATTCTCCGCTCTCGTACCCTGGCTCCAGCTGATGTCTGATTAGGGCGCGTGACCGCGTACCGCTGCTTCGGCGCGCTCAACCCATGTCTCGTACTGATAACGCCTGCGCTCTGAATCCCAGACCGAATCGGGAAGCGCGTGCAGCAAATCCCGATTCACGCTAGGGACCGGATTGCCCAACGCCAGGACTCCGCCTTCGTTCTTCAGGTCAGTCAGAGACTTGACGGACAAGCCTTGTGCCGTCGCCCAATCGGCTACACGAGTCTCCGGCATGGCCTGAATCTCCGCTTCCGTCAAATTGGGAAACTTGATTACCTTGTCGAGCCAAAGTGCAACGGGCTTGGTCAGAAAGTAGGGGCCGTGCCCCCCACCCGGCGTGAATCCATACTCGAACACACTCTTGCTCGGAACCCCCGGCAAGCCTAATGTGCGTTGGTGAAGATCGGCGAAGAAAGCCTGCCCATGATGGGGAATGTCCACCACCTCATCGTCCGTACCGTTCCAGACCAGAGTCCGTCCGCGCTGGGCATTGAGCGCATACAAAACGGGACCGCGATCGCCTAGGAACTGGAGTGACCGGTACGGAATCGCGTGGCACATCTTTTTGCTGCTGCTGTCCCAATAGCCCCCGGGACCATCCAAATCCCCTCCGCCCGTCAGAACGCAAGCATGGATGCGGCTATCCACCGCGCAGGCGAGCGCCGTTACGAATGAGCCCATCGAGTAGCCGAGTACCGCGATCCGATGGTGATCTACATCCTTCCTGCGAAGGAGATAACTAACTGCGGCCTGCACATCCTCGACCATCAAGCCGCTCAGGCGCCGGCTCATCTCTTCCGGCTGCAGAAGTTGGTCATGCTGGCTGGTATTCGATTGACGCAGATGGTTGCGTTCGAACTCACCGATAGGATCGTAGGTCAGCACCACCGCCCCGGCTCGTGCATAGAAGATGCCCGCCCAATACGCATACCACGAGGACTTGTCGCCGCCATGGCCATTCACGATAACCATTGCGGGACCGCGATTTCGCTTCCGATCGGCTGGATGGTAAACAATTGCCGGCACCCGCAGATCGTAGCCTGTTGCATAGGAGACTCGGTCGGCAATGACACCCGGAGCGGGTGAAAAGCTACCGTACCCCTCCGCTTCCACAGCCGGCAACTTCTGCGAAATACGTAGCTTCTCATCGATCTGCTCCCGCACGCTCCGGTCGTCACAGGAGATCAGCAGGGCCGCCAGGCACAGGCAAACGAGTAAGCTGAAGCGAGGAGAAGGCACTCGGCCTTCATAGTAACGGAGGAGCCTTGGAGTGAAGCGTGTTTGTATTCCGTATCGCAACGAACAGAAGGTCCGGCCTTATATGGCAGCTGCCGAAGCAGCAGGCTTGAAAGCGCTCGCTCTCTCGGTAGCTGAACCGGCCACCTTGCGGGGAGCCGAGGGCCTGCTGCTGACCGGAGGTACGGACGTAAACCCGGCCTTGTATGGGCAGGTTCCGCGGCCGGAGGTTGATCAGCCCGACGACGAGCGGGACCGGGCGGAGTTGCGGCTTATTGATGAAGCACTGGAGCGCGACATTCCGATCCTGGCGATCTGCCGTGGCCTGCAACTGCTGAATGTTCACCGGGGCGGAACGCTCCTGCAGCATCTTGCTTCGAAGCGGCACGACACCGAGTTCCAAGACAAGTCGACAGTGGCCCATGAGGTTCAGCTAGAGCCCGCGAGCCATCTGTCTCAGATCTTGGAACAAATGCGGGTTGCAGTAAACTCACGCCACCACCAGGCGGCAGATCGAATTGGTGAAGGCCTGCGGGTTTCTGCACGCGATACAGATAGCAGTGAGATTATCGAGGGCCTGGAACTGCCGACCCGTCGCTTCGTTATTGCGGTGCAATGGCATCCTGAAGATCAAGCACCGGGATCTCCGGTACAACGGCGGTTGTTTGAACGGTTTGCCAGGGCTTGTGGCGCAAATCCCCTATCATTCACCAATCCTGACGCAGTAACAACTTCAGTGTGACGCTCAACCTGCTCTTCGGCGAACGGTAAGAGCCGCTGCAAGGGAAGGGATCAGCAACAGACCGAAACTCCCCGGCTCAGGCGCTGCTGACACCTCTGTAACCGCTACTGGCGTTATGCCATCGACCTCAAAGAGGTGATAGTCATAGAAAGCGCCATAGTCGTATCCGACAGTACCGAGCTTTCCCACCACAACCACGACAAATTCCCTCCCCAGATCAAACGGCAGATACACCGTATCCCGAGGATAGTTGAAGTATTGACTCAGCCCATAAAAAGAATAGGTGGTAGGGACCACTCCTATGGCGTGATCGAAGGTGCTGGTTGCAACGAATCCCGGCCTAATGGGTCCGGCAGTCGTGAAGGTTTTGGCAAACACTACATCCGATTCGTTCTCAACCGATAGATCAGAAGTAAGGGATGCGTTCACGTTCCCGACCACATCAAGACTTCCGCCCGTAGGGTCAGAATCGAAGCTCAAAGGACTGAGAATCACGGGCTCAGAGAAAAGAAAAGAGCCCGTGCTGAGTAGCAGGGCTCCGCAAAATAGTAGGGGTTTAATCATGCCCTACATCATGTCGTTTTTACGGGTCTTTCCATAAGCGAATAGAGCTACTAAGGGTACCGGGAATAGCATAAACGTAGTAGGCTCTACAGCCGCTTCTATCCCTGAATCGGAGTACTTAGGTAACGCCAAGAATCTGAAACTGATGGATGAAGTCGTAAGCAGCATTGGCCCTTGAAATAGCTTGCATCACTCCCTGCCAATGCCTGTCCGACAGCACTCAGGGTAAAGTTCTGTCGTCGACTCGGCCGGCCTACTTACTGGGCGCGAGTCCGCCATCCGGTACGTTGAAGGAGTAGGCGCCTGAGTCAATTTCGAACACCCCATCAGTTCCGTCCATCCGAACAAAGCGTGCGCCGGCGGCAGGTGAGTCAGCTTTCGCCCCTGGCACTCGAATTGTGCCGGTGGTGTTCGGCGGGATGGAGACGTCTAATCGCAAAGTTCCTCCCGACCTCTGCCACTCACTTTTAACTGTGCCGTACAACGTTTTGTGGGACGCTTTGACACTGTCCAATTGGCTGATGGGATGAGGATACAGCAATACATGCTGAAATCCGGGATGGTCTGGATCCGCTCGAATGCCGGCCAGATCCTCATACATCCACAGGCCGAGGTCGCCAATCTGCATAACGTGGTTACCGGAGTTCATGGATGGCTCGGCAGTGTTGCCGTTCCATAACTCCCAAACGGTGGTGGCGCCTTCGGATACCATGTAGCCCCAGCCAGGATAGGTTTGTTGCGTCGCGATTTTGAACGCAAGATCCGGTCTGCCTATATCCGTTAAGGTGCGCATCAACCACTGCGCGCCGACCAGGCCAGTTGCTACGTGACCATTGCTCTTGTTCTCAATGTTGTCCACCAGCGACGCAATTACGCGAGAACGAGCTTCTGGTGCGACCAGGCCGAAGGCGAGCGGCAGGATGTTCGCAGTTTGGGTTCCATTGCCGTAGAAGCCAGTTTCAGGATGATAGTAGACCTTATTGAACGCTTCTCCAATTTGATTAGCAGCACTTTCATACGCAGTCGCCTCGTCGCTCTTGCCGAGCAGTCGGGCGAAGCGAGCCATCTGCCGATTGATGCGGTAGAAGTAGGCAGTCGAAAGCAGTGCGCCGCTGGTCTGCCGGGAAGGATCCTTCGAGTGAACCAGTCGTGGATCTTCGGGCGGCACGCACCAATCGGCATAAGTGTCTTTGCCCAGGATGCCGTCTTTCAGGTAGCCCCCGGTATGGGCGACCCAGCGCTTAATGGCATCGTAATTCTGTTCGATCACGCGCAGATCTGCGTACTGGTCATACAACATGGCTGGTATCTGGGCGAAAGTACTTGGCCACGTCACATCGTCGTTGTACATTCGCCAGTAGTTGGGGGCCACGTCCGGAACGCCGCCGGCCTCGGTTTGAGAGTCGGCAATGTCCCGTTCCCACTTGCTGTAAAACGCGCCCACGTTGAACAGATAGCTCTCACTACGGCAAACCACGGAACGATCGCCCAGCCAACCCTGCCGTTCATCGCGCTGGGGGCAATCGGTTGGAATACTTCGGTAGTTCCCCCGCACGCCCCAGAAAACATTGTGATGAATCTTGTTCAGCATGGCATCCGAGGATGTAAAGTCCGCCGTCGGCTCCATGCTGTCTTGAACGACCCGCCCTTCCAGCGACTGCAGATTGGGCGTGCCCGGAAAACCTTGCATCTCGACGTAGCGGAAGCCGTGGTAGGTAAAGCGCGGCTCCCACACCTCTTTACCGCTGCCCTTCAACGTATAAACATCTGTGGCTTCGGCTGAGCGCAGGTTTGCCGTGTAGATCTCACCTGATGCAAGTGTCTCGGCGTGTCGAAGAGTAACCGAAGCCCCGCGCGGACCAGAAACATGCAAGCGGCACCAACCCACCATATTCTGACCCATGTCGTAGAGGAAAACGCCGGGACGCAGTTCCGTCACTTTGATCGGCTTGACAGTTTCAACCACGCGCATCGGCTCGGCGTCCTGCGCAATGAGAATGCCCGCCGACCCTGTCACGAGTTTCGCGGGCAGCCACTTGGAATCATCGAAGCCAGTTGCGGCCCAACCCGTCTGCTCGGCTCGAGCATCGTACTGCTCTCCGTCGTATTCGTTATTGGAGCGAACCGGTCCGTCCGTGGTCAGCTTCCACGATTCGTCGCTCACCACCTGCTCCCGGGTTCCGTCACGGTACTCGATCTCAACTTGGACAAGAGCTTTCGGATATCCGAAATTGCGCGTCGGAAAGACCACTCGGTCGCGCGGCGCCCAGTACCTTCCATTGCCGAGCATCAACCCAATTGCATTCCCTTCGGGTCTCAGCTGCCCGGTAATATCGTAGGTGACGTACTGAACGCGTTTGTCATAGTCAGTTAAGTTCGGTGATAGAACCTGGTCGCCGATTTTGGTTCCATTCAAATAAAGTTCGGAGAGGCCAAGACCGCACACATAGGCAGTTGCGCGGGCCACACCGGGCTTAATTGGGAACTCCTTGCGAAGCATGCGTCCGGGTAGAAGCCGAGCTTCTTCATAACCGACCTCACCCCAGGGCTGAACTCCGTAAGCACCGCGATCAGCGGCCGCCCATGTCCACTGCGCATTGGTGACCAGGTCGAGCGCGCCGACGTTCTTCCGTTCCACATGAATGGCGCCGATAACAGCCGGAGCCGGTGCACCCGGCCGCGACGCATCGGTTGTTACGACAATCGAATTAGCGCCGGGCCGCAGAAATCGGCGGATGTCCCAGTTGTTAGGAGACCGGGCGATCTCGCCGTGGCCGACCAGCTTGCCGTTGATCGTCAAAGTGAAGCCCGGGTCGGCACCGAACACTGCGGTTGCGGAAGCAACTGCCGCATCGCCCGGTAGTGCCAATTCGGTTTGTAAACTATTTGCAGCCGGAGTGATCCAACGCGCCGGAAGCAGGAAGCGAAATGCGCTGTCGTTCCTTACCGACGGCTGAGATTCGTCAAGACCGATCCACTTCGCTTTCCAATCGCCGGCATCCAGGCCACGCGACCACATGGCAGGCTTGCTCCAGCCAAGCGACTTTCCCCCACCATCCCAGATTTGCACCTTCCAGAATGCTCTGGCTCCTGCGGGCACGGGCGAGCCGGCATAAACTATCTGAATTGACACGGCGGACTGAACTACGCCGGAATCCCAAAGGTCGCCTTTTCCTTCCGACAACAAGGCGGTATTGGAGGCCACCAGGATGCGATAAGCGGTTTGCTTGAGTCCATGTGCGGCGGGATCATCGGCCAACATCATCCAACTTAACCGAGGCTTCTCGACACTGACTCCCAGGGGATTTACTCGATATTCACAGCGAAGATTGTCGGGTCTCGGCGCTACGGCAGCGCGGGCGCTCACCCCAGCCAGAAGGGAAATGCTTAACGTGAGAAGCTTAATTTTCGAATGGAACATGCGTAAGTAGCGGTGCGCCCCTGGCACACGCTGGAGTGAAGATACCGTATCACAAGTTACCCGCGCGAACGGATGCTAGCTTGAGATCAATGCGTGCTTTCCTGCTCCTTGCGCCTGTCCTGTTTACGATAGGCTTGCCGAGCGTCTATTCCCAATCCGCAAAACCGAAGCCATCTGTATCGCGGCCCGCTACGCCGAAGGCCTCTGCGCGGGGAACTGCTACGATTCCGGCTGTGCCGACCACCGATGAAGAAAAGACCATTTACGCGCTGGGGCTGTCAGTCTACCGCTCACTGGCAGGGTTCGATCTCTCGCCTAAAGAGCTGGATTTGGTGAAGCAGGCGATCAGCGACGCGGCAGCTAAGAAACCAGCAGTTGACATCATTCAGTGGGGACCGAAGATTCAAGGGTTTGCGAGCGCGCGGGTGAAGGCTGCAGCCGCTGCTTATTTGACTAAAGCGGCGGCTGAGCCCGGTGCGGTGAAGACCGATTCCGGGCTCATCTATAAGGAGACACGTGCCGGAACCGGCGCCTCTCCCAAGCCGACCGATACTGTGCGGGTCCAGTACCGCGGAACCTTAGTGGACGGCACCGAGTTCGATAGCTCGTACGCGCGGAACGAGCCGGCGCAGTTCGGTCTGGGCCAGGTGATCCGCTGTTGGACGGAAGGCGTGGGAAAGATGAAAGTGGGCGGCAAAGCGACTTTGGTTTGCCCTTCTGATCTTGCTTATGGCGACCGCGGCTCGCCACCGGTTATCCCTCCGGGGGCAACGCTTATCTTCGACATTGAATTGCTGGACATACCCAGCGGCGGCAGCCCCGCTCCTCCACCGGCGCCTCCCGCCCAAGGTCGATAGAACCTGAAATCACCGACTAGCTATCCTCTTGGCTAGAACGTAAAGAAGATGGAGAGATCAGCGTGGTCACCACGCTCGTTTCCAAGCGGCTGGTTCCGGAAGTCGGTCAGCAAGCGCCTGTATTCCAGGGCCAAGCCGATGTTCAGATTCAGCTTATAGATAATGTTGCCCATATACGTCTGGTTGCGATTTCGGTTGCCCACCGGCAATTGCGACGCTTTTGGATCGTCAATTCCATAGCCGAGATTCAACTGCCATTGTTTGTTGAAGCTGGTCTGCGCTTGCACCCAGCCGCCCCGGCTTTCCACCCCGTGAGCGCCTGCTGTCCCGACGGCACCGATCGCCTCACCCAGCGCTGAACTGTAGTAGCCGAGCGCCCGTCCGTCGTAGGCCTCGCCGACTAGAGACAACTTCGCGGTAAGTGGTAGTGAGTAATCGAGCGCCACGCCCCACGAATCAATCGGCGACTGCACGTTTCTGGTGCCAATCAACCCGTAGTTCTTCCCGCGGCTGTAGTGTCCACTCAGACCTACTGTGTAGCTGCGATCGTCGTGGACTCGACGATACGCCACCCTACTATCGAACGCCGGCATGCGCCCTCGTTCTCCTGCTAACGGCTGACGGGAGGTGGAAAATTGCCCAACGGGGTAGTCTCCCAAATCCGGATCCGAGACCGAAGTTTGCCAATAGATGGTGGAAGAGCCACTCTCATGTTTTGTCTCAACGCGGATCTGCGGAGACCGGGCCCACGCATTGCCGGCTCCGGTGAACGCCGGTATGCCATAGGTGGAAAAACTGATCGGGTTCAGCGGCGCGAACACCGTCCAGTCCTGCCCTACCTCGACGGCGACGTTCTTCCAATCTAGCCGCCCGTAGGCCAAGCGCATGCGAAACAGGTTCATGCTGCTGCCGGTCGGCAGTGCTGTCTGGCCGCCGAACATGTCAAATTCAAAGTCGCCAGACAGCTTGGCGCCCAATGTGTCAACCGGATCTAAAGCGACCCCAAACCGGCTTTGCCGAACTGTAGTGTAGAAATTCTTGTCGCCGCCGGTGGCGTCCGTGTTTTGCTTGGTCAGCAAGAGCGGAACATCTTCGATATTCGTTCCCGCGGTATTGTAACCAGCGTTGAACAGGATCGTGCCATATACGCTCACGGGTACGCGCTTGCCAGTCTTGAAGGACTGATCGAGACTGGGAGTAGAGGATGGCCTTGAAGTCGGCGGCTCAGAACCTTTGGCGGCGGCCACTGGAAGCGCCTTGGCTGTGTCCGCGTTGGCCACTGGCGCCGGGGCGGGCGACAGGCGCGCCATATCCCCTTGGCTCAAGATTCCTTTCGTTTGTAGGATCGCCGCCAAGGTCGATAACCGGTCAGCGCCGGATGCACTCTGAACCTGTGCCAGTTCAGCAAGTGTGATTGTTCCTTTATCCGCTAGGATCTGGGCCAAAGTAGCCGCTCGATCATCCTCCGCAGCTCTCAACGTAGGAACAAGGAGGAGTAACGAACAGACCGTTAGAACGCAACAACTGACATATCTCGAGATAGGCATATTTTTCGTATCGCTGGAAGAACCACATTGTAACTTCCCTGTAACCCGGTGTAAGTTCTCTAAAGATTAATCAAATTGCTCATCCAAAAAATACTAGCTTTCGTACCTACTCAAGTGCAGACTCAAAGACTTTCTTTCCCTAAGCCGTTGCAAATGACCATGTCACATAAGCCGAATGCTCTCGAGAGACCTGATGTGCGAACTCAGCTTAAGTTGGTCCGAAAGCTCCAGCGCCTCTCCGGAATCAGCTGGTCACCAACTCTTCGCGCCAATGCAGAAGCGCTGAAGGAACGAGCCGGCCAACTGGAGCGTGCGGCTTCAACTAAATTGCGTGGAAAGTAGTCGGCACTGACCGTTCCGTTTGACCACTCCGGCGGGCAGCCGTACTGGTCAACGGTTTTGTAACTGGATCTTCACCAAAAATAAAGGCATTTTGTGCGACTCTAAACCGGGTTTCTTTCCAAACCAAGTTGTCTTTCTGGAGTCCGTTCAATGTCCTTACAACTCTTCTTCGCCTTCGCGGTCGGTCTTGCGCTTAGCATAACCGCGCAAAGTGCTCCGCACCAATCTGCCCCCGTACCGGTTCCGAGTGCCCCGTCGGCGCCTCAGATGTTGCCCAACACAGGTCAGCAGCTTACGCCTACAGCGCCGCGTGGTTCACGCTTTGAATCCTTGAACCCTGGCCTGGCCGACTTCCCCAACTACACAGCCGGGCAAGCCGTTACTACCGTCACCAGTCCTGATCAGTCAACATTGCTGGTGCTTACCTCCGGGTATAACCTGCTCAACGGAACAGGCGGTACCACGCTGGGTCAGCAGATCAACGCTGATTCAAACGAGTATGTGTTCGTCTACGACATCACCAACTCGTATCCAGTCAAGCAGCAGGTTCTGCAAGTGCCAAATACTTACACTGGCATAGCTTTCGATCCCAGTGGAACCACCTTTTATGTCACAGGCGGCATGGATGACAACATTCACATTTACGACAAAGGGAATAACCCGGCTTCCTGGGCCGAGCGCAGCACCAGTCCCATCGCCTTAGGGCATAAAACCGGGAACGGATTAGCTGTTCCTCCAGCCGCAGCTGGTGTTGCGCTCACTGCAGATGGCTCCAAGCTGGTGGTTGCCAACTATTACAACGATTCCATCTCAGTTCTAAACAAGTCTTCCGGCAACTGGAACCTGGCGAGTGAACTGGATCTGCGGCCTGGGAAAGTGGATCCGGCCAACAGTGGAGTCCCCGGTGGAGACTATACGCTGTGGGTCAGCGTGCGTAAGAACGATACCGCTTACGTATCGAGTGTGCGCAGCCGCGAGATCGATGTCGTGAACATAGCTGGTTCGCCGTCCCTCCTTACACGCATCAAGCTCAAAGGCCAGCCGAACCGGTCTGTGTTGAATGCGAGTGGCAGCCGCTTGTACGTCGCCGAAGATCAGACTGACACGGTTGCTGTAATTGACACAGCTACTAATCAGGTGATCAACGAGTTTCCTGTCGGCGCTCCCGCCGGCCTTCTTCCGGCATCAACCACGGGCAAAACCGGCAACAACACAAACAGCCTGGCGCTAGCTCCCGGCGGTAAGTTACTCTTTGTCACCAACGGAAATACTAACAATATTGCGGTTGTTCAGCTTGAGGGTAACAGCGCAGGCAACGTTGTCGGGCTTATTCCTACCGGCTGGTATCCAAATTCAGTCAGTGTCAGTGCATCCGGCAAGTTCCTCTATGTAGCAAACGGGAAGTCACCAACAGGCGCCAACCCGGGTAATTGCCATGGAGGCATCATTCCGGGGCGGTCAGCCGACGTCTGCAATGGCACCAATGAATACGACCTGCAGCTGATTAAGGCGGGCCTGCAAACAATTCCACTTCCGGTAGGCAATGAACTAACTGCGATGACCGCACAAGTGGCAAAGAACAACAACTACAACCGTGTTGTGGCGCCTGCGGATCAGGCCACCATGTCGGCCCTGCACAGCAAAATCCAGCACGTCATTTACATCATTAAAGAGAATCGCACTTACGATCAAATTCTTGGTGATTTGGAAGTGGGTAATGGCGATCCTTCGCTCGTCGAGTTTGGCAAGGCCAATACCCCTAACTTCCATAGTCTGGCACGCAACTTTGTCACGCTCGACAACTTCTACGACCGCAGCGAAGTCAGCATGGATGGCTGGCCCTGGTCAACCTCTGCCAGAGCATCAGACACGGTTGAAAAGCAGGTAACGGTCAACTATGCCGGTCGTGGCCTCTCCTACGACTCAGAAGGAACGAACCGCAATGTCAACGTTGGCTTGCCTACTCAGCAGGAGCGCTTAGCTGCTAATCCGATCACTCCTGCTGATCCGGATATCCTGCCCGGAACTGCTGATGCCTCTGGCTCGGACGGCCCTGACGGGGACGACAACAAGGGTTACATATGGAACGCGGCACTACGGGCCGGTCTCTCGCTGCGCAACTATGGCTTTTTCATCGACCTGGTGCGCTACTCGTCGGCAGTTCCCAAAGCGGTGGCTATTCCTGTCTTGACTGATCCGCACGCCAGCAACACAACCGTAGCTTACACAGCGAACACGGATCTTCTCCCCTACACCGATCCCTTCTTCCGGGGCTTTGACAACAACCTTCCAGACTACTTCCGCTTTAAAGAGTGGGAGCGCGAATTCGATACCACTTACGCTAGTGGCAGTCTGCCGCAACTAAGCCTGGTGCGGTTTATGCACGATCACACGGGCAGTTTCTCAACCGCTATCCTCGGCGTCAACACGCCGGAACTGCAAGTAGCCGACAACGATTACGCGGTTGGGTTGCTGATCCAGAAGATTGCCAAAAGCCCGATCTACCACGACAATACACTCGTCTTCGTCATTGAGGACGATGCACAGGATGGCGGCGACCACGTTGACGCACATCGCAGCACTGCCTTCATCGTCGGCCCTTACGTCAAGCAGAATGCCGTCGTTTCATCCAATTACACGACCACTGATCTCATCCGAACCATTGAGGACGTCCTGGGTACCGGTCAGCTGAATCTGAACGATGCTCTCTCGATTCCAATGGCCGATGTGTTCGACCTGAACCAGAAAGCGTGGGATTACAATGCTGCGCCTTCTGCATTGCTGGGTGGAACGCACTTGCCTTTGCCACAGTCAATTGCAAAGAACAACGTTCCGAAGCCGACGCACGATTTCCGCTATTGGGCTACGGCTACGAAGGGTATGGATTTTAGTGCCGAAGACCGCATCAACTTCGGCCAATACAATCACATCCTTTGGAAAGGCCTGATGGGAAACAAACCGTATCCGGAAAAGCCAACCGGTTTAGACCTTCGCGCCAACCGTGCTGAACTGTTGTCGCGTTATCGGACCGGAATGACCAAGACGGCTTCTAATGCAGGAAAGCCAGTCAGCGGCGCTTCCGAAGAGTAACCGCTTACCTAAGTACAAAGAAGAGGGGTGTCGTTCGCAGATAGTGCGGACGGCGCCCCTTTTCTGTTTACCCTTGGCAACGACTCTAATTCGTAAACTACAAACCGACCAGCCGGTCAAAGATTAGCCGCAGTGAATCGGCTGCTTGCTGTTCCGAAAAAGCTTGCGGATCATAGGCTCGCTGCAAAACAAAGCTATGCAGGACGGCCTCAAGCATTCCTCGTAGTGCATCCTGCTTCCCATCGAAGATCCCAGCGAGGCACTCTATTTGAAACCCCTTCCGAATTGCACGATGGCCAGCCACAAGCCGTGTCCGCTTCTCCGGATGCCGTGCGGCATACAGCTTAAATTCCAGCATCAACATGGCCCAGTTCTGATCGGCAAGCCGTGAGACATAGTATTCGCGGAGAACGGTAAGCTTCTCCGGCATTGTGTCAGCGGCATCGAGCAGCGCACGCGCCCGCTCCAGATGTTTTAGAATCTGCTGTTCCAGCAACGCCAGGAACAAGTCTTCCTTACTTTCAAAATGAGCGTAGAAGGCCCCGCGGGTATGCCCAGCGTCCTTGGCAATCTCTTCCAGGCGGGCTGCTTCGAAGCCGTCCCTTGCGAAAATCTTAAGAGCGGACCGCAGGAGCTTGCCTCGGGTCTGCTCGGTCCTAACCTGATGCTTGTTAAGCTCTGTCCCACGTTTCCGGACGGTGGTCCTTCCAATTCCTGCCGCCTTCTTGCTCTGCCCTGCCATCATGACCGACAATCCATGATTACATACACGTACGTTTGTAATGTGATACACATGTGTATGTGAAGGTGTTAGGATGAGCTCACAAACGGTAACGCCCGAAGCTCCGGCCATACAGCGGACGGCTGGAACGCCGGCGGCAAGCTCCAACACTCGCGGACGCGCGCGGGCTTTCCTCATCTTCGGCCTGGTCCTGCTCGCCGCAGCAATTGGTGCGGTGTTCTGGTGGCTTGGAGCCCGTCAGTATGAAACCACAGACGATGCTCAAGTAGACGCACACCTGAACTCTGTCAACTCACGTATCGACGGCACCATCACTGCGGTTTACGTTGATGATAATCAGGCGGTGAAAGCCGGCATGCCGCTGGTTGAACTGGACCCGCGAGATTACCAGGCGAGCCTCAATCAATCTCTGGCGCAGCTCTCGCAAGCCCAAAGCACCGTCATTGCCGAACAGCCCCAAGTACCCCTCACGCAGGTGGAAAGCAGCACCAGCATCTCGAGCGGCGAGTCTGATGTGGCCAACGCGCAAGCTGCCCTGGCGACGGCTCAAGGCGAGCGGGCCTCCGATGCGGCAAAGCTCATCGAAGCGGAAGCCAACAGCGCCAAGGCCCAGGCAGACCTGCAGCGTTATCAAAGGCTGGTTGCGCAAGACGAAATTTCCAAACAAGACTACGACGCAGCAGTCGCGGCAGCAAAAGCGCAAGCCGCGATCATCCAGCAGAATCGGGCCTTGGTGGAAGCGGCAGATCGCACGGTGGACGGCCGACGCGCCCAGCTGGCCTCCAGCCAGAGCAAGCTTTCACAGTATCGCACCAGTGCGCCTAGCCAGCTTGCTATCCGCCGCGCGACCGTTCGCTCCAACCAGGCAGCTGCTCAAGCCGCCAGATCTCAGGTAGAACAGGCGCAGTTGAAGTTGAGTTATACCAGGATTTTGGCGCCTGTGGACGGCATCGTCCTCAAGCGGTCGGCTGAAGTTGGAGCACACGTCGCAGCCGGCCAGCAGCTTTTGCAGATTGCCCAGATTAACAACCTGTGGATCACGGCTAATTTCAAGGAGACCCAGCTTGCCTCTGTCCGCCCTTCGCAATCCGCGAGTATTCACGTAGATGCTTTGAAGCAGGATTTCCAGGGGTATGTCGAGAGTATCGGCGGTTCAACGGGAGCAGTCTCCAGTGTTCTGCCGCCTGAGAACGCCACCGGCAACTACGTCAAGGTAGTGCAGCGCATTCCTGTCCGAATCCGTTTGAATCCGGGTCAGCGCAATCTGGACAAGCTACGTCCCGGCATGTCAGTTGAGCCCCGAGTGCGCATCGGATCATAGGGCAATGGCACAGCAGGCGGACACTCGCGCAGGCTGGCGGCCGGCCCATAATCCATGGCTCGTTGCCTTTACTGTCACTTTGGCGACTTTCATGGAAGTGCTGGATTCCTCCATTGCCAACGTATCGTTACCCCACATCGCAGGTACCCTCGGCGCCAGTTACGAAGAATCAACCTGGGTGCTGACCAGCTACCTGGTCTCGAGTGCTATCGTGCTGCCGGTCTCGGGTTGGCTCTCTACGGTCATCGGCCGCAAGCGCTTCTACATGTCGTGCGTGGTTCTGTTTACGATTTGCTCCGTTCTATGCGGGTTAGCGTCGAGCCTGCCCTGGCTCATCTTTTTCCGTGTCTTGCAAGGAGCCGGAGGCGGCGGGCTGCAACCTTCCGAACAGGCCATTCTCGCCGATACGTTTACGCCACAGCAACGTGGTATGGCTTTCGCGCTCTACGGTATGGCTGTGGTTGCTGCCCCCGCTATCGGCCCTACACTCGGCGGCTGGATCACCGAGAACTACAACTGGCACTGGATCTTTTTTATCAATCTTCCGGTCGGCCTTCTCTCGCTCTTTATGACGTCGCGGTTTGTCCAAGACCCACCCTGGGTGCAGGAGCGAAAAGGTTCAGGAATCAAGATCGACTACATTGGACTAGCGCTGATCGTCATTGGAGTCGCCTGCTTTCAAATTGTCCTCGATAAGGGCCAGGAAGAGGATTGGTTCAGCTCGCCCCTTATCACGACGATGTTCTGCATCGGAGTGCCTTTGCTGATTACGTTTTTTCTTTGGGAGTGGTACCACGACAACCCAATCGTGGACGTGCGCCTACTGCGCAATCGTAATTTCGGCACAGCCGTCTTCTTCTCGTTCGTACTGGGGATCGTGCTGTTCGGGACCACGGTTCTGATCCCACAGTTCCTCCAAACCAGCCTTGGCTACAACGCTGAACGCGCAGGCATGGCGCTTTCGCCGGGCGGCCTTGCGCTAATGCTGGTGATGCCTGTTGCCGGCTTCATCACAACCAAGACAAAGGTAGACCCCCGCCTGCTGGTCTCGCTAGCGTTCCTGGCCATGAGCATCACTCTCTATCGCATGACTGTGGTCTACATCGGCATTGATTTCCAGACGGTGGTCTGGCTACGCGTGGTGCAGGTATTGCCGCTGCCGTTCATCTTTGTGCCGATAAGCACTCTGAACTACATCGGTGTTCCTAAAGAGAAGAACAACCAGGTCTCCGGACTTTCCAACTTCTCGCGCAACATGGGTGGCAGCATTGGCACATCTCTACTGAGCGTTTTTCTGACCAGGCAGAACCAGACTCACCAGAACGCGCTCGTCCAGCATGCAACAAGCGGCAGCAGCTTCGACGCCATGCTGGCTGGATTTAAATCGGTCTTTATGGCGCATGGGTACGACGCCGCCACCGCCGCGAGTAAAGCGTTAGCTATGGCTTATCAAACTGTCCAGGCACAGGCAGGCGCATTGAGCTATCAGAACAGCTTCTGGGCTATGTCGGTGCTGGTGTTTTGCCTTGTGCCGCTGCCGTTCATCATGCGCCGGCCCTCAGCCGCGCAAGCACGGAACGCTGAACTGGCTCACTGAAGCTTACAGCGTCAGGTACCGAGCGAAGGCGCCTCGGTAATCTCCAGCGCCGTCACCTCAAAGCGCTTGAGCTTCGTGCTCCCAAAGGAAGTTGTAAGAGCAACATCGGCAGCATCGCGGCCCACGGCCATCAGTACACGGCCAATGCGAGGGTAGTTATGCCGGGCGTCGAAGGTCCACCAGTGTCCGCCTAAGTACACCTCAAACCAGGCGCTGAAATCCATGGGCGCGTCCGATACCGGCACACCAATGTCACCGAGATACCCGGTTGCGTAGCGCGCTGGTATATTCATGCAGCGGCAGAAGGTGATGGCCAGATGCTGAAAGTCGCGGCAAACTCCGGCACGCTCGATGTAAACATCCATTGCCGTCTTCGTATAGCGGGCAAAGTTATAGCCGAAGATTACTTTGCTGTTGACCCAGTCGCAGATCGCCTGCACCAAATGCCAGCCCCGCCCGGCGTTACCAAAGAGTTCGGTTGCCGTATTCATCAGCAAATCCACCTCACAGTAACGACTGGCGAGCAGGTACTGCAAAACATCGGTCGGCAGGTCGCTCACATCCACTTCAGGCGTGTCGGGCGCCACTGGGTCGGCGAGACCTGAATCTTGGATTAGTGTCGAGTTGTGTAGCCGCACAGTGCCGGCGGGCACTACGAAACGCGAACACTGGTTTCCAAACGCATCGTGATACAAGTCCACTTTCACAGGCGGGTCAATGCGCAGGAAATCGGGTTCCCGCAGATCAGGATTCCGCGATTGGTATACATTCAGGACCGCTACCATCGCCACGTCCATCTGCGCTTCAAAAGTCATGTCATACCCTAGTCGGATCAGCATCTCTGTTAAGGGCTCCTGGACCGGCTTGACTCACTCCGGCGTACAAAAGGTTCCCTGCTATTAGCGTACGGGGCACGGCAGGCCGACGCCGTTTGAATCAGCGCGTATCGACAGTGTACCTGATGATCAGATTGAAATCATCCCCTGCCACAATGGGTAGACCAGTGGGCTGGGTACCCGGAGGATCATGACTTATTGTTTGGGCATTGTGACGGAGGACGGCCTGGTGATGGCGTCCGACTCACGCTCTAATGCGGGATTCGATCAGGTGAATGTCTGCCGCAAGATGCACTGTTTTGTGCACTCGGGCGAACGAGTCTTTATCTTGCTGTCAAGCGGAAGTCTCTCTATCAGTCAGTCGGTGGTGACGCTCCTGCGCAAAGACTTCAATGCGGGCGGCGGACTAGCCACAGCGCAGTCACTCTACGATGCTGCAAGGATCGTGGGCGAATGTGTGCGACGCGTGTCTGACATAGACCGTCTGGCACTGGAGCGCGACCAGTTCGCCTTCAACGTAAACCTCCTGCTGGGAGGCCAGGTGCGCGGCGCCGAACCGCCGAGCTTGTATTTGATCTATCCACAGGGCAATCCACTTCGCGCCACGGAAGATTCTCCTTACCTTCAGCTAGGGGAGGTGAAGTACGGGCGTCCCATTCTTGATCGCGGCGTGGACTCGCGTACGCCGTTGGAGACTGCCGCCAAGTACGCTCTTTTGTCCTTTGATTCGGCTATCCGATCGAATGTCACAGTAGGGCCTCCGGTCGAGGTGTTGCTCTACCGAAAGGATACGTTTGAGCTCGGCGATTACCGGCGTTTCGGTGCCACTGACCAGGACCTGAGCATCATTCACTCATCCTGGGAGACGTCCCTGCGTCGCGCGGTAGAACAACTGCCAGAGATCTCGTTCCATTCCCCACCTGTCGAAGTCACGAGCTGACAGAGTCGTCAGTCCAAGATCCTCTGGCGACGACATTCAAATCAGAATTTAGAACAACACTCGCACTGAAAGCTGAAACTCGCGTGGTGTTCCGCTGCCCGTGCCGATCGTGTTGACCGTTGACACAATCTGGCCGAAATTGCCCGGAGACGAAATGTCCGACAGAGGCTGACCGTACTGCGCTCGGTTGAAGACATTGAAACCGTCCGCCCGCAGTTGGACGGCTAAGCGCTCGGTGATCCTGACGGCTTTGCTTAATCCCAGATCGACTTGCCACAGCGATGGTCCTCGTGCAATGTTACGACCGGCATTTCCAAACGTTCCAGGGGCCGGCACACTGAAGGCCGCCAGGTTTATCCAATTGGCGGCTGTCCGGCCTCCGGGCGGGGTCAACGATACACCAGGAACCAGATTCGGCCTTTCCTCGCCACCCATACTGTAGCCGTAGGGCACAGCTCCGTTCGAGCGATCAACGATAACATTGACGGGCAATCCGGTCCGCGAACTTCCGATGCCGGTCAGCTCCCAGTTGCCTAAAAGCGAACGCACGACTCCCGGATTAGACGCATACCTCTGGCCGGCGCCAAACGGCAACCGATACACGACCGACGCGTTAAATACCTGCCGGACATCATTGTCCGAGTCGCCTCGCTCGCAAGCTCTACAGAGAACGTTTTGCGGTGTGTCCGACTCGCCCCCTCCAATCCCGTCGTCGTTGATCGAGTGGGACCAAAGATAGTTCAGCGACACCAGCAATCCGTTGGCAAAAGGCCGGCGCACACCGACATTCAGGCCTTCGAACGAACTATTGCTGTCGTTGCCTCGCCATGACACTGGTCCAAATGCAGGATAGGGCCGCGTGCCAGTCGCAGGATTGATGACATTGACGTAGGTAGTGGTTAGAACATCTGTACCTTTGTTCCCCAGGTAAGACACCGTTCCTAAGATTCCGCCCGGCATCGCGCGCTGCACTGACGCAGTCCAGGCAGCTACATAGAAGTCTTTCCGTAGCCGGTAGTTGTCCCGCGGACTAAGAACACCTTGCGCCAATGAGAGGAATGGCGTAATCGGATACGACAAGTTCGGAAGCTGCGCACCTCGCGTCAAGTTGTAACGGGACACGTCATTTGCCAGAGGCAGATTCTGATCGTCTTCCTGACCGTCATCGTGATACAGACCGAAGCCCGCCCGAAATACGGTTCCGCCATGCGCCCACGCCAAGGCCACTCGGGGATCGAGATCGTCGTATCGAGGCTTGCTCCACTCAGCGTTGCTCGGACAGAACCCTTGCGGACCACAAGTCAGGAAGTCGAAAGGCACAGCACGATTGGCCACCTCGTGAAATCGGTTGAAGAAGTTGTAGCGAAGGCCGAGGTTCACCGTAAGCGAATCACTGACCTTCCATTCGTCTTGCGCATAGCCCCAGTACTGCGCTTTTCGAAGCCGAAGCAGCGGAGTGAGCGAGACATATGTCGCGTTATCAACAACATTGTTGAGGAAATTGTTCTGTGCCCTGCCGACGCCGCCTGGCGACACATAAGTCAGAGAGCCGGTCGGCGAATTGCCCTGATTCAAAAAGATCCAGCGCGTCTCATAGCCGAACTTGAAACTATGACGACCCTTTTGCCAGGAGACGTTATCGATAAGCGACATTGTCTTCGCGTATGCATCGGAGGTGTTGCTGGCCGTTAAAGAGCTGAAGCCGGGTACCGAGACTGCGCTTGGCACCAGCGTTTGATTGCCCGTGTGATAGATCTGCAGATTGAAGCCGAATTTCGCCTCGTTGACCAGAGTCGGCGAGAAAACGTGAAGTAGTTCGGCCATTCCATTCTTAAACTTGGTGTCGGCAAGGGCGGTCGCATTGAGATTGCCTGTCAGGTTTTGTCCGACGGCCTCGTCCTGGTTGTACCGGACAAACCCAGTCGTGTTGCGTGAAAAGTGCTGGTCAATCCGCACCATTCCCGAGTTTTCGTTGTCGACATTATTCAACTCGGCAAAGTAGTTGTAGATATTCGGATTCGCAGTGGGCGACGTGCCGGCCGGGTACGCTGACAGGATCGGCGCCAGCGCAGGAGAGGTATTGAGGACGCTTGTCCGGAACGCGGGGCTCGGAACAACGCCGATCTGCGGTTGACCCAGGCGCTGGCGAATGCCTTCGTAATCAATGTAAAAGAATGTTTCTTCCTTAATCGCTGGACCGCCCAGACTGCCTCCGAACTGATTTAACAGGAAAGGGTTCGGGCTCCCTCCGTTGTTGAAAGCCCTTGCTTCCAAAGCATCATTGCGAAAGGACTGGAACGCTTCGCCATGAAAAGCATTCGTGCCTGAGGGCGAGGCTACTGAAACCTGACCGCCTGCCGTTCCGCCTTCCACGTCAGCACCAAAATTCTGCGACTGCACTTGGAATTCGTTGATGGAGCCAAGCGGAATATTCAAGCGAACGTACTGCCGCTGCTCCTGGTTGTACACTGCAGTCGCATCCACGCCGTCCAGCGTCAGGTTGTTATCGTCCAGGCCATGACCGGCGAAGCGGATACTTCGCTGGTCACCCGGTCCGTTATCGATCGCGCCCGGAGCCAGCGCTGTCAGGCGAGCCCAGTTGCGGCCATTGATCGGCAGCTCCTGCACTTGCGTATTCTCGATCGCCGTGCCTACCGTGGCATTCGATTTGTCTAACTGGATGAGCGGCTCGGTAACCGTGGTGCTCTCAGCAGACCCCCTGGCCAGGCTGAGAGTGGCATTTAGGGTTCGAGTCAACCCGATTTGTTGCTTTACTTCAGTGGCAACAAAGTTCTCGAAGCCGGCTTTAGAGATGGTCACCGTGTATGTCCCGATGGGTAGGTCACTGACCGTGAAGTCTCCCGCCTCGGCTGTCCTGGTGCTTCGCAGCAGCCCGGTTTGCTTTTGCACGGCCACTACAATTGCTTTCGGAACGGCATTGCCCTGCGGATCTCGGACGGCTCCGGTCAGTGAGGATCGATCCACTTGCGCCGTTGCGCAAATGCACAGGACCAAAGACAGGGCAGTGAGGACGAGCGACTGGCGCAAGCGGACAAACATTAAGGGTGATGCCTTTCGTTGGAAACTGATTCTGCCACCGTTCTGTTGCAACTTCATGATTTTCCACCAGGGAAGAACGCACAGCATGATCATGATCCTGAAGAACAGTCAAATTACGCGGGTTGCTGTCAAATTCATCCGTCTGCTCCCGTAGCACATGTTGAAGGCGTCAGGAGAGTTATACTCGCCATTAGCACGGTCCTGTTCCGAGTCTGAAAGGCTTCCGGCTGAAAAGAAACTCTAGGAACATGGCCATACCACTCCCTGCTGCAAAAGATGAGACTTCTCCGTTTTCGCAGTACCAGCTATCCGGAGCGTTTGACGAAATGTTTCGCTCTTCTGGTCGTCCTCGTGCTCACTACAAAGCCCTTCACGCACGTTTATTAAACCGGCCGGCCGAAGAACTTCTTCGCAGCAAGCAGGAGGCTGATCTTTCGTTCTTCAATCAGGGAATCACATTTACAGTCTATGGACGCGGAGAAGGCACCGAACGAATCTTCCCGAACGATCTTCTGCCCCGCATCATTCCTCACGCTGAGTGGGCGTTGATCGAGCGGGGGCTGAAGCAGCGGCTGACGGCTCTGAACCTGTTCTTGAAAGACGTTTACAACGACCGGCGCATCTTAAAGGACCGGGTAATCCCAGGCGAATTAATCTACACCTGCGGCCAGTTCCGCCGTGAGATGCGGGGCATCAAGGTACCCAAAGATGTCTACGTCAGCATCTGCGGCACCGATCTGATCCGAACGCCTGATGGCCGCTTCGTTGTTCTCGAAGATAATCTCCGCGTTCCCAGCGGTGTGTCCTACATGCTTACCAGCCGCAAGGTGATGAAGCAGATCTTCCCCGCGCTGTTTCGCAAATGCGGCGTACGCCCGATTGAACACTACAGTCAGGCTCTGCTTTCCACGCTCCGGTCACTCGCGCCGGAAGGCCGCTCCTGCCCCACCATCGTTCTTTTGACCCCGGGCGTCTACAACTCTGCCTACTTCGAACATGCGTACCTCGCGCGCCAGATGGGCATCGAATTAGTTGAGGGCCGCGATCTGGTGGTCCACGATAACGTCGTCTACATGCGGACCACGAGCGGCCTGCAACGCATCGATGTGATTTATCGCCGTGTGGATGACGACTTTCTGGACCCACTTGTTTTCCGCTCCGATTCGACCCTCGGCGCGGCTGGCCTATTCAATGCCTACCGGGCGGGCAATGTGGGCTTAGCGAATGCTCTCGGGACCGGCGTTGCAGACGATAAAGCGATCTACGCCTACGTACCGGAAATCATCCGCTACTATCTTGGCGAAACGCCTATCCTGGACAACGTGGAAACCTACTTGATGACGGACCCGAAACAGCGCGAACATGTCTGCAATAACCTGGATCGCTATGTCGTCAAAGCGGTGGGCGAATCGGGCGGCTACGGCATGTTGATTGGACCGCACAGCACGGAACAGCAGCGGGCCGAGTTTCGCGACCGCATTTATGCGCATCCCCGCAACTACATTGCTCAGCCCACGCTGGCTCTGTCCACGGCGCCCTGCTTTATTGAAAACGGGGACATCGAGCCGCGGCATGTCGATCTGCGCCCCTATGTTCTGTTCGGCGGAGATCAGGTGACCATCGTGCCAGGCGGCTTAACCCGCGTCGCTTTGCGTAAAGGTTCACTAGTGGTGAACTCATCACAAGGCGGCGGTTCGAAAGACACCTGGGTGCTTCAGAACTAAGCCGAGTCAACCATGCTTTCCCGAGTTGCCGATAGCCTCTACTGGATGAGCCGCTACTTCGAGCGCGCAGACCATTGCGCCCGTGTGCTCGAAACCACTTACAACCTTTTATTGAATCCGTTTAAGTCCTCTCGCGAACAACGCTGGAATCGTATTACCTCTTCGCTGGGATTGCCGGAGTCCGCGTCCACGTCTGATGCTGAGGCCGCCATGATGTGGCTGATCACCAAGCCCGGTAACAAGGCCTCGATTGTGTCATGCATTGCAGGTGCCCGAGACAATGCCAGCCAAGTGCGCGAACAGATCAGCTCGGAGATGTGGGAGCGGCTGAATCGTCTCTACCATCAGGTAAACTCCTCCACGGCTAGCGCGGAACTTGGCACTGAAATGCTTCGATTGCTAGCCGGACTTCACGACGACACCTACAGGTTCTACGGCGTAACCGACTGCACCATGAACCGCAGCGAGGGCTGGTACTTCATTCAATTGGGCAAGTACATGGAACGTGCCTGCGCTCTTTCGCTGCTACTAGATGCGCACTTTGCTTCCTCGGCCGGCGCCGATGATCTTGACTGGATTGGCCTGCTGACCAGCTGCTCGGCACTGGAAGCCTATCGCAAGGTATACACCGCCGACCTGACCGCTAACCGCGTGGCTGAGTTCCTCATCCTCAACGCCGAGTTTCCCTATTCGGTGCGCTACTCTGCGGAAAGCATGCGGTCCACTCTCGAGGCGATTGGTGACCTTACTTCTGCTCGCAAGACTACAAAGGTTTCACGCACAATCGGCAAGCTGCACTCTTCGCTTGCCTATGCCCAGATTGAAGAAGTGATGGCAAGCAATGTCCACTCCTTCCTAAATAGCATCCTCGAACAGTGCCATCGATTACACTTTGCCGTTCACGAGATCTACACTGACTATTCAATTGAAGCGACTTTCGACGCCTGATGTTTTACGCTGTCCGCCATTTCACTCGGTTCCGTTATAGCCGTCCTGTTTCGCAAAGCGTTATGGAAGTGCGTATGCACCCGCGCAGTGAGCTGGCTCAACGCTGTTTTACCTTCCAGCTCTCAGTCAGCCCCCGCGCGCGTATCTTCTCTTACCCCGACCATCTCGGAAACGCGGTCCATCACTTTGACATTCCTGCTTCTCACGATCAGCTGACCATCATTGCCGATGCTCTAGTGGAAGTAGATCAGCCGCTGCCACTGCCTGAGGCCCTCGGTCCGGAGGCTTGGCGTGAGCTGGACGAGATGATTGAACTAGAGGATTACTGGGATATGTTGCGCCCCAGTCACTTTGCACGAACGTCACCGGAACTGGAAGCACTGGCCAAAGAATTCGGCGTAGATCAACGCAGCGGAGATCCGCTTCTGGCGCTGCAAGCTTTAAACTCCCAGGTCTACAACGCCTTTAGTTACGTGAAGGCCAGCACGTCTGTTGATTCTCCCATCGAACACGCGTTGCAGTCACGCCAAGGTGTGTGTCAGGATTTTGCGCATATCATGATCGCTCTGGTGCGTGGCTTGCGCATTCCGTGCCGGTATGTGAGCGGTTATCTTCACCATGAATCGTGGCATGAGGATCGTTCAGGCGAGGGCGCTACTCATGCCTGGGTAGAAGCACTGCTGCCCCGTATCGGATGGATCGGCTTTGACCCGACAAATAACCTGATCGCCGGTGAACGCCATATCCGGACCGCCATTGGGCGCGACTACGCGGACGTCCCACCAACGATGGGCACCATGAAAGGCAGAGCTACTAGCGAACTACAGGTGCGGGTGCGAGTCACGCCGTCGGAAGCTATTCTTCCGCCTGATCAGGAGTTCGCCGCCGACGAGGAATGGTCACGATTTCTGGAAAAAGACCAGGAAGCGGAAATGGCCATCGCCCAGCAACAACAGCAGCAGTAACCGCCACGGACGGCCGTGTGACGGCTTACAGACGAGTCGGAGGCGTGAAGAAAGTCAGAGGTACTTACGCAGCAATGCGCTGAGAGCCGTCGGGCCACAAGCCAAGTTCGACAAACTCGTTCTCGAAACGGACCTGCTCTTTCGGATCGCTAGAAGGGCGCATACGGCGGCAGCACTCACGTAAGGCCTCCTCTAGCGAATTCTTCTGTAAAGCTTCATCACCCAAAACCGCACGCACGAGTTCTCGAGCCGCTTTACGGCCAAGTTCCGGGGTTTTGGCAAACATCATCGCTTCGTACCGTTCATTCAACTGCTGGAGCGCTTTGTTCATCGGTTCTGTCTCAGTCGATTAGATGCACGAGCGACCGATTTGTTGCCCCGTACAATTATGGTATTATCTCGGCCTAGCTACTTGCCTAGCAAGAGAATCTAGAGTTCCAGCTGTCCTTTGTACATCAATTCGCTTAGGCGGAAGCGCTTCTCTACATTTAATGACCCGAAGCGGGTCGTGAATAGAACCTCTTTGTCAGCCTTAGTGATCTGGGTAGTTCGCGGGAAAAAAACATGAACTGTGCCTGTGTCTGCGTCCATTGTGATGTTTTCGGGATGTAGCACCTTGCCCTTGCGAATAGCCAAGCGCGTGTTCTGCATTAAGCCTTCCAAAACCTGTTCCGTGCTGAGCGGCGCCCGGGTTCCATCATCGGACTCGCTAGTAGATTTAGCCGGTAAAGTACCTGTCTTTTCATATTGTTTGCCGGGCAGTAATCCGGTCACGCTAAGCACGTAAAAGGCGGGTTCCTTGACAGCCGCAGCAATCTCGTCGGAAGGCAGCTTGATTCCTAAGTCCTTTGATCGCAACAAGGCCTGACGAATGGGGAGAGCACTGTCCCAGCGGACCAGGACCGAAAGAGTGGGCAGCAGTCCAGCACCCGTATTTCGGCTGACACCCCCGTCCCACTTGCCATCAGTAGCGCCTGCCGGGCTGGCCATACCGGCTTGGGCGGGACCAGGGAGCGAGTACACCGATTGGGGCGGCGCCTCCCGCGGATCAGGAAAGGTTGCGTCGGCCCCCTGCGCCCAGGGTGACGCGGTTAGAACAGCCTCGGCCTCCTGTCGATTCCACTCCTTGGGGTCTTTGCCTCTCCATGGCTGCGAGGCTGCAACGGCGACAAAAGCCGTAACCAAGGCTCCAACAACGAACCTCCCGACCGTACCCACCTAGATTCCCAGCTCTTTCTTGCCGGCGATAAACTGATCGCCTGCGAAGTGGATTTCATCTTCGGTGTGGGCGGCTGAAATCTGAACTCGTATCCGGGCTTTGCCTTCCGGCACCACCGGGTAAGAGAACCCGACGACATAGACGCCTTTGCTGAGCAGCAACTCCGACAGGCGAGTAGCCAGAGCGGCATCGCCCAGCATCACGGGCACAATCGGGTGCTCGCCGGGTAAAATCGTAAAGCCCGCTGCCGTCATACGTTCCCGGAAGATTCGCGTGTTGCGAAACAGCTGAGTGCGTAGATCACTGCTTTCGCTAATCAGGTCGAGCACCTGCAGGGAAGCCGCAACGATTGGCGGCGCGAGTGAATTAGAGAACAGGTAAGGCCGTGAGCGCTGCCGCAGCAGGTCGACTATCTCTTTTCGACCGCTCGTATAGCCCCCGCTCGCTCCACCCAGCGCTTTGCCCAGCGTTCCTGTGATGATGTCTACGCGGCCCATCACACCCAGGTGCTCGTGGGTGCCGCGGCCGCCCTTACCCATGAAACCGACCGAGTGGGAGTCATCTACCATCACCATGGCGTTGTAGCGTTCAGCCAAATCGCAGATCGCAGGCAGATTGGCTACATAGCCGTCCATGGAGAATACGCCGTCGGTGGCAATCAGGCGGTTGCGAGCACCACTTGCTTCTTCGAGCCGAGCTTCCAGGTCGGCCATGTTGCCATTCTTGTAGCGAAACCGAGCGGCCTTGCAGAGCCGGATACCGTCGATGATACTGGCGTGATTGAGTTCATCCGAGATAACGGCATCCTCGCCATCCAGCAGCGTCTCAAAAAGCCCGCCGTTAGCATCGAAGCACGAGCCGTAGAGGATAGTGTCTTCGGTCCCGAGAAACTCGCTCAGCTTCCCTTCCAGTTGCTTGTGGATGGACTGCGTCCCACAAATGAACCGGACGCTCGCCAGCCCGTACCCCCATTCGTCCAACGCGCGCCGCGCTGCCTCCAGCACCCGGGGGTGGTTGGCCAGACCGAGATAGTTATTAGCACAAAAGTTCAGAACCGTCGACCCGGTGGAAACCTTGATCTCAGGCTGTTGCGGACTTTCGATCATCCGCTCGCGTTTGAACAGACCGGCCTGAGTGATTTCCTCGATCCGGTCAGTCAGCCGCTCTTGCACATTTGAATACATGTTTGTTGGGAACCCTTCAGCAATCCCGGACATTGACAGCTCGTGCATTCAATGCTGAAGCGCTGCCGGAAGAAACATTGACGGCCAAACCGGCCAGCGCCGTTTCCTTGTAGCGCGACTGCATGTCCAAGCCCGTCTGATACATGGTCCGGATTACCTGGTCGAGGGAGACTTTATGTTCGCCTGACTCGCCGGTGGCCATCCGGCAGGCATTGATTGCCTTCACGGCTCCTATTGCATTTCGTTCGATGCACGGGATCTGCACCAGGCCTCCAATTGGATCGCAGGTCATGCCGAGAAAGTGCTCCATGCCGATTTCAGCAGCATGTTCTACTTGGGCGCTCGAGCCGCCAAGCGCACCGGCTAGGCCGCCCGCAGCCATGGAACAGGCGACGCCGACTTCGCCCTGGCAACCGACCTCAGCGCCTGAGATGGAAGCGTTCTCCTTATATAAGATGCCAATTGCCCCGGCAGTGAGGAAAAAGTCGATCAGGCCTTTATCCGATGCGTCGGGGATGAAGGTGCGATAGTAGCGGGCCACGGCGGGAAGTAGGCCTGCCGCGCCGTTAGTAGGGGCAGTGACCACGCGACCACCTGCCGCATTTTCCTCATTGACTGCCATGGCGAACACATTCACCAGATCCATGGCACGGAGCGGGTCATTCTCCGGCTGGCTCTGTATGCGCTTCCACAGGCCGGGGGCACGCCGACGGACATGCAAACCGCCCGGCAGGACGCCCTCGGTCTGCAATCCGCGCTCGATACTGGCGTCCATCAAGGTCCAGAGCCGCAGAATCTCAGCGCCCACGGCTTCTTTGCTGCCCCGCAGCGCCGCTTCGTTCTCCAGCATGATACGCGCTATGGAACGTTCGTGGGTTGTCGCTTGCTCAAGCAGTTCGCGCCCGTTCGAAAACGGGTACGGCACGGGCAGCGGCTTGGCCTCGGTGCTAACCACCTCGCCTTCCTCCACCACGAACCCACCGCCAATGGAGTAAAAAACGGCGCTATGCAACGATACTCCGGCCGGGTCGAGAGCCGAGAAGCGCATAGCGTTGGGGTGCCCCGGCAGCACCTGATCCGGGTGCCAGAGCAAGTCCGATGATTGTTCAAAGGGAATCGGCCGCACGCCCCCCAGAGGCAGAATCCGGTCTGCGCCAATGGCAGCCAGCTTCTCCTCAATCTCATCGATTGCAACGTTCTCGGGCGTTTCACCGCTTAAGCCGAGCAGCACCGCGCGGTCGGTTCCGTGACCGATGCCGGTCAAGGCCAGTGAGCCATACAGTTCGGCGACGACGCGCTCTGTCCGGTCTGCCGCTCCAGCGCTCTCTAATTGCGAAACGAACCGACCTGCGGCTCGCATCGGTCCAACTGTATGCGAACTTGACGGCCCGATACCGACCTTAAAGATCTCGAAAATGCTGGTTTTCATCGTCGGCGAGCCATCGTTAGTCTTCAGTCCATCGCAAAATAACTTTGCCTGATTTGCCCGACCGCATCACCTCAAAGCCCTTTTCGTATTCTCGATAGGAGAACCGGTGCGTGATCACCGACCGGATGTCGAGCCCGGACTCCAGCATCACCGTCATTTTGTACCAGGTTTCATACATCTCGCGCCCATAGATGCCTTTAATGGTCAGCATATTGAAAACGACCTGACGCCAGTCGATGGCCATGTCCCGACTGGGAATGCCGAGCATGGCGACTTTGGCTCCATGGCTCATGTTGCAGATCATCTCGCGAAAGGCTGCCGAGGTGCCGGCCATTTCGAGCCCGACGTCGAAGCCCTCCTGCATTCCCAGCTGTTTCTGGACCTCCGAAACCGGGGTTTCAATCGGGTTAATAGCAACCGTTGCCCCGAGTTTGCGCGCCAAGTCGAGCCGGTACGGATTCAGGTCAGTGACCGCAATATGGCGAGCGCCGGCGTGCCGAACAACCGGAATGGCCATCAGACCGATGGGACCGGCACCGGTAATGAGAACATCTTCGCCTAGCACCGGGAACGACAGGGCTGTATGAACAGCATTACCAAATGGATCGAAAATGGCGGCCACTTCGCGATCGATTGAGGGATTATGCCGCCAAACGTTGCTCATGGGAAGGCAGATATATTGCGCGAAAGCGCCCGGCCGATTTACCCCAACGCCCTGAGTGTGAGCGCAGAGATGACGGCGGCCCGCCAGACAATTGCGACATCGCCCGCAGGTCACGTGCCCTTCGCCGCTGACCACTTCGCCCTGGTGGAAGTCGCTGACATTTGCGCCAACTTCAACGATTTCACCGACAAACTCATGCCCGACCACCATGGGTACTGGAATGGTGGATTGGGCCCATTCGTCCCACTCATAAATGTGGAGGTCGGTACCGCAGATGCCAGTGTGGGTGACACGGATCAGCACATCGTTAGTGCCGACAGCGGGTTTAGGGACGTCCTCCAGCGCCAATCCCGGAGCCCTGGTCCGTTTCACAAGAGCTTGCATGCTAATTCAATGGTAGACGGGAGACGGGGTATTCTCCTGCTTCCTGGGTGGGTACTACTAGTTGGAGACAAGGTGGCCCAGTAAAGATGCTCAGTACGCGGTAAAATCAGGGTAATCAATGACGATAGACGAGCGAATTGGGTTTCTGCTGCAATCGACCGAATCGCTGCACTCCAATCTCGCGAGCTTGGGCGACAAGGTTGATCGTTTGGGCGACAAAGTGGATGGGATAGCCGCCGCTCAAAAGCAGACAAATCAGCAGATTGACACTTTGGTTACGGTGATCGGGCAGTTGGCCGGAATTGTCCGGATTCATGAGACCAGGATCACGAGCCTGGAACAGCAGTCTTAGCGTCCTTCCTGGCGGCAGTGATCCGCGGGTGCCTCGGCCGCAAATTTAGTTGCGACAAACCAAGTGTGCGCTGGACTCCTTATCTGGGAGTAGTCTCGATGCGAGGAGCGGACCGATCAACTCGGCATAACAAAGAACGCGGCAGCACGATGGTTGAGTTTGGGCTGATCCTGCTGCCTCTCTTCGCGTTTCTCTTCTTAACAATGGATATGGCTTGGGCGATTTTTGCCTCGGCGAGCCTGCAAGAAGGTGCTCGGGAAGGTGCCCGGTTTGCAATTACCGGTCAGACTCTGGGCTCTTTGGGCCAGGACGCGTCCATTCGGCAGAAGGTACAGCAGTACTCTTTTGGGTTTGTCACCGCGGCCAATGCAGCTACCAGTGTACAGATTCACTACTACGATCCGACAACACTGAACGAGCAAACCGGCACAGGCAGTAATAACGCCGGAAACGTGGTCAAGGTAGTGGTCACCGGCCTTTCGCTCAAGCCGCTGATGCCCCTCTGGCGGTCCTCCTCTCCCATACCGCTTTCCGTGTCTGCTTCAGACATAATGGAGCCGCCGCCAGGCGGAACGCCGCCCCCACGCTGATATGAGAAAACGTAGCGATTGTGAGCGCGGCAGTGCGCTCGTGGAGTTTTGCCTTTGCTTTGCTCTGTTCTGGACGCCTTTGTTTCTGGGGTCGTACTGGGTCGGGTTTAATGTTCTTCGCGCCATGCAGGTAACGCAGGTCTGCCGGACAGCCGCTCACATGTATGCCTTCGGCACTGACTTCTCCCAGGCCGGTTACCAAAACTTGTTGGTGAGTATGGCTCCGGGATTGAACATGACCGTCAATGGCGGGAATGGAGTCGTGATTCTCTCCACGCTAACGTATGTGGACCAGACTGCCTGCAACGCAGCTGCCGCGTCCAATAGCTGCCCGAATCTGGGGAAGATCGTGGTGACGCGACGAATTGTGATTGGCAATGCAAGCCTGGATCAAAGCAGCTTCGCAACACCGACAGCCAGCTTGGTTGGCAGCGGCGGATATATAAGCAACACGAATTATGTGAGCGATTCGTCAGTGGTTGCCCCAGGTTTTCAGAGCCTGATTCCCTCGCTGCAATCCTCATCCCAGTTTGCGTACTTGGCGGAAATGTGGGTAATCTCGCCGGATCTGAACCGACTGCAGGGAACGCAACACTTCGGCAACAGTGGATCGAGTTCGCGCGCGATCTTCTAGACGAGGTTCACTTTCAACCAAAGACGCCTCCTATTGAGAGATGCGCAGCACCTGAGAAGCAATTTGCTGGAATGCGGCCTGGAGTTGAGTGGCTGTGGGCGCATAGATGTATCGACCTTGTGGTTTTGAGCTGTCGTAGCTCGAAGCGGAAGGATCATTGGCTACGCGCGCCATGAAATCGGCGTTGACTGCACTTCCCAATCCGATGCTGTAAATAACGGGGTAGTTGTATCGAGCATCTTGACGGATCGTGTAGGCCATGTTATCAGCGGCGATAAAAGCTGCATCCGTGACCGTCTCCGGAGTATCTGGCCGAAGACGCGAAATATTCGGATTATTGGGAATCGGGTAGTTCCCATACAGGTGAAGTCCATCGTTTGGAAACCGTAGAGTTGCTCGAAAGGGTTGCGGGCCAATGGGGTTCAGGGTGGTTGCAGTCGGGTTGCCGTAGTAATCAACCTCCGGAAGGTAAGCAACGTCTTGACGCATGTACGCATACGGGCTGCTAGCGCCAGCGCTGGGAGGATTGTTGAAAGTACACCCAGCAGCCACCAGATGCGCTTGATCTAAGGCTCCACCTTCGCTGGAACTAATTGCAAATTGAGTATCCTGCCAGACTCCGAGAGTCGACCCAGTGGAGCCGACATCATTCGTATAACCTTCGATAATTCCCGACAGGGGTGCGGAGGTGCAGGGACTTTGAGCAAACTGGGCTTCGGTTGAGGTGGACATCGAATCATACCGGGTGTCATTAGCGTCGGCGGCCTGATTGCGTATGGGTATCAGAGCGTTCTGATATCCGTTGGCAGCAGAAAATCGCAGGCCACTAGGCCAGCCATCAGAGAAAAACACGATGATGTTCGAAGCGCCTATAAGATTCATTCGTTTGATCTCGTCGTAAGCCAAGGCGAGACCCCAGGCCGAGTTGGTGCCCCCCTTGCACACAAGCTGACTCAGTTGATTCGATACGTTGGAGCGGAATGTTGTACTTGCAGGTGAGTCGATGTTAGCAGTGCGCTGGAACGTGATCAGACCAATGGAATCGTGGCCATCGACGAACATGTTAACAAAGCTCTGAGCGGCGGCAACCATTTGACTACAGCCGTTGTTGTTATTCATCGAGCCCGAGCGGTCTAGCACCAGCATCACATTGACGTCTTTCCGGGAAGCCTCGCCACTGGCCTGAAGCGAGGCCGTGTTGAAGTGCAAGAGTCGCAGAAAGAATAAAGGCACACTGATGTTCGCCTGAACCGAGACCTTCCGCAAGCCCGACCTATCCTGACTGAAGTTGACCGATGGCTGGCCGCCAGAGTTGGTAACGGCCGTTCCCATTTGTCCGGGCTGAAAGTTGGCTTTGAAGTAATCTTGCCCAATGCCGGTAGCGGTGCTCTGCTGTTGTTGAAGGGTGAGCCCGGCACTGAGCGAGCGTCCGGCAGCTAAGGCGGCCGCATCGACTGCCGTAGTCAGCCTCGCTTTTTCCCACATGACAATGGAACCGTCAATGGCCAGACCGATCAGCGGAATTACCACCAGAAAGGTCATAAAGGTAAACAGGATGATGGTCGCGCCGCGTTCGCTCCGCTTCGCACCCTTTCGATATAGCTTTGTCACTCTGGCGTATACCTCCTAAGGGAGTGAAAGGAGGTACGCCAGACTCTCAGGAATTAGGGCATTTGCTCCGAGGATCAAAGGCTGAGTGCTTCTCTGAAGCGGATCGACTGGCGGCGCGATAGTTCTACGGCTGCTCCTCCGCGCAGCCCGACCAGCAAGTTGCCGTTGATATTCGGCTCGATCCGCTCCACCCACTTCAGGTTCACGATGTGACGCCGACCTGCGCGAAAGAAGGTGGCCGAATCGAGTCGCTCCTCTAGTGCCGCCAATGAACGTGGAATGAGGGGGCGCTCTTTTCCGAAATACAACCGCGTGTAGTTCCCCTCTGACTCAAGTAGGAAGATATCGGTCACACGCACAAACCAGCACCGGTCGCCATCCTTCACGAATACTTGCTCCAAACGTGGCGCGGCTGGAGGTGGCCGAAGCCGGGCCAAGGCTGAAGCGAGACGAGCAGGATCGACCGGTTTCACCAGGTAGTCAAGAGCATTTACCTCAAACGCCTTGAGCGCGTAGTCATCGAAGGCTGTTGTGAAAATCACTTGCGGAACATTCGGCAGGCGTTCCAGCAGTTCAAAGCCGTTCAGTCCAGGCATACGGATGTCCAGGAACAGAACATCGGGGGTGAGGCGCTCAATCAGTTCCAACCCTTCCTCGCCATTGCGAGCTTCACCCACGATGGCGACATGCGGATGAACACTCAACAGCCGGCGCAATTCCACCCGAGCCAGGCGCTCATCGTCTATGATCAGCGCCTTCATGCAGCAGTGGGGATCAGGATGGTAGCGGCTACCCGATTAACGCCGCACGATGCAAGTTGCAGGCTGGCGTTCTCACCGTAAAGGATGCGCAGCCGATCTCGTGCATTCGCCAGCCCGACTCGCGTGGATGCAGTGTGAGCCTCGCCTAAGCTGCCGCTGTTCTCCACCTCGATGCGAAGAATGCCGTTGTTCAGATCGGCGCGAACGTGAAGCTCTCCGCCCGACGGAGCGACCTCAATGCCGTGTTTGATGGCGTTTTCGACAAGAGTTTGAACCAGCAGCGGCGGAACCGGAGTCTCGCGAGCGGCGTTGTCCACCGCAAGATGGACGCGCAACCGGTCCTCAAAACGGATTGACTCCAGTGCCAGATAGTCCGACACGACCGCCAGTTCGCTCCCCAGCGACACCATGTGTTCCCGATCCTTTTGCAAACTGTAGCGCAGAATGTTTGAAAGGCGCGTAACCATGTCCTGGGCCCGCGATTGATCCTCGCCGATCATGCCGCGGATCGAGTTGAGGCAGTTGAATAAGAAGTGCGGATTGAGTTCGGCTTCCAAGGCCCGCAGCTCGGCCTTGCTTAAGGCTAGTTTCGTTTCCATTTCCACCTGCCGCATCTCGCGGGAGTGACGCAGAGTGGTGATCGTCAGGTACAGAATCGTCCAGATCGTGTTGATGACTGACAGGCCGAGGAAAAGATACCCGATGGAGGATGGCTCCCTCCAAACGCCCCAACCACCCTCGATCGCGGTATAGACGCCTACCACCAGAAAGCTTTCGAATGCGCCGGTCAGTATACTCGCGCCAGCTAGCCGCCGCAGTGCCGAGGGCAGAGGAAGGCTCGTCCACCCATAGCGCCGAATGATGCCGCGAAGCAGATGGCTAAGTCCGATACTGTACCCAAAGAAGAGTAGGTACCCGACCACGACGCTCGCTCGCCATCCATTGTCGCCAATTGCGCTGGAAAGGCCGACGGTGCTGTAAGCTCCCCAACCGGCAATCTGACAAGCCCAATATTGCGCTCGGTGTGATTTCATAGCTTCATTTTCAGGAGATTGTCTTCCCCCTGTTCTCTCAATCCTTTCGAACGGTCGGGAAGCGTGATGAAAGGAACTGATGACGGGTTTGGTTCCAACCAATTAGTTATAAGAGTTGGTACCGGCTCTTCATGCATGCGCTGACTTTTGCGGCAGTATTCCTCGTTCTGTTTGTGTTGTGGGAGGTCTTCGAGACCATTGTTTTGCCGCGCAAGATCGACCGCAAGTTCCGTTTCACCAAGCTCTTCTATATAGCGTCATGGCGAACCTTTTGCCTTCTTTCGAAAGGGTTGAAGGGAGGGAGAAAGCGATCGTCCTTTCTGTCGATCTTCGGCCCGCTCTCGTTGATTGGTTTGTTTGTCATCTGGGGAGCGACACTCGTGTTTGCCTTTGCGCTGATGAACTGGTCGACCCGTCTCCCATTCACGTATTTGGATGGTGAATCGCCGAGCTTCCTCACGGACCTGTATGTGAGTGGAACCACCCTTACTACCTTAGGCTTGGGCGACGTTGTACCGCGCTCGAACCTGGCCCGTCTCAGCACGGTGATGGAGGCGGCTATTGGGCTCAGCTTATTCGGTTTGGTAATCAGCTACCTTCCTGCTCTGTACCAGGCGTTCTCGCGGCGCGAAGTGGAGATTGCTCTTCTGGATGCCCGGGCCGGGTCGCCCGCTTCGGCAGGCGAGCTACTGCATCGGGTGGCTCGCGGGGGCCGCCCGGAAAGGCTGGAAATCTTGATGGAGCACTGGGAGCGATGGTTTGCCGAGGTCCTGGAAAGCCAAACGTCTTATCCCCCGCTGTGTTACTTCCGGTCGCAGCACAGCAACCAATCCTGGGTAGCAGCAACTTCAGCGGTGCTGGATGCTTGTGCGTTCTCAATGGCCTGTTTGCAGGGCGCCCGGCGGTCCCAAGCGCATTTGACTTTCGCGATGGGCCGGCATACGGTGGTGGACATCACGCAATTGTTCTATCAGAAACCAGCGGCTCATGTACCGGATCGGTTATCCAGGGAGACATTTAGGACGATCCGGGAGGGTCTTGAAAAGTACGGGATGAAGTTGCGGGAAGAAGAGGACGCTTGGACTCGTTTGAGCGAGCTGCGGCTATTGTATGAGCCGTATCTTTTCACCTTGGGCCGATTTTTGCGGATGGATCTGGCGCCGTGGACGTCCTCGCCGGGCAGCAAAGATAATTGGGAGGCAACCAAGTGGCGTTCAGAAGCACGCGTCCCTTTGGATTGAGGGCATGGGCCGTGGCTGCATATCGTGAGGCGGGTAGATCCTGAATTGGCCGACACGCTAATGCTGCAGGATCCGGAGTTAGCCGCGGCAGCCGCTCTGTTTCCATTTGGGCGACATTGATTTGAGTACTGCGCTCTTCGACGGACAGCAATCGAAGCGGTTTGATGGCGCGTTCTATCAAGCGCTGGGCTTTCTGGAGGACGACGTTCGTACGAATAAGGCTGTGAATCTCCACGGCACGAGACTTGAAAGGAGCAGTGTGCTTAGGTTCGAACTACCATTAAAGACGGTTGGCACAGAAGACGGCATCAGTCGCGGCAAGCGGAACGATGTCTTCGCTGAATCCATATTGGGTGATGCTGGTGTAGGCGCCGTCCGCGGGTTCGCGATGCACATGCACCAGACCGTTGTTGATATCGATCACCCAATACTCTACAATTGCAGCCCTTGCATACAACCGGGCTTTTCGCTGAAGGTCAAAGCTTAAGGTAGAGTCAGAGACTTCAACCACCAGCTTAAGTTCGCTCGGGGGCGCATTTCCCGTGTAGTCCCGCATCGATTGGGCCGTCACTAGTAAGTCCGGCTCTGGTTCACTTCGTTCGTTGTCCTCGGCAGATACGTCGATTGGAGACTGCATCTGGACGTATTCCTCTCCGAACTTAGCCTGCAGCCAAGCCAGGATCAGGTGTTGCCATAGAACATGCGGATGCTTCTTGCCCATACGATCGATCAGTTCCCCGTCTACTAGTTCGAGCTTGGAAGCATTCGGGAAACCCAAGTCTGCAAGGATATGGGCCTCTTGGCGAGTCCATTTCTTTCGGGGAATGTCTAGCGCCGCTTCTGCAGCAATCATGTTCGTTAGTTTATCGAGTAGCAGCCCGCGTTGGGTAAGTTGGCAACCAACATTCCAGGCACTTCGGTCAGCACAGCGTAACGGAGACGATGCTTGGCGCACAAACCCTCCTGAAGGAAGACCTTCGAACGAACAGACTATAAAGGTGGCAGCAGCCTTGAGGGTGGCAACTGTTGCCACTTAACCGGCTGACCCCTCATCTAGAATTGGAAAGCCCTCTCACAACACTCATGAAAGCACTTACTATTGCCCCTGGCAAAGCCGACTCTGCAGCCGTGCTGGAGGTTGCCGAACCGGCGCCCTCGGAAGGAAGCTTGCTCGTACAGGCGCTGGAGTTAGGCCTGTGCGGAACTGACTTTGAGTTAATTTCTGCCGAGTATGGCTGGGCGCCACCCGGAAAAGATCAGCTGATTATTGGGCACGAATCGCTCGGTACAGTGCAAGAGGCGCCGGAGGGCAGCGGTTTCGCAAAGGGCGACCTGGTGGTAGGACTGGTACGGCATCCCGATCCGGTACCTTGCGTGGCTTGCGGCGCGGGCGAGTTCGATATGTGCCGTAACAATCGGTATATCGAACGCGGCATCAAGGAGATCAACGGCTTTGCTTCTGAGCGCTGGCGCACTGACCCGTCGTTTGCCGTTAAGCTTGACCCGAACTTGCGCGATGTAGGGGTGCTGACCGAACCCACCAGCGTGGTTGCGAAAGCCTGGGACCATATTGAGCGAATTGGCAGGCGGGCGGTTTGGGAGCCGAAAACAGTGCTAGTCACCGGCGCCGGTCCCATTGGATTGCTGGCCGCCCTGCTGGGCGTACAACGCGGCTTAGAGGTTCATGTTCTCGATCGAGTGCAGGACGGCCCCAAGCCGAAGTTGGTGGAAGACCTGGGGGGCACGTACCATACCGGCCCAGTGAAAGACATCAAGTTCTGTCCGGACGTGATCATTGAATGTACGGGCGTGGCTTCGGTGATTGTAGAGACCATTGAGCAGCTCGGGAACGACGGCATTCTGTGTCTGGCCGGCGTGTCCTCGCATAACCAGAATGTGACGCTGGACATTGGAAATATCAACCGTACGCTGGTGTTGGAAAACAGCGTGATTTTTGGCAGCGTGAACGCAAACCATAACCACTGGCAGTTAGCCGAAGAAGCGCTCCGCAAGGCTGACAGAAGCTGGCTAAGCCGTTTAATTACACGGAAAGAGTCGCTGAACAATTGGAAGAAGGCGCTGGAGCGGCACAGCGATGACATTAAGGTCGTTCTGGATTTCGGGAAAAGGTAGGGGATGGCACAACGGATTGAAGATTACGCGCTGATTGGCAACAATGTCACGGCGGCACTGGTGGGAAGGAACGGTTCCATTGATTGGCTGTGCTTTCCGCGCTTTGACGACGCGGCATGCTTTGCCTCGCTACTTGGCTCCAGGGAGAACGGACGGTGGATCGTCACCACCCGTGGGGAACGCCCGGAAGTGAAGCGGCGCTACCACGAGGGAACATTGGTGCTGGAAACCGAGTTCACCACATCCGAAGGAACGGTGCTGCTGATCGATTGCATGGATCGGCGAGGTGAGAACCAGGACATTATTCGGATCGTGCGTGGCGTAAAAGGGCGCGTACCCATGGTGACCGAACTGTTGGTGCGGTTCGGTTACGGCTCGGATGTTCCATGGGTGACGCGTTTGGAGAACGGGACGTGGAAATTCGTTGCAGGCCCCGACATGATGATTCTGACTTCTCCTGTGGAGCTTCATGGCGAAGAGATGAGCACGCGAGGCGGATTTGAGGTCGGGGAAGGGGAAGAAGTTGCGTTTGTTCTGACTTGGGCTTACTCGTATGCTCCTATCCCGGCGCCTATTGATGCGGCCCACGCGTTGATAAACGTGACCCGCGAGTGGGAGAGGTGGGCGGCCAGGCATACGCCGACCGGACCATATAAGGAGATGGTGATGCGGTCACTGGTGACGCTCAAAGCATTGACGCACCACCGGACAGGCGGCATCGTGGCGGCAGCTACCACATCCCTGCCCGAGGAAATAGGAGGCCCACGCAACTGGGACTACCGCTACTGTTGGCTGCGCGATTCCACATTCACCCTTTTTGCCTTGATGGAGACCGGCTTCATGGATGAAGCGAAAGCCTGGCGAGACTGGCTGGTGCGGGCGATTGCAGGTAGTCCGGACCAAATGCAAATTATGTACGGGGTGGCCGGGGAGCGCCGATTAACCGAATTCGAGCTGCCGGAGTTGCCCGGGTATGAAGGGTCACAACCGGTTCATGTCGGTAACGCGGCACATAACCAATTGCAACTGGACGTCTATGGGGAGGTGCTGGATGCGATGTATCAAGCCCGCTGCCGCGGACTGGAGAAGATGGAAGCAGCCTGGAACCTGGAGCGGGCGCTGGTGACGCAGTTGGAAAAGATCTGGTCTCAGCCTGACGACGGCATCTGGGAGATCCGAGGGCCGCGCCGCCACTTTGTTCATTCCAAAGTCATGGCTTGGGTAGGGGTAGACCGCGCCATTCGAACGATTCAAGAGTTCGGAGAAGAAGGGCCGCTGGAACGCTGGATTCGCTTGCGAGCCGAGATTCATGACGAGGTCTGCCGCTTTGGCTTCAGCCTGGAGCTGAACTCGTTTGTTCAATATTACGGGAGCAAGCAGTTGGATGCAAGCCTGTTGATGTTGCCGGTAATCGGGTTCTTACCGCCGGAGGATCCGCGGATCATAGGCACCGTTGCGGCAATTGAGAAGAACCTGCTGCACAACGGATTGGTGGCTCGCTACGACACCAAGAGTTCGGTGGACGGGCTGCCGGGCGATGAAGGCGCGTTCCTGGCTTGCAGCTTCTGGCTGGTTGACAATTATGTTCTGCAAGGCAGGCACGACGAGGCACGGGCGCTCTTCGAACATTTGCTGAGTTTGGCGAACGACGTGGGCCTGCTTTCGGAAGAGTACGATCCGCTGGAGAAGCGACAGCTGGGGAATTTTCCGCAAGCTTTCTCGCACCTGGCGCTGGTGATCAGTGCTTTCAATCTGGATACACAGAAGCAGCGACCGGCTCGCAGCCGGAGCAAGCGTCCAGCACGCAACCATTCACCAGCCCCTGCGGCTTCGTAGACCTTCAATCTGGGCCAGATGATGGCGTCCGTGCCAGGCATATTGGCCCAAAGCAACATCCAGGCGCGTGCCGCCCCATTCTGGATGCACGAACGTGCGCGCGAACTGCTCGTCGGTCAGCGATTTCAGGAGCGCCGTCCATCGCGTATGGAGCGCTTCTAACAGCGCGAGCGAAGTCGCGATAGGGCCACGCCTGGCGTCCGGCAGTTCCGCCCAAAGTTCTTCGTGATAGGTACGGATGGTGGGCGCATCCTCAGTAAGGGCAAGTCGGAAGCGAGTATAACTATTCAGATGGCTGTCGGGTAGGTGATGAACAACCTGCCGAACGGTCCAGCCTCCGGGACGGTACGGGTTGTCGAGTTGTTCATCGCTGAGCCGTTCTGTCGCTTCACGCAAGCGGCTGGGCAACGCTTCCAGCTCTGCAATCCAAAGCTCCCTCTGACTCTGCGAGATCTCTGCCGGCGGTTCAAATCGCCCAGTTGGGTACCGTAGATGCTCTAACTCGCCATCGGTCATGCTGCCATCCTCGCATGCCATTCGAAGGGATCTCCAAGCGGCGAGGCTGTCCTCTTCCGGATCTCTGTGGAATTTAGATGGATGAGGACCTCCGAGGAAGACGCTCTGACTGCTCTCACGCACGTCATGCTCATAGACGGTCCGGTTCCGCCGGGTATCACAGTGGAGCTTAGACTGGAATTACCATGCGCGCAGACACTACGGTCTCTCCCGGATTGCAGGATGATGAGCGTCAGATTGACGCGGCTCTGCGGCCTACCAGTCTGGGGGACTTTGCCGGGCAACCGCATGTGCGGGAACAGCTTGCAATCGCCATAGAGGCGGCTAAGCGGCGGGGCGAAGCGATGGATCACGTGCTGCTTTGCGGACCTCCTGGTTTAGGCAAGACCACTCTGGCAGGCATCATCGCCCGAGAACTATCGGCTCACATGGACCAGACAGCAGGTCCAATCCTGCAGAAGAAGCTGGATTTGACGGGCATCCTGAGCAATGTTCGAGCGGGACAAGTGTTCTTCATCGATGAGATTCATCGATTGATGACCGATATTGAGGAGATTCTGTACTCTGCGCTGGAAGACTTCCGGCTGGATATTCTGATCGGCAGCGGCCCTGGCGCACGAACTCACTCCATCTCGCTGCCCAAGTTTACGGCTGTTGGAGCCACAACTCGGCAGGGTCTGCTGAGCGCGCCGCTGCGCGGACGGTTCGGGATTGTGCTTCGGCTCGACCCCTACGACGAAGTAACATTGGCAGGGATTGTGGAGAGGTCGGCAAGCTTGCTGGATATCGAGATTACGCCGGATGCTGCGCGCGAGGTCGCCAGACGCGGTAGGGGAACTCCACGCATCTCCAACCGGCTGCTGCGACGGGTGCGGGATTACGCGCAGGTCAGGGCTGATGGGCGAATTGACTTGGGCGTTGCGCAAGCCGCTCTTGATCTGCTGAAGGTGGACCGATACGGGCTCGATGAGGTTGACCAGAAGATTATGTTCACCATCGCTGAGCGGCACGGCGGCGGTCCTGTCGGACTGAACACGATAGCCGCATCAATCGATGAGCAGGCTGACACGATCGAAGAGGTCTACGAGCCGTATCTGATACAGCTCGGATTCCTTGACCGCACGCCGCGGGGAAGAATGGCTACCGAGCGCGCCTTTGACTATTTCGGGATCTCCCGCCGACCCCGATTCGCGGGTCAGGCTACGTTGTATTAACGCGCCCTACTCTTCGCTGATTGAGAAGCCCAGATCCTTCAACTTAGCAGCGTCGATTGCCGCATGTTCGCCTATCACACGCTCAGCAGGACCGCTCTTCATCTCAATCAGGAGAACCTCGCGTTCGGTCTCTTCCTCAGGTGTGCCCACGCCAACTGCGGTCGGCTCCGCCGGCGTCACCTTTTCACGAAGACGCACCACTCTCAGAACGCTATCCTGGGGAAACGCTGCTCCGGTGCTCAACTCAATAATTGCCATCTGGGCGTCATGCTACCACGGCATCCCGGAGGAAGAAAAACCTGTCAAGTGATCTGGCCTACCTATCGCTTGGGAGCAACCTGGGTGATCGCCGGGGACAGTTATCGGCTGCTCTCCATTCCTTGACACAGCACTCGGAGATAGACCTGATTCGGTCTTCAAACTTCTACGAGACCGCGCCACAGGACGTCACCGATCAACCCTGGTTTTTGAACATGGCTGTCGCGATCGCCACGAGCTTGTCACCCACCGAATTGCTGCGGGTATTGCTGGACATCGAGCGTGATGGTGGGCGCGACCGAATCGGCAGCATTGCCCGCGGGCCCCGAAAAATCGATATCGACATGCTGCTTTACGGGTCACTCGTACTGAATAGCCCAGAGCTCACGATTCCTCACCCGCGCCTGACCGCACGCCGCTTTGTGCTGGAGCCTTTGCTAGAAATCGCGCCTGACCTGGTGCATCCAGTAACCGGCCAGGCACTCCTTCAGCACCTTCCCGACGTCGGCAGGCAGCCCCTTCAGAGAATCTGTTTAGGATGAAGTATGTCTCAAAGCGCACCGGTCCTCAGCAACTCGGGAGAACTCGCCCGCAAGCCGGTTCCGGTCATCATTGCACTCAGCGTCACAATAGCCGCTTTCTTGGTCTGGCTGATCTACTTTAAGGGCAAGGTGGCCGCCCCCTCGTGGGTGCTGTACCTTCCTGCTGCCAACGCTGTCTTCAACTCACTGAGCGCGATTTGCCTGGTATTTGGGTATGTGAATATCCGCCGTGGCAATCGCCTGATTCACATGCGGTTTATGGTGACGGCGACTGTCTTCTCTGCGCTCTTTCTGCTGAGCTACATCACGTATCACTACTTTCACGGGGACACTAAGTTTCCGGGTCATGGCGCAATCCGACCTGTTTACTTTTCAATTTTGATCAGCCACATCGGGCTGTCCGTCATTGCGCTGCCGTTCATTCTCGGCACGCTCTGGTATGCGCTGCGCACCCAGTTCCGATTTCACCGGGCGGTGGCCCGCTGGACATTCCCCATCTGGCTGTACGTGTCAGTGACGGGCGTAATTGTTTATCTCATGTTAAGGGCATACACGACTTAAGCTCCAGCTGATGACGCAATGTCGTCAGAGCCTCTAACAGCGGCAGGATGGATGCGCCTTTTTGAAAAAGACCATCGCAGAAGCGCAGTTCGGGACGGGTTCCTGTAGCCGACACACCAGCACCGGTGAGCACATACACGGGCCGCTCAGGATCAGCAAGCTTCAGCTCACGGAGGAGCCGCAGCCCATCCTCCTCCTTCGGCAATCGCAGGTCAAGGATGACCGAATGAGGGTATTGCAGGCGAGCTAAAGAGACCGCAGATTCCGCTGTCGTTGCCTCTAAGACTAGGAATCCATGCTGCTGCAGGAGCATGGATCGAATGGTGAGTTGATCGGGGTCATCTTCGACTACTAGAACGACAAAATTCATCAGCTGGCAAATGTGATTCGCGCAATCACCAAGCGCGGGACTGCCTGATTCCAGCCATCGGGGATCGTATCGAAGGGTAGCCGAAAGGTTCGCGTCTCTCCCGGCTTAAGAGGTGTTTTTTTAGCGAGAACAATGGGCAGACGCTGCTGCGCGATCTCTCGCCCGCCGATGTCCAGAAAAAGACAGTACACGTCCACCGACTCTAAAGCGCGAGAACCGGAGTTGGTGATGCGTCCTTGCACCTCAACCACACTCTGCCCCACCAGGTTGCCTGTGGCTTGCATGGTGACGTCGCTCAACTGCAAGTTAGAGACATATGCTTTAACCTCGGCACTGGCCGGTGTCGAGGCTTGGCTATTTTGTCGCGGAGCAGGATGATGCAGATACAGCAACGTAAGCAGACCAACAGCAGCAAGCCCGGCTGGGAGGAGTACGCTGACTGGTGAGCGTCGGGCTGTAGTAGACGATTCCATCGACTATCCGCAGTCTAATTCAGCCAGCTAAACTCCAGGCGGTTCTAGCGCCGTCCTCGAGCCGACTTGGTTGTGGTTTTCTTCGCTGCCACTTTCTTTCCTGCTGTCTTTTTAGCCGGAACGCTTTTGGAAGCGCCCTTGGTGGCGGTCTTCTTCGCAGCCGCCTTCTTCGCTGGAATCTTAGCCGCTGTCTTCTTAACCGGTCCTGTCTTCTTTGCAAAAGCAGGCTGCTTGGCAGCGGACTTCTTCGCAGGCGCTTGCTTACTCACAGCCTTCTTGGCTGGAGCAGCGCCTTTCTTTACGGCTGCACGGGAGGACTTAGCAGCAGGGCCGCCCGCTTTCTTTGCTCCACGCGAACTCGACTTCTTTGCGGCAGACCGGGGCGCCTTCTTTTCTTCCTCCTCATCGTCCGTTTCCACTGACTCGCCGCTGATGATCCGGTTAAAGTTGCTCCGTTCACCGTCGGCGGTTTCCTCCTGAAGCACCAAGGCAAGCTTCCGCTCATCAAACTTTTCGAAGAAGTCCTCCCATGAAATTTCCTCCAGCGAATCGGCTCCGCTAAAGCCAGGGAAATCGAGACGAAGAATACCTATGTCGCCCTTCGATTCGGTGGCTTTGACATGCGAGGGTTTGGCGCCGCGCTCTTCCGCCCAGCTTCGAATCTCGTCGTGATCTTTCGTTGTCTTGGATAGTGCCATGCTTGCCTCTGAAGTGTGATGCAGCCGAGTTGCCGTGGCTCCTCATTACCGCTCTGCCATTAGATTCGAATACCTCAATAGCGTTACCGTCTGTTGTTTGTCAGACCGTCGAGATGTATTGAGTGCATGGAAGTGAATGCCAGGCTGACAAACGGCGAAGCAGCCTCATTTCCTTTACACGTCCATACCAGCAAAGCAACCCTCAATGCAAAGTGCATCCGTGATGATCGGGCGAACGAATTGTAATCTTACGCGTTGACGGGCCTAACAGAACGGGGGCATCATTGAAACCCTAAGAGCCTTTTCCTGTTGCTTGGGGGTCTCTTAGCTCCCGGCTGTTGCGATCGGCGACGTAAGAGATGGCGCACTCGGGTTCAATGTTAGGTCAGCCAGGAGGTTCACTATGAAAGGCACTTTCGCAGTTATCTCTACCGTTCTGTTTGCCGCATCCCTGCCTGGGTATGCCCAGCAACTGGTTCCCGCCGGCTCACTCATTCAGTGCACCGTATCGGAACCAAAGCTCTCTTCCAAAACAACGGACATCGGCGATCCCGTGCTCTGCCAGGTGAGCCACGTTGAGCTCTATGGCCGCTCGGTGCTCCCTTACGGCAGCTATCTGGTTGGTCGCTTTGAGGAGTACAAAGATCCGGGTCACTTCATCGGCAGAGGCTGGATGGAACTGAAGTTTGAACGCCTGGTGGTGCCGCCGAGTCAGATTGTGCCCATTTCGACCAAGGTTGTCTATGTGCCGAAGTATCCGGTCGATAAACAAGGCAGGATCCATGGCAATGGTCATCCAGTGCGGGACATTGTTGAGTGGTGCATCCCGGTGCTTTGGCCCATCGACTTACTGAACCTGCCACGGCGGGGACCGCGGCCAGTTTTGAAGGCCGAGACACGGCTTACCTTAAAGGTAATGGATGATCTGGGAGTTCCTACACAGCAGTTTGCATCGGCCCCGCTGTACCCGCAGCCGGCTCAGTCTGATCCATACGGGTTTCAACAGCGCGCTCCGACACCCTATTACGCTCCCCCCGTTGCTGCGCCTCAACAGCCTGTTCAGCCGATGAACTACCGCTATGCGTCACCCCGGGTTCCGCCGTCAATGGTTCCTGTTTGGAGCGCATCGATCCCACCAGAAACGGTGCTGATTACGCGAGACGGCCGCGGCAGGCTTGCGCGCAGGTACTGGTTCGCGAGTACCCACGAGTTTGGTTACATCGCCCTGAACGGTGCACCCGTGGTGATCCCAGCCGCCATGTTAGATATGCCGGCCACGGTCGAAGCGAACCGACAGCGCGGCATTCCCTTCCCTGCTCTTTGAGCATGGTGAAGTCAGCGCTTGCCGGCGGTGATACGCAAACGACGATAGTCGGCAAACCACTGTCCGTCTTTGAACAGGGAAGGCCGCAGTTTCTCTACGATCTCTGAGATCGCAGTTGATCTTTGAGCGGGAGGAAGCGGCTCAAAATAGTAAGAGGCAAACTGCAAGATCCACTCCTCCATGCCGCGTTCGCCTGCCAAAGCAGTGGGGCGGTCGAAGAGCAACGCCGAACTTACTTGGAAGCCGCTATTCTCCAGGATCGTGACGTACTCGCCGACAGAAGGAAACCAGGTGCGGGTACGAGGAAGATCTTCCCCCAGGTAGCGGCGCAGTGAGGTCTGGATGGCAGATTCGATCTGGCCGATATTGCCTTTGCCACCCAATTCGGCCACAAAGCGACCCCCCTGGCGCAAAGCTCTGAAGATGTTCGATGCTACCCGTGAGCCGTCCGGGATCCAGTGAAGGGCAGCATTGGAAAACACAGCATCGAACTCGGATTCGAACTGCATATAGCTGGCGTCCTGTAGTACGAACCGAAGGCGCGGATAGTTCTGTCGGGCCTGCCCGATCATGTCCGGAGACGCATCGAAACCCAGCACTTCAGCGCCGCTTTCGGCTATGGAATTGGTAAGCTGTCCCGTGCCGCAGCCAAGGTCTAATATGCGTTCACCGGGTTGTGGATTCAGATCCTCGATCAGTTCCTGCCCCATCTTCCAGACAAATGAGTGTTGTGCTTCGTAGAGCTCGGTGTCCCACTTGGTTGGACGTGCCATCTCCTTTAGCTTAGAGGTTTGAAAGGCCGTCAGCTGGAACGACGAAGCGCGTCGGCATCTGCCGTCATTTGCCGCAGATCGTTCGGGTCGAAACTGGAGTAGTAACCGCGAATGAAGCCCTCTTTATCGACCAGCGCGAACTTAGTGCTGTGCTCAATTTTGTTAATCACGTCGCCTACGTGAAAGGTGGTGAAGGCGAGAAGGTGAACACTTTCCGGAGTACCCGTAAGGAAGGTCCACTGTGGATTGGGACCACCCCAACGATGGGCGAAGTCGTTGAGTACGGAAGGGGTATCGCGCTCCGGATCGACGGAGATTGAGAGAAAGCGAACATCCGGTTTGCCTTCGAATTCCTTTTCTACCTTGTGCATCTGGGAGCTCATTCGGGGACACTCAGCCGGACAGTTTGTGTAGATAAAATCGACCACCCAGACTGAGCCCGCCATCTGCTGTGAGCTGAATTGCCGCCCGTTCGAATCGGTCATTTTGAATGCCGGCACACGATCGTAGCGGGGCAGCTTGCCTGCGGGGTCGGTACAGCTAAGAGAAGCGAAAAGGAGTAAGCAGGGGAAAATAAGACGCCGAGGTCTCACAGGCTTACAGGGTCGAGCACCATCAGCACATACAGCACCGGGAGGTACAGGACAGAGGCAAGCAGCACGTTTCTTGCACGAACCCTGGTGCGGTCCAACGAGACCCGAATGCCCGAATACAAAAAGAACAGGCCTAAAGCCAGCGCCCCGACAAGATAAATGGTTCCTGTCATGCCCATCCACTTAGGTAGGAGGCTGATCGGAATCAGCAGAACCGAGTAAATCAGAATCTGGCGCGCCGTTGACTCGCCATCCGGTTCCACGACCGGCAACATTTGAATGCCCGCGCGCGAGTAGTCCTCACGGTACATCCATGCGATCGCATAGAAATGCGGGAATTGCCACAGGAACAGGATTGCGCCCAGGACCCACGCTTCGGCGGTGAGCGTGTTAGCCGCCGCGGCAAATCCTATCAACGGAGGCATGGCGCCGGGAACCGCGCCAATTGTGGTTGACCACCAGGTCTTCTGCTTCAAAGGCGTGTAGATGAAGAGGTACAAGAAGAGCGTCAGCAAACCAAGACCGGAGGTGAGCCAGTTAACGAAGACGCCTAGTTCAAGGCCTCCCAGAAGTGCCAAAGCCAGGCCGAACACAAGAGCTTGCTTCGGCTGCAGACGCCCGGAAGGTAGCGGGCGAGCCTGTGTCCGGTGCATCAGCCGGTCAGCTTCACGCTCGTACCACTGGTTCAGCGCTGCTGTCCCGGAGGCGATCAGCGCCGTTCCGAATACGGTGTTCAGTACTGACAGAATCGACCAGGAGCCGGAGTGTCCGAAGTAATACCCTACCGCCGTACTCATGACAATGAGCCATGTAATACGTGGCTTGGTGAGCTCTAAATAATCTTTCACTCTGGTTGATTAGATGCGCGGACGACCCTATAAGTGTAACCTTCCAGGAGGAGGAAGGTACGCCTTGGACCGAGACCTTTGTTCTAATAGCACTGTATCCTATGGCATCGAACCCAGTTACTGTTCCGATCACCGTCGCGCATGGCGACGGCATTGGCCCCGAGATTATGGCCGCCTCGCTCCACATCATCAAAGAAGCAGGCGCTCGCATTGAGACCGAGACGATTGAGATAGGCGAAAAGGTTTATGGACGAGGCGTCAGCGCCGGCATTGAACCCAGTGCCTGGGAGTCGCTTCGCCGTACCAAAGTTTTTTTCAAGGCGCCGATCACCACTCCCCAAGGGGGCGGGTTCAAGAGCCTGAATGTAACCACGCGTAAGACTTTGGGTTTATATGCCAATGTCCGGCCCTGCGTTTCTTATAACCCGTACGTACAGACCAAGCATCCCAACATGGACGTGGTGATCGTTCGCGAGAACGAGGAAGATCTATACGCTGGGATCGAGCATCGCCAGACCGATGAGGTCTACCAGTGTCTGAAGCTGATCAGCCGGCCAGGCTCGGAGAAGATCGTCCGCTATGCGTTTGAGTACGCTCGGCGGAACAATCGCAAAAAGGTGACTTGCTTCACCAAAGACAACATCATGAAGTTCACCGACGGCCTGTTCCACAAGGTCTTCGATGAAGTTGGCGCCGAATACCCGGAGTTTGAGAAAGAGCACTGGATTGTGGACATCGGGGCGGCCAAACTTGCCGATACGCCCGAAGCTTTCGATGTGATCGTCATGCCGAATCTGTATGGCGACATTCTCTCGGATGTGGCAGCGCAGATTGCCGGCTCGGTAGGACTGGCCGGCTCGGCCAACATCGGTGCAACCGCGGCGATGTTCGAAGCAATCCATGGCTCGGCCCCGCGCCGCGCTGGACAAAATCTGGCCAACCCGTCGGGCTTACTGCATGGGGGCTTGCTCATGCTGGTGCATATCGGCCAACCTGAGATCGCCGAACGTGTCCACAATGCGTGGCTCCGGACCATCGAGGATGGCATCCATACCTACGACATCTTCAAAGAAGGCATTAGTAAGCAGAAGGTCGGCACCAAAGAGTTTGCGGACGCGGTAGTGGCGCGGCTCGGCCAGAAACCTCAGCAGTTGAAGGAAGCAAGTTACTCCAAAGAGCCGGCCGCTGAATCAGCGGACAGATTGCGTCCGACTGTGCCGGCCAAGAAAGAACTGATCGGCGTGGACGTGTTCTTTCACTGGAAGGATCGCGATCCGATTGAATTTGGCCGCAAGATGGAAAGCTTCAACACTGACGGGCTGAAGCTGACATCGGTTAGCAACCGCGGCGTGAAGGTGTATCCGAATGGGTTCGAAGAAACATTCTGTACCGATCATTGGCGCTGTGGCTTTATGTCTGATACGAGCAATCCGGTGATCACGCATCAGCAGATTGTGAACCTGCTCGATCGATTGCAGAGTGCCGGATTCGACTTCATCAAGATTGAGAATCTTTATACCTTCGATGGGCAGAAAGGATTCACCGCCTCTCAAGGCGAGTAGGCCGTTGCCGGAATCTGTCCGGCATTGCCGACCGCGAACCGGAGTACAGAGTCAGATCCGGTCATTTTTCGTGCGTCCTAGAAACGCATCAGTAACACGAACAGTCTCGCCTCAAGTCGGTGTTTACTCATAAGCATTCTGTTATATGATTCGACTTGGTGAAACGGTAAGGTGAGCACAACAACTGCGGCGTTTCGATATCACACTGAACTGATAGACGGAGTAGAGGTCGAAAAGCCTTTGCCAAGAGACCTACACGCCAGGATACAGAGGTTTCTGTTGTTGTATTTCGAGAGAAGCCTTCCACCATTCCTCGAGGCTCTGCCCGAATTGAACGTGCTGTGTGCAAAGGATAGGATTGTTCCAGATGCGGTTGTGGCTAACAAGTTAGCTAGTTATCTAGATGGCGACTTGGCTGATCCACCAACACTCGCTGTTGAGATTATGTCGCCAGGGCAGTCGTTGACAAGCCTGATGGGGAAATGCGACAAGCTTCTTGCGTGTGACGTTCCATGCTGTTGGGTAATCTGGCCGGAGAAGAAGAGAGCGTGGATCTACTCATCAGACGATTTCTCGGAGCAATCGGCTGTGCTCACTGTCCCCGGCATGTCAGTGGCAAGAGTTCCCCTGAGCGAGATGTGGGAAGTGATTAGCTGATGGCGTACAGCGCAAAGTGCAACGGGTTACGTTCCGTTTGCTACTCATCGCCCTCCATCCGAACGCAAGTCAAATGAGAGAGACGTTAGCTGCATGCGCAGTGATCGTCCTCAGCAACCATGGTGCTAGGCTGAGCAGTCTCCGCATTCATGCCTGATGGACGGTGAATGGGCAGACAATAACGCGCCAGAAGGAGCGGCAGTGCTGGTGGGGGTCATCATGGGCAGCAAGTCGGATTGGGACACCATGAGTCGAACCGCCGGAATGCTGACGCAATTGGAGATTCCGCACGAATGCCGCATTGTGTCTGCACATCGCACGCCTGATTGGATGAGCGAGTATGCCAAAGCTGCTATCTCGCGCGGCCTTGAGGTGATAATTGCAGCTGCTGGTGGAGCAGCGCACCTCCCCGGCATGGTGGCCGCGCAGACCACACTTCCCGTTCTTGGGGTTCCTATCAAAAGCAGCGTTCTGAACGGCGTCGATTCCCTGCTCTCCATTGTTCAGATGCCGGCGGGCGTTCCTGTCGGTACGCTGGCGATTGGCCCAGCCGGAGCTACCAATGCAGCACTCTTGGCTGCCTCTATTCTGGCGAACAAATATCCCGACATCCGGGAACGGCTCGAAGCATTTCGCCAACGTCAAACCGAGGCAGTGCTGAAAGACGATCTCGCGTGAAGGCGGTTCTGCCGGGCAGTGTGATTGGGGTTCTAGGAAGCGGGCAGTTAGGCCGCATGTTTGCCATTGCGGCCCGTCGGATGGGCTACCGCGTCCACACTTTTTCTCCGGATGAGGATACGCCAACCGGGCAAGTGGCTGACCTGGAGATCATGTCGCCCTATGAGGACTTAGACGCTGTCTGCCGGTTCGCGCGTGACGTGTCGGTGGTCACCTTTGAGTTTGAAAACGTTCCGGCTTCCACCGCAGCAGCTGCCGCTAATTGCGCTCCGGTACGGCCCAGCGGTGCTGTGCTTCATACCACTCAGCATCGCCTGCGCGAGAAGAACTTTCTGAAGAACGCGGGACTGCCGGTTACGCCTTTTCGCCACGTTGCACGGCTGGAAGATCTTCCGTCCGCGGTAGCGGAATTAGGGCTGCCCGCAGTACTTAAATCGGCCGGCTTTGGCTACGACGGCAAGGGCCAGTTCCGCATCAAGCACCTCTCAGAACTGGCCGAGGCGTGGCAGGCGGTGGGCGAAACCGAAGCCGTGCTGGAAGCCTTTGTTGACCTGGAGCGCGAGATCTCGGTGGTAGCCGTACGCACCGTTGACGGCGACTTTACCCACTATGGAGCTATCGAGAATCAGCACGTGAACGGCATTCTGGATCTCTCGCTCTCTCCAGCCCGCGTGTCGGCTCGCCTGAAGGACGATGCCATCGAGATTGCTCGAACCATATTAGAGAAGCTCCAGATTGTAGGCGTACTCTGCGTCGAGTTTTTCATCGGGCGGGATGGGCGGTTGCTGGTGAACGAATTGGCGCCGCGACCGCATAACTCAGGCCATCTGACCTTTGACGCAAACCTCACCAGCCAGTTCGAGCAGCAGTTACGCGCAGTATGCCTGTTGCCGTTGGGCGACATTACTCAGTGGGCGCCCGCGGCCATGGCCAACGTGCTCGGCGAGGCTTGGGACAACGGTGAACCGGACTGGGCCGCTGCGGCTCGGCAACCGGATGTGAAGCTGCACCTCTACGGAAAGCTGGCGCCAAGGCCCGGGCGCAAGATGGGACACCTGACCGCTCTGGCCGCCACAGGCGAGCAGGCTCTTACTGACGTGCGTTCCGCGCGTGACTTACTGACCAGCAATAGTACTGTATTCTAAGAGAGTTCTTCTTTCACAAACACATGCCTTTGGTCTTGCAGACAAACTGGTCCGCGCTTGTTTTGCGCGGTGTATTTGCCATACTTCTTGCGATTGTTGCTTTTGCGATTCCAGGCGTCACGATTGCGTTCCTGGTGACCGTGTTCGGCATTTATGCTCTAATCGACGGCGCGCTTGCCATCTTCTCGACCTTCAAGGCTGTCCAGGGGCATCGACGCTGGGGGGCATTCCTGATTGAGGGCATTCTCGGGATTTTGTTCGGGCTGTATGCCATTCTTCTTCCCGTGGCTGCCGCCGCCATCTTTGTGACGATCATTGCTTTCTGGGCGATTCTGACGGGCATTGCCGAACTATTCGCCGCCATCCGCTTGCGCCGGCATCTGAAGGGCGAATTGCTTCTGTTGCTGACCGGCATCCTATCCATTCTCTTCGGTGTCTTCTTGCTTGCGCGACCAATCGCCGGCGCAGTCTTTCTGGTGTACGTGCTTGCGGGGTACGGCTTGGTGTTCGGCGTACTGCTAATCAGTCTAGGGATGCGCATGCGACGTCTGCCGGCCGGCAGCTTGACTCCAATCGCGTAGGACTGTAGTTGCCTGGGGCCGCTGGCCAGCGGAGTCACAAGGGAAGCAGCTAAATTCGCTTAGATCCTAAGTGTATGACTCGCAATGAATTGCTGCCCTGAGCGGCGGTCACTCTCGACAAAGGAGCAACCGTTGATATTTCTATCGCATGCTCCACTGAGATCGCCCGGCAATCCACCGGCGACTTCAATCAGCGAGGCACACGTGAACAAATTCGGGCACTTCCTGCAGACCCTTACTGTTATATCCTCATTGCTGGGCGGCAGCGCAGCCGCGCAAACCGGCCTTAGCGTAATTAACGACACCGTTTCTAATCCGGATGGCACACCCTTTAACGGCACACTGGCGCTGACGTGGACCGGAACCTCCGCATCCGCTAACGGTGCAGCACCGTACAGTACTTCCGTGAAGATCTATAACGGCGTGCTGTCCATCCGGGTCGTTCCTTCCACCACGGCGTCGCCGGCTGCGTTTTATCTGGCTGTGTACACCAGTGGCGACGGTCGGACCAGTTGGGTAGAAACCTGGCAAGTCGGCCCGAGCGCGGCTCCGTTGAATCTGAGTCAGGTCAGGTCAACCGTTCCGAACGCCGTCGCAGCCCCAACAAGCGCCACCTTGGGCATTGGACAGGTGACTGGATTGGGTTCCTACCTCAACGCGGTTTCCAACTCATTGAACACCGTGACCACCACAATAGGAAGCTTCAACACTACTGTTGGCAGCATCAGCAACACCGTTTCAAACCTCCAGACGACGGTGAATACGCTGGTCGCCAATGCTGGGTCCGGCACGAATGGAACTACCTTCGTGGATAGCGAGATCCCACAAGGGCCAATCAACAGCTCTAATACAACCTTCACCCTGGCCCACATTCCGGCTCCTGTTTCGAGCTTGCTGCTCAGCCGAAACGGCATACTGCTTTCCTCCGGCTCGGATTTCGCGCTCTCCGGCGCGACCGTGACTTTCTTCAACAATGCGCTGCCGCAGACGGGCGATTCGCTTCTGGCCTCTTACCGCCTGGGGAACGCTGGACAGACTGGCTTCGTCGATGCGGAGCGACCTCTCGGTACGGTCGACGGCTCAAACCTGAATTTTTCGCTCGCTGCTCCGCCGGCCTCTTCCTCAAGTCTGCGACTCTACAAAAACGGTTTCCTGCTGGCAATTGGCGTTGACTACAACCTGTCCGGCTCCAGTATCACCTTCTTGAATCTGACCAGCACTCCTGCGGCCGGCGACACGCTGCTGGCCTACTACCGCCGCTAACCAACCTTGCGGCGCTACGGTGTACGTGCTCGGGCCACAACAAAGTACCCATGAGAGAATCCCAAGAAGAATAACCAAGGTAGACGGCATTGTGAAACGCGCTACGCACCGCTGAATCTCATATGCGAAGCGCGGCGCGATCTGCTGCTGCAATCTGAAGGTTATTGAGAGGACATCAATGGAACTCGGACTGGTAGGTCTCGGGCGCATGGGCGCGAACATGGTTCGTCGCCTCGAAAAAGGCGGGCATAAGTGCACCGTATTCGATATGAATGCGGAGAACGTGAAAAAGTTGGTGAGCGAGGGTGCATCCGGCGCAAGCTCCCTTGAGGATCTGGTCAAGCAACTGCCCGCTCCCCGGGTAGTTTGGGTGATGGTGCCCTCAGGCAAAGCAACTGAAGGCACGGTGCAGATCCTGGGGCACTCCATGTCAGAAGGCGACATCATCATTGACGGCGGTAACAGCTTCTATAAAGACGACATCCGGCGCGCTGCTGAGTTGAAGAAAAAGGGTATCCATTATGTGGACGCAGGGACCAGCGGTGGAGTCTGGGGTGTCGAGCGCGGCTACTGCCTGATGGTCGGCGCTGACGAGGATGCGTTCTCAATCGTTGAACCCATCATGAAGACATTAGCGCCAGGGCTTGGCGATATTGAGCGCACCCCTGGTTACGACAAGGTTGCTGGGTCAGCCGAGCAAGGCTATCTCCGTGTTGGCCCCCCTGGCTCCGGGCACTTTGTCAAGATGATCCACAACGGCATCGAGTACGGTGTGATGCAGGCCTACGCGGAAGGCTTCGACATCTTAGTCAACAAAAAGTCGAGCAAGCTGCCGGAAGAAGAACGCTACGACTTGAATGTTCGTGACATCGCTGAACTTTGGAGACGAGGTAGCGTGATCGGCTCCTGGCTGCTCGATTTAACGGCTATGGCGCTTACCGAAAATGCTTCGCTTGCCAACTACACCGGCATTGTGGAAGATTCGGGCGAAGGACGCTGGACCATTAACGCGGCCATCGAAGAAAGTGTCGCTGTCGAAGTTCTTGCCTCTGCACTTTTCACCCGCTTCCGTTCGCGCATTGAACATACATTCGCTGAGAAAGTTCTTTCCGCCATGCGTTCAAAGTTCGGTGGACACATCGAACTGCCCAGCGGCGGCTAATCCGTCTCACTCAAGCTCCGGTCCTGTCGGAGTGATCTTCACCGGCAGGACTTGGCTCGAAAGCACCGTTGCTCCCAGAAAAGACACCGCAACCATCTCCCCATGCTGCGTCTGCTCCCGCTGATATTGGTCGAAGACAAAATTTCCAAGCGAGTAATAAATCTCCCTGCCCTTGTATATTTCCATCGGCTCCACCACATGCGGATGGTGTCCAATCACCAGAGTCGCTCCTGCGTCGATAGCTGCGTGAGCGAACTCAATTTGTTTCTGTGAGGGTTTCGGCTTGTACTCAACCCCGGCATGCATCGAGACAATCACCACATCAGCGCGCTTCAGCAAACCAGAAACATCGACCTTTACCGCTGCGACATCCATCATTGCAATCCGGCGATCAATGTCGCGCCAGTTGCCGTTTTGCTGATCGAACGTGTAGCCGAGAAACCCGAACCTGACTCCATGGCGCACTAGCACGACTCCAGCATGCGCCTGCGCCTCAGACTCGGCGCTGCCCACTGGACTGATATCGTGCGATCGCAGCCAACTCAGCGTGAACTCTACTCCGTGGGCACCGCAGTCGCGGGAGTGATTGTTCGCCGTAGACGCAACCGCAATGTGAGCCAATTGCAACCCTGCGATCATCTCGGGCGCGGCGTGAAAAACCAAGCCGCCCTTCTGATAGCGACCGGTGTCGGAAAACGGCGTCTCCAGATTGATAAACGCAATGTCCGCCCCGGCCATCAACGGAGCGATCTTGCGAAAGGGCAGCGCGGGGTCGTTTGAGGCGAGGATCGCACGCCGGACCGCTCGTGAAAACATCACGTCACCGGCGAAAATCAGGCTGTTGTAGGCCGGCAACTCGAACGGCTTCGCCTGTGGTCTTTCGGGCAAAGATGGCGTCCCGCAGCTAACCAAGAGCAGAGCCACCGCGCAAAGGCCGAACGAACCACGCAATTACAGTTTTTGAGCAGCTGCGGTATCCAAAAACCAGACAGCCCGGCTTTCCGATCCTCGCGTGGCGATCTGGCAGGGAAACTGCATCGCATCCTCCGGTCCACGAAGCACATTGAAAATTGGCTCCGCTTTGTCAACGCCCGCCGCCTGAATCACTGTCTTCCCCGCTTTCTCCAGCACTCCCGGCAGCAGGGTAACCCGGTGATTTTGCATCTTTTCCGACCAGATAGCAGCCGCAATTCCCGTCCGATTCTCAATCAACGGCTCACCCGGGAACAGGCTGGCGGTATGCGCATCCGGGCCAATGCCTCGGTGCAGAACGTCAAACTCCGGAAGCTGCCCGTCGCTCAATTCGAAAAACTTCTCAATCTCTTCGATGTAGCGAATCGCAGCTTCCTCCGGGGTCAATTCTCCCAGCACACGATGAATGTTCACGTGCGGAACGGAAGCCGGCAGGAGCAGATGTTCATTGGCAAGCTTAAAATTACTCTGGTCATCGGTGGGCGGCACACAACGCTCATCCACCCAGAAAATATGGACGTGCTTCCATTCCACCTTTCCCTTTGCTAAGCGCTCGAACAGCAGCTTCGGTGTGCTGCCGCCAGAGATGGCGAAAGTTGCTCGCCCTTTCGCCCTGACAGCTTCGGTCAGAGCGGCGGCCACGTACCCTGAACAAGCATCAGCGGCCTGCTCCACGCTCGGAGAGACCTGAACATTTTCACTGGCCAATCAATAACTCCTGTGCGCGACTGAACGCGGTATCAAAACAAGGGTCAGAGCCCACAATCGACAACTCTTCATTCAGCAGTGCGTACAGGCTCTCGTCGGAGTGACTGTAAACCCGCTCCCGACCATTGGTGCTGAACAGCCGCATTGTTTCAGGGCCTGTTCTTTCGAATTGGATCGTCTCCTGGTCCGATATCAGCCGGATGCTGTGCAGTCCCGGACAGAAACCTTGGCAGGAACGAAACTTCACGGTCGCCTTATGAAATGCAGAGAACCAGCCGGCAGCATACAAGGCCATCGGCGTCGGCTGCGTGCCTTCGTGCTCAATCTCAACAGTATGAAAGTTCGAGAACTTGTTCGTCCGCATCGGATTGTCGAAGATCTGCGCAATTGGCTGTCGCCAGAACGTCAAGCGCGTCCACTCGAGATCTGCCACTGCCCGGCCACCCTGATGCAGTCGCAAAACCAGTTCGAACGCTGACATCGGGTCGTCCCCGGCCGTGTCCACAATCACCTTGCTCGAAAGATCAAGGACAACCTGCAAACCTGCTTTCTGCTCAGCTGTCGCGTCTGCGCTGAGCGCGGCCTTATGCCGGCACCAGAAAACCACCGGCAGATCAGCCACGGTCAACCCGGCCAGCGTCGGCCCAACATTCGGCCAGCTCTCCGGATGCGCAACAATCTCGATCTGTTCGCAACAGATCTGCTGCGCCTTCCCAAATGGCTTCCAACATTGCGCCATCACCCGCGCTTCCACGTCGTGCTCAGCGGTCTTCGAGACGGCCAGCACAATTCCCCGACACGGATGCTCATGCATTAACTGGGGAATTAACTGCGACGCGGCAAATCCGCCGTCGTCCTCATCCGTGGCCACCACCATTGTCATGGCGCAGGCGCGCAGCACAGTCGGCTTACCCTGCTGCTTTTCCTCGTGACCGAGCCCGGTCCACAGCTTCCCAAGCCCTTTCAGAATCTGCTCAGGCTGGGCAGGAAAGATAACGGTGCTGCTCATGGAATCCTCCAAACGTGTCCTTGCCGGGCCAACATCTCTTCAGAAGCTCTTGGACCCCAGCTGCCCGAGTCGTAGTTGGGAAAATCGAACTTGGTATTCGCCCACGAATCGAGTATTGGCTGCACAATCTGCCAGCTCGCGTCCACCATGTCCTGACGGGTATAGAGCGTGGGATCCCCTGTCATGGCGTCCAGCAGCAGCGTCTCATAAGCAGTCGGCGAACGCTCGCCGAAACTGGAGCCGTAATTGAAATCCATAGAAACCGGGCGAACGCGCATGCCGCTCCCAGGACTCTTCGAAAGGAACCGGAGTGATATTCCCTCCTCGGGTTGAATTCGCAGTACCAGCAGATTCGGCCTGGCCTCACGCAGCCCGCTCTTTGTCTCCTGACTAAACAACCCAAGCGGCGGCGCATGAAACTGAATGGCAATATCAGTCACACGCTTCGGCATGCGCTTGCCGGTGCGGATGTAGATCGGTACGCCGGCCCAGCGCCAATTATCGATGAAGAACGTCACGGCCGCGTACGTGTCGGTCTGCGCATTCGGATCGACACTCGGCTCCTGCCGAAAACCAAGCAGATCCTGGCCGCCCACTTTCGCCGGTCCATACTGCCCGGAGACGGCATACTTCTCCACCTCTTCCGGCTTCATGATGCGAACAGCCCGCAGGAGTTTTGCCCGCTCATCGCGCACGTTATTCGCGTCGAAAACCGTTGGCGGCTCCATCGCCACCGTCGCCATCACCTGGCTCAAGTGGTTCTGGATCATGTCCCGAAGAGCTCCGGCCTCCTGATAATAAGCGCCGCGGCCTTCCACTCCGATCGACTCAGCCGCCGTGATCTGAATAAAATCTACATAGCGCCGGTTCCACAGCGGCTCAAAGATGCCGTTGCCGAAGCGGAACGCCAGAATGTTCTGCACCGTTTCCTTGCCCAGGTAGTGATCGATTCGATAAACATCCGATTCGTCGAGAACCTGATGAATTTCTTCGTTCAGTTTGCGGGCGCTTTGCAGATCATGACCGAATGGCTTCTCGATGATGACCCTGCGCCAGCCCCGGCCTTTGGTCAATTGATGTGCGCCTAATGCCTTCACGGCTTCCGCATAGAAGCTCGGCTGCGTTGATAGGTAAAACAGCACGTTGCCCGCAGTTTGATGGGACTGCTCCACCTCATCCAGCTTCTTGCGGATGGCTTCATAAGATTCCGGATTGCTCATGTCCCCGGCTACATAAAACAGGCATTGGGCGAAGGATTTCCAGACATCCTGGTCAAAAGGAGCATCCTCGAGAAACTTAGAAACAGACTCCTTCATCTTTTCGCGAAATTGGTCGTCTGACATCGGAGTCCGGGAACTACCTACGACAGCGAAACTTTGGGAGATGCGCCTCTCATAGAAGAGACGATAAAGAGACGGAAGTAGCTTACGCTTCGACAGGTCTCCGCTCGCGCCGAATATGACAATGGCACATGGCGGAACGTGACGATCGAAACGGAGCGGATCCTGCAGGAGATTGGCTTCGGTGACCGGCTGAACAATGACGCTCATGGTTCTGGTTTGATGATAAGGCCGGAAGTAAGTGTCAAGCCAGTTTTCTTCACACACTTCGAAGAAAGCTTCTAACAGTTACACTCAGGTTGTCACGCATGGCTACGCCAACGTCCGCGCTCGCCGGCAGAATTGTTGTTCTGCTGGGCGATCTGATCTTTCAGGTCAAGATCGAGGAAGGAGCGCGCCGCGCCGGCCTTAGCTGTGTCTTTACATCTGCGCCTACCCGCCTGCGAGAGGAAGCGGCGAACGGCGCCTTGCTCATGGTGGTTGATCTTGCCTTCCCCGGTGCCGACACAGTAGCGCTTATTGCAGAATTGAAGAGTTCCGCACCGACGGCCCATGTGCCAATCCTGGCCTATGTGCCTCATGTGAACGTCCAATTGAAAGCTGAAGCGATCGCGGCCGGCTGTGACGCCGTGGTGGCGCGCTCGGCCTTTGTGCAAAACCTCCCCGAACTGCTGGCCCGGTATGCCGCCCCTGCTGACATATCATAGGAATCGTAAGCCTAGAAGGATACTCTGATGCATCTCGCCGCCCGACTCGCTACTGCTTCCGCCATTGCCGCCACCCTGCTCACTGCCGCTGACCCGATGCCGCAAGTGGGCCAGCAAGCGCCCGCGTTCACTCTGCCCTCACAGAATGGTTCGGAGGTCAGCTTGAAGGATTTTCGCGGTAAGTACGTTGTGCTTTATTTCTATCCGAAGGACGCCACTCCCGGCTGCACCTTAGAAGCTCATAACTTCGAGCGCGACCTGCCCAAGTACGAAGCCGACAACGCAGTCATCTTAGGCGTTAGCGTGGATTCGGCTGACAGCCACAAACAATTCTGCACCCAGCAAAGTCTCACGTTTAAGCTCTTATCTGATGTGAATAAGACAGCAGTGAAGGAGTATGGGTCCGAGCGCGACATGAACGGCGTTACCGTTGCAGCGCGCAATACCTTTCTGATCGATCCTGAAGGAAAGATTGTCGATGAGTGGCCGAGCGTAAACCCGTCCACGCATAGTGAACAGGTGCTGCAAGCCCTCGAGAAACTGAGGAAGTAAGCCCCCCGCCCGGAGCGCAACAGCCTCCGATCCTCTTGCCCCAGCCATTAAACGCGGTTTGGTGGTTTACCTCAAGCAATACCCGTGAACATTGCCACCCTCAGTGGGAACTAGATGGTCAGCACCGTTCGAGAACTGCTGAGGCACATTTCGACTACGGCTATACTGCCGTGGTGAACAGCCCATAACTCTCTTGAAGGCTGTGCTGAAGGCGCTTTCCGATTCGTAACCGAGCGACAGGGCAATAACGGAGATGGGATCGCTGGAATGAGTCAGCCGTTCACCAGCCAGCATCATGCGCCAACGTGCCAGGTACTCCATCGGGGACAGTCCAGCTACATCTTTGAATTTCACAGCGAAAGTGGTTCGCGACATTCCAGCGCGCTCTGCCAGGGATTGCAACGTCCAACGACGCGCCGGATCGTCGTGCATGGCGTTGACCACCGCACTCATCTGCTTATTGGCCAGGGCGAAAAGCCAACCCACGCCACGTTTTAGTTCGTCCGCTAAGTACAGCCGGAGCGCCTGAATCAGCATCGTGTAAGCAAGTTGCTGCACGGCTAGAAAGTCCCCTGGCTCTCGCTCGCGCAACTCCTGCCTCATGCGATCCAGACACCAGCGTAATGCCGCCTTTTCCGATTCCTTCCGGATATGCACGATGGGTGGCAGCGCCCCCAGCAGTACGCTGGCTTGATGGCCGGTCAGGACGAAATAGCCGCCGACCAAAAGGCAATCTCCACCCCCATTGTGTGGGATAACGCTACCGTTCAGAGGCGCGGAATAGATTGTTCGCGCATCAACGGAGGGCAGAGTCAGATTACTGGCGAGGCGAAAAGGCAGCCCACGAGGCAGCAGGAAGCAGTCGCCCGCCTCCAGGTGCACCGCATCCGGCACACCCTCCACGGACAGCCAACACTGGCCAGAATGCAGAGCGTAACATTTGATGCCGCTATACCGTGGGAACTGAATCGACCATTCTCCACCAACGTCCAAGCCACCGGACGAATAGCTGCGCGGTTTCAGCAGCGAGAGAACATCTGAAAGCGCGTCCACGACTTCCTCCGAACGATCACAAAGATATTACGAACGCTAAAGCATAGATTGTAAAACAAAATTTACCTACGCTGTTGATAACGAGGTCCTAAGCAGTTGCGATCGAAATCCGCCGTTAAGCTCAGGATGCTGCTGCACATCCGAAGTGGAGGATCGGGCACTGCTGTAGGCGATGCTCGAATCAACTAGGAAGTAAGGGCAGCGAAGTTTCACGAGGGATCAGTGGACATGGGGCAATACGAAGGGAAACGGGTGGTTATAACGGGCGGCTCAAGCGGGATTGGCTTGGCCACCGCGAAGCTGCTGCTCAACTGCGGAGCCCGGGTTTTGGTCACCGGGCGCACCGAGGCAACGCTCGATTCAGCCCGTCAGGAACTCGGGCCGAATGCGATCGTGATGGAAAGCGATGCGGGGTCGCTCACCGATATCGACACACTCGCTGCTCGCGTGAAGTCCGAATTCGGAACACTCGACGCGCTGATACTCTGCGCCGGGCAAACACGCTTCGTTCCGTTCGAGAACGTGACCGAGACGCTGTATGATGAGTTGCTCGCAGTAAACACGAAGGGTGCGTATTTCACTGTGCAGAAGCTTGTCCCGCTAATGATAGAGGGCGGCGGCGTGGTTTTCACCACGTCGGTTGCGAACGCGCTCGGCATTCCGATGATCAGCGCTTACGCAGCAAGCAAAGCTGCGCTCCGGTCGATGGCGCGCTCACTGGCGCGCGAGCTGCTGCCACGTGGCATCCGCGTGAACGCGGTCAGCCCAGGCCCAATCGATAGCGGGATCCTGGAGAAGGCAATGCCGAGGGAAGCGGCTGACCAGACCAAGGAGCAGATGAGTGAGGCCAATCCGATGAGGCGCTTCGGTCGTCCCGAGGAGGTTGCCAAGGCTTTGGTCTTTCTCGCCTTCGAGGCGACGTACACTACGGGAGCCGAACTCGTCGTCGACGGGGGTGGCTCTCAGCTGTGAGGGGCAAAGTCAAAGCGATAACGACCTTCATAGCAGCACTTGCATTCGGGATAGCAACTCTTGTAACAGCCGCTGCACAAGACCCAAACTACGCAGCGCTTGGAGGTAAGCAGAGCGAAGCCAACAGGAAGCCTGGCCCACGCACGGTCCCCGCCAGGGTAATTCCCGTGCCTGGTTACCTTGAGCCCGCCACGGCGGCGCTGGTGGCCGGGCCTTATTCAACGTTCTGGGACTTAAACCCGCCAAATGACTCGGCTTGGCGTGCGATTGTGGCCCGGGCCGCCGATGCTACGGTACCGAGACTTGCTCAGGAGCGGGCAGCTTTAGGCGTTTCTATCGCGCCAACCACGATTGGTGGCGTCAAGGCCTACATCCTACGCCCCAGAGAGATCCCGGAAGCGCACGAGAACCAGGTGGTATTTCAAATTCACGGAGGGGGTTATGTCTTCGGCCCAGGCGAGTCCGGCACCGGCAAGGCAATGCTGATGGCTGCCTTCGGCGGCTACAAGGTTTTGGCAATCGACTATCGCATGCCTCCTGACGCCCCATATCCTGCGGCAATGGACGATGTTACCTCCGCGTGGCAGGCCCTAGTGAAGACAATGGATCCGCATCGCATTGCTGTTGAAGGCACGTCAACGGGAGGCGGCATGACGCTTGCGCTTATGCTGCGGGCGAAGGCGGCGGGGCTACCGCTTCCGGCGGCCATTGCACCCGGCTCGCCGTGGTCCGATATGACAGACACGGGCGACAGCTACAAGACTAATGAGTGGATCGATAACGTGCTTGTCAGTTATGACGGATATCTGAGCCGCGCTGCCCGGCTGTATGCTCACGGTCACGAACTAAAGGATCCGCAGTTATCACCAATCTACGGCGACTTCCACGGCCTGCCTCCGGCCATCCTGACGGCCGGCACGCGCGACCTGTTCCTGTCCAACACGGTTCGGGCGCATCGCAAGCTGCGGGAGGCTGGCGTCACCGCGGATCTGCAACTCTACGATGGGCTCTCGCACGCGCAATTCAACTCTGACCCTAGCGCGCCGGTAACGAAGGAAGCGTTCGGCGAAATAGCCCGTTTCTTTGATGCGCACCTGGCAAAGTGAAGGTCGGCAGGAAGTTTTCTTCTAGCCCATTCAGACTTGCTTTGGTTGTCGATGTGGCGATCCACTTCGTTCATCTTGACGCGGGAGTGCCCGTCGTCCATGTTTCTCACGTACAGGTGAACCAGATCGCGAAGGCGCTGGCGGCCCGAATTCGTTAGCTCGCCAGCGCGCAAGCCAGCGTAATCCAGAACGACGCTGTCTTTGAAGGCTTCTGTCAACGTGTTGTCTCCCGGTCATTTCTTCAAAGCTGGCTCCTTGCCTCGCGTAGTGATTTTGATTCATCCACTTCCGCAACTGAATGTCCCCAATCGGGAACATGGTTCTGATAGATTGGACGTCCGTCAGCGAAGCGATGAACCTTTCGGCGGCGTTGCGGACGGATTCTGTCGATACTCCGCTGGGGCTGATCTGAAAGAGATTTGGAATCACGTTTCCGTCCGTGGTGACTCCCTTGAACGATGCGGCAAGGCCTTTCAGTTCAGCGTTCTCTGATCGCTGCCTGAAGCTCTCTGCCATTTCGACCGGGGTCTGACTCTGGCCTAAAGCCCACGGGGTAACCACGGTCGCGGAGGTCAGTGACGACAGGAACTGACGGCGTGTAGCGGCCAACCGTTCGAGATGAGCGTGAGTTTGACTGTGACGGTGATGTTTGCTTGACATGTGTGCTGCTCCTTCCGGTACGTATGATTGTGGCGTTGGCGTACGGACCCCGACGGGCTCAATCGAGGCAAACCACCCGTTTCCAGTTCAGCGAGCGTGACCGTCTGCGCTGGCGCATTCAAACCGAATCGTTTGGACAATTCCTGCGCAGCAAGACGGAACCGTCCCCCCGGCACTTTGCAGAAGGGTGAGTTCCGCAACAGAATTACCGCTCGTGTGAGCAATCAGCGATGCGGGCTCTTTTTGGTTTGGATATGCAGAAGACAAGTTGAGCAAAGTGCTAGCTACTCATCAGGACTCTTGAGCAAGTTGATACAGAGATTGCTGAAGCGTGGCTCGTAACATCACGGATACGACTCCTAAGCATTCAGCCAAGCCGCAGGACGGTCTTATCGGAAGTTCGAATCGTGTACAGGTCAATCAGCATAAAGAGCTTGAAACTGCTCGACGACCGGATCGACCCCAAAGTGAAAAGTAAAGCAACACGCCTCGAACTACTCCTGCGCAGCCGCTTGTTGATCGGTCTCGCGCCAGGCGCTGATTTTCAGGCGACGGCATACCCAACACAGTTCCTCGTCGTCACCGCTTTGCGGTCCAGTCAGCGGCACGGTCGCGGCGCCGCAAACAGCGCAGCGTTGGTGAGCTTGCGGACGTTCGGGTTCAACTGACTTCTTAGCCATTTCGAGGATCTCTGGTGAGATGATTGGCTCGGGAACCAGTTTCTTTTTCATGGCTGATTTCACTATAGTCCAGATTCGCACCCTTTCCAGCAAAACCGATTGTGCAATGAAAAGTTTTCGCCCGTGATGACCGAGTACGCCTTTCTTTTCCCCGGGCAGGGATCTCAACAGGTAGGCATGGGGAGGCTGCTGGCCGATGGCTATGGGGTCGCCGCACGCACCTTTGAGGAGGCTGACCATGTCCTGGGCTTTCGCCTGTCACAGCTCTGTTTCGATGGTCCGGAAGAAGAGCTCCGCCTTACCGAAAACACGCAACCTGCGCTGCTGACCGTTTCGATTGCTGCCTACCGGGTCTTGAGTGAAGCTGGTTATAGGCCATCCATCGTAGCCGGACACAGCCTGGGTGAATACTCAGCTCTGGTGGCGGCAGGGTCGCTGGAGTTTGCCGATGCGCTGAGCCTGGTGCGCAAGCGCGGCCGCTATATGCAGGAGGCGGTGCCGGCGGGTGTTGGCGCAATGGCAGCGCTGCTGAAGCTGCCCGAGGGCCGCCTGGATGCCGTGCTGGCAGTGTCGGCGCGAGAGGGCGAGATAGTGACGGCCGCCAATTACAATTCACCCGACCAGGTTGTCATCGCTGGTCACAAGGCAGCTGTCGAGCGAGCAATGGACGCGGCCAGGCAGACCGGCGCCAAGCGTGCTGTTCCCCTTCCGGTGAGCGCGCCTTTCCACTGTCCGCTCATGAAGCCGGCGCAGGCACGATTGGCAGCCGACCTAAGAAACACGATTTTTCACGACCTTCAAACTCCTCTCATTAACAACTGGCTCGCGCATGAGGTGACCACCGGTGGCGAAGCGCGCGTGGGATTGGCCGAGCAAGTTCCGAATCCGGTGCGTTGGACCGATACCATCCGGCTGCTGGTTCACAAAGGCATTCACTGCTTCGTCGAAGTGGGCGCCGGCTCCGTGCTGACCGGACTCTGCCGCAGTATCGATTCGACGCTGCAGGGCGCAAAGTTCGGCGAGCCTGCCGATATGGACAGAATCAAAGCACTGCTCGGCTGACCGCCCTTGGGGTCACACTGATCGGGCAATGTCTACCAGATCCGCAAACACTCCGTAAGCGGTCTGTTGGACGCCCGGGTTGACCGAGAGTGTACCTAGCGTTCCCATCAAATCGGTATGCAAAAGGAGCAGGTTTGAAGTTCCTTGTGCGGTCGCCAGCAAGTTTGTTTGTTCTAGCACTTCGGGGGAAACAAGGAGGCGAACCGCACTCCCAGCCCGCTCGCCACGGCTGACCAGCATCACAGTTTTTCCTTCCTTTGCATAGCTGACAATCTGCTCGGTGGTAAAGCCCTGAATGCCACGCCGGTCCACCTGCTGGGGAGTTACACGAGCGTCCATCAGTACATTCGCCAGTGCAGCCGCTTTAGCTGCTGAATCCCAACCTTCCAGGTCGTAAGAAGCGTCCGCTTCAGCGATGCCGAGCGCCTGAGCCTCTTTGACACCGTCCGCCATGGAAAGACCACGCGACATGGCTGCAATGACGACCTTCGAGGTTGAGTTCAGGACCCCGGCAAAGCCCAGAATCGCCACCCCTGGCAGATTGTTGCGGACCTGATTGAAGACTGGCGTCCCATCCATAACTGTAGATTCAAATCGCAGCTCTACCTGGTTGCGGCGGGCTTCTTCTCGTAACTGTACGTAAGCGTGAGCGATTGGGCCTTTGTTGGCCGTAATGACGTGTATGTTCCGCGCTATTGCAGCGCGCATATGCGAGAGAGCCGGCTCGCCTGTCGCAGGGTTCAACGTTGTAATCTCGATTGCGACGTCAGGTTGCGAACGCTGCAGAAACTCATCGATATTGGCGGCCGGTGGACCGAACGCCGGCTCGGCGCCCAACCCGCGTGCATTGTAGGCGGTGCCGTGGCGGGCCGTATGGACGCCAACAATACGAAAGGGATAAATGCTCTTCCGTTGCTCCAACAAGTGAGCGAATGCTTTACCAACGCTGCCGAAACCAATCAGTGCGACGCGCAAGCATGAGAGTAGCAAGGCCGGGACAACACTTCATCCCTTGACACCCTTCGGCGCCTTCGGCAGACTTAGGGTTTGTCCGGTGAGCAACTTACGCCGCAGTAACCCGGCTACTTGAGGTTTATTTGAAGATACGACTCGCGATTCTTTGTGCGGTAAGCGCCGCTGTTGCCCTGGCTCAGGATGAGCCGCCGCCAGTAGGGACCGCTGCGTCCTGGAACCCGGTGTCCCTGGGTGCGCAGTTCTTCGAGAGAAACAACTTTTTCAATTACTTCGGTTTTGCCAATGCCGTATACGACAGTTATAACCCGACGATAAACAGCGAGGGGCAAACCATTATCGGCGGCGGGGTAGGCTACTCGGTTGGCGGCGGGGCCACGCTCCGGCATACCTGGCAGAAGTCCACTCTCGCTCTTAGTTATTCAGGGGATTACCGCCACTATGCGAGTTCGTTTTTTTCCAGCGGCACCGACCAGAACCTGAGTCTTTCCTACAATCGACGGCTGGGAAGACACTTTTTCCTCAACACTGGCGTTAGTGCCGGAAACATTCTCTACGGGACCGGTTACTTCGGCCAGCAACCGGTTGGAGTAGGCGCCGTTCAAGTTAATCCGTTCAGCAACTCGAGCCGATTCTTATCATCCTCAGTCAGCGTTTCTTATCAGCAAACACGCCGGTTGAGCTACGCGGTGGCTGGAAGCTTCTTCCTACAACGCTACAGCTACTCCGGCGCGGTAGGCGCCACGGGCGGCAGCGGAGACATTTCAGCCAGTTATCGTATAACTTCCCGCACCACTGTGTCCGGTGCTTACAGCCGCAGCTACTTTGTCTTTCAGCGCAACTCGGGCGACTCCACCGTGGACGGACTGAACGGCTCCATCTCTCATCGCTTCCATAATCACTGGGTGGCGGCAGCCAGTGGCGGCATTTCCCACAGCCACGTGACTGGCGTTATCACTCTACCCGTTACTTTGGTCAGCCAAGGAGTCACACTTTCTGGTTACGTAACCGGGCCATACGACAGCAAAACCAACCTTCCCGCCTTCTCCGGATCAGTCACTCGCTTCCTGCGTGTGTCCTCGTTCTCGATCAGCGGCGGCCAGAGTGTCGTGTCTGGAAACGGATATTATCTAGCCTCACGAAGCCAGTACTTCACCGGCCTCTACTCACGCAATTTCTATAAAGCGAATGCAAGCATCGGCGGCACCTGGAGTCGACTCAGTAGCGTCGCGAATACGGTCAGCTATGGCTATGCAACCGAGAGTTTAGGTGTGTCCTACAGCCGGGTTTTGGCCCGCCACATTTCAGCCAATGGCCGTTACGACTTTGTCCGCTATGGCAACCTGAATCCGTTCCCGGCAACAGCTGATAACCGCATCACCGTCGGCGTGGCCTATAGCTCGCAGAGTGTGCCGCTCGGCTTGTATTAGGGGCCGCCCAGCGTTACTGCACCCGGGATGATGCCATCAGAAGCTGTTGCAGGCGATCGGCAAAGTTTTCGCCCGATTCGGTTTCGAGCAGGCGATTGGATACCGGTAGCGTAGATTCAATCTGGTGGACGAGCCGCAGCAGGCTCTTTACATTTGACTCGACCATCCGCGCGCTGCCCTGCACTTGGGGCATCGGGAGGTAGTGGCTGTCAACGCCAAAGTCGATGCGCAGATCTTCCTGTTCGGACGATTCACGCTCGGTGCCGTTATCGAATTCGGAGTTGAAGCAGGAGAGAGTCACGCGAGCTGGCCGGAGAGCCCAATCGCCGTCAAACTGCCAGAGGTCCCACCAGCTTTCGACCTCATAAGCCAGGTCCTCACCTGAGTAATCAACAAAGGTTGACTCCACATCTTCTATGTCCAACGGGCCATTGACGGCACGCTCAAGCAGTGTGGGCTCAGTGGTATCGATAGCCTGAATGGAGACGGTAGTCTGCGGCTGTTCGCGCTGGGAGAATGGGAACAGGCGCAGTAAGCTGCGGAAGTGTTTGAGCCGGTGGTGCTGGGCTTTCCGCTCCAGCCAGATAGACAGAAAGAGTTGATCCGTCACGCTTCATTATTATTGAATAAGCTGGTAACGGAAGTGATACGCTCGCATTCTCTGTGCCGAAGCATGGGTTTCTGCTAAGTGTAAGCGGCTCACCGGCATCAGGAATTTCTGAGCGTTGCCGCTGCCGGTTTGTCTGCAGAATTCCCTGTAACTACCTGATTCAATCGGCTTTACTGATAGTACTGATCATTATTTAAGCGTCCCAATTCCCGCTTTATCGGTAATTTATGCCGATTACCCGGATTTCTACCTAACTTTATCCTGTACAACCGAGGAAACCTCTGGTACTTTGTTCATAGCTGAACGGAATAAGAGAAAGTACCGGGAAATTTCCTAATCCGGGACTGTCTACTCGTTCACGCCGTGTGGAATGGAGGATTCGCTGTGTCCACTACTGCCAATGCGCCCAATACTTCTGAGGTCTGCGAGCGCATCGTAACCTTAATCATGGCCGGTGATTCTCGAGGCGAAGAGTTGCTTTACTCGACATTTTCGAGAGGCCTGCGTTATCTGGCTGCTAAGCATTGTCCCGAGTTCGCGGATGACTGCTGTCACGACACGATCCTCACTGTCACCCGGCAGATTAAAGGAGGCCAGCTGAAAACACCTGCGGCTCTTCCCGGATACATCAACATCGTCCTCAAGCGCACAGCTTGGAATAAGAAGCTCGAATCGGAACGCCTTGGCGCCAACGATGAGGTATTTACCACTGTTGTTCAAACACGTTCCGACGATCGTCACGATCCACAACGAATGCTGGAGATTGAGGAGCGGGCGAAAATTCTTCGTGAAGGGCTGCAATCACTGAAACCGCAGGAAAAGGAGATCCTTACTCGCTTCTACCTCAAGGGAGAACGACCGGAGGTCATTTGCGAGGAGATGAATCTCACCGAAACGCAATTCCGGTTGAACAAGAGCAGGAGTAAACAAAAGCTTGAGACCTTCACCATGAAGCGTCTGCGTTCCACCTTGCGGCCTGCAACCTCGGCCGCCATGCGCGCTGCGGCCTGCTAATAGGATGAGCTTGTCGGAGTGAGGTGCGATGTTGCTGTCGTATATTGTTGCTCCGTCAATACAGAGCAATTATAAGGAGGCCCGCTCGGCTTTCATGCCAATCGGTCCTCCTTCCCCTTGCTCGACTAACTCTATCGGCCCGCTGTTGTAGACCGTACGGTTCTGCTTGAGCGATGCTCCTGCAGCGCCTGATGCCAGTCCTGATCGGAGGAGCCGTGCGGACAGCCCCGTTCGCACCAAATCTCATAAGCACGCGACGAAACTGTCTCGTGATCCTCGGGCGCAAGTTGAAACTCTTCCGAGGTTCCTGCGTCTCCGGCCGTGACCGCATTGGTAACTAATGAATCGTTGGCGCCTAACACCGTTGTCCCAGAGCCTCTAGCTCCGCCGACCAACTCCGGCGCGGGCGATTCACCCGAAACACCCGCCGTCAGCATCGTCGAACCCGCCCCGGCTCCTGCGCCCGCCCGAACACCGGAAGTATCCACTCCGCGTGCTCCCACTGACAAATTGGCACCAGCCGCCACCGTGTCATTAATGCTCAGCCCCGACCGATTCTGTCTGACTCGAGCCTCCCTCTGCGCCGCAGTCAACTGATGCTCAGGGACGTTGGCAATCTCATCGTCGGGATCGATGGGGATCTCGTTCAATTTTGGGTCGATCATTTTCTGGAACCTCACTCTATGGATTGCGCTTCGGGCAAAAATTCGTCGCCACAGTGCGACTCGTACATCTACGAGCTTACATCATGCGTGGTAAGACGCATGCGCTCAGCCTAGTGTGGCCCAGCCCGCGTGCACTAAGCATCAAGAAACGTCTGCTCACTATCAGCTTTTGCTTGCTTCTCCATCTCCTCAGCATGATGAATGCAGTACGGAGTCTCAGGGATAGCCCGGAGCCGCGCTTCCTCGATGGGCTCATCATCTACTATGCAGTTGCCATAGCTGCCCTCATCCAGCCGCTGCAGCGCTGATCGAACATCCTCTAAGGCTTTGAACTCGCGCGTACTCAGCGAGAGAGCAGCCGTCTTGGCCTCGAGCGTTGTGACGTGATCAATCTCGTCCTGGACATCGTCATCGCCCGATTGCAACGAATCCTCCCCATGCTGACGTAGCAATGTTTTGAGTTCTTCCTGCCGTGCCAGCAGCCGCTTGCGAATCTCTTCCGGATTATTCATCATCAGCGAGTATAAGACTGTGGCAGCCGAAAGGCGCCAGTCCCGTGCGTAGTCGCCGGTTATTTCGATGCCGGCCGGTTCATCCCAAAGTCATCCCGGGACAATCTGGAAGGTAGCGGAGACGGAGTCACGGTGGGCTTATGCACTTGGGGCAGCGGAGCTGGAGTGTCTTTCTCAGGCTCACGGCTGTGCTGTCCAGCGCCAGAGTCATTTGCCTGATTGACCTGCACGCTTTCGTCCACTGCGCAGAGTTCAAAACCAACAAAGTAGTGCCCCTTCGTCTTGGTGCAGTGCCGCACAATGCCGAAGTGCGTGGTAAACCCGATTTGAATAGCAGCCAGCGAGCCTGAAGTCATAGCTACTGGCAGGCGAAGGCCGAAGCCGGAGGCGGATTTGTCTTCCAGCATCCCCCACTCAGTCCTGGGAACGCCGCCCGACTGCCAGCTGACCTTGATTCGAGCCAGACTCTCCCGCCGCTTGGCTCTGGGCTTCTCCATAGAAAATCAGTTAACCGATAAGAGAAAAACTCTTCTACTTTTGTGATGGTCTGACGTGTACGGAGTTGATGGTCAAGGCTGTTACGACGCCAACAATAACCTAAGGAATTTGTCCGATCCCATACGGCACAGAGATGTCGTAGCGTTCTGCGAATGCTCTCATGGTGGTGTCTTTGCGACACCCCCAACAGGCAAGAACAGAGGCAGCAGCTAGCACAGCTTGTATTCGAACGTACCCAGCCACCGCGCTTGTCACAGATACTGAGCCCATCTTGACTCAGGGTCTTAGCGGAAGGCAGACCCCAAAGCAAGGTCGCCGCTACTGAGCG
>CAXTYH010000023.1:0-81532 GCA_964248405.1 uncultured Bryobacteraceae bacterium
GCGCGCTAGGGGCAGAGCCCCTTAGGAAGCTGTTGCTATTGCTTGTTCTTGGGGGCATTGCGGGGTCTCCCCGCTGAGGGGGGGACGTAAGAGATGGGCCGGGCTTCTCGCCGGCGCATCTCTGGAGGCAGGGGAGACTTCCCCCCAGAAAGGCTTTTAGGATGAAAAGTGTGAGGAGTGTGAAAAATGTGTGGCCGCTATGTTCGGAGAAGCGATAAACAGAAGATCGCGGAACACTTTAGGGCCAATCCGAATCCAGCAGATTTCCCTTTGCCCGATGCGGATTACAACGTGGCGCCGACGACGCACCAGCCGATCATTCGGCAGAGCAGGGAATCAGGCGAACGTGAACTGGTGTTAGCGCGATGGGGCCTGGTGCCGTTCTTTACGAAGGATCTAAAAGACGTGAAGGGCCTTTCCACGATCAACGCGAGAGCGGAGACGATCACCAAGGCTCCGACATGGCGAGAACCCTTCAAGAAGCGCCGCTGCATCATCCCCGCGAACAGCTTTTACGAGTGGCCGAAAGAGGGGAAGCCGCCGAAGCAGCCCTACTCCTTCGAGCTGGCGAACGGAAACCTGATGGGCTTCGCGGGCCTATGGGACGCCTGGAAAGATGCGGAAGGACACTGGCTCCAGTCCTTCGCTATCGTGACCACGGAAGCGAACGAACTGATGGCAATAGTTAAGTGGAATTAGAGCTTTAGCTTCTGGTTGTGTGTTGGAAAGTTTCTGTTCGGGTGTAGAAAGGTTGCGCGTTTGCAATCGCACGTACGTGCGATTGCAAACGCGCAAGACGAGGTAGCTATGGCTCTTCGTTTCGATCTCGACCGACATGTTCATCTGGCTGGAGTTGTGCATGCCCGTGCGTGGCTGACGATGCGCCAGCAGTTCGGTTTGGCTCCGAATACGCTGGATGCCTACGCGCGAGCCGTTGATTCGTATGTGGCGTTCCTACAGAAGCGGGGCTGTGGTTGTGAAGCGAGTACAAGGTCTGATATCGGTGGCTGGATTAATGAGTCGAGATCGAGAGGTCTTGCCAATGCGACTCTGATCCAGAGGATTACCGCCTTGCGGCTGTTTTTTGAGTATCTGGTCGAGGAAGGCGTACGAGAGCAGAACCCGGTCTCTCGCGGAGGTGCTTTCCGCTGTTATGGGACGATAGTATTTCGTGCGGCCGGCCCGATCCGACGCGTTCACAAGCTTCCCTGGATCCCGACTGATGAAGAGTGGGAGCGGCTTCTCCGCGCGACCGCAGACGAATGTATTCGAGACCGGGCCATGCTGGCCCTGGCGTATGACTGCGCCCTACGGCGTGAGGAGCTGTGTTCGATTGCAGTCAGTGATTTTGATTTTGCGCGAAAGCTTCTGACGATCCGAGCGGAAACGACGAAGAATCGTAGTGGCAAAGTGGTTCCTTATTCCTCCGCAACATCGGCCTTGTTGCATCGGTACCTCAATCGACGGCGCACGATGCGTTGCGATCCCGACACGGTGTTCCTCTCGGAATCTCCAAGGAACCGCAGGATGCCGATCACTTCTTACACCTGGACCAAGGTGGTGGAACGCATGGCGTCGAGGAGTGATCTGCCGCGCCTGACGACGCATACGATGCGGCACCTGCGCCTGACGGACCTTGCACGGGCCGGGCTCGACATGCACCATATCGCGGCGCTTGCCGGTCATCGCGTGCTGCAATCGACGCTGATCTATATCCATCTGAGTGCGCACGATCTTACGGAGGCTCTTGCCAGAACCATGGGCAGCCTGGCCTTGGCTCGTTATCCCCTGCTTGGAACGGAGGAGTGATGTCCGATCTGCAAGTGAATGCGTGTACCTCGGGGCGGTTCGATGTCAGATGCTTCGATCAAACACCGGAGTTCACCACTCCTGAGCGGGAGCGTATCGCTGCTGTTGCTATAGGAGAGACGCTGCATCTTCGTCTCGACGACCCACTTGCGCGCCTTCTGCAACCGCTTAAAGCCTGTCTTCGCCTTACACAGGCACAACCGTCGCAACACTCCGTGCTGCGTCACTTGGTCGCGGAGATGCACGATACCCAGACTGTGTTCTGGGTGTGGAAGGAGGAGACCTGGACAAGTCTCTACCGTCGCTGCAAAGCGGCTCAGACCACCTCGAACACGTTGCAGCATGTGCTTGCGATGGCGGCCCTGCTCTGTGCAGTCGATCTCCCCGGGTTGCGCAACCAGGAGCACCGTATCCTGCGACGGCGGTCTCTGACGACCAAGATCTTCGGCCCTGAAGTGGTAGACCGATCCATCAACAGGGTGCAGGCGGAGCTGAAGCGCCTGGGGTATACGGGTTACTTCCACGTGGAGGTGCAGAATGCCCTGTGCGAGCTGTTCCTGGTGAACCGCAGTGCGGAACTCACGACTATCACGGCAGGATCACTGGAACACCTGCGAAAGCAGGAATGCGCCTATGGCCTGAAGCAGGCGACCTTCATGCTGTCGCATGCCTTCGTTGCGCTGGGTATCATGTTGTCTCCCATGGCTCCGTACGTGTCTTCAAAGCCAAGACGGTGCGTGGACTTCACCAGCATCAGCCCGGAGTGGATGTCGTGGTGCGAACGCTGGTATGAGACATCGACGTTACGGCAGAGCTCAAGGCGGAGCGTTCGCTGCCGCCTTCGTGTAGTCGGCCGATGGTTGCAGAAGGTTCATCCCGAGGTGTCCCGGCCCGATCAGTGGACCCGCCAGCTTGCCGCAGAACATGTGGCGGCTTCTGGTCTTCTGCGTGTCGGCGAGTTGGTCGATGATAGGGAAAGAGTGTATCCGGACCGGCTGCTCAGCATCTCATCCAGACTTCTCCATCTCAGCGCTCTGCGCTGCTTCTTCACCGATCTGCTGCTGTGGGAGCTTGTTCCCCGCCGCTTCGATCCCCGGCAGGCCTTCCGCTTTCCGCGTTCTCTTGCGCTGTTGCGTTCCCCCAATCCACGGATCATCGCCGAGGACGTCTGGGCCAAACTGCTCTGGGCGGGTCTGAATCTTGAGCAGGATGACCTGCCGCGCAGAAGAAATGCGCTGAGCCAGGCAGTGCTGCCGCGTTATCCGCTGGCCATGATGAAGGCTCTGGCGATCGTATGGCTGTTCGCCGGCTTGAGAAAAGACGAGATCGCTCGCCTGCGTATCGGGTGTGTGCGCCGGCAGACGCGCGGAGCCGGAGTGGATCGCAATGAGGGTGCTTCAGTCTGTCTGCTCGACGTCCCGGCGAACAAGACCAGCGGTGCCTACACCAAGCCGGTTCATGGTGCCGTGCGCGAGATGGTCGAAGCATGGCAGGAGCTTCGTCCCACGATGCATGCGGTGACGGACGAGAAGACGGGAGAGGTCTTCCAGGTCCTCTTCGGCTACCGCGGGCGGGCCATGGGAAGTGGCATCCTGAACCACTCCCTTATCCCAATGCTCTGCCGGAAAGCAGGCGTTCCCGGCACCGACGTTCGCGGGCCGATCACCAGCCATCGCGCCCGTTCGACCATCGCGACCCAGCTCTACAACGCAAAAGAGCCCATGTCGCTGCTGGCCCTGAAAGAATGGCTGGGCCACCGTTGCCTGGCTTCGACGCAGTGGTACGCCACGGTCTCGCCCGACAAGCTGACCCAGGCTTATGTGGATGCGCGCTACTTCGAGCGTAATGTTGCGGTCGTTCAGGTCCTTCTCGACCGTGCCGCAATCGAGAGCGGGGCAGCCGGCAAGGGTGAGTCCTACAAGTTCGTTCATCTGGGGCATGGCTACTGCTCCAATCCTTACTGGGCACAATGCCAGCACCGCATGGCGTGCCAGCGGTGTGACTTCTACGTCCCGGGCGATTCGACACGGGCACAGGCACTCGAAGCCAACACGCACAACCAGCGCCTGCTTGAACAGATCCCTGTCACCGAAACGGAGAGAAAGGCCCTGGCAGGCGATCAGGCTGCACTCAAGCAGTTGATCGAAGCCGGCGCAACGCTCGGATAATCCGTCGTCTGAGCCATCATGCGTCGATGCTCTCTTGAGGTCTGGCTCGGCTGTACAGCCGAGCCAGACCTCAAGACTTCAGATAAGCTCTTGACACAAGTTCAATTCCACATAACGTCGATCCACCCACGGATGCCTGTCATCCTGCACTCGCGAGACTATGACCGCTGGCTGGATCGGGAGGAAACCGAGCGGCCGCCGCTCGATCTGCTGCGGCCTTACGAGTCCGAAGAGATGGAAGTGCACGAAGCCAATCTGAAAGTAGGGAACATCCGGAATAACGGTCCCGAGATGATGCGAGCCGCGGCAGCGGCCAGCGAAGACGGGGAATTACCGCTGTAGCTTGTGTCAGTGCCTGAAGAGACCCATACGACGCCAGGTGGGAGAAGAAGCTAATCCCGAGAGCGGGTCCAGCTAAGCGTCTATGACGCGAAACACGGCCCGATTCCAACGCAAAGAAATCACTTGCACTTCAGGAGGATAGATTTTAGCATGTTCCATGCTCCGGAACCCTCTTACCAACCTCTTACTTCTGCTGGTCGCGTTCCCTTGCACCACGACTGTGATTGCTCAAGGTAACGTCCAGAAGCAGAAGATCGCTCTCTCAAGCCGAAATGGACAATTTCTACAATGCACCTGTAGTACGGGTGGCGACGGGACTACGCACGCGAACAACCAACACATCAACAAAGAAGAGGCTTGGTGGCTCTGGACAGTTGGGAATCCTAACAGTCATCAAGTCGCTCTCGGCAATTATCGAAATGGCTACTACCTTTGGCGGCACCCCGGTGGTGCGAACAATCACCGTGTTCGAGTCATTCACGACATAGGGCCTGCGTCGACTTGGACAATGGTATCGGGAGCGGATTATGGATTGCCCGCTGATCACATAGCATTACGTGCGGTGGACGGAGCTTACCTTAAGGCCCGAGATGGCGGTGGCCACGCAAATGCCGAAGGTGAAAATGGCGAAGTCTACGTTGATATGGGGGGGCCAACGAAAGATCCGAATTGGGTAGGTTGGTGGCGTATGGGGGAGGTAAATTTTGACCCTACAGATGGTCCTAATACCTTCACCTCCATCGGAGATGGAATGTACGTTGGTATCAAATGGGTTGGTAATGCGATTGCTTACGCTTTCACCGGTCCCGCCACGGGCGGCGTTCAAACCGCTTCGACTGCCCTGAAATGCGACTCGAAAGGCTCCACAACCAGCCAGGTCACGTCCAATTCACTTGGAGGCTTCGTAACGGCTACAAATCAGGCTGACCCGCGTATACCTCAGAAGATGGTCTCCTTTTCGAATCAAGCATCAGCTCTTACTATCGCATCGAGCATCTCGCAGGCGTGCGCGGCGGTGTCTGGAACATGTCGGGCTTCGGGTGCGTTCGTTACTCAGTGCAAGAATCCTCAGATTTCCTGGTCACTTAATGGAGCTACTTCTGTAGTGACCGATCCGGGCCACTAGGCAGCGCTTGCTCGTCGCTGCTTCGACCTCGATGCTCGCTTCACTGTTCAGTGCGATGACGGGTCTTGCGTTGTGGTTGATGGATTGTTGGTAGAGGTAGAGATTCTGGCCCTTGGGCTGAAGAGGACCATGTAGACTGCCCCGTTTGGCTCATTCTCTCAGCGGGGTGGAGCCGGTAGGCTGACACAGTGGCAATGGCGACACATGCTCTGCTCTGCTTGCTGCTGGCCGCCGTTCCTGGAACGGCGCAGACGGATGCTCACCTGTACTCGCCGGGAACGAATTTAGAACGAAGCGAGTTGGCCCAGCTCGAGACTGCAACGCGAACTCTGGACGTGGCGATGTACAGCTTCACGGATCAGGAGTTGACAGAGGAGCTTGCGACACTTGCCCGCAGGGCGTGCGGGTCCGGGTTTACAGAGACCGGGAACAGTTCTCGCAGGAGATGCGGTGGGGTGGCATTACCACGACCGGCATCCTGCTCGCGGCAGGGGTCGAGGTGCGGGTGAAAGGTGCAAGGGATCTCATGCACCTCAAGAGCTATGCGATCGACGGACATCTGCTTCGCAGCGGCTCCGCGAACTGGTCCCCGACCGGACTCAAGCGCCAGGACGACGCTCGCGCTCTGATGACTGTCACCGGAGGCCGCACCGTCTACGAGCTGCGCGGGATCTCGTGCATGCCTTTGGAGCTGATAGAGCCGACGCGAAAGGGAATCGCCGTCACCCGAAGCTTCGGGGCTCCGGTCACATCCTGGACGGAGATGCGCGAAGCCCTCGCCAGCTATGCGACGCGAGCCGCGGAGAAGATGCGCCGCTACAACGTCGCCGCCGACAACCTGTTTGCCTTCATGCACACCAGCACCTTCAACCAGGATCCGTTCTACTCGAATGGAGCTTCGGCCCGCTTCGCCGCGACTACCAACGACACCGGGGAGGTCGTCGGTCTAACCGTGCGCATCGGTGAACGGCTTTGGCGAGACGGCTTCCGCTACTCGAAGTGCGGCGTAATGATCTCGGAGCTGCTGCCGCAAGCAGTGCAGCAACCGGCGTTGTGGAGCGAGCTGGACCGGGAGCGGCGAGAGCGGGCCTGGAAGACGGTAGACCAGCTCAATGCGAAGCTCGGACGCGGCACCGTTCGCATCCTGAGCGCCGGGCCGAAGGAATCGGCATGGAAACTCCGAGCTGAGCATCGCTCCCCCCGTTGGACTACTTGCTGGGATGAACTGCCGAGAGTGAAATTGAGGTGAGAGCAACGCCCCTTGCTGGTATTGAATATGTCTCGTGCTACCGATCCATGTAGTTGAGGATGGGCCCGAGCAGATGATCAAGCGTTCTCTGCGGCGATCCGCTTTGCCTCCGCAAGATCGATCTTCGCAGCGTGGCCGTGCTGCCCTAAGAGGTACAGCAGTTCGCCCCCGCTTAGGAGTGTGAGGGGTTTACCCTTCGCGAAGGCGTATGCATCAGGTCCAAAGTCGGAGGTTGTGACAAGGATGCCCTTATTGGCACCTTCATTGTGAACAGTTCCGTACAGATCTCGAACTGCCCCGACGCCGACGGTGTTGGTATAGCGCTTCGCTTGAATGACGACTTTGCCCCCGCGGATCGGGTCTGGATCAAAGGCGACCGCATCTACACCACCATCCCGGCTCGCTTGAGTAATCTTTACCTCGCCTCCTCCTCTACTGAATTCTTTCTCGAAAACTTCTCTGATGAGGTTTTCAAAATCAAGCCAGTCCATAGCGGCAAGGTTCGTCCGATGATCGATAGCGTCGACCACGGCATACCCCTCGACGAAACGCTTGTCCTCTTTGCTGATCGAGATGAGGGGCTTCACCGGGCTTAACTCAATGAGCTTGCTTGCAGAGACCCCCTTCAACTTCTTAAAGCATGCTTTTGGCTCAACCTGGGTCAAGTTGATAGCGAGGAACTCATCCTTACCTGCTTCAAGGCTCATCACGCAGGCGTGAACGTCAGAACCGGTCGAACGGTCGATGGAGCGGACCCAGCCGTTGAAGACGATGGAGCGAACCGCATCAACTGAATCAGCGGTAAAAATCTCCCAAAGGGTTCTCAGACAGATTTGGTAGATCACCTCATCGTAGGTCTTCTTCAGCCACGCATCCGAGGCAGGAATCTCCTGGAAGCAGGCGCGTGCGGCCACGTACTTAACCTCTTTCAGAGCGGGTAGGGCAGTAAAGTTCGGCAGTTCAAAATCTAAAACCAGCGTCTTCTCCGGCACTAGCTCCAGCAAATGCTCTCTCGGGAAGGCGTCCGGATAGGAAGTTCTTGCGAGAACTTCATAGAAGTAGGATTTGATCGCTGAAGGATCACCAGCAAGGTACGCGTACTTCAACTCGTCGACCTGCGTACCAACCTCCTGCTGCTTTTTGAGGAACGCCGCTTTGGCAGCCTGCCAGGCTCGCACGTCTGACTGGTATGAAGCTGTGAGCGCCTCATTGGCCTTTATGGTGGCATCCGTTGCGAGCACGTGTGCTCGCTCAGCGTCTCGGAACTCCTGTTCCTGGCGCTTTCGTTGTCTGTCAGCGGCCGCTTCGGCTGCTACTAATGTCTGATAGGCCGCTTCTTCAGCTGCGAGGAGCTGCCGTGTCTCCTCCTCGGCAGCTGCCAGCTTCTTCTTACGTAGGAGTGGAATCGCACGTTCGGAAAGGCTCCAGACAGGCACCACAGGTTCAACGTGCTTGCGCTGCGGAATGCGAGCTTCAGGTCTCGGTGGCAACGGAGTAGGCCGAACGGGTAACGCCTGCAGCTTCGGCTGAAGAGGAGGCTTCACTTCGAATGGAGAAAGGGGCTTCAGCGCTTCCCAATCGAAAGGAATACGAATCTTGACGACATCCGTCAGAAGCGTTTGAAGTACGTCTCGCTGTCGTTCGAGTACGGCTTTGCAGAGCCTTGCGTTGGTGAACACCTGGGGCCATTCCGAGAAGGGCAGGTTGGTGGTGACGATGACGGCGGCCTTCTCGGCTCTCTCCGCGATGACCTGGAAGAGCAGTTCTGCGGCGACCTCGGCCAGCGGCACGTAGCCGAGTTCATCGATGACGATCAACTCCACCCGGGACCAGCGTGCCAGCATCCGGCTCAGGCTCTGATCCCGCTGGGCTTCGACGAGCTGGTTGACCAGCGCGGCGGCGGTGGTAAACCGCACGCGCCGGCGCTGACGGCAGGCGGCGATGGCCAGGCCGGTGGCGAGATGGCTCTTGCCGGTTCCCGGATCGCCGACCAGCAGGACTGGTTCGGCGCGTTCGAGATAGCTGCCTTCGGCCAGGGCGCGGATGCGGGCAGCCGGGATGTGCGGCGACTGGGTGAAGTCGAACTCTTCGAGCGTCTTGATCCTGGGCAGGTGCGCCTCCTGCAGGCGCAGCTCGATCGAGCGCCGTTCGCGGTCTTCGACCTCGGCCTGCAGCAGAGCCTCGAGATAGTGGAGATGCGAGTGATGGCGCTGGGCGGCTTCGTCGGCGAGCGAGGCGAACTGCGCAGCGATGGCCGGCAGCCGCAGGGTCCTGGTGTGTTGGGCGATGCTGGCGGCTTCGAGGCTCATATCCCCACCGCCTGCAGGTTGCTGGAGAACAGCCGGTCGTACTCGATCATGGTGGGCAGCGGACGCTCATAGGCGGACAGGGCGCCGATCTCGATCGCCTCGCCGGCAGCGTGCTGCAACTGATCGGCCTGGAGCAGGTGACGGATCGCGGCAACGTCAGCGCATCCCAGTTCGAGCGCCTCTTCGATGGCGCCCGTCAGCTTCTCGTAGCCGAACTCACGGCCCATGCGAATCAACTCCACCATGGCTCGTGTTCCAGGCTGGCGGCCCCCTCGTTCAATCAACCGCTCCCAGATCCTGTCGTAGCTCTCTGGCCATCGCCCCTGGGCTCGCCACTGCGCCAGCGGCGTCGATCCACGCAAGGCGCCGGGCTTACGCTCCAGCACGTCGAGGTAGTGCTCCAGATCGAGGATCTTCTGCAAACGGCTGTAACAGCGCCCGTGGCTGGCGATTGGCCTGCCGTCGTGGCGGAACTCAACCGCCGTCGAAGACACGCGGGCTTCGACCAGAGAGCCAGCCTTCAAGGGCACCGAGTAGGAGTTGGTCCGGACCTTCGCGCATCCCGCCTGGTCGACGCGCGGATAGCTTACCTCGGCCAGGTCGAAGGGCTCGGCAGCCAGCGGCAGCAAATGCTCCTTCTCGGCGAGCAGCCTGGTTCCCACACACTCGGTCTGGCCCGAGATCGTCCGGCTCTCATCGGCGCGGCAGTCCCCAAGCAGCTTCCGGTTCAGCGCCGGGAGGTCTGTCGCCACCGGCACCGGAACCCAGTGGTTGCGGCGGAAGTAGCCGACTTCGCCTTCCACGCCGCCCTTCTCATGGCCCTCACCCGGCGTGCAGAACTCGGCCCGGTATCCCCAGTGCGAACGGAAGGCGATGAACCGCGCCGTCAGATCGCGCTGCTGGCCGCGCAGGATCTTCTTCACCGCGCTCGTCAGGTTATCGTAGCGAAGCACCCGGAAAACGCCCTCGAAGTACGCGAAGGCCAGCTCGTGCGCCTCTAAAAACGCCTGCTGCGTCGCACACGGATACGCCCGGTGAAACGCCGCCCCGCTGGCCATCGAACGCATCGAAAAGACCTGCAGCTTGACCCGCTCGCCATCCAGATCGGCGTACGCTTCGTACCAGTCGATCTGCGCCTCCACGCCCCAGCTATAGCTCTGCGGGATAAACGTCTCGTGTGCGGTCAGACCCAGAACATGCTTGCGCCGCTCCACATACTGCCGAACCGTCCGCTCCGCCGCCGTGCAGCCTGGAACCTCAGCCCGGATTCGATCGAAAATCCGCCGCGCTGTGTGCCGCTGCTTGCGCGGGGCCTTCCGATCCGACTCCAGAATCGCGTCGATCAACCCTATCGCCGGAGCCATCTTCACCGCCGGACGTTCCGTCTTCTTGCGCTGCGCCGGAACTGCGTTCCGCACCGCTTCCCGAACCATGCGCCGATGCACACCCAGCTTCCGCGCCACGCCAATCACCGACCCAACTCCAAACTCGTACTCCCGGCGAATCTGCTCGTATAGCTCCACCTTGGCTCTCCAGTCCAACTCGCCCTCCGTTCCTCAACTCGCGTGAGGAACAGGGTAGAGTCCGCTCTGCCCAGAGGGTGGGCCAACTTAAACCGCCAGAGTGGGCCAATTCAGAATGCCAAAATCAGAAGCCGAGCCTTCATGTTCAGGTCATCCTGACTTTGTCCCCGGATTAAGCGGTACGTATTCAGTCCTGCGTGTGTGATTCGTTTTTCCCAGGTCATGTTCGTTCCCATCTCATGCACGGTGGCCGGCCGTTATGTTCCGAGCTCCATCCTGATGTGCTCGCGCCATAAGACGGCGGACTTGAATACAGATGTAAATTCTTACCTCTCAGCCCTCTCCCGGGTGGATCCGAACGAGCGCTATGCCATTGCGAATGACTTAGGTTCGACCTCGACCGTTGTATGAAGGCGGACGTTCAAAGCGTCTAGAATTCTTGCCGCACGTTCCAAGGTGATCGCGAAGTACTCATTGCGCTCGTCGCGCGATATCTGAGACTCATGTACGTCAAGGCGTCGGGCGAGCTCTCTTTGAGAGATTCCTTGCGCTATCCGGACAGCGATCAGCAAATGACCCAGTCCACGGAGGTTTTCAAGTTCATCAAACTCTCCCCTTTTTAATCTTTCGTAGCTCTCTACTTCCTCTTTGAGTTGAAGATGAAATGACTCGATCGGATCGATTACTCGCTTGATTTCTTCGTCGGTCATGTTCAAGGCCTTCAACCGGGCCCGGTGTTCGGTAAGCCGGTTGCGTTCCTCCGTCAGGCGAGCGGACGCATGCTGGTATTCGGCTTCATTACGAATCATGATTCATCTCCACGCTTCAATTTGATGATTCCTCTGGGTTTCCCATCGCGGCGTGAAAGGCGAAACGCCGCTGGGAACTCAAGCTCATAGCCTCTCGCGTCCCTGATTCCACTTGCGAGTCCAAGACCCGGCACGTGAGGGTAGAGCTCGACCCGGTAACGGTGCCACATAGGAAGCTGCCTCTTCGGGTAGCCTTTGTACGGTTTCCTGGACACAGGATCCCAAGTCCAGATCTTGTAAGGATCGAGCAAATTCAGTTGTTGAATCAGGGACCCGGAGGCGAGTTGCTGAAGATTGCAGACGAAATAACCATCGATGTCGTTTGGGTGGTCTTTGTCCTCGGCAAATGAACCGTCGGCGAAGACGTCTTGTATTCCGATTTTCCAAAGCTGCTTGACCAATACTTCGAGATTGTCGACTAGGAGTGAGCGCCACGCTCCGTCCCATGTTCGCGACCCAACTTCCGCGTGGCCTTGCGTCAGAACAGAATCCCGCAGCTGCTCAAATGTGACCTCGTGATCGCCGGGTGGCAGGAGGCCGTCCGGCTGAAAGTCTGGAATCATCGCGCCATTGTCTCACCAGTCACCCATGACATAACAGCAGAACTTGACATAAAAGTCAACTTCAGTAATCATTTGCTTGTCGCGTTAGTCACTGGGCTTCGCTGCCCTAAGCGCAGTTCAGAACTCAACTGAAAGTCGCTGGAGGAAAAATGGCCTGGGATCTCGACACGAGCACGAATCGAGTGGAGCACCATCTCGAGAACATGGGAGACATTGAAGTTGGGAAGCTAGCGCGTGATGCTGACCTGAACACACTGCTGTCAGAGACGAACTGCCGAGAAATTTTCGGTGCACATGTCTATGTGGACGTGCCGAACTTTGCCGATCTGGCAACGGTGGTAGAAGATGGCGACGAATACCGGCGCGTGATTCAGGCTGTTCATCTGTACGAACGCGAGGTCGCGCGCATCGTGGAAGATGCGCTGATCTTCGATGGTGTTCGCGTTCACTTCCAAGGCGCCAAGTTGCACGCTCTGTTCTTTCGGCCGATCGACGACCCTGCCAAGATCGCGACACAGGCTGTTCTGCTCCTTGTCGTTCTGAGGCATTTTGTTCGTTATCTCTTCAACCCAGAATTTCCGAAGCTCCCCAACCTCAAGCTCTCCGGGGGTGCCGACTTAGGCGACGCGATCGGGACCAAGAACGGACAGCGCGGTGACCGCGAGTTGCTCTTTCTAGGAGCACCAGCCAACTACGCCGCGAAGATCCTGACAGGTACCTCCTCGATCCGGATCACCAAGGCTGTATTCGAGGTGCTGTCAGAGGACCTGCAGGCGTATTTCTCAGAGGTGGAGGACGCGCGCTACAACGTCACCGTTTACGAGCTGGGTTCAGTGACGACCGCGGAAATGGAAGAGCTGCTCGAGAGCGCAGACATCGTTTGGGATCGAGATGCCAGTCTCAAGCGGCTCAAGGACGACAAGCTCACTTATCCTCTGAACCGCATTGAGTACAGCGATGCTGAGGTTCTGATCGACATCGATTCGCTTGGGATCACCAACAACAAGCGCGTTGTGGCCGCATCGGTCTTTGGAGACGTATCCGGTTTCACTGCGCACATTGACAAGGCATCGACTGACGAGAAGCGCAAAAAGTCGCTTCGGCTTTTCCATGCCATACGCAAGGAGATGGCTGCCGTAGTCAGGAAGGACTTTAAGGGTGTTCGTGTGCAGTTTCAAGGGGACCGCGTTCAGGCGTTCTTTCATCTTCCTCAAGGGCAGGAACAGTCAATCGCCAGGCGAGCTGTTGAGACTGCGATCGGGCTGCAGTCCTCTATGGAGCTTGTGATCAAGGAGCTCCTGCCTGAGGCGAAAAGTCTCGGAATGGCGGTGGGAATCGACATCGGCACAACGCTTGTTTCCAAGCTGGGCACTCATGGACATCGCGACCGTATCTGTATCAGTGATGCTGTAGAGGAAGCTGCTCGGCACGAGGAGGGAAGCGCCGGGGGCGAGATTGCCATCTCCGAGAGCATCTACACGCAACTGGAGGAAGAAGTACAGAAGCTTTTCAAATACAACAGAGATCGTTCGCTCTACCTGGCTGCCAATCTCACGCAGGACAAGGTTGAACGGGCACGGAAGGCTTCACTGTATCGACAAACCGTATACGTCACCGCGGGGGCAGCGGGAACCAGCATTAGCAGCCAGGCAAGCGCGGGGAGCCGTTCCTTTGTTCCGTCATCGTCGTACGGCGAGTAAGCCCAAACCTTGGTTCGAGCGGGACGGTGGTGTCCTATTTCGCAAGGAACAGGCGCTTGTCGAGCAGAATTACCCCGGCCTGATGTTCGCGGTTGACCCGATGACGTCCCATATGCAGCTCAAGGGAACGATCACACTGTTGTCCGAATGTGGCGTGACAACACCTCTCTCTGTACGTATAGAATTTCCAGCCGATTACCCGCTTTCAGAACCAGATGCCTACGATGAGGGCAAGCACTTCGCCGAGGATGTCGATCGGCATATTGTGCGGGGTGGACGCTTTTGCTTGTGGTTGCCCCCCTGTTCTCCCTGGAATTCCGAAGATCCAAATCGACTGTTGCGCTTCCTCGATGAGGTGGCCGTTTTTCTTGAGCGGCAGTTGATCTACGACGCAACAGGGCAACGGGAATGGCCTGGGCCACAACAGAAGCACGGCCACGCGGGATACGAGGAGTTTATGTTGGAGCTGCTCGGAGGCAATGAGGCTGATTTGCGGGCACTGTTTCCCGTAATTCTAGGGCGCCTCCCAATAGGCCGTAACGAGCCATGTCCTTGCCAAAGTATGTGGAAGTACAAACACTGCCATGAAGGCATTGTGGAGGATATTGTTCGGCAGGTGGGGCGCTCCCGGTTGCTGCAGCTATACCCAAAACCGCGACGCGCACGAGACTAAGAACCAGCAAGAGCTAAATCAGAGCCGCTCGGCTGTCCGCCGGCCTTGGACGACAGGAAAGTATGAAAAGCACCGAAGCTCTACTTCACGACACGCCTCTTTTCCGTGGCGTCGACCTACACTCCCTGGTTCCATCCTTTAATGACTGGCTCCGGGTCTACGCTGACAAGCAGCTGCTCTTCCGTGAAGGGGAGACATCGACCTGTCTGGTTGTAATTGTGCATGGGAGAGTCTCGATTCTCTCCGAGGACAACACTCATATCCAAATGCGGCAGGCGCCCGAAATCATTGGGGAGATCGCGATCTGCGGGGGGCCGCCTTATAGAACTGCAACGGTCATCGCGTCCGGTTCCGTCCGGGTTCTAGAGATCCCCTACGCCGCGGTGGAAAGCCTAAAAATGCAGCCTACCTTCAAAGACAACCTCCTTGAGATTGTTTGTAATAAGTTGGCCGAGTCAACCCCGGAACGTGGCTTGCACTACAGCAACGAGAACAAGCTGATTGCCGCGTTCAGCTCCCACCTCTCTCCCGCGCTGACCGCGGAGCTCCTTCGCTCTGGTGAATCCTTCGGCTCCCCTCGGTTAATACGCGGCACGATCCTGTTTGCAGATATCCGCGGCTTCACCGACACAAGTCAAAAACTTGCGCCTAGTGACTTGGCTCAACAGCTTGGGGCCTACCTGGGGAACATGGTAGACATACTGCATGCTCATGGAGCGTTCGTCGACAAGTTCATTGGAGACGCGATCATGGCCTTCTGGGGACTTCCACATCACTCAGAGATGGATGCCAGCATCGCGTTCAGGTGTGCCGAACAGATGTTGGCACAATGCTCAACCTTCCGCCTTGCTGGCGAGCCGATTCAAATTGGGGTCGGACTTGCTACAGGCGAGATCTTCTGCGGGAACGTCGGGAGTCTGCTTAAAAGGCAGTTCACAGTGTTGGGATCAGCCGTAAACCTGTCCGCACGGTGCGAGTCTCTTTGCAAAGACCTCGACGCTTGGATCGTTGTGTCGGAGGAGGTGTACAACACCCTCACACCGGAACAGAAGGCTCGGTGCTCTCCCCGTTCATGGAAAGTGAAAGGCATGGGCGAGCTACCCCTTCACATCGTACCCAGAGAGTAGCATCCCGAGCGGCTCTTGAGGCTGCATACCCGACCGTCGCCGAAGACCACAGTTGCTTGTCCTGTGACACGGAAGATCGCAGCGTTGCTGGGCCAAAGCTACTCCGAACCCTGATCGGAGTGGATGCTGCGCAACTCACTGTTCGTTATGGGAGCCAGCACGGTTGCTCGGCCGTAACATTGGGGTATACCCTACTGGGACGCGACAAAATGTTATGGATTCTTGTCTCAAGTGCCTGTGTTTGCTCCTCAATGGAAATCGTGCGATTGCATGGGTGCGTCGGTCACGTTCAGCTCTTCGATGTGCCGCGCCCGAACGTGGATGACGCTGTCTACGTTTTGGAGGGTGCCTTCGATCAGGAGGACTTTGGCATAGCTTACGAGTGCGCGGTGGTTTTCATAGAGATCAGGGTCGATGATGGCGTTGGAGATGCCAGTTTCGTCTTCGATGGAAAGAAAGAGGAACCCGTGGGCGGTACCGGGGCGCTGGCGAGCGATGACGCAGCCGGCGATTCTGGCTTGCATGCCGTGCCGAAGCATTGGAAGATCCGCGGCACGGGAAACATGGATTTGCTGGAGTCGCGTCCTGCAGTGTGCCATCGGATGGCGACCCACCGTAACTCCGGTATAGGCGTAATCGGCGACCATCCGCTCTTCCGGGTTCATCGCCTCAAGTGGGGAATTGTGTTCCTCGTCCTGATCGAGGGACTGGAGCAGTGGCCCGCTTTTGCGAATGGCACGCTCTATCTGCCAGAGAGCATTCCTGCGGTGGTTCGTCTTGCCGATTGTATTGAGGGCTCCGATCTCAGCGAGGGTGGTGAGGTCTGCTCGGTTGAGCGCCGGAACGCGGTGGGCAAGCTCCTCAATGGATTGGAAGTGCCCCTGCTGCCTGGCTGTCACCAACTCGACCGCGGCACTCTGCCGAAGTCCGTGGGCAAAGCGTAACCCGAGCCGGAGGGAAAGAGACCCGTCCTCTTCTGGTTCCAACGTGCATGGCCAACTGGATCGCAGGATATCGATCGGCTTGATGCGGAGGCCGTGACGCTGGGCATCTTTGACGAGGACGGCGGCGGAGTAGAAGCCCATGGGTTGGTTGTTCAGGATCGCTACCGTAAAGGCTCCGAGATAATGGAGCTTGAGCCATGCACTCGCGTAGGCGATGAGCGCGAAACTGGCGGCGTGGCTCTCCGGGAAGCCATACAAAGCAAAGGAGCTGATGGACTGAATAATCTCCTGCTGCGCTTCAGCCGAGACTTGATGAGTATCCATCCCGAGCCGCAGCTTGCTCTCAAGCATCCGCATCTTGTCGGCGGAGCGGCGGCTGCCCAGGGCGCGGCGCAGTTATTCGGCTTCACCGCCTGTGAAGTCCGCGATCGTCATGGCGATACGCAGCAGTTGCTCTTGGAAGAGAGGAACTCCGAGCGTTCTGCGCAGCACCGGCTCCAGAAGCGGATGCGGATACAGGATCTTCTCCCGGCCGCGTCGACGCTCCATGTAAGGGTGCATCATCTTCCCGACGATAGGTCCCGGCCGAATAATGGCGACCTGCACTACGATGTCGTAGAACTTGTCCGGCCTGTTCCGTGGAAGCGACGCCATCTGCGCCCGCGACTCGACCTGAAAGAGACCTACGGTATCGGCTCTGCAGAGCGACTCATAGACTTTCGGATCGTCGTGCGGGATTTGTGCGATGTCGACGGATTTGCCGTAGTGCTGAGGAATTAGGTCGACGCAATCCTTGAGAACGGCCATCATGCCGAGCCCCAACAGATCGACTTTGATTAAACCCATGTCGCTGACATCTTCCTTGTCCCACTGGATGACGTTACGGCCGGGCATACTTGCCGGCTCGATGGGTACGACCGAAGCGAGCTGCCCCTGAGCGATAATCATGCCGCCCGAATGCTGTCCAAGATGCCTGGGTAGATCCAGCATCCGGATGGTGAGTTCAAGGTACTTGGCGAAGCGTGGATGTGAAAGATCGAATCCCGCGTTGCGGAACTGCTGCTCCATGCTGTCGGTGGGCCCCTTCCACTCCCAGGAACCAACCAGCCTGGTGAGCCGGGTCAGCGTGTCTTCGTCGAAGCCGAGTGATTTACCGACTTCCCGCGCCGCCGATCGGCCCCGGTAGGTGATGACGTTCGCGCACATGGCCGCCCCGAGCTGCCCGTAGCGCGTGTAAACGTACTGGATCGCCTTTTCGCGGTCGTCGCCCGATGGCAGATCAAGGTCGATGTCCGGCCACTCCCCGCGAACTTCCGACAGAAACCGCTCGAAGAGAAGGTCCATGCCCACGGGATCGACCGCGGTGATGCCGAGCGCGTAGCAAACGGCGGAGTTCGCGGCCGAGCCGCGGCCTTGAACCAGGATGCCGTTCTTGCGGCAGAACTCGACAATATCCCAAACGATCAGGAAGTATCCTGCCAGTCCCAGCTTTGCGATCAGAGCGAGCTCGTGCTCAACCTGCTTCTCCGCTCGCTCGCGCAGACTTGCGCTGCTTTTCGGCCCGTAGCGGCAGACAACGCCTTCCATCGTGCGCTTGCGAAGAAAGCTGTCCATCGTCTCATTACCCACCGGGTAGAGAGGAAACTGGTAGCCCATATCCTTCATCTCGAACTGCAAGCGCCTAGAGAGCTCCTCGGTCTCCGCGATCGCTTCGGGAAGGTCTCGGAAAAGAGAGGCCATCTCTTTCAGCGAACGGAGATGCCGGTTGGCGTTGTGCTGTAGCAGCAGTCCGGCGTCGTCGAGTGAGGTTCCATGACGAATCGTGGTGAGCACATCCAGGACTTCGCGCTCGTACGCCGTCGCCATATTAACGCCGTTCGTGGCAAGGATCGGAAGACGCAGTTCCCGGGCAAGCGTGATCGCAGCTTCGTTGCGCACTTCCTGCTCGCGAACTCGATGACGTTGCAGCTCGACGTAGACGTTCCGCTCACCGAAGGTTCGCGTAAGGCATGAGAGGAGCCGCCGGCCTTCTTCAAGGCCACCGCGCTCCAGTGCGGCGGCCAGAGGACCTTCCTCGCCGCCAGTAATGCATATCAACCCGTTGCTCCGGTCTTCAAGGTCGCGGAGGGTAGCAACGCCTTCACCTTTGGTCTTTTGCCGGAGTTTGTAGCTGGTGATGATCTGAGAAAGATTGCGATATCCCTGCTGAGATTCGCAAAGCAGAGTCAATCGAACCGGAGCCTGGGGGATGGTGTGCGGCTGCCATGGTGCCGGTAGAACTTGTTGTCCAAGCTCGGCAACGGAGACCTCCGCGCCGATGTGCGATCGCAAGCCCAACTTCTTCGCGGTGGTATAAAGGCGTGGGGCTCCATACAAGCCGTCGCGATCGACGATCGCCAGTGCGGGCATCTCCAGGTTTGCGGCTTGCTGCACCATAGCTTCTGGCAGGGAGGCGCCTTCCAGAAACGAAAATGCCGAACGGGCGTGCAGCTCGACATACCGGTCAGTCATAGACGCCCGTCACTGTCCAGGCGCCTGACCGGACCTCGTGCCGAAGCCGCATGGCTTGGGTGGGCATGGTCACCCAAGCGTCCCATTCCTCAGCCGCCCACTTGCGACCATCCCACCAGCAACCGCTTGACTGCCACGGGCCTTTCGCGTCGGTAACTTCAAGCCATTTACCCTGCCAAAAGAGCTGGCCAGGCATTCCGTTCTTCATCGTGATGCGAGCTGGTTGTGGAGGCCGAAACCTTCGTAATCGGAAGGGGGCCATGAGGAAGTCATCGTCGCGATGACTGTTGCAAAGCTCTGGGGAGCCGACATTGGCATCGCCGGCAATGGACCGCAAACGTGCGGTTAGAAGATCGAGCTTATCCGATTCTGGAAATTGCGATTGGAACAATCCACGCTGAGCCGTCTGCGGCTTTGCGGGCTCGGCTGAAAGCGTGAGTTCAAGGATAGCTGCTTTTGGCGGATGCGCCTGCAGGTCGAGGTTCAGGAGCTTCAGCAGAAGATCACAATTCTGAGTGGGAAGTGCTGGACGAATCTCGCGTGTCCATGCCTGGGCCTTGTCGAGTTTAAGCGTCAATGTGATGGTTCGCAGGGCATACGCACGTTCGGCAGCGCGACGCACGATCTTTTCAAGCATCGGCGATACGATGAAGAACAGCGATTCCAATTGGTCGAGGGCGCTGTCAAGCACTATGTGCTCTGCAAGCGTAAAGACCTCTTCGGATGGAACCAGGAGATGATCTTCCACGCCGAGAGCGAGCCGCTGTAGACGTTCTGCTTGTTGCCCGATACGGCTGATGAGCGACGCTGGGGGAAGGGCCGCAAGTTCGCCAAGCGTGCGGATACCCCACCGTGATAGCACCCGAAGTATCGAACTCCCGCAAGGCAAAAGAGAGAGCGGTAAGGGTGCAAGTCTGGTTGCAGTATCTTTTGCTTCTACAAAGGTGGTTCCACCCCATTGCCGGGCAAACATCAGACTGGCATTGGCATTCAACGCGACCGCGACGTTGCAAGCGAACCCCGCATCTACCAATTCCGCATGGAGCTTTCTTCCGTAGGTCTCTGCGGGTCCGAAGAGCGTCTCGGTTCCGGTCTGGTCGATCAACAACGCAATCGTCAGTTCGTCCGGTGGACTGGCAATGACCTGGACTCTAGGGGAAAACCGCTCTGCGATCGTGCAAACTTCTGCGAAGGCCGCTTGTTCTTCAGCCATCGATCTATCGCGAAACACAATAGGGCTTGTGGCCTCTGCCTGTACCTTGCTCTGACCGAAGCAAACTCCTCGCGACTGAGCAACACCGTTCAAAGAAACGATGCGCTGGAGCGGTGGTCTTCCCTCGATCACCGCGAGAGCGTATGAACGAACGGTCGCGTCCGAGCGCAGCCAAGCTGTGACAGGGAACTCTGGAATGTAGACGGCTGCGTATCCCATGGTCTACCTTCCCGCTGCTCGCATCCACGGGGTGAGCGCTTCCCACGCGGCGGCTCTTCCAGGTGCCTTCTTGCCGTACGCATTCGCTGTCCTTTGCCGGGCTATCTCTGCGGTGTAACCGTTTCCGCTGAAAACATTGCTCTGCTTGCCGTTTGCCCCACGCGCCGAGCATTCGATGACGCAGGCCGCGCTCGACCTGGAACACGGTTCCTGCGTCAAAAGCAGCATAATTGCATCTGCTTCCTGCGCGGCGCGGCGAAACCGGAACCATGTTGCCGATGGAATTCGCAGTGCTTGCTTCGCAGGAATAGAGGCCAAATCAAGCACAACCACCCGAAACCCACCCGACTGCAGGACATGATCGGCGGCCCGAATCGCCTTCTCCAACCTCGTCCATGGCTTCTCACTTCCTCGCCTCGGGATGGGTGGGGTGAGCGGTAACAGGGTTCGTTTGCGTGCCGCGTCCGCTGCTCGCCGGTCAAGTTTGCGCAACGGGTCGGACTCGTCCGAACGCCGGGCATTGAAGTGTTCGTACGCAACGTGATCCTTCGGTGCGGAAACTAGGCTCAGTCTTTGATTGGGGTGACCGGGCGTTCCCTCCGCCTTCTTGAGCCTGACCTCCGCTTTCTGGACGAGCATCCTGTCGATGGCACGGTCCAGCCCCTTGATCTCCGTTCGCGGATGCGAGCTGCCGCAACGCTGGGTTAGGGATTCACTCTCGGGTACCGTTGCAGACTTCGGGGGCGCTTGCAACGCTGGCGGCCGTGTTCCTATCTGCATCTCTGAGCCGAATCGCACCCAAAGTAGATTTCTGAGTTGCACTCCAGAGGCGGCAGCACTTTGAGGATCGAAGGTATTACTCGCGTCAATGTACGCGCAGGCGGACTCAGCCGTGGCTTTGCCAAGGAGAGAAAAGGCGAGAGAAGTTCTCCCAGAACTCTCCGGACCCATGAACTCGCTGATGCCACCAATCGGCAACCCGCCGCCTAGCAGCTTCTCGATCTCTGGAATGGCAGAGGGTAGAAGACGGGGAACCTGCATCGCAAGCGGCGACAAAGCCGATGGAATCCGCACGGCAAGATGGTCCTCGATGTCACGTTTCAAAGCTGCGCTTCTCGCATTGACCGACATTAATATTCGCCTTTTCTTCGCCTAGTCTCGCTCCAGAATACCTCCTCGAATTGCAAACTAGTCAAATTGCACAAGGATTGAGGCTGCAACTTGTGCTGTATGAGCCCATCTGGCCAAGATGCATAGCCAAGTAGACGTTAGCCAAATAGCTTTGCTGTTCGTGTATTTTGGCCGGGTGGTTTAGAGTAGGCCAAGTGATGTGTACTCATCTTGGCTAAAGCTCTGCTCAAAGTCGCCCGCATTTATCTCCGCGTCAGCACGGAGGAGCAGGACCTCGCGCGTCAAGCCGGTGTCGAGGAAAGCGCGCGGCTGGCTGGCTACTACGTGGCCGGCGTTTACCGCGAGAAGGCTTCGGGCGCTCGCGTTGATCGGCCGGAGCTGCAGCGGATGATCGGGGATCTGCAACCGGGTGAGGTGGTGGTCGCGGAAAAGATCGATCGCATCAGCCGGCTTCCACTGCCGGAAGCGGAGAAGCTGGTCGATTCGATCCGTGCGAAGGGCGCGAAGCTGGCGATTCCTGGCCTGGTCGACCTGTCCGAACTTGCGGCCGGAGCGGGCGGGGTGGCTAAGATCGTTTTGGAGTCTGTTCAGGAGCTCCTGCTCAAGCTGGCCTTGCAGATGGCGCGGGAGGACTACGAGACGCGACGCGAGCGGCAGCGGCAAGGTGTCGAACTGGCGAAAGCCGCGGGCAAGTACGCGGGCCGGGCACCCGACGTGGCCACCCATCAAAACATCGTGGCGCTTCGGTCAGCCGGCCAGACCATCGAACGCACCGCCAAGCTGAGTGGGGCCAGTCCCAGTCAGGTCAAGCGCATTTGGGCGATCCATCGTCAAGGGGAAGGGAAGTGATGCCGCTTACGATCGGAAAGGACGGCTTCTCCCTCCCTCTCGAACTGGTTACGTCGACGCAAGCGATCCTCGCTCGAAAGCGCAGCGGGAAGAGCTACACCGCATCGGTGCAAGCGGAGGAGCTGCTGCGTCACAAACAACAGATTGCGGCGATCGATCCGACCGGCGCATGGTGGGGTTTGCGGTCCTCGGCAACCGGGGACGGTCCGGGTTTTCCTGTCGTCGTGTTCGGCGGCGATCATGCCGACGTGCCGCTCGAACCTCACGCCGGCCGGATGCTGGCCCGCGCCCTGGTGGAGCATGGCTTCTCGGCGATATTCGATGTCGGCCTTTTGCTGACGGACGATCAGATCCGCTTCACGTCGGACTTCGCCAGTGAGCTGCTGCGCATCAACCGCACCGCGCTCCACCTCTATATAGATGAGGCAGACACTTTCGCTCCGCAGATGCTGGAAAACCGACAGCAGAAGCTCTGTCTGGGAACGGTGAGCCGCCTGGTGAAACAAGGCGGCATCCGAGGCGTGGGCGTCACGATGATCACGCAGCGGCCGGCGGACCTAAACAAGAAGGTGTTGAGCCAGGTGGACCTTTTGACGGTTCTGCGGATGAGCCATCCCCGCGATCTTGCGGCCGCAACGGATTGGATCAAGAGTGAGGTCAGCCCTGAGTTCGCCCGTGAGGTCGGAGAGGCTTTGCCGTCGTTGCCGGTAGGCACAGCATTCGTTTGTTCGGCGTCGCTGGGAATCGGCCAGAGGATCGAAGTGCGGGCGCGTCAGACGTTTAACTCGGGGGCAACTCCAGCGCCTGGGCAACGGAAGGCAGAGCCGAGGGTCTTGGCCACCGTCGATATCGAGCGGCTCGGCCGCGAGATCGCCGACGCCGCGAAGCGAATCCAGGAAACCTCTCCGGAGTTCCTGCTGAAGCGGATTGCGGAACTCGAAAGGGCAGGAAAGCAGGTGCCAGGCAGCGGTGACAGCGTCCGAGAGCTAGCGGAGTTGCGGGCGGAGGTCGATCGCCTAAAGCCAACTGCGGAGCAAGCTGCCCGCCTTACGGCCGAACTGCTCGATGCCGAGAAGACGAGGGGCGAGATCCTCGCCGCCCTGCGCTCTCTCGTAGAAAAGCTCGAAGGCAGGCGTCCCCTACACATCGAACAATCAACGGTTATGCCTTTGCCTGCAATCGCCGCCCCGGTGTCGAAGCCAAGGCCTTCGGTCGCCAAGGCGGAACCTGCCGCATCTCCTACAAGCGATGGCCTTTCGACCTCCGAGCAGAAGGTGCTTGATGCTCTGGCGAGTCTTGAGGCGGTGGGCGTGGAAACACCGTCCAAGTCGCAGCTTTCTGCCTTTGCCGGCTATTCCAATCCGAAGAGCGGAGGCTTTGCCGGGCCCGCTGCGGCGCTGGTGCGCAAAGGCCTGATCGAGTCGAACGGGGGAAGGGCATCGATGACCTCTTCGGGCCGGGATGCCGCCAACAAATTCGGCCGGCCCGCAACCTCGAAAGAGTTGCAGGATCGCATCTTCTCGCTCTTGGGCGAGGGTGAACGCAAGCTCCTGACGTTGTTGATCGCAGTCTTTCCGAAGAGCCTGTCGCGGGTCGATCTGGCTGCCCAAGGCGGTTACAGCAACGCAAAGTCTGGGGGCTTCGCGGGTCCGCTAGCTCGGCTGGTCGAACTCGGCTTCGTCGAAGCGGTCAAGAACGGCGTCGTGCGCGGAAGCGAAATGCTGTTCCTGAGAGGAAAGGGCCGGGGCCGGTGAAACGGAAAGCGCAAAGATCGATGCACTGCGGATGTGGGCGGCAACGGGTGCTCGCGAACGGCATGTGCGCGACCTGCTACACCCTGCGTCGGCAGGATGAAGCCAACTTCGGTGGATTGCGAGAAGCCGTTCTGGAGCGTGACGGTCACTGCTGCCGTGTCTGCGGAGCTTCTGGCCGGGATAAGCGATCCATCATCGTTCATCATCGCAAGCCGGGAAGATCGCTCCTCTACCTGATGATCTCCCTTTGTCCCGGCTGCCATGCCAAGGTGCATCGCACCAAGGCCGTTCGTTCCGTGCTGCCGCCGCTCCTCCTGGAACTGTGGCGAGAGCAGCACCCGCAAGGGCATGAGCAGACCGCGTTTAACTTTGGGGTACAAGCGCCAGCGGCTCGAAAGGTTGCGCTGTTCGAGGATAGCCGGGCAGGGAACTGACGTAGCCATCAGCTATCGCTCTCGGGCCGATGCAATGCAATAAGCACGATAAGGAGGACAAGTCACTCATCATCGACCGCAAGGGCCCATGAGAAGATCGACGTGCCGGTACCGGAGCGCGGCGACCGTTTGCCGGATACAGTTCCTATGAACTCGAACGAAACCGGGTGTTCCTTATCCAGGTCGCCTTTCAGTCAATAAGGTAGTATTTTCTAGACAATCACATTAAATGCTGCATAAAAGGTAGGGGTTTGATAATGCGCAGAAAACTTCTTAGAGTCCTAAAATGGATGTCATCTTGTTCTCTCGTGCTTATCAAGTGTGCAGATGCTCAGGGTACTGAAAAATGGCCGTCCGGTCTAAACACTTTCAGCGTCGGTGCGGAATACAGCAATAACTCAAATCATGTTCTGCTAGGGCGAGCTTACGGTCGTAGGCTTGCGGGCTTGGACCTGACGTACTCGCGACGCTTGCTAAGGCTGCGAGCGCTTGATTGGATTTATGACGCGGAACTACGCCCGCTTTCCTTCTTGCAAGATCCCGTTTCTACTACGACTCAAACGGTGCAATTTGCCGGCCAAGCACCCTACGATCCGTCTGTGATTCAAAGCGGACCCATTCCAAGCCGCTGTAAATCGACAGTCACTGTAAACCCTGGCGGTGTCACCCCAGGTTCTACAACAACACAGATTCAGACCTGCGGAACACGGTGGACATACGCTGGTGGCCTTAGTCCACTCGGGCAGCGGGTCAACTTTTACCCGCGCAGTCGGTTGCAGCCGTACCTTCTCGAAAATGCAGGTTTCATGGTTTCACCGCGCGACGTTCCGTCCTATAATTCTTCGCAGTTTAATTTCACGTTTGCTTTTGGGGGAGGCATTGAGTTCTTCCCGCGAAATAGCCATGCCTTGTCCGTCGACTATCAAATTCACCACTTCTCGAATCGAGCTCTTGGCGCAAGTAATCCGGGAATCGACAGCCAGCTTTTCCGCTTGCTATATACATTCACCTTTGTTGGCAGAAGCAGATGAACGGGTTAGTTCGGCTATCCAGGCAGATAGGGGTACGCAAGGTACTCGGCCGATTGCGCTTCCGGCTCGCATAAACGGTACAGCCTTGTTGTTCTTACGTTGTCGAAAGCCCAGCGCTCCCCTCCACGAGACTCTTCGTCGACAATCGTAGACCCAGGAACGTCGAGAGAGATCGTAGAAATTCACTTCCTTGACCGGCAAGACCTCTCAAACTTTCATGCCAAGGACAACTCCGCGATGTGTACGACGGGCCAAGCGTTTCGAGAACGACCTTCGAACACGTCGGCGCTGTAAGACCATCACCCGACAGGACTTCGGCTGTATCTGTAAGGAGCCCATATTTTGTTGTTGACGAGCGGCCCTAATCAGAGCATTCTTAATCAGTTTCAAGATGGGCACGATCCATCTACTCATGTGTCTCGGCGTCGTTCTTACGCCGAGATACGGCTGGTACCTGTCTCGCGTGTGGTATGCAAGCTGCTCAGGAAGCGCCCTAGACGCCGTAGGCGTGTCCATTAGTTTGCACCTAGCGCTTACCCATTCAACGCCGCTTCCGGTGTCGACTGGCGTGTCATGAAGGATATGTTAAGAGGAGCCCCCATGTACCACAGAGCTGTTAGTGCATTTGCATGCTTTTTAATAACCTCCTGCCCGCTTGCATTCTGTCAGTCCTCTACTCTCGCGCCGCGTTCACCGATTGATCGAGCTGCAGAGCAGCTCGTCTACGCGAATCAAGGCCAGATCACTGATCTTGCTTCAGCAGTATTTACAAAGCACCACATAACTGGTACTTACAGGGATGTCAGTCAGCCTGTATTGTCAGAATTAGTGGTAGCTGAAACAAACTATCACCTCGGCAACATAGCTCCAGTGACCGAGGCGCAAGTAGTCGCAATCGTAAATCACATGGCTGCTATGATTGCTGCTCCGTCCTATGCATACACAAACCTTCGAGAGATTCGGAGCACAAGAGTCAAGCTTGCGTTGATAGAACCACATTTCATCGGAACACGCCCTTTGACAGTACATTCTGCGAGATCGGCGGGGAAGATGCTAGTTCCTGCAGAGATGAGTCCGCTTGAGGCGTTCCACGTTACTGCGACTGTGTTCGAGCAGAAGCTTAACAACCCGGACTACCAGATAACCGAGGGCGAGCGCGCTCAATTACGGAGGCTTCATAAACCGGAGCGCCTAAGCAATGAACAAATGGATGAACGTTCGAATCAGCTTCACCAACTTCTCATTGCGAGTGCCACCAAGTTGAGTCTTGCAGATGTATTTGTAGCGGCAACAACTGCAGCAGAGTCGATAATAGTGCCGGTAAAGGGGCAGACAAAATGAAGCAGTCCATATTAGTTACTTGCGTAAGTGCACTCTGCCTCTTGACTTCGGGATGTGGGAAGTTTTTTGTGAACGAGACCGGGAGCGGATCTTCCCCTTCAACGATTGGCATGCAGGTCGTTGCACAATCTCCAACGAGTCAACTGACTGATACCTCTGCCACTACTGCTTACTACACCTATGGTGGATTCACCTATAACGGTCTCTCTACGACCCCTGGCAGTTCCGCCATGCAGGCGGCTGGCACGAGCGGATCATTCTATTTCGTTCCGAACCGTGCTCCAAGCTCATCGTCCCCACTTGGAATTGGCTGGGCAGCACCAGCAGACGCCAACTGCCCATCGAGTCGCAACGGGCAATACCTGTATGTGAGCAAGGTGTACACGGCGTATTCACAGGTCGCTTACATCAACTGCCAGGCAGCAGCAACAACTGCAGTCTCACAAACCGTATTAACGTCAAACAACACTCCTCCTACCCTAACGCTGTATTTAAATTACCCGATCAGTACCACTTACGGAACGCCCCGCGTTGCGGTGTACGCCCTTGATGGTAGTCTAATTGCTTCGGATAACGCGTCGTTAGTCTCGTCCGATCGACTAAGTGTAAGCTTTTACTCCAGCCTAGTCCCCTCGCCTCAACCCTATCCAGGAGACCCGGGTGACGCGGGACCAATGACAATGTACGCTGTTGGGCTTGCGTCAGTGAACCAAGATGGTAGTCAAAGCTCCCAGGGTGGGACCACGATACAAACCATGTATCAACCACCACCTCCTTGTAGCAATGGTAATTGCACGGATTGATAGAACCGGAGCCGTGACAACACGTCACGGCTCCGAACTTCGTGACAACGTAGAAAAAAACTGTGCCGTCGTTCGAGTGACTTCACCGTTGGTACCATAGAAAAGATTGTGTCCACAACTAGGATAGATGATTAGGCGGTTGCCCTTAGAAAGAGGAAGCTGTGCATAGAGCCGTTCCGACTCGGCTAATGGGACGACTTCGTCTATTTTCCCGTGCTGTAACAACACCGGTGGAAAGTTCTGCAAATTAAGCTTATCAGGAAGGCGTAGGCCAGCGCTGAGAAGACTAAGGCCCGATGGCGTGGGAGCGTACATTGCCGCCCTTAGAGCGATGTAGCCCCCTAAAGATTGGCCATAGAGAAAGAGCGACTCGTGTGGACTTGTCCCTTTGATCAGGCGCTCTACTTGCAACACCACTTCCACCCATTTGAATCCGTCATGCTCCATCTTCGAAATCGACAGTACAGATTTCAGACCCGACACATCAAGATAGTGTGGTATGAAGACTCTGAATCCATTGCACGCCAAGTAATTTTCGCCAAGGTTGTCGAGCGAGGCCCTTGTTGGCGTCTCGCTCAGAAGCCCGGTGCTACCGTGGAGTAATACGATAGTACCTTTTCTAGAGGAGTTCGGGGACCAGTATTCATCGACTCTGACGATGCCGTAAGCGGTCGCTTGCGGGTGGGATCGGAAAGCAACGGCGCAGGCCGCATCGATACCATGAATCCGCCCTTCGATGGCATTCTTAGCTACAGAGCTTGCACCATTCAGTGGGGCGCGGGCGCTGTGACAAAGAATCAAAGATAGCGAAGCTTCCTTCAGGCCTCTAATCATTATCTAGTTACCAAGCGCAGAGAGGGTCTGTTGCTCCATAGTGTATTTTCGGACTCGATCGTCAGACACGGCATATTTGCGCAGATCCTAGCGAGTTCTGTAGCGAGGCTGAAAAGTGCGAACATCTCCACAGATTGTTATATTCCCCCGAACGGACGGGGTGCTCTCAAGATGGTACTCCAGGGACACGTCAGGCGAGCTCAACGCTGACGATGATCATAAACGTGCTAATGCACGAACGCCGTGATTTGGCCAAATGGAGAGGGACAGCGGAGTCGGTATGCCGGGGAATAAAGAGCAGACTGTCTGCTGCCGGGAACAGCGAAGTAGCACGGGCCTCTAATTTATCGATAAAGATCTAGATTTTCAGGTGTGTGGTTGGGATAAATCGCTACGATGGCGTCGGGGACAAGAGGGGTGTGCCTTCGCATTATGCGAGACTCCGTTTCAACTACTTTGGGCATATTGCACAAACGGCGGTTTGTAGCAGCCTATTTTGCTGCTTGGATAAGCTGGATATTTCGTAGGGTGTCCTGGTCGTCCGGCTTGATGTCCAGCACCTTCTTGTAGAGCACCATTGCCAAGTCCGGGCGCCCCGCTTTCTGGAGGATCGCTCCGAGATTGTAGTAGGGCACGATGTCCTGAGACTTGAGGTCTATTGCTATGGCGAACTGATGCATGGCGTCGTTCGTCCGCTGCTCCCCTGCATAAAGGACGCCAAGGTCGACATGAGCCGCACTGTTCCTTGGGTCGATCTGCACCACACGCTGGTATGCCTCTTGCGCTTGGGCTGCACCCCCGGCATCCTGGTATGCCGCGCCGCTGTTCAGGAGTACGGCGGTGTCATAAGGGTGGATTATCAGTGCTTTGCGATAGGCATCCTGCGCTTCCGGGTAACGGTTCTCTTTCAGGTAAACGTCTCCAAGGCTCGCATAACCGTTCGGGAACTTGGAGTCCAGCTCCAGTGTGCGTTGGTACTCGGTAAGCGCCTCGGACAGGTCGCCCTGCTCACGGTAGGAAAAGGCCAGATTGTAGTGCAGCGAGGGGCTCTGGGGTGTTGCCTCCAAAGAAGCCTGATAAAGGCGGACGGGATCTGTCCAGTCCCCAACCCGAGCGGATGTCCGGTATAAATTCCACATGCACCATATACCGGCGACCGAAAGCAGAGCTTTATGAATGCCGGGGCTGGCGGGTTGCAAGCAGAACGTGACTACCGCAACGGCGGCCCCTAATGCTGCCAGGTAAGCGAAGCGCTCGGCTAATCCCTGGTAGTTCTGCACAAAGCAGAACGGCGCGACACACAATGCGATCCAGATCAACCCGGGCAGCAGCCATGGATCCAGACAACGACGCCACAGAGCGTAAAGTAAGGCGAGGACCAAGCCACCGAGAGCTACAAAGGAGACAACAGATAGATGGCCCAGTGTCATGGAGGTGGACCGTTCCACGCTCATACGTACCGGCAAAAAGATCAGCTCCACGTATCGCGAGAGTGCCAGCAAGGTCCATCTCGGAGTCGCAAGACTTATAAAGCCCTTCACCCCTAGGTGAACACGCCAGACCTCCGCGATCAGCACAGCAAAAGCACAGGCAAATAGGGGGGTGAGGAGGCGTTTCCACTTGTCCCGCTCAAAGGTCACACCCAGCAGTAGGAGCATGGGAAGGATCACGATGCCTAGCTCATGGGACAGAACGGCCAACAGGCTAGCGAGGAAGACTGCTGCGAGTCGCGGCGCTCCTCCGCGCCGGACAAAAGTGAGCGAGGTTATAAGAGCCGTGAGGATGAAGAGGGTACACAACAGGTAAGCACGTCCGCTTGCCCATGCAACCACCTCTGTATTGATCGGCAGCGAAAGCCAGATCAATCCAGCAGCCAACGCTGCCTTTGGGTTGAGGCGAAAACGACACAGTAGGACAAACGCCAGTAGACCGTTCAGTAGGTGCAACACAAGGTTGGTAAGGTGATAGCCGAACGGATCAAGGCCCCAGAGATTTCTGTCGATGAACAGAGACATCCAGAATACCGGACGGTAGATGGAGCCCGCATTGCTCAGCAGAGAGGTCGTTAGGTCCACGGGGCGAAGCAGGAAACGATGAGCGAAATTGCTCCAGTCACTCAGGTCTGGATTGTTCACGATCTGATCAAGGTCGTCGTACACAAAGGGCGAACTAAGGGAACGCCAGTACAGGAGAAAGATTAAGACGACTGCAAGGAGCAAAAAGGTCTTCTTCTGGTGGGTCTCAAGAAAGCTCAATGATGGTTTCGACTGCTTCATGCTCTGCCTCGGAAGCGATTCATTAGTAGCTTACCGTCGCTGTCGCAGTGATCGGACCTGAGCTGCCCATACTGGAAGCCGATATTGTCACCGGACCAGAAGTCTCCCCTATGCAGGGGGCCAGTCAGCTTGTGCCGTCCTTGGCCAAACTGATGGTCACGCCGGCAGGATCGCTCACCGTCCAGGCTGGTTGGGCTATCTGGGCGAAGGCAGGCAAGGCACAAGCGCTTTGAGGATGAACGAGCGCCTGCGACACGGACACCGTGAACTGCACAGTGTTGCTGGGGGCTTTTGCGCTATGGTCGGCTGTCGCACTGGTGGGGGCGACCGCAAAACGGAAAGGGTTGAGCAATCAGGCTGACCAGTACCGCAACCTGATAGCCAGCATCTAATCGCAGAAACAGCAAGCGCAAGGAGGGTCGTTTTCATCGCATGAGAAGGTTATGCGTTGCTCAACATAGTGTGACACGCTTTGCAGCTATTCAGATTCATTGACGCGTGAACGACTTGAAGCACGTGGCGGCGTCGGCCGGCATCAGCACCGCGCAAGCTGCGATCAGATGGGTTGCAAGCCAAGTGCAGGACATCATTCCGCTGGTGGGGGCACGCACAGTCGAGCGTCTTCTTCAGGCCCTTCGTTCGCCGCTACTGCTGTCTCGGGCGACGCTTGCCGCTATCCGGGATGCGATCCCGGAGGATGCCATACGCGGCAAGTGAACGCCCCGTCAGCGGAGCTTCGATCATTAATGCCGGCACCCGGGAGCAGGACACACGGCGCAACGTAGCCGCTCAAGCGTCTGATAACAGGTCGCGCGATCTAGAATGACCGTTATCGGACGTAAACCATCTGCAATGAACAGCTTACGTCCGATTCTAGCACTAAGGCCTGGGCGGGACCACCGCATCCTTGGCGGACTTGGTTAACCGGAACTTTACTGTCGTCTTGGCCTTGATCTTGATCGCCTCGCCCGTCGCCGGGTTCCGTCCCATCCGGGCCGCTCGCTTAGCCTTCACAAGCTTGCCCAGGCCCGGTACCGTGAACTCGCCGTTCTTGCGGGTCTGGGTTGTGGCGATCTCGATCAGCAGGTCAAAGAAAGCGGCTATCTGCTTCGGCCGGGCCTCCATCTGCTCGGCCATATACCGGATCAGCGCGGTCTTGGTCATCTTCTGGACCGGTGCCTTTGTGCCAGCCGGATCCTTGGTGGACCCCGACTTCTTGGCCGGTACCACCTTCTTCGCTAATGTTTTCTTGGTCGCCAATGGATCTCCTCGGTGTTGGTTCTATCCTGCTGACGCATGGGTAGAGGCCTATGCGGAACAAAGACGGAATGCTCGAATAACTGAGCGAGTTCACTTTTTGCAAAGTAGTGGTAAGCAGCTGTGAGCAGGCTGAATACAAGAACGATCCGCAGCACCCAAAGGGTGAGCGGATGGAGGCCGATTCGGTAGAGTTTTTTCCACGGAATCGCTTGCATGGTGAGAGAGCGCGGCGTTGTCGGCATTTGGGGCTGAGGTAGCGGCGCGGTGTAAGTCTGGACACTGGGCGCTGGAGCCTGTGCAGGAATTCGCAGCTCAGCCGAGGCGACCTGGGAAAGCAGCCGGTGATAGCCGTTCAAGGCGGCGGCTCGGGAGCTGACATCGTAGCAAACGCGATCGACCAATTCAGACGGTGCGGCGTAGGACGTAGCGTTGGCGCGGACGCAGGCTCGGGCCAGAGCCCGTGCGAGTACGCCTTTGGATTCGGCCAGGACTTCGCTCGCGGTCAACACCACGATCTCAACGGCCAGCGCGTCAAGGGTCTTGTCCAGGTCGCGCAAGACTTCACTAGACACACCTGCGATCTCGAACTCTGTACGCAACTCGGCGCGGAGACGCCGGATGGCGATAGACGGAGCGGCTTCATTTTGCATCGTCTCTGGCATGAGAACCTCCTGGAACTAGCGCTTTGAAAAGTCGAACTTCGTTCGCCACTCTGTCTCTGCACTCAACTTTACTGCCATCTCGAAAGGGTTCCCCTGTTTGTTCTTGAAGCCTTTGAGGACGGGTGTGATGCCCTTATCGCACAGGGTCTCGATCTGTTTTTCGGTGAGGGTCTTGCCTGAGATCGTGGCGTTCACAGCGAAGCTGCAGCCGGTCTTATCTGGACGGTAGCCATTGCAACCGTAGAAACCTCGAGCCGGACTCGGCCGGCGGAGGCGCCCTTGTTTGCATTTCGGGCAGACGATGGCGGTGAGGTCCGCAGTCTGAGCCGCGGAGCCGGGGGTGGTTCTGCCCTGACCAAGGGCGGGCTGCGGCGCGATCTGAAGAGCGGCAAGCTCACTGTCGAGCCGCTTGTCGAGTGCGGACACAACCGAAAGAAAGGTGGCCTTACCCGTGGCTATCTCGTCCAACTCCTGTTCCAAGGTCCGGGTGTAGTCGTACTCCAGAAAGGCGAAGCGACCTTTGAGTTCCCGGATGAGGAGTGTGCCGAGATCCGTGGGACGGAGGTACTTCTCCGTGTCGGCGAGGTACCCTCGGGATGTGATGTTCTGAAGGATGGCGGGGTAGGTGCTGGGCCTGCCGATTCCCTCCTCTTCCATTTTCTTAATAAGGCTGGCCTGGGTGTAGAGCGCGGGTGGCCGGGTCTGCTTATTGAGGATGCGGCTACCGGTGGCCGTAGCCTGGGAGCCTGTTGCGAGCGCTGGAACCGCGCCGCAGTCGGGCGGCTCGTCACTTTCTCCCTGGTTCTGCTGGTTGGTCTCTTCCGCCTCATCGGTAGCGGTCAAACCGCGCCATCCGGAGGCCGTGAGAACCTTGCCAACGGCTTTGAACTGGAAGCCTTCTGGGGAGTCGAGACTCCGTAAGCGGAGCGTGGTTACGTCGTATTCCGCGTCGGCGAGCTGAGAGGCGACGGCACGATTCCAGATAAGCCGGTATAGCTTCTTTTGGTCATCTGTTTCGCCAATATCTTTGTCCGCTAGGTGCGTTGGCCGAATGGCCTCGTGTGCTTCCTGTGCGTTGTCTTTGGACTTCCACGTACGCGCCTTAGGCGGCAACGGCAGCCCGGCATTTGCGGCATATTTACGCAGCTCGGCCAGCGCCTCGGCCGAAAAGTTCTTCGAGTCGGTCCGATGGTAGGTGATGGCTCCAAGAGCAAAGAGTTGTTGTGCAATGTCGGCGGTTTGCTTCGGCTTCATCTTGAGCGTGACGCTCGCGGCCTGCAGGAGTGTGGCCGTGGTGAAGGGTGCTGGCGGTGCCTGGGTCGTATGTTTGGAATCGGACTGCTCGACGCGGAAGGAACGGCAAGCTGCAGCTCGCTCCGCGAGCGCGGCATCAAGGATGTACTTCTCGCCCTCGGCAAGGTGCGGGGCGGTGTTCCACTGCGCCCGCCACTCGCCGTCCTGAAAGATAGCCTCCGCTCCAAAGTGTTTGGTCGCGAGAAAGGCGTCAATCTCGGCCTGGCGATCGACAACGAAGCGAACGGCGACGGTCTGCACTCGACCGGCGCTAAGGCCGGAGATGCCGGCTTGCCGGGAGATGAGGGGCGAAACCTTGTAGCCAACCAATCGATCCGCGCCTCGGCGTGCCTGCTGTGACTCGACCAGCGGCATGTTGATTTGACGGGGCGCGCGGACAGCCGCCCGGATGACGTTCTCCGTGATGGCGTCGAAAGTGACACGCTGATAGGAACGCAGCTTTAGGGCTTCGCGCAGGTGCCACGCTATGGCCTCGCCTTCGCGATCTGGATCAGTGGCCAGATACACCACATCGGCCCGGGAAACCCGCGTCTTCAGCTGCTTAACGACTTCTTCCCCTCGCCCCTGTAATACATAGTGCATTGCATACGTCTCGGGGTCGATGCCAAGGTCCTCCTTGGGGAGATCGCGAATGTGGCCGACGCTCGCTGCCACATCCCAGCCGTTGCCGAGAATGGCTTTAATCTTTTTCACCTTGTTGGGGCTCTCGACAATGAGTAGGTTCATAGCGCGTGTCCTTTGTGATATACAACTATCACCATTCTACTCCTGGCTAGGCCTTGCCGAGCGCCTGTTTCCTGGCGCGTTGCCGGAGGGTGGCCCGTCCGACTTCAAGAAAGAGACGCCGCAATCCAAGCGCCGAAAAGGTCACGGTATAAAGAAAGGTCCCGAACGGCCAGTACCAGACGAGGTATTCGATAGGCCAACCGCCAAGGATGCCTCGCCATTCTGGAACATGCAAACGGTTGGCGGTGTGCAGCCCGGCGACATGCGCCGTGGTTTCCTCGTTTCGGCCGAAGATGCGCTGGACCAGGCTGCGCTTGGGCAGCGGATGAACGGGGTCGTGTGTCTCGACATGCGTGATCTCGTGCGAGAGGATAGCAGCGAGCGCCCGTGTTTGCCGAATGGCTGAAGCGTTCACGTTGACGCTGGAGTTCGCTTTGCGTGTACATCCCAAGGAACCGGCCGGGCAACCGGAGACGGCCATCTCTCGCGCTGTAAGGACGTGGATGGGAACACCGTAAGAGCGAAGGTAGGCCACCTTCGACGGATCGCTCTGTGAGAGCAACTGGAGGGCTTGCTCGATCTCAGGTGAGTATTGTCGCCCCGGAACCCACTCCCCGGTCATTCGTAACGGCGGTCCGTCGTCTTCGGGCCAGCTTGACAACTGAAAGCGGACGCTCACCCAGAAGAACACCTGCATGATGAAGATCGTGGGGATAAGAGCGATTGGCGAGCGGCGGATGCGGTCTAGTGGCGATCCGCTATACATGCTCTACCCTCAAGCGCTTTGGGCTTTGTCAATCGCGTCATACGGCGAAAGAACGTCGCCTCAGAGATTGAAAACTGCTGTGCGATCTCCGCAGCTGTGTATTCTTTGCTCTTCCAAAGGGTCGAGAATTGCGGGCATCCGGTCGTGAATGGACGAAAGCAGGGTGTTCGCCGGCACTGTGATGATCGCGTAGCTCTGCAGCCATTATCCGTTCGCCGGGTCTTTCCACGCATTCCAAAGGCCTGCCATTCCCATCGGCCCCCGGCCGATAGCGCAAAGCGCCACGCCTCGCGCGTGGGCTTGAACCGACTCATAAAAGTCGTCTGCTGGAACGATACAACGATGCCGGTGGACGGCGCTCGCCAGAGGCCGCTACTGTCGAGGGTTTCGGACCTGGCATTGAAGGGCTGCGTTTCGGATCGGGACCGCTGCTGTGGTAGCCGACTAAGCCCCAGCGCGTAGGAACAATCTCGCGCAAACGCGAATCGCGGTTCTCGCGGATGGGCCGGCTGGGTCGGCTGGGTCGTGGTCGGTGCGATGTTGTAGGCGGGGTCAAACAGCGAAGCTGTCATCTTCCGGCAAAGCCGAATGGAACCCATCAGAGATGGTTTCGCGCGCGGCGGTTCGGTAGTAGCGTCCACGCATTCATTCAGTTTATGAGGGGAGCTTCCCTTGTGGAAGCGCCCCTCATCTTCCGACGCTGCGGCTTAGCGCATGTAGGGACGGATGGGGAAGCTGCGAGGCGGGAAGACGGTGTGCCGCAGGCTGCGAACCACAGGAAGAAGAGAAAGAATACAAAACGAAAAAACACATAGAAAACGAAGAACAGCATAGGTACTCCGGTGCCGCTGGGCGGCGTGAGGTCGGCTGGTTCAGTAGCCGTCCTCGTCTTGGCGGTGTGCCTCGAAGTCGGCTGCGTGCTTGATGCCGCAATCGGTCTCGGTGCAGTAACCGGTCTGGGTGTTGGGGAAGAATGCTTTGGAACTTTTGCGGATGGTTCTCGCGCATTTTGCGCAAACAATTGTCTTGTTGCTGGTGACCCAACGTGGATCCCCCTTCATCTGCATCGGGCCTCTCCTGGTGGGGCTGCGCTAGGCTGCTTGGGCGTACTCGATGACGGGGATCTCAGGGGTGCCGGATTCACCGGCACTCCCTTCCTCGTCGGCTTCGTCTGCGAAGGTTGCGCCGGTAATCATGTCCACGGCTTTCTGAGCGTTGGCGGCGGCGTGAACGATCAGGCGGTTATCCTGCTCCAGCTTGCTAATCCAGTTCTGGATATAGGCGGTGGTGTTCCGGTCCGTCTGCTCGTTGCCGATGCCTGCGAGAGCGCAGAGAAAGGCGGCTCCGGTCTCGGCGACAAGCTCCTCTTTGCTGTAAAGCTCATCCCCAAAGTGATCGCCAAACGTGCGAGCTAAGCGGCTCTCATGGCCGGTGCTGTGTACCAGTTCGTGAAACAGGGTCGAATAGTAGTGGGCCGTGTCGCGGAAGCGGTCGCGGGCGGGCATGTGGACCGCATCGGTGCTGGGGCGGTAGTAGGCGCGGAACTCGGTTTGGCTCGTGAGGTAAAGGCTGGGTTTGCCTTCCCATCCGCTCACGATGGCTTCGCAGGTCTCGTCGGCGTCGATGCCGCTCGGGACGCTGGGCACGATCTCCGGAAGCTGTAGGCCTTCGCACTGCTCCACATTGAAAACGGTGTAGTACGTCAGAACGAACGGGGCGCGGTCCTTGCTGTCGTCGGCCTCGGGCTTGGACTGGTCTGTGGTCTTCTGGGTGCGGCTCTGAAGCTGCTTGTAAAAGACAATCTGCGTACCCTTTTCACCCTTGCGCAGGTTGCCCTTCAACTCCAAGGCCTGTTTGAAGGTGAGCCAAAATGGGGAGCTATACGGCGTTCCCCATAGAAGAAAGATGTTGACGCCTCGGTAGGGCTTCCCGGTACGAAAGTTGCGCGGGAAGCATCCCCCGGTGAAGGTGGGCGTACGCCACGGCTTTTCCCACGGAATGACACCCTCTTTGAGGCTGGCGAGAATGCGGTCTGTGACGATCTGGTAGACGTTGGGCCGGTCGGTGGTGGGCTTCTTCATGGCTTTCGCTCCTCGCTGTTGCTTTTCATGCCTTGCGTAGCGGCATGTACATACATGCCGAACGCCACCTGGCGAAGGCGGGGTCGCAAGCCGCAAGGGGAGGGGTATCTCCTAGCCGGAGCTGGAAGCGGAGGGCGCCTGGCACAGGCGAGCTGCACAAGCGAAGCGCGGAAGCCTGGGGAGACCCCTTGCGGGGCGCGAACGGGGCAGAGCCCCTTAGGGACGCTTGGTTCCCGCTTACGCGCACAGCATGTGCGCCGGTTTGTCAGGGACGGCGTTGCGGGTAGGAACAGGCCCGCTCGGGGAATAACGAAAGCCGGTCTCTACCCGGCTGGAACGTAAGGCGGGAGCCTTGCCTACTCTTTTTGTGCAAAGAAAACCGCTACCTGAATGAAGGGTAGCGGCGCTCTGAATGCCTAACTGGAGCTAGTCGCGCTCGTAATCGTCATCCCGTCCGCGTCGTTGGGAAGACTGCCGCTGCTGCGGGGACTGATATTTCTGATCTTCACGGGTCTGGAGCTGGATGAGCTTTTGGTCTAGTGCTGGTTTGGTGTTCTCGTCCATGACGGCGAAATACCCTTGAGCGTCATCGCTGTAATCGAGGCTCACCGAGCCCTCAAGAATGCTAACTGCCTCAGCGGTATTGGTGATGGAGTAGAGGGCGCGGGCCTGGGCAGGGGCATCGTTCGGGTGCGCGTCGGCTATCAGAAGTCGGGCTTGTTCCCCGGTCAAAAGAACGGCAACGGGCTGCTTGTCGATTTTGCTTTGTGCCGTCTCTTGAACGCCTCTGCCAAGCGATTCGGGGAGCTTGGTTGCTTCCCGAAGGTTCTTACCTGCGGAGAGCTTCGACTGGACTGCCTCAAGATGCGGTTGGTACTCCTCTCTCGTAGCTGGCCGGATGTCGTAGCGCATGGAGGGGAGATCCTTTGGACCGTTGATGCGGGTTGCGGTGATAGTCTGTGCAGTTACAAGGGTGAGAGTAGCCGAGCCTTGGGTGTCGAGTTGCTGCTGAAAGTCGGCGACCTGAGCTGGGGTCGCGTTCTGCGCGAGGAAGTCTTCGACGATTGCTTTGTGGTTCTTACCGAGGCTCGCGTCGGCGCGGCCTTCGATCTCCCGCCGACGTAGAAATTTGGCGGCGGCATCTTTCATCATCTCTGACCTTTGAGAAAGGTCGATCGGCCGTGGTGTGGTTGGCTGTCTGCCTTCATCTAAAGTTACTGTTCCGCCTTGTCGTGCAACGGTCGGGTCCGGGGTCGGAAGCCGGCCGCTGGCGGCCGCTTTCGCAATCTCAGGTCTCAGTTCATCCATTGTTGCCGGACGGATGTTGTAACTCACATCCCCGTGATGCTTGCTCGCGGAAACGGTCTGGCCGGAGAGAACTGTGATGTCCGCCACTCCGATCGCGCGGAACTGTTTTTGGAAGACTGCGAGCGCCGCGGGTTCAGCGTGGTCATCAATGAACTTCGCAAACTCCTCTGGAGACTTCGGCAGTGTAGGTAGTGGCGCGGCCTCGGTAGTAAATGAAGTCTGCACTGGGTTCTTTATAAAAACATCGTTCTTCGCCTGCTGCTCCTCTTCGTTTTTAAGGAAGAATTCGCCGGCCTTGTTTCCCTCCCAGAAATCGTTCATCGCCTCTTGCTCCTGTTCGTCGGAGAGGAAATGTTCGCCGGCCTGGTGTCCCAGTTCGCGCTCGTAATTTTCAAGAACGGCGCCATCGGCTTCTTTGTCTAAAGCAGCCGAACCACCCGTCAAGGGTGGGCTCGCCTCGCCCATAACGGAGGCGAGGCGCTGGGCGGGATTCAGTGATGCTTCCAGAGGGAGACGTTGAACCTGACCCTCGGAACGGGAGAATAGCCGTGAAATGCGGGAAAGAAGATTGGCGCTGGAAGGTGCGGATGCCATGACTGTGATTCTCCTTGGTTAACGGGCTTGGGTTAGCAAGAACGGAGAACGCCGGGAAGTGATGGATGCGCGGGCCGAAGGCCGCTTCGCGGAAGCATGTGTTATGGCGTCATGAGGGACGTGCCCGATCTGACATATTTGTATATCACGGGTGCGGAAATGTTCGCTAAGAAGGCTGATAATGAGGAAGAGGGGGCATGAATCTATGGTTTTGCTTTTAGGGGTGATCGCTCTGGTGTGGGTCTGTGGAATTGGCGTGGGCTACGGCATCCGTGGCATGGTGGATCGTCGCAAGCGTGGCGAACCGATGTTCCCCCTCTATCATCAGAGGGTGCGATAGGTGGCGGCCTACAAACGGGTGTCTTGTTACCTGGTCGTGGAAGAGGACGCCGCAGAAAGCACGCCGGAACAGCTCAACGTCGCGCTGGATGCGATCGGCGAGCGGACAACGGTTTATGGCTCGGCCCTAGACGAGACATCGACCGAGGGGCCGGCGAACGCTGCAGAGATAAGGTAATGAGAACTTAGGCGGTTATTCGCGCTCGTGCTCGGAATCGCGATGGCGACTGGCATCGCGCTTGATCCTTTCGGCGTCCGCAGTCTGTAGGACTGTGAGGCGTTGGTCTAGCGCGGGCTTGTCCGTCTCTTTGAGCGCGACGTAGAAGCGCTCGCGCTCACTGTCGAAATCCAGCTCCGCGCGACCGTCAAGAATGGTCACGGGGCTTTCGCCGGAAAGAGCGTCAAGGAACTCGCGCTGGTAGGATGCGCGGTCATTCTTGTGTTTGTCTTGCAAGAGTAGCTTGGCCTGGTTGTCGGTGAGGAGAACGCCGATATCTTGCGGCTCGGGCTCCGGCTGCTGGGGAAGCGGCACAACGACGCCAGCCGTGGCGAGCGGCTGGTTGTCACGCCCTTCCGCTCGGCGCACTCGTTCTGATTCTGGATTCACAAATAGGGACGTTTCGCGGGCAATCTCGCCCTGCGGATTGGTCGTAACGCTTTCGACTCGCCGGTATAGAAACGCCGAATCCGTCGCTCGGGTGTATTCCGTGACGTGGACATCAACGGTATCGCCTTGTGCCAGGCTTGCCGCCCAACGCTGTTCAACGTTGTAGAACGTGCCGCCTCCCTGGTTCATTAGGTGATTTTGCAAGCTGAGATTGCCAGGTATTTCGGGTCCACCGAACTGATGCCCGATCAGGTGGCCAGCGTCGTAGCCAGTGCCTCGCGACACGGCGCGTTGCGCCTGGATGTCGCGGGGAAAGGCGTTGGTGCCGGGGGTCGTCAACGGGCCTGCGGCGTGCTTTACGGTCAAGCCGTTCTCTGTCTCTTGCCAGAAGCGCAACCCGCCGCGTTGTTGCGCGGCGGGCGAATCTGATTTGGCCTGGTCTGAAGGGGACAAAAGGGGTTCGGGCGGCGCAGCCGCCGCTATGTCGTTCCTTAGGTCGGCCTCGCTGCCCTCCAGCAGGACAGCGTAGAAAGCGTGACTCGTGGAGGAGTAGCCGAGCTGGGCGCGGCCGTTGAGGACGTCGCGCGACTCGTTCCCTTGTTGAAGGTCCGTGACCTGCATCGGCGGCTGTCCGTTGGTTGCAGTCCGGCGTAGAAGAGTCTCTGCCTGGCTGGGAGTGACTCGCACGGCATACTCGGTGCGGGCGCTTTGAGATTCTTTGCTTGATGGTGCTGGGCTCCAGCCCGTCTGTTCTGCGACGACGGCAAGCAGCTCCTTGGCGTAGCCGCTCGCGCCGGGAGCTTTCCCGTGGTCTTGGGTGATCTCGTTTTTGATCTCTTGAGCTGACCGGCCTTGGAGCAAGCGCTCGCGGACGGTCTGCATGTCGTCCATGACGGCGCGTTGGTTCAAACCCTGCGCGAAGCGGTTGGCTGTGACGACATCCACGGGGTCAAGCTCCGCGGCGAGTGCCCGCCTGCGGTTCGGCCCGTTCACGTCGAGGGTGGCGACAGATTCACCCGTGCGGGTGATTTGACGTAGGGCACCGGTGTGGAAAGATGTGTTTTCTAAAGCCTCGCGGAACCATGCCGGCGGACGGATGTTGAGTGAGGTACCGGCCCCTTGCTGAAGGGCGAGGATCTGTTTCGGCTTATCGCTGTTCTCGTAGACGGTCAGGGTATCGGTCTTTCCCTCGGCGGCGGCGGCGAAGAGGAGAGGAAAATTTCGCATACTCTGCTCGTGGATGTCGCGGACTTCGGCCTCTTTTACTTGGTGGCCCTTGGCTGCAACACGGGCCTCGGCGCGTTGCACATGCGTGTCTGCATCGCCTGCGGCGATAAAGATCGTATGAACCTCGAAGCCCTTGGCTTTCGCTTCGTCGAGTCGTTTCAGCTCGGTGGCGTAAGTAAAGGTCCGCTCCGTGGCAAAGCTCTTGCCTTGCTCAAGGTGCTCACGGATAAACTCTGATTCTTCATGCCGGGCGAGTAGCTTGGCCTCGCGACCCGCGCGGGCAAGGTCGTTATGGCCGGAAAGCCGCTGCAGGAGTTTGTCGCGATTGAGCGCGTCAACTCCTAAGCGGCCATCAAAGATTGAAGATTTCCCCGCCCCGGAAGGGCCGAGTACCAGAAAGAACTTAGGTTTATCCACTGCCGCTCCTAGCGGAGGGAGGGCTTTTGTATCAGTCGGCCATCTTCGGTCATCAGGCCAGAAGCAATCAGGTCGCGGCGCTCGGCTTCGACGTGCGCCATACCCTTCGCGACTACGTCATCGAAGAAGGCGACGTGGGCAGCAAAGGCCTTCTGCTGATCGGGGGTCATGTGCGGATTTACTTCAACTTCCCCGTTCGCGATTGCGGTTGCGAGTTCGCCAGTCGTCTGAAGAGTCGTGGTCATCGCCGTATCTCCTTCCTTGATTATACAGGAAAGACGCGGAAACCCTTTATAAACCAGGGATTCCGCGCCCTGTGAGGGTTACTGCGGGACGCTTGCAGGACGGGTCTTGAGCGAGGCCTCGCCGCTTGCGGCATCGCGTAGCTCCGGCACCCCGTTATGAATTGTTACCGGTACAGAGAAGGACGCTTCGGTGGTGAACACCACCAGTGCTTCCGGTTTGAGATCGATCTGTTGCCCCGGTGTGAGGGCGCGTGCGCCCACACCGAGGGCTGCGCCACTGGTGGCGCCAATGGCTGCGCCCCTCCCTCCACCACCGAGAGCACCGATCAATCCGCCCAGCCCAGCCCCGCCTGCGCCTGCGGCTGCGGTTCCGGCTCCACGTCCATTGTTGCGGCTGGAAATCTGTTGGGTGACAACGGACATATCCTGGTCACTGCCGCCCGGCACGGGCAAGCGAACCGACACCAGCTCGACGCTCAAAAGAGCGAAGCCGACGAGACGGCCTGCCGGTTTCGCCTCCACTACCCTGCCCAGAACCGGTGTTCCTACCGGAATCAGTGGATAGCCGTTATGGAAGACGTTCGCAGCAACGGTCGCATGGAATGTGTCGCCTTCTTTGGCCGTCTTCGTATCTATCTTGTCCTGCAGTCGCACAGGAATCTGCGTGTGAGCTGGAAGCTCCAGCAATTTTGTGCGGTCCGCCTGCGCTGTCGCGGGCTGTGTCGCCGGTACGGTAGCTGGGATCACAGCGGTGGTGGTCACGGTAAGGTCGTTCAACACCGTCTTGATGCCATGTACCTCCGCGATGTCCCGCGATGCAAGGATGCGGGCCGCTTCGCTGGTCACTTTCCCACTCAAGGTCACAATCCCACCCTTGACGTTGGCGACTACCGCATCACCTTTCTCCTGCAAGGCAGAATCGTTATAGAGAATGCCTCGAACCTCAGCCTCGATCGAAGCATCCGTGCGAGGGGCCGGAGCCTTGGTCTGGCTCATCACCGGAACGGCGGTCGATCCGGCAAGTAAGAGAAATGCGGGGATAGCTCTGCGGTTCATATCTGGCCTCATTGCGATACGGGCGCGCTTTCTACACGAGCCGTGAAAGGACTTGTAAAGAAAGCATAGTTGAAAAATGGGTGTTGTATATCACAACGCCCCTCGGGTGACGCTAAAACACCAGACCGTGAGGTTCCACGGCGTAGTGCTCGAAGGTGCCGATAGACGTGTCTTCCACGAAATCAGCAAAGGCGGTGTAGTCCTCGTGCTCCTTGCCGGAAAGCGGCAAGGCGGCTCCAATCTCCTGTTGCGTTTGTGCGATGTATTCCCGATTGACGAGCATCTGAGCCAAATCGGGGGCGGCTGATGGTGGAACCACAACGGGCTGGCGAGAAAAGAATCTGCAATCCCGTCGCTGATGTAGTCGATTAGGGCGTTGGTCCCGAGATTGCCGAGAAGGGTCACCATGGGCTGCTCTCCTGTGCTGTTGCCGTTGTCCTTCATGCCTTGCGAAGCGGCATGTACATACATGCCGAACGCCACCTGGCGAAGGCGGGGTCGCAAGCCGCAAGGAGAGGGGTATCTCCCACTGGAGCTGGAAGCTCCGGCAAGCGCAGCGCAGTGATCTTCGGAACGAAAATTATGGGGAAACCCCTTGCGGGGCGCGAATGGGGCAGAGCCCCTTAGGAAAGCCTGGTTCCGCCTACGCGCACAGATATGTGCGCCGATTTATCAGGGGCGGCGTTGCGGGCAGGAACAGGCCCGCCTGGGATGGGAGACGAAAACGCGGCGCGTTTGAGTCCGGGAAGGGAGCGGAGCTGCCCTTCCCGCCCCTTTGGTCACTGCGGTGGTCACCTCAGGGGCTTACCAGAAAGCAGCATTACTTTCGTTGCAGTTGGGGCTAGGCTAAGGCTGCGCTACTAGCGCATGGAGCTTACCACCATGAAAAACTCTATTCTGTCAACCGTCGTGTTTTTTGGCCTATTGGCTCTCAACCCGGCGTCGCACGCTCAAAAGGCTCAGATCATCAACGGAGGCAATCCGCGTCCTCAGATCATCAACGGTGGCAATCCGCGTCCGTCTGTGGCGCCGGCCGCGCCGGCTCCAAGCACATCGGTGCTGCCCACCTGGGTGCAGACCGTGTTGACGGTGCTTCACCTGATGTAGGGCATAAGTTGCGCGAGAATGAAAGCACGGAATCCAAGGGGGTCGCGTGCAGGGTTTGAGTCTCGTCGCAATTCTGCTTTGGGCTGCGAGTTTTGGAATGAATGTGCTGCTTCTCGCCGTCCTGGTGGCCAAGAAACGATGGAGGGTGGTGCCGTGGTTCACGGGTTGGATTCTTTTCTCAATCCTGACCACGGCAGTCCTCTATTTTGGCCGTCGGTATGGCAGTACGGCGCTGTATAGAGGTCTGTATTGGGGCTCCGCGTTTCTAGACGTGGTGTTGCAGCTCGCGGTGATCGTGGAGATAGCAGGGTTCGTCTTCCGGCGAGGGGAGGCCTGGGTAGGCAATACCCGCAAAAGGCTGGCCGCTAGTGCGGTGGTAGTCGCGGCGGTCGCCGTGGTCCTTGCTTTTAGCATCACACCCGCGGCCGACAGCGCCCGCGACGCCCTCTACTCGCGAGCAAGTCTGTTCGTCACGATACTAGTGACCGGCCTCTTTATGGCGGTGATGGCGGTTTCTCAACAGGCTGGCGTAAGCTGGCAGAATCTCGTGATCCGGGAGGGTTTAGGCTTCCTAGTCCTCAACCTGGTGTCGTTTATTACGGATACACTTCACGCTTATTGGCGGACAGCGGAGCATTTCGGAGACCTGGAACATCTACGGATTGCCTGCTACATCGGAACTCTGGCATATTGGATTGTGGTTTTTTGGCTCCCGAATAAAACACCATCCGTGGTAGACGAGAAGACAAGAAAAGCATTGCGAGATCTGCGCTCCGAACTAGAATCGAAGCGCGTGAATTGATTGGCATACGGTTGCAGAGGATCAAGGCCGATGGTCAGTGTTGGTGTGTTGCTGCTGTTATTTGTTGGGGCGTTCGGGTATCAGGCGTGGCTCATCTACCGGCGAAGGGTGCTGGAGAGCCGGAGCTGGGAAGACTTGGTGGCAAGTCTGCGTAAGATCGACATCCAGCCTTTGCTAGAAATCAGCGAAAACTACCTGCACCCTGGGCCAAACCAACTCCGTATCGAACCCTTGGCGATGTGGAAAGCCGTAGGCGGTATCACAGGCGTGGGACGACTCTGGGAGAACGCAGATGTCATGCTCGATCTCGCGCAATTCGCAGAGCGCTGGAATGACGCCAATGGCCGGGTGATTTCAGAGATGATGCGCCGGGATGCGGCGCGGGTACGCAAGTTGCTTTTCCGGGTGCAGTTTTCATTCCTGTTGCGGCGTGGGATGGTACGGTCGCCCTTCCAGCTACAAGAGGCCATCTCGTCCTATTGCTTGATGCGGGGTCGGCTGCTGGGCATGTATGAGGACACCCATGTGGGACGCCTGCAGGTTCTCGCGCAGGCGCTCTAGCGCGAAAAGGGGTCAAGGGGAAACCGGCAAGACGGTTTCCCCTTGCGTTTTGAAAGGGGAGGCCACGCACCAGTGGCCTCCCCTTCTCCATTAGGCTGCCGGTGGGACGTGGACGGCCTCAGCAAGCGTCTGACGACCCTGCCGTACGGCGGTCAGGCGTTGATCCTCGGTCCGAGCAAGTTCTCCCAATCGCCTCAGCTCCTCCGCGCTCAGCGTCTCGCGGGAAAGCACACGCAGGTCCACATAGTGACCCCCGCGCAAATACCACGTATGGGAGCCGATCCGAGCGCCTGAATGGACAAGGAAGTGTGCCATGTTGCTGCCGGTCAAGCGTACCGTGGTGTGAATGCAAAGCAGCTTCCCTTCAAAGTAGCCTTGCCAGACTTGTTCATCGGCGGGAGTGGTTTTGGAGTGACCGTCCGGGCGCGTCCGGCTCCCGACCTGTTGAAAGTGATCGCTCCATCGGCTGACCGGGAGCTCTTTCGTGCGGGGCATCGGGCGCTCGGATGGAGCTTGTAGCGTTGCTGCTGCGTACAGCGCCTCCGCGTGCCTGCACTCTTTGTCGGTGAACGTGGGTTCGCCCTGGTGCGCCTTCCGGACGGCCTCATGCCATGCAAAGAGGTCTGTGTGAGTGCCGTCCCACCACGTCCAGCCGGAGACGGCCGGAGGCTTGGGATCGCCCTGGTCGATGGCGGCAGCGTCTTCAGAGCTTGAAACGTCGGCAAGGTGAATGCCGTGGATGGTGCTGCTGGGCTTCAGTCCGCGCGATCCGCCCCGCGCCCATGCACTGACGGCTGCAAGGTATGTGGCTTTGCTCACGGGTTAGACCTCCCCTGCCGAGCGCGAGATGCTGGCGGTAAAAGCGGCGTGCTGATGACGACGGCGACGGGCTCCTCGCGTGTGCTTGGTCCTCTCTTTCAGGAGTCTGCGGCGAATGCTCTCGGCATGGATGAGCTGCACGGTACGGAATGGGGGCGAGTGCTTTTGCATAACGGCCTCGTGACTGGCAGGTGGTGAAGGCGTCCCCGTCCTGGCGGACGCCGGGGTAAGACAGAAAGTGAGCTATTCGCAAGCGCTCTCGATGGTGCTGTGGGCCTCGTGGAGAGAGCCGATGGCATCTTCGAGGTAGCTCACCGCGTTCTCGGCCTTCTGGCCGCGCTCGCTGCCCTGGAGCGATTCGGGCATCTGGTCCAAGGCGTTCTGTTCATCGTCCCTGACGCTCTCCAGGTCGGCCCGCACGTCCTCGATGCGGGTGGCGAGCTTTTCTAGTTCGGCACGGCGCTGTTTGTTCATGGCTGCGGCTCCTGGCTGGTGACTGCATTGGGTTTGGAAACACGGGCTGGGGCAATCCGAGTCCATGGCGCGGCACGGCCCGTGAACTCCTTTGCAGCGGCGGCAAGGGCTTCGCGAGACTGGAACAGGGCATAGAGGTCATAGCAGCCACTACAGCCGCCCTTGATGCCTCCCTTGCCTTCTTTCTCTGGGTTGTAGCGGGGGTGCCGGGAACACTTGGCCGTTACCCGCTCGGTGAGCTTGAGCTTGTAGGTGAACTTCAACATGGCATCTGCTCCTGATCTGCGCTTGGTAAGGGGCGTGGATTATTCCAGCTCGATGTTGTAGACCGTGCTGCCATCGGTGAGCGTGTTCTCTACAAGCCGTGCTGTGTCGAGATCGCAGTCGAGATTGATAATCTCAGCCTGGGTGTCGTGGAAACGGGCGGCAAGGTCGAGTAGGTCTGCGAGGACTTCGGCAAGCTCGCTGGGCGAGCGGAAGGTCCTGCGGGCAAGGGTTTTCGTTGTGGCATCGGGCATCGTGGGTTCCTTTCCGTGGGTCAGAGACGATGGAATGCGGAGGCCGGGTCTTTTGTCCCGGCCTCGCATGGTTAGGCTTTCGCGCCGGTCTGGGGAGCCTTCTTGGGCTTCGTCTTCGCCCCTGTAGCCTTGGCCTTGGTCTTGTTGGCTACGCTCTTCTGAGCCGTCTTCCCCGTTGTCTTAGCGGGCTGTTTGGTGGCCTTCCCCTTCCCTGCCTTCGACGTGTCCTTGGGAAGGAACACAGCTTCGGCCTCGGCAAGGATGTCCAACTCGTTCTCGCGCGGGATGCCGCGATGCCCTGCGAGGGCGAGATGAACGGCAAAGCCGGTCAGTTTGTCGTCGGCAAGCCCGTCGATGGCGGTCAAAAGAACCTCCTCGGCGCTGCGCGGCTCCACGTCTGGGTTTTCGGAAACCTCTGCGGCAAGGTCATCGGCAAAGGTGTAGGGGTCCATGTTGACGAGGGCGCGGAGAATGACCCGTAGCTGGCTGGGGTTTAACTGCGCAGGGACAGTTTCGAGAATGCGTTGGAAGCTGGTTTGGCGCTTTTTCTGCTGCCGTTCGCGGCGTTCGCGTTCCGCCTCATACGCCTTATCGCGGCGTTCCTGCTCGGCCTGCTCCTCGGCCTGTTTGCGCTCCTGCTGGGCCTTGTAATCTGCCTGCCGCTGGTCATACTCGGCTTTGCGGGCGGCTGCTTCCTCTTCGGTCTCCTCCTCGGTGGGCGGTTCCATCACGGGAACTGGGTGGGCGGCACGGTAGGCCGCGCGTTGGGGGTCATGGACGGGGCAGTCACCATCGATACAGACAGAAAGGGTCTTGCCGGTGCTGCGACCGAAAACGATGATGCCTGTCCGGGTGCTGGGGCATGGCGGCTCTGCGTCCGGGTTCTCGGGCGTGGGGAGATGACGCCATTGGTTGTTGCCGAGCGCTCCGGGGCGGCGGTCCGTCGGGTTGTGCCATGAAGTCTCGATCTGAACCAACTCGGGCCGCGCGGCAAGCTCGCGGTCGAGGTGAGCAGCGACTTTGGAGTGATAGCAAGGGGCGTCTAGGCACTGGTCGCCCTCAACGTCTGCGAAAAGCAGGGTGTTGTATCCGCTGCGGCGTGGGCACCTTGTACATGGGCCTGCTTCGGCCTTCAACACGGGGTCATCGGTCGAAAACGGTGCTTCACCCAAAGGCAGGTAGAGGTTGTCCTGAATCCACGCGGAAAGGTGCTTGGCAGGCATCAGGTGTGGCTCTTTGTCCTGATAGTCCTTGCGCCAGCATTGCTGAAAGGCGTCTTTCTGGTGAGCTTCGGGGAGCCGGGCAAGCAGGTTGGCGTGGCTCGCCGTGATGCGGTCATGCTGGAACGCCTCTGCAACTTCAGGGGTAAGCTGCAAAAGCGCGAGACGGGCGTAAACGTGGCTTTGGCTCTTGCCGGTTTTCGATGCGAGGGCGGCAACGTCATAGCCGGGAAGCTGTAGAACCCGCTCGTAGCCTGTTGCTTCTTCGTAAGGGTGTACGTCCTGGCGCTGTGCGTTTTCGATCAGCTGCACTTCCAACGCCTGCTGGTCGGTAAGGTCACGCACGATGGCGACGATGTTTAGCTGCTCCGCGATCTGCGTAGCGCGGAAGCGGCGGGCACCGGCAACAATCTCGAAACGCTGCCCCACCGGGCGTACGGTGACGGGCTGGATGAGGCCGTGGGTGCGGATGCTTTCGGCAAGCTCGGCCAGCTTGTCCGGGTCAAAGGTGCGGCGGGGGTTGGTCTGGGACTCGTCGATGAACGAAACGGGAAGCGTCTGGTAGGCTGAGGCGGTCGCTGTGGTGCTCATGGTCGTATCTCTCCGGACTGCGGGTGTGTGCTTCGTGGCGGTGATGGACGGTGCTGCTAACACCGTCCCGGTCCTGTGGGCTACTGCTTCGCTTCGGGGTTGCGGTAGCTACGCAGGAAGCCTTGCGCCTCAAGGTTGCGATCCCATGCGGCGGCGAAGCTGCGCTGTCCTCTCAGCATGTGGAGGTCAACAATGGGCCGCTGCTCATTGTGTCCATGTATCACGGCGATTTGCTCTACGCCTACGTAGTCGTTGCGCCAGTAGTAGGGCTGGAACTCTTCCACTTTGCCCGCCTCGATCACCATCTCGAAGCACATCTCCGGGTCGCGCATCGCGTCCCCGTTCTGTTCCCCGTAGTGGCAGATGGAAAGGGCGGGAAGGCCGCGAGGCCCTAGCCCGATGTTCTCGATGGTGAGGGTCATATAGGGTTCGTTGGGAATCTTCACGGTGCGCTCGGTCTGGGTTATGAGGGCGGGGACGATGGCGGTTAGCTGGTGAAGAAAAAGCATTGCGGTTCGCTCCTTGCGGTTGTTGTTGCTGTTGCTTTTCATGCCTTGCGAAGCGGCATGTACATACATGCCGAACGCCACCTGGCGAAGGCGGGGTCGCAAGCCGCAAGGGGAGGGGTATCTCCCACCGAAGCGCAGCTCCGGCAAGCGCAGCGCAGTGATTTTCGGGACGAAAATTATGGGGAGACCCTTGCGGGGCGCGAATGGGGCGGAGCCCCTTAGGAAGGTTTGGCTTCCTCGCTTTGCGCGGAGAGCGCGAGAAGAAAACGCCTTTAGTTTGCGCGGCTTCTTGCGCAAACAAGAACGCCGCCCAGAAAGGGGCGGCGTCTGGGTGGATCTGTTTTAGCTACTCTCGTTCGTAATCTTTGGAACGATCTCGTTGCCGGCTTTTTTCCCGCTCCTGGGGCGGCGGTTGTCGTTTCCGATCCTGCTCGGCCTGGAGCTGGGTGAGCTTCTGGTCCAGTGCCGGCTTCGCGTCTTTGTCGAGGCTCGCGAAGTAGGTCTTGTTCTCGTTGCTGTAATCCAGATTGACCGTATCTTTGAGAACGCTGACGGTCTGGTCGCTGTTGGTGATGTTGTAGAGCGCCTGGTTCTGTGCCTGCACGTTGTTCGGGTACTCGTTGGCAACAAGCAGTCGGGTCTGCTCGTCAGTGAGCCGAACTGCCAGCGGCTCTGCCTCCAAGGGCTTTTGTTTCTGCTGGTCGGCCTGTTGGTCGGCCTGTTCCTGATCCTTGGCCTTGGTTTTGATCGCTTTCTCGATGGCTTCCTGTGCAGCGAGGGTCTGCGCTGCAATAACGCTGCGCAGCTCGTCGGCCTTCTCGCCGGTCAGTGTTGGTGTGCCGTCGCTGAGGCTACCTTCAGCTCCGAGTTCCAGTGCCAACGCTTCCAACGCAAGACGCGCTCTGTCCTGCGTGGTCGCCCCTGGGTCGTGCGTTTGGTATGCGAGGTTTGCGGCTGCAGGATACTCGGCGTTTTCAGCCTCCAAGGAATCTTCAAGTTCGCTGTCGATCGGAGATTGCTGGGACTGTATTTGGTCTCCAATCGCTGACAGTTCCGTGTCTAGCGCCGCTTTCTCCTGAGGTGCGAGAGATTCGGTTTCGAGGTTTGGAATGCTGTTCCCAGGCTTGGACCCCGTAAGCGGTTTGGCGGACGATCCGTTCTTTTGTAAGTCTTTGAGACGATCTGCGGGTGTTTCGTACGGTGTCGTTGGCATAGCTCTCTCCTGTTTCAGCGCGTGTCTGGTTTGAGAAGGTGAAGCGCCTCGGAAGAGCTGAGATGCTGGATTCCTAGATGAATCCTGCGTGGATACCGGTATGTGAGGCGTCGGGTGGATACAGTCTACTCGTGAAGTTTGTATATCACCAGAGGGCCTTGCGGGGTAGTTCTAAGAGGGTCGCGTTGCGGCAGGAACAGGCCGCTTGGATGGGTGGAGGAAGACGCGATAGCGGCTGGAACCAGGGAAGGGGTTTTCCCTTTCCTTCGGAAGGGAATCTATTGGAAGTGACTGAGTTTAGGTGGTAAGTTTGCATTGGCTGCGGGAACCCAATGCTGGAAGGGTAGGGACGAATGGCAAAGACAACTTTGAAGATCGTGACGCCGGAAACGGTCGGTAAAGTGCGAAGGAAATTGAAGTTGCTTCCAAAGCTGGAACCGAAGAAACTGACGAAATCAGATGCGATCCGGGATCTTGCGGATGTGATCGAAGAATTGCGGACTGACAAGGGTTATTCGTTTGAAGCTATTGCAGAGGCTATGAAGTCTGCGGGTTTGGATGTGAGTGGTCGTTCGATTCAAATAGCGTTGGCTGGTAGTGGCAAAGGTGGGGATGCTGATGGCGATTCGAGTGCGGCTGAGATGTAAGTGACCTTGAAAGGCAGGGAGACGCATGGCAGGCTTTCGGGAACAGATGGTCAAACTGCAGGAGCTTCGGAAGGACGCGCCGTCCGCCGTCATGATTCCTGGCTTGGGATTGCCGCGGTTGATGGTGATTGGCTTTGCGGTAATGCTGTTGCTGGGTGTGTTTCAGTGGCTAACGAAAGGAACTGGGAGGGTCGCTGGGACCGGAGGGGGCGGCGTTAGTTCCCGGTCCAGTGCTTCGGCCGCGTTAGCGGCTCCGGCAACTTGGTGGCCTCAGCCAGCCGGAGTGGATTCCGCGTATCGCTTGTTCGTTGCGCCGGGAGACAGCCTCTCAGGGCTCGACCAGCGGATGTTGTTACAGGCAACGAAAAGCGTGGACATGGCGATGCAAGGCGAGCTGGATGACCGCGCGTGCAACGCGCTCGGTGTTCTGGCGAAGCGCGGAGTACAAGTGCGAATCATGCGTGATTCGGAGGGGTTTGCGGCTGAGCAAGAGCGGGCCGGTGGTTCATGTTCCAGCGCACTAGCTCAAGTTGGGATTCCTGTCCGCGTAGTGAAGGAAGGTTTTCTCAAGTTGCATAGCTATTCCCTGGACGGACAGAAGTTGCGAACTGGAACGGCTGGTCTTGGGTCGGGTGAAGCGCGGGTGGGAGAGGATGTGGAGCTGGTAGCGTCGGCGTCTGCTGTTGGTGATTTTGAACGGGCCTTCACGGCGCTGTGGAACGACCCAAGCGATAGGCTAGTTCGCGGTACGGTTGCAGCTCAGTAGTAAAGGTTTTAACAACCAAAGGCGGCTCCCTCGATGGGAGCCGCCTTGTTAGCGTCTGGAGCGCCCTAGAAGGGCGTCTCCTCGTCTTCGGTATCCAGAGAGTCTTCCGTCGCTGTATCCGGTGCCTCGGACTTGGCGTAGATGGAATTGTCGAGCTTGCGAAGGTATGTGGCGACTACCCTGCAGGTCGGGATGGTGACCCCGTTTTTCGTGTAGCTTCCGGTACGGTACTCACCTTCCATAATGACGGAATCGCCCTTGACGAGCTTCGCAGCGGCTTGGGCGAGGGTCTTGCCCCAAACTTCGACGGTGATCCAATCGACGGTGGACTTGCGCTCTCCGTTCTTGCGCCAGGTCTTGTTGAGGGCGATGCTGAGCCGAGTGACTTCTTTGCCGCTGCTGAGCTTCTTGTACGTTGCGTTCTGTCCGAGGTTGCCTTCGATGATGGAGTGGTTCTTCACGGTGTCTCTCCCTTGTTTTGTTCTCTGTCCGTTCAGGACACAGATCCCGGAGGGCGTTGGCGCAGTGAACTCCCTAGTCGCGGTGAGAACCGCGTTGCCAAGAGAACAATTTTTCGGAGATGGGACCCGGAGCCTGCGAGGGGGGAGGAGGCCGAACAATTTTCTCGCCGTGCCACAGGGCGAGAACGTTTTTTTAGCGCCTACGTGTGGCTGAATGGCGTGAGAACAAAGGGAAGGTCGGGAAGGGCCAGTGATTCTCAGTAAAGGTCTCCGGTCAAGCTAACTACTGGAGCGTGGTGCAAAGCCTCACCCGGATAGGATCGGCTTGGGCTCACCTGGCGTGGAGGGGGGAACCTTCGGGTAGCGATTGGGGTGTGAGGGGTGGGGCTTTCGCTAGTACGCCTGCAGCGTAGCCATTTTCGGTTCCGAGTGGTATCGAGCCTGCGTTGTAGAGCGCGAAAGCGTGTTCCATGCCCTGAATTGTGAATTTTTGTCCTCGGTAACTGTCCTGAAGCACGACGGCTCCGGCCGCAAGGTTGACGCATGGATCGAAGAGTGCCGTTAGATCGGTGATTCCCAGTTGCCGAGCCTGCTCGGAGCTGATCTGCATGAGGCCTATCGAGACACTGTGGCCGTGTTGCAGGAACCAACGTGTCCACGCGATGGCTTCCCTTCTGGATCGTGGCTGTCTGCTGAGCTGGTACTCCGCGTTGGCGAAGCCCATGTGTTTAGCCTCCGTCTTCGGGTAGTTGATTGAGAGGCTGTAGGGATAGAGGCCGCTTTCCTGTTTTGCAACGGCTTCGATCGTGTCGGGGTGGACCTTTCGGACGCAGTGTTGGGCAATCTGTCGAAGTTGTGGCGTGGTGAGCTGCGTATTCGCCTGGGCTTTGGAGGCGAGCGGTGTAACCGCGAGCCCGAACAGAAAGAAGGTGTTCCGCAGCTTTATCGTCGTCGTCCTCGTTTCACACGTTCACTGCAGTCAAGACGGGGATGTTGAATAGCTTTCCCCAAGCGACAAGGTTGGCCTTCTGGATGTTTGGGAAGTAGGTGCCTTTTGCCCAGTAGTCATTTGCGATGCCGACGATGAGGGTGGGCTTTTCCGTCATGGATTCGGCTAAGGCAAAGACGAGAAGCTGCTCGTAACAGATAAGAACGGTTCCCCTCTGATGATCGGTTGCGATCACGCTGGGGCCGTACAGATTCAAGGGAACGGTGGGACTGGAGAGCGGGTTCCACATGGTGAACGGAATCGGGACGCGCTGGTCGATGATCTGTTTTTGTGAGCCTCTGAGAACGGCGACGTTGCGATAGTCGCCGGAACGTCCTGGCTGGAGAATGGTCGCGCCGAGCACCATGGTGCGTTTCTGGGAGCTGAGTTTGTCCAGGCTTCCCTTCCAGAATGCCTCGGTCGCGTCGTTCCATTGCACGAGGCTTTCTGGAAAGATGACGACCGTCCCTGGCGTGCTCAGCGCAGTTTTCTGGATGTAACGAGCGGTCTTCCAATTGCGGGCGGCATCGGGTGTGTCGAGACCCTGACCGCCAAGTGTTGTGTTGACTGCTTTCCAGTCTTGCGGCGGTTGAATGGGGCGGCCGAAAAGGGTGGTGAGTCCGATCACCACCGCCATGGTGGGAAAGCTGTAGCGGGGGAAGATGGCAGGAACGCTGCTGAAAACGAAGACGATGGCAAGTCCGTACCATCCGGTGTGCGGGAAGAGAACGCCGGCAGAATTGAGTGGGTTGCCTACGGAAAACAAACCTAGCGGCGGCAGGGTTTCGAGAGCGATACAGCTTGGGACGGCCCAAGCTAAGCGCATCGGGTCGGGGGAACAGAGGAAAGCCCACGGGAGCGCCAGGCCGATACTGATGGTCAGCCACAGCACGAAGATCCCGAAGGGATTAAATTCGTGGCCGAAAAAGATGGCGGCGCCTGGAAACATCGTGACGAGGAAGCCGCCATAGTAGCCGAGCGACAGTCCCCAGCGTTGGAGTCGAGCTGGGGCGAGACGAAAGAGGGCGATGAAGACGAAGGTACAAGGCATCAGCGCAAGAATCCCGTGGCCGGCCGCGCAGCCGGTCGCCAGTCCCGCGACGTAGAGCGCGATCGCTCGGGCAAGTGGATTCTGGAAACCGTCGGAGAGTCGGTCTTTTAAAGCGGATCGGTTCATGGTTAGCCCCAATCCGCGACGTTGCCGACCGCGCTTGTGTTTCGGAACACCTGTCTGAGTTGTCGCACCACTACCTCTGTAGTGGTGCGATCGGACGTTGTACTGGTGGATCGGACGACCAGTTCCCCTTCGAGGTAAACGTGGTCGTTATCTTGCAAGGTCTTGGCTATGTCGGCTGCAGAACCGTAAAAGGCGAGATTGATCCGGTTGACGGCGCGAGTCTTCTCCGTACTCAAAAACCGGCTGACGGAAACGAGTTTAGCGTTGGCTACGGGCAGTCCGCTAGGTAGCTGGCGATGGGTCGGGGCTGCCTCGATGAATCCTGTGAGGAAGATAGCGTTTGTGTCACTGGAGGAAAGGCTCATGGTCCACCTCCGTCTTCCGAAGATGAGAGCGCCGCCCGTCCTTGGGTAACGGAATGACCTCGGTCGGAGTATGGAGGTTTGTCTGCGTGACGGGTAGATCGAAGACACGCGGGCGCATGGGGGACTTGGGCGGTTCGGCGAGTTGTGCTGCTGTTGGTGCCGGTATGCGTGACCGCCGCACAAATTCAGGGTCCATGAAAAAAAGGATCTGGACCCCGTAGATCGGGCGCACACCGCCGATAAAAATGAGCATATCCCCGGGAGCAACGATACGTTCCTCGGTGGTCCCTGCCTTTTCTTTTCGAGGCAGCGGTAGCGCGCGGATTTCATCTGAGGTCAGCAGCTCGCGTTCCACGTAGCTGATGCTGGTGCTCATTTGATTCTGGGCACTCGATGTTCTCGCGCCGCTGTAGCTGACCGTTGCCTGCTGGATGGTCCTTTTGCCGCTCATCTTGGAAAACAGCTCAGCAGTCTCCTGGTTATTTGGCGCATAGGCGATGGTGACGTGACAGTTGGAGAGGATGGACTCGTACTGTCCGTAGGCGTCGATGATTTGGCGCACGTCCTGGGCGATGAGATAAGCCTTGAGGCCGTAGCCCGCCATGTACGAGAGCGCATCGGCGAAGATCTGCATTCTGCCGAGCGATGGAAACTCGTCAATGAGGAAGAGTAATCGGTAGGGATTCTTCTTGGTCGCGCCAGCTTGAAAGTCCATTTTCTCCGTGAGCTGGTTCACGGTCATTGTGAGCAAGATGCGGACGAGCGACTTCAGACGAATCTTGTCCGATGGCGGGATGACGACATAAAGGGATACTTTCGTGTCCACCAGCTCGCGGATGCTGAAGTCGCTGTAGCGCGTGGCGTTGCGCACAAGAGGGTCTTGGAAGACCTTCAACGGGCGGGTAAGCGAGCCTAGAACGCTGCCGAACTCTTTGCTTCCCTTCTCCAACATGGAAGCCATCGTGCCAGCGATCACGGGATGCGTGGTCAGCTCTGGGTCATCTTCGCCTGGAAAGGTTGGGTCGCTCACCTTTCGGTGTGGGAACACTTTCAGCGCCGCCATGAGGTCTCGGATGTCGTGACCGGAGTTTGTTGCAAGGGTAAGGACATCGGCCGGAGAAGGCGTGGCGTAGCCGTTGTTCCGCTGTTCGTAAAGGAGGTGAAGAATGAATGCGGTTGCCAGTTGCTCCGCGGACTCGAGGAAGTACCGGTCCGAGACTTCATCGCCGGTGTCGATCAACATCTCGGCGACTTTCTGAGCGTCGGCAACCTCATTCACGGTTCCTGCGCGGATTAGATCCAAAGGATTGAAGTGGCAAGTATCGGTTTCAAGAGGGCTGAACTTCAGGCATTTTTGCCCGAGTTCGGTAGCGCGAAAGCCTGACGTGAGAGCCCAGTTTTCCCCCTTGATGTCGTAAACAATGACACTCTCATCCCACGCAAGCAGCGTTGGGATGACGATGCCAACTCCTTTGCCGGAACGGGTCGGAGCTGCGCACAGAAGGTGTTCTTTCCCGTTGTGACGAAGATACTTGACGTATTCGCCTTCCCTGTACCCGCCGATATAGACACCATCTTCTGCGGTGAGGACACCGGTCTCAGCGAGTTCTTCCGTCGTCGCGAAACGCGCTGAACCGTGCAGGTCTTCATTGTTCTTGAGAACGGCACGTGAGCGGCGAAAGTTCATCAGGATCGTCAATACGAAGGTGGCGGCGCAGCCGAGCACGACTATCAGGACCGCGATGCCGACGGTGTTCTTTACGAACGGCACAGCGGACTTCGTGTAGCGGAGAAACCACGGTCCCCAGCTCCACGGCGTGTAGAGGCTGATTGTTCCAATGCGCGTAAGGGGAGTACCCAACGCACGGGCATAATCGAAGCGCAAGGCAATGAATTGCGTGCCGGCGATGTTGGCCACGATCAATAGCAGTAGGCCGCGAAGGACGGTAGGCCAGTGATAGCCTCCAAAGCCTTTCGGTATCTCCGGAGTGCGGTACGGAAGCGTTTGAGACGAGGGCATACAACTCTCCTTACTCGCGTTCTTTATCGCGGTTACGGTTGCGGTCATATTGTCGTTCGGAACGTTCGCTCTGCTGCCGTCTCGTCTTCTCGGTCAGCTCCCGCAACCGGTTGTCCAGTAGGGGTTTATCAGTGATGTCGATTTCAGCGTATGGTGCGCCGCTTCTGATCTGGTAATCCAGCTCGACCTTTCCACCAAGGATACTGATTTGTTGTTCGGTCTCAAAAAGCCGGCGAAGGTTCTCGTCCTGCAGTTTTCGGTCATACGGGTATTCGGCCCGCAAGAGCTGGCGTACCTGGTCAGCGGAAAGAGGGACGGCTACGCGGTTGGAACCTTGTGCCGCTGTCAGCTCGGTCCTGGCCTCCGTCACGGCCTTGTCGAACTTCCCCAGCCATCCCGGACGCGGCGGTTCCTGAACCGCAGGACGGTATGGGATGTGAGCTAGGAGATCCTTGTCGCGGAGAATGTGCTCGGCATGGCCCATCTCCACGAACGCCACCTTTCCACGCTCTCGCTTCACAGTGACAAACTCCCCTTTACGGAGATGTCGCTGGGAACGTAGCTCCTCGGTGTCTTTCCGGTGGGGTAGGTGGTAGACCTTGCCGTCGATCCCCTCAAAGAGCATGTAACGCTTCTCGCTTCCCTCGATTTCACCATGACCGAGAACACGCCCCTGCAGCACGGTGATATCTTTCCATTGCGCACTGACGACAGGCAGTGTCGTCGCGGAAGCCGCGTCCATGTGGCGAAGGAGCATCTTCTGTTTGTCGCCTACGCTCTGGACTGTCTTGAGGGTTGCAAGGAAATCCTGCTTGATCGTGTACTCACCAGGTTGCTGAGCCTCGGCAAGACCCATGGTGACAAGGTGCTGGAGACGGCGTTCTAATGCGAATGCTCGAACCGCCTGAGAAGGCTCGATCTTTTTGAGCTTTTGGTCTTGTAGCGAAATGCGCAATGTCTTGTGCTGCTCGTCGGCTTGAGCGAGCTTGCGCAGCTGCTGATCTAGGGTTGTCACACGCGCCTGGTCAATTTGCTTCATGAGATCGCGGCGGACATCCTGTTGACTCCGGTAGCCGAGTTTACGCGTTGCAATCTCCTCAGCGTGTCCGCGAAAGCCATCCTTGATGAACTCAGGGGAGAAACGCACTTCCTTTCCATTGAGAGCGACGCCGCGTATCGCAACGTGAATATGGGGATGATCCGTATTGGTGTGCACAGCAGCGACCCACTCAAGGCGTTCGTCCGGGCGATCTTTCTGCACCATATCCATTACCTCTCGGGTATAGGTTTCCATGTCAAGCCGTGCTCCGTTTTCAGGAGAGATGATTACTTTGAAAATTCGCTCGTCGCCCGCTGCCTGCCAGGCTTGCAAAGTCGATGCAACGCCGATCCCTTTTGTGGTTCCTGAAAAACCTGCGCTCTTCCCTGCAGCGGTTTCCCTTTCCATGTACGACCCATGTGCATACCAGTGACCCGCACTCTTCGCTTTCATGTACGTTACCCTGACTGCACTACGTTGCTTCAGTGCGACCGCGCCTACTGGCTTGACACTTCGTTTCGCAGCGGATCGCCTGCGGCTCTGGTGGGCAATCTGAAGCATTCGCTTCATGCCCTGACAGATGTTGCGAAGTTTGCCGATCTCATCAGTGCGGCGAAGGCTGCGGGCGCCCCCTACGCGAATGCTGTGGCCGTCGTCGTTAGCGCGGGGCATCGACACCGCCCTCATCCATCCGCAGGGCTAATTCTGTTCCTGCAACTTTGAGAAGCCGCTCATAGCGAGAGGGAGCCGTTCGTTGCAGTGCTTCTTTTTCCTCGCCGGCCATCTCGTGGAGATTGACGAGCAGGTATTTCGCCAGGGCGTGAAGAAATGCATTATTGCCCTCGGCGCTGAGGTGGACGGCCGCGACCTCGTCCCGGACGGCTAAGAGAGTCTGAGACAGCTTCTCTTCAAGATGAGCCATCGGGCTATCGGCTCCGGTCCGCTCCCGGTTCACCAGATGCTGCAGATAAGCGCTCACGCTCCGGAAGCGCCCTTCTTTGATACGGCCAAGGGCGTATTCCATTGCGGCGGTGTCAAGCCTTACGCGGAGGTGTTTTCGAGCTGGAGGACGGGTTTTCGGCGGCATTGCGCGCCAGAATACAAGAGGGTACAAATGTGCGTCAACAACGTTTGCGAATGTACCCTCCTATCTCATTGCAAGAAAATAGCATAGCGCTGAAAACAACCCCGTAGGGCACACCCCTTTATGTTCCTCTAAGGCTGTTTCTACCGCCCTTAGCTCTAGGTGTGTAAGGACACCGTACATTTACCGTAATTTGACCGTAAGCGTAAGTATGCCGTAAGCTGACCGTAATTCCATCGTAAGTGCTTGCCGAGGAGAGTCTATGAGTCGAGTAGCCGAGAAAAGCCTGAAAGCCTTGGAGTCGGCGGGGCTATTTGAACCGAAGTCACGGGCCGCGAAACTCCGCCATGCCCTTCCAGGGATCGATAAGGCGTTATCAGAGGGTTCCTCCATCGATAGTTGTCGAGAGGCATTGAAGACGGTCGGTATTGTCTTCCCTTCCGTCAACGCCTTCAACGTCGCCCTTCATCGTGCGAGGCAATCCAAGACTCCGACTGCACTTCCTCCCCCCTCTAGCTCCGGCCATACTTCGGGGTCAGTAGGTCACCAGATTCCAGCGTCACCTGAGGTCCCGAACGTTGGAAAGGAAACGGAGACAGTTCCGGAAAGGAATGGCGTTCCCATCTTCAGGCCGAAGCGTGTCGAGCATGGTACAAATAGGACACCCACGATGAAGGACTTCGTGTAAGGAGAAGGCTCAATGGCGGCAAAAGACAATGGTGTCCCTCCATGGGAGAATGACGTACACATCATCCTTGCTGCCAAGGGTGGCATTGGAAAGACGTACATCGCTTCCTTGTTAGCTCAATATGCTGCAAACGCTGGTAAACCCATGCAAGTGCTCGACCTGGATCAGAGTAATGCGATGCTGGCTCGCATCCCGTCTTTACATGCTGAAAAGATCGACCTCCTTACGGACAGCCGATTCGATTCCGTCAAGTTCGATGCTGTAGTGAAGAGGATGGCAACTGAACCAGGTCCGTACCTGCTTGATGTCGGAGCCTCGACATATCAAGATGTTCTGCGATATTTGACGAAGTACAAGATTTTAGGTCTTCTAGCAGCTCAGAAGCGTCGTGTACTCATCCATTCCGTCATCGTCGGTGGTCCAGAGATGCCAGATACAGTGAGCAACTTCAATGACATGGCGGCGAGTGTACAGGGCAAGCAAGTGATCGTCTGGGTAAACCCATTGCGTGGTCCTGTACGGTCTGGGGGCAAAGACTTCCACGAGATGAGCGTGTTTGAGAACAACACCTCAAAGGTTCTTGGCCTGGTCGAACTTGCCTTACCGGATGAGGCAACCATGGCGGATCTTCACCAGCTCGCCCTTCACGGTGGAACACTGCTGACGGCAAACGATGTCGAAGAGCTGGACTTCATCACTAAGCATCGTCTTGGTGTCCACAAAGACGAGCTGTTCGACAACATAGCGCCCTTGTGGAGGGAGCTTGATGCCACAAACCGATGAAGGACAAGAATGGGCAAAGCAGCTCACCTTAGCGGCCTTTACAGAATGTGGCGTCCGATTGCGGGAAGGCGATTCCCTCATCCTGGTCGCCGCTGTGTTTAGGAGAGTGCTGGAGGCTTGGTCGGTCAATCAAAAAGCTCTAATGGCTAGCCAGGCGTCAATCATCTCGGCATCTGGCGCTCGTGTAGCCGATTTGACTCGGGCCGCCATTGCCGAAGAGTTTGGTGCTCAGGCTTCCCGTTTGAGGACCGAGCTGTTGAAAGACGCGGAAAGTGCCTCTGCGTTGTCGTTGTCTGCAGTGAAGAATGCCCTAGGGATTCCGGAGCGAAAGAACCTGTGGCGGGCGCGTGCTGAAGGTTTGTTCGCCGGAGCTATACTCGTTCTCTTTGGCGCGTTCCTGATGCACTGGCTGTCGCGCTAAGTTCTTCGTGTATTGAGAATTGAATAGTCGCAACGTACATTGCCTTTTGCGTACGAAAGTTGCTTCGTAGGAAGACGGCAAAGCTGCCCATCACAGGGCGGCTTTGCCGTTCGGCAGATTTATTAGGCTTTCAGGTATTCGTCCAGTAGGTGTTGAACAAGTCCGCTGAAATTGCGGATACCGGTTTGCCGACGTTCCCGGAGGATCTTCACCTTGATGTCCTCGTGGGTCTGGATGTCGATGTAGGCGGTGACCTGGGTCGTCTCTGGGTCACTGCGCTTTCCGGCTGGCCGGCCAGTCTTCTTCTCTGCTGTCGCCGGCGTTTCCTTCGTTTTGGGCCGGGCTCGATCGGCGGCTTTGGCTTCCTCTGGCTCGGTTACGGTCTGTTCTGTTTGAGGTTTATGGACTGAACTCAGCAAGCCGGCAAATTGACTGGGACGCTCTGAAGACTTCATGCTCCGATCTCCTCCACTACATCCTGGTACTGACCCCACGCAACTGCTGCCATCCGATCACCCTTTACTGCGCGGACCGTGACTCCATCGAGCGCGGCCTTTTGAAAGACGATCAACTGGCTTATAGTCCTCTCGAATACCGGAATCTTCTGGCTCATCAGTTCTTCCCGAACGCTATCGGCAAAGCGGTTTGGTTTGGGTCGGACCATGGTCATTAAAACGCGGAACGAGGCTCCCTTCATTGCCGCCAGTGCCTGCAAAGTGAGCCCTAGAGCGTCCAGGGAGAGCATGTCCGGCGTCGCAGGCAGGATCATCAGGTCACAACCCTTTGCGAGGTCCTGCAGCTCTTCAGTGTCGGGTCTTGCTTGGGTGTCGATAACGAGGTGTTGGAACGATGGCCGTATCTTGACGGCCTCGGCCGCACCTGAGACGGTAAACGGCAAGTGACCTTTGGCGCTCCATCGTGTCGCGCTTTTGTTCTTGTCACCATCCACCAGCAGGGTCTTGCCTCCGAGTGCGAGAAGGGCGGCGATGTGGACCGCGGTCGTGGTCTTCCCGACACCCCCTTTGTAACCGGCTACAGTGATAATCATGGTTACAAGTTTAGTACGCAAAAGTCCTCGTACGGAGCCTGTATAAATTTATCGGTGTTTACGGGTAGGGTACTCGAATGGTTTGCTAGCATGGCACGAAGACACGATGCTGGCTTAGTTGCCGACTGACTTCTTCGCGCGGCGGACGGTGTACTTCGCGTAACGCACCTGGGCAAGTCGATTGCCCTTCTTGCTCATGTCCCTTTGAAGTATCGCGGCCTCGATGTCGCTATCCTCAACCCCGTGCGTGATTGCGTAGATGGCGTAACCAAAGTCAGCGCGGCTCAAATCCCCGCCGTACCGGGCGTCAGCATGGAAACGGTCGATGGTGAGCAGAGCACGGTCGACCTTTGGCGTAAACGACTTTGGGAGGTAAGGCTTCGTTGTGACGGCGACGGCTGATCCAACCTGGCTGAGAAACGCACTCGATGCTGTGTAGATACGTGACCCGGAGTGAGCGAGTCGGACGAAAGGGAAGAGACCGTTAGTGAGACGGCGGCTTTCCTTGCGGTTGGTGAAGCCTGCGAGTCTGCCGGCATGTCTTCGCCCTGCAGCTCCTTTATCGGAGCCGAACCGATCCGCCAGCATTCGCGCTGCGGATGTCGCTTCATTGGCGGTCAGATCCCGTCCGTGGTCTAGCCATGCCTGGTAGTTGCTGGGGGAGGTTTCTACGATGAGGCAAGGCTCGAAACCCTGAGCTGACAGCTCCTCGGTTTGCGGGAGACTGAGATCGTCCAGAAGACTCAAGTGGCTTCCAACTGGACGCACATTGATGTTCATTCCATTGGCGTTCTGCGCACGGAGCCAAGGCAAACGGCGCATTACACCGTCTGCTGTACTGCTGAATAGACTTGCTTTGGAGTCGTCGTCGAAATTAAGGAGCAAAAGCTCAAAGCTCGCCGAACGCATTGCGGCGAGCTGAGCCTGTACCTGCCTCTCAGTGGGCGAAGAGCCAGACGGGACGGGCATATTGGATGAAGTCGCCGGTTTGGATTGGTCCGAAATACCGCGAGTCGTAGCTTGCCCTGTTGTAGGTGGATACGACCCACATCGTATGCGGCTGAACGGTGTATGTTCCAACAGGCCAAATGTGCATCGGTCGGCGCTGCCCGTCTAGAAGCGAAGGTTTGCTATTTGGCAGTAATCTACCGTTTACCGTGACCCCATCTTTGCTGACAATGACCTGATCCCCGGGTCGTGCCGCAATGGGTTTCAGCAGTGGTGCGTGTCGATCTGGACAGATGAGGCCATTCTCGCGGTATCCACGGGCTACGGAATCTGTGCTGGCATCCCCCGTGGGGCAGAACGAAATGAGTGGGTCAGCAGGGTTTCTTGTGACCCGGTAGATGCCTGGGGGGAGGGAAGGAGTCCTTGCCCAGCGAAAACCGAGGCTATACCCCGCGGCGATGGCGACGGCCGGAACAGCGAGCATTGTGAAAACTTGCTGCAGACGATGCCTCTGAAATTTCATCGGTTGCCTTCGGTCCCACTTTAGTTGTACTGTGCTGTGATATACAGCAGTCTCGTTCCCCTACTCCGCGTGTCCTGGTAACTGAGCCCAGACCGACCCTGATTCGTAAGAAGACTGGCAATTTGATGATCTGCAGTGACCTGGTGGTATAAGTATATCACCGCTTCACCAGCACATCCGGACGCCACCTACCCCGCATAGAGCAAGAGGCGGGCTTACGGAAGGACAGAGTATATGGGCTCCCCTGCAGTCGTAATTCCCGGTCCCGTTCCAATTGATCGCCGCATAGAAGAGAAGTTCCTGCGCGAGCTTGGACCTCTTCTTCGCGGTGAGCTTGAAAATGTTCTGACAGAGGATGTTGTTCTCAACGCCGATGGAAAGCTCTGGGCGAAGCGGCGTGGCTCAGGTTTCACTGTCATTGGCGAAATGGTTGATAGCCAAGCCTGCATGCTGATTGGCACGGTGGCCTGGTTGCGCGGCAACACGGTCGTCAACGATCAGAACCCGGTTCTGGAGTGTGATCTTCCCATCTTTGGAAGTCGCTTCGAGGCGATACTCCCACCTGTCGCGAGTGCTCCTGTATTTGCGATACGGCGTAGAGCGGATAAGGTGCAAAGCCTGCAGGAAGTCGCCGCTCAAGGGGTTCTTACCCGCCGAGACGATCCGAACAATCGGATGCGTCAGCGTGCGAACTTCGTCGCTGAAGTTGAGGGCATGGATCATGTTGAAGTCCTTGAACACGCGATTTTGCATCGCTGGAACATCGTCGTCGCCGGCTCCACCGGTTCGGGTAAGACAACGCTTCTCAACTCGTTGCTCAAGGCACAATCGCGGCTCACGCCGAATGACCGCACGATCATCATCGAGGACACCCCGGAACTCAACTGCGAGGTTCCCAACTCGCTTTGCCTGCTGTCCTCGCGGCATTTCTCAATGTTGGATTGTTTGCTCGTGAGCATGAGATTGATTCCAAAGCGCATCACCGTCGGCGAAGTGCGTGGCCGCACTGCTGACGCTCTTGTCAAGGCTTGGAACACAGGTCATGGCGGTGGATTCGCTACGCTCCATGCCGACAACGCCGAGCTTGCGCTTGTACGACTGGAGGCGTTGGTTGCGGAGGCAACCGAAGCTCCCCGGCAAGATTGGATCGCGCAAGCGGTCAATCTTGTCGTCTTCATCGAAGCGGACCCGGATTTGGCGGCGGGTCGCAAGGTGAAGGAAATTGGCGTGGTGACTGGGTATCGTGACGGTCGCTATCAACTGACCTACGTTTAGCCGCGCGACTTTGCCGGCGAAACTCAACCCCTGAACCAAACAGAGAAGGAGGAAAGGGATGAAGAACTCTCTGGGCAGAAAGGCACAAGTGGCGTTGACTCGAAACGCGCTGCTGGCTCTTGCATTGGTGGCGGTCACAAATCAGGGCGCATTGGCTTCTACCAATACATCCCTGGCGATGATCGAAACCCCCTTACAGACTTTGCAGGCTTCTATACAAGGCCCCGTGGCTCTCGCAATCGGCGTTATTGCCATGGTGCTGACCGGAGCGGTGTTGATCTTCGGCGGGGAAATTACAGATTTTGCAAAGCGCACTTCGTACGTCGTGCTTGTCCTGGGCGTTTTGCTCACGGCCAACAACGTCGTGCATGTGTTGTTTACGAGTGCAACCGCAACGATTTTTTAGCTCCCGGTGACTGCGGCCTGGCCGCATGTTCACAACGACCCAGCGCAGTTCTCAACCGCGAAAGGAAACATCTTCAGATGAGCAACCAGGTCCTCTCCACCAATGTTCTTCGCAAGCTGGCCATTCTCCGTATTCAGGCGCGTCGTCTGTTGATCCTGGCGGGCATCGGCTCCGTCACCACGCCGCTCGCTCATGCCTCGGCAAACACGGCTCTCTCGTCGCTGGAAACGCCACTCCAGGCGCTTCAGTCCTCGCTCTCAGGTCCGGTGGCCCTGGCTATTGGTGTGATCGCGATTGCCATTACGGGCGCGGTCCTGATCTTCGGCGGTGAAATCTCGGATTTCGGCAAGCGTATGGCCTACGTCGTGCTCGTCCTGGCGATTCTTCTGACCGCGAACTCGCTGGTGACGCAGCTCTTCACCAATGCGACCGCAGTCATTTTCTAACGTTCCTCAACCCAAACAGCGTGATGCAGGTTCCCGAGATGGGGCCTGCATTACGTGCATACAAGGGAACGTTCCGAGGGCAGTGAGGTCCATTTATGACGCAGCTCGATGTTCCGCGTGAAGTAAAGTTCCATGAATCCGCAAACCGTCACAACTTGATTATGGGTGGCGAGCGCGAGTGGGTCTTGTTGTCGGCGCTGGTGGCCGTCATTCTGGTCGCCCTGATTCAGACCTGGTGGTCTACCGCTCTCGGCCTGGGTCTTTGGTTTCTGTCCGTGGCAATCCTGAAGAGGATGGGCAAGGCCGATCCCATCATGTCCAAGATCATGTTCAAACACTTTCAGTATCGCGATTATTACCCCGGTCAATCCGGCATAGATCGCGCGGCAAAGACTGCGCCGAAGGGTTGGTAGTGGGGCAGGGAAGCGACTCCTAAGCCGAGTCGGGAGGAAGTGATGAAACTAGCTGAGTACCGTAGGACCGTCTCCGGAGTGCCTGACCTGTTGCAATATGCCTCGCTCGTTGATGACGGCGTTCTCATGCTTCAGAATGGCGGCTTGATGGCAACTTGGGCCTTTCGTGGTCCTGATCTTGCCTCTGCAACCCATGCGGAGATGGCAGGTTTGAGTAGCCAGCTCAATAGCCTTCTGAAGCTCGGAAGCGGATGGATGATTCATTGCGACGTGATCCGGGGAAGCGCGCCGGCTTACCCGGCCGAAGGTCATTTCCCTGACCTCGTAACGAAGCTGATTGATCGGGAGCGGCGCAACACTTTCATGCGGGAGGGGAGTCATTTTGAAACGGATTACTACCTCAACCTCACCTACCTCCCACCAATGCAGAAGGAGGAAAAGATCAAGGGCTATATGTTTTCGGCCCCTGGTGAGAAGGAAAGCGACGAAGGGATTGCTACGCGAATTCTCGACTACTTCAAGGGCAAAGCGGAAACCTTTGACGCGCAGCTCTCACTTCTGCTCAAGGCCCGTCGCCTCAAGCGGGTCGTGGAAGTGGATGAGTTCGGTAACGACTTCTATTTTGACGACCAGCTCCGCTACGTCCGCCGTGCGGTTCAGGGTCTCGATTACAAGTTTGCGCTTCCAGAAATCCCCATCTTTCTGCACGAGATCATTGGCGGCATAGATCTCGTAGGGGGTACAAAGCCGGTGCTTGGCGGCCGGCACATGGCTGTAATTGCGATCGACAGTTTCCCGTCTGTCTCAACACCGGGCTTCCTGGCTGCGTTGGACTCCCTTGCCTTTGAGTATCGCTGGAACACGCGGGCGCTCCTGCTCGATCCGGAGGAGTCTCGCGGCAAGCTCGAAAGACTGTTCAAGAAATGGCGGGGCATGGAGCGCAGCTTCATGGCTCAGCTTATGGGCAAAGATAAGGGTGTCATCAATCAGCACGCTGTACGCATGGCCACGGACGCTGCTTCGGCGATGAGTGTCGCTGCGGCCGGAGATGTCCAGTTCGCGTTGTATTCGTCACACATCATCATTCTGGACTCGAACAGAAGCGACCTGGATGACAAGGTAGGGGATGTGGTCAAGATTCTGCGCAACGGCGGTTTTGGTGCGCGGGTCGAGGAGATGAACTCACTGGAAGCCTGGTGCGGGAGCTTGCCCGGTGAGGGCAACAGGAATCCGCGCCGCTTCATGATGCACACGCTCAACCTGTCTGACTGCTTGCCTATCGCCGCGATTTGGACAGGGCACAAGGTAAACCCCTCCTCGCTGATGCCAGCGGCCAGCCCTCCTCTTTTGCTGTGCACATCGACCGGAGCCACACCGTTCCGGCTTCATCTGCACGTACAGGACCTCGGGCACACGGTTGTGATCGGGCCTCCGGGTTCTGGAAAGTCTACGATGCTGGCCCTGTTGGTAGCTCAGTGGTTCCGTTACCCGAATGCCCGCGTGGTCTGCTTCGACAAAGGGTATTCCATGTTCGTTCTGAACCAGGCTGCGGGAGGAAACTTCTACGATCTGGGCGGTGAGCGCGACTCGATCAACTTCTGCCCGCTCGCGGACCTGGGCACGTCAAGTGACCGGTCATGGGCAGCCGACTATATCGAAACCCTGGTGACGATGGGCGGCGTTACGGTCACGGCGCAGATTCGGAATCTCATCAATGAAGCGATTCAGAAATTGGCGCGGGTTCCTGAGAGCCGGTCGTTGATGGATTTCGTGGCCACGGTTCAGGATCGCGAAGTGCGCGACGCGATGATGAACTACACGTCGGTGGGTTCCAACGGCTCCCTCCTCGATGCGTCAGAGGACAAACTTAGAGACTCACGGTTCCTTGTCTTCGAGATGGATACCCTGATGGGTTCTGGCGACTCAAACAGCCGCGGTCTCATTGCCGTGCTGCTTTATCTTTTCCGGCAGATAGAGAAGCGGCTTGACGGTTCCCCTACGCTGATCGTGTTGGACGAGGCGTGGGTGTTTCTGCGCCATGCCCAGTTCCGCTCCAAGATTCGTGAGTGGTTAAAGGTGATGCGAAAGATGAATGCGGTTGTTGTGATGGCAACCCAAAGTCTTTCGGACGTGATGAACTCTGACATCTCGGACGTGATTCTCGAGTCCTGCCCAACGAAGATTCTGCTGGCCAATACCGAAGCCAACACGGAAATCTCCCGGGCTTTCTATCAACGGATCGGCCTGAACAGTCGTGAAATCACCATGATTGCAAAGGCAGTTCCCAAGCTGCATTACTACGTGTCTTCAGCGGATGGCCGGCGTCTAGTGACGCTTGGAATTGGGGCCGCTGGTCTTTCGTTCGTAGGTGTGTCTTCGGTGGAGAACCGGAGATTGGCTCAGTCCATGCAGGAACGCTACGGCGCAGATTGGGTTTACGAATGGCTCCGTCTCCGGGCTGCAAGTACGGGGACGCCTGCGCTGCTCGATTGGGCTGCGCTCTACCAAAATGCTTTACCGGTCACGAAGCTGGAAGAAAGTGTGAAGTGATGGCGATTTGGCAAAAAATCTCTGCGGGGGTGGCGATGTGCGGGCTGCTGACGCTCGGCACGCCCCCCCCTGCTCGCGCGGGGGGCCTCAGCCCTTATCCGCTTGCGTCTGAGTTTACTCAGCTGCTTAACAACATTCAGCTTGTGATGGAGTATTCGCAGCAGGTCGAGCAATATTACACCCAGCTCAGCCAATACGAACGCCAAATCAAGGACGGCACGATCATCGGCACACAGTTCTTCGGGCCGATCCGTAACGACCTGGTTGGTCTTCAAGGGGTTGTCCAGCGTGGAAACTCGTTGTCGTATGCCATGGGCAATCTCGACTCGCAGTTCACGTCGAAATTCGCCTCGGTAGGCTATGCACCTTCAACCAACTATTCATCCAGGTACGCTCAGTGGTCGCAGACCTCGATGAACACAACACAATCAGCTCTGGACGCCGCCGGCTTGCAGAACTCGCAGCTCGACAACGAAGAGGACCTGATTGAACAACTACAGGATATGTCACAAAGCAGTGATGGTCAGCTAAAAGCGATTCAAGTGGGCAGTCAGATCGCGGCCATGCAAGTCCAGCAGCTTATGAAGCTCCGTCAATTGATGATGGCGGACATGCAATCAAAAGCAGCTTTCCAGGCGCAGCAGATATCCCAGACGGACGAGCAACACCGTGCCCTGGGATTCTTCGGCTCCTCCGACGTTTACACGGGTTACGGTCATCCATAGACAGCCGGGGTGTGATATACGTATATCGCTAGATGTGCGTGTGTTACACCCCTGCTTTGCAGAGGAAGGGGAAACGTTATGACAGTGAAAAGGGCGATCTTTTTATCTATGGCTTCAGGGTTTTGTCTCCTGGCCGGTTGCAAGTCCAACGCTCCCGCTACAGGGAGTGTGCTCTCTAAATCACCGATTGTTGCCCGTGTCGAAGCCGCTGGTTCTGGCGATCTGGACAACCTTGACACCGCCACTATTCAGGATTGGCTCTCGAAACACCAAGAGGTTGCAAAAAGCGTGAGTCCGGATTGTGGTTCTGTTTCTCGGGGCGCAGCGGCTGATTGGTCCCTGACCACTGAGGGGCGAGTGTGTACGGCTACCGCGCACGTCATGTTTTTCGTACCAAAGGACATTTACTCGGGTTACGGCAAGGCACCGAAGTCCTAACAAAATGGGGGCGCTATGGCAGGCGTACAGAAGAAAGTAGTTTGGTTGCAACTGTTCATGGCGTTAGCCCTACTTACCTTGCCGCTGCTGGCGGGTGCACAGACCACGTTGCCGAGTACCGGCGCTGATGGCGTCGGCTTCAACGGGGCGGGGCCAGGCACCGTCGTCAACTACTTTGCTGCGGGGACGAACAATTGGATCGCAGCGATCAAGCCTATCGCACAGGCGTTGTTCTGGGCTTTGGCAACGATCGACTTCACCTGGACATGCATAACCTTAGTGATTCAGCATTCTGAGCTGCAGGGCTGGATGGCCGGGTTTATCAGGAAAATCCTAACGATAGGATTTTTCGCTGTTCTCTTAGAAAACGGCGCTCAATGGATCTCGGCTATCGTCAATTTTTTCATCAACCTGGGTGGTACGGCGGGTGGAGTGAACGTTTCTACCTTGAGTGCTTCGGACATCATGGGCGCTGGAGTACAGCTCGCCGGACACATGCTCAAAGCTGCTGCTTCGACTGCCGCTAGTTCCGCGATTACCAATCCAATTTCTCTTCTTGTGTCTGGCGTAGGGAGCCTCGCTCCGGCCCTGATCCTAGCGCTTGGTGCTTTTCTGATCGTTATCGCTTACGTCGTCATCGCACTCCATTTTGTGATGGCTATGGTCGAAGCTTACGTCGTCGTCGGAGCAGGATACATCTTCTTGGGGTTTGGTGGCTCTCGCTGGACGGTCCCTTATACCGAGAAGTACATGGGCATGGTGGTCAGCGCCGGGGTGCGGATCATGGTGCTGGAACTGCTGATCGGCCTTGGACAGACCCTGTACACACAATGGGTGGCTACAGCAGATGCAATCGCCAACACTCCGGACATCCTGGATGGCGGAAGCTTTTCGAGCGGTTGGACCGGTGTGCAGGCCGAGTTTGGCCTCGTTGCTTCAATCCTGATTTATGCCCTTCTTTGCTGGACGATTCCGCAGATTGCGGCAAACGTCGCGAGTGGCGGGCTCTCAATGTCCGGTGGTGATGTCATCTCCAGTGGTGCGGCGGCTGGCGCGGCTGCATTTGCAGGTGCCAACTACGCGACTGGTTCAAGCTCGAGCTCTGGGGTAGGCAGCGACGTGCAGCAAGTTGCACAGGCAGCCGCAATGAGAGGTGCGGAAATGGGGGTCACGGCTGCGGCAGCAGCCGCGACGGGTGGAGCTGGAGCGGCCGCAGGCGCTGCGGAGTTGGCCGGCAGCAGCGGCGGTGTCTCGACCGCAGCAGCAGAGATGTCGGGGAAGGGAATTGTTGTAGAAGCCCCGGCCAGCCTCGATCTCGATCCAGCCAGCAGCGGTGGTGTAGGCGAGCCGTCGGTGCCATCTTCACTTGACGCGGATTCTGATGGCGGCACTCTAAGCTCGCAGAGTGACCCTGGCAAGGCGCACGGCGGCTCCAACGGCGGCGGTGACAGCGAGGGTGACGTTGCGGAAGCAGACGGCAACCAGGCGGTTGCTACTGGGAACGCTCGTGCTGAACGGGGTCAGAATGCCGATGCGACGCGAGCAAACGCGGCGGCTGGCATTGACCAAGCTCAACAAGAGTTTCAAGACGCGGTGCGCAAGGCGGGTTCTGACGCACGGGTAGCGGCCTTGGACAGCGGAGGGAGCCCTCAGGAAGCAATTCGCGCCGAGCATGAGGCGAGGGAATCTGCGGCGAAGCAAGGCATCGGTCTGGTCCGGCGCACCAGCTCGCTTATGAATGACCTTGAGGGGGCACTGAACCGGTTGCCAGATGACGGGGGCCGGATAAACGGGACAACACCGAACATTGGTCACGATAGCGGCGAATAACAGGAAATTTTGAAGAGGACTTCTATGGTGACGGACAACGAAGTAACAGGCGTGAGCCAAACGTATCTGAACGCGCGAGCTGCGTGGGATGAGCGGTATGGCGATCTGATCAGCCGAGCACAGAACTGGAGAGCGGCTTTTTTTGGAATGACTGCGGTGACCCTGCTGACGGGCGCTTCGCTTCTCTATGAAATGAAGCGGTCCTACGTGGTCCCGTACGTTGTGGCGGTAGACAGCCTTCAGAACGTGGTCGGGCAGGGCTTTGCTACGGAAGCGGCTGTGGCCGATCCGCGGCTCATTCGAGCCCGGTTGCAGGAGTATGTCGAGGACACGCGCTCGGTCTCAAGCGATGCAATGGTGATGAAATCTGACATCACCAAGGCTTTCGACATGACGGCGAACGGCTCGGCCGCAGAAAACCTCTTGAAACAGTTCTACACCTCTGATTCGCCCTTCGAGAAGCAAGGGACGACGCAGGTAGAGGTTCACAATATCGCCTCCCTGACGCCTACGAGCTACGAGCTGAACTGGTCGGAAACGACGCGAGACAAGCTGGGCAATCTCACTGGAAAACAAGAGTGGAAGGGAGTAGTCGGCATCCTCATCGCTCCTCCGAAAGATGAAGTGACGGCTCGCAGAAATCCTTTGGGAATCTACGTGACAACGATCACCTGGTCACGAAGCGTGTAGCCTGCTACGCGCGTCAAGAGCTGGGCCTAAAACCCGCCGTGGGGCAAGAAGTGGAGAGAATGTGATGGCGAGCAAAAGCAAATTGGGTGGAAGACTGAAGGTCTGGACAGGTCGGCTTGTGGTCGTCGGCGTGTCTTCTGCATTTCTAACTCTTGGGCCTGAAACCTCGGTGAACGCTCAACAAAGCATAGTCGCTGCTCAAAATGCGTCCGGGCGAAAACCGGCTGCCGGGACTCCTGCGATACCGGCAATTACCCCGGTTACGGATACAAAAGTATATCCATTCCAGAAGGCCTTAGACGAGCTGAACGGTCGGCAGGCAAGCGGGCCTGCAGTTCCGTCCGTCAGTGCGGTACGGGCGCAGAGTGTAGGCCCGTCTAGGGTAGTGACCGGTCCCGTTTACCGTAGCTCAGCCTCACGGTCAGCAGCCGTGCACCTGGCGGTTGCACCGCCCCCCGCAGCTCCGCTGTCGGCTTCGGCCCAGAAAGCGTTGCTGATTGCGGATGCGGAAAAGATGGACAGCGCCCTGCCGGAAGCAAGCAAGGATGGCAGAGTTACGTATGTGTTCGGTGCCGGACTTCCAACGGTGGTCACATCTCCCATGCACATTTCGATTATCGAGCTAGAGCCCGGGGAGACGTTGACGAATGAGCCTGCCATTGGAGATTCCGTTCGTTGGGAGATCATGCCCGGCTCTAGCGGCAAAGGTGCCAACCTCGAACCGCTCGTGATGCTCAAGCCGCATGCGGCTGGTTTGGACACCAATTTAGTCATTACCACGGATAAGCGGACGTACTACTTGCGGTTGGTGTCCCGTGATGCGGAATATATGGCACGGACGGCGTTCTCCTATAAAGAAGATGAGGACGAAAAATGGGCTAATTTTGTTGCTGCTGAGAGGGTTGCGAAGGCGGACCGCGAAGCTGCCCAGGTGGTAACGCCGGTGACGGGCGATGCGATCGACAACCTGAACTTTGATTACGAGATCAAGGGCGGCAACGCAGTGGTTCGCCCGATCCGCGTCATGGACGACGGCTCCAAGACGTTCATCACCATGCCGGACGCCGTGCTGCATCAGGACCTCCCCGCGTTGGTTGTAGAAAATCCAAAGCTCAAAGGTGAGAAGGCGCAGGAAATCGTCAATTACAGGGTCAAGGGGAATCTGTACATCGTGGACCGGCTTTTTGATCGGGCGGCACTTGTGATTGGCTCCGGTAAAGCTGTGACGAAGGTTGAAATTGCACGTAAGAGTGCGCTTTCGAGGGGCAAGTGATGGCGAACACACCGAAGGAAATTCCGGAACCGAAAAAGAGTTCCCCGCAGGGAATCAAGCAGCCGGTCGCTGCTGGGAGCAAGGCAATTGACCTGAACCCACAGTCCCCTCGCGCGGCGAAGATGCGCACGGAGATCCGGCTCGGTGCGATGGCACTCGTAGCCATCGTGCTCCTTGCGATTGTGATAGGCATTCTGAAGCATGGAGCGAAGCAAAAGCAGGCGGCAATCGGGACAGCGACCACGGATAAGCCAGTATTGTCCGCTGCCGGTGCCGCCGACAAGCTCACGGACAACCTCCAGACAAAAGCAAAACAAAGGGCCTCTGTGCTCGGCCAACGGGATCAAGTCCAGCCCGCCGTGGCGGGGGAGGATGTACTGGGCGGCAACCGAAGCTCTGTTCCGGCCGGTGATCCGGCCGGAGATTTGAATCTTCCACCCACAAGGATCGCGCAGCGTCAGCCTGGTACTGGCGCGGCGGGACCGGCCAATGGGCCGCGTCAGGCGTCGCCGGCCGAGCTGCAACGTGAACAGCAGCAATCTGAGGAGCTATCTGCACGAAATTCCTCTTTGTCGAAAGGCGGCGCCTCTGGACGGAGCGGAGGAGGGCCGTCGGCGCCACAGTCGCCCGTCGATGCCCTAACGCAGCTCGCGGGTTCTCTTTCAAGGGCTGGTGCGAGTGGTCAAGGGCAGCCCGGTAGCGGAGCAGCGGGAGCCGGCGTTGGCCGTCAAGAAGACGACCAGAATCGGCAGGATGAAAAGATCGCGTATTTCGATAAGAACCGTCAGACGCAATCCGAACCCCCCTTCTCGCGCGTTTCTAAGGAGACTGCGATTAGCAGGTTTGAGGTCAAAGCTGGTTGGGACATTCCGGCCACGCTGGATCAAGGGATGAACTCTGACCTCCCGGGTGACGTACGCGGAATCGTTCGGGAGAACGTCTATGACACGGTTACAGGGAGGTATTTGCTAATTCCGCAAGGCGCGCGAGTGATTGGGACATATAATTCTCGCGTCACCTATGGCCAGCGGGGACTACAGGTTGTGTGGACCCGACTGATCTTCCCGGATGGCAGCTCAATCGACCTGGGTGGCCTGAACGGCCAAGATGTTCGTGGGCTCTCGGGATTTCGGGATAAAGTCGATAATCATTATGGGAAGCTATTTGCCATTGCAGCTCTGACGAGCGTTTTCGCTGCGGGTGTCGAACTCAGTCAAAGACAGAACAGCAATACGACCGGCTTTGCAGAGCCTACGGTCAACCAAACGGTCTCCGCCGCGGTAGGTCAGCAGATTGGCCAACTTGGTACAACTCTGGCCCAGAAGCAACTTAATGTCCAACCGACGATTACCATTCCGATTGGATACAGATTCAACATCAGGGTTCGCAAAGACCTGATATTTGACACGCCCTATGCCGAAAGGCAGGCGATATGGAAGTGACCCTTTATGCATGGTTGATACGGTGTTGTTTCCGGTTCGGCTCGCTATCGACGTTAACAAGTGCCTTCGTAAGCGAGTCAATAAACGTGGAGAGCTGGCCGATCTCCTTATCAAAGTTCTCGAACACGTCAACCTCAAGACGGTTGAGGCGATCGAGCCCGTTTCTGTCCGCAAAGAATCGGCAACTTCAGTAAAGCTGCCGGTAAAACTTCACGCCAAACTGAAAAAAGTATCGACCTCACGTAGTCTCTCCATGAACGCCATTTTGAATGGTGCCATTCAACTTTATTGCGAGCAATTCCCTTGTGACGACGACTCCAAGGAAGATGGAAGTGCCGACCCGGAGCGACCTGTGACGTCGGCTGAGTAGTAGATTCGAGGCTGGACCGGCCCCGGCCTCCATCTGCGCAGGTTCTTGGGCTGTCCCTTTGTTCTCGTCTGGTCACCACCGCAGCTAAAAGCACTCCACGCCTTGCGGCACTGCGGGTCAGACTCGCTTCGCGCCCCTGGCGGGGTGCCGGACTCCTCCCCCCTCGCACAAAACGCTCCGGGTCCCCACTCCGGAAACTCTCCCCCTTGGCAACGCGCGGGGATGTGATATACAACCATCACGACCTCGTCCGCGCTCTTAGGAGTTACGTGGCTGCGGTGTCCCTCCGGGCTGTGTGTCCCAGCCGGGACCAAAGGAGAGCAGTCACATGAAGAATTACGCACAAATCGAGGGCAGACTCGGGGCGGATGCAATCACCACGGATCTCCAGAACAACAAGCGCGTTACGCGCTTCTCCGTAGCCATCAATAAAACCTGGAAAAGGAACGGCCAAGTCCATACCAACACGGAGTGGATTCGCGTGGCGGCATGGAACAAGCTGACGGGCTTCGCCTCGAAGCTCAAGAAAGGTCATCCTGTCCTGGTCCAAGGTGAGCTGCGGACACGTCGGTTCCCGGACCCGAAACACCCGGAAGTCGAACATCAAACCGTGGAGATTGTGGCTCTGTCGATCCGGAAGTTCGATTACCTGGAGGAATCGGCCGAGCTGGAAGCTGATCCCGGGGAGATGCCAGAAGAGGAGCTGGCCGGGGTCTCCTAGACTCTCAGATTCGAACAAAGGGGTTTGGGGGCCTGAACATTGGGCCCCTTTTCCTTTCTCCTTTGGCTTCGCTTTCCTTCGCCTCTGGTGGTACAAACGAAAGCTGTCCCTTTCAGTGGTGAGTTGGCGAGCGGATTGGCCTTTGATCGTGTCCTACTTCGACGGTCGCATCTGCGCGAAGAGAAGGTCAGAGCGGAGCTGATGCCGACAGTGCCCGTGGATGAGGTCTGGGGCATCGGCAGCGCGTCGGCCGGAAAACTCGAGAGATTGGCGTGCGGTCGGCCGCGGACTTGGCCGCGCTCGACGCTGAGCTGGCACGCAAGATGATGACGGTCGTAGGCGGCCGCATCGTCTACGAGCTGCGAGGGGTTCCTGTCTGCCTTTGGAAGAGTTGGAGCCGACGCGGAAGGGCATCGCCGTAACGCGGAGCTTCGGAGCGCCGGTGTTGTCCTGAGAGCGCATGAGTGAGGCCGTGGTCAGCTACGCTGCCCGTGCCGGCGAAAAGCTGAGGCGGCATGGCGTTGCTGCATCGCACCTGTCTGTGTTTATGCACACGAGGCCGGAGAAACTATGGCGTGTGGTGGACCAACTCACGTCGATCTCGGCCGCGACACAGTCCGCTTGCTGGGCGCAGGCAAGAAGGATGCGCCGTGGCACCTTCGCGCGGACTTCCGATCGCCACGCTGGAATGAGCTGCCAGCGGTAAAAGCGCGCTGAACTCAGGGTGGTTTTCAAGACGAAGAATGGGTCTTGCAATAATGCGTGTAGGGCGACGAATGAGCCTTGCGAGGCCTTGACCCTGCACCGAAGCCTTCGAACGCGCTGTGCCCTGCTTTCTGCTAGATCTATGAATACTCTGGGCTTTTAGCCAAAGGTGCTCGACCCCCTCACCTTCAATATGGAAGCTTTTCCACCTTCCATATTGAAGTTCTAGCTTCTGATTTTCTATCCGCAGGGTGCTTTGGGAACTTCGGTTGCGTTATGCGCTTGATCGTGCGTTTTGCGAGTTTTCCACAAAGCAAACTCCTGTGTTTTTTCCTGTAAGACAATCTCCTGAAAACCTCTTGTCTCTCCTGTTCTATATAGGCGACCCGCAGGTGCGGTTTTTGCGACCCGCAAGTGCGGTTTTTCCGACCCGCAGGTGCGGTCCTACGACCCGCAGGTGCGGTTTCTACTACCCGCAAGTGCGGTTTTGTAGCAGCCTCCTTGTTGAAAAGCTAAGCTGTCAAGAATCAACTGTTTGCAGCTATTTAGTACTCGCAGGTGCGGTTTTTATCCTCTGCCGTTCCTCTGCCGGGCGCTCGATTCATGGACCCGTAGGGGTTTACTGATTTGGCACCTTCTTGCGAATGGATAACCGCTTTCTTCTGTAGTGTTTAGGGCGATTTACGACTCGCAGGTGCGGTTTTAGCTGGTGACGGTTCTGAGCTTGATTGCGCCCGTAAAGCTCAACAAATCGAGAGATGTTGGGCTGTCCCGCGTTATTCCAATACCTACAGGTGCGGTTTTATAAATCTCTATATTTATAGTTCTATACATATAAATGCGGTAGAGTGAGCGGGTAAGGATACGGTCCAGGGGGCACTAGACCGATGGCGAAGCGGACAGTAACGGCAAACAAAGCGGCCGATACAGAGAAGTTGATCTCTCAAATCTTCAAGGTGGACGCGGTGACGTACCGGAACGTGCGGCTGTTGGCTGCCGCACGGACGGGTAGTAATCTACCCGCAACTGGACAGGCAATTTATCTCGAAGCTCTGAGGGAATATCTGGAAAGGAACGCTGAAGAGGTTGAAGCCGTCAGCGCGTAATCGTGTCGGGTTCAACTCGGGCAGAGAGGAAGACGGATGGAACAGGGAAAGCGGGTCCGGAACTATAAGCAGGAAAAGAACAACGGGCAGGCTGAGCTTTTCAGTGGCCTGCAGCTTGTGCGAGAAGAGCGGAGCCAAGATGTCTTCGACATCCTACAGCTCGCTCAAATCTTTGCTTTTTGCAGCTTGCCTTACCGACCTACAGAGGAACGGCAGGTTTCCCATACCGCCCGTCTAGGGGACGGTTCTAAGGTGGAAGTGATCTTCACGGCACTGCGTCCGGGCGTGGCGCTCGCGTATGGCAATGATCGTAGCTTGCTGTATTGGCTCATCGACAAAGCTATTCGCGACCAATCCGCCTTCATTCCGTGGGAGTACGCTTCCGAATATCTGAAAGCAATGAAGCAGCATGAGAGCGGACGCAATCGCGAGCTGCTGAGGGAAAGGTTCAAGCGGATCTCTTCGACGGGCATCACGGTAGTAAGAACCCTGAACGGGGAAGAGCAATTGAACATGCCTATCATTCGTCGGAGCGCATTGCCTCCAAGCGTTACAGGCGGTGAACGCACAGTCGCTCTGCAGAGAGCGGAAAAGAAGTTCGGCGTCCTGTTCGATGAAGGATTCGTAAGTGACTTCATGAGCCACCGCATTCCGGTTCTTAGAAGTCTTTTAATTGCGACTCAGGCTCGGCCGCAGATGCAGGATTGCATGTTCTTTCTGATCTGGCGGTCCTACTCTGCGGCTCAGGAAAGCTGTATCGCGTGGGACCGGCTCCGCGACCAGTTCTGGCAAGCGGATTCCAATGAATCGCGTATACGCTCGCGCTTTCGTGAGGCGATAACAATGCTGCGTACCGCATGGCCGGAGTTGCAAGCTTCGGCCGATCTGCGGGGTTTGGTCATCGGGCCACCTAAGCACGGCCGGCAATTCATGCCTCAGCTCAAGGCTCCAAAGCACATAGAGGCGCGAGCGGAGAGGGCGCGGCAAGCGGAGCGGAAAGCCGAGATGGATCGGCAAGATGCGGAGACGAAGGCGACGCGGGATAGGCTCGTCGCGAAGCTGCTGGCCCTGGGTCCAACCAAGTCGCGTACGCCGCTGCCAGCGCCACCGGCGAACGGGTTCGGACCTGGCCTGACGCCTATCAAACAGATTCTTTTTGATAGGTGAAGATTGATAAACTCTCACTCCTTACTGGTGGTTGCGATATACATATATCGTGACTATCACAAATGCTTTATCCGAAGACGGCTTGGTGACGATCTCGCCGGAGATTGCGCCCGAAGCCGGGAACGGCAAAGCAGCTCGTGCGCTCCAAGGAACGATCCTGGCGCTCGTCTATGCCGCTCCGGCGGCGATCATTCTTCTGGTGGGAACGGTTGCTGAACCGGACACGTGGTGGCATCTACGTACCGCTGAGTGGATCTTGCAACACCATGCGGTGCCGCATACCGATCCGTTTACCAGTGATGCTTTCGGAAGGGCCTGGCAGGCTTACAGTTGGGCCTTCGACCTTTTCTTGTACGGTCTGTATCACCGGCTCGGGCTCGCGGGTCTGATGCTCTACTCGGCCGGGATGTTCCTGGCCATCACGGTTGTGCTGCACCGGCTGCTGACAAGGTTGAGTCGAGATGCCGGCCTTGCCATGTATCTGACCGGTGCTGCGATGGCGGGGATGCTGCCACTGGGCACGGCGCGGCCCTGGTTATGCACGATCTTGTGTTTCGTTGTTGAGCTGTACCTGATGGTGAGGTCACGGCAAGATAAGAGCCTGCGGCCGCTTCTATGGCTCCCTCTGGTGTTCGCGGTCTGGACGAACCTCCACATTCAATTCATAAACGGCCTGCTAGTGCTGTCTCTGTTTGCGGTCGATGCCGCTTTTAGCTCTCGATCTCTGAAGCCTTCGCGTCGTTACATCCCAGCACTTCTGCTGATTGTGGCGAGCTGCTTCGCAGCGACGTTGCTGAACCCCTACGGTATCGCTGTCTATCGGTCGGCGTATTCGCTCGCTTCGCAGCCTGGCGTCGACCAGCTCATCCTTGAGCTCCAGGCCATGAGTTTCCGTCAGCAGTCAGATTTCTGGATTCTGCTGCTGGCCCTCGGCGCGGTCGGCGCGATGGTCCGGGATGGTCGTTTTCGGCTGTTTGAAAGCGGGCTCCTGATAGTGTCAATATTTCTGTCATTTCACTCGCTGCGCGATGTGTGGTTGACCGCCGTTGCCGGCAGTTTCGTCATCGCCGGTAGCGATCTCCACCAACACCGCCGCACACTCGGCATCCGGCCCTCACTTCGCTTTTCCTTGGTCGCTGCGTTTATGGCTGTTCTCATCCTTGTGCCTGTCGCGCGAAAGGGGCTTGCCGGTAAGAGACTCGAGGCCCAGATACAGAACGGTTTCCCTGAAGCTGCAGTTACGGCCATTCAAAAATGCGGCCTCTCAGGGCCTCTTTACAACACCTACGCCTGGGGAGGGTACTTGATGTGGACTCTGCGGATGCCGGTCGCCATAGACGGGCGGGCGGCGCTGCACGGGACAGACCAGCTCAAGCGGCTCGATGCTGACGAAAAGGGTAAGCCCGGGTGGTATTCCAACCCGGCACTCATGTCAGCGGGCGTCGTAATCACGCCTCGCAGCGCACCTCTCACCGAACTGCTGAAGCTTGATCATCGGTTTAAACTGTTTTACGAGGACGCGTTAGCGACAGTGTTCGTCCCCTCGCGCGAGATTTGCCGCCAGAGTTCTGGCGCGTGCATTTAACAAGTGGTTGAACTCGTGCTCTGTTAATCGGATTCTAGTTCCTGTGCAATCTTGGCGGCTAAGATGTCATATGAGAAAGACAGCTTTCGTTCTGTTCGGTTTTATGTTGGCCGCGCTCCCAGCAACGGCGCAAACCGTGGGACACCTGTACTCGCCAGGGACAAACCTGGAACAGGCTGAGTTGGCCCAACTCGAAAACGCAACCCGCACGGTGGACGTTGCGATGTACAGCTTCACCGACCGCTATCTCGCGGAAGAGCTGGCGACGCTCGCCCGTA
>CAXTYH010000024.1:0-81432 GCA_964248405.1 uncultured Bryobacteraceae bacterium
AGCGCAGCCCTGAAAAGGCTGGCGTCGGCGGTTCGATTCCGTCCCTGGCCACCATTCCTGCCTCTTTAGTCCATTCTTCTTAACCGGTTCGAATCTACATCCGGCATCTACGCTGACCCGCGGCTTGTCTTCTTGGCCGGGGTAGACGCACTCTTGGTTGCTGGCTTTTTCAGGGCAGAAAGACTGGCCCGCAGTGCGTCCGCGATATCAACGACTTTCTTGCGAGGTTCGGGCTCGGCTACTGGCTCAGGCTTGGTCCCTGCCATTTTTCCTGCAATGAGAGTCTCCAGGCTTTCTCGGTATGTGTCTTTATACTTGTCTGGGTCAAAGGTGGTTTCCAGAGCCATAACGAGCTTTTGCGCCAGCTCCAGCTCTGCCGGGCTGACCGATGCGCGCGTGGCGTGAAACTCCTCATCCGCATGCACCTCAGCCGAATAAAACATGGTATGCGCGACCAGTCCGTTACGGCCGGGTCGCACAATCACGACATGGCTTCGGCTGTGCATGGCCAGTTCCGCGACGGCCACCAGCTTCGTCTTCTGGAGTGCCTGATAGAGCAGGCTGTAGGCCTTCTCTCCAACTTCCTCAGGGATTACGTAGTAGGACGTTTCAAAGTAAACAGGGTCGATCTCGTTTAACGAAACAAACTCCTGTATGCCCATTTGCTCGGAGGTTTTGGGCGCCAGCTTCTTGAGTTCCTCCGGCGCGACTTCTACAAACCGATTCGGCGCTACCTGGAATGCTCTGGTGATGGACGAAGGGGTCACGACGGCTGAGCTTTCTGCGGTGATACTTCCCTGGCGCACAGGCACCAGCCGGGCTTCTTCAGGCGGGGATGGTTGTTCCGCTATCGGGGCAGATTGCCGGGCAAGAGGTTGCACTTTGCCCAATCTCGCAGGAGGGGAAGCGACGTACGGTTCCTCTTCCGGCATCTCGGGTTCGGTTGCAGCGGATCGCACTCGAGCAACACGCTTCAGCGGAACACGCTCTGGCCGTGCCGCACGGAACAGCCGCACCGGTATCGAGATCAAGCCAAACGTTAAGTGGCCGCGCCAAACTGTTGAAGCCATGTTCTTATGGACGCAACTTTGAGGTAAGAAGTTTTCTGCGGCATGATGTAGCAGTTAGAGAAGAGGCCACGTCAATGAAGCGAAGGGAACAATGACTGACGCACAGAGCCGGGGATTGAAATTTGCTTATTTTGTAATAGGGGTGGCAGTGCCGCTGGTTGGGCTGACCATATGGAAGAACGGGAAGGAAACAAAGAAAGCTCAGGTTGACAAAGCTCACGATGTCACGGTGGAGGATAGCTTCCCAGCTAGCGATCCGCCGTCATCCTGGTAGCTTCTTCGGTTACAAGCGGCAGAGTCGATCAGCTGCTCTGCCGCTAAACGTCCGAGAGGCCTAGACGCCCTCTGAACCGTGCAGCTTAACCAATTTGTTATAGATTCCGAGAGTCAGGAATGTAGGGGCCCAGTGACCGACGAAAGTGGATTTTTTCTCATCGCCCATGATCTGGAAAACAAGAGAAGTTCCGATGGAAGCTAAGGCTGCCCAGAGGAATAGGTCGGAGGGAAGCTTGGCTGTATGCTGCTCAATGCTGCGAGCAACTGGACCTTCTCGGTGTTCGGCACGCGGGCCGACGCGCGGCTCGGGGGATGTTAGATCTTTATAGTTCATTGCAATGTTCTCCTTGAGAGTAAGTTTCAATTACGACGGGCTCTCTAACGCTACCCTATATGGAACTGTGATTCTATCCAGGGCAAATAGATTTCTTTTTCCGATGCACAAATTATTCGTAACGGAGAGCTTCGGTAGGATTCAACTGCGAGGCTCTGCGCGCAGGAAGAAGCCCGAAAGTCACGCCGACAGTGAAGGAGACCGCGAACGCCACTAAGACCGATATCGGCGAAATGGGCACACGCACCTGGGTTGTAAAAAGGCGAACACTCAGCGGAATGGCGAGGCCTATCACGATGCCGGCAGCACCGCCGATGAGGCTGATAATCACAGATTCCACCAGGAATTGAAGAAGGACGTCGAAGCGAGACGCTCCTACAGCCATACGCAAACCGATCTCGCGCGTACGCTCAGTCACCGTAACCAGCATGATGTTCATGATGCCGATACCTGAAATCAACAGTGCAATAGCGGAGACGATAATCAAGACGATTGTGAGCACTGTTGACACGGCGTCAGCAGTATCGAGGATCGCCTTAAGATTTTGGATGTTGTAGCTGGCGTTCGCACGGTGGCGCTGGTGCAGCACTTCGTTAACCCGCTGAGTGATCGCAGGAACGTCCGAAGCCCGACGAACTTCCAGGTAGACCGGCTCAATCCGCTCATATGGGACGAAGTACTTCATTACAGTAATCGGGATCAGGATAGTATCATCCTGAATTTCGCCCTGCCCAAAAGTGCTGGTTCTCTCGCGAAACGTACCAATCACAGTGAACTGAAGCTGGTTCACCTTGATGGTCTGATTCAGAGCCGCGCTCTGACTTCCAAATATCCGAATCGCCAGCTTATCAGTCAGCATGGCTACCCGGGCCCGGAGCGAAATATCGCTTGCATCGAATTTGCGGCCACTCAGAACAACAAGGTTTCGTACGTCGGCATAGTATTCATCTACGCCATCTATAGGAACCTCGCGGACCTTTCCGTTGACGACAATCTGGTCCTGAATCGGCATGACGGCAGTGGCTGCGATGATGCGATTGCCTAAGTCTTGCCGCAGTGCCTGTACATCAGCGGTTTTGACAAAATCAGCTTCGACCTTTGCGGTATTTTGCCCGCCCGCCTCGTAGCTGGCATAGACAAGGTTCGACCCAATGCCGCGAATAAGATCAAGGATCAAATCCCGGCTGGCGAGAGAAATGGTGACAACCAGAATGACCGAAGCGTTACCAATGATCAGACCAAGAGCTGTAAGGAAAGTACGAAACCGATTAGCTTGAAGAGACTGCAGGCTGAAGCGTACAGCTTCGGCGAGATTCATGGCTTACTGCTCAATGCGTATCAAGCTCCGCCAACTTGCTTCAACAGCCGCTTAGCTTCTTCGCGCGGTGGATCATCAACTGTGATAGGAGCCTTCACATAACGGCTCAACAACTGCCGAGCTTCGTCATAGTTGCGCTTCTGCTGGATGTAGGTATCGGCTCGGGCAAACCACAGCTGAGGATCGTTTGGAGCCGACTTTTCGGCCTGCATAAACACCGCATCGCTCTCTTTCGTCCGGCCCTGAGTGGCGAGAAATTTGGCGAGGTTGATCATGTGGCCAACCTCTCTTGGTGCGGCCGCAACGGCCTGGCGCAGATGTTGCTCGGCAGCACTGTACTCTTTCCGATGCTCCGCCAGTTTGGATCTGACGTAGTAGCCCTGCGACGGATCGACAGCGGCAATCCGCGTTGCGATTCCCTCGGCTTTGTCGTAGCCGCCGCCTAGGAAACCCGGAGCTTCCAAGTAATAATCGAAGAGATCGCTCAAGGCGTCGCTGTTTTTTGGATCTAAAGCGACCGCACGTTCGAACGCTTGACGAGCTTTGGAAGCCCAACCAGGCGCACTCAGCATATTGGAGGTCTCTGCCCGCTTCCCATAAGCGCGCCCCAGCCAATCTACATACTCGCCATTCGTTGGATTTGAGCCGACAGCCTTTTGCAGATAATCAGAGGCTTGGCGGAAGTCGCCGGACATGAAATAGTCACGCCCGATCAGAAAGTTAGTAGCTGGGTCAGAAGCATGCCGATCCAGAAGCGCCAATGAAGCACTAAAATCGGTTTTGCGATATAACTCCTCGGCTTTCGACAATGTCTGCGCCCCTAGAGGCTGCATCCAGAGTATTCCGGCCAGCACCAGCCCGCTTAGTCCCCGAAACAAGATGGCACCATCCTTCTTCATAATTGCTTAACTACCTTACTATTATGGATGCACAGTCGGGCCGCGGGGTTGCGCCGGTCCAAACAGTATGATTGCTAGCCGGTTTACAGTGATGCCGGGCCACCGACGTCCCACGTGCGCCTTGCAGTTTGCCTCTGGCGAGAGTATTTCGACCGGGTGACGATGTAGTATCCTAGAGCGAATTCGCTGGAGGAACTATAGAAAATGCTCGCCCGGTTGCGACCTTCAATCCTTATTACATGTCTTGGCTTGGTGGCTGCCTGTTCAGCCTGGGCCCAGACGACAACAATGGAAGGCGATGTAACGGACTCAAGCGGCCAACCTCTGAAAGGTGCATTGGTCAAGCTCGAGCGGACCGATATCAAAGGGCATTACCAGGTGAAGTCCGATAAAAAAGGACACTGGCTCTACACAGGCTTACCGCTGGGCACGTTCAACATTACTTGTGAAGTAGACGGCAAGGAGGCCGACAAAGTAAGCGGCGTGAAATCGAAGTTCGGCGACACGACAACGGTCAACTTCGACTTGCGTAAAGTCCAGCAGCAACAGGCTGCCACTCAGCAGGCAAACGCCTCAGGTCAGGTGACTGACGATCAATCGCGAGGCATGAGTAAAGAGCAGAAAGCCCAGTACGAAGCGCAGTTAAAGCAGCGGGCAGAGCAGATGAAGAAGAACAGTGCTCTGAACGATGCATTTACTGCCGGGGACAACGCGTTGAAACAGGCCAAGGCCGAACCGGATAAAACCAAACAAGGGCCGCTGTATCAGACCGCGGTCGACAACCTGAATAAGGCAGGCCAACTGGATGCCAGCCAACAGGCGGTCTGGAACGATCTGGGTGAGGCGTACTCAGGCTTGGCCGTGACACAGACCGGCGACGAGAAGACTAAGTCGTACGATCAGGCTATTGACGCTTATAAGAAGTCGCTCGCTATCAAGCCGGATGATGCCGCTGTGTATAACCAATTGGGGAACATCTATGGTGCCGAAAAGAAGATGCCTGAGGCTACTGAGAATCTGCAGAAAGCTGCGCAGTTGAACCCGCAAATGGCGTCAAAGGCATACTTCAATATGGGAGCAAACCTGGTGAATACCGGTTCAGCCGACAAGGCTACCGAATTCTTCAAGAAGGCGACTGACGCCGACCCCAATTATGCTGAGGCGTGGTATCAGCTTGGCAGCACGTCGATGATGAAAGGTTCGGTTGATCCAAAGACAGGGCAGCAGACCTATCCTCCGGATACAGCACCGGCGCTTAAGAAGTACCTGGAGTTACAGCCTTCAGGTCCACATGCGCAAGAAGCGTCAGCCATGTTACAAGCTTTAGGTGAACAGGTGCAGACGAAGATCACAAATCCTGCTGTTAAAAAGAAGACCAGATAACGTTTCTGGTATCGAATAGAAGTGCAGAAAGGGCGCCTGGCTTGAGGCGCCCTTTCTTTTTCTAACAAGATTAAATGTTTCGAGCTGTCCTAGAAATCCTCATAACGATTCTGGTTGCCATGGTGGCCCGTGCGGTCTTGACTAGTGTGATGAAGGGTATTGGCAGCGCTGCCAGAAATGCCTCTAATCCTGATGCTTCGGGCAGAGAACAGGCGGGCGATACACGAACGGCGGGCGTCTTGCATAAGGACCCGGTTTGCGGAACGTATGTGGCCGCCAGCACGCCGTTCCGACGCCAGACAACATCAGGAACCTACTTCTACTGCTCGGAAGCCTGCCAAACAGCTCATCTTAAAGCATCACGATAGCCACATAAAGCCCTACCCCGAATGCAAAAGCATTCGAAATGGGTAAATCCATCCAGGTCGGATCACAATCTAAGTTGCAGTAATGCTTAAGCGTTTCCTACGCTAAGGGGGATTGTCATTGGCTCGTCATGCGCTCATCATTGGTGCTGGACCAGGTGGGCTAACTGCTGCTGCACTGTTGGCGAAAGCCGGATTGAGAGTGACGGTACTTGAACGGTTGCCCCATGTAGGTGGAAGAACTTCGACCTTTCAATCAGGAGGTTTCCGATTCGACCACGGACCAACCTTTTTCCACTATCCGCAGGTTCTGGAGGGAATTCTTCAGAGCGTCGGATACGACCTCTGGAGTGAGTTAAATCTAGTCAGGCTTGATCCGCATTACCGGCTTGTATTCGGCAAGGGCGGCGAGATACTAGCTTCCCCGAATGTGCCGCGCATGGAGCGCGAGATTCGGAATGTTTGTCCGCTTGATGCCGGCAACATGCGGCGATTTTTGGATGACAATCGGCACAAGCTAAGTAAGTTTAAGCCGTTCCTGGAGACATCGTTCGACAGCTGGCGAAGCACAATAACGCCTAAGCTGCTCCAGTTACTTCCCGTTCTAAAACCCTGGCGATCGCTGGATACCGAGTTGAAGCAGTACTTCAGTGATGAGCGGGTGCGTCTTGCGTTTTCCTTTCAATCGAAATATCTCGGCATGTCGCCTTTCGACTGCCCCGGCCTTTTCAGCATTTTGTCGTTCCTGGAATATGAATACGGTGTCTATCACCCGGTCGGCGGATGTGGTGCTGTTACCGAAACGCTGGCGCGGATAGCCACTCAACTGGGGGCCGATATCCACGTAGGCGAACCGGTAGAGAAGATCATTTTCGAAGGGCGCAAAGCAATCGGAGCCCGCACCAAAGCGGGTGAGTACCGGGCAGATGCTGTGGTTATCAACGCCGATTTCGCGCGTGCGATGTCGCGCATGGTGCCTGACGGACTACGCAAGCGTTGGACCGATGATCGGCTGGATAAGAAGCGCATGTCCTGCTCGGCCTTCATGATGTATCTGGGCATTCGCGGCCGCTACGAGGATGTATCTCACCACACTGTGTACGTCGCGAAGGACTACATGCAGAACATGAATGACATCGCCCACAAGCATGTTCTTTCTGACGATCCATCGATTTACATCCAGAATGCTTGCGTGACGGATCGAACTCTGGCGCCGGGCGGTAAGAGCACGGTTTACGTACTGGTCCCGGTAACGCACCAGAGCGATACACGGATTGACTGGGAAAAGGAACGGCCGCGCTATCGTCAGGTTGTTCTTGACAAGCTGAAGTCGCTGGGCATGCCGGATCTGGAATCGCGTATCGAGTATGAGCGTATATTGACGCCCGACCAATGGGATACCGAATTTGAAACGCACCGCGGCTCAGTATTCGGCTTGGCGCATAGCTGGTCACAGATGCTGCATTTACGTCCGCGTAACCGATTCGAGGAGTTGGATTCGGTTTACCTGGTAGGTGGCAGTACTCATCCGGGAAGCGGTTTGCCGGTCATCTTCGAATCTGCCCGCATTAGTGCGCGACTGCTGCTGGAGGATCTCGGCATGCACGTACCCTGGTCGCAGCAACTGTCGGCTGCAGTTGTGGCCGGAGTCGCTTAAAATGTCCGGAGCACTGACCGAGGAAGTATCTGTTCAGTCAGGGGGCAAGAACGCCTCTGACTTACTGGAATTGCAGGCTGTTCGGCAGGTCCAACGAGTGTGGTCGCGTTTGCCGATCGTGGAACGGCTGCGGGTGCTGCGACGGTTTCGAAACCTGCTGGCGACGGAAGGCAGTTCTCTTGCAAAACTGGTTAGTCCTGATCTAACGCGCACTCTTTCCGATACCTTGACTGCGGAAGTGCTGCCGCTAGCCGAAGCCGTACGGTATCTCGAACGGCGGGCTCCGACCGTGCTTCGTCCGATGCGAGTAAGTAAGGCAGATCGTCCTGCTTGGTTGCGGGGCGTGCAACTGGAAGTGCAGCGCGATCCCTGGGGCGTTGTTTTGGTAATCGGGCCGGCGAATTACCCGCTTTTTTTGCCGGGCGTTCAGACGGTGCAAGCTCTGGCCGCAGGTAACGCAGTCATCTGGAAACCGGGAGTCGGCGGCGCAGCCGTCGCACAGGCTACTGCGGCTATACTCAAGCGCGCAGGCTTGCCGGACGGCTTATTGACGGTCACCGATGAGAGCCCTGAAACAGCGCAAAGGTATCTGCAATCCGGCATAGACAAAGTGGTGCTCACCGGTTCGGAAGGTTCGGGCAAAGCCGTTCTTCGAAAGGCAGCCGAGACCCTGACGCCGGCGACGGTTGAACTCTCCGGTTGTGACGCAGCATTCGTGCTGGCTGACGCGAATGTTGGACGCGCAGTGGATGCAATCCTGTTTGGCCTGCGGCTGAATGGAAGCGCCACCTGCATTGCGTCGCGCCGGGTATTTCTTCATCGAGACACTGCAGCGAGTTTTAAGCGGCAGCTGCTGGAACGTCTGGGAACAGTGGAGGCCATTTCAGTTCCCCATCGGGTGTTGGACTTGGTCCGGAGCCTGGTCGCCGATGCTCTTCAACATAACGCGAACCTAATAACGCCTCCTTACGACGCGAGCGGCTTATTCCGGCCGGTCTGCATCGATGAGGCCACCCCTGAGATGCAGTGTATGCAGACCGATGTTCCTGCTCCGCTGCTCAGCCTGGCCACAGTGTCTGACGACCACGCTGCCTTGACGTTAGCGGGCGCATGCCCGTACGCATTGGGTGCTACGGTGTTTGGCGAACGGAAGCATGCAAGGGCGTTTGCTCGTCAGGTATCGGCAGGGATTGTAGTGATCAATGACATGATCGTGCCAACGGCAGACCCTCGCATCTCTTTTGGGGGCCGCGGGCACAGCGGATTTGGCAAGAGTCGCGGTCCGGAAGGATTGCTGGAGATGACTGTCTCTAAAACGATTGCGGTGCAAAATGCGCGACGGCTTCGGCATTTGGAGCCTCCGCATCCTCGCGGAGCGGAATTGTTTGCAGCCTATTTACACCTGGTGCACGGCCGAGGCTTCAGGCAACGGGCGCGTGCCCTCGTGTCGCTGTGCAGCGTGATGACGAAATCATGAAGGTTACAAAGGCAATGAAATCTGACGAAACAGTCGGAATTATCGGATCCGGCTTAGGTGGCCTTAGCGCTGCTTGTGTGCTGGCAGCGCGCGGTTACAAAGTAACGGTTTTCGAAAAGAACAATTGGATTGGCGGGAAAGCGGCGGTGCTTCACGAGGGCGGGTACCGATTCGACATGGGCCCTACCATCCTGATCTATCCTTCGGTGCTACGCAAAATCTTCTCTGAGGCTGGCCGCGACCTCTCGCAGTATCTGCAGCTGGTAGAGCTGAAGCCGCAGTGGCGCTCTTTCTTCGAGGATCAGAGCGTGCTCGACCTCTATGGCGATCCGGCGGACATGCAGAGCGAACTGGACCGCTACTCGCCTGGCACGAGCGAAGGCTATGCGCGATTTGTTAACCGGTCCGGCGAGCTTCATCAAATCTCAAACCGCTTTTTCTTCTGGCGCTCTGTAGGGTCCATGAAGGATACGTTCGAAACCGGTTCGGCCATGAACTTATCATTGCTTCGTGACGTGAGCCGCATGCGCCTGGGCCATACCGTCGCAGGCACGATTCGCAAAGACGTGAAAGACAAGCGCGTGGCGCAGATGCTCGACCACATGGTGCAGTACGTGGGTTCGTCACCGGAACGGACACCAGCTATCCTCTGCGCTATTGGCCACATGCAAGCAAGCGAGGGCGTCTGGTACCCGATGGGTGGAACGCGTGCGATTCCCGAGGCGCTGATGAAGCTAGCTGGTGAACTCGGGGTTGAGTTTCGCACGAGTTGCCCAATCAAGCGGATTATGACGGAGCATGGGTCCGTGCGGGGCGTGGAGACGATGTCGGGCGAGACGGTTGGGCTAGGAGCAGTGGTGTCGAATGCCGATGCGGTTCGGACCAATCGCGAGTTAGTGGGCGGCGAAACGGCGGAGCGCTTCAACAAGCGCCGCTCATATGAACCGGCCTGTTCCGGCGTGGTTATTTACCTGGGTCTCGACCGGCAATACGAGCAGCTTTCTCACCATAACTTTGTCTTTTCGCGCAATGCCGAAGCCGAGTTCCACGCAATCTATGACCAAGGCGTTCCTGCAGAAGATCCCACCGCTTATCTGTGCGCTCCTTCTCGTACCGAGGCTGCGGTGGCGCCACAAGGCGGTGAGTCGCTCTACATTCTGGTGCATACACCCTATCTGCGACCGGCCCAGGATTGGACAAAGCTCTATCCGGCTTACCGCAAAGTGATTTTTGACAAACTAGCGCGCACTGCTGGGTTAAGAAATCTGGAGTCGCATATCCGGGTAGAACAGCATTTGACTCCGCAAGATATTCACGAACGCTACGGCGTTCTGAACGGTGCGATTTACGGGATAACGAGCCACGGTCGGCTGGAGGGCGGTTTTAAGCCGGCGAACCACAGTATCGATGTTAAAGGCCTTTACCTGGCCGGTGGAGCTGCACATCCCGGACCGGGCATGCCCATGGTGCTGATGTCAGGCTGGATTGCAGCTGACCGGCTGGATGGAGATCGCATAGTCGACAAGCAGATGCCGCGGGCTCATGCTGTTGCCGTATGACCTTGCCGGTTGTGGGGGGAGGCAATCCGAGCCTGAGCGTGGCGGAGACGTCCCTGCCTCCAACTTCGCGAGCTGTCCTGACTCTCTTCTCGAAGTATGCGCTGTATCGCTTGTGGCGCAATTTCCAAGGCTTTCACTTGTTGCATCACGAAAGAACCGAAGGCCTCGCGGGCTTACCTCTGCTCATTTACCTGAATCACCCTTCGTGGTGGGATCCGCTGGTCGGCATTTTTCTCAGCCAGTATCTGTTCGCTCGTCGGCGTCAATATGGCCCTATCGCAACTGAAGGCTTGAACAAGTACAAGTTCTTTGAAAAGCTTGGATTCTTCGGTATCGATCCGGGAACACGTGCCGGAGCAGCGCGCTTTTTACGGATAGGACAAGCGGTATTGAAGCTGCCGGATGGTTTGCTCTGGGTCACGGCACAGGGCCAATTTAGCGACTCGCGCGTGCGACCTCCGGTACTGCAACCAGGTATTGCGCATTTGACTCACCGCATCTCGGACATTGTTGTGCTGCCAATTGCCTTGGAGTACGCCTATTGGGATCAGCGCAAGCCGGAAGCCTTTGCTGCTTTCGGAGAGCCGATGTTCGTTCGCAACGGAGGGGATCACTCAGCGGAAGAGTGGCGCGGGGCGTTCGCCGATGCCCTGGCTGATACGCAGGACGACCTGGCGGTGCAGGTTAAGCGTCGTAGCCGCGCTCCCTTTCACTCGGTATTTCATCGCCAAAGTACCGGGCCCAACACGGGAGGCATTTACGACCTCTGGCGGACGTTTATTTTACGATTTGAACCCAAAGCGGCGCGACCCAGGTTGAAAGTTATGGGGAAATGAACACACTCCTGATTCTGGCGGTTGTGAGCTTCGTCTTGGCACTGCTCTACTGCGCGATGTTCCTACGTAACTTGTCGCTCTACGCGCCTCCACCTCCCTATGTCGTCGCTCAGGTCCCCCAAGCTGTTTCGGTCTTGATTCCAGCGCGCAACGAAGAAGGCGCAATCCGAGCGGCTGTGGAGTCCGCGCTCCGAAGCAGGGGCGTTCAGGTGGAGGTCATCGTACTGGATGACGGGTCCGAAGACCGAACCGCCGAAATCGTGAGATCAATGCGAGCTCAGGACAGCCGCGTTCGACTTGAAACAGCGAGGGCGTTACCTCCGGGTTGGTGCGGCAAACAGTTCGCCTGCTCTGCCCTGTCCGAATTGGCATCGCACCAGATACTCTGCTTTGTGGATTCAGATGTCAGGCTTCGGCCAGATGGACTGGCGCGCATGGTCGCCTTCCTCCATAGCAGTAAGGCCAGCCTGGTCAGCGGATTCCCTCACCAGGAACTCGGAAGCTTCTATGAAAAGCTGCTGCTTCCTTTGATGCACTTCCTGCTGCTAGGCTACCTGCCGCTGGATCTGATGCGTCAAACGCCGGCTCCCTCCCTGGGCGCCGGTTGTGGACAAATCTTTGTTGCCGATCGTGCAGGATACATGCAAGCAGGCGGGCATGCGGCCATTCGCTCGTCGCGACATGACGGAATTAAGCTGCCGAGGGCCTTCCGTCTGGCCGGTCTGCAAACCGATCTTTGCGATGCGTCGGACGTTGCAGACTGTCGCATGTATCGCAACGGAGGCGAGGTTTTTGAAGGCCTGCTGAAGAACGCGAACGAAGGCATTGCGACCCCCTTTCGCATTCTGATATTCACCTTCCTGCTGCTAGGCGGCCACGTTCTGCCGGAAGCTTTGCTGCTGTACATGGCTTGGCATGGCCAATTTCAGCTGCTTTTCTTTCTGAGTCTGGGGGCAACAGCGCTGTCCATTCTGCCTCGCATCTTGGCGGCAAGACGCTTCGGTCAGCCGCTGCTCCAGGCGCTCATGCACCCTTTTGCCATTCTGCTCTTTCTTGGCCTGCAGTGGCGTGCGCGGTTCCGTGATCTCGCAGGTACGCCGGCGGTCTGGAAAGGCCGGAAGTACGGAGCAACAGAATCAAAACCGCAGCCAGACTCATATTGAGGAGAGCCTGCATTCATACCCGAGCTTCACTTATGTTGCTAGCCGCTTTATTCGGGACAGCTGCGAGCGAGGGGCCGAACGGCTTCGGAAAAGCTCGCGATCTGTACTACCGGGGCATTTACGGCGATAAATCAGCAGGCGCACAAGCTGATGGTCTATTCACCCGGCTATACTCACACGCTCCGGCCAATCCGCTTGTGCAGGTCTACTACGGCAGTCTACGTTTATTGGAGGCCGAATCGACCTGGGCTCTCTGGAAAAAGAACAGTCTTTCGAAAGAGGGCGTTGGATTGATGAATCAAGCAGTGACCCAGCTGCCGGCCAGCCTGGAAGTTCGTTTTGTGCGGGCAGCTACCGAACGCAAACTGCCCAGTTATTTTGGATTGAAACAGCAGGCGGTGGACGATATGAGCACTATTGCGAAAGCCGCGGAGCGAGCGGCAAAGGATGGCAGATTCGAGCCGCAATTAGCTGCAGCCAGCTTTTATTACCACGGAGAAGATTGCGCAGAAAGCTCTGAGCCGTGGGAAGCCGTGGAAGCCTGGCGTGCCGCCGTGCGGGTTGCTCCGGAAAGCCGGGCCGGACGGGGAGCGGCTGAGAAGCTGAAACAGGTACGATAGCGCAAGCATGGTGCATCGTCGAACGTTACTGAAGTCCGCTCTCTCCGCCGTTAGTTTTATGCCTCTGGCTTTGGCTGAAGAGAAACGGCCAGCGCCTATCGCTGCGTTGAAGAGCAGACGAAACGAAGCCAAACCGATTACGGTAGCCGAACGCAAGGATCGCACCGAACGTGCACGGCAGTTGATGAACCAATACGGCATTGACGCGATCTGTATTGCCGGCGGCACCAGTCTGAAGTACTTCACCGGCATTGAGTGGGACAACAGTGAACGCCTATTTACGCTGGTGCTGCCCCAAAAAGGCAATCCTTTTTATGTGAGTCCCGCATTTGAAGAAGGCCGTGCGCGCGAACAGATTGCGGGTGCGCCCAATGGCGATAGCTGCCGCGTTTTGACATGGCAGGAAAACGAAGATCCATACCGGCTTGTGGCACAGGGCTTGAAGGATACAGGCGCGACCACTGGCCGCATTGGCATTGAAGAGCGCATGCAGTTTGTGTTCGCCGACGGCATCGGGAAGGCTAGTCCGGCCGCAAAGATTGTAAGTGCGACACCTGTAACAACAGGCTGCCGAATGATTAAGAGTCCGGCGGAGATTGCGCTCATGCGCCTTGCTGCGGAGGTATCGCTTAGCGCTTATGAGGCGGCGTGGAAGTCGCTTAAGCCCGGCATGACACAGGACCAGTTTGCGGCACTGGTAGTGGCCGCGCATGAGCAGCTTGGTTTCGAAGGCGAAGCTAGCGTTCAAGTGGGTGCTTACTCTGCCCTGCCCCACGGTTCCCGGACGCCTCAGGTAATTAATGAAGGAAGTGTGCTGCTGATGGATGGCGGCTGTGTGGTGGAAGGCTACGAGTCAGATATCAGCCGGACGTTTGTGCTGGGGAAGGTTCCGGACAAGGTGAAGCAGGTGTTCGACATCGTGCATCGAGCGCAGACTGCGGCTCTGAAAGCAGCACGGCCCGGGCTGCCGGCTGGGCAAGTGGATGGGGCGGCTCGCGAAGTGGTTGTGAACGCCGGCTATGGCCCGGGATACAAGTACTTCACCCATCGCGTCGGTCACGGCATGGGTATGGATGGGCACGAGTGGCCCTATCTGGTGAAAGACAATCCGTTGCCGATCGAAGCCGAGATGGTGTTTAGCGATGAACCCGGCATATATATTCCGGGCGAGTTTGGTATTCGGCTTGAGGACGATATGCACATTACGGCAGAGGGCGCCGAGCTTTTCACGCCACAGAGTCCGTCCCCGGAAGCTCCGTTCGCACGAGCCTAAATTGTTTATGAATTGGACTGTAATTGGAAGCGCGTTGATGGCAGCGGCAGTGATGCTCGGTGCCTTTGGCGCACACGGGCTACGCAACAGACTGGATGCGTACTCATTGTCTGTGTACGAAAAAGCAGTTTTCTATCACTTCGTGAATGCGCTTGGCATACTGCTGGTGGCCTTGCTGGCCCGGACGGGTGCTATCACCATGGGCGCGCAGGGACGGGTAGCCGGACTCCTGCTCATAGGCATCCTGATTTTCTCCGGCTCGCTCTATGCCCTGGCGATCAGTGGAGTTCGGGTTTTAGGAGCCATCACGCCGATCGGTGGTCTGGCGTTCATTGCCGGCTGGCTGGTGCTGGCGTTCGAAGCTGCACGGTCTCAGCGCCCCTGAGCTCGCACTTCCAGCAGCGTGCGAGAACCCATCTCGTCAGGAAGTTGATACTGCTCCAGCACCTCAGCCGCGAAACGATACTGACGCGCTTGCGCTAGCTCGCTCTCTATATCTGGGCCTTTATACAAGAGGAGGCGCGTCCCTTTCGCCAGAAAGAGCCCGAACAAATCAAGAAGTTTGGGAAGCGGCGCCACTGCCCGTGCGGTAATGATATCCGGACGCCGCGCCTGAGCAACCGCCTCGGCTCGTTCGAAACTCACGTCTACGTTCGGCAGCCCAATCTCTTCAACTGCCATGTCAACGAAGCGCGCTTTTTTGCCGGTCGATTCGCAAAGGATAAACTTCACCTCGGGCAGCACCAGGGAAAGCGGCAGCCCAGGAAAGCCGGCGCCAGTCCCAGCATCGAGCACCAGCCTCGCACCCTGAAACCAGCGGAAAGGCGCAACGCAATCGAGGATGTGTTTAACAGCAGCCTCTTGCGGCGACGTGATGCGAGTGAGATTCATATACTCGTTCGCTGCCGCAATGAGCTCCAGATGCCGCGCCGCGCCGGTAATCACGCGTGCGCGATTAGGCAGGTCGCTTGGCAAGACGCGCTGCAGTTCGTCTTCGAAGCCCACCTCTCCATGATGCCATCGGTACGCGAGAATGAGAGGGCATGTTAAGAGCTGGAATTGTGGGTCTTCCCAACGTTGGAAAGAGCACCTTGTTTAATGCCGTCACTCAATCGCGCAAAGCCATGGCCGCGAACTACCGCTTCTGCACCATTGAACCCAACACGGGAGTTGTAACGGTCCCCGACGAGCGGCTGGGGGTGCTGGCAACCTTGAGTAAGGCGCAGAAGATTGTGCCGGCTGTTTTTGAGTTTGTGGACATTGCAGGTCTGGTGAAAGGTGCGAGCCAGGGCGAAGGGCTGGGCAATCAGTTTCTGGGGCACATTCGCGAAGTGGATGCACTGGTGCAGGTGGTGCGTTGCTTTGAAAACTCCAACATTGAACATGTGATGGATACGGTTGACCCGGTTCGAGACATTGACATCATCAACACGGAACTGGTGCTGGCCGACCTGGAGTCGGTGGAGAAGCGCAAGACAAAGAACGTGAAAGCAGCCCGGAGCGGCGACAAGAAAGCCTTGGCGGAAGTTGAGGTGCTGGAAAAGCTCGACTCGCATTTGAACGAAGGCAAGACGATCGCGACGATGGATCTGAGTCCGGAAGAGCAGTCGCTTGTCGCCGGCTTTTTTCTGCTGACCAGCAAGCCTACACTGTTTGCCTGCAATGTAGCGGAAGAAGATCTGGCTTCAGCGGACAGCAATGCATTTGTGCAGCAGGTTCGCAGCTACGTGAAGACTCACCACCAGACAAGTGCCGTGGTGGTATCGGCTGAGATTGAATCGGAACTGGTCACGTTATCCGAAGAAGAACGGCAAGAGTATCTGAAAGACTTGGGCGTGACGGATACAGGCGCGAATCAACTGATTCAGGAGGCGTATCATCTGCTGGGGCTGCGCACGTACCTGACGACGGGCGAAAAAGAAACCCGGGCCTGGACCATCCATGCCGGAGATAAGGCCCCACAAGCTGCGGGCGTGATTCACTCTGATTTTGAGAAAGCCTTTATCTCGGCCGAGTGCGTCAGCTATACAGACCTGGTGGCGTGCGGCTCCTTTGCCCGGGCGCGTGAGCTTGCCAAGCTGCGCACCGAAGGCAAGGACTACGTTGTGCAGGATGGCGATGTGATCGAGTTCAAGACTTTCGTTTAGCTCTAATTTTTGGGCGCAGCATTGCGACCTCGGCCGGCGTAAGGTCGCGCCACTCTCCCATACGTAAGCCCGTTAAGCTGAGCGGGCCCAGCCTGACCCGTACCAGCTTCAACGCCTTACTGCCAACTGCCTCCAGCATGCGGCGCACCTGACGATTGCGACCCTCGCTGATCGTAATCTCGATGAAGGAATACTTCGCGGTGTTTCGCAGTAGAGTGACTTGAGCCGGGCGCGTGGGCCCATCGTCGAGCGTTACGCCGTTGCGCAACTGGTCAAGCTGTTCGACCGTCAGCACAGTGGAAGCTTTTACCATGTACATCTTCGAGACGTGATGCTCGGGATTGGTGATGTACTCGGCCAAGTCGTTGTCGTTGGTGAGAAGCAGCAGCCCGGAGGTGTCCAGGTCGAGCCGGCCTACCGTGCCGACGAATTCGCTCACTTTCGGAATCAGGTCGTAGACAGTCTTGCGGCCTTCCGGATCGCGGTACGTCGTGAGATAGCCTTTCGGTTTATAGAGCAGGATATAGCGGCGTTCGGCACGCTCCAGCGGTTTGCCGTCCAGCAGAATCTTATCGCGTAGTGGATTCACCCAGTGATCGGGCGTCTGAATAAGGCGGCCGTTCACCGAAACTCGTCCGCTACCAATCCAGCTGCGAGCCTCGGTGCGGGAGCCCAGGCCAGCTTTGGAAAGAATGCGGTCCAGCGTTTTAAGGACTGGCTGATTCAAGGCTTGTCCTGCTCGAAAAGGTCAGATCGGTTGATGCGCTGTCCGCGCAGCATGACGGTAGAGATGTGCTCGAGACTTTGAATATCGGTCGTTGGATCGCCGTCAACAAGGATCAGCGTGGCATCGCGGCCTGGAGCAATAGTGCCGATATGGTCCTGCTTACCAAGCACTTTGGCCGAGTTAGACGTTGCCGCTTGTAAAGCTACGCCGGTCGGAATGCCTGCTTTCACCCACAAGGCGAGTTCGTGCTGGACCGTAGGCCCATGAATGACGAGCATGTTACCGGCGTCGCTACCTGCAATGAGGGTGACACCCGCACGGTAAGCAGCCAGCAGATTGCGATTGGCGTTGTCGAGCATAGGTTGTAAGCTTCCCTGCGGTGATGCCTTGCTCCGTTTTGCCACTTCCTCGCGAGTGTCTCGCAGCAGATCCAAAGGACCTACTTGCTGGAGCAGCGGTCGGTTCAGAAGCTCGGCATTGCCGGAGCGAAATTCAGAGACGCCTTCGAAAACGCTGATTGTTGGGTCATACGCAAGCTCGCCGGCTTTCATTCCAGCGAAAGTGGCAGGTGGAATCAGGTCGACGGTAGAGCCGTGCTCGATGCTTTGGCTTCCGGCTGCCACCGCTTCCCCTACGTCGGCTGCGTTACCGGTGTGGGTAGCCAGCGGCAGGCGCACCTTGTGTGCCTCATCAGCGACAGCACTGTAGATTGCAGCAGACAGATGCGGGAACTCGCCCCACACAGGATTGCCTGATTCCAGTACGGCCTTCACGCAATCGAGATTCTTGTCTTTGAGGGCATCAACCTGTTGCCGAGCCTCCTCAGGACTCCTGGGTAGCCGAACAAATTGTTCTGTCGCGGTCTTCCTCATGGCCGGTGGAAAGTTGGCGAGCAACTCGGTTGGATGGCCGCCAGGCGCGGTGAATAATGGACCGCAGGAATAGAGAGAAGCTCCTTCGTACTCATCGGCGTTGATCAACCTGCGCAGCTCCAAAATGTTGTCGAGCCAATCTCCCGTACTGCGAACGGTTGTCACTCCGCTGTACAGATAGGCGGCAAGTCGACGCCTGGCCAGGTTCGGATCACTGTAGCTGCGAGCGTCCTTGTAGAGACCGCCGGGCGCGCCGATGTGAACGTGCATATCGATCAGGCCGGGCATCAAGGTCTTGCCGGCGCCTTCCACTACTTCGGCCTGCAAAGCAGCGGTATTTGCAACCGGCTGCGAGAAGACTTGAGCGATCTTTCCATTCCGAACAAGCACTGCGCCGTTGGCAATAACAGGCCCGTTACCAACGAAAATGCGAACGTCCTGAAACAGGATGGACTGGTTTCGGGCAGCTGCGCGGGCCATCGTTCGTTCTTTTGTGACGTTAGCTTTCGTCTTGGCTTGGTACAAACCAAGCAGGAAGAACGGAGCGAGCACGGCCAAAATCCAGAGTTTCGCGCGTCCCTCGATCTTCTCCTCTTTCTCCCAACGAAAGAGCTTGACTCCGATGAACACGGCGACGCAGAGCGCAATACTGAGAGCTACGACAGCGAACCAGTTGGAAGCAATGGTCTCGCCCCCAATGATGATGGACTCAATGCCTTGATGAAGGTAGGTGGCCGGCAGGAACTGAGCAACCGTCTGCAACCACACGGGCATAGCTGAAATGGGAAATGTTGCGCCGCTGAGGAAGAGCATGGGCAGATAGAGGATCTGGATGAGAATCTGCCCTTCCTGCGCAGAGTTCACCACTGCGGCGATAATCATGCCCATGGCACGGAACGAGAGAACGCCTACCGACACGAAGAGCAGCAAGGACAACACGTTAGGCGGAAGCGGCGCGTGATAGACGGTAACCGAAAAGAACAGCAGGAGCAAGACGACGGGAATATAAGTGACCACGCCCGTAACTAAGGAGGCAATGATGATGGGAGACGCGCTGATCGGCGCAACCTTGAAGCGGCGAAGGACGTTGGTCTCGCGGTCCTGCACCGTTCTCATGCCTGCTCCGAAGAAACCGTTCCCTAGTACACCAATGATGAGCACGGCCGCTATGACTTGAGCCATTGCTCCAGGGCTTCTCGAAGCACCGAACATTTGAGCGAAGACAAAGAAGAAGATAAGCGGAAAGAGAACGCTGAAGAACAGTACTCCGCGATCGCGGCCCAGCATCTGCAGGCTGCTTTTGATTTGCGCCAGGTACGGTCTCATTGTTCGCGCAGCCCCTTCCCGGTAAGTTCGATAAAGACATCCTCAAGCGTGGGCCGCTTCATACCAATGTCGATCAGTCGTAAGCCTTGCTTTTCGATCCAGCGCACCAGCTCGACAATCAGCGCCGCTGGTGACTCGCTCTGCATGGCCAGCGTGCATCCGTTGTCGCGCATCACAAATTTCTCGCTCTTCAAAGCGTCGGGTAATTTATCTACCGGCATTGCCTCATTGGTGGTTACTTCCACTAGTGTCTGGCCCAGAACACGGACTTGGATTTCGCGGGGCGTTCCCTGCTCAATGATCTTTCCTGCGTCGACGATGGCGACTCGGTCACACAGACGCTCAGCTTCCTCGATGTAGTGCGTGGTGATCAGAATAGAGCGACGGTTCTCCTTCAACTCCTGGATAATGCCGTGGATCTCATGGCGGACCTGCGGGTCAAGGCCGGTGGTGGGCTCGTCAAGGAAGAGCAGCGTGGGTTCGTTCAGTAGCGCAAGCGCGAGCGCCACCCGCTGCTTCTGGCCTCCGGAGAGAGAACGGTAGAGCGCATCCTTTTTCTCGGTCAGTTGCAGACGCGCGAGCAAGCGGTTCAAATCTGTTGTCTTGCTGTAGAAGGCACTGAATAACTCCAGCGCTTCAAAAACTTTCATCTTGTCCGGAAGATTGGTTGCCTGCAGGCAGACGCCAATTCGATCCTTTACCTCGCGGGCATTGCGTGCGGGGTCAAAGCCGAGTACGGTAACCTGGCCGCTGGTGCGCGGCCGGAGGCCTTCCAGGATTTCGATGGTGGTCGTCTTACCCGCGCCATTCGGCCCCAGCAGTCCGAACACTTCCCCGGTTTTCACTTCGAGATCGATTCCCCGGACGGCTTCAAAAGCGCCGTACGACTTGTGGAGATCTTCCACCAGGATGGCCGGAGTGTCAGGCATGTTCTACATAAGTATGCACGGTCTGCAGGAGCTAAGCAGCAAGCGCCAAGTACATTTACAGACGTGATGAATGGTAATAAGTAGATGGCTGCAACGTCCAGCAGGTATATGCAGACGATATTTATAAACCAGAAGGACGAAAGCCCAATCGCCCCTTACTTTAAGTTTGCGCTCGGTGTGACAGGTGCGATCCTGCTGGGGCGACTCTTGCCGGTCGTTTACGCTAACGCCGTGGGAAGTGTTCGGGGTGCGATGGGCAAAGATCCATTCGAGGGCCTCATCGCCGAGCACCGGAAATTGCTCTCGCTTCTCGATCAAATGGAGGCCACATCTGTCGACAAGCCGCTCCAGCGACTGCGACTGTTCTATGACTTCAAGCGAACCATAGGCAAGCACGCCCTGGCCGAAGAGGATATCGTCTATCCGCTGCTGCAGACCGATGTTGACCGGGAAGAAGCTATGCGCAAGCTCTATCAGGAGCACGCCAGCATGAAAGTTTCGCTCTTTAAGCTGGACCAATCAATAAAGGAAGTCGGGGGCTGGATCGATGCCGTACACAGCTTGCGGAACGAGATTGAGCCACATGCGCGACAAGAGGAAGAAGTCGAGTTTCCGCAATTGCGAGCCATCATGAGCCAGGAGAAGAGCGCCCAGCTGTCGCGCAAAATCGAGCAGGAAGAATCACTCATGGTCTGATTTTGCCGTTTACTTTGCCGGCCGGGTGCATCTGATTTTTATGAGTGAAAGTGCAATCATAACCGCAATCGAAAAACAGGATTGGCTGGAGCCGATCGAAGAATCTGCACAAGCGGCGGTGCTGGGCGTCTACCAGTCCGCTGGCGAGACAGGACAATTCATAAAAGATGCCCTGGACGGACCGAAGTGGCTGGGCCATCCATTGCATCCGGCTATTACCGATGTCCCGGTAGGCAGCTGGACGGCGGCACTGGTCCTGGATGTTCTGGAGATGACTTCAGGAGAGGCTTACTCGGCTGGAGCAGACGCTGCTGTGGCGATCGGGCTGGTGGGAGCGGTGGGTGCAGCCGCGACCGGTATTACTCAATGGAGCGAGACAACAGCCGGTGCGCGACGTTTAGGCATTGTGCACGGCTTAACCAACACGGTAACGGCGCTGTTGTACGGCGGCTCCTATTGGGCGCGCAAGGCTGGTAACCGAGGTCTTGGCCGTACCCTTGGCTTCTTCGGGTTCACAACCCTCAGTGTCGGCGCATACCTGGGCGCGGCTCTCTCCTACGAACTGGGCGTCGGGGTTAAGAAGTAAGGCGTTCCTCACCGCGGATCAGGTCGCTATACGACTCACGCTGCCGCCCGACAACAATCTGTTTGCCGTCAACCAGGAGTTCGGGGCCTCGGGGGCGTGAGTTGTAGTTCGAGGATAGAACAAACCCGTAGGCGCCGGCTGTTTGGATTGCAATTAACTCGCCCTCGCGAACTTCAGTTATAGAACGGCCATGCGCAAAGAAGTCGCCGCTCTCGCAGACCGGACCTACAATGTCAACCTTCCCACTTTCTCGTTGGGGCTGAAGCTGAACCGGGATGATCTCGTGGTACGCCTGATATAACGCGGGGCGAATCAGATCGTTCATGCCCGCATCAACTACTACGAACGTTTTTAACCCGTTGCGTTTGACGAGTACGACGCGCGTGAGAAGAATACCCCCCTCGGCTACGATCGACCGGCCGGGTTCAAGCAGCAGAGTAAGGTCAAGCCCAGTTACTCTGGAGGCCAACTGTTCGATGAGCGGTTTAAGAGCAGGTGAGCGGTCACTTTCGCGGTAGGGCACGCCAATACCGCCCCCTAGGTCGAGGTAGCGAATCGGCAAACCACGCGCTCGCAAGCGCTGGACCAATGCAATGACTTTGTCAGCCGCTGCCAGTAGCGGTGCGGTGTCCAGCAACTGAGAGCCGATGTGGCAACTGACGCCTTCTAATCGCAGCCTTGGCAATTGAGACGCGCGCTGATATAGATCTTCGGCTACGGCAAGATCCACACCGAATTTATGCTCGCGCAAACCCGTCGAAATATAGGGGTGCGTGCTGGCGTCGACATCCGGGTTCACCCGAATCGCTACCGATGCGCTCTTTCCTAAGCTGGCCGCAACCTCCGAAATGACTTGCAGTTCCCGTTCCGATTCGCAGTTGAAGCTGTGAATGCCAACCTCCAGACCATAGCGGATTTCGCCCTCCGTCTTGCCCACGCCGGAGAAAACAACTGACTCGGGTTTTGCTCCGGCTGTCAGCACGCGAAAGAGTTCACCGCCGGACACAATATCGAAGCCAGCTCCTTCGCGCACTAGAAGATCAAGAATTGCGAGGTTCGAATTGGCTTTAACCGCATAGCAAACGCGACTCGGGAAAACTTGGAGTGCCGTTTGGTACTGACGAAAGCGGTCGGTAATAGCAGAGCGCGAGTAGACATAAGCGGGCGTACCGTGCTGCTCGGCGAGTTCGGTAAGCGAAACATCCTCACAGAAAAGACCGCCGTTACGGTAGTCGAATTCACCGGGAATTAACATCGAACAGGCTAGAGAACCCGCAAGGCAATCAGACTCTGATCGTCGGTCAGAGGCGTGCTTCCGCGATACCGGTCCAGGTCTTCAAAGATAGTGTTGACAAGCTGTTGGGGAGTTTTACGGCAGCTTTTCTTTACCAAAGCCTCCAGCCGTTCACGTCCGTACTCGCCCACCTCGTCCAATTGATCTTCCACTCCGTCAGAGTAGAACAGCAGCAGATCATCCGGCTGTGTTGCGATCGTAATTTGGTCGTAAGTCTGGTCATCAAGCAGACCGATGGGAACGCCTTCGGTCCTGGTGTCGAAGATCTCGCCATTTCGGCAAAGCAGAGGCGGCAGCGTACCGGCGCTGCTCATAGTAAAAGTAAGGTCGCTTGAATTCCATAACGCTAGGGAAAGAGTTGCGTACTGCGCATCCACGCGGCGCTCGAGCAGTGCTTCGTTCAGCAACTGCATCAGCTGGGCGGGAGTCTTCCGGCGCGGCGCCAATGTGCGCAGCAGGCCGGAGATCAACGCTGCGTACAAGGCCGCAGCCGCACCTTTGCCGCTCACGTCTCCAAAAGCAATCAGGGTGTAATCACCGGTGTGCTCGAAGAAGTCGTAGAGGTCGCCGCTGATCTCGCGTGCCGGGCGGCTCTTCACAGCAACCTGCAAGCCAATAACATCGGTCACCGTTCGCGGCTGCAGCACCGACTGTAGCTTGTAGGCGGCTCGGAGATCCTGCTCCATGCGGCCTTCGCGTTGGGCGAGTTCCTCATATAAGCGCGCGTTCTCGACCGATGTGGCAATCTGCGGGGCCAGCAGGCTCAGTGCGCGCACGTGATCGTCAGTGAAGAAGCCCGGGCGAACGCTCTCCAGGTCGATCACGCCGATCACGCGATCGCGCGAGACCAGGGGAACAGCAACCTCGGACTCCACTTCCGGATGCGTCGGGATGTAGCGGGCGTCGTGCCGTACATCGGCAACACGGATTACCTGGCGAGCCTCGACGGCCGCACCGATAATGCCCTGCCCGAGAGCAAGGTTGTCGGAAGTGGTCTGGGTGTCATAGCGCTGGCTGAAGCGGCAGCGGAGCAACCGGCGCTCCTCGTCCACCAGAAAAATACTGAAGGCGTCAAAAGCAATCAGCGCGCGGATGGTGACCGCAATCTTAGCCAGCAACTCGTCAATGTTGAGGATGGAGCTGAACTCCTGCGACAAGTGGGCCAGAACGCGGAGAGTTCGATTTTGCCGTTCCACCCGGCGATAGAGGCGCGCATTGTCGATTGCCGCCGCCACTCGAGTGGCGATCAGAACGAGAAGCGCTCGATCCTGTTCGGAGAAGGCATCCAGACGCGTGGCTTGCAGATCAATGATGCCGACCAGCTTGCCCCGGATCAGCATGGGAACCGCGAGTTCTGCCCTGACCGCGTCCAACGCATTCAGATATCGGTTGTCGGTTCGGACGTCGCCAACCAGAACCGGCTGGCGGGCTGCCGCTGCGGTTCCGGTGAGACCTTCGCCTAGTCGAAGCGTTAAGTTCTTGGCTACCTCTTCGCGGTGCCCGATTGAATAGCGCATGCGCAGGCCGCGGGTCTTATCGTTGTACAGCAGAATGGCAAACAGCTCATGCGGCACTACGTCCTGAATGAAGCCGGCAACAGTGGCCAGCAAGCGATCCAGGTCGAGCGTTTCGCTTGTGACGGTACTAACCTCAAGAAGAAAATCGAGAAGTTCAGCGCGCTCCCGGAAGCGTACTTCCGTCTTGCGGGTAGCGGGCATCAATAGGCGCCCGGGTTGCTGGCGGGCGGTGCCGGATGGCTGGCCGGAGACGTGGGGCCGGCCGGTTCCGCGGACCATTCATTTACGATGGCAACGCCCGAACTACTGCCGATCCGGGTAGCACCGGCTTCTATCATTTGGAGAACGGCGGCTAAAGTGCGAACGCCGCCCGAGGCTTTTACGCCAATCTCCGGTCCGACTGTTCGACGGAGCAGAGCAACATCTTCTACCGTGGCGCCTCCTCCGGCAAACCCGGTGGAAGTCTTGACGAAATCCGCTTTCCCTTCCACGGCAAGGCGGGCGGCCGTGCTTTTTTCTTCTTCGGTCAGCAGAGTCGTTTCCAGGATCGCTTTCAGAATGGCGCCGGAAGCATGCGTCACATCGGCTAAATCGTTGATCTCTTTGTAGACCGCATGGTAGTTACGGGATCGAAGAAACCCGATGTTGATGACCATGTCCAGTTCCCGCGCACCCTGCGAGAGAGCGGCAGCAGCTTCGGCAATCTTGATTTGTGAGTCGTTGGCCCCTAATGGGAACCCGATCACCGTGCAGACGCGCACTGTAGATTCAGCCAACTCATCAGCGGCAAGACTCACCCAGCATGGATGCAAGCAAACCGAGGCAAACGAAAATTGTTTCGCCTCACTGCAGAGGCGTAGCACGTCAACCTGCGCGGCGTCAGGCTTCAATAGCGTATGATCGATGAGCGCTGCAATATTCGTTGGATTGATCTCTGCGGGCGTCTGTGGGTTGATGGGAGGAGTCACGGATAGCCCTCCGGCAAAGCTGCAACATTCGCAATAGGCCAAGCTTACTTCGTTCCTCACGATATCACGCAGAATCGACAGTACTGAGGTCGTCGCGCTGGCATTACACTCGGAAAAGTCGGATTTGCGCAACGGATGCTGTGGGCGCAAACTTGTGAAGGAAGCGCGCCATGACCCTGCTGTCACGATTGTTTGTTCTTTGCCTGCCTGTAAGCCTGCTGTTAGCTGGGCAGGCACATCAGCCTAAACCGGCTGCTAAATCCTCTGATCCAGTTGAAGATGCAGGGGCGGTAGCACGCGGTCGCTCCCAATTCCAATCGAGCTGTGGGTTCTGCCACGGCAACGATGCAACCGGCTCGCGTGCACCGGACCTGGTGCGGTCCACCATTCTGAACCACGATGAGAACGGTAGTCTGATTGGGCCAGTGATACACGGCGGCCGTGTCGAAAAAGGCATGCCGGCTTTTCCCAATATCAAGGACGATCAACTATTAGACATTGTCGTCTTCTTACATCACCAGGCGAATGCAGCTTTGAAGAGTGCGCGCGTTCCAGGCGATTATCCGCTTGCCAAGCTGCTGACCGGGAAAGCGGATCTGGGCAAGGCTTACTTTGAAGGGCCCGGCGGCTGCAACGGATGCCACTCGCCCACAGGTAATCTGGCCGGCATAGCCAATAAGTACTCGCCCGTGGATCTTCAGCAGCACATGGTGTACCCCTCGGCCAAGAACACCAAGACGGCGGTGGTAACAAAGGGCGATGGGGAGCGCGTAGAGGGCCGCGTCACTCATGACGATGAGTTTACGATTTCGCTGACGGGCGATGACGGCTGGAACCGATCGTTCCCGCGAGATGAAGTCAAGGTGGAAGTGAACGACAAACTGGCTGCGCATCGCGAGCTGATGAACCGTTACACCGACGCCGATATTCACAATCTGTTTGCCTATCTGGAGACATTGAAGTAAATGAAAAAAGCACTATGGCTGGGCGCCTTGTTTTGTATGGGCGCCGGGTGGCTCCCAGCCGCTGATACGGGCTTAGATCCGGTCGGCTTGGCGAAGCCTCTGGGCAGGAGCTGGCCTACCTTCAACGGTGACTACTCCGGACGGCGCTACAGTACGCTTTCGCAGATCACACAAAGCAATGTCTCGAAGCTGACGCTGGCCTGGGTCATGCAGCCTCAGTCATCTGATATCAAAGCAACTCCGCTGCAGGTAAACGGCATTTTGTACTTCTCGACGCCGGACAATGTATGGGCCGCTGATGCACGGACGGGTCGTACCATCTGGCACTATTTTCGGGAATCGACAGGCGACCACATTGGCAATCGCGGTGTCGGTATGTATAAGGATTGGCTGTACTTTGAAACCCCGGATTGCCACTTGGTTTCGCTTGATGCCAAGACTGGCAAATTGCGCTGGGATGTGGAACTGGCTGACCCGAAGCTGGGCTACTTCGCTACTATGGCGCCGCTCGTGGTACGCGATCACGTGATTGTGGGTGTTTCCGGTGACGTCACTGACATCCCAGGGTTTCTACTCTCGATTCGCCCGGACACAGGCAAGACCGAGTGGAAGTGGAATACCGAACCTGGCCTGAAAGAGCCGGGAGCCGACACTTGGCCGCACGGCACCGACGCAATCACTCACGGCGGCGGAATGACCTGGATGACGGGCACCTATGACCCGGAGTTGAACCAGTTGTACTGGGGCATTGGCAACCCGAACCCGGTTCTGAACGGCGACATCCGCAAGGGCGACAACCTCTATACCTGCTCCATTGTTTCGCTGAATCCTGATACCGGCAAGCTGAACTGGCACTTTCAGCCCTCGCCGCATGATACGCACGATTGGGACGCGGTCCAAACCCCCGTGCTGATTGATGACGAGTACAAAGGCGTACACCGCAAGCTGATGGCGCAGGCCAGCCGCAACGGATACTTCTTCCTACTCGATCGCAACACCGGCGAGCATATTGTTACTGCTCCCTTTATCCCGACCAACTGGGCGAAGGGGATCGACTCTCGTGGCGAGCCAATTCCGAACCCGGCCAAGGAGCCGAAGCCCGATGGAACCCTGGTGTCACCAGGCTCAGATGGGGCAACAAATTGGCTTGCGCCGAGCTTCAGTCCGGACTCTAAGTTGTTCTATGTTAGTGCCCGGCGGTTGTGGAGCTTGTTCTATATGACGGCCGAGGGGAAGCCGGAAGGTTGGGCGGGGCGTGATCGAAACCTATGGGCAAACTCGGTGCTCGAGGCGATCGACTACAACACTGGTGCTGTCCGTTGGAAGCACGAGATTGGTGACGGCGAGGGTAGCGCCGGCATCCTGACCACCGCTGGCAAGCTGCTGTTTACGGCAGATAACTCCAACAATCTGATTGCGCTGGATCCAGACACGGGCAAGACGCTATGGCATGTGAACCTGGGCGCAAAGATGGGGACTGGTCCTATCTCGTACGAGTTGAACGGCAAACAGTATCTGCTGACACCGGTCGGCAGCATGCTTATGGCCTGGACACTACCGGAAGAGAGCACGACGGCAAAACGGCAGTAACGCAGCGGGCTCGCCGACCGTCGTTCAGTTAGTTGGTAGCCAAAGTATCCGTGCTATCGTGGCGGCGAGCAGAGACTATGTGTGCGCGCCCAGTACTTTTGGCCATCTGTGTTTGTACGGTGCTGGGTGGTATGTACGCGACCGTGCCGCTCTCCCGTACCGGCGCAGAAGGCGCAAGCGCTGCCGACGTAGGTAAGCGTACGGGACGTAAGGCGCAGGAGCCGGTGCCGTTCCGTCAGTATCAAGGTTGGGAGTATGAGGATTTTCCTGTGCCGCCCGACTTCCACGAGCCGAGCGAATGGGTCTTTGCGCGCTTCATGTACCGAGCTGTCCCCAGTTGGCGTGGACGCTTGAACAATTGGACCATTGACTATCCACGCTCCGATCGTCATCTTTCCGCTGCTGTGCGCCGTCTCACCCGTGTGCAGGCACGTTCAGTCGAACAGCCCGTTGCGGCTGAGGACGGCGACGATATCTACAACTGGCCGTGGCTGTACGCAGTAGAAGTCGGTCATTGGGACTTGACAGATCTGCAGGCGGCCAAACTGCGCGACTACCTCGATCGCGGAGGGTTCTTCATGTGCGACGATTTTCATGGCACAGTCGAGTGGGAGACGTTCGTGGAGAGTATGAAGCGAGTATTCCCGGACCGTTCGATTGTCGATTTGCCCGACAGCAATCCCATCTTCCATTCGGTTTACGACCTCGAGCAGCGCTATCAGGTGCCGGGTGAGCAATACTTATACACCCACCAGGTGGCGGAAAAAGACGGCTTTCAGGCGCGCTGGCGCGGCATTTACGACGACAAAGGACGGGTCGTGGTCGCCATCTGCCACAACATGGATCTGGGCGATTCGTGGGAGCATGCCGATAATCCAAACTACTCCGAGCAGTACTCGGCGCTGGGCTTTCGCATCGGTGTCAATTATCTCGTTTACGCAATGACCCATTGAGCACCCCGCTATGTTTGAATGGCTGTTCAAGTATCCTCGCGTTGTCTTCACTCAAGGCTCGGTCGTGCTGCTGGGGGCGTGGCCACGATGGGCGCTCATCCTTGCAATTCTAGTGGCCGCTTCGGCCCTGGCGGCTGTTACTTTCGCGAAGCGGAAAACTCTGCGAATGTCGTTTCGAGGGTGGCGGGGCGCCGTCATCTGGAGTCTGCAAAGCGCTTTGGTTGCGTTGTTGCTGCTTCTGCTCTGGCAGCCGGCGATCAGCGTAACCTCTCTGCGTCCGCAGGAGAATGTTGTTGCGGTGTTGGTGGACGACAGCCGCAGCATGGGCCTTCGTGACAGCGGCGCCGAGACGCGAGGGCAGCAGGCACGCCGAATTCTTGAAGATGGCGTTCTCCAAAGGCTACGGGATCGCTTTCAGGTGCACCTGTATCGCCTGGGCTCAGGTCTGCAGCGTGTTCCCGATACCACGAAGCTGAACTCGTCGAGTCCTGCTTCCCAAATCAGTGCGGGGCTTCGGCAAATTGCAGATGAAGCAGGTACGCTGCCCATCGGCTCCGTTGTGCTTCTCACCGACGGGGCTGATACTACGGGCGGCATCCCCGTCGAGACCATGACCGAACTGCGCCGCCGCCACTTGCCAGTGAACACTGTTGGTTTCGGAGCCGAGCGGCTCAAGCACGATGTAGAACTGCAGGATGTGGAGCTGTCGCCAAAAACGCTAGCCGGAGCCCGCCTGCAAGTTGCCGTTACGCTGCGGCAGGACGGCTTCGACGGCAGGAAAGTTAAGCTCAGCGTCCTCAGCGGCGGCGCCATTGTCGCCACTCGTGAGGTGGTTCTGCGTAATCGCCCGGAACAGACCGAAGACATCGAGTTTAATGCGGGAACTGCCGGCTTGAAGAACATTGAGGTGCGCGCGCAGCCGCTGGAGGGCGAAGCGAACACGGCCAACAACAACCAGACTCGCGTCTTGCTGGTAGACGATGCCAGGCGCCGGCTGCTGTACGTGGAAGGCGAACCACGCTGGGAGTATAAGTTTTTGCGGCGCGCCGTCGAGGATGATGCAGCCCTTTCGGTTGTCTCCATGTTGCGTACAACTGCCAGCAAAGTATATCGCCAGGGAATCTCAAATCCACAAGAGCTCGCTGCCGGCTTTCCCTCGCGAGCTGAAGACTTGTTCGAGTATCAAGGGCTGATTCTGGGCAGTGTAGAAGCTGCATACTTTACGCCGAACCAGCAGGGGCTGATCAGAGACTTTGTCGATCGTCGCGGGGGCGGGCTGCTTTTTCTGGGCGGATCATCCTCACTGTCCGACGGCGGCTATGGAGCAAGCGCGATGGCTGACTTGCTGCCGGTCACCCTACCTTCTCGCAAAAACACGTTTCAGCGCAGCTTTGTCGCAGCCGAACTGACCGAGGCCGGCCGCAGCAGTTTGATTTGTCGAATCGAAGATGATGGGGAGAAGAGTGCTAAACATTGGGAGATTCTACCCTACCTGGCGAGCTATCAGGATCCGGGAACGCCGAAGCCGGGCGCAACCGTGTTGGCGCGGGTTAACGCGGAAGGCAAGCAGGTGCCGCTGCTGATTACGGAAAATTATGGGCTGGGGCGGACGGCTGTCTTTGCCACAGGCGGCAGCTGGCGATGGCGCATGCAGCAACCGGTTGCCGACAAGAGCCAGGAAGCATTCTGGCGGCAGTTGTTGCGATGGACGGTAAGCGCGACGCCGTCTCAGGTTGTCGCTTCTACAAAAAATGCGACCCTGGAAGACGAAGGCCACATGCAACTGCGGGCAGACGTTCGTGATAAAACCTACCAGCCTGCCGGCGACGCTACCGTGCGGGCGCATATCGTTGAACCGGATGGCGCTGCCGCAACTGTGGAGCTGCGGCCCGACCCCCAAAGGCAGGGCGTTTATCTCGCAGATTGGGACGCCGCAAAGCCCGGATCTTATGTTGCCGAAATTAGTGCGCAAAAGGATGGGCAGCCGATTGGCAAGGATACACTTTCTTTCCGCCGGGAGAACGGAGTGGCCGAAAACTTTCATCGTGAGCAGAACAGAGACTTGCTCCAGCGTCTAGCCGAGCAGACCGGTGGCCACTATTACACGCCTGCGGACGCCAAGCGCCTGCCCGAAGAGATTGCGTATTCAGAAGCCGGTGTTACCTCGCGAGAGTTCAAGGATCTGTGGAACATGCCGGCTGTGTTCCTGCTGATTCTGCTGTTGAAGTCCACTGAGTGGCTGCTTCGGCGGCGGTGGGGTGCGGTATGAAGCTTTCCTGTGCAATCTGTGCCGTGTTGCTGGCTGGGGCCGGTCACCTTGTGGCGGCGAGTTATTACGTCAGCGTTGCCGGGCTGGGCGGGGAGCCGGAGTACGAGACGCAGTTCGCCAAGTGGTCCAGCGATCTGGATAAGGAACTGAAATCGGCTTCACCGGATGTCCATGTCGTCTCCTTGAGCGCCGGCGCAGCTACCCGGCAGCATGTTGGAGAGACCCTTCGGCAGATTGCTTCGACTGCCGCTGCCGATGATACGTTTGCGCTGTTCCTGATTGGGCACGGTACCTTCGACGGAGAAGATTACAAGTTCAATCTGCCCGGGCCGGACGTGACAGCGCGCGAGTTGGCCGCATGGGTTGACCGTATTCCAGCGCGGCGGCAGTTGATTGTGAATATGACCAGTTGCAGCGGCGCTTCCCTTGCGGCACTGGCCCGCAAGGATCGTGTCGTAATCACCGCAACCAAATCAGGAACTGAAAAGAATGCTCCGGTTTTTGCCCGCTACTGGGTAGATGCGTTGCGTGATCCAGCGGCCGATACCGACAAAAATGGAACTGTTTCGGCGCAGGAAGCCTTCAATTACGCTCAGCGGAAGACAATCGCGTACTTCGAAACTGAAAAGCTGCTGGCTACCGAGCATCCGCTTCTCACCGATAGTGCGAAGCCTGAGATACCCGCGGGCCCGACAGCGACTTCCAATCGTCCCAGTCTCTTAGCCGCAGCGTTTCCGCTGATTCGTCCGCAGTCGGGTGGCGAGAGATCGGCGCTGCCCGGTAAACAGCGACTACTTACGAAGAAGGAAGAGCTGGAGGCGCGCATCGACAAATTGAAGTTCGAAAAAGCGGCTATGGAGCCCGATGTTTACAGGCAGCAGCTGACAGGACTGCTGCTGGAGTTGGCTAGAACGCAGGCGGAGATCGACAAGTGAAACTGGCCGCTGTTCTCGCGTTGCTGCTTCCGCTGAGCGCCTCCGCTGTGACGGCGACCTACGACGATTGCCGACAGCAGCGTCACCTTGGCCATGCACCGGAGGCCAAGGCCTGCTTCACTTGTCTAACGCGATCAACTGATTCACTCTCGCGTGCCGAAGGCTTCTGGGGGCTGAAGCAGTACGACGCGGCCAACAGTGAGTTCAAGCTGACTTACAAGCAATCGCCGAAGTCAGCTGAAGTTGCAACCGAGTGGGGCAAACTTTTTCTGGAACGTTTCAACCCCGGCGAGGCGGTCAATCTCTTCAACGAAGCGGTAACGGACGACGCCAACTACGCTCCGGCATACATGGCCATGGCTGAGGCAGCTTCGGAGAACTACAGCAAGAAAGCAGTTGAGTTCGCGCGGATGGCGCTGGAGCATGACAGCAAACTGGTTGGAGCGCATGAACTACTTGCCTTCCTTGCCCTGGAAGACAGTGACCGGGAACTGGCCACGAACGAAGCGCAGAAAGCCCTGACGCTATCCGGCCAAGCGCTGGACGGCATGGCAGTCTTAGCGGCCATCGATCAACTCGACGGCAAGATGGGTTCTCCGTGGCTGGACAAGATTGGTGCTGTTAACAGCCGCTACGGCCGGGCGTACGAAATCTGCGCTCACTTCCTGGTGATCAATCATCGTTATCAGGAAGGCGTAGAGCAGTATCGCAAGGCCATTGCTCTGGAGCCTGACCTGTGGAGCGCACACTCGCAACTGGGCTTGAATCTGATCCGCCTCGGCAACGACACAGAAGCGAAGAGCGAACTCACCCGTGCTTATGCAGCACACTTTCGGGATCCGCAAACGATCAATGCACTCCGGCTGATGGATACGTTGCACGACTACACCATCACCAGAACGGCAGGGACGGAGCTGATGCTCAACAAGAGCGAATCAGCGCTGCTGCGGCCCTACATCGAGCCTGAGTTCCAGCGTGCCGTGGCGACTTACGGGCGCAAGTACAAGATGACGCTACCCGGACCGGTGCGCCTGGAAGTCTACCCGAACCACGAAGATTTCGTTGTACGCACGCTCGGACTGCCTGGACAAGGCGGCCTGCTTGGCGTTACCTTCGGGCTGGTAGTTGCCATGGACAGCCCTTCGGCTCGCGCTCCTGGAGACTTCAACTGGGCCAGCACCATGTGGCACGAACTCAGCCACGTGTACGTTCTGACGGCGACACACAATCTGGTGCCGCGCTGGTTTACCGAAGGCGTTTCGGTGCATGAAGAGTCCGCGGCATCGGCCTCCTGGGGCGATCGCATGACTCCAGAGATGGTGGCTGCGGTGCGGGACAAGAAGCTACTCTCCGTGTTGCAGTTAGATCGTGGATTTGTTCGTCCCGACTACGCCGGGCAGGTGCTGGTGTCTTACTTCGAGGCGGGCCGCATCTGCGACTTCATTGCCGAAAGGTGGGGTGACGGGGCGATTCTCGGCATGATTCATTCTTACGCCGACCGCAAGTCGACAGCTGAGGCGATCAAAGACAACCTGCACGAATCCCCCGAAGCGTTCGATAAACTGTTCGCTGCCTGGCTGGAGAGCAAAACCGGCAGCACCGTTGCCAACTTCGATAAATGGAAGGCGGGAATGAAGAGCGCTCACGCCGCCCTGGATGCCGGCAAAACAAAAGACGCCATCGCCCAAGCTTCAGCCGTGCGCGATTTCTATCCCGACTACATCGGCCATGGAAGCTTATATGAACTGTTGGCGGGCGCTTACGCCAAAGAGGGTGACAAGGCTGCTGAATCTGTCCAACTGGAAGCGTATCGCGACCATGGCGGTACGAGCATTGAAACCTTGAAGACCCTGGCAAAGCTGGAGACGGAAGGCGGTAAGCCCGGGGAGGCGCAGAAGACACTCACCAAGCTCCTTTTCATCTATCCCGAAGATGGAGAAACACATCAGCTGCTGGGAAGTCTTTTCGCTGAGGGCGGAAAGCCGGCCGATGCGGTTCGCGAGTTCGGAGCAGTACTGGCCGCCAAGGGAGCTGATTCAGCCGAAGCGCACTACAATCTGGCCAAGGCACTCGCTGCGGTGCATCGCAATGGCGAGGCAAAGGATCAGGTTCTTACCGCGCTCGAAACCGCTCCGGACTTCAAACCAGCCCAGCAGTTACTGTTGCAGTTAAGCCAGGAGTCAAACCAGCCATAATGTCAACCACTACTACCAGTCCTGCCCTTGACTCGGGCGAACTGAAGATTCGCCTGCAACGTTTCGCCGATGTTCATGCGCGCATCAAACACGAGGTCCGGAAGGTAATCGTCGGGCAGGAACAGGTTCTGGAGAGCGTTTTGATATCGCTATTTGTCGGCGGTCACTGCCTGCTGACCGGCCTGCCCGGCACAGCAAAAACGCTGCTGGTGCGCACCATGGCCCAAACGCTCGGGCTCAAATTTAATCGCATTCAATTCACGCCCGACCTGATGCCTTCCGACATCACCGGCACCGACATCATCGAAGAAGACCCCACTACTGGCCGCCGCACCTGGACATTTGTTCACGGTCCGATTTTTTCGAACGTGTTGCTCGCCGACGAAATCAATCGGACGCCGCCAAAGACCCAGGCTGCCCTGCTGGAGGCCATGGGTGAACTATCGTGTACGGTGCGTGGCCACCAATATCGCCTGGATCCGCCGTTCTTTGTTCTTGCCACCCAGAACCCGATCGAACTCGAAGGGACGTATCCGCTTCCGGAAGCCCAACTCGATCGCTTCCTCTTCAATGCCGTACTTGATTACCTGTCGGCCGAAGACGAAATGAAGGTGGTCGATCTAACCACCGTGACCACCCTTCCCGTTGCCGAACCGGTTACCGACAAAGATGAGATTCGTTCCTTCCAGCAGCTTGTCCGCATGACGCCCATCGCCGAGCCGGTGGCCCGCTACGCAGTCGATTTGGTGCGTGCCACTCGTCCGCGCAGTAACGGCGACGCTCCGGAGTTCGTCAAGAAGTACGTGAATTTTGGCGGCAGCGTGCGCGCTATGCAATTTCTGGTTTTAGCGGGAAAAGCACGCGCTCTAATGGCCGGTCGCCTCCATGTCTCGTACGAAGACATCCGGGCCCTGCTAATCCCGATCCTGCGTCATCGCGTCTTATTGAACTTTCACGCCGAATCCGATCACCTGACCACCGACGACCTGCTGCGCCGTTTGCTGGAAGCCAAACCCGCTCCGCGCAGTTAGCCGCTCGTCCCACACCAGCGATGCCATCCGCAGTAACAGGCCGCTATCTCGATCCCGCGGTTCTTGCCCAGATCTCCAGCCTGGAGTTAATTGCCAGGACCGTGGTAGACGGCTTTGTCTCGGGGCTCCATCGCTCCCCGGACTTTGGCTTCAGCCAGGAGTTTGCCGAGTACCGCGCTTATTCCCCGGGCGACGATCTGCGTCACGTTGATTGGAATGTCTACGCGCGCACCGAACGAGCGTACCTGAAGCGGTACCAGGGTGAGACGAACACCACTCTGATGCTGCTTCTGGACGCCAGCGGGAGCATGAACTTTGGCGCCCCTACCGGTCGCAAGCTCGACTACGCTAAGTACCTGGCATCTTCTCTGACGTACCTCGCTCACCTGCAGCGGGACAGCAGTGGATTGATTGTCTTTGCTGACGACGTGCAGACGCTTGTTCCTCCTTCTTCGCGCCAGGGTCAACTCAACCGAATGCTCCATGCCATCGATCAGGTGCAGTCAGGCCAGCGCACTGACTTCTCGCGGCCGTTCACCAAATTGCAAGAGCTGATTAAACGCCGCGCTCTTACGGTGTTGATCTCAGACTTTTACGAAGACCCCGACAGCATCATCCGGCATGTTGAGCCGTTGCGCTATCGCGGTACCGAGCTCGTCTTGTTCCACATCCTTCATCCCCAGGAAATCAATCCAGATCTTGGAGCGGCGCCGCTGCTGCTCGATATGGAAACCGGCGATGCCCTGGAGACTTCCCCCGAGTACAGCCGCTCCGAATATCGAGAGAAAATGCAGCACCATTTGGCGACTCTGCAGAGCAAGGCCCGCGGCGCCGGGCTGGACTACTTCCTCCTGCGGACGGACTGCCCTTTGGACAGCGCCCTGCGCGAGTACTTCCGGCTGCGTGAGAAAAGGTTCTAGATGGGATTTCTTGCGCCCTGGTTCCTGGCTGGCCTGGCGGTGGCCGCGCTCCCGCTGTGGCTCCATCTGCTCCGGCAATTCAAGCGCACTCCCCTGCCCTTCAGCTCGTTGATGTTCTTCGAGCGAAGAGTGCAAAGCTCCACCAAACATCGACGGCTGCGCTACCTCACCCTGCTCAGCCTGCGGCTGCTGCTCCTCATTCTTCTGGTCCTGGCGTTTGCCAATCCATTTGTAACCCGCGTTCTGCCGGCAAGCGGTAAGCGCACCCTCACGGTGATCGCCGTAGATCGCTCTTTCAGCATGCGCGCGGGTAACCGTATGGCCCGAGCCAAAGGGGAAGCAGAAGGAGTAATTCGATCCCTAGGCGGGCGCGATATGGCGCAGGTTATCGCCTTTGATGCCCATGTGGAGTCGCTGACCAGCATGGACACGAACCACCCAGCCCTTACAGAAGCAGTTGACAGCATTCAGCCCGGCGATTTGACCAGCTCCTATGGGGAGCTTGCTCGTGCGCTGCGCATCTTAGCTTCCTCCAAAGGCACACGGCTCCAGGTGCACTTGTTCAGCGACATGCAGCAAAGTTCGATGCCGTCGAATTTCCGTGACCTGCAACTCGGCCCCGACACGAGCCTGATCCTGCACAGTGCAGAGTCAGGAAACGTGGCGAACTGGGCGGTTGAGTCGGTCAACACAGCCGCCCGTATCTTTGAAACGAAACACACCAAACTTGACGCGACCATCGCCGGCTGGCAGACTCCCTCCGCCCCGAAGAAAGTGACACTACTGCTGGATGGCAGACCCGTAGCATCGCAAGACATATCGATTTCGGCTAACGGTCATGCCTCAGTTCAATTTCTTGGCTTCGACGTTCCATACGGCGCTCATCGTGGAGCTTTAGAGATTACTCCGCACGATGATCTTGCTGCTGACGACCGCTTTCAATTCTCGGTGGAACATGTCGATCCGAAACCCGTACTCTTTCTTTATGCAGGCGGGCGCGGCCGCTCTGCGTTCTACTACAAGGCGGCGCTGGAGTCGTCCGGCGACACGGGGCTACGCGTCGAGCCGTTTGCAGTCGAGCAGGTCAGCAACCGAGATCTTACGCCGTATGCGTTTGTGGTGCTCAACGATGTGGGCGAACTCGATGCGCAGGCCACTCAAAAGATCTGTAACTATGTCCAGGCAGGTGGCGCCGCACTGATCGTTGCGGGCCCGGCAACTTTGCGTGCTGGTCGCCTGCCGCTTTCGAGTGGACGCCCTTCGCCCGACACGCAAGCCCAAGGCATTGGTGCAGTAGACGATCAAAACCCTGCGATGGCCGGGGGCGGACACTTTCAGAATGTCCAGTTTTTCGGCGCCACTCACATCGCCTTCAAACCCGGCGCTGCGGTGATCGCCAAACTGGCGAACGGAACTCCCCTTTTGACAGAAGAGAAGATGGGAGAGGGTCGGGCGCTGATCTTCTCCTCCACGCTCGACAACTCCACCAACGATTTTCCCTTGCATGCCTCCTACCTGCCTTTTGTGGCGCAGACGGCAAGGTATCTGTCCGGAACCGAAGAGGCAATGGGCAGTGCTGTGGCTGGTTCGCCCATCTCGCTCCGCAGGACTGCCGCCGATAAGACTGCGGCGGATGTGATTAGCCCTGACGGCAAGCATCCACTCACTCTGAAGGAGGCAACTACTGCCCTCAGCTTTGATCTGTTGGGGGAAGGCTTCTATGAAATTGGTCGCGCCGGCGGGCAGCGCAGGTCCATTGCAGTTCACGCCGACCGCCGCGAATCGAATCTCCAGCCAGTTCCGGCCGAGACCCTGGAGCTATGGCGCAATACTGGAGGTACAACTTTCCGTCAGGCAGAAGGGGTGACGCCGGACCAGGTGCAGCCTTTCTCGTTCTGGCGCTATCTGATGATTTTGGCTCTGGTGGCCGCGGTTGCCGAATCAATGTTCGGCAGCCAATACTTGCGTAAAGAGAGAGGGACGGCATGACGGCTCTACATCAGTTACACGCTTACCTGGGAACGCTTGAGCGGCGACTGCGGCTGCTGGCGGCAACTCGAGGGCTGGGACTGACAGCCGCTCTGGCTTTGCTGCTGACACTTGCCTTTGCCGTGCTGGGGAACCGCTTTACCTTCGCGCCCTCTGCCGTCCTGCCGTTACGCATTGCCGTGTACGTTCTGCTATTCATTGGCTTCGCCTGCCTGCTGGCTTGGCCCATCAGCAAACTGACGCGCCGCCGTGTGTTGCACCTGGCGGAACAGAACGCTCCTGGCTTCGAGCAGCGACTGCTGACTGTTACTCAAAGCAAGACAGCCGGCGCTGCCTGGACCGAGTTACTGGCTGAAGATGCCTTGCGGGTCGCCCGGCAACACCCAACCGAGCAGTTTGCGCCCTCCAAAAGCTTCTTCGTGTTTGGTGGTAGCGGCCTGGTGGCGGGAGCACTTCTGCTATGGCTCGTCGCTGCCGGTCCGGGCTACTGGGGCTACGGCGCCGGACTGCTATGGACCGGCACTGCTGACGCCGGCAAACGGCCGCTCTACGACATTGGCGTTGCTCCAGGCAATAAGACCATCCGGCGCAAAAGCGATCAACTGGTCACTGCCCAGCTCCACGGCTTTTCTGCGGAACACGTGAACCTCTATGTGAAGTACAGCGGCTCTCTGAAGTGGGATAAAGCGCCCATGCAGCGGGCCGGCGATGGCGACCAGTTTCAATTTCTGCTGGCGGGCCTTTCGGACAAAGTCGAATACTACGTAACGGCCAATCGTGCGGCTTCCGAGCACTTCACAATCAACGTGAAAGACCTGCCCACCGTCCAGCGCGTTCGCGTAGCCCTGCAATATCCTTTGGGGCTCGGTTTACAAAACGTAACGCTGGAACCCTCAGGAGACATCCGCGCCGTTGTGGGCACGAAAGCAGAAATCTCCGTACACACTGACCGTCCGCTTCAGCAAGGCCGGTTGGTGCTGAGTGATGGCAAGTCGCTCGACCTTGTTCCGCGCGAAGGAAACTGGTCTTCTGCATCATTGACCATCGAAAAGGACGGTACCTACCATGTTGTCGCTCTGGACGACAACGCGGCCATCCGTATCAGCGACGACTACATCATCGAAGCGAAAAAGGATGAGCCGCCGTCCGTGAAGATTGCCAAACCGGGCCGCGACCTTCACGTAAGTCCGATTGAGGAGTTGCCCATCACTGTCAGCGCCTCAGACGACTTCGGCGTCCAAGGAATGGACCTGCACTACTCCGTGAACGGCGGTGCAGAACAGGTTGTTTCGGTTCTGAAAAGCAAGGGCGCTAAGGAAACCGAAGGGAAGATGACACTTTCCTTCGAAGACTTGAAAGTTGTGCCGGGCGATACCGTTGCCTTTTACGCGACAGCTCGTGACGCCCACAGTACCGCGCATAGCGAACTTGCATTTGCTCAAGCCGATCCGTTCGATTACAAGTTCTCGCAATCGCAGCAGGCTGGCGGTGGTGGAAGCGGCGTGGGCAACCAGTCGGACGACATCTCGCAGAAACAGAAACAGGTCATTGCTGCAACATTCAACGAGTTACAGGACAAGTCGAAGGCGCACGCGGCCATCGTAGAAGACGGCAAGTTTCTCTCCGAATTGCAATCGAAGCTGGGCGCTCAAGCCAAGACGCTGTCCGAGCGCATGGGATCGCGTGAGTTGGCCACGCCGGGTTCACAATTCGAAAGGTTCTCGCAGCTGATGACACAGGCTTCTTCCGAGATGGCGAGTGCGGCAGGTGAACTAAAGCCAGGCAAGTGGAGCGATGCGCTGGGGCCCGAGCAGAAGGCGCTTACCTCCCTACTTCGTGCTGAGTCGTTGTTCCGCGACATCCAGGTGGCCTACGGGCAGATGAACGGTGGCGGTGGCGGCGGAAACAGTGCCGGACGCGATCTGGCCCGCATGTTCGACCTGGAAATGGACACCTCAAAGAATCAATATGAGACTGGCCAAACTCCGCAGCCCGACGGCGGCCAGGGAAAGTATCAGGCGCTGGATGCCGCCTACGAGCGCCTGCAGCAACTGGCGCGTCGGCAGCAGGAGCTGGCCGCACAGCATGGGCAGCAGCAGGCTGTGGAACAACGATGGCAGGAAGAGCAGTTGCGGCGCGAGGCAGAAGAGCTGAAGCAGCAGCTAAAACAGCTCGCGCAGAATTCGCCGCAGGGCTCGCAGGGACAAAGCGCATCGCCAAGCGGGCAGCAATCGCAGGGCAGTCAGGGGCAGAGTGGGCGGGCGGGAACGCCACAGTCAGGCTCCGCATCGTCCTCATCTCAGGGAGGCGGATCTTCTACCGGGCAGCGAAACACCGAGGCCTTGCAACGGGCCGGCAGTGCCGTTGATCAGGCAGAGAGCGAGATGCGGAAAGCGGTCGGCAGCAATGACGAAGCCGCCCGCGAACGGGCCGCTAATCACCTACGCGAAGCCCAGGAGCAGATTCGCGAGATGATGCGCAAGGAAGCGGGCCAAAGCGTGGACGAGATGACGCAGCAGGCGCGACAGCTAGCCGATGCACAAAAGGGATTGGCAGACCGTATGAAGCAGATGTACGGCTCCGGATCCGGCCGCAATAGCCTTCGCAATTCATTTGGCAACTCACCGGGCAGTGAAGAAGGCGAAAGCATGCCGGAGATGAACGACCCGAACAGCCGACGTTGGGGCCTCGGTTTTCGGCGTCCTTTCGATGCGAATCAATTGCGCCCGCCCCACCAGCCCACTGAAGGCGAACAGTCAGTAGCCAGCGAGAAAGAGCATTTGGCCGCTCAGCTTGAGCAGTTGCAGAAGCAGATGGAGGAGCAGTCGCGAGCCCTTGCCGCAAGTCGACCGGATGCGTCATCGAAGATGTCGCGAGCGCTGTCGGATGCCGAGAGCAAAGAGCTTGCCCTGCGCATGCAGAAAAATGCCGAGTGGATTCGGCAGGGGTACGGCAACCGTAATCTGCAGATGGAAGACAACGTAACTGCCGGGTTGCAGCAGCTGACGCGTGATTTGAAGGGTGTACGGGACACGCTGAACGGCACCGGGCAGACGGCAGCCGCTCAGCGCAGCGGTAAGGCGGCACAAGCTCTGGCGGAGGTGCAGGATCTACGCGCACAGCTGCAAAGGCAGCGCGCCGATCAGGCTAAGGGGCAAAGCGGAACGAGCGCGGCAGGCAGCGAAGGTCAGCCGGCCCTGAGCGCTCAAGACGTGCAGGGAGCCATTCGTGAGCTGAACGGTCTGCGCGCACAAACCAATCCTACCGATCGGGCGCTCTACGGCTCCATTGATAACGCATTAGGTAGCTTGCAGCACCTCACCGGGGCGCAGGATGGCTTACTCGATGCGCGGATCAGCGGCAATGCGTTGAATAGTCTGGAGCGTTTGGAAGCAGAATTGTCCAGGCGTGTCGGCCAAGACGAAAGCGCGGGCACTCGAACCGGTACCCATGAGACTTCGCCCGAGAAGTATCGGGACGCCGTAGCCGGCTACTTTCGCAGGCTAAGCCAGAATAGGTAGCGCGGTCATCGGGAGAGCTGCTAAGCAAGTACAAGCCGTGCCCGATTACGTCGACCAGTTACCCTGAAGTTCTTGCCTTTCATGCGATTGTCTTCCTCTAAGCTGGCGACTGTTGCAGTCGCGTCCGGCCTCGTTTTTTCCGCTCTTGCCCAGATTCCGCTGACGGTGGACCCTTCGGTGCAACTGAAAGCGCGCCTCGACCCCATCTTGAACGAGGCTGTGCAGGCAAGCCTGGTCCCTGGCGCTGTTCTGCTGATCGGTCACGACGGCACGGTAGCGTATCGCGCTGCTTACGGATCCCGCTCGCTGCTTCCGACTCGCGAGCCCATGACAATCGACACCATCTTTGACGCCGCCTCTCTTACCAAAGTGGTGGCAACGACACCCTGCATCATGAAGCTCTTCGAGCAGGGCAAGATTCGGCTTGACGACCCCGTCACCAAGTATCTTCCAGAGTTTCAAGGTGGCAAGAGCGACATCACCATTCGTTTGCTGATGACGCACTTTTCAGGTTTCCAGCCGGATTTCGAGATGGGTCCGCGCTGGAGCGGGTACGACACCGGCGTGGGGAAAGCCTTGGCCGAGAAGCCCATTGCCCCGCCCGGCTCACGATTCATTTACAGCGATACAAACTTCATTCTGCTGGGCGAAATCGTACGCCGCCTCTCCGGCGCCAGCCTGCCTGAGTTTGCCCGCGAAAACATCTACGGTCCGCTCGGGATGAAGGATACCAGCTTTCAACCATCGCCCGCCCTTCGTTCGCGCATTGCCCCGACCGAAATTGACGCTGAAACCAAGCAGCCTTTGCGCGGACAGGTTCACGACCCACGCTCGCGCGCCATGGGTGGAGTGGCCGGTCATGCGGGCCTATTCACAACTGCCGACGATCTTGCGCGCTACGCGCAAATGTTCCTCAATGGAGGGCAACTCGACGGAGTTCGCATTTTTAATCCGTTAACCGTGAAGAAATTTACGGAGCCGGCCAGTCCCGCCGATCAACCTATGATTCGCGGTCTGGGCTGGGATATTGATTCGTCATTCTCCAGTAATCGTGGGGAACTCTTTCCCATTGGCTCCTTCGGGCACACGGGCTATACCGGCACATCGCTGTGGATAGACCCTACTACCCGCACCTTTGTCGTCCTTCTGACCAATGTCGTTCATCCTCACGGGATTAAATCGCTCAGCTCCCTGCGCGCTCGTGTTGCTACTGCCGTAGCGGCGATCTACGGAATTTCGGTCCCGAATGAAGTGAAACTGACCGGCTACAACGAGACAATCGCCGGAGCGGGTATTCACCGCATAGTAAACCGCAATGCTACAGCGCTGACCGGTCTGGATGTTCTTTCCCAATCTGGCTTTCACGAACTGCTAGGCAAACGCATCGGCCTGATTACTAATCAAACAGGAGTGGATAGCCAGGGTCGCCGCAATGTCGACATCATGCGCGCAGCTGGAGTGAATATTGTCACTCTTTTCTCGCCAGAACATGGCTTAGGCGGCAACTTTGATTCCGATGTTGCCAGCAGTCGTGATACCGCTACCGGCTTGCCGATTGAAAGCCTCTACCAACCGAATCAGCGCCGGCTTTCTCCCGCGCAAATGGCCAAGGTGGACGCCTTGGTATTCGATATCCAGGACATCGGCGCTCGCTTTTACACCTATTCCTGTACGCTGCTCTACGCCGTCCAGTCGGCGGCAGTTGCTCATAAACCGCTCTGGATACTGGATCGGCCGAACCCCATCACCGGCACCCACGTGGAAGGCCCCGTCATGCAGAAAGATCTCGAGTCCTTCATCGGCTGCTACGAAATCCCGGTTCGACATGGAATGACGTTTGCCGAACTGGCGACTATGGCCAACACAGAGTCGCATTGGGGCGCTGATTTGCACCTCGTTAAAGTTCAGAACTGGGAGCGTGGGGACTGGTTCGACACCACCGGTCTGACCTGGGTCAATCCATCACCGAATATGCGCAGCTTGAACGCCGCGCTGCTTTACCCGGGAATTGCCATGATTGAGGCTGAACCGGCCCTCTCAGTAGGACGTGGGACTGACTCGCCCTTTGAGCAGATTGGCGCCTCCTGGGTTAACGGACCTGCGCTCGCCCGCTACTTGAATAGCCGACTTACCCCAGGTCTGCGTGTCTACCCGACTCGATTTCGCCCTACCAGTTCAAACTTTTCTGGAGTGGAGGTCCAAGGAGTCCGCTTTGTCGTTACGGACCGCGAAGCCTTTGACAGCACGCGAGCGGGAATTGAGCTTGCGGCTGCCCTGCAATCGCTGTTCCCCGGAAAGATGGATTTCAGAAAATGCGCGGGGCTCATAGGCAACCGCGCGATAGTCGAGGGCCTGCAACATAACAAAGACGCTAATGCTCTCTGGACGACTTCGCAGGCCGAGGCGTCCCAATTCAGCGAGCGTCGCAAGCCCTTTCTGCTTTACTAAGGGTGATATTCAGGCTGAAAGGGCCGCTAATTGCGGGGTCGTTTTACTTTTTGATCCCGGGGGTCGACCTCTACGTCTCGGCTCTGCCGAAGGCGCGTCGGTCCCGTGCCCGTTCTCAGCGGTCATAATTCCAGAAGCATCCTTTAGCCAAGCCGGCGGACGGCCCCGCCTTCTTCCTCTTCCGCGTGCCAGTCGCTCCAAGGTGAGAATTGCTTCTTCAATCTGCTCTCGTTCCAGCCGGAGCTCAGCGAGCATCTTATCAACGTCCAAAGTGGCGCCTCCTACCATCAAAACCCCCCCTTTAACGGGTAGCGTTCTCAGCCCTAAATGGACAGAAGTCCAATTGGTCGATTTAAAGGCAGTTTAGAGGTTGTTCGGACTGACTTTCAATAGAACACACGGATAACGAGGTCCAATTAAGTTTTATTCAGCAAGCAGTACTGATGGTACATTTTATAATTTCGTGAATTAACCGGGGTTCTTTGCCGCTTCCCGGCGGTTCTTTCGTTTCCAGTAGAAGTAGAACGGCACCGAGCTTCCCATCAGTCCTAAGCCCATCAATGACTCTCGCGGTCGCGTGCTTAAAGTACTGAGCAGTAACGCACATGCGACAAGAGCAAACAGAACCGGCACAGCTGGATACCCGATCACCCGATAGGGCCTCGGCATGTTGGGCGCCTTCCACCGCAGTACTAACACGGAAATGGCAGTTAGCCCGTACAATATCCACGACCCGAAAATCACGAAATTATACAAATCATCAAAGTAGCCGCTTAGAACAACAATGCAGGACCAAAGACAGAGCCAAATGATGGAAACGCTCGGAGTCCGGGAGCGGGAGTCTACCTTCGCCAGCGCTTGAAAGAACAATCCGTCTCGAGCCATTGCGTAGGGCACGCGCGAACCGGTAAGGATGGAGCCGTTCAGTGCTGCGAAGATCGAAATCAAAACCGCGATAATCACCATTGTGGCTGCGGGCATACCGTACAACTTGGTCATCATGTCGGCCGCGACATGCCTGCTTGCCGCCACACTTGCCGGACTCAGAACGTAGAAGTAGGACAGATTGATCAGCAGGTAAGTCACTATCACCGCAGCTGTTCCGAAAATGAGCGACCGAGGCAGATTACGCTGCGGCTCGGAAATCTCGGAGGAAACCATGCTGACGTTATTCCATCCGTCGTAGGCCCAGAGTGCGCTTACCATAGCAGCAAAGAAGCCGGCCACTCCGCCTGGACTTGGAATATGGGCTGCCAGATACGAGTAGTCGCCCTTGCCTGAGAGCAACCCGACAGCGATCACGCCCGCGATCAGCGCCATCTTAACGGCCGTAATTAACACTTGCAGATTGCCGCCGGAGCGTACGCCGAGCGAATTCACTCCCCCGAGCAGCAGAATAATTGCGATTGCAACCAATTGGCCCCAATATATGCCGAACAAGCTTCCGCCGGGGCCGATATGCAGCGGGGTCATGAGGACCGGTTTGGCCAGCGCCGGTATGAAGATGGTCAGGTAGGTATAAAACCCTGCCGCCAGTGTGGCGATGGAACCGCTCTTAGCAACCCAGAACTGGGTCCAGCCGTAGAGATATCCCCAGAAGGGCCCGTAGGCCGCGCTGAGATAGACATATTCTCCGCCTGCCTCCGGCATGGCGGCCGCCAGTTCGGCATAGGTGAGGGCTCCGAACAGGCTCAGCAGGCCCGCTACCACCCACACGACAAAGAGCTCGCGGACAGATCCAACGTAGCGGATCATGGTGGAGGGTACCAGGAACACTCCGCTTCCAATTACCGTTCCAATCACGATGGAGACGGCACTCCACAAGCCGAGCACCCGCTGCAGGCTCACCGGCTTGCCTGGGATGCCGACGGCTTTACTGTCGCGCAAGAGCCAGACTCCTCTCCGGCCAGACGTAACTGGCCGCATAACCGACCGTGAAGGTGGCAGTTGTTCCGATCAGCACATACCAGGTGTAGGCTACGTAGCTGCGCAGCAGGAGCGTGGCAACAAAGCCCGCCGCCATGCCGGTAATTGCGGCCGATTCACCAGTTCGCTTTGTCAACACCCCAAGCAGGAACACGCCCAGCAAAGCTCCGTACAGAACGGAGGCAATGGACAACCCGGCTTCTAAGATCCGGCCCCAGTGCCGCGCCAGCAATCCGATCAGGAACAACACAGCACCCCAAACCACCGTTGCCCAGCGTGCTGTTCGCAGGTAGGAGGACTCAGCGCGTCCTGGCAGAAGAGGGCGTAAAAAGTCCATCACTGTTGTGGAGGACAGAGCATTCAAAGCCGCGCTGAGGTTCGACATGGCAGCAGCCAGAATCGCCGCCATGACTAAACCCGCTACCCCGATCGGCAGTTGTGCCCAAATGAACTCGGGATAGATCCGCTCAGCGACAGCGGGAGAGGCCTGCCCGTTCTGACCGTAGAGAACAAACAGCACGACTCCGATCACCAGAAACAGGGTGAATTGAAAAATCACCAACAGCCAACTGACAAACAAGGCGCGCCGGGCCTCCGCCTCGCTTCGGGCAGCCAGCAACCGCTGTACCAGCAACTGCTCTGTTCCGTGGCTGGCCGTGGTCAGAAAGCAACCACCAATCAGGCCTGCCCAGAAGCTGTATGTTTGATGGAAGAAAGCCGCATTCAGGGCAAAGTGAAAGTCAAACGTATGAAATTTGTGCGCAGCTTCCCCGGCCTGCATCACATGAGCCCAGCCGCCAGCTACCAGGTGCAACATGATGAAGAAGCTGAGGAGAGCACCACCGACATAGAGAATCATCTGCACGACATCGGTCCAGATAACAGCCGTCATTCCGCCCTGGAACGTATAGAAGAGCGTAAGAATCAGGATGACTACGATGGAGAGAATCTCACCCGTGCCCAGAATCACCGAGATCACAATGGATACGGCGAACACTCGCACCCCTTCGGCTAGTGCGCGCAGGAGCAGAAACGTTCCGGCAGTAAATCGGCGGACGCGTGGCCCGAATCGGCGCTGCATCAGTTCGTAAGCAGTAAACATCTCTCCTCGGAAATAGTGGGGCAGAAGCAACGTGGCGACTACGATCCGTCCCAGCAGATAACCGAGGATCAATTGAAGGAAAGTAAAGTTACCGGCAAAGGAGATGGCCGGGGTTCCAATGACCGTCAGGGTACTTGTTTCGGCCGAGACGATGGAGAACGCGATGGCCCACCAGGGAGCTCCCCGCCCCCCGAGAAAGTAGTCCTTTAAGCTGCTTTGACTCTCTTTAAATTGCGCGCCAAACCAGGTAATCGCAATGAGATACAGCCCAATTACCAGCAGGTCTGCAATCCGCATGGAATCGGATAGTAACATGACTGGGGAACTGGTTACGATTCAGTCAGTTCGACTGGGAACAACTTGGCCAGAAGCGGCATCTAATCAGTTAGCAGGAGTTGCGGGCCGGACTTTGATTCGTTATACTCCGGCTTTGTCACTCGGGTAACAGGCACAAGCGGGTAACATGCACAAGTAAGTTAGCGGCATGGGTATGATAGACCCGGGTACGGGGCAGCGAATTTGGACGTCATACCAGAGAGCTGCCGACAACCGCTTCCTAGTTTTAAGACGTCTAAGAATTCCTCTGAGGAGGCAAGCGTGGAGTTTAGTTTTATGAGAGCGAAGAAGCCAATGATTGCGACGGGTGCGGTCGCTCTCTTGTCAGGTTTGGTTCCGGCCTCTGTTCTCGCCGGACAAGCGGGAACGTCCGCAGGGACGCAACCGGCAGCGGGTCAGCAGCCTGCGGCAGGACAACAGGGCACAGCAGGTCAGGGCGCAGCGGGAGCGCAGGGTACACCTGCAGCGAAGAACTATAAAGACCGCGCCGAGTATGATCTTTATTCCAAGATCACTCAGACCACTGATCCCAAAGCCCGTCTGGATCTCTTGAACACGTGGCAGGAGAAGTATCCGCAAACGGATTATTCCCAAGAGCGCAATCAGTACTATCTGGTTACGTTAAGTCAGCTCGCCGGCACCGATCCCACAGCGAAACAGAAGTTGTTGGATAAGTCGAACGAGATGTTGCAAACTGACCCGAAGAATTTTCGGGCGGCGTACTTCGTAGTTCTATACGGTCCGCAAGTTGGAGGCGCTAACCCTGCTCCAGATCTTCAGAGCAAGATTGATACAGCGGCTCATGCGGTCATTGACGGGGCGCCCGATGCCTTTGATGCTTCCAAGAAGCCACCGCAGGTACAGCAGGCTGATTTCGATAAGGCGAAGGCTCAAGCTGTTGGACTGGCGCATAATGCTCTTGCGTACGATGCCAATGCCAAGAAAGACAATTCAACTGTCGAGAGCGAATATAAAGCCAGCTTGCAGGCAAGTCCCGATCAGCCCCGCATCTCCGCTGAATACGCCAAGATGCTGATTAGTGGAAAGAAGTATCCCGAAGGCTTGTTCGAGTATGCCCGGGCTGCGCAATTTGATGGAACCGGTGCTTTGCCGGCCGCTACTCGAGCCCAATTGCTGGATTACTTTAACAAGGCTTATACCCAGTATCATGGCAGCGACGAAGGCAAGCAGGCGCTTCTCGACCAGGCCAAAACGTCCGCTTTACCACCGGACAATCTCCAGATCACCAGTGGTGCCGACGCTGCTAATAAGCAAGCTGATGCGATGAATGCCCGCATGGCTTCAGATCCGGCCTTTAAACTCTGGTACAGCATTGAATCGAGCCTGAAAGCGGACAACGGTCAGCAGTTCTTTAATAGCAGTATGAAGGACGTTGAAGTTCCCGCCGGCGCTGAAGGCGTAAAGAACTTCTCGGGCACGGTTATTGCAATCGATCCGCCGGATCGCCCGATAAGGGTGACACTCGGCGTAGACGATCCCACCAAAGCCGATGCAGCACTTGAGTTTTCACAGCCGCTACCGGCAACGGCGTTGGACAAGATCAAAGTCGGCGAAAAAGTAGAGTTCTCCGGCGTAGCTGAAAGCTTCACGAAAGATCCTTACGTGCTTACCTTCAAAGACCCGACTGTACCCGGTGTTCAGAATACGGCACCGGCCCGCAAAGGCTCCCGCCACCGCTAAATAAGCTTCACCCTAAACGAAAACGGCCCGAAGCTCTGACATTGCTTCGGGCCGTTTTCTCTTTTCCATCAAACTACATCTTGTAGCGGCCTAGATCCTCGTCATTGAGGTTTTCCAGCCACTTCCGCAACTCCTCGTTGTTCACCTTCTCCGACGATGCAGTGGACGTTTTCGATGACTGCAGTACTCGTTCCTCTACATAGATTGGGCAGTCATGCCGCAGCGCCAACGCCAGAGCATCGCTTGGCCGAGAGTCGACGCTGATCAGCTCACCATTGCGCTCCAGCCAGATGAGTGCATAAAACGTGTCATCCTTCAGTTCGCTTACCACCACTTTCTTGATGGACGTCTCGAGACCCATAAGCAAAACTTTGATTAAGTCGTGCGTCATCGGTCGCGGCGTTGTCACCTTCTCGATTTCCAAGGCAATTGCGTTCGCTTCATAGATACCAACCCAGATCGGCAGCACCGACTCTCCGGTGGAATCCTTGAGGACGACGATGGGCATGTTACTCATCGGGTCCATCATCAGACCTCGAATCTTCATCTCTACTTCCATATATTTGCGCTACCCATATCACCAAGGCTACTGCACTAGGGGCGACTGAGTTCCCAGGCGCTCACCAGCGAGACTGTGCGGACTCGCGCGCGTCACTAGAACGTCCCGGTACTTGCCTGCCAGGGTCTCGCTTCCTGTCGGGGCCGGAAACGATGGGTCTCCAAAGTTCAGCATTTTGTTTTGCGAGGTGCGCCCGATCCACTGCCCGGTTGCCGAGTTGAATCCTTCCACATGCACTTCTTCCCGCTGCCCAACATATTTGGCGTTGCGGCGCATCTGCACCGTCCGTTGCAACTCGGTCAGAATCTGGAAACGTAACACCTTCTCTTCCTCTGGAATTTGATCCTCATAGTTCAGCGCCGGCGTATTGGGACGCTTCGAGTACTTGAAGATAAACATGGCGTCGTACTCTACTTGCTCCACCATCTTCAGCGTTTCATTGAAGTGCGCCTCGGTTTCACCAGGAAAGCCGACAATGATGTCCGTCGTGATGGCAATGTCTCGCTTAGCAGCTTTCATCCATTCGATTCGCTGCATGTATTGGTCGCGGGTGTAGAGCCGCTGCATGCGCGCCAGCACCTCGCTCGAGCCCGACTGTACGGGCAGGTGGACATGATTACACAAACTTTCGTTGCTGTCGATTGCGTCTACTATTTCTTTGACGAAGTCACGGGGGTGCGACGTTGTAAATCGGACGCGCCGCATGCCTGAAACCTCGCCTGTCCTCCGCAACAGTTCGGCAAAGTTATAACCGTTGGGCGATGGATCGCGATAGCTGTTCACGTTCTGACCAAGCAGCTGAACTTCGGTATAGCCCTGCTCGGTAAGCGAAGTGGCTTCCTTCAGTACGCTTTCGCTGGTTCGGCTCCGTTCCGGCCCACGGGTGAACGGAACCACGCAGTAAGCGCAGGCCTTATCGCAGCCTTCGATAATGGTGATGTATGCGCGGTGCGGGTTGTCCCGGCGCGTGTACGGGGTATCGAAGGTGTCCTCTGTATCGAGGCTTAAGCCAGTCACGCGACGATTTCCTGCCTCCAGTTGAACCAGCATCTCCGGCAACCTGGTGTAGCTTGCCGAACCCGCTACCAGGGAGACGAACGGCGCACGTTCAAAGATCTTTTCGCCTTCCTGCTGCGCCACACAGCCCAGCACTCCTATGATTTTGCCCGCCCCCGCGTTCTTCTTAAAGTGCTGCAGGCGATAAAAGACCTTCTGTTCCGCTTTGTCCCGGATGCTGCAGGTGTTGTAGAGAACTAGCTCCGCCGCTTCAGGCTCAGGCACTTGGGTGTAGCCTTGCTGCAACAGAGTTCCGACTACCTTCTCCGAATCGTGCGCATTCATCTGGCACCCGAACGTCTCAATATAAAAAGTCTTCACTCAGATACCTTCAACCATGCAGCAGCCGCATAAACCAGCCAATGCCGAACAGGGCCAGAACAAAACAGCCGAAACAGTACAGGCCATACGAGATTCGTTCGCGATCGGTCCGCTTGGTAACCAATCCCAGCATGATGCTGGCGAACAGAGCAAAAAGAACGGCAACCGTGAAATGATCTAGGACGAGCGGCATGGGCTAATCTTTCTGACGCTTTGCAATCTCATACGCGTCCACAATAGCCAGAATATTCAAAAGGCCCGCGGCCACCAGAAACTTAGAGCCATAGTCTGTGGATGGTCCCGCCTGATCGGGTGGACCGTACCCCAGCGCCGTTGCAATCAGATACGGAAGACCTGAGGCCAAATCACCTAAGAAGCCGCCGTAGGAGATGAGCCGAGACAGCACATCGGCTTGGGCCGGGAGCTGTACGGTCGCAGTCAGGACGCCCCGTCCATTGGTCTCAAATCCGTTTCCGCCTGGCACAAAAAGTGACCCATTCATCAGGCGGCCAAGAGCAAAGGCGGCTAGAACGGTAACTAAGATGATTAAGCCGCGGCCGCGGCGTCCCAGCATGAAATGTCCGCCACCTGGGATCAGCCACGCGCAGAGGGTTACCAGGAAAGGCGATCGAACAGGAGCCACAGCCCCTCCACTTGCAACAGACATAGCAGGCATATCCCTCCAGTTTACTTACGAGTTTGGCGAAGCGGCGGTTCCGTTACCAGATCCACTAACAGTTGGCGGATTTCGGCAACTCGCTCCGGGCGCAGAAGGAGGTAGCGGGAGTTCCCGGTCCGGTTGATCTCGAAGACCGTCGTGTTCTTTTCACCAAGTCGAAGCCGGCCCGGTTCAGAGAGGTCAAAGTAGCCGCCATCTGGTCGGACAGCGTACAAGACGGCAGTCGGATCCCATGCCGCGCGATCTTCCGGAGCAGGAAAGTAACTCCGAGCCGCAGCGGCCACCGGATTGGCGTTCCCGTAAGTGAATCCTGACGCAAACGTCCGGTACGGGAACGTGATGGCCGAGCCGATTTCAAAGCCGCTATACACAACCGGCGTAGGCCAATCTTGGAACAGGACGGCGGCAGCTTGCGGGTCCGTGTAGATGTTGTACTCCGGCACAGGCAGAAGGAAGTTGCCCCCCATAACGGAGAGCAGCTTTACTTTCTGCTCAACCAGGGCACGACCTCCTGGCGCTTGCAGCAGGCGCGCCAAGTTTGTGCTGAAGCCGATCTGCACCATTGTCACCGAATGGTCCGGCTGGCGCTGGAGTACGCGGGTGAGTAACGCCACCGCCTCGGTAGCCGTCCCGCCATCGGTGATAGCGTGAGGAAACACGAACGCGCCCTGACGGTTCCGCATCTCCGACGGCACGCGTAAGTAAGCGGAGTCTTCGGGAGTCTTGCCGTTATGAACAACGCCGATCGGAATATCGGGCCGGCCGTAGAACGTGTTAACCAGGTTCACATAGGGCGCTGCGAAACGGTTGTCCTTTGAGATGGTGACAGCCAGCAGTTCCACCTCACCCCGATTCTGCAATGCGTGAATCATCGCCATAGCCAGAGCATCATCAATATCGTTGCCGATATCGGTATCGAGGATGAGGCGCACAGGCTCGGCTGCCGACAGCAATGGCAACAGTAACGCGAAGGCCGCAGCGCAGATAGGTCGAGCGGCAGATGGAGCCAATGAGGAGAGCACGCCTAAGTTATACTATGGAAGTTCACGCACCCTTGCGGATGTGGCGGAATTGGCAGACGCGCTAGATTCAGGTTCTAGTGGGGGAAACTTCGTGGAGGTTCAAGTCCTCTCATCCGCACCAACTCAGTATTACTTCAGCAGCCCTCTAATGGTGGTTCCCACTGTTTTATTCACTGCCCCTTTGGGAATCAGGCGCTCCAGTAACCCGAGATCGGCCTCAATTGTAATGTCCTGATCTGTGACTTCGACCATTCCCTTGATTGGCGTTTTTAAGAGCCCCATCTTTGCATTCAGCGAAAACGTAAGCGTCGAGCCTTGCCAGCTTCTGCGCTCATCGACCAACTGCATTGGAATTGCTGCGATGCCCTTCATCATCTCGTCAAACGAGCGATCCACGGCCTCCATCACTTCCTGTTTCGACCGATCATGCGCGACTGTTACTCGTATCAATCGAAAGTTCTTCCTCCTGGACTTTACTATGACATCCGACGCCTTGCCAATCGCGTGATCGTCCCTCATGCGATGGCTAAGCTGCCCGATAAATCGGGACCCCTAAATCTAGCAATCCCTGTTAGCCGTGAGCAATACAGTTTGATCACTTTGGAGTGCATTGCTCACCGCAAAAAGAATTCATCACCATCGAGATCATTGCCGTGTAGCTCGACGGAGTGACGAAAGCGTTGGGGTTCTTGTCAATATCTACTTGATGGACGACAATCATATCGCCTGCCGGAAAGACCGAGATGTAAGTGCCTCCCGCACCTTGTGCGGTAAATGCACCTTGCCAAGGGCCAGTATAGATGCCGCCAACGTAGGCCGGGGTATCCCAAACACACCAGAGAGCCGCGCTGTATCCCCAACGTTCTGGGCTCCCGTAGTTCCTCAAATTAGAAGGATTGATATCGCTGAAAGGCGTAACCAGAGTTGTCGAATAGCGAACCCATTCGACTGGATAATTTGCTGGTCACTCCACTTACCTTTGTCCAGCATAAGGAGACCGAGTCGCGCCATGGCCCGGGTAGAAAGACGCATCACATACTCTGGCCATTTCGTTAATGGATCTGGTTCCTTCACCTGCTTAGACGGTTGATAGTCCTGTATCCCAAGCGGACGAGCTAAGTCAAGCTGCAAGGCATGGTAGATACTCTGACCGGTGAGCTTTTCAAAGGCAGCACCAGCAGCGTTAAAATCCCAGTTGCTGTAAAGAAAATGCGCTCCGGGCGCCTCCGAACCTCGTGGGGGAATGTAATTTCGTTGTCCAAAACTACTGGTGGGCAAGTAGACACCGGAACGGGCCGCGAGTAGCTGCCGTAATGTCGCTGTTTCTTCAATGGGAAGAAAAGGTTGTTGATCGTTGAGGCCGAGCTGCTTCACTGTCCTATCGAGATCGATGGTCCCGTTTTCGACGTACCTGCCGTAGAGCATGCTAAGCACGCTCTTGCGAACGGAGGCAACTTTGCTCGGGTGAGTCACATCTCCGTAGGCGAAAATAACTCGGCCCTGAACAACGACCATCATAGACATCGTGTCTTGTGTGCTCACCCAGTGCCGTAGCACATCGAGCTTCTTATCCGAGTAGCCCAGTGACTCTGGTACCTCCTTCTGCCATTCGGCTCGGGGTACCACATCATCCTTGAGCAGTTCCACCTTCTTCTGGGCGGAGATCGATGCAGTTCCGCTCCAGACTATGACCGTTAAAGCGATTTTTGTGCGAAGATTCATGCCAGCAAATTACTGGTGGCGGGAGTTCAGCGTCCCCATTTTGTGTGAATAACATCCGCGCTGCATTCAGCCGTGCCCGTGCCATCGCAGAAGACGTACCGTTGAACAAACCTACTGCACGTCGATGAAATTTTCTAATCTTGACTGCGCCCACCCTCAATACCGCTGAACAATTACTTCGCGAAACGTCTTGCGAAGGGCATCCCGAGTAGCCGATAGATCCCCGGCATCCTTCACCGGTCCGACAATCACCCGATAAATCTTGACATTGCCCGGCTTTGGAACAGCATGGGCATGGAAGCCCTTTTTGTGCAGAACATCTGCCACCGCCTCGGCTTCGTCCTTACCCACGGCAGCAACCTGCAAGTACTCAGAGCCAGACTGCGGGACGTATCCGGTCTCTACCGCATCGGATTTCGCTTCAACTTCGGCCATCGGTACAGGCTTAGCAGCGGGCCGCTTACGACTGCCGAGAACCCCCGACCCAGCCGAAGGCTTCGCCCCTGTGGACTCAGCGTCAGAATTAGTTGTCGGTGCCGCGACAGTGCCTTCCGGCTCGAGCGTTCGAGTTTGTCCTCCGGCTTTGGAATGATCGGTGCTGTTGGTTTCCGCAGCCGGTGCGACTACCGCCGCTACCTTCTTCTCACCGTTTCCACGACCAACCAGGAACCCGCCCGTAAAGGACACTCCCAGCAGAATGGCAATCACCAAAAAAATACCGATCAATTGCTTGTTGCCGAGCAGGATCTCTGTTTCGTTCTCGCCGGTTTGCAACATTTCTATCTTGGATTGTACTGGAGTTTAGAAGGGCTTGAAATGGTAACCTGACGGAATAGTTCAAGTATTTCCTATGCATTTACCTTCCCGGTCAGCCGTAGTGTGCAATGTCTGCGTGCTGACCTCAGCAGCGTTGCTGACGCTTTCGGTTTCCTGCACATCCTATACACAAAAAGCGCAAGCAGCCGATGCAGCTAAGCCACTGGCCCTACTGCCGGGCATGCCGGGGGTAGCTGATCCAGCCAATCTCTACTCGGCCGATGCTCCTGGCATGGTCAGCTCTGTAGCGAAAGGCTTCCCCACCCGCGTGTACGTTCCCAATTCGAAGAGCGACACCGTCGATGTAATTGATCCTGCGACTTACAAGATTGTCGGTCATTTTGCCCTCCCCAAGCATGGCAAGCATTTACTGGAGCCGCAGCACGTCGTGCCTTCGTATGACCTCAAGCGCTTATGGGTTGCGCAGGATCTGGGCGATCAGTTAACTGCCATCGATCCGGCAACGGGCAAGCCGGGCGAGACGGTCCAGGTTGATGATCCGTACAACATGTACTTTACGCCCGATGGTAAGTTCTCGATCGTAATGGCTGAGCGCGAGAAGCGGATCGACTTCCGTGACGCCCAGTCGATGCAAGTTGTGAACAAGGTTCCGGTGAACTGCGCCGGCGTAAACCACGCGGACTTCTCAGCCGACGGTCGTTACATGCTGGCTACATGTGAATTTTCAAGCGAGATGATCAAAGTGGACGTCGAAGGCCAGCGGGTACTGAAACATCTGGCGCTGGAGCCGAAAGGGATGCCGCAGGACTGCCGCACCTCGCCGGACGGCAAAGTATTCTATGTCGCCAATATGGACGCAAACGGAGTGCATGTCATCGATGGCGAAGCATTTCGGCAGGTCGCCTTCATCCCAACGGGCAAGGGTGCACATGGACTCTACTTCAGTCGCGATTCGAAGTACCTTTATGTATCGAATCGCGGAGAAGGTTCGGTCTCTCTGATTGACCTGGCGACCCGTAAGGTGGCGACCAAATGGCATATTCCTGGTGGCGGCAGTCCGGATATGGGTGGGGTGTCGGCCGACGGGAAATCATTGTGGCTTTCGGGCCGCTATCACAGCGAGGTGTACGTGTTCGATACCAGCAATGGCAGCTTGCGGGCGCGTATCAAAGTAGGCGACGGACCGCACGGCCTGTGCTTTTATCCGCAACCGGGCCGCTACTCGCTCGGCCATACCGGAAATATGCGGTAGTGTCTGAAATCCCTGAACCCTGGCTGCGGGGACCAATCGAGGGCGTTCACCCTCTGGTTATGCCTTTGTTCTTCTCCTTTGCACAGGTGAGAGAAGACCTGCAGCGGCATACGGCAGGTCTTTCAGAGGAGCAGGTCTGGCGGGTTATCGGGAAGACTTCGCTAGGATTTCACCTGCAGCACCTATCGGGCAGTGTGGATCGCTTAAGCACTTACCTGGCGGGAGCGCCATTGACTGATCGACAACTCCAGCAACTACGTCAAGAGGGCCAGGTGGGGCAGACTCTACGGGAGCTGCTCTCCGCAGTTGAAGCGGCGCTCGCAGAAACAGAAGATCGGCTGCATGCAATCGATCCCGCCCACCTTTACCAGGCACGAACGGTAGGCCGACAAGCCTTGCCAACCACCGTCATCGGTTTACTGGTGCATCTATCGGAGCACACACAGCGGCATCTGGGGCAGGCGATCACGCTCTCCCAGGTGCTGCGGCACGTCCCCTGATGTCGAGCTTCACGCAGCTTCTCCGACACAATCGCAACTATCGGTTTACGTGGTTGGGACAGATTGTTAGCGAGGTTGGCGACCACTTCAACAACATCGCTGTCTTAAGTCTGGCGATTGAAGAGACGCACAATGGGGGCGCAGTAGCCGCAGTGATGCTGTCGCGTGCGATTCCGGCTGTGCTCGCCGGTCCGTTGGCGGGCGTACTGCTCGATCGGTTTGACCGCAAGCGGATCATGATCACCAGCGACTTAGTGCGCGGCGTCATAGCCCTTGGATTTATTCCAGCTGTTCGCTATCACCAGGTTTGGCTGCTCTGCCTCCTTAGCGGTTTGCTGATGCTGGCGTCACCGTTCTTTACTGCCGGAAGGTCCGCTATTCTGCCGGCCATCGCTACACACCAAGAGCTGCATACAGCTAATTCGCTGACCCAAACTACCGGGTGGATGACGCTGGCCGTAGGAGCCTATTTCGGAGGCACAACGGCCGCGCGTTTTGGCTATCAACTCGCATTTCTCTTCAACTCACTCTCGTTCTTCTTCTCAGCTCTGTGCATCTCGAGGCTGCGCTCAACCACCGGTGATTTCCGCGCCGTACATGCTGGAAGGGACGAGGAGCTTGACGAGACAGAGGTAGCGCGGCCCTGGTCCGAGTATCGCCAAGGGTTGGCCTATATGCTGCGAAGCCCGCTCATTCTGGGCATTGCCTTGATCGCTGTAGGCTGGGCCAGTGGAGGTGGGGCCGCGCAGGTCCTTTTTACCTTATTCAGCGAGATCGTTTTCAAGCGCGGCGCGCAAGGACTGGGGCAGCTTTGGGGCACAGCCGGCGTAGGCCTGCTAATCGGCGGAGTCATCGGGAACCGGCTTGGAAGATCCATCAGCTTCGAGGCTTACAAGAGAACCGTATTCTTCTGCTATCTGCTGCACGGCGGAGCTTACATTGTGTTCAGCCAGATGACGAGCTGGGGATGGGCGCTCTTCTTTATGGCACTATCCCGGGGCAGCGTGGCGGTAAGTTCGGTCTTAAACTGGTCGACGCTTCTGAGGCATGTGGAGGACCGATACCGCGGTCGCGTATTTGCCACCATGGAAACCTTAACCTGGTCCACCATGATGCTATCCATGCTGGGTGCAGGCCTGGCTTCGCAACACTACAACGTGCGCGCAATTGGCATTGCGTCAGGCCTACTCAGCTCTTCTACAGCTATCTTTTGGGGCTGGGCAAACTGGTCGGGCAAGCTCCCCGAGCCGCGCCAGGAGAGCTCCGCAGAGACTGTGACCATTCACGGCGACCCTGTCACGTGATGATTCTAGAGGATGCTCAGTGTGACTACCTTGATGGTATTGCCTTCCAGTTCGCCGTGGGCAATTACCCGTAAACTGTTCTTCTGATGGCTGTTATTCAGTAACTCTTTGGCTTGCTTGTTGCCTTCAGCGTCCAATCGATAGAACTTCTTGCTGTCGGTAATCAGGCCGTAAGCGCTGCGCGCAGAGTTCAGCCGAAGAGAGCAGCTTTGATCCTGTTTCAGAACTTTGGCTCGGCCATACTTCACCATGCGTTCGGTACATTTCCAGTCTGCGAGCACCCCTTGAATATCAGTGGCATGTAGGGAACCGGCAAGAAGGGTGAGAAGGGGAAAGAGTGCCAATTTCACGCGCATAGGTGAGCAAAATTCAGGATAGCGCGAAGGGGTGGGATCGAAGGGGACAGCCTGACTTGAGCGATTCGCGAGTTAGCTGAACTTGTGCCAGCTGTCTGCTCGGTTCGCGAACTCGAGCTTCTATGAAGGGTCTCCGGAGTTTAACCCCAAATCTTGTTTGTTATCAATTGCTTGTTGCTGAGTTTGGTCGGACGGTCGTTCATCGGAAAGCCAGTTGGTCTCTGAAACAGCTTTGATGTACAGTTGGACAAACGTGTCATTGGCTGAGCTGGAAGCTGATTTTGCCTATCATTACTTCCCTAAGGGTGGTTTCAATACAAGAATGCGGCAAATCTTTCATTCAGGGAACAGGGCACTCTGCTATGCGGGTTTCGCGGAATTGTCCAACCGCTCAAGTCAGGCTGTCCCCTTCGGCTCAAAGTGACCGGGCGTCCCGCGTTGTTCCCATGCCAAGCGGCAGCCCGTGTCAAGCCGCTGACATTGGTTATTGCGCTTTTTCATCCATCAGGCATGCTTTCCGAAGCGCGGCTAACAACTAGGTAAGAAATCCGAAAATGCAAAGCGACTTTCCTCTGATCGGCTGTTCTGGCTGGAGCGAAGGGAGACAGAGATACTTTTCCGATTTTCCAGTCGTTGAATTACAGAGCACGTTCTACGAACCGCCATCCCCTGCCCTGGCGACCAAATGGCGATCTTCTGCCCCCGACGACTTTCATTTTTGCCTGAAAGCTTGGCAGTTAATTACTCACACACCTGCAAGCCCGACGTACCGTAGATTGAAATCTAAGCTCAGTCCGGCTGAACACGATCTAGCCGGCTCCTTTCGTCCTACCGAGCAGGTAGGGTTGGCTTGGGAGCGGACCGCCGCAATAGCAACCGCTCTGCGGGCTCAAACGGTGCTGTTCCAATGCCCGGCGTCATTCCGCCCCGAACCGGAAAACCTGGTAAATTTGCGGCAGTTCTTTTCCGAGATCAACCGGAAGCAGCTCCAACTGGCTTGGGAACCTCGCGGCGAGTGGCCTTCCGACTTGGTTATATCGCTATGCCAGGAGCTGAATCTTCTGTACTGCATCGACCCATTCGAGACCGACGCGACCAAAGCACCTGCCCCGTACTGGCGTCTTCACGGCAAAGGCGGCTACCGCTACAAGTACTCGGACGATGATCTGGAAGTTCTCTTGCGGCTTCTGAAACAGCGCAATGACGGACCGAACCGGCTCTGCTACATCTTCTTCAACAACATCTGGATGAAAGAGGATGCTCTACGATTCCAGCGCTTGTTGAGGAGGGCGTACATTGCAGACTCCTAGTGAACGCCTACGATATGACTTACCCAATGGGTCCAAGCAGGTGGTAATGGCAAGGGTCAGATCACTCAGCTGGAGTTCGCGGCGCATGCTGAAGCAGTTGCTGGGTCACTGACTTCGGCGAGAAAACGCAGGAGATGTTGGAGGGTTGCAACCGTTTGATCGGTGGTGAGCATATGGCCGGCGTTGGGCAGGAGAATGAACCGCGCATGGGGGATACGGGAGGCGACGATACGGCCGTTTTCCGGTGGCAGCAGGTGATCCTCTTCGCCGTGCACGACCAGAGTTGGAACCTTGATGTTCGGCAAACGGCTGTATGAATTCCACAGTAGGATGCCGGACAGCTGGCTGAGCACGCCGCCCATGGTCCAGGCAGCCCTGCAGCGAACTTGAATATCTTCCTCAATCAGAAGGTCGGACGTGGCGTTCGCATATAGAAGGTGGCGGACGGAGCGTTCGCGTTCGAGCCGGTCGGCTTTGAGCCACGCGATACCGTTGGGACCACGGCGAAAGTTAGGCCACTTGCTAAACAGCCCGCTGTAACTGGTGCAGCCCAGGGCGAGGCTTAGAACGCGGTCGGGGAAGGAAAGCGCCAACTCCTGGGCAATCATTCCGCCCATGGAAGCACCAACCACGTGGGCGGCCGGGATGCCGGCAGCGTCCAGAACAGCAACCGCATCGGTGGCTAACGTTCGGATAGAGTAGGGGCCGCGAGGGATCCCACTCCGGCCGATGCCGCGGTTGTCGAGAGTGATCGTGCGATAGCGCTTGGAGATATGGGGAAGAATGCGAAACCACATCTCAAGCGTGAAGCTGAGACCCATGATGAGCAGAACGGGCGGACCCTCGCCGTGCTCTTCCCAGTAAATGTTGGTTCCCGAGGAGTTAACGTGTGGCAATGAGGATTGCTATACGGGCAAGAAAAGTTCTGCTTGCAGGATAGCGCTGTGACGGACAATCACAGTAGTGCTTATCAACTTGGTGCGTCAAACATCTCAGCGATAAGCTTGACTGTTATTCGGCTTTACCCCGGCGTATTTGGTTGATCGTGAACCCGCAATCAGAGACAACTTGCGCGAACGAGACGCCCCCGTCAGGGTTACTCTTGAAGTAATCGCGAGAGGCAATAATTGCGTCTCGGTCTTCTTCTGTCACGTCGTCGTCCCCTTCGTATGTCATGACTTCGAGCAACTTCACAACAGCAGCTAGCTGCACAGGATCCAATTGCTCGAGCAACTGTTGCGCATTCCGTTTGGAGATAACAGGATCAGTCGTCATAATTCCGTTCCCATTAGTGAAAGCGACAGGGTCTCGGCTTGCTTCGCCACCTACGTAACATCAGACCGCAATACTAGGATACTCACAATGTCCTCTACAATTTCGCTTGTGATCCTTACTACTCTGGCGTGGAAGGATCGCGATAAGTCAATCGCGTTCACCGCAATATCTTGTGGCTCCTGCCGTCCGAATGCCTTTATAATGGGGTTAGTTGCCCCATAGATGAAGACACCTGCGAGACATTCCTGCTTTAGGAAGGACTGCGTTTGCTTAAGCTGAAACGGGTTGAGATTCAAGGCTTCAAGTCTTTCTACGACCGCACCGAAATGAAGTTCAATGGCAGCGGGATTGCTGCCGTTGTGGGGCCGAATGGGTGCGGCAAGAGCAACCTGAGCGATGCCATCAGCTGGGTGCTGGGCGAGCAGTCGGCGAAGAGTCTGCGCGGGGCGCGCATGGAAGACGTCATTTTCGCCGGGACGCGGGACCGGAAAGCGCTGGGCATGGCGTCGGTGAATATGACGCTGGTTCCGGATGATCTGGCAATCAAGCCGATGGACCCGGCAGTTTCCATACCCGTGCCGGAGAGCAGCGAGGAGCCGGAGAGAGCCGAACCGCTGCCGACTCACGCGGCGCAAACAGCAGAGAAACAGGGCGAAATAACGATTACACGGCGACTGTATCGGTCGGGCGAAAGCGAGTATCTGGTCAATGGTAAACAGGCGCGGCTGCGGGATATTCAGGATCTCTTTCTGGGGACCGGGCTGGGGCCGGAGAGCTACGCAATCATCGAGCAGGGGCGCATTGGGCAGATTCTAAGCAATCGGCCACAGGACCGCCGGAATGTGATTGAAGAAGCTGCGGGCGTTACGCGGTTCAAAACCCGCAAGCGGCTGGCTGAGGCCAAGCTGGAGGGCGCCAAGCAGAATCTGTCGCGCGTGTTCGACATTTTGGAAGAGGTGACACGGCAAGCCAATTCTCTGAAGCGGCAGGCTGCCAAGAGCAAGCGTTATGGCGAGCTGAAAGGAGAGGCTACCGGCTACCTGCAAAAGACCCTGGCCGCACGATTCCAGCTGCTGGAGCGCAACATGGCGCAAGTAGCCATTGAGCTGAGCGTGGCGACCAAGGAAGTGGAGGCGGCAGGGGAAGCAATTGGGCAGCGGGAAGCGGAGCAGGGGCGTTTGCTGGAGGCAGCTTATGCAACCGGGCAGACACTGCGGGATGAGCGCAAGCAGCTTGGCGAATTACGCCTAGAGTTGGAGCGAGCTCGGAGCCGAGTGGAACATCAGACCCGGCAGATTGAACAGATTGAAGCGCGCTTTGGAACGGGCGAGCGGGAAGCGGCGGCGCTGGAGGGGCAAGCGGAGGAGCGTGCACGGGAGCTGGGGAGCCAGACGGCGGACCTGGCCGGGCTGGAGGAAGTATTCGCACGGGCGCGAGCTGACCTGGAAGCGAAAGGGGCAGAGCGGACTGCAGCACAGAGCCGTTTGAGCGAGCAAGAGCGCGGGCTGGAGGCAGCGCGGCAACAAGTCATGCGACTGCTGGGCGAATCGTCCGGCCTGCGCAACCGCATTGCACAGATGGAAGCGCAAATAGCGTCTGCAGCTCGGGAACGAACACGGGCGGAAGGCGAGGAGCAGCAGTCAGTCAACGACGGGAAGCGCATCCAGAGTGCAAGGGCGCAGCTGTCGGAGCGGATGTCAGCGCGCCAGACGGATTTGGTGTCGGTTGCCGATCAGCGCAAAGAGGTAGAAAGCGAGCTGGGGGCAAAGCGGGCGGAGCTGGGACGGCGCCGGCAGGATGCGGATCGGTTGCGGAGCGAGTACTCGCGTGTTAAGGCGCGGCGCGATTCTCTGGAAGAGGTGATTCAGCATCGCAGCTACACGACCGAGACGGTAAAGAAACTGTTTACGGCAGTAGAGAAAAACAGAGTGCCGGGTCTAAAGCCGAGCGGTGTTTTAGCCGACTTCTTAGAAGTCGACGCTGGGCTGGAAAAAGCGGCCGAAGAGTTCCTGCATGACGAGTTGGAGTATGTCGTGGTCAGCGATTGGGCGCAGGCTGAACGTGGCATGGAGCTGATGCGGGGCGAGATGGAGGGTCGAGCGACGTTTCTGGTGGAGAAAAGCGGCAACCAGCCGGAGCGAAAGCATGTGCCTCTACCGCCTGACGAGAGCGCTGGACTGCGTAAATTGACAGGCGCTCTGCGGTTGTCAAACGGGCTGACACAGATGCCGAGTGAGATGATCTCGCGGATTGCGAACTGCTATCTGGCAAGTAATCGAGACATTGCGCGTGAGTTTGCGGAGCAGTATCCGCATTGCTGGTTTTTGACTGACGACGGCGTTTCGTATCACGGACAGGCGGTCAGTGGAGGCAAGAAGAGCGGGGCCGGGCCGCTGGCGCTGAAGCGTGAACTGCGGGAGATGCAGAAGCTGGAAGGGGTGAAGCAGGCGGAGTTCGATGCGCTCTCGGCGCGATTGCTGGAGCTGGAGCGTGCCATTGCGAAATTGAGCGAACAGGGAGAGCAACTGAGAGTTCGTCAGCAGGCGCAAGAGAAGGAGGTGTTGGCACTGGATCTGGAGAGTCGCAAGCTGGCTGAGGAGAATCAGCGGGTTCAGACGCGGCTGTCCAATGCGCGGTTGGAACTGGATCGATTGGCACGTGACGGGCAGAAGATCACCGAAGCTTTGCGTCGCGATCAGGCGTTGCTTGCGGAAGGAGAGAAGCGTCGAGGAAATCTAGAGGCAGAGCTGGAAGCGGCACGCGAGCAGTTGGGTGATTTGCGGGCAGCGCTGGCGCGGGCAGGCGAAGAGCATGGGGCATTGCGTGCTCAAGTGGCCGGGGCGGAAGAACGGCAGCGGGCGGCCGTAGCGCATCGGGCCAGACTGGAGGCGCAGGTGAATGAGCTGCGCAATCGACGCTCCAACCTTCTGCGTGAGACCGAGCAGCTAATGGCAGAGAAAGCGCGCCTAGTAGCGAGTAATGGCGAGTTGGTTGTGCGGATTGAACGGCTGACCGAGTCGGATGGGCAGCGCGAGAAGCTGGTGGCTGAGCTTAGTGAAAGTGAAGGGAACTTGCGGGAGCGCCTGGCAGGGCTGGAAGACGAGCTGAAGCGGTTGCGGACAGCGGCTGGCGTTGCGGGCGAGCGGCGTTCAGAGAAGCAGGTCGCGCTGGCACGGGACGAATCGGACTTGCGGCATTTAGAAGAGACCTGCCAGAAAGAATTGGGTTGTGCGTTGGCCAGCCTGGAATCGGTCGATGAGACGGCCCTGGTCGCTGAAAAACTCAGCGAGCTGGATACGCGGTACACAGAGGTGCGTCGCAAAATTGAGGCGTTAGGGCCGGTGAACGCGCAGGCTTTGGAGGAGTTCGAAGAGGCGCAGCAGCGGCAGGACTTTCTGACCGCACAGAGGGCTGATCTGCTGCAATCGATCCGTGACACAGAACAGGCCATAGGTGAAATTGACGGCGAATCGCGCAAACGGTTCAGCCAGGCATTTGCGGCCATCAACGCAAACTTCCGGGAGATGTTTCAGACTCTGTTTGGCGGTGGGACAGGAGAGATGCGGTTGACCGACGAGGACAACCTGGGCGAGTCCGGTATCGATATTGTTGCGTCGCCTCCCGGCAAGCGTTTGCAGAGCGTGCTGTTACTGTCGGGCGGCGAGAAGAGCCTGACCGCAATGGCGCTCCTGATGTCCATCTTTCAGTACAGTCCCAGTCCGTTCTGCATTTTAGACGAAGTGGACGCGCCCCTGGACGAAGCAAACGTGGACCGATTAACCAAGCTGCTGGGGCAGATGGCGGCGCAAACGCAATTTATCGTGATTACGCATGCCAAGCGGACGATGGAGGCGGCGCAGTCGTTATATGGTGTAACGATGCAGGAGCCGGGAGTGTCGAAGCTGGTGTCGGTGAAGTTCAAGGAGCAGGATGGGAAAACGGGAGAGGACGTGAAGCCGCGCAGTATAAAGGCAGTTGTAGAAGGGGAGCCACTGCTGGACGCTGTCGGCGCCTAAATGCTGAAGTTTTTTCAGCGTTCGGGACGAGCCGAGCAGGGAGCTGCAGTTGTACAGCGCCCAGCAAGTGCTGCGGTTCAGAGCTGCCCGATCACACGGCTGAAGACTGAGGCAGAAGGCTTTCGCAGTACGTTTGCGCGGGCGCAGGAGGCGATTGGAACCCGGGACTTTGGGTGGTATCCGTATGATTCGCTTTCAAACTTCGCGGTACTTGACGTTATTCTCACCGATGGCTTTCGCGACTTGGCAGATCTCGCGGGAGGACGCCCGATTTTGGACATCGGCTGTGCCGATGGAGCCACTTCTTTCTTCCTGGCAAGTCAAGGCTTCGAAGTCGACACGGTAGATTATCCGCCAACGAATTTCAACGGAATGCGCGGCGTTCGGGCACTCGCCGACTACTTCAAGACCGCTGTAAACATTCACTCGCTGGATCTGGATTCGCAGTTCGCTCTGCCGCGTGCGGAATACGGGCTGGTGTTGTTTTTGGGCCTGCTGTATCACTTGAAGAATCCGTTCTATGCGTTGGAAAAGCTTTCGTACGCAGCAAAGTACTGTCTGTTGAGCACGCGAGTGGCGAAGCTGGATCCTACTAAAGCGCACGAGCTGGAGAACCTGCCGGTGGGTTATCTGGTTGCGCCCGAAGAGACAAACAATGACCCGACAAACTTCTGGATCTTTTCCAAGACTGGATTGGCTCGGCTGTTATCAAGGACTGGCTGGAAAATTGAGTGCTACGGCCATTTTGGAAATACAATTAACTCTGATCCTGCGACGGCAGAGGGCGATGAGCGAGCGTTTTGCCTAATCAGTAGCTTGCGATTTAACGCTTGAACCTAACCAGACATTTACAAGTGATAGCGCCAGCGACAGCTATGTCTCTTTGCTGGGCCAAAGAGGCTTTGGCGGAGTGACATTTCACTGAATGCATAGCTGCCCGATCAGGCTGCCGTTCTCAATTTGAGGATGCCATCCCATGTCCTTGATGGTTCGTAGATCGTGACCTATAAGGCTGTACCGGCATGCGCTCCGGCTCCGTTACGTTTACCCGGCCCATGCACGCAGTAGAAAGCGGGAGACGGACTGCGCTGGAACTGCACTTCCTGGATAGACAGGATAGCTGTGAGCACGATCGAGCAGAGTAGCAATAGTGAGAGTTTGGTTGCCTCAGGTGAACCTCCCTTGTTCGAAGGAGTGCAGCTTTCTACCTTGGCGATGGCTGTCTTGGATGATCCAGACGCGGGAATGCTGATCTTTGATGCGCAGCTGCGACTGGTACACGCTACAAGTCAAGTTCCTGCTCTGCTGGGATTACCCACTGCGGAAACTCCCACAGGCGCAGATGTGCTTCAGCTGGTTGCCAAGTCGACGCTCGACCTTGATTCGTTAGCGAGGGCCACGGCCAGGATTAGCGAATCTATCCGCAGTGCGGCGGTGAAGCCGGTTCTGCTGAAGAATCAGGCACAGACGCAGAACCTGCGGATGCGCCTTCGTGCAATTGGGAATGAACATCGCGTGGCGTCGTTTGAGATTGTCAGCCCCGATGAGATGGCGAAGCTGAACATCAGCAAAGCTGTCCTACAGGACTCACTAACCGGGCTAGCGTCGAGGCGGCACTTCGAACAGACTGTCAGCCAGTCACTTACCAGAAGTCCTGAAGAGCCGGTGTCCATTCTGCTGGTAAATCTAGATCGCTTCAAGGCAGTGAATGACACCTTAGGTCACGCGGCAGGAGATCAACTGCTGCGCCTGGCATCTGACCGACTACGCTCTGCCGTCCGAAAAACCGACACGGTGGCGCGCTTGGGAGCTGATGAATTTGCCGTCCTGATTAAGCCCTCCCCAACCGTTGAGGAGCCGAAAGGAATTGCTCAACGCGTACTTGATCTAGTCCAGAGGACTTACCTGATCCAAGGGCAATTGGTGAACGTTGGAACCAGCATCGGGATTGCTCAGTCGCCCAGCGACGGCACTGAGTACAACGCCTTGCTGAGAAGCGCTGATCTCGCCCTGTTCCACTCCAAGACGTCGGGCAAGGGAACGTTCAGCTTTTTCGCCTCGCATATGGAGTTGCGGGCCCAAGCGCGCCGGACTAGCGAACTGGAACTGCGGCGGGCGCTTGCTCTGCGTCAGCTGGAACTCTTCTATCAGCCGCAGGTCATTACGGCTACGGGTCATCTGGTTGGATTCGAGGCGTTGATCCGGTGGCGGCATCCAGAGCGCGGGTTGATTCCACCGGGCGACTTTCTGCCCATCGCCGAAGAGATTGGGATTATCGTACCTATTGGCGACTGGGTTTTGCGGACTGCCTGCAAAGAAGCGTTGAAGTGGCCGTCGGATGTAGTGGTCGCGGTGAATGCCTCTCCTCTGCAGTTTGAAACGGGCAACTTCGCTGAGTCAGTCCGGCGCGCCTTAAAGAGCTCCGGATTGCCGGGTGAGAGGCTGGAGATAGAGATCATCGAAGGCATTCTGCTTCGCAACGATGAGGCCGTACTGAAGACTCTGCATGAGTTGCGGGACATGAAAGTGCGCATTGCGATGGACGATTTCGGAACAGGGTATGCGTCGCTTAGCCAGCTTTCTCGTTTTCCGTTCGACAAGATCAAGATCGATAGATCATTGGCGGGATTCGAAGGTGAAAATCTAAAACAGCGGGCGATTGTCCGCGCCATTGCGGCTCTCGGGCAGAGCCTTGGAGTGTCGACCCTGGCCGAGGGCGTCGAGAATGCCGACCAGCTCCAACGGCTGCAGAGTGACGGCTGCAAATCAGTCCAGGGTTACTACTTCGGTAGGCCGATTCCCGTTGACCAGATCGCCGACACGATTTCACGACTGCACTCAAATTCAACAGAAAGGCTTCCTGCTAAGTGAATTGAACATGAGCAACCCTTTGTACAAGCTTGTATATTGCAGCCGCAATCGGATTGAGGGAACAAAGGCGGAAGTCAATGCGGAGTTGCAGAAGATTCTGGCCAGTTCCCGCACGAACAATCCCCGCCAGGGAATTACGGGCGCTCTGCTTTACAATGCCGGGAATTTCGCCCAGGTTCTGGAAGGTCCGCTGGAGTCTATTGAGCGCACCTTTGAAATGATACAGCGCGATCCGAGGCATAGCGAAGTGATAGTGATCCAAAGCGGTCCCAGCGACGAGCGTCATTTCCCCGAATGGTCGATGGCGTTTTCCGGATGCAACAGCAGTAAGGCAATGCCGACGGCGACAGCTGCATTTGATGCCGCCTTTGCAAACTCGGCCGGCGCCAGCGACTCTATGCTGTCTGTGCTGAAGAACCTTGTTGTTTGCGAAGACGACTGGATCCTGCTGGACGCAGCTTAAAGCTCTCCAGCACGCCGACCATATTGACCTCTCAGGCGGTGCACTGCACTTGCTCTTTCAACTGGTACCCAATTTCTGCCGCGCTGCTCCCGTTCGCCCCGGGCACGACATGAGGCTGCATCTGCCGCCAGCGTCGGACGAAAGCATTGACCGGAATGACGCCAAGACGTCCCTGCGCCGCACTGCAAGAGCCCGTTCCACGGCGAGGTAGTTTGAATCCTGGTGTTCGGACCAATCATTCCGCATCGCATCTGCTCTCCAATTGTGTCGTCATGGGCAGCAGCAGCGGTCGAGGCAATCTGGCATTCGTGAAAACATTGTCCGGTCACAGTTGCAACCTCTGGCGAAGAATTTTGCCCCCGCTTTCCATGCAGGCAGACACGAAAGCCATATTGCGCCAAGTATGACGAAAAACTACTGCCGCTCAAGTGTTGCGCATGCGTTTGCTCAATGGCTTAGAGTAAGTGAAATGAGTTGGACGAAGATGGCGATAGTAACGGGCTTGATTGCCGGAACGATCTGGGGCCAAGCGTTACCGCCCAAAGCACTGAATCCACAAGTGCAGTCGATCGTGTCGCAGGTTTCGGCGGAGCGGATTGCCGACATCGAACGCAAGCTGGAGAGTTTCGGGACGCGCCATATCTATTCGCCTACAAACGACCCGGCACACGGCATTGGCGGAGCGAGAGAATGGATTGCCGGCCAGCTGCGCAGTTACAGCCCCAGGTTGCAGGTGTCCTTTGACAAGCATCTGGTGGCGGGCGTTCCCGGCAGGCGGTACTTCAAGAATGTTGAGCTATGGAATGTTGTGGCCGTGCTCCCGGGCACGAGTGAACCCGAGCGGCAGGTGATCGTCACAGGCCATTACGACACAATCAATCTGACGCCGCGCAAGGTGGTGGACGGCAAGAGCGTGGTTGATAACGAAGCGGTGATTGCAGCTTCGGCTCCCGGAGTGACTGACGACGGAAGTGGCACGGCGGCGGTAATGGAGTTGGCGCGCGTCATGAGCCAGTTCCAATTTCGGAAGACGATTGTGTTCATTGCGTTTGCCGGCGAAGAGGAAGGGCTGTTGGGCAGCAGTTTGTATGCAGAGGCCGCAGCGTCAAAGCATCAGGTTATTGACGGATTGTTCAACAACGACATTATCGGAAGCTCGGTGAAAGCGAACGGGGAACGTGCGAATACATATGTGAATGTGTATTCAGCAAATCCGGACGACTCTGTTTCGCGCCAGCTCGCACGGTACTTGAAGACGGAGGCGGAGCGCTACCAGCCAGGGTTCTCGGTGAACCTGGTCTTCCGTCATGACCGGTTCGGCAGAGGCGGCGACCACAGTCCCTTCGCGGCAGCAGGATACCCGGCAGTTCGCATTACGACGCCTATGGAGAACTACGATAATCAGCATACGGCAACTGATACATTCGCGAACACGGACCCGCAGTATGCAGCGTTAGTGGCCAAGGCGAATGCGGCTGCCATTGCATCGTTGGCAATGGCGCCTAAACCACCAGAGCTGCGAACTCCGCCGCCGGCTGAAGGACGAAGTTATACGTCGGCTTTGAGCAGAGGCGGCCACGGTGAAAAAGGCTACGATGCTGTGATGACCTGGCACAACGACCAGCCGGAACCGGACCTGCTGGGGTATGAGATCCTTGTGCGCAAAACAACATCGCCGGTATGGGAGCAGGAGATCTTTGCCGGCAACGTGACAACATTTAAGCTCCCCGACGTCAACATTGATGAGGTGGTGCTTGGGGTGGCAGCAGTCGATCGGGCAGGAAATGAAAGCACGGTTGCCGAGTACGCAAACACACCTTACAAGCAGGCGAAGATCGAAACATATCGCACCGACAACGCAGCAACGGGCCAAGGCAAAAAGTAAGCGGTAGCCTGCCGAACAAGTAGAGGTTTGCCCCTAGGTGACTAATTGTCGTCGCAAGGTTCTGTATCAAGCAGACTGACGCCGAAGGGAGTGGGCCGATCTTTAAAAGCCGAGAGTTGATTCAGATTGGTTAAGTGCTTGCGGGTCTTCTCTAGCGCATCGTTGAAAAGATCTTGGATCGAGTCCTCAATACCTCTACCTGAGGTGACATGCTCTGAGTAGAGCTGCGCAGCATTCATGAAGTTACGCACCACGTGATCTACCGTGGCCAGAGTGGTTCGCATTGCATGCAGCTGCTGAAGCTGCCTCTCTGCTTCCTTTGCGACGCTGATATCACGATGTACGGCCACCACGTACTTCAGTAGACCCTTCTCGTCGACGTAAGGGATAAAGGAGATGCGATCCCACAGACACGAATGGGAAGGGGCATGAAAAGTGGCCTCGACCGTTACGGCCTGAGCGCGCTGAACAGCCGCTTCCAGGGCTTCCTCTACCGATCGATTTGAAGAGATTGGAAAAATACAGAGTTGATCAATTACCTCATGGTAGGGATAGCCGGTGAACTGCAGGAAGCTCTTGTTAGCGTAAAGAATTTTGAGGCTTCCGTCGGCCGCGAAGTCGGAGATGGTGACGCCGTCGCTGGTCATGTCGACGGCTTTAGCGAAAAGCGCCACCCCGGAATTTCGGCGCAGGTTCAGAACGCGCATGGCGCTATCAGCCAGGACGCGAAGAGTTCGCGATTGAAGCTCGGTGAGCTTGCGCGGCACAGTATCGAGAACGCATAAGGTTCCGAGCGCCAAGCCATCCGGTGTGATAAGCGGCATACCGGCATAGAATCGCAAGCCGGGGCTGCCGGTCACATTCGAATACGATTTAACCCGCTCATCAGTTTGAGCATCCTCGACGACAAATAGCGCGTTGCCATTGATCGCGTGCGCACAAAACGAAATGTCGCGACTGGTCTCGCGATCAGTCAGCCCGATCTTAGACTTGAACCATTGCCGATTGCTGTCGACAAAGGTAAGCGATGCCATGGGAGTGCCGCAGGCGTCCGCGGCGGCTCGAGTAATAGCGTCGTAAATATCTTCTTCGGCAGTGTCGAGAATGTCGTAAGCGCGAAGTGCGGCAGCGCGCAAACTTTCATTAGGCGGAATAGGCGGCGGAGCAGCCGGCATAGTTCCTCCTCTTCCCACAGAGCGAGTCATGAGCTGATGCAGGACTATGTAGTCCTAGAAGGATCATAACGTATTTAGCGCCGATTGGAGGTTTGTAGCATACTGGCGACATGCCCTCCGGCGACAACATTGTCAGTCTTGACATTGGCACCTCCAGCGTGCGTGCGCTCCTGTACCGGCCCGATTTCACGCTGTACGAAGACATCGGATTGCAGAGGAAGTATGCACTGACAACGAGGACCGACGGCAGCGTGGAGGTGGATGCAGATCTGCTAGTGCGGTTGACTTTTGAGTGTTTGGACACGCTGCACGGGCAAATGGAAGCGCAAGGGCTGAAGGCGGCCGGAGTGGGGATCAGCACATTCTGGCACTGCTTTGTGGGCATCGATAGCCACGGTAAGCCAACCACCCCGGTCATCCATCTGTTTGATACGAGGTCGGGCGTACAAATGGCGGAGTTGACTGACATCTTCAACAGTGCCTGGATCCATGCCGTAACCGGTTGTATGCCGCATACGAGTTACTGGCCTGCCAAGCTGCTGTGGCTGAAGGAGACACGCCCGGAGGCTTTTGCTAAAACCAAGCGCTGGCTTTCGGTAGGCGAGTATCTCCTGCAGCAATTAACGGGTGAAGGAACTGATTCGACATCCATGATCTCGGCTACCGGCATCTGGGATCAGCGTAAGAACGACTATTGTGAGGAGCTCTTTCCAACATTGGGTATTGCACGCGAGCAACTGGCGCCGGTTGAAAAACTGGATGAACCATGTAGAGAACTGTTGCCGTTTGCGGCGGCGCGCTGGCCTTTGTTCAACGGTATCGGATGGTATCCGGCGTTTGGTGATGGAGCGTGCAACAGCATTGGGAGCGGTTGCACAACGCCGAAACAGTTTGCGCTGATGGTGGGAACGAGCGGCGCGATGCGGGTGGTGGTGAAGCAGAATGCAGTGACCATTCCATCCGGCATCTGGTGCTACCGGGTAAACCGCGACCGCTTCATTCTAGGCGGTGCGATCTCCAATGGCGGCGAAGTATTTCGGTGGGCGAGTAATACGCTCCAACTGCCGGCGGATGTAGAGGAGCAGATCAGCCGGCGTGAGCCAGGCATGCACGGATTGACGTTGTTGCCTTACCTGGCGGGCGAGCGATCGCCGTACTGGCGGCCCGAACTGAGAGCAACCATTACCGGAATCAGCCTTTCCACCAAACCGATTGACATACTCCAGGCTTGTTTGGAAAGCGTATCGCTGCGATTCAAACAGATTTACAAGCTGCTGACCAAGCCCTTTGCCTGTCCTGAGCAGGTGATTGCTTCGGGCGGCGCGCTGACCAGTTCCACCATCTGGCTCCAGATGATGGCGGATGCGCTGGAGCATCCAATCGAGGAGAGCTTGGTGCGGGAGGCGTCAAGTCGCGGCGCGGCCATGATCGCCGCCGAGCAGATGGGTTTGTTGAGCGATTTAGAGCAAGCGCCAAGCCTAGTTGGTCGAACGGTAGAACCCAATAGGGAACGCGTGGCAGCTTACGACGGATTGCTCGAGCGCGACTTGAATTTGTTTGAGGCGCTTTACGGGCGGGGGTCGGTGTTTGAACACCCGGAGGGCGCTGGTGGAGTTTCGCATCTGGTGTAGATGACGGGAAACCTACCGCTGGCGCGCCTGGACCGGAATCTTCAGCGTGGGCAACTGGTTCGCATCGGCGATTGTGACTGAGAGTGCGCCGGCTAAATACGGCTTGAGTACGCTAGGTTCAGCGTAGGCGAGATCGTGGCCGTTGTCGATGGCGAGTGCCCAGTATTTGCCAGGTGAAATGTTCGGAATGGCGAAGCTCCCATCGCTGTCAGTTTGGTCGCGTCCAATCCCAACGGGTGAGTCAGGCGCTTGCGGAACGAATAAGACCATGGCGCCGGCCACTGGCGTGCCTTCTCGAACGGCAAAGCCTTGCAGTTTGGCGTCCTTGCCTGTGTTCGCAACAACTACCGACAGGGTGACGTCAGAGTTGTCCTCTAGAAACAACTCGCCCCCGATGATCTTGGCCCCTTTTGCCTGTACCGATTTAATGTGAAAGGCTGGCGTGTTCGGCAGAACTAAACGGTATGTGCCGGGCACGAGTCTTGCCTGCTGAAATTGAAAAATGTTGTCGGGCCCGGCTACTCCACGTATGCCATAGCCGGCGTCACTTACAAGAAGAAGGGAAAGCTTGTTTCGCGGCTGCTCAGCACCTTCAATCTTGACGGTTGCTTTGAGCGAGATCTGCGAACCTTTAGTGGCGTCGATGGTCGTGCCGTCGGCGATGTCGACAATCTTCCTGTTATTTCGAGTATTCTCCCCGGAACCCTCGTTGAAGCTCATGATCATCAACTGGTAGCGACCAGGCGCCAGGCCGGTGAGCTCACCTCCGCCGTTGTTGGGCATCACAGGACCAGACATCCCTTGCACGGCTTGTCCTGCGGGCCCAACCGGCAACGCCATGATGGTTGTGTTAGGCGTCACGCCAGAAACGTGGACGCGGGCGGCAGGGGTTTCCCTGAGGACAATTTGCACAGCAGTATTGCCGCCCTCGGTTACCGCGATGGGCGAGGCTGAAGCAGGGTCGGTGGTGCCGGAGTAGTAGGTGAATGGGTAGGCGAGGCTGAACTGCGGATCGGGCGGGCCGGCTTCGGATGTATCAATTTGAGCGGACACTCCAGGCTGATTATGCATCCTAGTTCGAGTCCCCTGTGCAGACCCATCGGCAAACCAGGGCTGCGCGCCCACACCGAGCAAATAATTTCCGGGCGTCAGGTGAGCAATGGTGAATGTTCCAGCCGAGCGAGTCTGCGTGAAACCAGAGGCCGTCACGCGAGGCACGCCGTTCACCACTGTTTTTGCAAAGGCGTGAACCTGCGCGTTCGGGATGGGCTCACCATTGGCATCGATCACTGTCCCGCTAATAATCCCGGGCATGTGATACGGGAAGACCAGATGAGTAGTGTCCTGGTCGGGCCCGGTGACGATCGCGGTGGAGTATTGCCCGTCAGCCAGGAAGGCGTGCGGGGGTCCGCTTTGCCGCTCTACGGTAAGGAGGAACTTGCGAGCGGGGAGATTGGTAAAAAGAAATCGGCCGTCTGTGCCTGTAATGACTATGCGGCTCTCAGCCGGGTTTTCCGGCAGCGCAATACGTACCAGGGCTTTGGACATGGGCGCGTTCGTAGCAGCATCCACGGCTACCCCACCAATGCTGAATGGAGCTTGCGCCGCGGGCTGCACCGGTGCTTGTTGCGCCCAGACCACGAATGCCGATAACCAAACGAACCCAAGCAGTTTCATTGACCGATATTTGTGTCGTTCACCTTGTTTATTTGCACGGTGAGTCTGTCATTCGGGGCGACTGTAATCTTCTGCCCGTCAACAGTCTTGAGGAACTCCGGTTCAGCATAGGGCGCATTCAGCACCTCTGTGAACGCATATAAAGTGTAATCACCAGGGGTTAGGTTTCCAATTTGGAATTGCCCATTGTTTGCAAAGCCAACTCTAGCCATAGCGGGTGCGCCGTCCGGGACCGCGAGGATGGAGGCGCTTCCAGGTGTCGCATTGTCGGGCAGTTTACCGGAGACGGCGCCGCAATCAGTTCGTAAACTAACTGTGATGGGTGCAGGCGCGCTGCCGGCCATAACCGTCAAGTCGTTGCGCAGTAAGTCGGTGCTCCCCGAAGCGACGCTGCTGAGGCAGCTGTTTCCAGAGGCAGTAGAGGTCAGCGAGTAAGTACCCGGTGGTACTGCGTGAAAGGCAAGAGTGTCGCCTCGTTTGTCGGCCTGATAGGCCTGTTGTCTGGCTCCAGAATGCGGGAACAACTGTAGTTGAATACCGGGGTTGTCGGCACTGTTCGCGCTGCCGGCTACCAAGACGGGTATATCGGAAAGAGGCGAGAGATTGAGTCGCAGCCCGTCCAGATCGCTGTTGTTGATGTTGATGGGCAGCTCGCCATAGAATGCTTGCGATTCCGGCCTGAATCCGGAGCGCACGACGAGAGTGCAAGTGCCTGCAGGGAGGCGCGAGAGAGTAAACTTGCCTGTACGATTGTCAATACGAAAAGCGTTGCTGACGACCTCGCCATCCGCGTTCTCACAATTGGCAGCGTAGCCGCGGACATCGCTCACCACACCCGAGGCTTGGTAAGCCGGCACGGCGGCGAGAGAAAAGTCCGCTTCGCCTTCGGTGCCGGGCAGCAGCTGGATGGGTTGAGCCGAGGAGCGGTCGGGCGCGTTCGGATAGTACTGCGGAAGGTAGAGTTCGGGATAGTGCCGGCCGTCAACGACTATTTCACTCGACGAGGCAAATACCTGAGACGGTTCGGTGTGAACGAGGTACGCACCGGGATCGAGATTGTCGAATACAAAGACCCCTGTTTCATCGGAACGAGCAGCACCGGACATCTGCCAATCACGCCGCCCGTTGTTTACCGTGCGGTGCAGAATCTGCACTCCCACGCCTTCGACCGGTTCGCCGTCTGAGTTGACGATGCGCCCACGAAGCGAACTCTGGGGCTGAAGCTTACATTCCACAGATGGTGTTGTGGCGCCGACGGTGACGATTGGGTTGCGCATTGCCGGCTGGAAGCCGGGCCGCTGGACCATAACCGAGTAGCGACCTTCAGGAACGTCTTTCATTTCAAAGTGGCCGTCATTGCCGGTGAGCGCGCGTGAGGGCTCCAGGCCTTGCAGTTGCACCAGAGCGCGCGGAACAGGGGCGCCGGTTGATGCGTTTACTACCGTACCGCTGACCGGGTAACGCTTGGCGTTCGGGTTTGGCGCCGTCTGCGGCGTCACTGCAAACGGACCGACGGTTTGAACTTGACTCTGCACGACGGCCACGGTGAGGAACATGCAGACTAGGACGCGTTTCAGCATAGTGTCCGGATACCAGTTTAGAAGGAAAAAAGCGGTCGTGGGTTCCCGGCTTTAGTACCTGCTATTGACTATGCGCGAAGAGATAGACTCTGGGCTCTTGCCCATTAAGCTCACTGATTTGTCGGTAACCGGCATTAGTCAATTGGTGTAGTTTCCGGAGGTAATCAGACGGTGGGCCGTATGGACTTTTAGCGAGCGCAACAAGTGACTGGGCCGGTCTTAAATTATCAGGGCACATGTGCCAAGAGAGGCCGGGGAGAAAGAAAGTAAAGAGTGGCCCGGAGCCGTCAGGCGTGAAAATCAGGCAGCCGCCTTGTTCCGCCACACGATCGAGTTGGACGGTCGCGGCCTGCCAGTCCTCTCGCGGACGCCGAAAGAATTGCACGCTTCCGGCGAGGGAGATAAGTGTAAGGGCCGCGCCAAGCATCGCGCTAAGGCGGGCATTTTGAAGCCAAAGCCGCTCCAGCCCGGCAGCGCTCAACAGAGCAAGAGGAATCAGCACGGCAATCAGTTGACGAGTTGCCAGGAAGTAGCCGAAGAGCGCGTCAGCCAGTACGGGAAGGACGGCGGCGCAAGCGATGAACGCGGCCCACAGCGGTCGGTAGCGAATGCCGTTCGGCCTCAGCGCTGGCAGAGCGATTAGTACGGTGAGCAGCGTACCCAAGTAGCCGGCTCCCACCAGCTCTTTGAGAAGCATCAGAATCGATTTCGGTTCAAAGGCGTAGTGCTGATGCGCTGCGGCCGAAGCGTTCCAAAGATGCAACGCCCAGAGATACCAGGGAACAAACGCCAGGCTTGCTGCTGCGATTGATCCGGCAGTTAGTAAGGCGAGTCGCTTGTCTCCCAAAGACCAGAGCAAGTGGGCCAGCGGCACAAAGACAGTGTAAGGTTGCGTGTACAATCCGGCCAGCACCAGGAACGTGTAAAGCAAGAGCTTGGGAAATCCTGGGTGGGCCCGGAGCGACAGGAAGACTACGGTGGTCCATGTGGCAATGGCAAGAGCCTGTGAGTAGGGACGGGATTCCAGTGCGTAACGCACCTGGATGGGGAAGGAGCAAAAAATTACAACCGGCAACACCGGGTAGCGCAGTTGCAATTGCCCAGCCAGCACGTAGATACCGAAGGCCGCGACCACGCTGCAAACGAGTGAGGGCAGCCGTGCCGAGAAAACGGAGTAGCCGAGCAGATGGATGGAAGCAGCGCGCGCGAGATAGTTGAGCGGAACGCCGCCTGCATTGGAGGGAACCTGTGCGATCAGGCCGGCCAGATCGGAGTCGCGAATTTGGATGAGATCAATAATCTCGTCCAGCCAGAGCGAAAGCTTTGTCAGCAGCCCCAGCAGGACGAGGGTGTAAGCAACAAGAAAGGCGGCCAGCGCCCGGGCCGAAGCCTTACCCAACCCGCCAACCCTTGCGGGTATATGGCTTGAGTAAATCGTTGGCTTGCGAGTTATTGGTGATCTTCATCTTGTCCCCATCCCACTCAAGACGGCAATTCAGCTTAACGGCGATGGCGCCGAGCGCAATCCACTCGGTGAAGGGAGCTGAGATGTTGAAGTTCGAACAGGCCGGGCTGCCGCCCTTACAGGCGCGGATCCAATCCCGATAATGGCCGGGGGAACGAGGTATAAACTCCAGCGGAAAATCGTAGTCCCGCATCTGCTCGACCGGAAGAAGGCGCGTCCACTCGCCGTAAGTGCCACTAGTGATCATGCCTTTAACACCCTTGAAAAGGCTACCGTTAGTTCCCTTTCCGATCAGGCTCATCCACTCGGCTTCTTTCTTCTGGTGCTCGGTCATCTGGGCCTGGTCGGTTTGCGGGCGAGGCGGCCGGGGAGGCGGCTCCACTGGGTTAAAGAAGTTTTCAGTGAACACGCCGCCTTGAATCTGGCGTTCTTGCAGTGGCTGCTTTGGTGGTCTCGGGGCCATGCGGCTGCGCGGCAGATCGCCCAGAATCTGGTCAGCGGGCACACCGGGGAAGTTCGGAGTCTCATCGCGCATGGCGTCGTACCAGAAGATTTTAACCGCGGGCATGCCCGGGCGCTCCGGAAAGTCATAGCGCACGACCGACTTGGCCGGGAAATACAGATCGGTATTGGCTTCTTGACTCACACACTCCACCGAGGTGGGCGCACCGAGCCGCAGCGCCATATTGGGGGCGCCTAGAATGTGGCAGGCCATATCGCCTAATGCACCGGAACCGAAGTCGTAGAAGCCACGCCAGCTGAACGGCAGATAGTCCTCGCTGTACGGGCGCTCTTTCGCAACGCCGAGCCAGAGATCCCAGTCGAGCGTTCCAGGGACAGGTGAAACCGGCGGCACTTCTTTGATGCCCTGAGGCCAAACCGGCCGATTCGTCCACGCATGAACTTCAGTGACATTACCGATTGCGCCGGACCAGATCATCTCTGCGCATTGACGAGTGCCCTCGTTCGAGTAGCCCTGGTTGCCCATCTGGGTTGCCACCTTGTACTTTTCGGCCGCTTTAGCGAGCTCGCGGCACTCCCAAACGGTGTGGGCCAGCGGCTTCTGCACGTAGACATGTTTGCCGAGTTGCATGGCATCGATACCGGCCGCGGCGTGCATGTGATCAGGAATGGTGACGATGACAGCGTCGACGTTTTTGTTCTCTTTTTCGAGCATGACGCGGTAGTCACGGTAGCGAGGCGCGTTCGGATGCGCGTTGAAGGTATTCGCTGCGCGCGTATCATCCACATCGCACAGAGCCACGATGTTCTCGGTCTCAGCGCAGTTGCGGATGTCGTCGGAAGCCTTTCCGCCAGCACCGATCGAAGCGATGTTGAGCTTTTCGTTAGGAGACTTGTAGCCCAATCGACTGAGCGAGGGCACACCCCCAAATCCACCAAGAGGAACAGCACCTGCGAGCAGAGAGCCGTAGAAGAAGTAGCGTCTGGAGATGCCTTCGCGTTTCATAAATCAGTTCCGTGTCTATTGAAATCGTATACCTTACGCGAGGAGAAGATTCAGTTAACGTTTGGAGCTTGATCAAAGTTTGTTCTGGAATGGAGAGAAAGTGATCGCAAAAAGGTAAGGGCTGTGGCCACTTGGTGAACGGTCTTCCTGCTCTCTCCGCGATCAAATGTGCGCGTTGCTTGGGTCCGGATAGTAAGTCGCCTAATGCCTAGGAAAAAGCAGGAGTGATCTTGCCCGTGCAAAACGTATTCCATAGCTGAGAATCAGCAAAGGGGAAAGACGAGCGTGGAGAAGTCAAAGCGGGCGCGGTATACGCAAGAGTTTAAGCAAGAAGCGGTACGGCTGGTGGAGGGGGGCCAGAGTATTGCGGCGGCAGCCCGGAGTTTGGAGTTGGTCGAGCAAACGCTCTACAACTGGATCAAAGCACAGCGGCAAGGCAAGCGGCTGGGCTCACCGGAGAAGCCGGTGAGTGCCGAGGGGATGGAGATTAGCCGGTTACGCGCGGAGCTGGCACGAGTGAAGATGGAGCGCGACATCCTGGGAAAAGCGACGGCGTACTTCGCCAAGGAACAGAAGTGAAGTACGCCTTTATCCGCGATCATCGGCAGGTGTGGCCGATCCGCATTCAATGTCACGTGCTGGGCGTCAGCGTCCCTGGTTACTACGAGCACTGGGCACGCCGGACACGGATGGAGGTTCGTCGTCATCGAAGCGACGAGGCGCTGTTGGTGCACATACGAGCTGTCCACCAGGCGCATCGCGGCGCCTATGGGTGGCCGCGTATCTGGCGCCAACTGCGCGCCCAAGGCGTCCGCGTCGGCAAGGAGCGGGTGCAACGGTTGATGCAGCGACATTCCACGGTCTAAAGGTGAATGATTCCAGCGCCTTGATCGCTGTCTACCACACCTCTGATTCCGGTAAAACCTGGGTTCGATCGGATCTACAAGAAGTTCCTTCGCTTGGAGGCACGGCTGGAGTGTCACTTGGTGGGACACCGGTCTGGGCTCATTTTGCGAAGGGTGCAGTCCAGACCAGCATCCTGTCAAACACGAATTCAACGCAAGTTCCGTCGACAGCCGTCGCTCTCTCTGCCGACGTGGTGAGCGCCAGCTTTGCAGATGCAAATACCGGATTTTTGCCCGTGCAAAGCATTGCTTGTGATTCGACCAAAGCTAACTGCACCCAAACGTGGAGGTTGTTATCGACACGAGACGGAGGAAGAAACGTAGCTGATGTTACCCCACCTAAACCAATTAATAGCTCGGCACATGCCAGTGCCCCTGGGGCCATCCAAATTATACCGACGCCGGAAGCTATAACTATCCCGGCCCATAACACTACCGTTGCAGGTTTCGACATCGCCTCTGCGCCGCCCTTGAACAAAATGGCCGCCGCGAAGCCGGGTTACTCTGTCGTTGGAATATATATCGGGGGCGGGAACCGATTTGACAAAGTACAGGTGAACCTCAATAATAGCTGGACCTTCTTTACAAGTTGCATGGGGTACAGCTTTGCACCACTTTGGGTAGGGCCGCAGGCCCAAGGAAGTGATTGTTCGAACTGCTCGAAGATCCCGTATACAGGTGACAATGCGACTGATGAATACAATGCTTATCAATTGGGTGCTCATGAAGCCGCAAACGCTGCAAGCGTCATTGTCAGCACCTATGCTTGGACGGACGGCGCGATAGTTTATTACGACATGGAGCCGTATACCGGCACTATCAATAACAGTAGCGCTCTGGTCCAAAACTTTATTGGGGGCTGGGTAGATGGCCTTAGACAAAACAACCTTCTCGCGGGAGCTTACTTCAATCAACGAAACTGGATTGACTTTGACGTTCGTGTAACATCGTTTCTGTAATTTGACTCCGAAGCAACTCGGGGATGTTTTG
>CAXTYH010000025.1:0-78549 GCA_964248405.1 uncultured Bryobacteraceae bacterium
AAAACATCCCCGAGTTGCTTCGGAGTCAAATTACAGAAACGATGTTACACGAACGAATGACTTGTGCCCTGCATCTACTTGTCGCTGAAAAGTAAGCGAATCGTTGCCTGTTCTTAGGTCTACAGCGTCACCCGCCATGTGGCGACTATTAGGGTAATAGTGGCCTGTACAACAAGCCTCTTGAGCGGGATTCCGATATGCACTCGTTATGACTGGCGAGTATCCAAGGTTGTTAAAGGTCGCTCTGAGGAAAAGGGCCATATAAGGTTGGATAATCCCAAATTGCCCTTTTCCCGTAGATTGAGTTGGCGTTAAGTCCAAAAATGTAAACCCACCAGGATTTGAGTAGTTGATAATCCAGCTGAAGTCATTACAATCAACCATCGAAAAGCTACTTCTATAAGAGTCGTATTCGGCGATGATTTCGTCCCTAACATCCCCGCAAAAGGGGCCGTGAACCAATTGAAGCAGAATCAGTTGACTGTCCCAGATTTATCCTTTGTTGACGTACTCTGTACATAATGTAAGGCGGTTCAAAGGACTGACCAAACGGCGAATCGATGTCGGCTGAGGCAAACGAGTCATAACCGAAATTGTCATAAAAACTCGCTATTGGGAATGCATAATCCTGATTATCGGGCAGAACCAGCATCCAGTGCGTGGCGGTTGCCGAGTAACGGTTGTCGGCTAATGCTGGTATAGAGCAACTGATTGAAGCGTAAGAGGAATCGTCTGTCTCTTTCTGACAAAGTGAGCTTGAGTCGTTCAGGACGAAGCCTTGTTTGTTTTTAGTGAAAGAAAAACACCTGGGGAGTAATATGCATCATTCTCAGGATCCGCATCCGTTTCAGCATAGATTGCGACAGTGGCTGGACGTGTGCCGAACCCAGCCAATATCAACCTCAGACCGCTCTGAAACTGCACGGAAGTCCGCGCTCTGGAGCTTCGACGACCATCAAGAGAGCAAACACTCCCACGACCATTGCGGTTCCAAGAAATTGAGCTGCCTGGGCCGCACAGGTTCTTCGAAAGTCTCGCCGATACTCGTTTAGTTAGCATGAACTGAACACCATGACCTCGCCCGGCCGGCAGTTCCGCACCGCAGTACAGGAGGAGAAGCCGCTGCAGGTCATCGGCACTATCAACGCCTACACTGCCCGCATGGCCGAAGCAGTCGGGTTCAAAGCGCTTTATCTTTCCGGTGGGGGCGTGGCTGCAAACTCTCTGGGCATGCCCGATCTCGGCATCAGCACCATGGAAGACGTATTGATTGACGTTCGCCGTATCACCGACGTCACGACACTGCCCCTGCTGGTTGATATCGACACCGGCTGGGGTGGCGCTTTCAACATTGCCCGTACCATCCGGTCCTTGTGCAAAGCCGGGGCTGCTGCTGTTCACATGGAAGATCAAGTGGCAACCAAGCGGTGCGGCCATCGCCCGGGCAAGGCCGTTGTTCCTGTCGAGGAAATGATTGATCGAGTGAAAGCCGCGGTGGACGCACGGCCTGACCCGAACTTCGTCATCATGGCGCGGACCGATGCGCTCGCCGTCGAAGGCTTGAGTGCCGCTACGCAACGGGTGCGCGCTTATGTCGAAGCAGGGGCCGACATGATCTTCGCCGAAGCCGTTACCGACCTGTCGATGTATAAGGCATTTCGGGATGCGGCCGGCGTTCCCATACTGGCGAACATCACTGAGTTTGGGCACACCCCTCTCTGGTCACGCGAACAGCTGGCCGGGGCCGGTGTCGATCTCATCTTGTACTGCTGTGCTGCGTACCGTGCCATGAATGCCGCCGCGCTGAACACTTTCCGGGCGATCCGCAACGAAGGCACACAGAGCAGCATGGTCACTACCATGCAAAGCCGTGCAGAGTTGTATCATTTTCTCGGCTATCACGCCTACGAGCAGAAGCTCGACGAGCTTTTCTCAAAGCCAGGAACGGTCAACCATGAGTGAAGCTTCTCTTCCGCGTCCCAAGAAATCTGTTGCTCTCTCTGGCACTGTCGCTGGCAACACGGCTCTCTCTACCGTAGGGCGGCACGGCAATGATCTGCACTATCGTGGCTACGATATCGCCGACCTGGCGCGCGAGTGTGAGTTTGAGGAAGTCGCGCACTTACTCATTCACGGCGAGCTTCCCAATCGCTTTCAGCTCGCCGAATACAAGAGAAAGCTCCGGCATTTACGCGGGCTTCCGGCCCCACTGAAAGCAGCGCTGGAGTTGTTGCCGGCCGCCGCGCATCCTATGGACGTCCTCCGAACCGGCTTCTCTGCGCTGGGCTGCACACTCCCTGAAGACCCCGCTCATCACCCGGCTGGGGCTCGCGACGTCGCCGACCGGCTGCTAGCTTCGGCTACTTCTCAACTGCTGTACTGGCATCACTATTCGCACAACGGTCGGCGTATCGATGTGGAGACAACGGATGACTCTATCGCCGCTCACTTCCTTCATCTCCTGCATGGAGCGCCACCTGCTGAGAAACAAACGGCAGCAATGCAGACGTCGCTCGTTCTCTATGCCGAACATGAGTTCAACGCCTCTACATTTACCGCGCGCGTGATCGCCGGCACCGGCTCTGATCTGTACTCCTGTCTGTGCGGTGCTATCGGGGCACTGCGCGGTCCCAAACATGGTGGCGCGAATGAAGTGGCGCTGGATATTCAACAGCGCTACCGTTCCGCGCTCGAGGCTGAGATTGACATCGGCAACCGCATTGAAGCAAAGGAAGTCATCATCGGATTCGGCCATCCGGTGTATACCCTCAGCGATCCACGCAACAGCATCATCAAGAGAGTAGCCAAAGACTTGTCGGTCGCATCCGGCGCTACCAGGCTGTTCGAAGTTGCCGAGAGCATTGAGTCGGTTATGAACAATGCCAAGAAGCTGTTCCCGAACCTGGACTGGTTCAGCGCCGTCGCTTACCATCAGCTAGGGATTCCTAAACTGTTATTCACGCCCCTGTTCGTCATTGCGCGCACAGCAGGTTGGAGCGCTCACGTAATCGAGCAGCGCGCAGACGGCAAAATCATCCGACCTTCTGCCAACTACACCGGCCCTGAGCCTCGCCCCTTCGTGCCTCTACAAGATCGCCCCTAAAACATGTCCGCTTACATCAGCAACGAGCGCCCGGCGCCTGACAATGTCCTCGTCGATATTGCCGATTATGTTCTCAGCTACCAAATCAGTAGCGAAGAAGCCTGGGAGACCGCCCGTTACTGCCTGATGGACACGCTCGGGTGCGGGCTCGAAGCTCTGGAGTATCCTGCCTGCACGAAACTGCTGGGGCCGGTAATCCCAGGCACTGTGGTTCCGAACGGCGCTCGCGTTCCCGGTACGCAATTTCAACTTGACCCGGTACGTGCCGCGTTCAACATCGGCACCATGATTCGCTGGCTCGACTTCAACGATACATGGCTCGCGGCCGAGTGGGGCCATCCGTCCGATAACCTCGGCGGCATCCTGGCCGTGGCCGACTGGCTGTCACGAACTGCTGTTGCATCGGGCAAACCGCCGCTCACGATGCGGGCAGTTCTTGCGGCCATGATCAAAGCGCATGAGATTCAAGGCTGCCTCGCACTGGAGAACTCGTTCAACAAAGTAGGACTCGATCACGTGCTGCTGGTGAAAGTGGCATCCATAGCCGTCGTTGCCGGAATGCTCGGCCTCTCGCGAGACGAGATTATCGCAGCGTTATCTCTTGCCTGGGTCGATGGTCAGAGCCTGCGCACATACCGCCACGCCCCCAACACCGGTTCACGCAAGAGTTGGGCGGCGGGTGACGCAACCAGCCGGGCCGTGCAACTCGCGCTCATTGCTAGAACCGGCGAGATGGGCTACCCATCGGTACTCACTGCTAAAACCTGGGGCTTCTATGATGTCTCTTTTCGCGGTCAGCCCTTTCGGTTCCAGCGCCCTTACGGTTCTTATGTGATGGAGAACGTTCTCTTCAAAGTCAGCTTTCCCGCGGAGTTTCACGCGCAGACCGCCGTTGAGGCCGCACTCACGCTACGGGAACGAGTTCTGGGACGTGGCAGCCTGCTCGATGAGATTGACCGAATTACCATTCACACTCACGAAGCTTGTCTTCGCATCATTGACAAAGCAGGATCTCTGGACAATCCAGCCGACCGCGACCACTGCATTCAGTACATGGTTGCCGTCGCCTTGCTCTTCGGCCGTCTCACCGCCGATGACTACGAAGACGAAGTGGCTGCCGATGAGCGCATCGACAAGTTACGGAGCAAGATTACTTGCACGGAAAACCCAGCCTTCACCGCCGGCTATCACGACCCGGACAGACGATCAATCCCTAATACTCTGCAGCTGATCCTTCAAGACGGAACGACACTCGAAGAAACGGTGGAGTATCCGATCGGTCACAAGCGCCGTCGTGCAGAAGGCATGCCCTTGCTGGAAGCAAAGTTTAAGACAAACTTAGCTCGACGCTTCCCGACCAAGCAGGGGGACAGAATCCTAGCGGCCTCGCTCGACCGGAGCACTTTAGCGGCAATGCCGGTGCATGAGTATGTCGATCTATACGTGATTTAACTATGAACCTCAATTTGATGACAGTTGAGGAGTACTGGCAGCTACCATCGCGCGACGATGCAGTTGAATAATTGCGTGCGGGCCAGTTGGTGGTTTTGCCGCTTCCTAAACACGGCGGCAAACTAATTCAGCGGCGGTTGTTCGATGTGCTCCAGAGAATCGCAGCAGATAGAAGTATTGTCGACGTAAACTTACCCTTCCGCGCCCTTCCTGAATACGAAGTGCGAGGCGCAATGGTTGCTGTCGTCACAAAAGAGCGATACGAGGCGATAGAAGACGACGATTACCTTCACGGATCGCCCGAACTAATCATTGAGATTCTTTCTCCATCCAACACCCAAGCCGAGATGCGCGAGAAAGCGGCTCTCTGTCTCACTACCGGTACCGTCGAATTCTGGATCGTTGATCCTGACCGCGAACTGGTGACGATCCTTCGCCGCGGTAAGATGCCCGTCACCTACATGAGGGCCGATCAGATTCCACTGGCTCTCTTCGGCCGCCAGCTCGCCGTTGCCGACATATTCTCCCAATAAAAGAAAAAGCCCGCCGCCCTTTTCGGGGTCAGCGGGCTATACAAGCTACTACTACGCAGCTATTCAATCTCGCGTGGACGCTTTTTGCGATTCCGTTTGCGGGCCAGTGCCTCTTTGGTGCGCCTCTTCTCCCCTGGTTTCAGGTAAAAAGAGTGCCGTTTAATCTCCTTCACAATGTCCTCTTGCTGGACCTTGCGTTTGAAGCGGCGTAGCGCGCTTTCCAGAGTCTCACCGTCCTGTATGTGGACTTCTGCCAACTAAAATTCACCACCTTCCACGAACCCTGAGTATACCGCTACGGGCGTTCTTTGGCACGCTCGCCCTTGCTACAGTGAAGTTCGAACCTGCATGGAAATCGTAAAAGTGATCGGTAGAGAGATCCTGGATTCACGTGGCAATCCGACCGTGGAAGCCGATGTGCATCTCGCGGATGGGACCATTGGCCGCGCAGCAGTGCCGTCCGGCGCCTCCACCGGCGAACATGAAGCGGTCGAGTTACGCGACAACGACACCAGCCGCTACCTCGGCAAAGGTACGCGCAAGGCTGCCGGCCACATCACTGGGGAGATCTCAGCGGCACTGGCCGGCGTCGATGCCTCGGACCAGACGCTGGTCGATCGCACGATGCTGGATCTCGATGGCACTCCGAACAAGTCCAAGCTCGGTGCCAACGCAATCCTAGCCGTCTCCATGGCTGCGGCTCGCGCGTCAGCCGAATCAGAAGTCACCCCGCTTTATCGCTATCTGGGTGGCGTTAATGCGCGCGTGCTGCCGGTGCCTATGATGAACGTCATCAACGGAGGCGCCCATGCCGATAGTTCGGTCGACCTGCAGGAGTTCATGCTCGCTCCCATTGGCGCGGCTAGTTTCTCCGAAGCTCTGCGTATGGGAGCCGAAACATTCCATACGCTTAAGGGCGTTTTGAAGAAGCGCGGTTACTCCACTGCCGTCGGTGATGAAGGCGGGTTCGCGCCCAGCTTGAAAGCCAACGAGGAAGCGCTCGAAGTCTTAATGGAAGCGATCGACAAAGCCGGCTATAAGCCAGGGACCGACATCTCCATTGCACTCGACCCGGCGGCCAGCGAGTTCTACGACAAGTCGAAGGAGCGGTACGTCTTTAAGAAGTCGGACAAGAGCGAGAAGACTTCAGACCAGATGGTGCACTTTTGGCAAGATTTGGTGACCAAGTATCCAATCATTTCTATCGAAGACGGCATGGCGGAGGACGATTGGGATGGCTGGAAGCATCTGACCGATGCGCTGGGCAATGTGATTCAACTGGTCGGTGACGACTTGTTTGTAACTAACTCAGAACGGCTCCAGCAAGGCATCGACAAGGGCGTCGGCAACTCCATACTGGTGAAAGTCAACCAGATTGGTTCTATCACTGAAACTCTGGATGCCATGCGCCTTGCCGCAAGCGCGAACTACACGGCCATGATTTCGCATCGGTCCGGCGAGACGGAAGACACCTTCATCGCTGATTTAGCTGTCGCTACCAATGCGGGGCAGATTAAGACTGGCTCTGCAAGCCGTACAGATCGCATTGCTAAGTACAACCAGTTGCTTCGTATCGAAGAAGAGCTAGGCGCTTCCGCACTTTATCCGGGGCGGAAGGCGTTTCGTCAGTAAAGCTTATGGCAAAGAAGACGCCGCTTGTTCTTACGATTCTGGACGGCTGGGGGTACTCGCCCGTCATTGAGGGCAACGCCATTGCGCAAGCCCGCAAGCCCACTTACGATCACTTACTTGCGACCTACCCCAATACGCTGATCAACACCTCCGGCCCGTCTGTAGGTTTGCCCAAAGGCCAGATGGGCAATAGCGAGGTAGGTCACATGAACATGGGCGCCGGCCGGGTGATTTACATGGATGTGACCCGGATAGACCTGATGATCAACTCAGGCGAAATCTACTCCAACCCCGTGCTTCTCAACGCGATGGAAAAGGCCTACGGGCATCGCCTCCATCTAATCGGCCTGTGCAGTGATGGCGGCGTCCATGCCCAATTGGCGCACCTGCACGCTCTCCTCGACATGGCCAAGCAAAACGGTTTGACCGAAGTATTCGTTCACTGTTTTACGGATGGCCGGGATACGCCGCCTCAAAGCGGGATCGATTACGTCGAACTACTCGAGCTCAAGATGAGTAGGATGCGGTGCGGACGCATTGCTTCGGTCTCCGGACGCTACTACGCCATGGATCGTGATAAGCGATGGGAACGCGTTGAGCGTGCCTTCAATGCCATGGTGCTCGGAAGCGAAGGCAAAGCCAAATCGGCAGTTGACGCGATTCGGTCGTCGTACGCGCAAGGCATTACGGATGAGTTCATAGAGCCTTTCACTATCATCGATACGAAAGGCGAGCCGGTAGGACTGATCCGCGATGACGATAGCGTAATCATGTATAACTACCGTGCAGATCGTGCCCGCGAAATAACCTTAGCTCTGACCGATGCTCACTTAGAGCGGCCTGCGCGTTCGCTGGTTCCCAAGAATCTGACGTACACGATGATGACGCAGTACGACAAAAGCTTCCCGCTGCCATTCGTGCTGCCTCCCGAGCACCCCGACAACATCCTTGCCCAAATAATGGAAGGCGCAAGCTGGAAGAATCTGCGCGTGGCTGAAACCGAGAAGTACGCCCACGTCACTTACTTCTTCAATGGCGGAAATGAAAGGCCGTACGGCGGCGAAGAGCGCGAAATGGTCGCCTCACCTAAAGTGGCAACCTACGATCTTCAACCAGAAATGAACGCTGCCGGTATTACCGCCAAGGTTGTGGGCGCGATAGACAGCGGCAGCTTCGACGTGATTGTCATGAACTATGCGAATGCTGATATGGTGGGGCACTCGGGGCAGTTAGAGCCTACCATTCGCGCGGTTCAAACCGTTGACACGGGCTTGGGCGAAATTTATAAAGCCCTTAAGCGAAACGGTGGTTCATGGCTGATCACCGCCGACCACGGCAATGCCGAAACCATGGCCGACGCACGCGATAACGGACCACACACTTATCACACAACGAATCCGGTTCCGTTAATCTATATGACCAACAACGCGGTCACTCTGCGCCACGGCGGAGCGCTGGAAGACATCGCCCCAACCATCCTCGGCGTTCTCGGCGTTCAACAGCCCGCTCAGATGAAGGGCCGCGACCTGCGTAACAGCCCCGAGCGTTAAGGGGTGTGCACGGGGGTAGCTTGCAGTAAACGCACGATCCCGCGCGACTCCCGCGCCCACCGGCGAGACATGATCTCCACTTTGATATCGCCGCTGGTCAGCGGTATCTCAGCTATTCCCGAACCCTTCTGGTCGGCCGAGAGCGGCACCGGCTTTCCATCGTTTATCCGCATAGCCGAGTAGCTGGCCCCCCGCGTCTGGATTGGGTCCCAAACAACCAACAGATCAGACTGCCGCTTCTGCAGGTGCAAGGTAATTACAGTGGCGGGCAATTGCAGATAAGCCCAGTACCCAATCCCACAACCAAGGAGAGCGGCAACCAGAAGAATCGTCACGAGTAGTACTGATAAACGCTTCTCGTGGGCGGGTTGGGGTTGCCTGGCGGAACTAACCGGCGGCAGTGAAACCGGTATGGCCGGGGCTGAGAATGGCTGTGCTGATACCGGCGCAAAGACTTCTTCGGGTATTGCAGCAGGAGGACGTACCTCGCGTGGTGTGTCGAGTATCGAGGCCGCTGCATCGGCGCTCTCCTGTTGCACCGCAAGATTGCTGTTACTTGGCGCTCGCCGCTCAGGTGGTGGGGATTTTAGTACCGGGGGTGAGGCCGGCGAAGACTCAGGTCGTTTGCCGGTTCTTCCTGATAGCGGCAGAAGCACTACGTTGTCCGTGCCATCCACAGGCATCCGGCCACTCTCATTTCGGAGGAGAAAGGCAAAGCGAGTCGGCTTAAATCGTTCTGGTTTTATGAGCACCGTGATGCGACCCGGCTCGGGAAAGAACTGCCCGAAGATGTCCAGCTCCCGGCTTGTCATCTGTAATGGGCCGCGCGTATGAGCGATGAACCAGCCGACCGGGACCAGTTCCTTCAACTCTTCATCCTGCGATGCCGAGCGGATAGAGCTGGCCAGCCTGGATAGGTCGCTTTCTGAGAGGAGAAACGAAGGACCAGCGGCGTGATCGCATTCGATAGGACGGAACGCAGAAACGGTCACCAGGCCCGGATCGAGCCGTCCATAGAGCACACCGCCAACTTCTACACCCCCATGCGGGATCCGGCGATACCCTTCATTTACCTCGAAGTCAATCTCGTTGAAAACGGGAAGGGAGTATTGCACCTTCCAGTGCGTTTGCGTATCCTGCCACAACGCAAACGACGCTTTTGTATCAGCTCCGTTCATTCAGAATGCAACGCTCATCGAAGGCTGTGCTGGACCTTGAGACAGGGCTGTTCTCGTCGGACTCAGACTCGTCGGTCTGCAATTGGAAGTAGTAAGTAACCGCACCCATGCTTATCATAATGAGGAAGATGGCTGTTAGCCACCGGGCGGAGCGCATTGTCCAAAATCGCTGGTCGGCGCAGAGGGCCGAAGTGAAGCCCACAGTTGCCCCAGCGAGTGCGAGGCTGAGCCCAAGCTTCCAGAACCAGGTCATGGCATCCAGAACCGCCTGGCCGCCCACCTCTGACCAGGCAGTGAAAATCGCTACAAGCGCCAGCAGAAACTCCAGGGCAAAGGCAAGCCGCAGCAGTCTCTTTGTCATGGCTAAAGCTACCTCATTCTAGGATGGAGGAGCGGAGTGAAGGCGGAGCCCCCTCGCTTCCGCAACTCAAGGACGAATGAAAACTGTTATCGAAGGCATTGAACTTCAGCTCGCGCACCCGGACGAACTCAGCATCCAGTGGATTGGGCAGGAAGAGGCCATGCGTCAACTGATGGCAGCCTGGATGGTGATACATGAGCGCGATGTTCCCATGAATCCGCGCCTGCTCGGGAAGCCTGGGGTTGGGAAAACGACCATGGCCTATGCTGCCGGCAAACGGTTAGGGCGTGAGGTCTACATCCTGCAGGCAACCGTCGATACCCGCCCTGAGGACCTGCTGGTGACGCCTGTCATTGAGAGCGCGTCCCGTATCAAGTATGTTGCGTCTCCGCTGGTTTCGGCGATGATTCGTGGCGGCGTGGTGATTCTGGACGAAGGCAATCGCATGAGCGAGAAGAGCTGGGCTAGCCTGGCGCCGCTGCTGGACAATCGCAGGTACGTTGAATCGGTTGTGGCCGGTATCAAGATCAAGGCACATCCTGATTTCCGCCTGGTTGCGACCATGAACGAAGATTCGTCAACTTTCGACCTGCCCGAGTACATTCACTCGCGTCTACAGCCCCAGATCCTGATCGACTTTCCGGAACGCGAAGAAGAGTTGGCAATCCTCCGCGAGAACGTGCCTTTCTCTCCGGACGAGGTGCTGCAGTATGTCACCGATTTCCTCCAGCAGGCACACGCTGCCGACGAAAGTTATACGGTGCGTGACGGGGTGAACATCGCACGTTTCGTCTTGAAGCTGAGCAAGGAATCGGGACAGGGACCTCGCACGCTTTTTGCTGCTGCACTGCGAGGAGTGCTGGGCGAAGAAGCACTCCGCTATGGAGCCCGGCGGTGACGGAAACCATCCATGTTTACTGAGGGCGCCACCGCCGGCACTCTTGAGCGCGGTTCTCTCATCTACTGCCCCGTAGTCCCGGGCCGGATCGAGTATGCCGCCCGAGTACGACGCCTGCTGCTGGAACGGCGGCCAAAGGTTGTTGCTGTCGAGCTTCCGGCCTCACTCGAAGACCTCTATCAAACAGCCTTGGCGCGTATGCCGCGCATGTCAGTCATCGTTCTGCCCGACCTGTCTGACGACGAGAAGGCCGTCTACATACCCGTGGAACCCGCTGACCCGTTTGTGGAAGCAATCCGGACAGCCGAGGAGATTGGAGCTCACGTTATCTTCCTGGAGCCGGCCGGGCAGGAGCGGCCGCATGTCGAAGATCACTATCCCGAGCCTTGGGCGGTTGAAGTCGTGGGCAGCCAGGCATATCTCGAACGCTACCGAGTGTTTCCTCAAACCCGTACGGCAGCGGTAGCGTCGCACGCCTCTGCCATGGCTTGGAAGCTGCAAGGCGCCGATCCGTTTGCCCCGACTTGCGCAGTTGTCTCTCTCAACATGCTCGATCCGCTTCTCGACGCGATGGAGGTGCCGCAAGATGAGCCGGCGTCCCCCAAAATCCGTCTGTTTCAGAGTGGAGAGCTCTTCAACCTGCATCCCGATTGCCTGGCGGAAGTGACGGCTGAGCCGCCCTTTTATCAGGAACAGTATGAAGAGGAGCGAGCTGCTCCACCGTTTGTTCTCGATCGCCTGCAGTGGCAGCTTAAGCTTCTGCGCGAGGCCGAACGCGAGTACAGCATCAACACCGGCGATTCGATCCGCTCCTGGCAGCGGCTCAATCTTGCTAAGTTCACCCGCAACTTAGCCATTCTGGGCGGCCATCTCGTGCCCGGCATCTACGACCTGGCAGTTGGAGCGCGCTCCCTGGTGGACGACAACTATGCTTATGAAGTTTGGCAGATGGCCAATCGCTTCAGCGTGCAAGAGACCGAAGACCCGGAACGCGAGACTCTGAACATCTCTGGCCAAGAGATCTGGCTGCGCACGCGTAAGATTCGAATTCGTCGGCGCCTGCCCAGGATGAAGCAGATATTCCAGCCTGGCAAGCTGACAAAGCGAAAGCGCGAGGAGTTCAAAGGCGAATGGGCCAGCCAAACAGACGGCAACAGCATCTGCTCATATCCCCCCGAGGATCTGGTAATCGAAAATTACGGCCGGTTCTTGAAGCGTTATGCCCGCAATAAGATCGCTGAAGAACGGTCGCATGTCGAACCTTTTACTACGTCGATGCTGGATGGCCTTGACCTGCGCGAAACCGTCCGGAACTGGCATGAAGGCAAGCTTTACGTTCGGGAAAACGGCCGCTTCTCTGGGGATGTCGGTGCTGTGGTCATTATCTTTGACGAAGACCGCAGCAATCGGTATACCTATCTGACTACCTGGCTTGGGGAGCACCAGAACGAGTCCGATATGGCCTTCTACTCGACGCCTCCCTTCGAGAAGATTGTCGGGCCTGGTATCGGACGCGCTGAGTATGGGGGTTTGCTGATGACGCTGCCCCCGCGCCGTTTGTTCGATGTGTGGAATGATTTGGACTATGACTGGGCTGAGACCAAGAGCGAAAAGCTATTGATGGCTGCGCTCGATTACTCAGTTGAGAAGCACGTCATCTATATCGCGGCCAAACCCCCGCGCAGCGTTTTCCGGCAACTGGCCATCAGGGCAAACCGAACGATTGTCTACGTACCGCTCGGACAGCTTTCTCCGGCCAAGCTGAAAAAGGTGCGTGTGGTTCACGTTCTCGACAGTTACAAACGACGGAACGAAGCCAAAGATTACGTTTGGTAGCAGAAGCGGAAACGCGCCGCAGGCTTTCGCCTCCGACGCGTTTTCAATCGTAAGTTAAAACAGCTACTTCTTACTGTTCGCCCTGAATCTCAACCGAGCTTGCGCCCCAGAGTGTGCGGGCATCGATTACCGAGCCTGCTCCCCAGAGTGTGCGATCGCTGTCTACCGCGGTTGCTCCCCATAGCGTGCGGGCTCCCCACAGAGTACGCGTATCGGTCACATCGGTTGTGGCGCCCCAGAGCGTTCGGGAGTCCCAGATGGCCTGGGTGCCAGAGAGAACTGAGCTCCCCCAGACACTCTGCGCGCCCCAGAGGGTGCGGCTCGCGAGCACCGAGGAAGGATCGATTGCCAGGGTAACGTTGCCGGTGGAAGGATCGTACTGGGCAACCGGAGACATAGCCGTAACCCCAGTGGGAACATTGTTTATCTGGGCCAGCGCTGCCCCTATATCCAGATAGCCTGCTCCTACGGTGAAGATGTCGTAGTAGCTGGTGTAAGTGGTGTTGCTCGCCGCGTCAAAGACCGAACTGGTCTGCGGAAAGGTCTTGTAGGCGGTTTGCATCAGTAGCAGCTTCACCTGATCCGGTGTCAGCGAAGGATTGGCTTGCAGCAGATCTGCCACCGCGCCGCTCACCACGCCCGCTGCCATGCTAGTGCCGCTTAGGGTGTAGAAGTAAGGGGAAACCTTGGTGGAAGTCGGTCCATATATGCTTTGGTAGTAGCTTAGAAGAACATTGTTCGCCGGGTTCTGGGTTTGTAAAGTGCTTCCTTTTGCCAGCAGCGAAACGATCTGATTTCCCGGAGCAACAAGGTCCGGCTTCACGATGTGGTCCACCTGGGTCGGACCCTTTGCGCTGTAACTCGCAATCAAGTCGTCAGAGCGATTCGGCGTACCTTCCGCCTTCATAGACCCGACCGTGATTACGTAAGGGTCGTTCGCGGGCGAGTTGATGGTTCCGTAACCGGAATTGCCCCAGGAATTATCGCGTCCGTCATTGCCGGCGGCGACGACGACTACGATACCGGCTTTGTAGGCTGCTTCCACTTCCTGGCAAAGCGGATCATCCTGGTAGCTTTCGTACACGGGCCGCCCGAGCGAAAGATTGATAACTCGAATGTTGTAGGTGTTCTTAAGAGCAATCGCCTGATCGATAGCCGCAATCACCTGGCTGTCGCTGCCATTTCCATTTGCATCGAGCACGCGCAGGTCAACCAGATTGGCTCCAGGGGCCGAACCAACCAACGAGCGCGTACAGCTCCAACACGTGGAGCTAGCCCCGTTTGCACCGATAATGCCGGCGACGTGCTGGCCATGGCCGAACTGATCCTGACCGTACCCTGGAGGAACTTTCGAAGTTCCCGCCGGGATCGGATTGACGAAGTCCTGCGTGTAGACAATGCGAGAACCAACGCCGGCTAAGTAAGTAAGATCGGCTGCTGGTGTGATGCCGCTATCGATGACAGCAACTCCAATTCCAAGTCCAGAGATACCGGCACCGCGTGCCGCACTGGCATTGATAGCGCCGGCCGTATTATCCAGCTTCGCCTTCAAAGGATGGTCTATGGAAATGTGCTCCACTTCAGGATCGTTCGCCAGATCGGCAGCGGCTGCCGCTGTCATTTGGTGAGCGCTGGATTTAATCGAGTGGATACGCAAGCCGCCCGTACCGCCCCGGCTTATTACTTTGTGGTCGTGCACATCAGTGGGCTGTGATTTCCACCTCACAATGACTTTCACCTGCGCATGCGGGTCGATTTGACTCAGTTCTTGAGTCACCTTGACCCGGCCGGTTACTGGCCCGGCCTGAATTAATGCTGCCGCGCCTAAAAGAAGAATTCCAAATTTCTTCATCCACTCTCCTATATTGATCTAGCTGGAAAAGCTGACTTCTACGCCGGATTACAATTCCCATATCGGCTCGTTTTTCCGACAACAATATGCTTTTAAAAAAAGATTTATGCTCGGTTTCCCCTACCTCCCTATACATCGTTATGTGTACTGCCGATGTCTAATAGGGAAAGGACTATGCGAGCCGAGCTCAAAGCGTGATCGATTTAGCATTTGAGCGAATAGAGACAAATAAGATGGTGAGGAATAGAACGGACAAATCTCTTAGAATTAAGTTCGTTTTGGGTCTTTACTGTTTTCTTTTCTCCTCATTTCAGATTGTCTATGGCGCTGGACTTAATCCATCGACGCCCTTGCATCAGTTCATTTTTCAGAACTGGCAGGTAGAGGGGGGCCTGCCTCAAAATTCGGTGCTCTCTATTGCCCAGACAGCGGACGGCTATCTCTGGCTCGGGACTGAGGAGGGTCTGGCTCGTTTCGACGGGGTGCGATTCGTTAACTTCGACTCGGCTAACTCGCCACTACGGTCGAATCTGGTTCGCTCTCTTCTGGTTGACCACCAGGGCACGCTTTGGATCGGCACAGGAGGTGGCGGACTTTCCCAATACCGAGGAGGTAAGCTCACCTCTGTCGCAGCACCTGCGGACATGCAAGCACTTTCGGTGAGCGCCCTATGCGAGAGCCGGACAGGTGCAATCTGGGTAGGCACCGATGGTTCGGGCTTATTGCAAATGATGCCAGGCGGCGCTATCCACCACTTCAGCACGGAAGATGGTTTGGCCGACCGGGTAATCCTGTCCATTCACGAGAAAAGCGATGGCTCGCTCTGGATATTGACCCAGAGAGGGCTGAATGTTTATGCAGGGGGACACTTCTCACGACCGGACACCCCACCCGGTTTAGCCGGAAGTGACGTGAGGAGCTTCTTGTTCGACCACATGGGCGCTATGTGGGCCGGTACCGCAGCTGGCTTGTATCGAATAGACTCCGGGAAGATTCAGCACTACACCACAGAGGACGGGCTGAGCGGCAACGAGATCACTGCCTTAGCCGAAGACAGCGCGGGCAGTATCTGGATCGGGACCAGCCGCGATGGAGTCACCCGATATGCAGGAGGCAAGTTTGCGTCCGCGAACAATGAGTCACCCCTGGCAAGCAGCGACGTTGGGAGCTTCTTCGAAGACAAGGGAGGAACGTTGTGGATGGGCACTGGCGGACGCGGCCTTCTGAGCTTGCGGCAGGGAACATTCAATACCCTCACCACCGAGGACGGGCTGGCTGCCGACACGATTCTTCCTGTTTTTCACGACCGGCAAGCGCGCCTGTGGATCGGCTCGGAACATGGACTGATGAGAAGGACTGAGGCTTCGACCAAGCTTTTCACAACGAAAGATGGTCTGCCTGACAATCTCGTCCTCTCAATTACGCAAGGGGCGGACAGCGCGATTTGGGCCGGCACACGCCGTGGGCTTGCCCGCATTGAGGGCGATAACATCACAACCACTCTGACCGAAAAGAATGGCCTTCCAACCGGGTTCATTGTTTGCACTTACACGGATAAAAGTGGCAATCTCTGGATCGGAACCCGCCGAGGCCTGAGCCGCTACGACGGGAAAACATTCACAACCTACACGATTGCCGATGGGCTTCCCGATGACTTTGTCCATTGCATAACAGAAGACCGGAGTGGCGCTTTGTGGATTGGAACATCTGCTGGGCTCAGTAGTTTCAGAGGAGGACACTTCGAGAAATTTGGGGCTACCGTAGGTTTGTCGAGCCTTGGCATTGTGGGGCTCCATTGTGACAGGGAGGACGTGCTCTGGGTTGCGACGATGAAGGGCCTTAACCGTTTCAGCAAAGGTCGGGCCACTGCTTTCAGCGGAACCGGCTTATTCGATGGAGCCATCAGCGCCGTGGTGGAGGACCGCTTTCATTTCCTCTGGATGACGTCAAATCGCGGCATTTTCAAAGTAGCGAAAGCTCAGTTGAATGCTTATGCAGCCGGATCTCGCGCCCCGATCAATTCAACTTCCTACGACGTGTCTGACGGGCTGAGGAGCCGTGAATGTAACGGCGGCTTTCAACCCGCAGCTTCCATCGGGCCAGACGGGCGCCTGTACTTTCCAACTACCCTGGGGCTTGCTTACACCCAGCCCAGGGACCAGCCGCCGCGCATCGGCGGCCGACTGTTGCTGGAGAGCTTGACGGTGAACAACCTGAGTGTTCCGGTGGATTCTCCCGCGACCATTGCCCCCGGGGCAGGAAAACTGGAATTTACATTTACCCAGCCTGACCTGCAATTACAAAACAAGCTCCAGTTCCGCTACATGCTGGACGGCTTTGACAAGGATTGGGTGTATGCGGAGGCACGTCGTACCGCTTTCTACACCAACATCCCGCACGGGGAGTATCGCTTTCTCGCTCAGGCAGGTACCAGTGGAGAATGGACGTCCAACTACCGTTCTCCAAAGCTTACGCTACAGCCTCACTTCTATCAAACGCGTATTTTCCTGGTGTTAGTAGGTTTGGCGATTTTTGGGGCGTATGGCGGCGTTTACCGATTCCGCATGGACCAGGCTGCCGTGCGGGAACGAAAGCTGAAGCTGTTGGTGGATCAGCGCACAGCCGCTCTCCGGGAAAGTGAAAGCAAGCTGCGTCAGTCGCGGGATGAGCTCGAGTTGCGTGTCCAGGACAGAACGAAGGAGCTAACCGCAGCCAACTGCCACCTGGAAGAAGAGATAGCAACCCGACGTCAAACAGAAGAGCTCTTGTTACTGGCCAAAGAAGCAGCGGAGGGAGCAAACCGAGCGAAGAGCGATTTCCTAACCAACATGACCCACGAGCTTCGGACGCCGATTAACGGCATCTTAGGCATGACCGAGCTCACACTTACTACTGAACTGGACGCCGAGCAAAGTGAGTACCTGGAGATCGCGAAGTCCTCGGCGAATTCTTTATTAGGTATTGTCAATGACATTCTCGACTTCTCCAAAATTGAGACCCGCAAGCTCGCGGTGGAATACAGCGGCTTTCAATTGAGGCAGTTTCTCCAGGATGCATTCGGATCTCTCAGCGCGCGCGCCAGCCAAAAGGGTCTCAGCTACTCGCTGAACATCGAGCCGGCAATTCCGGACCGGTTGGTGAGCGACCCGTCACGGATTCGGCAGGTTCTGATTAATCTTCTGGACAACGCCTTGAAGTTCACCAGCCAAGGCTCGGTCACTTTATTGGTGGTTTTGGATTCGACCCTCGGTGAGTCTGCGGTTATTCATTTCATAGTGGAAGACACCGGAATCGGTATTGCCGAGGACAAGCGCAGGACAATTTTTGAGGCCTTCTCTCAAGCCGATACGTCATCCACGCGTCGTTACGGAGGAACAGGTCTGGGGTTGACCATCTCCTATCAACTTGCGTCTATGCTGGGCGGCCATTTGTGGGTAGAAAGCCAGCCCGGACTGGGCAGCGCCTTTCACTTTACCGTCAAGGCGGACATCATCACGCACGACGATGAGCCTGTCTCTGCAGCCGATCGGCCCACATCGGTAAGGGTGTGACCAGCAATCCGGCGATATACTAGGAGTGTTTCGTTCTTCTTTCTCCAAACTCCATGAACTCACGTTTTAAGTGGACCATTCTCGGCAGCTCAACCTGTGTTGTGCTTCTGTTACTTTTAGGCGCCAGAAGCAGTCGCGCGGTTTCTCCGGATGATGTCTACGCACATTTGCGCGTTTATCAGGAAGTGCTGGCGCATATCAAGCTTGAGTACGTGGAAGAGCCTGACATGAAGAGCGTGACACTGGGCGCTATCAACGGGCTGCTGGAGTCGGTGGATCCGTTTGCCAGTTATCTGAACGCAGATCAATACCGTCAATTTTCGAAGAGCGAGGACACGCCGAGAGCCGGGGTGGGTTTGGTACTCGCGAAACGATTCGGCTATGTGGCGGTAGTGGATGCGTTGCCGGGTTCGCCGGCTGACAAGGCAAGTATCACCAGCGGGGATCTGATTGAGAGCATCAATAACGTTGCTACCCGAGACATGCCGCTGGCTTACGCCGAGCAGCTCCTGCGGGGGGACGTCAACTCAAAGGTCGATCTCACAGTGCTTCGGCTGAAGAATCCCGATCCTCAGAAGCTCACTCTCATTCGAGCAAACGTTTCTACCCCGGCGGCTACTGGCAAGATGCTCCCGGACAATGTCGGCTACCTACGCGTTTCCAGCTTAGGCGGTAATCACCTGAGCGAGGCCAAGGCCGCATTGCAGAAGTTGAAGCAAGGCGGCGCTAAGTATGTGGTGCTGGATTTACGCCACTGTTCCACCGGTGACCAGCAGCAGGGCGTGGAGCTGGCAAATCTGTTTCTGAAGGAGGGTGAAATCACCTATCTGCAAGGGCAGAAGTTTCCGAAGCAAGACTATGTCGCCAAGCCCGCTGATGAGGTTTGGACAGGCCCCCTGGTTGTGATTACGAATCGAGCAACGGCAGGCGGCGCCGAGATAGCCGCAGCTGCGTTGATGGATGACAAGCGAGCGCAAGTGCTGGGTGAGCGGAGTTACGGCGATGCCAGCGTACGAAGGACCGTTCAGATGGACGATGGCGGCGCGGTAATCTTATCGGTCGCCAAGTACTACTCACCTTCCGGTAAAGCCATACAGGACACCGGTGTTGTACCCACAGTCCAACTGGCTGAGAACGACAATAGTCCTGAACTTGACCAGGACGGCAACCCAATTCCTGGGACGGCTCCGAAGACCACAGAAGACAACCTGCTCAACAAATCAGTTGACCTGGTAACAGGTAAGACGAATGTTGCGCAACTGAGTGACGATGGCTCGGGCCCGATTGCTGCCAATCAACATCCAATAAACGACAAAGCGCCCAAGGTGATTACGCCCGAGAAAGCTCCCAAGTAAAAGCAGTCTGAAAACTGTTCGGAAACCATGCCTCTTTACGAATACCGATGCCTCAATTGCGCCGAGCACTTTGACGTCCGGCAAAAGTTCGCCGATGCCGCCCTCACTGTTCATGAGAAGTGCGGCGGCAAAGTGGAACGTGTCCTCTCTGCGCCGGCTCTTCAGTTCAAAGGTTCGGGCTTCTACATTACTGACTACGCGAAAGGGTCCAACTCGCCTGCGAATGGTGAGAAGAAGAAGGATGACGGGAACTCGGGAGATAAGTCCGATTCCGCTTCGAAATCCGACACTCCTGCGAAGTCTGATTCACCTTCTAAGACTGAGTCAACCACGGCAAAGACGGAAAGCAAGCCATCATCCACCTCTTCTGATACAAAGTAGGGGTGATTGCAACACGTCGCTCTTTCCTCCAGTCGGCAGCCGCCGCTGGACTTGCCCCGGCTTTAATCGCAGCCCAGAGCTCAAGCCAGCCGCAAAGTTCTAACGACAAGATCCAGATTGCGCTGATTGGCTGCGGAGGCATGGGTCAGACTGATGCCAGAAGCTCAACTGCGACAGGTTTGACCAAAATCGTTGCGGCGTGTGACTGCTACGACGGCCGGCTCGAGCACATGCGCGAGGTCTACGGCAAAGATATCTTCACGACCCGCAACTACCACGAGATTCTCTCCCGGCCGGATATCGACGCAGTGCTGATTGGCGCGCCTGATCATTGGCACCAGCGCATTACGGTTGATGCACTGAAAGCAAAAAAGCACGTCTACTGCGAGAAGCCGATGGTGCAGCATGTGGAGGACGGCCACTCCGTTGTGAATGCAGAGAAGGAGAGCGGACGCATTCTGCAGGTGGGAAGCCAGCGCGTCAGTTCGGTTATCTATCGAAAGGCGCAAGAGCTGTATCGAAGCGGCGCCATCGGCAAGTTGAACCTGGTGGAAGCATGGTGGGATCGAAACTCGGCCGTGGGCGCCTGGGAGTATACGGTTCCAACGGATGCCAATACCCAAACGTGTGACTGGCAGCAGTTCCAGGGCCGGGCGCAGAAAACCGAGTGGGATGCGAACCGCTTTTTCCGCTGGCGGTGCTATCGCGACTACGGCACGGGAGTGGCTGGCGATTTGTTTGTGCATCTATTCTCGGGGCTGCATTTCATTACGGGCGCCATTGGCCCAACGCGGGTCTTTTCAACAGGTGGGCTTCGGTTCTGGACCGATGGACGTGATGTGCCGGACGTGCTGTTTGGGCTGTTCGATTATCCGGAGACAGCCAACCATCCGGCTTTCAATCTGGTCTTGAGAGTGAACTTTGTGAGCGGCGCCGAGGAGAGTTCCGGATTCCGTTTTACCGGCAGCGAAGGCCTGATGACAGTGGGGGACAACGGTGTCACGCTGACGACCGCCTCAAAGGCGCGGGAGCCCGGCTACAGCATCGCGACTTTTTCGAACGCTGAGCAGGCTGCGTTTCTGAAGGAGTATCACGCGAAGTATCCTGTCGATCGCCCATCGACCGGAACAATGCAGCAGAGCAGTGAGCAGGTGTTCAGCCCGCCTGCCAAGTATGACGACCACTTTGACCATCACCTGAACTTTGCCACTGCCGTTCGATCGGGCAAGCCGGTGGTGGAGGACGCAACGTTTGGGTTCCGAGCAGCCGCGCCGGCTGTACTGTCGAACTTAAGCTATTTCGAGCAGCGCATCGTGGAGTGGAATCCGCAGACAATGCAGGTGAAGAGTTAAACCCATGTACTCGCCAAACGGAAACATACAGATTGCCCTGGTCGGCGCCGGGGGCATGGGGCAAGGCGACGCGAGCCTGGCAACGTCGCTGCCGGGAGTGAAGCTGGTCGCCGCTTGCGACTGTTATAAGGGTCGTCTTACGCACATGAAAGAGGTGTACGGGGCCGACACCTTCGTCACGGGCGACTACCGGGAGATTGTGGCGCGTCCCGACGTGGATGCAGTCATTATCGCCACGCCTGATCATTGGCACACGCGCATTTCGGTGGACTGCCTCCAGTCGGGCAAGAACGTCTACTGCGAAAAGCCAATGGTTCACGCCATTGAAGAGGGTAGGTCGATCATCAATGCCCAGGCGAAGTCAGGCAAAGTTTTTCAGGTAGGCAGCCAGTATCGAAGCTCGCTGGTGTATCAGAAGGCGCGCGAACTGTTTCAGGCAAAGGCGATTGGAGAACTGAACTCGGTGGAAGCGTGGCTTGATCGCAATACAGCGATTGGCGCTTGGGAGTACTCAATTCCTACCGATGCCGGCACGGAGACGTGCGACTGGAACCAGTTTCAGGGCTCGGCGCCCAAGCATGCGTGGGACCCGAACCGGTTCTTCCGCTGGCGCAACTTCCGCGATTACGGAACGGGTGTGGCCGGCGATCTGTTCGTTCATCTGTTGACGGGCATCCATACGGTGACCGATTCGATGGGACCGAACCGGGTGTATGCGACGGGTGGAACGCGGTACTGGGGTGGTCGCGATGTGCCGGACGTGATGCTGGCGACGCTGGATTACCCGAAGTCCGAGACGCATCCGGCTTTCAACGTGATGCTTCATGTGAACTTCAAGAGCAGTCTCCCGGAGGAGCGTTTCGGGGTCAAGTTTACGGGTAGCGAGGGCGTGATGATAACGTCAGGCTTCAAGAGCTTGCAGGTAGTGCGAACGCCTCGGCCCGAAGAGTTTGATTACACGCTGGAGAGCTTCACCGAATCAATGCAGAAGCAGCTAGGGGATAAGTGGAGAGCGAGTCATCCGGCTACGACGCTGCGCACCAGCAAACCTGACGGGACGCAAGCGTTCGACTTCAGCGATCAGAACGCGCACCTGGATCACCATCGAAACTTTTACGAATCAATTCGTAGCGGCAAGCCGATGATCGAAGACGCCACGTTCGGGTTGCGGACCGCCGGTCCGGCGCTGCTGACAAATCAAAGCTATTTTGGCGGCCGCATTGAGGGTTGGAACCCGGTCGCTTTAACGGTGCGGCAGGCCTAGCTGGAAAGGGCGACGTTGAGCGAACCCTGGCGGTAGCCTTCCATATCGAGGGTTACGTAGTGAAAGCCGAGCGGTTTAAAGATGGCAGTCAGCTGCTCGGCCACTTTTATACTCAGAGCGTTCGGCAGTTCCTCGCGAGCGATCTCGATACGGACCAGATCGCCATGGAACCGGACCCGGAACTGGCGGAAGCCCAGAGCGCGCACTGCTTCTTCGCCATCTTCGATGGTTTTGATGGTTTCTACCGTGACGGGCGTTCCATAGGGTACGCGCGAACTGAGGCAGGCAGCCGCAGGACGATCCCATGTAGAGAGGCCGGCTAGGCGCGATAACTCGCGGATCTCCGCTTTAGTCAGCTGCGCTTGCACCAAGGGAGCTTCTACCTGGTGGATCTTGGCGGCACGCTGGCCAGGCCGATAGTCGCCCAAATCGTCCTTGTTTACGCCGTAGATGATGTGTTGAATCTGGTGAGCGCGGCCGTACTCTTCCAAGCGGGCAAACAGCTCGTCCTTGCAATGGAAGCAGCGATCTTTATCGTTCTTGCTGTAGTCGGGGTTTTCGAATTCGTACGTGGCGATGTACTCATGTCTGAAACCGCGCTCGCGGGCAAAAGCTTCGGCATCGCGTTTGTGTGAAGCAGGGATGGAGGCTGAGTCGGCGGTGACGGCGACTGCATTTGAGCCAAGCACCCGATGGGCGGCCCAGGCCAGATACGCCGAGTCGGTGCCGCCGGAGTAGGCGATGATAACGCGGCCGAGGATGCGCAAATGATCAAAGAGCGCCTGCTGTTTTGCATGCAGTTCGGCAGGATCGAGAGGGACGGAAGTGGCCTGCAACGAGACGAGGGTGGCCATATCCGGAGGTTACCATCGAAACCACTTAAAGTTAGACGTTTGCGAGGCGTACCGGTGCTTGTACTGGCTGCGAATTGAGCGCGGACGGAGGAGGCGCGGGTGGCTGATGCCCCGCGACGGATGGTTCCACTGCGATTTTGGCCTTTTCGAGCCTGAGTTGCAGCCATTCCATTTGGAGAGTGTGGCGGTCGTTGGTGCGAAGGTCGTTAGCGGCCCGCACCGTTTGCCGAACGAAGCCATCGTGTTCGCGCTGACGTTCACGGCGGAGTGTCAGCAATTGGTTCAAGCACTTGTGAAAGGCACGCTCATGGTGGGCTTGGTAGCGAAGGTAAACCGCGAGCAGGCGGTCGGCGCATTCGCCGGGACGGGTATCGCTAAAGCAGAGCTCCTGAAGGGTAGTTGCGCGATCGCTTAGCCAGCGATGTTGAGCAAGGGACTCGATCAACAATTGTTCGGTGGGAGTGGAAGGCTGGTGCTCGGCGTGGAGGTCGGCCAGGAGTTGATTGTATTCCTCCTGTGATTCCCACGCAAGCACGACAAAGGTTTTTGCGGTGAGTCCATGGCTGCGACTGTTTCGGCTGGAGGCGGCTTTACCCGCTTCGGTGGTAGGGCCGGTGGACAGCTGTGAGTTGGCGCGATTGGCTGCGAGTTGCTGAGGCGAGATGGCAGGTTGCATTTCGCCCGAGGTATAGCAAGGGGGTTTGACTGTGATACGCATGTGCATCGAGGAACGCTCTCATCCCGTCGCGCGACTCGGCCGTGTCGCCCTCTTTCAAGGCGGGAAATCGGAACATATGCTCGTAGTTCTTCACGCCTGCAAGAATGCGCTCTGCCCTCAGCACATCGTCTTGAAACTCAGCCAATAAGTGTTGGGGCGAGTTGAGTGCGAAATGGGAGTAGGTGTGATTGGCGATGGCGTGCCCAGCACTCGACCAGTCTTCCAGCAGTCTGCGACTACTCTTATCCTCAACATTGCGGGCCGTGACAAACATTGTTATTTTCACGCCGTACATATCGAACAGATCTAAGAGTTGCCTGTTGACTCTTGCCGGAGTATCTGGCCATGCTTGCCGGTAGCGAAGTCATCCATAGTGATTGCAACTGAGGGTGCCGGTGTTGTAAAACCGCTGACTCGTGTGCTGTACAAGGAAGCCGCAGCCAATGCTTGTGCTGCAACGAAGTTGCGCCTCGTTATCGTTTCCAGTTGATATCCATCAAGGGTTCTGAACTCGCGGTTCCGGGATGCCTACTGCAGGGCTTGATCTAAGTCCCAGAGGAGGTCATCGATGTCTTCCAGGCCGATGGAGAGGCGGATCAGTTCGGGCCTGACGCCGGCGGCTTCCTGTTCGGCTAGTCCTAGCTGCTGGTGAGTGGTGGAGGCTGGGTGGATGACCAGGCTGCGGGCGTCGCCTACGTTAGCCAGGTGGGAGAACAGGCGCAGGCTGTTGATGAACTTCTTGCCCCCTTCGAAGCCCTCTTTCAGGCCGAACGAAAAGACGGCTCCAGCACCGCGCGGCGTGTACTTCTGGGCTAGGGCGTAGTACGGGCTATCGGGCAGCGAGGCGTAGTTGACCCAGCTGACTTTGGGGTGTTGGACCAGGTGCGTGGCCACGGCTTGGGCATTGGCGAGATGGTGGTCCATGCGCATGCCGAGTGTCTCGATGCCCTGCAGCAGCAGAAAGGCATTGAACGGGCTGAGACAGGGGCCGAGATCGCGGAGCCCTTCCGTACGGGCTTTTATGGCGAAGCTGATTTTGCCGAAGGTGTCCCAGAAGCGCATGCCGTGGTAGGCGAGGGAGGGCTCTGTAAAGAGCGGGAAGCGGCCGTTGTTCCAGGGGAACTTGCCGCTATCGACGATGATGCCGCCGATGGAGTTGCCGTGGCCGCCCATGAACTTAGTAAGCGAGTGAAGGACGATATCGGCGCCGTGGTCGATAGGCCGGCAGACGTAGGGCGTGGCGAAGGTGTTGTCGATAATCAGCGGCACTCCGTTGTCGTGGGCGACCTTGGCAACTGCTTCGATGTCGAGGACGTTGCTGCGCGGGTTGCTGATGGTCTCGCCGTAGATCAGGCGAGTTTTGGGGGTAATGGCTTTGCGGAAGTTCTCGGGATTATCAGGTTCAACGAAAACAACGTCATAGCCGAGCCGCCGCATGGTGACATCGAGCTGCGTGAAGGTGCCGCCGTAGAGGGTGCCGGAAGCGACAATCTGGTCGCCGGGTTGGGCAATGGTGGCAATAGCCAGGAACTGCGCCGCCTGACCGCTGGCTACAGCCAGCGCAGCAGCTCCGTTCTCCAAAGAGGCGACACGTTCTTCCAGCACCGCCGTGGTCGGATTCATGATGCGGGTATAGATGTTGCCGAACTCCTGCAGACCAAAGAGGCGGGCGGCGTGGTCGGTGTCTTCAAAGGTGAAGGAAGTGGTTTGGTAAATGGGCACGGCGCGTGCGTGCGTGGTGGGCTCGGGGCTGTAGCCGGCATGGAGCGCGCGGGTATTGAAACCGAAGGAGCGGCCGAAATCTGCAGGAGGCATGTCCCTCAGTATAGGACCGGAAGTTGATGGGATTAGAGACGATGCCGGCGTGCTTCGATTAGCCAGCAGCCAATGGCTGACAGCAGGCCGAGGATGAGGCACGTCCAGGCAAACCAGTCGCCGTGCAGGGCGTAGAAGGTGGGGGTTGAGACAGTTCCGAATGACACTGTCGCGGCAACTTCGCGATAGGGCTGGAACTGTTTGATGATGCGGCCCGCTGGATCGATTACGGCGGTAATGCCGTCGTTGGTGGAGCGGACAATGAAGCGGCGGTTTTCAACGGCACGCATGCGGACCAGAGACAGGTGCTGGAGGCGGGCTTCGGAGTGGCCGAAGTAGGCGTCGTTGGAAAGATTCATCAGCACGTTGGCCCCGGAGGCTGAGAACTGGCGAACCAGATCGGGGAAGGCCGACTCATAGCAGATGAAGACGCCGAGATGATTAGGCCCGGCATGGAGGACTTTGATGTCGTGGCCGGGGGTGAAATCGCCGACTTCCTGGGTGATGCGGTTGACGAAGGAGAACAGAGGCGGGATGAATTCGCCAAAGGGAACCAGGTCGATTTTGTCGTAGCGGCCGGCTTCGGAGCCATCGGGCCGAAGGAGCAGGGCTGAGTTCAGGGGCTGGTGCCCGTTGGTATAGGCGACGGTGCCGAAGAGGAAGTAGCTGCCGTGGCGGGCGATGTTGATGGCGGCTTGGTGGAAGTCGCGGTCCTCGTAGTAGTAGAGCGGGGCAGGGAGCTCGGGCCAGATGACGAGTGGGGCGGGCAAGATGCTGGAGAGCAGGGAAAGCCGGTTTTGGGCATTCATGCGCTCGAGAGCGGTCCATTGCGTGCTGGGGTCGATATTGGGTTGAATGATGAGCGCGGATTGGTCAGTCGGCGTGCCTTGCGGGATGGGAGGGAGGAGCCAGAGCAGAGGTAGGAGTAAGAGGGGAGCAAGCCGGAGCCGCGGTTGGCGGAGGATGGCACAGGCGGCGGCGACCGACAACATGGCCAGGACGAAAGAGACGCCGTAGACGCCGACATAGGGGGCCAGGCGCAAGGGCAGGGACATGTTGATTCCCGCGTTACCCAGGTCCAGCCAGGCAAAGCCGAGTGTGCCGTGGGTGCGCTCGAGTCCAGTCCAGAGAGCGGCGAGGGCAGGTACAGCCCAGGGCGAGCGCATCAGAGGGCCGGCCAGGCAGCTGAAGACTGCCAGGTGCAGAGCTTTCAAAGCGCAGAAGAGGAGGAACGCGGCCCAGCTGCCGACCAAACCCATGTCGCCGTGTTTTTCCAGGACGAATTGGATCCATGTGCAAAGGAAGAACCAGTAAAGGATGCCGGTGGCCCAGCCGAGGAAGAAACGCTGCCAACCATCGCGGGTTTGAGCAAGGGCGAGTAGGAGCGGGGTGAGGGCGATGGGCGCGAGGATCTGGAAGTTGAAGCGCGGAAAGATGAGCAGCAACAGGGCGGCGGTGAGCAGGGCTAGCAGGGTGCGAAGGAGGAGTTGGCCCTGGTAGGAGCGGAGGAGGCCGGCTCGGTTAGGCATCGCCCGAAGGTGTAGTGGCGGCGTGCGGTTGCGCTTGTTCACTGACGCGGTCAGCCATGTAAGAACTGCGAACGAGGGGGCCGCTGAAGACCATTTTGAAGCCGAGCGAGAGGCCGTAGTCGCGGTAACGGTCGAACTGGGCGGGGGTGATGAAGTCGGCGACCTTGCGATTGCGGCGTGTGGGTTGCAGATATTGGCCGACCGTGGCGACATCTACATCGGCTGTGCGGAGATCACGCAGGAGTTGGTGCACTTCGTCAGGTGATTCGCCGAGCCCGACCATCAGGCCGGATTTGGTGAGGGTGGCGGGGCTATGGCGTTTGGCGAACCGAAGGACGTCGAGAGACTGCCCGTAGTTGGCTTGGGGACGCACGGCGCGGTAGAGGCGCGAGATGGTCTCCATGTTGTGGTTAAAGACATGCGGGCCGGCTTGGAGGACACGCGCCACGGCTGCGAGGTCGCCGCAGAAATCGGGGGTGAGGACTTCGACCTGGGACTGCGGAAGAGCGAGGCGGACCTGGTGGACGGTTTCGGCAAAGTGAGTGGAGCCGCCGTCGGGGAGATCGTCACGGTTGACGGAGGTGATGACGACGTAGCGGAGGTTCATTTCGCGCGCCATGCCGGCAACGTTGATGGGCTCGAGCGGATCGAGCCGAAATTCTTTCTTGGCGGGCGAGCCTTTCGGGACAGAACAGAAGGCACAGCCGCGGGTGCAGAGATTGCCCAGGATCATGAAAGTGGCCGCGCCGCGGTGGAAGCATTCGTGAATGTTGGGGCAGCGGGCCGATTCGCAAACAGTGTGGAGGTTGCGCCCGCGTAGCTCGGTTTTCAGCGTGTGGACCGATTCGAAGTGGGTACGGCCTTTACGCAGCCACTCGGGCAGACGCGGCTGGACGGGTGGTTGCACGGCACTGGCGGGCTGGATCTGGAGGAGAGAGTTCAATGGGTACAGCTTTAGTGTAGCGAGGGGAAAGCCGGGCTGGTTTGGGGTGAATTCAGGCGGTGTTGCGGGCCGGTTCATGCGAAAGGGGAGCTGCCGCGGTGGCGGGAACCGGGGTGCCGACGGGTTTGGTGGTTCCTTTTGCCCGGTCGAGCTTGAGTTGGAGCAGCTCGAGTTGGAGGAAGTGGCGGTCGTCGGAGCGGTGGCCGTTGGCGATGCGCATGGTTTCCCGAACGAAGCCATCGTGTTCGCGTTGACGCTCGCGGCGGAGTTTCAGCAGGTCGTTCAGGCATTTGCTAAACGCACGTTCGTGGTGGGTCTGGTAGCGGAGGTAGAGAGCGAGATGGGCTTGGGCGCAGTGGGTGGGGTCGTCGTTGCTGAAGCAGTACTCCTGGAGTGTGCCGGCGCGGATGGCGAGCCATTGATGCTGGGCGAGGGCGTTGACCAGGAGATGCTCGGTGGGAGTGGTGGGCTTGTGTTCGGCGCGGAGGTCGGAGAGGAGTTGATCGTAGTCTTCCTGCACTTCCCAGTCGAGGACGACGAAATGGTTGCCGGTGAGGCCGTGCTGACGACGGTTCTGGCTGGAGGCGGCTTTGCCTTCGGCGGTGCGCGGGCCGGTGGAGTGCTGCGCGTTGCTGCGATTGGCGGCGAGTTGTTGGGGCGAGGTTGCAGTTTGCATTTCGCCTGAGGTGTAGCGTGGTGGCGGTTCGGAGGAGTTGGGTGATTGGGGCTAAGTGAATGAGGCGGTAGGGATTGAAGGAAGAGGGAGAGCTTGTGATCGGGTGGGCGGGAGGTTCCCGGGCGAGCAGGGTTTGTACCGGTGAGCTGTTTTGCGTTGGGGGACACGCCTACTGTATCGGTGTTTGCGAATCCGTAGACATCCGGCCGGGGTGTCCCCGGAGGCGCTGTGTATGAACCTGGGGAGATCGTAACAGAAAGAGCCAGGCACATGGGTAACAGATAAGGAGCGGGGCTAGCGGACCATCGCTGGCCAGCCGCAACAGAACAGGCCGCGGTGCTTTGACTAGTTTCGCCGTGAGTTCAATGAGGAGCGCCCGCATGAAGCGTTTTGGGCAGGGGACGCCTGCCGATCAGTACCGGCCTTCGTTGCGGCCCTATCCGGAGCGGCTGCCGCCGATGGAGTACCCGGCCGAGTTTGCCGTGAGAGTGGCTGATGAGAGTGGCAAGATCCGCTGGAAGGCAGCACGCTGCCGGGTAGGCCGAGCGCCGGCCAGCCAGCCGATCGGAGTGCGCACGGTCGACGACGGACTACACGAGGTGTACTTCGGAGTGCAGTTGCCAGGGGTGCTGGATGAACGGCATTCCCGCAGCGCAGCCGCGGCCAGCGCAAGGGCCGGTTACTGGGCGCCGCTTCAGTCGCCCTCCGGGCTCCTGACCCGGACGTTGGCGTGTCCCCAGACAGAAAACCCTCACCGGTACATCCCAATCCCGGAATCAACATAGATCCCCCGCTCACCAGATCCTTCGCCCCTCCGAACTTCCCGATATACTGATGGCCGGCACCAACGGCTGAATGGACACACCATCTTTCAGAAACGGCTTAGACCCGCTCGCTACCAGCAGTACCCTCCCCTTTCCGCACGAGCAAACGACACCTCCCAGTAAGGAGCCTGACCAGCCCCGCCCTGCTGTTCGAACAAACTGGTCCGGCAACTACCGCTATACCGCAAAGCGCTTTCACACTCCCGACTCGGTAGGCGAACTTCAGGAACTTGTTGCAAAATCGGAGAGCCTCAAGGTTCTCGGCGCCCGTCACTCTTTCAACGGCATCGCCGACACTCACGGCGATCAAATCTCATTGATCAAATTGAAAGGAATGCAGATTGATTCTGCATCCCAAACTGTCACGGTCGGGGGCGGGGTGACCTACGGCCATCTTGCACCATATCTCCAAGCCAACGGGTATGCGCTGCCTAACCTTGCCTCTCTCCCCCACATCTCGGTAGCAGGCGCCTGCGCCACTGCCACCCATGGATCCGGGAACAACATCGGCAGCCTGGCAACGTCCGTCTCTGCCCTGGAACTCGTCACCGCTAATGGCGAGTTGATTACCCTATCGCGCCAGCACGACCCTGAACGCTTTCCCGGCGCTGTTGTCTCTCTCGGTGCCTTAGGCGCAATCACCCGTCTCACCCTCGACCTCCAACCCACGTTCGACATAAGTCAAACCGTTTACGAAGACCTTTCCTTCTATCAACTGGAGCATCACCTGCCCGAGATTTTCTCGAGTGGCTATAGCGTGAGTCTCTTTACCGATTGGCAGCACCACCGCGCTACACAGGTCTGGATTAAGTCGCGTCTGGAAACTACGGTCCCGCCACCTCCTGAACCAGACTTCTTTGGCGCCAAGCCGGCAGTTGGCAGAAAGCATCCTTTGGCCGGACACCCCGCTGGGAATTGCACCGAGCAGTTCGGCATTCCTGGCCCTTGGTTCGAGCGCCTCCCACACTTCCGCATGAACTTCACCCCAAGCAGCGGGGCAGAGTTGCAATCCGAATACTTCGTTCCACGCGACCGAGCTTACGAAGCCATCCTTGCTCTTGAACAGTTACGCGACCAGATTACTCCGCTCCTGTTCGTCTGCGAGTTCCGCACGGTTGCTGCCGATGACCATTGGATGAGCCCCTGCTACCGGCGCCCCTCCCTGTCGTTTCACTTTACCTGGAAGCCCGATTGGCCTGCTGTTCAGAAGCTTCTTCCGCTGATGGAGCAAAAGCTGGAGTCGTTCGATGTAAGACCCCACTGGGCCAAACTTTTCACGGTTGCTCCCTCGCGCCTGCAAGGGAAATTCGCCATGCTGCCTGCCTTCAAAGATCTGGCGAACCAGTTCGATCCGGCCGGCAAGTTTCGCAACGACTATCTGCATAGCCTGCTATACGCAAGCGCCTCCAACTAACTGGATATCCGCGATGTCTCCTGGCCTAACTCAGCGCTCTTCCGATTACGCCGGTAGAGCCCGACCCCGATCAGCAATCCTCCCGACATCGAGAGCAGCCCGAAGTCAGCGGGCTTTGTCCTCTGTGTGCCTGTTCCTGCACTCACAAGTGGTGCAGCCTGTAGAACACCGATCGTGCCGCTTACAACCAATAATCCGAGCGAGAGAGTGCTTTTCATGTTGCCATCCTTCAGCTCTCCTATCGGCTGTTCGCGCGCAAAGCATTACGGTTGCCCGTACTTTGTCGAAGGGAGTATGGGTTAGCGGGGTCTTCGGCTTACCCTAACAGCACAAACAAACCACCCTGTACCCCCGCGCAAACGTCACAGATCACCAACCGCAAAGCCCCTTCGGGGACATCCCCGGCCGAATGTCTACGGACTCGAAAACAAGAACTACAGTAGGCGTGTTCCCCGTCAGAAACACCTCACCGGAAAAAGCGCCTGCCTACCTCACACCCCGAAGCTCCAGGGCCATACCTCTGGTCAGTCATTGTTTAGTCGTCTCGGACGCAAACCGCATACCGCGCAGAATCCCGTCCGTCCCATTCTGCGCCGGCCTCGCCGCGTATTCGATTGTCACCACCCTGCCATCTTCCGCCTCGCAGTAAAACTCCGGCTTACCGCCCTCAATCAGCACGTGCGATGGATCAGGCAGCGACACGCGAACGCCCGGTGAGCGATCGCCGATCTCGAACCCCGTCACCGCGCCCCCGTTGCACTCCACCTTCCGTATCCGGCCCGTTACCGTTCGAATCTGGTCACCAAACTCAACGAACGGATTCCAGCCCGTCGCCCCATGCGGCTTACGGCTCGTGACCATCTGCAGACGGCCCTGGCCATCGCGCGCGAACTGGACCGTGACGTCGGTTTCCGTATCTACTTTCATTAACGTTGCCAGCTGCCGTTGATCGGGCGTCTCCGCGAACGCAATGGCCTTCTCGGCAGCAGCCTTGGCCGCCGGTCGCTGATCGCTCTCCAGAAGCACCGAAGCCATCTCAAGCCAGTAACTATAAGCTCGCGCGCGGGGCACCGACCGCATAGCGCGTAGCTGCTCCAGCGCCGCCGCATAGTTTCCCCGGCTGCTTTGGAGCAGGCCCAGCTTAAACCGCGCATCGTCGTAGCCGGGTTTGAGTTCAATAGCGCGCCGCAAAGCCCCAGCAATCTGTTCGTCGGGGGCATGCGCGTTTTCCAGCAGACCTGCATACTGAAAGCAAAGCACCGGATCTCTCACACCAAGGTCGAACGCCCGCTTCCATTCCAGAGTCGCCTTCACCTCATCGTGCTTCCGCAGCGCGATGGAACCGAGCGTGGCGGCAACGGCCGGGTCCGAAGTGCGCTCGGTCTGCAACGTTCGATAGACAGCCTGGGCGCGGTCCAGATCGCCCGACGCCAGCACCAGCCCCGCCAGCACGGCATCGGAGTCTGCCTGGTTGACGCTCGAGACACGCAAACGCTGATCTCGAACGGGTATCCCGGGCAAAGGCATCGCCGATTTGGGCGCATCGAGCGAGGTCCGAAAATCGGCGTTGATGGCCTCAACCGAGCGCCCGTACAGCGACGCAAGCGCCGGCAACTCAATCACCCCTGTATTGAAAGCGGCCCAGAGCGCCCCTGCTTTGGCGCTGTACTGCGGCGAGAACAGGAGCATGTGCGTCAGCTCCCAACTCTCGGCGTAAAAGACGGAAGCATCGTCGCGACGCGATCGAAGAGGATCGTCCTCATCCATCGTCAGCAGCTTGTCGAGCGGAATAAGCGCGTGACTCCGGAGAGCTTGCGAACGGGCCGGCAGATCGCCCCCAACCAGCGATTCGCGCGGTGTGATGTCCAGGCTTGCGAACACCTCAGCAATCCCTTCGGCAAACCAGGGAGGCAGATGGAGGCCGGCCGAATGCACGACGAGATGCGCGTACTCATGCGCCAGCGTACGAAAGCGATTCGCCCCAGCGGGCGCAAGAACAATATAGTCGACCTCCTCGGACCCACGAAAGAACGCATCCGCCGACTCCCGAGGACGAAACGAAGCATAGGCCGCCGTCGTAGCAAACTGCAGCACGCGAACCGGCCGATCATTCTCAAGACGAGCATGAACCCCGAGCGCCCCAGAAGTGAGAAAGAACGTCCGTAGCTGCTCAAGTGTCAGGGCAATAGATCGACCATCCTGCTCGCCGAGCTGGGAGTAAACATCAAAATGCGGGCTGCGGACCAGTGTCCAACCGCTATCGGCTCTAAGACATCCGAGCGGCACAAAAAGAGCCAGCACCAGGACAGCGAGGTACTTCACAATCAGAAGATAGCAACCATTTCCCACGCGCCTTGTCGATGATTTTTCGGCCTGGATTTCACTCCCGCACGGAAAGGTGTGCCTTCTGCCCAATAGCTTCATTACCATGGGCCTTCTTAGGAAGTGTCACAAGAAAAACCTGGGTTCGGAATGCCACGTCATCTCGGTTTGCTGGACGATCTAAATAGCCACTTTATTAGCGAACACGCATGGCCTGGAAGCTGCCGGGGTCGCAATAACAGGCCACCAAAATGGGCCAGCCCTCCAGTGGCGATCAGGTCCGCCAAGCTGCTTAAGGAGAATGAGGGCCGGTTCCTTGCGGTTCGGATCTACGATCAGCGACCTAAGCTTGGTTCCAACGATCGACTGGCCGGACTTGTCACCCGAAGCCGCTCTGTCGAGGTCGCGGCCCGTTGCGGCGATCACAACAACCGTATTACTGGTTTTGCTGGCATGGTAACGGAGGATCGAGATCATGGCATCCCAATCGAACTCTGCGCCCTCCTCGAAAATAAGCGTTGGACGGATTGCCTCAAGAATGGCGACGGCCAGTTGGATCGGGATCTCTTCGAACTTGAAAGTGTGTTTGGAATCGTCGGGGATGAGCTGATCGATTTGCGGGACCGCCTTGTTGAGACGCGTCGAGACATCTGTATCGAATCCAGTGGGCAGCAGCATTTCATTGCTACGGACAGAGACGGTATCTGAGAGCGAGGTTTTGTTGGGTGCGCATGCAATAATGCTTCCCTTTGCATCTTTCTGGATAAAAACAACACCGTTCTCAAAGGAGCCGTTTTCGAAGTCCTGGCGGAGCGCCACCTCGAGCGAATTGATTTGCGACAGCCGTTCATAAACTACCTGAGTGGTGTAGAACCGGGTCACAGCAAGATCACGCCGATCCCTCGCGCCGTACATGCGTGAATGCTGGAGGACTGTATCCGCCTGCATTCGTTTGGGATTTCGGCCATAGTAGAACGCGATCAGATTCTTAATGGTGATACCTCGATCAAGAATGCTGCCGCCAATGAACAGATTGGCCTGAGTCCGAAGCTTAAGCTCGGCCGTTTCCGGATCGAGAATGGGCTCGAGCTGCACGTCAGAGTTCACGCACTGGATGTTCAACTCTCCGTCTGTGATCAACATTCTGACGCCTTCGCAGGCGTCCTGGAATAGCGGCAATTGCCCACCATCAGCGGTGACAGACTTCTTCAGATCCTCGTGGGCTTCCTTTGTCGCCTCTCGCAGTTGTGGGTCATCAGACGCGGCGGCCTCTTCGAACGCCTTCAGCAGATTTGTCGTAACGAATTCCTGCCATCCGTGCGCTGCGCGATGGGTGTCATTGTGCATGACCATTGCATATTTCTGAAGCTTCTGGCCGGCAGCGGTCTGCTGGCGCCGGCGAACATACACCGCAAGAAGAAATGTCACGAGACTGCGACGAAGCGTCTTGATGTTATTGCTGGTCCAGAGCCGGTCTTTCCTGACCATTCGGCCATCGCCATTCCTGAGCGCTTCCTGCTCTTCTTCGCTCACCCTCACGAAAAGGTAATACCGAGGATCGGTTACGGGGTGACCACCGAAATAATCATCGCCTCCGACGTACGCGCTGTGTATCGGAAGCAACTCGGTAAAGGCCGGTTTCTTTGGCCGGAACACCTCTTTCCCTGAGCCATTTTGGTATCCCTCCGGTTGCAGATATAGAGCGTAGGGTGTTGCCGTGACCTGAAGGAACGACACGTCTCTGAGGAGGCCGCGAAGCACATCCATCTTATTTGCGATTTCACCCTGGTTGTAATTCTCCTCGCCTTTTTTCTTCGTGAATCGAACGCTGGCCATGTCCGCCTCGTCGTCTACGATCAGCACACGCCGCTTGTGAGCCTCGGGATGTTTGTCAACGGCGAAGAAAGCAAGGATGCGATCAAGATTCCGCACTTCCCTCTTTTGAGACGATCACCAGTTTTCGATTAAGCTCCGCTCGGGTTAGTCTGTCCGGAGCCGTCTTAATGTCGAATACAAGCACCTGGTCGACTTCAATAAACTCGGTGAAATCCCGGCCGATCCGCTTAACGGTCTGCTGCGCGAGTGTCTTAGTGCCCTTCGTGAACACGATGGCGATGTCATAGCCGTTATCGAACGCCTGTGCGATGACGCCGAGGAAGGCATTCGTCTTTCCTGCCTGGATTTTCCCGAGCAGCAGACCTGGTCGATCTGCGTCTTCCGCTGTCTCGAGTTTTCCTACGACGTTGTTGATGCATTCCTGCAGCTCCTGACTGTCATCTCGCTTTTCGCGAAGGCGAATCGTAGTACCCGGTCATTGCACTCCTTCTTGCTTCCGACCGGTAGGAACGGTCCAAGAAAGCCGTTAGAATCTGTGACAATTCATTCAAATTTGCGAACTGACATTCCCAAACGGCGAGGACCTGCCATCCACGACTTTCCAAGGCGGAAATGTGTAGGATATCCCGCTGCTTGTTTCTGGCGATTTTCGCGATCCAGTATTCCCGATTACTCTTCGGGATGCGCGAGCCCCGTAGGCAGTCATGTCCGTGCCAGAAACAGCCATTAATGAAGATTACCTTGTGCCGGCCAGGAAAAACAATATCCGGCTTGCCCGGCAAATCCCGTCGGTGAAGCCGGAACCGATACCCTAAGCGGTGCAATGTGCTCCGAACAATAAGTTCCGGCCGGGTATTCTCGGAGCGAACCGATCGCATGATCCGGCTGCGAAGTGGGTCAGTCAGATTCCTCATCATCCACCCCTTGGGCCGCGGCAATGCCCAACAGGGTCTGGTGATACCTCTCGAGGCGCTGGAAATGTGCGCTCATAGCGCGCGCGATCTGCTTCGACTCCTTCACCGCAAGGAAATGACCGACGATCTGGGCATAGTGTCCGGCTTGGCGTGGTAATCGCTGAACGGGATCTTGCTTTTCCTTTATATCCGCGCCGCTCATCACCTGAATTTTCTGGGCCGGTTCTGGCGCCCGCCGGATTCGCCCGCTCGGACGGGGCGGGACTTGGCCATTCATCAGCTGCGATTGCGGATCCAAGGAATGATAGAGCAAGGCCTCCAATGGCCCTATGTCCTCTTTCACGTTAACGGGGTAAGCCCAAACGTACGCGATTTCCCAGACATCAATTTGCCGGTTGGCGATGATGTCGGAACGAGCCGAGGTAAGATGTCGGGCCACCCGACTGCGAATGCCATCTTTGGATTGCCCGACATACATGGGCACATTATCGAGGTCACAAAGAGCATAAACCCCGATTGAATTGGTTAGCTGCTTGACTGCGCTTCTTCTATATTTAAAATCGGTCGCCAGAGGATCTCCGAATCCTCCAATATAGACCGTAGCTCCGGATCAAGCGGCTGGGTAGATTGCCTCTCGGGCTGATCTGATCAGCGGCTCGATAATATTTTCAGCGAGATGTCTGACAACGGGCACAGCAACGCCATCGCCAGTCAGATGATACGCCGCGTTGTACTTCGTCGGAAGAACAAAAGTGTCGGGCAAGCCCATCAGCCGCGCGGTTTCTCTGGGTGAAAGCAGTCGCGATTTCACTTCGCTGCCGTTCACCACCACTATCGTTTGTCGGCTTGACCCGCCGTTCGGGGTGCGGAGGCACCCCGCGATATCATCGAACCGAACTTCCGCTCGCTGGGCCCGAACTCCCGTTTCGTCGGGCCGAGTGCGCTTGTATAGTGAGCCGACCATCAACCGATTCATGCGCCGGGCCTTCTCAACTTTCAAGAGATTCAGCGGCGACATGAGGGACAGGAGGCGATCAGTTTCCTGTTGGCTGTGCCAGTAAACGCCGGTCGGCGTTTCTTCTATGACGTCAGCGAATTTCTGCCGTCGTAGTGGCGGTACCGGAAGCCTCCACCATGTCCAAGCTGCCTTGGCGGCGTGCCCGAGTGACAAATGTGCAGTTCTCAGCGCTGGCGTATGGAATGGCTCCTGTGCCTCGCTATCAATCAGTGCGCCATCGACCTCGATGTCATCTCGCACCCCTATCACAAATAAGCGCGGACGAGAATGCGGAAGGAATAGCTCTGCATCGATCACTAACCCGCCGGAGCGATACCCTTCAACTCTCATCGCGTCGATCAGCGACCGAAAGTCTGAACCATCGTGAGAGGTCAACGCGCCGCAAACATTTTCGAGAACAACAGTGCTCGGTCGCCGACCTTCCACGTTCAAGGCCTTGATAAGTCGCCAGAACGGCCAAAAAGTTCCTGAGCGCGATCCGTTAAGGCCCGCGCCCAAACCGGCGACCGAGAGGTCTTGACATGGGAAGGAGGCCCACGCGAGATCAGCAGTGTCCGGAATGTCGTCCGTGGATACGAGAGCTACGTTCTTCTGGACGATCTCTTTATGGCCCCAATTTTTCTTGTAGGCCGATACCTTCTTAGGGTCATTATCATTAGCAAAGAGGCAGGTCCAGCCGGGGCCAAGACCTGCGCGAGCCATGCCCGCACCCGCGAAGAACTCATAATAGCCGGGCATACGTTTAATCTTCCTGCGGAATTTTGAATTTAGCAATTGAATCTTAGACAAGGCAATTTTGGATTGGGTCTACTCCTACCGGTACGATTTGACGTTAGACCGTTGCGCAGCATGAGTCATCTGATTGGTTCCATTACCCTACGGAGTAGTTCCTTGTCTGAGCTGGCGATCTATCAACGACGAAGGTATTAAATCTGCTCGGTAGCTTGGTCGACCTCAAGTGGAAGTCCCATTCACAACCCTCCGCATCTTTTGCGGGCAACCCTAACCCCTTTCCAAAGCAAATCCTTACACCCCGCCCCGCGACCCAGCCCCCTCCAATCTCCCCGCCCGCCCACGGTAGCTTGAACCCATCAATTGAGGCCCCCAAATGTCAGTCACCGATACGCCCACCACCCCAGATTCCCCGCTGCGCGTCATCGCAGGCGGCGACGGCCACACCGATCCTTCTCACCGCCGAAGAAGCCACACTCTACCAACTTCATGTCAACGGCTTCTTCACCGATTACCAGCCCGTCACCCAAACAGAATGCGAGCTCGTCGGGCGTTTAGCCATAACCGAGTGGCGCCTCAACCGCCTCACTCGTATCGAGATGGGCCTCTATGCGGCCGGTCACCTACAGTTTGCCGGCTTCTTCGCCGATCAGGATCCGAACGCCCGTGACCTGCTGATTGACAACCATATCCTTCAGACGTACTCGCGGCAACTCAAAGATCTAAGTCTGCAGGAGTCTCGCCTGCGCCGTTACTTCGCCAAAGATGAGGAACGCTATCTCGCCCTGCAGAAAACCCGCTTAGAACAGGCTGAAGAACGAAAGGCAAACGCGCCGGCCACCGTTCTCAAGCACGTTGGGGCGCCAATCTCCACCCCTCCCGCTCCGCTTCGAACCGCGGCAGCCGACGCAACACCAAATGGGTTCGAATTTTCATCGGCTCCCAAACTGGTCGCGCTAAATGGAGAACTACCGCTCGAAGCAACCAGGCAAAAGCAGCCTAACCCGAAGGCAGCCTGAAACGATTGGCTTCGAATTTACTCCTAGCTGCTACTTACGGTCCCCGTTTCGTTTCAGTGGGCTGAACCGGGCTTGCTCTCCCCGCCAGCCGGGACCGTTCGAATCTTAATCGCGATGATTTTCACCGGCGTATCCGGCTTATCGTCTGAGTTCCGCGGCACTTTCGAAATGGCATCCGCTACCTCCTGCCCGGAAACCACCTCGCCGAAAATGTTGTAGTTCCCGTCCAGATGCTCGGCCGGGGCAACCGTAATGAAGAACTGGCAGCCATTGGTATTTGGCCCCGAGTTCGCCATCGCCAGCACACCAGGCTTATCGAATTTGTGTACTCCATCAATCTCGTTGTCGAACTTAAATCCCGGCTCACCCGTGCCCGTCCCCGTCGGATCGCCGCCCTGGATCATAAAATCCGGAATCACCCGATGAAACGTCGTTCCCGTGTAGAGCGACGTATGCTTCATCTTGCCTGTTGTCGGGTCTTTCCATGGTTTGGTTCCCGTCGCCAATCCCCGGAAGTTACTCACAGTATTAGGATCTTGCTTGTCGAACAGCCGGCAAACGATGTTTCCCATGCTCGTGTAAAGTACCGCGTAGACCCCAGGCTCTTCTGGCAAGGGTACGGGTGCCAGTTCCGGCTCCTGGGCTTTCGGAGTTTTCTGGGATGCAACCGGCGTCTTATGGCGGTACGTTTGAGGGAGGCCAGGAGTCGTCAAAATGACAATCGCTACGGCCAAAGGGAGGAGTCTTCGCATGTCGGGAGTGCTTTATAAACGTGATTATAAAGGAGATTGCTTCCCTTACTTATGAGAAAAGGCTGCCGGTGTGTTCACTCCTTGTCAACGGGCTGCGTCCATTCTTGGCACGCCGGCTCCGAACAGCGAGGGAGGAGCGCCGCATCGCCAGTAGCTCTTGCGGCCGTCAATTTTCGATGAAGTCCTTTATAAGCATGCGCACATTTCCTACAATCCAAGTGAGCCCCCGTATCTCTATGAAGTACACTCTGACCGCCTTCGCTTGTTTGGCCCTCCTGTTCTCTTCCGCTTGTAGCCAAAGCCCCGAAAAGCTGATCGCCACCGGTAACCGCTATCACGACAAGAAGAAGTACAAGGAAGCCTCTATCCTTTATCAGAAAGCGATCGCGAAAGACAAGACCAATGCGGAAGCCTACTATCGGCAGGGTCTCAATCTGCTGGATGACGGCAACCTTCCTGAGTCGACCAAGTATCTGCGCCGCGCGGTCGATCTGAAGCCGGACAACGTCGATGCAGCCAGCAAACTGGCCGAGATTTACATCGGCGCGTATGCAACGAATCCCAAGAAATTTAAGAATTTTCTGACCGACGCCCAGGAACTCGACGATAAGATTCTTCAAAACAACCCCAATTCTTTCGATGGGGTCAGAATTCAGGGGCTCCTCTACCTGGCCAATAACGATCGCGAGAAGGCCCTCAGCAGCTTTGCCCGCGCGAACAGCATTAAGCCGCATGCGCGGGACCTGATTGGCTGGTATGCCGAAGCTCTGGCCGGTGCCCAGCGGTCCCCCGAGGCGGAAGCGCTCGTTCGTGACACGCTCAACCACGACAAGAGCTGGGGACCTGGCTACGACTTCCTCTTTGTTCTCTACTCCCGTACGGGTAATAAATCGAAAGCTGAGGCGATCCTTCGTGAACGCGTTGCCAACGATAGCTCGAATCCGGTTGCCATTGAGAATCTTGCCGGCTTTCTCCTCGCCGCCAACCGCTACGACGAGGGCGAGGCTGTCATGAAGTCTGTTCTCAATAACCAGAAAGCTTTCGAGGCCGGTCACGAGATGCTGGGCGACTACTACATGAAAGCCAAGAAGTACGATCTTGCGCTTGCCCAATATGAAGCAGGCGTCAAAGATGATCGGAAGAATGCCCTCCAGTACCGGCAGCGGATCGTGAATGCTTACCAGTCGACCGGCCGTAACGATGAAGCCTTGAAGCTTGCTAGAACGCTTTCTGCCGAAAATCCTAAGAATGCTTCGGCTAGCGAAATGTACGCAGCCCTGCTGATGCAGAAAAGCAATGGCAGCGATGGGGCAAAATCAGTGGACCAGCTGAAAACTCTTTCCACCAATAATCCGTCCGATGGCGCTCTGCACTTCCAACTAGCTCGTGCTTACTTCAGCGCCCACCAGCCTGACAAAGCTCTCAGCGAAGCGCTGGAAGCCCTAACCGACGAAGCGAAAGCTAAACCGGTTCGGCCCTTGGTGATCCTTGGCGCGCGCGCTCTTGCCGGACGCATTTACGAAGATCGAGGCGACCATGCTAAGGCGCTGGATGAAGCAGAAAACATCCTGTCCTCCGACCCGAGAAATCCCGAAGCCCGCTTTCTCCGCGATCGCGCTCTTATCGGCACCAACCAGATTGATAAGGCTCAGGCTGACCTGGAAACTCTGGTTCAGGAGTACCCCGCCATGAACGAAGCCCATTTGCTGTTAGCTCAGGTCTATGTCAACGGGAAACAGCTGGAGAAGGCTAACACCGAATTCCAAAAAGTGGCGACATCGAATCCATCCGACCCACGTGGTCTCGTCGGTGTGCAGCTAGTGAAACTTGCCAGTGGTAAAAGCGCGGATGCTGTTGCCGGAATGCGCGACCTGGTGCAGAGGAATCCCGATAATGTCGGCTATCGCCAGCAGTTGGCTAGCTTCGAAGCCACAGCTGGCGCCAACGCTTTCCGCTCCGATCCGGCTACGGCGAACCGTTACTTCCAAGGCGCTATCGACGACTACAAAGAGCTGCTGAAGACGAACGACAAGTCTGCTGAGACATGGGTGCGGCTCGGTGCTCTTCAACGCCAGGTCGGCCAGCTCGACCAGGCCCTGAACTCGTTCGATCAGGCTGCGAAAGTCGATCCACGAAACGTCAACGTGCTGCTGAACCAAGGCATGCTTCAGGAAGCCTTAGGCAAGAAAACCGAGGCTGCCGATACGTATAATCGGATCCTGGGTTATGACCCGGACAATCCTCTTGCTCTGAACAATGTCGCCTTCATGGATGCCGAAAAAGGGACCAACCTCGATCAGGCTCTAACCTTCGCTGAACGAGCGAAGAAGCGCTTTCCCAAAAGTCCTGACATCTCCGACACGCTCGGCTTCGTCTACCTGCAGAAAAACCTGAATTCTCAGGCCCTGAACTTGTTCCGTCAGGTAGTGCAGGAGAATCCCAAAAATCCGACTTACCACCTTCACCTGGCAATGGCGCTCTTGAAGGGGGGCGATAAGCAAGCCGCCCGTGACGAAGCTCAAAAAGCGTTGGAAAACTCTTCTCAGCCGGATCAGACCGAGAAGATCCGGTCGTTTGTGAGCCAGATCGGATAACAATTGCAGCTGGCTGTCGCGTCCGTTTCCTGGAGGACCCGCTATCCTGCCGTTGAGTACGTAGCTCCCTTCGCTGTTTTCTTACTGTTCCTGGCAGCCTCACCCAAGCAGTTTTCCGCTTACTGGGAGGCGCCGCTCTGGGCAATTGTTCTGGCAGTTGTCTGCTCCGTCTCCTGGCCCCGCAATCTGCCGGTCTCGCCCCGCTATCCCGTGGCGAGTATCGCGGTCGGACTTCTCGTCTTCTTCCTTTGGATTGCGCCCGATGTACTGATTCCCGGATATCGCCTGGGGCCGCTCTTTTCGAATTCGCTTATCGGGCATCTTCACTCGTCCATCCAGCCCGCCGAATTGAAAAGCACTTGGGTTCTGGCCTGGCGCACCGCTCGTGCCGTGCTGATTGTGCCAATTGTCGAAGAACTCTTCTGGCGGGCTTGGCTCATGCGCTGGCTCATCAACCCCCATTTTCAGAAAGTCGCGCTCGGCACATACTCGCCTCTTTCGTTCTGGATTGTGGCGATCCTGTTCGCATCCGAGCACGGCCCATATTGGGATGTGGGCCTCATCACGGGCATCATCTATAACGGCTGGATGATCCGCACCAAGTCTGTCGCCGATTGCATTCTGATGCACGCAATCACCAATGCCGCGCTCAGCGCTTATGTGATTGCTACCGCGCAGTGGCAATATTGGCAGTAGTCTCACAAGGAGAAACCGTTACATTGCCCTGTCTCTTCGGCCTGCTCGCTCTCGCCTTTCCTCGCATCGCCATTGTTCTGCTATGGTTCTTCACCAATTTCTTTACTGGTGTTTACCGCGACCTGATTCTTCCCATCCTGGGCTTCCTCTTCCTCCCGCTTACTCTTTTGGTTTACACCTATCTGCGTTACACCCACGCCGCCATCTACGGCACCACCAGCCTAGTCTTCCTCTTCCTAGCTGTCATCCTCGACCTCGGCCTGGTCGGGGGCGGCCACCTCAGCCGTCGCCGGTCAACCTAGCGCTCCAATCTTCGTGAGATTCGCCCCGGCTGTTTGTCACTAGCTCTGCGTGGCACTGTTCCGTACGCTAAGTGCGGCTATTCAAGGCATTGACGCCCATATCGTCGACGTTGAGGTCGACATGTATCCGTCTGGAACCGCTCGTGACTTTGTGACGGTTGGAATGCCCGATGCGGCAGTGAAGGAAAGCCGCGAACGGATTAAATCCGCGCTGCTGAACTCCGGCTTCGGCTATCCGAGTAAGTCGGTAACCATCAATCTCGCGCCGGCGAACGTTCGCAAGGAAGGCGCGGGCTTCGATCTGCCCATGGCCACCGCTATTCTCGGCGCCATGGGTGCAGTCCGCAACGCGGACGACTTCATGATGGTCGGCGAACTTTCGCTCGACGGAAGTCTGCGGCCTGTTCGCGGGGCCCTGTCTATCGCCGTAGCTGCCGCCCGCCGCGGCATACAGAATCTGCTGGTTCCCTTTGAGAACGCCTCCGAGGCAGCCGTCGCCGAAGGCGTCCAGGTCTTCGGACTACGCCACCTGGCCGAAGTTGTCCAATTCCTGAATGAACCTTCCGCCTTCAGCCCGACATCAGCCGTGTTACCGGAGCCGGCCGCCGGGGCCCCTGAGCTACCTGACTTCAGTGACGTGCGAGGCCAGCTCATGGCCAAACGCGCGCTTGAAGTCGCCGCCGCCGGTAATCACAACATCCTGATGATCGGTCCGCCCGGCTCCGGCAAAACCATGCTGGCCAAACGCTTCGCCGGCATCCTGCCCAAACTGACCTTTCGCGAAGCCTTGGAAGCCACACAAATTCACGGCGTCGCAGGCGTCCTCCCGCCCGGCATTGGAGTTCTTCGCAACCGGCCATTTAGAGCGCCGCACCACACCATTTCCGATGCCGGTCTGATTGGCGGCGGCAGCGGCAGCCCACGCCCGGGAGAAGTCAGCCTCGCCCACCAGGGCGTTCTGTTCCTAGACGAGCTTCCCGAGTTCCCCCGCGGCGTTCTCGAGCAACTCCGCCAGCCACTCGAAGAAGGCGCTGTGACACTCGCTCGCAGCAACGGCACCCTCACTTTCCCTGCCCGCATCATGCTCGTCGCCGCTATGAATCCCTGCCCGTGCGGATTCTACGGAGATACCACTCGTGAATGCCGCTGCACCCCCGGAATCATAGCCCGCTATCTGGCTAAGGTAAGCGGCCCGCTTCTCGACCGTATCGACATGCACATCGAAGTTCCCGCCGTTCCCTACAAGGAACTTCGCAGCAAGACCGACGGCGTTAGCTCCTCCGAGATCCGCGCTCGCGTCGAGACTGCACGCGAGACGCAACGGCAGCGCGGGTTCTACAACGCCCAAATTCCCGCTTCGCAACTCCGTACCCTCTGCGCACTCGATGAGACTGGAGAGCGCACCCTGGAAATGGCCGTTCGCCGCATGAACCTTTCAGCCCGCGCCCACGACCGCGTGCTACGCGTAGCCCGCACCATCGCCGACCTCGACGAATCCAACGTCGTCTCAACCAAACATCTGGCCGAGGCCGTTCAGTGCCGCAATCTTGACGGCAACTACTGGAATTGAAGCCCCGCCGTCAAAAGGCAGGTCAGGTAGAGCTTGTCGCCTGCTTCCGCCCAGCCTTGGCATTCTGATCGACCACGGTGCACGCTGCGCCTCTTCCAGATAGACGTACCCCGCCTTCCCATCACATTGGGCCTTACGGATCGCGTCCAGGGTCGCGCAAACGGCATCAACGTTCATCCGATAATGGCTACTCTCCTTGCACCGTCGATAGGCGGAAGCGTGCCTCCAAGCGGCGGTCAAGGCTACGGCTTCAATGGAAACTCGAAGTACAGCAGCTCCTTACCCGAGCGTGCCTGTCGAATCCCATTGACGTAGAGCTTGTCGCCTCCCTCCGGCTTGGCTTCGAAGTAAAAGAACCCGTCTGCCTTTTCGCCCGGCGGCAGCATCTTCGCGGTAAACGAACGCGTCACAATATCCGGCGACTCCAGCGGATTCTTTTTGCGCGGCATCGGAATCGGAGTCGGAATCATGCCGGGCCGCTTACTCTTGGGCCCCAGGTGAAACAGTTCGTTGGGCTCAACCGCCTGAGCGTGGCGGCCATCGTTCGCCACCAGGTTCACCTCTAAGCTTTGCAAGTCCAGCGCACTCTGCCCCTTGTTCTCAATCACCACCAGGACGGGCAGCACCCCATACTTCAGCAGATCAGTCTTTTTGCCGAACACCAACTCGGTCAATTCAGGCTTGTCAAACGACTTGGCGCCGACTGTCACCTGTTCGGCTGACTGATGGGCGTAACTATCCGCTGGGGCAGCGCGGAAGTGAGCTTCTTCGGCCGACGCCAGCAAAGCTATACTCGAAATCACGAAGCAAGTAACCGGGCTAACGCGCACTCTTCTCCTCTATCGAGGCCTGCAGTTGGTCTCGTTCCCCTTCCTTCTTTTGTACTTCATCCGGCGCTTTCTCCTCCAGCCCGGCTACCGCTCGCATTTCAGCGAACGCCTCGGCTGGTTGCCCAAGAGCATCGAGAATCGCGAACGCACCGGCTCTGTCTGGGTCCACGCCGTCTCAGTGGGTGAGGTGGCATCGGTGGTTCCGCTAGTGCGCCAACTACGCGAGCGACTGCCCAATGCAGAGATCTATCTTTCGACTTCGACGATGGCCGGACGCCAGACCGCCGAGAAGCAGGCCGCGGCTCTCGTGGACGGCATTTTCTATCTGCCGATCGATCTGGTAACTTGCCTCCGGCCGGCGTTCAACCGTCTGCGACCTTGGCTTCTTGTCATTGTCGAAACCGAACTGTGGCCCAACCTGTTTTCCTGGGCAAAGCGCTGCGGAGCATCGCTCGCCATCATCAACGGACGCATCTCCGACCGCACCTGGCCCCGCTATGCCAAATGGCGAGCCCTCTTTCAGCCGGTTCTGCGTTTACCTGACCTCGTGCAAGTGCAGAGCGAAACAGACTACGGGCGCTACTCGACGTTGGGCGTGCATCCCTCGGCTCTGCTCATTGACGCAAACCTGAAGTACGATGCGCAGCTGGAACAGCAGCCATTGGACCTGCCTGTCTTTGGAGCCGACAAGATCTGGATAGCAGCCAGCACGGTGGGGCCGAACGAGCGGGGCAGCTATCAACGCCATGCAGTGGACGAAGACGACCTGGTACTGAACGCCTTCGAAGAACTTGCCCGCGAGTTCCCGAAGCTGCTGTTGATTCTTGCTCCGCGCCAGCCTGCCCGCTTCGCAGAAGTCTCGGGCAAGCTGGCAACGCGAGGTCTCCACTACGTTTGCCGCTCGGCAGGCTCAGACCGCCTGGAACTCCCCGGAGTGCTGCTGCTTGACACAATGGGCGAACTGGCCCGGACGTACTCACTCGCTGATGTGGTGTTTGTGGGCGGCTCTCTGGCGCCTCGCGGAGGCCACAACGTCGTCGAGCCCGCCGCAGCCGGTGTGCCGCTGATTGTCGGCCCGCATACCCAAAACTTCGCGGCCATCGTTCAAGATTTCAAGGCTGCAGAAGCATTGATCCAAGTAAGCGACGGCGCCGAGTTGGTAGTCGCCGTAAGAGCAGCCCTGAGTAGTTCCCCGGAGGTCAAGGAGCTCGGAGAGCGCGGACGGCAAGCAGTGCAGCAAAGACGGGGCGTGTCCAACCGATTGGCTGAGCGCCTGGTCCCGCTTTATCAATCTGGCGCATCTGTTCGACAGCACAACGTCGTCTTGCGTTTATGGCTGGGCGGCCTTGCGTGGCTCTGGCAACTAGGTGGCGCTTACAAACGACGTCGGGGAGAGCGCTTCGCCTTTACCGCACCGCCGCTTCCTGTGCCGGTGATCAGCGTCGGCGGATTAAGCGTCGGGGGCACGGGTAAGACGCCCTTCACCGCCTACCTTGCTGCCAGCCTGCAAGAACTCGGTCACTCTCCGGCCATTCTCACCCGTGGCTATGCCCGCCGGTCAAAGGTGGATCTGCTGCTCCCGCCGGGGGCCCAAGTAAATGTCGCCAGCACGGGCGATGAAGCTCAAATCTTCCTACGGTCCGGAGTGTCGCCTGTCGGCATTGGCTCGGACCGTTACCGCGTTGCCCAGCGACTGCTCGCCTTATATCCAGAGACGAGTCTTCTGCTGCTTGACGATGGCTTTCAGCACGCGCGCATGCCGCGCCATCTGGACATTGTGCTGATCGACGCCTTAAACCCGTTCGGTAATGGCGCAGTGGTTCCCTCCGGTCGGCTTCGCGAACCGATAGAGGCTTTAAGTAGGGCCGACCTGGTTGTGGTGACTCGCTGCAACTCGAGTGACCGTTTTGAAGCCATAGCTAATCAGATTCGAAGGATCAAGCGAAGCATGCCAATTTTCCAAGCGGCAACGCGGCGCGGAGGGTGGCGGAATGCAAGAGATTGCCAACCGGTAGAAATGCCCCTGCTGAGCAAGGTGGCTGCCTTCTGTGGCCTTGGTAATCCGGAAAGCTTCTGGCAAACTCTCGATGAGCTTCCACTCATCGTCGTGATGAAGAAGGCCTTCCGAGATCATCATCGCTACCGAGCTTCTGAAATGCGAAAGCTTACGCGAGAAGCTTATCAACATGGGGCAGAAGTTCTGGTCACCACCGAGAAGGACTCATTCAACGTAAGCAAGGAAGCGCTTGCCGCGACAGACCTGACCGTTCTGTATTTACCCATCGAGATGGCCGTTACTGAACCTACCGAGTTCCTTCGCGTAGTTGAAGGGAAGTTCGGTAATAATTTAGCTTGTGAGGGTGGCCAATGAATGAATTGCTCGGAGGAGGGAGGGAGGCAGGATGGATCGCCATAAAGGCTCTCTTGCTTTACCTGACAGCTGTGTTCGGGTTTCGACTGGGCGAGAGACGAACGCTGGCCGAGATGTCGGCATTCGATTTCGTCGCCGCCGTTGCAGTAGGAGCGATCGTAGGCCGGGTTCCAAATGCGAGTACAACAAGCTATCTTGCAGGAGCGGTGACCCTGATCACAGTACTGGCGGCGCACCGCATTGTTTCCTCGCTCAGGCAATTTCCAAAGGTTGCCACACTGTTCGACCACCCGCCCCGAATCCTGGTCTCGCATGGCGAGATCGTGACGTCTGAGCTCCAGCGAGCCGGCTTGACCAGGGACGATCTGTGCGCCCTATTACGGCAGCACGGGGTGTTGACTTTGGATGACGCTTACCTGGTTATCTTTGAACAACGCGGAAAAGTGTCAATCATTCGCAAATCTGATGTGCGCGGGCCGGAACCGGAGTTGATTCGCAACCTTCAACGGCCATCGGGCAATAAGCATCCAACCAAGGGAATTATTTAAATAGAGTTCAACAATTCTTCACATTGCGGGGGTACACTCCGATCCGATGAGATCCCAGGTACTACCGATTGCGTTGCTCGCAAGCGTGTCGTTTGCGACAGCAGATACACAGACTAAGCTTGGCGCTGGCAATGCTGCCGCTGAGGCTACCGGACACCAATCGCCACTGGTTGACTCGGCTTACACAACCCTTCAAGACCCGTGTCGGGCAGATACAGAACAAGTTCGTGCGCGCGCAGACGCTGGATGCGCTCACCCCGGCTACCTGCGTCGCACATCGCGCAAATTTGACCGGCGCAATGGAAGACCAGATTACAGCTTCGTTACTTTCGAACGGGCTGGTGAATCCGGCCGATGCAGCAAGCATTGACGGCGGCGTGAAGGCAGGCGTTTTCCCTCCGTTGATCAACGACGGATCTGCCTGCCCGACCCTGCCGTTAGACTTCTATGGCGCGCCGGGCAGCACAACCGGAAGCCACCACTCGTACCCGGGCGGATTGGCGGTTCACGAGGCGTTCAATCAGCAGAGTTCGATAAACTTCGCCGGCGCCTATCGCGGTGAGTACGGTCATCCGAATGATGCTGGTTTACTGGCTGACCGTAGCGCCGCAGCGCCTGCGGCAGCAGACGTGAGCATCAGTCAGGACGTGATACTTGCTGCTCCTGCGTGGCACGACTGGGCCAAGCGGATGGTGATGCAATGGAATGCTGACGGCAGCGAGTTGTCGAGCTGAACTTTGGTGGCGCCGGTGTTACGGATAACAATGGCTCGGCCGGGGACTCGCGTACCGGGGGTCATCACATCCTCGATATCGCTGAGACCATGGCTCGTGGACTTTCGCCATTTCTTGTGATTACGCAGGCAAGCGCTCATGCGGCGCCAACACTTGGAAACGAATACAAGGTGGTGAACTGGCTTCGTGCCGGCGCCATTGTGGCCCGCATCGATCCGATCGCGAAGGGTTACCTGACGGTTGATTCGCAGGCCCCTAGCGTCTGCCGCCGCTCGCCGACTTAGGCATTGTAGACCTGGTCAGCATGGGCCAGACGAACTTACTGATCGAGTACCAAATTCATAACTTATCGGACGCGGACTTTGTGAACTCCATACCAGCCATTACCATTTCGCAGGTGGTCTTGAAGGTACTCGCTCCGCTATTCGGATACGATGTCGCGAACATCACGCAGTACAACACGAGTTACCGCAACCCGGTACAGTCTTATTTAAGCGGCGAACGGCTGGAGATGATCTACGGCGGAAGCGGCATCGCCGGCGTGTATGAAGAACTGAATAAGTTGCGAGCTCTCAGTTTGATTTGACATTGGCAACTTAGTCGAGTTACATAGCCCACTTACACCGTACCTGGCTTGCCGAGGATAGCTGCTTCATGCGCCAATAAGCGGCGCTTGATTCCCAGGTTGCTGCCATAGCCGCCCAGCTTGCCGCCGGCAGCCAGGACGCGGTGGCACGGAACCACAAGTTCAAAGTTGCAGCGGCCGTTCGCATTCCCAACTGCACGCACAGCAGCCGGGTGACCGATCAGCTCAGCGACTTCGCCATAGCTGACGCTCCGTCCGAAGGGTATCTGCATCACTTGCTGCCAGACACGGATCTGGAACGGCGTTCCGCGCATCTGCACTGAAAGGCTGAAATCGCAGCGCGTGCCTGCAAAGTAAGACGTTAGTTGATGAACGGCAAGCTGCAGCAAATCGCTTCGTTGTCCGGCTTTATGCCATGGCAAGCTCCGGTCGATTTGCCAGAGAAATTCATCCTCACTCTTACGGTGCACATCATCATGGAGGCTGGTTCCTAGCAAGCTGCCGGCGTGCTCGGCCAGCAGTACACGTATCGGCAAGCCGTCGGAGAGCCGGCTCTCGAAGGTAGTCCAACTGGCCACGACAAGAAGCTAGCTAGTTTGTGCGGGCACTCTTCTGAAGTACTTCGAGCGGAACGGTCTCCAGAGCATTCTCGTGAGTTGCTTCCAGGCGCACATGCGCGACCACTCCCGCATCGTAGGACTGCTTCCAGCGGTCGATACAGACACACCAGTTGTCGCCTGGCTTTAATCCATCAAAGCCGTATTCGGGCCGCGGCGTCATCAAATCGTTGCCGATAGCCTTTTGGTGAAGCAGGAACTCCTGGGTCAGCAGCACACAAATGGTGTGTTTCCCGTGATCGTCAGGACCGGTGTTGCACTTGCCATCGCGATAAAAGCCCGTAAGTGGGTCGGTGCAGCAGGTCTGCAGGGCGCCGCCTAGAACGTTCTTAGTCATTTGCTTACCAGACTAGCGTGGACAACATGGCGAGATGCTCAACCTGTACTGTAGAGCATGCCTTTTCGATTGCATGCCGCGATGTTACTGCTCGCGGCCTTTCATCTCTCAGCGGCTGAGCCTGGCGGGGCCGAGCGCCACGAGTTCTCCATCCAAAACTTCAAAACTGAGAGCGGTGTTGTGCTGCCTGAGGTGCGAATCGTTTACGGCACATATGGGCATTTGAACGCTGCCGGGGACAATGCCATTCTGCTGCCCTCCCACTACATGGCGAATCTGCATGGGTACGAATGGCTGATGGGCCCGGGCCACGCATTGGATCCATCGCAGTTGTTTCTGGTGACGACTGAGCTGTTCGGCAACGGGCGATCATCTTCGCCGAGTAACACGCCGGAGCCGTTCGGTGGCCCTCGCTTTCCAGTCATGACGATTCGCGACAACGTGGAAGCGGTGCATCGGCTGCTGACCGAAGACTTGCACGTGAAGCACCTGAAGGCGATTGTTGGGTTTTCGATGGGCGCACAGCAGGCGTTTCAATGGGCGGTTAGCTATCCGGACTTTGCCGATCGTATTGTTGCGACATGTGGAACAGCGAAAACATACGGACACGGGGTGGTACGACTGGAAGGGCAGATCGCAGCCTTGACAGCGGACGCTGCTTTCAAAGGCGGCGACTACACCGCGCCGCCGCAGAAAGGCCTGGAAGCATTTGCCGTGGTATGGACAGCCTGGCTCTACTCACAGGAGTGGTGGCGTAAGGAGTTGTGGCGTACGGATGCTAAGCCCGGCGCAACTTTTGAGTCGGTGCTGGAAGGTTACCGGACTCACTTCATTCCGGGCGCGGACGCGAACAACCTGATTCTGCAGATGCGGACCTGGGAGCGGCATGACGTTGGTCAGACACCGGGCTTCAACGGCGATGTCGAACGAGCGCTGGGCAGTATCAAAGTGCCGTTCCTCTACATGCCGTCTGAAACCGACTTGTATTTTCCCGTGAGTGATGCGCGATATGAGGCAGCCTTTATGAAGACCGCGACGCTGCGCCCGATACCTTCGCTCTGGGGTCACACGGCCGGGGCTGCAAGCAATCCGGCGGATGAGAAGTTTCTCAATGAAAACATTGCTGCGTTTCTCGGATTGAAGATTGTTCCGGCCTCTGCCAGTCAGAAGTAAGTGTTAGAAACGCCTGTGGCCGAAGACTAACTGAGATGTGAGCAAAAGGGAGTCGATGCCGAATCGGCTCAGCCAAGACGAACTGTGACCCGGCGATGAGGCATGACTTCGGCGTAACCTCGAGTACTCTCGGCGAAGTGGGCCGATGCATAGTGGAAGTGCGAAACAGACTGAGATTACGCCGGGAGATAGGACAGCTGAGTGATCTTGCTTGAGGCAAGTTCTCTTAGCTTTTCGGTCGTGTACGGCGTCGGGTGTAGGCCAGGGCGCAGCCGAGTGCGGTTCCGGCCAGGGCCAATGTCGATGGCTCAGGAACGGGGGCTGCTACGACGGAGGCATCGTCAATTGAGAAGAAGGATAGCGGATCAATGGCGCTGAAGGTTAGGCGCGAGGATGCTGCGGAGGCGTAGCCGAGGATGGTGAACTGCTCGAATGGGAAGGCGAGATTGTATTCGGCGAGCAAAGTTGAGCTGCCGAACTGGATCAGCAGTGAGTTGGAGTAAGGTGGAATGTTCGAATCAGGGTGAGCGATGGAGAAGGTGACGCTGTACGGTAAGCCGGCCGTGGTGGCAACCGATTGGGAGAGGGTCGCAGGCGAGGAGAATCCGGCCAGGTAGACGCCGAAAGATCCCGTGGCGGCGTCAACTGCATCCACCCCATAATTCACGCCGTTGGAGCCTGCCGGTGAGGTAGACCAGCCGGAACGCGTGCCGGTCTCGAACCCGCAATTGACAATCAGATTACCGCCAACCGAGCTACAAGCGCTGGGAGCTGCTTCCGCAAAGAAGCCGTTGCCGAGAAGAAGAAGGATAGGAGAAAAGAAAAAAAATTTTCGCATTTATTGAGTTGATCCGCTAGCCCAGGCGTTGACAAAGTTGGTGGCGTTGATTGTGCCGAGGCCGGTGGCAAAGTCCCAACCGGGGGTCGCCCGGAAAGCTGGTTCATAGGCCGTTGTGGACGTGGACAGCACGCCGTATTGTCCAGAAGGCGCGAAGCAGTTGGGGCTTCCTGCCTGGCAGTAGACCGTCATATCTCCTTGCGTGACATCGTTGAATGAACAAGATGGTGAGATGCCGTTACCTAGACTTGAATCACAGCCTGCATTGCCCGAAACGCCATATTGGGCGTTTCCTAACGAGTACAGGACGGGATTCGGATTACCCCAATTGGTCTTTGTTTTCTGATTGACCAGCGCCTGCACGGAGGCGAGGATAGGCGCACTGAAGGACGTGCCTCCACCTAAAAAAAAGCCCTGATTGCACGGGATTCCATGGAAAGCCGGGTCAGAGTAACAAAATAAATAGCCATGCCCCCAAACGCCGTTGGCTGCAAACAATGACACATCGGGCTGGTCTCGCACGCCATCGGATGGGTTACCGAACACGGACTGCCAGTCAGGCTTAGGCTGTCCGGCACAGCTCCCGCTTACGGTGCCCGGAGTCGCCGGGTCAGAGTCGCCCAGTGCACAAGTGCTGGGCCCGCCGCTTCCGGCCACCATATTCAGGAAGCCATTGTCAGACGCAAAGGAACTGTTGCAAAAGCCGCCACTGCCATAGGTCAGCGGTGAACCGGTTACAAAGGTGGCAATTAGTTCGCTCCCACAGGAATCGTTCCAAGGAATCTCGGGAATGTAAGACTTAGCCGAGCCGCCCGAGGCGGTGTTAGTCGTGTTCCAGTAAGTGCTGGTCTGCCCTAAGTAAGTATCTTGGTAATCTGTTCCGCCCACCGAAACGTTGTAGGGAGTTGAACTGAAGCCGCTTGCATTGATACCGTTTGTAGCAATGTCCGCTGCCCGATCAGAATCGTTGCCGTCCGCCCCAGAGTCTCCGGCAGAGACATATACCGAAACTCCTTCCAAGGCAGCAAGCTGGTAGAGATCGTTGATATAGGCGTTGCCGGCTGAACCAAGTTCCGTTTCGGCAGCGCCATAACTGATGCTGATGATCGGCGACGGGACGCTGCCGCTTGTGAGCAGATTTTCCATCGCGACAAAGCCGCCGAAATTGAAGTCTGTGTTATCGCAAGATGCCAGGACAATGTTGGCGCTGGGAGCAGCAGCACTGGCCCACTGCACGTCGATGGCTGCTTCAACATCATCTCCGTTGGCGCCAGGGTCGGCACAAGCGCCACCAGTTCCCGGCGCCGGATGGATCTGGCTAAGTGTGGCGTCCGGAAAAGCTTTTGCAAGCCCAAAGCGGCGGCGAAACGCAAACCAGTCTGCGACCGTGTAGAGATCTGTATCTTCGATGACGAGCACTGTCTGCCCCTGGCCTGAGATCCCGCTCCGGAACAGCGGGCTGAAATGGTAGATTGTGGCCAGGTCAGCGGGCGCCACCAGCGTTAAACCGTTAGAAGTGGTAGCGGCAGGAGCTGCATTCGCAGCAGCACGAATCGCCGTATGCTGCGGGCGAGGACGGAAGTCGTTCAGTGAGGAGACGCCCTTCACGATCCCGGCCAGAGCGGCAGGAATCTGCGGGTCGCTCATGTTAGCCAGATGAGCTTTTCCGTGGACATTCAGGTGATGGATCTCGGTATGAAAGGCGCGGCGAAGGGCGCGAGCGTTGCCGGAAAAATCAATGAATGTGGAGCTTGGAGAGACAGCGTTGACACTGAATCCGCTGTCCTGCAACCAACTTGTAACAGCCGTTATCTCTGACTCAGCCAGACCAAAGCGCTCACCGACCTGCGCGGCGGTCAGCCACTTGTGATAGCTGGGCGAAGCGCGATCGTTGACATCCAATAGGAACTGCTGGAGCGCCTTCTCCTGCTCAGGACTGCGGCGCAGAACCAGTTGCAGGTGCTGGAACAGGCGATCATCCGCGACGCGTCCGCGATCGTTTGCTGCCTTCGCTTCCCTTCGCGTATTTCCGCGTAAGGTGACAGTGCGAGTGGCATCAACGGCGTGCGCCAATCGCGAGATTGCTGAGGGGCTCGACTGAGCAAATAGCGCAGGCGAAGGGAGCAGCAGCGCTAAAGCCAGGAAAGCTTTCCATTCTAAGGGGGCTAGCTTAGGTGAAATTGGTGAATCGGTTGACATCCGGAGGGTACGACGAAAATATCAGAAAAGTTGACCGGTCGCAATAAAGTTATTGGGGTTTCAGGCAAGATGGACGGAGCCGTCCCATTTAAAACAGAAGAAGGTGTAAGGGGCGCAGAGCAAATGAAAGACAGGCAGCTAAATTTCAGGCAGGTCGAAGATTTGCAGAGTAGGACACCGTGCCCGAACCAGTGATTCACATTCTGCTAGCCGACGATCACACGATTGTGCGACAGGGACTGAAGCTGATTCTGAGTGCGCACGCGGATCTGCAAGTGGTGGGCGAGGCAGCAAACGGCAGGCAGGCAGTTGAACTGGCGGCGCAACTGAAACCTGACATTGTGCTGATGGACGTAGCCATGCCTGATATGAATGGCGTGGAAGCGACCAAGCGCATTGTGACCGCGAACCAGCGTGCCAAAGTGCTGGTTCTGAGCATGCATAAAGAAGCGGTATATGTGCGGGAAATCCTCAAAGCCGGGGCGCGCGGATACATTTTGAAGGACGCAATCGATACGGAGTTGCTGAACGCAATCCGTTCGGTAGCGCGTGGTGACGGCTATGTGAGCCCAGCTGTTTCGGGCGCTCTGCTGCAGAACTATGGACAACGCAGCATCGATCCAGCCGACTCGTTATCGCCGCGTGAGCGCGAGGTGCTCAGCCTGATTGCGGAGGGCAAGACAAACAAGGAGGTGGCCACAAAGCTAAACCTGAGCGTTTATACAGTGGATTCGCATCGCAGCAAGATTATGGATAAGCTGAACCTTCACAGTACGGGGGAGTTGGTGCGGTTCGCGATTAAGAATGGTTTTACCGAGTAGGCAAGCTTGAGCCGGGAACCAAGAGTTGATCCCTTCGGACGCGCCCCGCAACATTCTCGGCTCTGAATGGATAAGCTAGAGGGCGAAACTTTTTGTGCCCGGACTGGAGCGTTCGGGCACTACGGAATCTTCAGAAGCATGTCACTTTATTTTCGCTTGCATCGCCCCGTTTGCCTTCTCGCCTGGAGCCTGCTTGCCGTTCCTCTTTGCCTGCGGGCGCAAAGCACGTCGGCGCAGCGCACTTCCACTCAGAGTTCGAATCCTACCGTGCAGACGCCCAGTGCGCGTCGTCAGGTGGCGAAAGCCGTCGCGGGTACTCCGTCACCCGCACTTGCCGAATCGGGAAACACTGTGTTCCAGGGGAACTGCGCCTTCTGCCATGGGCGGGATGCCGGCGGTGGTGAGACCGGTCCGGATTTAACGCGTTCCAAGCTGGTGGGCGAAGACAAGAACGGAGAGAAGATCGGCGCGGTTGTCTTGAACGGGCGTGTGGAGCAGGGCATGCCGAAGTTCAACTTGAGCGCGGACCAGATTTCGGCATTGACGGCTTACCTGCACAAACAGAAAGCTGATGCCGATCTGCACCAGGGTGGACGGCGCGGCGTAGACGTGGCGGATCTGCAGACGGGCAATGCTGGGGCGGGTAAGCAGTATTTCAACGGCACGGGCAACTGCGTCTCCTGCCATGCGGCAAGCGGCGACCTGGCGCATGTGGCCAGGAAGTATCGCGGTCTGGCGTTGGAGGAGCGCCTGCTTTACCCGAAGAATCCGCCGATGAAGTTGACCGTGACCCTGCCGTCAGGCGAGACTGTTTCGGGCCGGCTTGCGTATCAGGATGAGTTCACCGTGGCGCTGAAAACAGCCGATGGCCGCTACCAGTCATGGCCGGCCGCGAAGATTAAATATGCTGTGGACGATCCGGCGCAGGCGCACGCAGACCTGCTTGCCAAGTACAGCGATGATGATATCCACAATCTGATGGCTTATCTGCAGACTTTGAAATAAGGCGAAACGGACATGAACAAGCTTCCACTTCTTTCTTTGGCAGCCATTGCGACCGCGCTTTTCCCTATCGCGTCCGTCATGCGCGCGCAGGATGTCGATAATTCGATGTTGAGTAATCCGCCGCGGGACAGCTGGCCGGGTTACCACGGCGACTACTCCGGGTTGCGTCACACGAAGCTGACGCAGATCACGCCTGACAATGTTGGGGAGCTTGGAATGGCGTGGGCATTTCAGACGGATCAAACGGCCGCCATCAAATCGTCGCCGCTGCTGGTGAACGGCGTGCTGTATTTCACGGTGCCCGACAATGTGTGGGCGGTGGATGCGCGCTCCGGCCACCAGATCTGGCACTACACCTACCCGCCGAGCAAGGGCCTGCATATTGGGCAACGCGGCGTTGGTATGTATAAGGACTGGCTGTTCTTCCTGAGTCCGGATGGCCATGCGATTTCACTGGACGCTAAGACTGGCAAAGTCCGCTGGAACGTCGTGGTGGCCGATTCGGCAAAGGGCTACTGGACAACCATGGCGCCGCTGGTGGTGCATAATCACGTGATTGTTGGCGTCTCTGGAGACTTCGACAATCTGCATGGCTACTTGAAAGCGCTGGATCCGGAGACCGGAGAGCAACAGTGGGAGTGGGACAGCACGCCGCCGGACGGCACACCGAACGCTCCTTCAGGTGGCATGACCTGGATGACCGGAACCTATGACCCAAAGCTGAACCTGTTGTATTGGGGAACGGGCAACCCGACTCCGGTGCTGACAGCGAGTACGCGGCCGGGCAATGGTCTGTATACGTGCAGCATTGTGGCGTTGGATCCGGACACCGGCAAGCTGCAGTGGGCCTTCCAGCCATCGCCGCACGATACGCACGATTGGGACGCAGTCGAGACACCGGTGTTAGTGGACGCAGACTTTCATGGGCAGCCGCGACAGATGCTGATGCAGACCTCGCGCAACGGATACTTTTTCGTGCTCGACCGCACCAACGGCAAGAGCCTGTTGACCAAGCCATATGGCCCGACTAATTGGGCAACCGGCGTGGACGAGAAGGGCCAGCCCATCCCGAACCCGGCGAAAGATCCGGCTCCAGATGGACGATTGCTCTTTCCCGATGAGGGTGGCTTAACCAACTACCGTTCGCCCAGCTTTGACCCAAAGACCGGGCTCTTCATTGTGGATGCGCACCCGAGTTACGGCATCTACTTCGCCAAGCCGGCAGATGGCACGGTGGGCTGGGCCGGCGCCGATTATGGAGTTTGGGGCAAGGGCGTTCTGCAAGCGATCGATTACCAGACTGGGGCAACCAGGTGGACGCATGATCTGGGCCGAGGCGGCGCAGGAGCAGGTGTACTGACCACCGATTCCGGCCTGACCTTTACCGGCGATTCGGCGGGCAATATGTTGGCAGTGGAAACAGCGACCGGAAAGACACTGTGGCATGCGGGAACGGGCGCGCAGATGCAGACATCGCCCATCTCTTATGAGCTGGATGGGCGTCAGTATGTAGTGGCCGGCAGCGGCGGCGTGATGTTTGCGTGGGCAGTGCCGGAGGTGAGTGACACCCGACCGGTGACCAGCCAAGTGCGTAAGCTAAGTCAGTAGAACATGGCCTATCTATTGAAGACCGAGCCGGAGAAATACTCCTTCGCTCATCTGCAGAAAGACGGGGAGACAATCTGGGATGGCGTCACTAATCCTACTGCGGTGAAGCATTTGCGCGAGATGAAAGCCGGTGACAAGCTGGTGATCTACCATACCGGCGACGAACGGCAGGCAGTGGGTACGGCGACGGTTAAGCACGTGGATGCAAGCGACCCCAAACTTCCTCAAGTGAAGATCAAAGCGGGAAAAGCGTTGAAGCAGCCTCACACACTGGCGGCCATCAAAGAGGAGAGCCTTTTTGCGGAGTCACCGCTGGTGCGCCAGGGACGATTGTCAGTTGTGCCGCTTACTGACGACCAGTACACGTGGCTAGCCGAAGCGTAAGCGTCGCGGCAGACATCTGCTGATTATGGCGAAAGCAACATGGCAGAACGCAACGGTGGCCGAGAGCGCGCAGACCGAGCAGGTGGAAGGCAACTACTACTTTCCCGAGGCTGCGATTCGAAAACAATATTTTCAGCGGAGCGAGCACACCACCGTGTGTCCCTGGAAGGGCACGGCGCACTACTATGACGTGGTTGTGGATGGGCAAAAGAATGCAAACGCTGCCTGGTACTATCCAGAGCCGAAGGCGGCAGCAGAGAACATACGAGGTCATGTCGCGTTTTGGAAGGGCGTGAAGGTGGAAGGTTAGCCTAGTAGCAGTTGCCCTTCGAGATGGCCGAGCCCGATTACGTTTTCATTGCTGAGACAGAGACCCCGACCGATGATGGCACGTCCGCGACTGCCGTATTGAAGGCTACGATTGAGGGCGCGATCTACGTAACTGACGAGCCACTAACGATTGAACAGATTGCGGCGGCTACTGTGCAGCCCGAGGAGCTGGTTCGCGACATAGTCAATCAACTTCTGGCAGAGTATGCGGGGCCTGAGCGCGGCATTGCTATTCGCGAGATTGCCGGCGGCTATAAGATGTCCACAAAGCCTGAGTTTCACGAGCCAATCCGTCGCTTCGTGAAGAATCTGCAGCCGCCGCTTAAACTCTCCCTGGCAGCATTAGAAACATTGGCTGTAATTGCTTACAAGCAGCCGATCACGGGGCCGGAGATCCTTGAAATCCGTGGCGTGCAGGGCGCCGGTGTTGTCAAGACGCTGCTCGATCGTAAACTGATTGTCACGGCCGGGCGCAAGAACGTTCTGGGGAAGCCTATGCTGTACAAGACTTCGCGTGAGTTCTTGCTGCAATTTGGATTGAGTTCGCTGTCGGAGTTGCCGACGTTAAAAGAGTTTGAAGAGTTGGGCCGGATGGCGTTGTTGGATAACGAAACGGAGCCGCCGTCTGCGGCAGGTTCGGACGGAAGTGAACAGGCAGAAGAAGCAGGGGAGCAAGTGAAATGGGAGGGAGAGCCTAATGCCTGAAGAACGTCTGCAGAAGCTGTTGGCGCATGCCGGGATTGCGAGCCGTCGGAAGGCGGAGGAGTTAATCGTCAGCGGCCATGTGTCGGTGAATGGCCACACCATCACTGAGCTCGGTTCGAAGGCCGATCTGGCTGTCGACAAAGTGAAGGTGGATGGCCAGGTAATCAGCGAGCCGAAGCACCACGTCTACATTGCTTTTAACAAGCCAAAGAGCGTGATCAGCACGGTGCACGATCCACAGGGCCGTGAGACGGTGATGTCTTTCTTCAAAGGCATGCGGGAGCGTATTTATCCGGTGGGCCGTCTCGACTACGCTAGCGAAGGGTTGCTGCTGTTGACCAACGATGGCGAGTTTGCCAACCGCTTGATTGCGCCCGCCAACAAAGTAACCAAGACGTACCTGGTGAAGTCAAATGGGCCGTTAACTGCGGAACAGGAAGAGACGTTTCGCCGCGGCATTCCCATTCATGGCCGAAAGACAGCACCGGCCGGCTTGAAGTTAATTAAGCAAGGAGTCAATCCCTGGTACGAGGTGCGTCTGGTGGAAGGCCGGCAGAACCAGATTCGCATTATGTTCAAGCACTCCGGGCGCTTGGTTGAGAAGCTGAAGCGGGTGAAGATCGCATTTCTTTCGCTGGACGATTTGAAGCCCGGGGCGTACCGCACGCTGACCAGATCAGAGGTGCTGCGCTTTCAGAAGCTGCTTGGTTTTGAGGTGGATGAGACCGAGGTTAAAGCTGCGCGCAAGCGACGGTGACTATGAGTCGCGCTTCTAACGAATATCTTCTATCTCTTGATTTTGCCGGGCCTGATCTCGACCGTATGAATCTACTCTCCGAGCGAGCCCGCGAGGGTAGCCTTACTGCGGAATAAACGACTGAGCTTGACCGGTACCTTGAGGTAGGCACCCTCTTGTCGATTCTTCAATCGCGAGCCCGGCGCGCTCTTAGTTCGTAAAACCACTGCAAGTATTGTCTGATCGGCTATCTACGATACCGACTTCACATCAGATCCATCATGTTCTTGGTAAGCAACATAGCGGCGCGACTGAGTTAGACAATTTGGCATTACTCACGAAGAGCTTGGAGTGTAAGCTATCTCCATTTGAGACAATGCCCTTGTTGAAGGCAAGATCGCTGACTAAGTTGAGGCTGGTTTGACTTGCTGTAAGAGGGATGGCAGCAAGACGTAGCTGTTGCATAGCCTATGCATCTGTTTCCGCTGCGTGTTCGGCTCGCCGGCGTTGTTCTGGCTGGAGTTGTATTATCACTCGCCGGTTGTGGCAGGGTCACTCGGGGCGATGAGCTAGGGCAGGCATTTGTTGCACCAGCTACGCTCAATCTCCGTCGCGAGATTGCTCAGAAGAATGGCAATGTGGCCATCTTAAAACATGGTGAGCGCGTCAGTGTCATTGATGTGCGTCGGCGCTTTGTCAAAATCCGCACGGATAAGCAGCAGGAAGGTTGGGTCGATTCGCTTCAGCTGCTGAGTACCGAACAGATGGACCAGATCCGTCGTGATGCCAACGCGGCGCTGGCGCTGCCTTCTGAGGGCAGAGCGTCGGTTTTTGAGGCGTTGAACATTCACCTTCAACCGGGTCGGCAGTCGCCCGCTTTTGCCCGCATTGAAGAAGGCGCGTATGTTGACGTGCTGGCGCACCGGCTCAGCCCAAAGATCGCAGATGTTCCGAAGACGCCGCAGCTTGTTGGAGAGCGCGCTCAGTCTTCGCGGCGCTCGCGTAAAGAGCGGGGAGCAACGAACGCGAAGCTTCCGCCAAGGCCGGCACCGCCCAAACTGCCTGCTGATTGGCAGCAGCTTTCAGGCCAAGGCCTCGACCGGAGGGAGACATCTTCGGCAAAAGATAAAGTCTCGGGACGCAATGCTGCCGAAGGCAAGAACGCGGAGGCGCAGAGGCCCGTGGCGCTGGAAGATTGGACGCTGGTTCGCACCAAGAACAAAGAGACTGGGTGGGTCTTGTCGCGCAATCTGGTGATGGCCATTCCGGACGAAGTGGCACAGTATGCGGAAGGTAAACACATCACATCGTACTTCGATTTAGGGACTGTGGAGGACGAAGAGAAGGGCCCGAAGCACCACTGGTTATGGACCACTTCGACGGGTCAGTTTCCGTACGATTACAACGGCTGGCGGGTCTTCATATGGAATCGCCGTCGGCATCGGTATGAGACATCGTTCCGCCAGCGTGAGGTGGAAGGCTACTATCCTGTCCAGTTGGATGGGCCTGACGCAAACGCGTATGGGCGCACATTTCACCTGCTGACCAAAGATGACGACGGTAAGTTTCGTCGCCGCACCTACATCTTTGACGGCACGCGAGTCCACTTGACTAACACCGAAGAGGCTACGCCTGGAGGAAAACCCGCGGTGATTCCCGACGCCCCGTCGCTAGAGGCCCGCAAGCTGGAGGGGAAGAAGCCGGCAGGAGGCAACTGGCTTTCGCAACAGTGGCAGTCATTGGAAGCGCGCTTCCATCGACCTGCCGCAAGCCACTAGATTTCTTCGATCTTGCCTTCCAGTTCCACACGATCCATCGCCAGGAACTGCTTCACATGCGGATGGTCGCTCTTATCCAAATCGGCGACTGGACCGAAAAAGATTGCCTCGCCCTTGAACAGGAAGACAACGGTATCGGCAACCTTGCGCATCAGGTCTAAGTCATGAGTTACAACAACTGAGGTCAAGCTGAGCCTTGATTTCAGCTTCAGCATCAAGTCACCGAGATCACCCGACATGATGGGGTCAACCATGGTGGTGGGCTCATCGTAGAGAATGCATTCGGGCTGTGCGGCTAGGGCGCGAGCGATTGCCACGGCACGCTTGTATCCGGTGGAGAGATCGTTCGGCAGCGAGTTCTTGAAGGCCGAGAGGTCAACCATCTTGAGCAAACCATCCACCACTTCTTCCTTGTTCTCTTCGTTGTAGTCGTCGCGCAGTTCCAGAGAGAATAGGATGTTTTCACCTACTGTTAACGAATCGAACAACGCGCCTGACTGGAAGACCATTGTGACTTTGCGGCGAATCATACTGAGCTCCCGTTCAGGGAGGTCGGTAATGTCCGTATTAGCAACAATCACCCGCCCTGAATCGGGCTTCATGAAACCCATAATGTGCTGCAATGTGACCGACTTGCCAACGCCGCTTCGTCCGATGATGGCGAGCGTCTGCCCGGCATCCACATGGAAGCTGACGTTCTTCAGCACGGGTCGGTTGAAGCTCTTATCGATGTGAAGAAACTCAATGTAGTGACTAAGGTCCGGCGTCTCGCCCAAATGTGCAACCCTTCTACGACTTTACTTGGCTGGGGCCGTCATCTGCCATTGTCGCGTTGCCAGCGCGTCCAGTCATCGGGCGCGTTCAGATTGGTCACGGCCGTGTCCAGATGCAAGACCTCAGCTCCGATCTCTTCGATGAGACGAGTCAGCTTCAGGTGGCCGGCGTCCAAAGCTGCGCGTACTGCGGGCAGGCACCGCGACCGGTACGCGGCAAGCAGCGGATGCTGTCTGCCATTGGAGTCGCAAGTGATTACGCAGGGAGCGGTGGAGTGGCGAGCGCATTCGAGCAGGCGGGCGAGCACGTCTTTGTTAATACCGGGCATATCGCATCCGACAATTACGTTCCATTCGGCAGCCGTATGCGCAAGTGCTGTCTCGATACCTGCCAGCGGACCTGCATCGGGGCGCAAGTCGGAGAGACACGACCACCGAAGCATACGAAATAGTTCGGGGCGGCCGACCAACATCACCGGGTCAGCAACGGTCTCTAAGACGCTTGCAATCCTGGCGACAAGAGGCTCTGTGTCGATGGTCAGCAGTGCCTTATCGCAACCCATGCGAGAGCTACGGCCGCCGGTCAGCACGAATCCGGCCGCACGCATAGCGCGATAGTAACATCCATATCGATTTATTCACGGTATAATGCGTTGGAACAATAGAAATCGCATTTGTTCGCGACGTTATAGCGAATTGTCCTTAAAGCTGCATGTTGCGCCTCTCCCAACGAACGGTGCTTTCTCTTTCGCTCACGTTGACCTGCTTAGGCGCAACTCGGGCCACTCCGGTTGCCCCGCCTCGTCTGGAAGCTATCCGATTCTGGTCTTTCGGCGACGTGACTCGCATTGCAATTCAGACGCAAGGCAACTATTTCTTAACGACCGATGCTATTGCCAAGCCCAGCCGATTGTACTTTGATCTGACCGGCCTTCGTCCCCCGCTGAGTGCGCATCGAGGCCCGCAGACCATTCAGGTCGACGATAAGCGGTTGAAGCAAATTCGGATTGCCGAGGTGAGTCCGGGCAAGACTCGCGTGGTGCTTGACCTGGTTGGACCGGTTGACGTGGTTTCGTCCCAGCTAGTCAATCCGGATCGGCTGATGATAGAGCTGCGTCCTAAGCGAGCCTTACTGCCTCCCTTTACTGTAGCTCGCAACAGGGCGCCGTCGCCGTCAGAAGTTGCCCCGCACCCACTTCCCGCCGCACCCTCATCCGGCATCTCAGCGTTCTATCAACCCACCGAGAGAATGCCCGTTGAAACCGCTGCTACGCCGCCGCTTGCTCAATTGAATTTGACCGACCCCCCGCCTGTGCCCGTGCCCGCCCGGCTTCCGGCGCCCTCCCGCAAAGCGCCGTTGCTTACCAATCCAGCTGCACTGACGGGGCTGCGTCCTCTGGCAATAAATCGTGAGGGCAAGGTATCCGGTGCTGCGGCGCCCGCCCTACGGGCACGAAATAACGATCAGTCGCTGGTTCGCGTGTTCGGGCTCAAGCTCGGCAAAGTGGTCATTGATGCTGGTCACGGCGGCCATGATACAGGCACTATCGGCCCGGATGGTCTGGAAGAAAAAGAACTGGTGCTGGACGTTGCGCTACGGCTGGGGCGCTTAATTACGCAACGTCTGGGAGCGGAGGTGATCTACACCCGCCCGGACGATACCTTCATCCCGCTGGAGCAGCGTACGCGCATCGCGAACAATGAGAAGGCCGATCTTTTTCTTTCTATTCATGCCAACTCTTCCCCTGAGCCCAGCGCGACCGGTGTAGAAACGTATTTCTTCAACTTCACAAACGATCGGCACAGCGTTGACCTGGCTACTCGAGAAAACGCGGCTTCGGCTAGTTCCATCTCAGATCTGGGCGACCTGCTGCATCGCGCTGTTCTGCAGGCCAAGTTGGAAGAGTCACGCGAATTCGCGCAGCAGGTGCAATCGGCGCTGTGGGCGTCTTCGGTGAAGGTCAACAATCGGTCGCGCGATCGCGGCGTCCGGCAGGCTCCCTTTGTGGTTCTCATTGGGGCAACGATGCCTTCGATACTGGCTGAGATTGGCTTTGTTTCTAACCCGCATGATGAGCACGCGTTGCGCACCGGCGAAACGCGGCAGAAGATTGCTGAAGCCCTCTACAAGGGTATAGCGCAATATGCAAATTCGCTCAGTCATCTGCAGATGGCGCGAGTGGGTGCTGAGTAAGCTTTGCCGAGTCCGGTCTCTGGCGTTCCCGACAGATGCCGCGTCTGCTGTTTCGGATAAATCGCACCAAGTGATGAGTGTGTTTGGACGGCAGGTCGGCTTCGATGCGTTGCAGCGCCCGTTCCTGCTGTAAACCTGACCGATAGAGCAATCGATAAGCGGCTTTCAGAAGGCTGATCTCCTCGGGGGCAAACCCTGCACGCTTCAACCCGACCAGGTTCAACCCATGGACGGCCACATTGAAATCGGTGTAGAGGAAGAAGGGCGGCAGATCGCTGTTGACTCGCGTATTTCCTCCCACCATGGCCAGGCGTCCAATGCGCGTGTGCTGATGGACCACGACGCCGCCGGAGATGAAGGCGTCATTCTCAATCTCGACGTGCCCGGCAATCAGCGCGCAACTGGCAATCGTGATGCGGTCGCCCAGCACGCAGTTGTGCGCAATGTGGCCCGACGTCATGATGTAGTTGCCGTTGCCAATGCGGGTGACCGACTCGGGCTGTGTACCGCGAGAGACCGTGTAGTGTTCACGGATCTTGTTGCCATCCCCGATGATCAGATAACTTCGCGCACCCGTAAAGGCTTTATCCAGCGGATCTGTTCCGAGGGCTGTGCCGGCTGAGATCTCGTTGCCGTGTCCCAGCGTAGTCCAGCGCTTTACAAAAACGTAGGGCTCCAGCACGCAATTGAGGCCAAGCGTAACGTCCTGCTCAATGACGCAATAATCGCCGATCCGGCAGTGCGGTCCCACGCTTGCGCCCTCGTGGATGCGAGCTGTGGGCGATACCGTCGCCGAAGGATCGATTGCCATAGCTCATGTTAAGTATGTGTCATGGCTTCCCTGACTGTGGCTGAAGTTGCGCGCTTGTGCCAGGCAGAGTTCGAGGGTGATGGGCAGCATTCGGTCACCGGAGCGAACTCACTGGAGGAGGCGGGTCCGCAGGATCTTGCGTTTGCTGCTACGGCAAAAGCGCAGGTCGCCGCAGCCCATTCCCACGCCGGTTGCCTGATTGTTCCTGTTGACTTTGTAAGCACCGGCGAGGTCAACCTCATTCGGGTTCCTGACCCGCGTCTTGCCTTTGCGCACGTGCTGCCGCAGCTTTACCCACCACCTATGCAAGAACGTACGCGGCATGCTACGGCCATTATTGATCGTGATGCCTCGCTAGCAAACGACGTTCACATAGGGCCCTACGTCACGGTCGGCCGCAATGTGTCGATGGAGTCCGGCTGCTCGGTTGGAAGCCACTGCGTGATTGGCGACGACGTCAGGATCGGAGCCAACACGACGCTCCACGCACGCGTGACTTTGTATAGCAGCGTAGTGATCGGTGCGCGCTGCATTGTCCACGCCGGATGCGTTCTGGGCGCAGATGGATTTGGGTTCACTCGCACGCCCGAGGGCTATCGAAAGTTTCCGCAGGTAGGCGCTGTTGTCATTGAGGACGATGTTGAGATCGGGGCCAATACGTGTATCGATCGTGCTGCGCTGGGCCGCACCGTTATCGGTAGGGGAACCAAGCTCGATAATCTCGTGCACGTTGCACATAATGTTCGGATCGGCAGGGAGGTGGTAGTGGCCGCGCAAACCGGGTTTTCCGGTGGCGTGACGGTTGGCGACGGCGTTGTGATTGGCGGGCAAGTAGGGATGGGGCATGGAGCGCGCATTGACAGCCATTCCGTTTTAGGCGGACAGAGCGGAATTTTAACTAAGCAGCACATCAAGGCCGGCGAGCCGGTCTGGGGTACGCCCGCGCGACCGCTCCGGCAACATCTAAAGGGCTTAGCTTATGTGAATCGGCTCGGCGAGTATCGGCAAGAACTCAAAGATTTAAGAGAGCGCCTGGAGCAGTTAGAGGAGAAGGGAATAACCTCCTAAGCAGACGCTTAAAAGCTCACCTGCTTAGGAGGCTCGTGTGGTTGGTTAGTGGTTGGCTAAGGCAGGAAAGGAGAGGGACAACTCGCTGCTTTGCAAGAGCTGATTGGCGCGTAGGACCATAGCTTGAATCTTCTGCAGATGGGCACAGACAAGTTCGTCTGATGAGGTCATCTCCAGGTAGTAAGCTAAGGTCTCAATTACGTCGAGAGGCTGCCGTAATTCGTGAAACAACTCGCCTATGGGAGTGTACTGCAGGTCTGCTTTACGGTTACACCGTAATTCCCCGGGCCCAGGAGAAACATCCTGGGTCGAAGCAGCTACTTTGGAAGGAACGTTATGCATGGGCGGACAAGGTCGAGGACGCCAACTGCTTGGTCACGCTATCGCCGACCGTTTGATTCTCAACCCCTTCGATGGGAGAGTCAATAGCCGATTGAGGCTATTCAACAGGTCTGGTTTAACTACGGGCACGCTAGGTAACGGTACCCTGGTTTGTGCTATTCTCATGACGTATCAAGGGTCTGAGCGCAAGCACGGAACCTGCATACAAGAGCAGCAACAAGGGCCTGTGGCGCAGTTGGGAGCGCGCTTCCATGGCATGGAAGAGGTCGACGGTTCGAACCCGTCCAGGTCCACCAGAACCCCTGTTACAACAGTTTATTCGAGACGCTTAGGCGTGAGCGCGCTGGAAAAAGGAACTCCTCATGCCAGGTGCGCTTGGCTGTCATCTTGTCAACAGCTACTCCGTGCGAAGAGCCACGGTTGGATCGATGCGGGTTGCGCGCAAGGCCGGAACGAGACACGCGATTGCTACTGTCACGGCAAGGATGGCAGGAACAGCCAGGAAGGTCGCCGTATCGATAGCAGAGATCCCGAACAGCAGGCTTTTTATTGTCTGGGAAAGAGCTAAGGATGCGGCGATACCGACGGCCAGTCCGATGAGAGCGGGTTTCATTCCATCGAAGAGGATGAGGCGGCTCACTTCGCGACGGCTTGCGCCTAGGGCCATGCGAATTCCGATCTCGGAGGTTCTTTGGGTAACGGCGTAAGAGACTACCCCGTAAAGACCGATGGCAGCCAGCACGAGCGCAATAGCTGCGAAGAGCGACAGGAGACTGACACTGAAACGCCGGTCAGCCGTAGCGGTTGCATTGATTTGGGCAAAAGTCCGCAGCTTGTTGATGGGAAGATCCGGGTCGAGGCGGTGAACGGCTTTCTGGATGCTGGTCTGAAGAGCTAAGGGATCACCAGCGGTGCGGACTACTCCGTAAAACTCGTTTTCCTCGCCGTCAAGCAACGGCCTATAAGTTGTCGGCTCAATGCCGGTTACTGCATCGGTGGGAACATCGCCTACAACGCCCACAATCTGACCCTCAGGATACGGATCGCCCGAGAGCATCGGGGGCAGGCCAGCATCGGTTCCATATTCGAGGATCTGGCCAATAGGATCGAGCGTAGGAAAGAACCGCTTGGCTGTGGCCTGACTAATAAGTATCTTGCCTAATCGTGGGTGTTTGTCGTCGAAGCCGATACCATCCTCGGGAGCGAAGAAACGGCCACGAAGAAGCGGGATGCCTATTGCGCGAAAGTAGCCAGGCTCAGCCCGGAGATTGATCACATCCATCATGGATCCAGGCGGCAACGGGTGCCCTTTTATGTGGAACACGGTATCGGACCAATGTCCTGCAAGTGGCGGATAACTGACGAGGCCCGCCGAAACAACTCCGGGCATCGCACGAAGATTTTCAGCCAGCTGGCGTGCAAAGTTACTAACGGCCTGACGGTTCTTGTAAGAGGTGTCCGGCAGCGAAACCCCAAAAGACACGGCGCTATCCGCGTGGAAGCCAGGCGAGACATTCTGCAAATTGAAAAAGCTATGGAGCAGGAGACCCGCGCCAACCAGCAGAACCAGGGAGATAGCAACTTCGAAGCCGACGAGAGTGTCGCGAAGGCGCTTGTGAGAGTAACTAGCCGTAGACGAGCGTCCGGAGTCTTTGAGCCCATGCACAACGTCGGTGCGCGACGCTGCGAGCGCGGGGAAGAGGCCGGCAGCAACTCCGCTGAGCAGCGCAAGGGCGGTGGTGAAGAGAAGGACAACCTTGTCAATGTGGATATTGGCTACTTGTGGCAAGTCTTCTGCTCCGGGCGCGTTTGATGCTAGGAACGATGAAGTCCAATTCGCAATGAAAAGCCCGGCGGCGGCACCCATCAGCGATACCAGAGTGCTCTCCGTCAAGATTTGGCGAATGATTTGCCATCGACTTGCGCCTACCGCGAAGCGGATAGCCAGTTCACGCTGACGGCCCAGAGCGCGAGTTAACAGCAGGTTGGCAATGTTGACGCAAGCGATTAGTAGTAAGCAGCCCACGGCACCAAGCAGCACAAGCAAGGCAGGCTTGACGCTGCGGACCAGGTAAGCATTGAACTCGACTACAGTGGCAGACTTGCCCATGACTTCGTTCGGGTGAGTACGGCGGATATTGCGAACGATGTTGCTCAATTCCTCTTGCGCGGACCGAGCGGAGTAGCCCGGCGCCAAGCGACCGATTACCTGGAAGAAGTGGTTGCCGAAAGTAGTTTGATTGTCACCATCGAGCGTGCGCTTAAAAGGAACCAGGATCTCAGGCTGGCCTCCATAGACAAACTCCTTCGGCAGGACGCCGATAATCGCATAACTGTTGCCGTCGAGCCGAACGCGCTGGGAAAGAATATCCTTCGTACCGCCGTAGTGCGTTTGCCAGAACCCATAGGAGAGGACCACGACAAAGGGTGCTTTGAACTGGTCTTCACTGCCAGTAAAGAAGCGCCCAAGGACCGGCCGCAGACCGAGTATTTCGCCAAAGGTCGACGAGCAGGCAATGCCGACAATTTGTTGCGGGTTGAAGGATTGACTGTTACTTGTAACGTTGAAGCGGGTGAAACGAACCGCGGACAAGGAAGAGACAGAACGAGCATTCGTCTGCCATTGCTGTAGAAGACCGGGACTGACGGAGTTGAAACGAGCATCTTCGTCGTCGCCAACAACATTGCTTTCAAATACCGAGACCAAAGTCTCCGGATGGGGATACGGCAAGGGCGTCAACAGCACAGCGTTTACTACGCTGAAGATTGCCGCATTGGCTCCCAGACCGAGGGCAAGAACAACGACGGCAATCGCGGTAAAGCCCGGGCGCGCGCGAAGCTGGCGAAGGGCGAATCGGATGTCTTTCAGCAGGCCTGTCATGTCAGTTCTCTCTACTCGGATTGAAGGTATACGGAATTACTGCTCGCGGATGGCTTGTACCGGATCAACAGACGCAGCACGCATAGCAGGAAACAGCATTGCGGCCAGGCAGACTACAGTCAGGATGCCGCAGACAGTTGCGAACGTGAACGGGTCGAACTCGGTCACGCCGAAAAGCAGCGAGCGTATCAGGTTGCCTGCGACAAGCGCCATTCCCGCACCAAGCAGGACACCGAGGGCAACCAGCTTCGCGGAACGTGAAAGCACGCCGGTAATTACGTTGACGGTACGAGCGCCTAAGGCCATGCGCATTCCAATCTCGCGAGTCCGGGTTGCGACAATCAACGTGCACAAGCTGTAGAGACCGCAGGCCGCGAGTAGGACAGCCGCAGCCGCAAAGCCTGCGAGAAGCCAACCGGTAAGCCGGGGCTGTTCCAGCGCACTATCCACGTGGTTGTCCATGGTCTCTATTCCAAAGAGCGCGCGGTCCGGCGCTAACCGGCGCACAATCGCGCGCACTGAAGCGGAGAAAGCGTTCGCGTCGTCCTTTGTTCGAACTACATACTCAGGATCAGGCCAGCCGCCTGCCACGCTGCAGGTGTACACATACGGTACGGCCGGAGTGCGCAGGCTGTCCTCTCGCACATCCCCAACGATTCCGATAACTCTATGGTCCGCCGAGCCTCCGGTTCCCAAAATTTTCAGATGCCTTCCGAGCAGATTGTGACCTTGTCCGAATGCTTCCGCAAACGAGCGGTTGACCAAGGCTGTAGGCGCCTCCTTCGAGTTCATGTCTCCGGGCGTGTCGGCGCAACTTGCTCCGGCGAGTATTGGAACCCGCAGCGCTCTTAAGTACCCACCGCTCACCGTCCGGCTGCCGGCAGTAAACGCATGCTCGGTGGTATCAGCGGCCAGACCTTCCACTTGATATTGATAGCGCAAGGTAGCCTCATCGGTGGGCAGGAAATTGGTCAGGCCGGCGGCTGCCACGCCCGGAGTGCTCTGCAGAGTCTGGATCAGATCCCGTTGCAGTCTGCCCACGGCAATCCGGTCTTCGGCCCACTCGGCTCCCACGTGAAAGGTAAGGACATGGTCGGGGTTGAAGCCCGCATCAATCTTCGTAAGCTTTTGATAGCTGCGGAGCAGCAAGCCTGCCGAGGCCAGGAGAACGACTGTGATTGCGAACTGAACCACAAGCAGTGCTTGGTGCAGACTAAAGCGGCTTCCAAGCTGACTTCTGCCGCCTTGCGTGAGACCGGACGCAAGACTCCCGCGAGTCATCTGTAGTGCCGGAGCAAGACCAACCAGGAGGATCGTGATAGCTCCTAGCAGCCCAATAAAACCCAGCGATCGCCAGTCAGTCTGCAGTTCGGATATGCGTGGCAGAGTCGTAAACACCTTGGCTGCCGCAGAGGTCATGGAGAAACTGATTACCATGCCAAGCACGCTGCCGGCGACCACGATGAGAGTGACTTCGCGCAAAATCGCAGCTACGAGCTGTCCGCGAGTTGCCCCAAGCGAGACTCGGATCGCTAGTTCATTCCGGCGCTGCTGCATGCGCCCTAACATAAGACCAGCAAGATTGACGCAGGCCAGAAGCATGAGAACAGCCACGGCGGCGAAGGCAATCCACACGTAGCGGCCGTGCTCGCCCACTATGGAATCTTTCATGCCGGTAACTACCGCCGACCAACCCTTGTCAGTAGCGGGAAAATCCAGTCCCAACTGACGCTGCACACTCGCCAAATCTGCCCTGGCCTGGTCGACAGTCTGACCTGCCCGTAGGCGCCCCACACCGGTAAAGAAACGAGCGTCCCGAGCTCCCAGAAGGTAAGAGTTAAGCTTCGCCGGCAACCAGATGTCGATGGTTGGGGAGAGAAACGCAGGCGGCATCACCCCGACCACTGTGTACGCATCAGAGCCGAGGCGGAGTCTGCTTCCAATCGCGTGCGGCGAACGGTTGAAGCGGCGACTCCAGAAAGCGTCGCTGATCACTACGGTATTGGGTCCACCCTCCACTTCCTCGTCGGGCTTAAACGTCCGCCCCAGCAGTGGCTTGGTTCCGTAAACCGCAAAGAAGCGGGGCGCTACCGAGTACGTGCGCAGACGCTCGGGCACTGTGCCGGTCCGATCTGTTTTGGTGTCTGTATACCATCCTGAAATGGCCGTAAAGGCCCGGTTGAGTCGGTTCCAGTCTTCAATGCGCACCGGCGCCATCAAGCTTGTCGCTTCGTGCTTACTGGCATTTGCCTCGAAGATGAAAACAAGGCGGTCAGCGGCTGGATAGGGCAGCGGCTTGAGAAAGATGGTTGAGACAAAGGAGAATACCGTGGCGTTGGCAGCGATGCCGCCAGCCAGCAGAGCGATCGCCATGAGAGTAAAACTCGGCTTGCGAAGAAGTGCGCGGAGCGTCACCGGCCATTGAGTCATGCAAGAGGTTATGCACGTCTTTGGCCATGGACGTACCTTCCGGAATTGCTCTTAAATCGACCTAACGGAAGTCCTCGAAGGCGTTATAGCTGTTCGTTCCTGGAAACCTCCGTTCGATTCCGGGACGCCCGCAAACTCCATGCCTTGCCACTCTCCGGGCGTGGCCTCAGATTCTTAAAAGGATGTGGTTCTTATCATCAAGCCGGGCAGGATAGATGTTAATGGAGCACAGACCCGTGATCGCGTCACCGGTACGCAAATCGAACTTCCAGGCATGCAACGGACAGAGTACCGTCCCATCTCCAAGCAGGCCATCTGCCATGGGCCCGCCCTTGTGTGGACACATGGCGTCAGTGGCAAATACCTCCCCGGCTCGCGTATGGAAAATAGCAAGCCGTTTACCATCGATCTCAAAGGCACGGCCCTCACCGGGCGGAATCTCACCAAGGGTGGTAACGAAGCGCTCGGTTGCGTTTCCGCTCATTGAATGACTCGCAATACGGATGAGAACTCATTGGGAACCTGCGAGGTGAGAGCAGCCTTCCACGGGTCTTTGTAGGCGGTTGTGCTCCTCAACAGATTGGCTTCCAGTTGAGCGGCGATGCCTTCACTATCGTCGACCACGACAGCACGAATCTTCTCGATGCCCACTCTCTCAATAAAGCTGTAGGTTCTCTCTAAGTACTTGGCATTCTCGCGGTAATACTGCACGAATCGGGAAAGGTAAGTCATCACCGCATCTGGACTGTCTACCGTGCAAAGAATGTCGCCCTTGCGGACATGAGCCCCGGCGGCGCCGCCAATGTAGAGTTCCCATCGGCCCCCTTCCACCGCGACTGCGCCAAAGTCCTTCACCATGGCTTCCGAGCAGTTGCGCGGGCAGCCGGCGGTCGCCATCTTCATCTTGTGCGGAGAATCGATACCTTTCAAATAAGTCTCAATGCGCACTGCCAGCGAAATGCTGTCGCCAACGCCGTAACGGCAGTAATCGGTTCCGATGCAACTCTTGCAGGTTCGATAGCTTTTCCCGTACGCATGCCCGGACGGCATGTCGAGATCCTGCCACATCTTAGGCAAGTCATCTTTCTTCACTCCGACTAGGTCAATACGCTGACCGCCGGTAAGCTTCACCAACGGTACATGGTACTTGTCGGCCACGTCAGCAATGCGGCGCAATTGGGTAGGCGAGGTAACACCGCCAGCCATCTGCGGAACCACAGAAAAGGTGCCGTCCCTTTGTATGTTGGCGTGCACGCGTTCATTAATGAAGCGAGCATCGCGCTCCTCCTGGTACTCATCGGCCCAAATAATGCTGAGCAGCGATGCCAGCCCCGGTTTGCTGCCGGGATCTTCTTTACCGCCCGCCAGAGCTTTAAACACCGAGGAGACGGATTTCAAATTCTGCTCACGACAGGCGCGAATCAAATCCGTCTTATTCAGCGGCACACCGGGCACGTAGTAATGAACCGAGGGATCTTCTTCGATCTGGCCGCCCGCGGCCCACTGGATCACCTCCTCCACCATGCCCTTGCAGGAGCCGCATCCAAGACCGGCGCGCGTGGCATCCATGACGGCCTTCGTCGTGCGGCGTCCGCTTTTCACGCAGGCCATAAGAGCGGCTTTACTGACACCGTTACAGTTGCAAACCTGAGTGTCGAGCGGCATCTCTTCCATCGTCACTTTCTTCGATGGCGTTCCCAGGTCAAACAGGAGGGCGAGCCGATCTTCAGGCAGCGGTGTATTGCGATCGAAGGCCTGCGTGAGATACGCTGCCTTGCTGATGTCGCCCAGCAGGATGGCGCCGATCAGACGGCCGTCCCGAACGATGAGCTTCTTATATACTCCCTTCTTCGGCTCGGTGAACTGGATGATTTCATCTCGTTCGTCCTCCGGCTCGGTGACGCCCATAGAAGCTAACTCTACGCCCATCACCTTCAACTTTGTGGAGACTTTGGAGCCGCGGTAAGCGTTTGCCGGATTAGCTCCGGTGATTTGATCAGCCAAGACCTTTGCCTGTTCCCAGAGAGGGGCCACCAAACCGTAGAAGGTGCCGCGATGTTGCGCGCATTCTCCAACGATGAAGATGTTGGGGTCGTCGGGAGAACGCATATGGTCGTCGGCCACGATGGCCCGTTCCACGGTAAGACCGCTGCGCACGGCGACATCCACGTTGGGACTGATCCCGATGGCGATAACGGCCATGTCGCAGTCGAGAGCTGTTCCGTCCGAAAACGAAATTCCGGTGACGTAGTCCTCGCCCAGGACGGCTTCGGTGTTCTTGCGCAGATGGACCGCAATGTCCATCGAATGCATCGTGTTCTTGAGAATAGACCCGGCGACACCGTCCAGCTGCTGCCCCATCAGGTGTGAACCGCGATGGACTACTTCGACCCGCAAACCGAAGTTCTGAAGACCCCGCGCCGCCTCGAGCCCAAGCAAGCCACCGCCAATGACAACCGCGCGCGCACGCCCTTCTGTATACCCGGCGATATCGCGGCAGTCATCCAGACTGCGAAACACGAAGACGCCCGGCTTCAGTGAGCCATCCGACCTGTAAAGGCCCTGGATAGGCGGCAGAGAAGAGCTGCTGCCCGTGGCGATAATTACCTTGTCGTATGGTTCAATAACTCCCTCGCCCACCACATATCGAGAGGCCCGCAGAATGCGTTCGACACGTACTCCCGCATGCAGCTGGATGTTGTTCTCGCGATACCAGGAAAGGGGATTTAAGAAGATTTCTTCCTCATTCTGCGAACCGTTTAGAACATTTGAGAGCAGAATCCGGTTGTAATTTCCATAAGGCTCATCGCCGAACATGGTGATGTCAAACCGTTCGGCCCCGCCGCGCGCGAGAATCTCTTCCACCGCGCGGGCGCCGGCCATGCCGTTGCCGATGACTACGAGCTTCTGTTTTGCCATGGTTAAAACTCCATCATTCCGATGTCGAGTACGACGGTTCCCTTTTCACCTGCAGGAGCAGCGAACATGACCTCCAATTGGGTCTCCGGATGCAGATCCTCGACGACGGCAAGCGGCACGTGAGTCGCGCCTTTGGCTGCCACCGGGAAGTAACGCACGGGCTTTCCATCTCGAACGAGCAGGAAGCAAACCATCTCGGGTGAAGAGCTGCCGGCTCGAAAGTAGACGAGCTGAGATCGCTTATCGAAAGGAACCTTGTACGTGATGGGTGGAGAGAAGGGCTGCGGCGACTGAAGACCTTTGCCTTCGAACGAGAAGATGCCCTGGATGAATGCTGGTTTTTCTAACATGAAATCACTTTTTCCAATCGCGCCGCGCAGACTTTGAAATCGGGCATGCGGGAGACCGGGTCGAGCTTGGGATTCGTTAAGAGGTTTGCGCGCCCCGATCCGGCATAGTGAAAGGGAACGAAAATTGTGTCGAACCGAATGTACGGCGACAAAACAGCTTTCAAGCTGGCCTCTCCGCGCCGGGTGGTCAGACGAACCAGGTCGCCTTCTTCGATCTTGTAGCCGCGAGCGGTAGCCGGATGAATCTCAACGAAGGCTTCGGGCGCCAGCTTATTCAGCCGTTCCACCCGGCGGGTCTGGGTGCCCGACTGATAGTGAGCCAGAATACGTCCGGTAGTCAAAAAGAGCGGATATTCGGTATCCGGCTGCTCCGATGATTCGATAAACTCGACGACGTGAAAGCGGGCGCGGCCATCAGGGGTAGGGAAAGTTTCCTCGAAGAGCCGGGGCGTACCCGGATGATCATCGCCGCGACAAGGCCAGAAAACTCCATTCTGCTCCCTGATTTTTTCGTGGGTGGCGCCGGAATAATCAGCCACACCGCCGGCGGAGGCGCGGCGCAACTCGTCGTACACCACGGCGTGGTCAGCCGAGAATTTGCTCCCGTGTCCCAAGCGCTGCGCGAGAGCTTCCAGGATTGCCAGATCAGAGCGAGGGCCTTCGGGAGCTTTGACAGCCGCTTGCCGCAGCAGAATACGCCCTTCCAGATTTGTCATGGTTCCGCTCTCTTCGGCCCACTGCAGGCAGGGCAGAACAACATCCGCCAGGGCGGCTGTCTCGGAGAGAAAAATGTCTGAGACCACCAGCAAATCAAGGCATTGCAAGCGCTCTTCGATATGCCTGGCGTTTGGAGCCGACACGGCCACATTGGAGGCGAATACCAAGAGCCCTTTCAGGCCGGCCTCGGTCCCGAGCGTATCCAGCAGTTCGTAGGCCGAGCGGCCCGGCTGCGGCAAGTCCGCCTCATTAATGCCCCACACGCCGGCCACGTACTTGCGGTGTTCCGGATTGTCTAGCTTTCGATAGCCGGGAAGCTGGTCCGCCTTCTGTCCATGCTCGCGACCGCCTTGACCGTTTCCCTGGCCGGTTAACGATCCAAAGCCACCGTAACGTCTGCCGACGTTGCCCGTGGCCAGAGCCAGGTTGATCATGCTCAGCACATTGTCGACGCCGCGGCTCTGCTGCTCCGGACCGCGAGCCGAAAGAACCATCGCGCTCGCTGCCCGACCGATTAAGCGGGCCGCCGCTTCCAGTTGACGTTCACTTACCCCGGTGATTCGCTCTACGCGCGCGGGCCAGTAGGAAGCGACGGCTCGCTTCACACTCTCAAAACCGGTCGTCCGATCTTCAATGAACTGGCCGTCGACGTAGCGCTCTCGAATCAAAAGATGCAACAAGCCGTTCGCGAGCGCAGCATCGGTACCGGGCGTAATCTGCAGGTGCAAGGTGGCGGCGGCTGCAGTCGGTGTTCTGCGAGGATCAACAACAATCAGCGAGCCGCCATTCGCACGCTGCGCTTCAAAGTAACGGGTGGCAAGCGGCAATGTTTCGGCAACGTTGCTTCCCACCAGCAGAATGGTTTGGGCATAGGGAATATCGGCAAGAGGGAATGGCAGTCCGCGATCCATCCCGAGCGACTTGGTCAGCGCAGCAGCGGCCGAAGACATGCAGAACCGGCCGTTGTAATCGATGTTGGCCGTCTGCAGAGCAACCCGGGCGAACTTGCCTACCGCATAGGCCTTCTCATTGGTGAGGCCACCGCCGCCGAAGATGCCGACAGCGTCCTTGCCGTATGTGCCCTGCAGTCTCCGGACCTCGCCGGCAATGCGGTCCAAAGCCTCGTCCCAAGAGGCCTTGCGAAGCGCCCCGTTCTTGCGGTCGCGCAGGAGCGGCGAGGCGAGCCGGTCCGGATGACCGAGGAGATCAGCAGCGGTCCAGCCTTTCTGGCACAGTCCGCCCTGATTGACGGGAAAGTCGCGCGACTCTACGTACACGCGTTGTTTTTCAACTACTACATTCATCCCGCATTGCATAGCGCAATATGGACAGTGTGTAGCCGTGGTTGTGATCTCCGGAGCGACGAAGGCGGAAGTCGGCTCTGGACTCAGCGAATCCGGTAGTAATTGGCCAAAGATGGACAGGTGTTCGGATAGGGACAGAACGGCCTCGCACGAAGATGCTGCAACTTCAATCGCAAGCGGAGCGAAAAGGTGTTCTGACGGGGAACGGGTGAACTAAAACCCGGTTGATTTTTACAGGATACTCTACCGCTGATCAGCCTGCAATGCGAGGCCACCAGATTGTCGTTAGTATGTGAGTTGACCGCTCTAGTTCACACGTGAGTGGTCCGCTTTT